>NZ_JBOITL010000026.1:0-160870 GCF_050717515.1 Clostridium sp. | reverse complement strand
AACCCTTTAAATAGTCTTCTACAGCTGCAATTTTTTGAGCTAGAGTGAAAGGTGATCTGGACATAAAAATCCCTCCAAAGTATTTTGGTTATTTACCATGTCTACTTTAAAGGGATCATATCATTTTAGACTTCCCTTTTCAAATTTTTATAAATACATTATCCATAATGTCTCAATAAACACAATGAGTAGTTTCATAAGACGCTAGAATATATGAGGTTTGATAGTTCGTACACTAGTTTACCTATTGAATGTTTTTCAGTGCTGTAACCAGTGCATTTACACAATCTTCAATATCGCTGTCACTAGACATATTATTTCCAATATTAATAAGTGCTGCATTATTAGATAAATCTTGATTGAAATATAATATTCCCTTGTTGTAATAGTAAACATCTGATTTAATTAGATTAGATGTTTTAAACTCTGCTAATAAAAGATCGGCAAACTTTTTATTTGATTTGTAACCTGGGTTATCTTTAGTAAGTATAAGTTGCATTTTTTTTGTTTCTGATTTTGAGTTTTCAATTACATCACGATGTATATCTAAAAGAATTGTATTGCTATGATCTTTTACATTTTTTATTATCAAATCACGTGAAGTTTGATATGCTTTTTCATACCCTATAGGAGCAGTACACTTAATGAAACTGCTTTTCAGCCCTTCTTTAAGTAATTTATCATTTATTAAAGTAGCAATATCCGTAACTTTTATTCCTGAGGAGTAACCCTCATCAGGATGGCTATTATAAATTACTATGTCAGGTGAAAATTCTACTATCGGATTCGAGCTATCACTTGGTGATTCTTTTACAGTAGTAACTTGTGTTTTATTTGATGTATTGTTAACTAGACTTTTAGGCGTTGTCACTGGTGTTGCTACTTTTAACGTTGTAGCACTAGCAATACCTTTATCTGACCTTACGTTTGATGTGTTTAGTACAATGCCGAGGCTTCCTACAACAACTACTACCAAAACTCCTAATAATATACCTTTAATATTTACCTTCTTATGCTTTGAAATCATAATAACCCTCCTTTTTATTTCCGAACTATTCATGACCATTGAAGTAGTCCCCACAAGTCTATTGCCGCTACCAGCCAGCTCCAATACTCTTATTATTGCATTTCCATATTGCAGGTTTTCCCCTTCACCTAAATGTGAAATCACTTGACTATCACAGGAAAATTCACAGTCTTGTCTCATTTTATAAAACCCATAAAGCAATATAGGATTAAACCAGTAGATCACAGACAATAAAGTTATAACCAAATTTATAAATATATCCTTATTTTTTAAATGGGTTAATTCGTGCATTATAATATACTTGAATTCTTCATCACAAATATGGCTTGCTACCCTAACTGGAATTAATATTTTTGGTTTAATCAACCCACATAGTGAAGGACTACTTATTTTATGCGAATATGATAGCTCTACCTCAGCTCTTATATTCATAGCTTTCCTGCATTTATATAAGATATCTTTATGTGTGCTGTTTATATTTTTTATAGAAGTTTTAACAATGCCTCTAAGTTTTTTATGTCCTGTAACAAATACCCCCATTACTAATACAACCCCAACCACCCATATAAAACAAAACACTTTTTCAATATTAACTTTGTTTTTAAAATTCATATTCCTGGCGTTACTAATTACACTTTTACTTGAAAATTGAGATGCACTTATTGATGTTAACCCTCCTAAGGTTGTATCTTCAAGTTGTTTTGATGGATTAATTTGTATTTTTTGAATATTTTCATCTGTAGCTGTTCTCACATAAAAATTTTCATATACATTAGCAATATTTAAAGGGGTTTGTGGCCCGAAAGGGATTATTAACTTTATGAGCAATATTAACCATATATAATAGTGAAAGATAGAATTAAATTTATTTCTAAATATACCTTTAATAATTAATATCATTAGTACAATTACGCTACCTATTACAGATGAAAGTATAATCACCTCAAAAATATTTAATAACTCCATACACATCAACCTTTCGTTTTACTTTGCTGGTTTAGTATATTTTTTAATTCCTCTATATCCCTTTCAGATATCTCTTTTGACTCTGCAAATGTTAGCATCATAGATTTAATAGAACCGTTGAATACCCTGTCAACAAAAGACTTACTTTCTAATTTTATACATTCATCTTCTGATACCAAAGGAAAATATAAATACTCATTACCTAATTTACTAAACCCAATTGCATTTTTATTTAATAACCTGTTTATTAGACTTTTAACTGTAGATGGTTTCCACTGGGCTTTATCTTTTAGCTGCTGAATAATATTAATTGATGTAATTTCGGAATGATTCCATATTATTTTCATAACTTCCCATTCAGCATTTGATATTTTTGGAATTTCATACATTATTACTTCACCTCCATTTCGATTACAATTGTAATTCCTAATTTTAGTTTACATGTGTAATTAGGAATAGTCAACATAAATTTGTAAAATTTATACAATATTTTTTTATAAAAATTGTAATATTTCACAAATGTTACTTGACAATGCAAATACAGTGTATTATATTTATAAGTGTACTATGTGAAGTAATACACCTAGCACACTCAAGTAACCAAAATATTATTTGAAAGAAGGTGAACCCTTGATAAATATCGACAGCAGAAGCAGTAAACCTATTTATGAACAGATTATTGAGAAAATAAAGGAAAATATTATAAAAGGAATATTAAAACCTGGAGATAAACTGCCTTCTGTACGTGAACTTGCTTCAATTATAACCATAAATCCTAATACTATAAGCAAAGCATATAATGAGCTAGAGCGAATGAAGGCAATTGAAGTTATAAGAGGAAAAGGAACCTTTGTAGCGGAAAATTTCCAGCCTGTAATGGATGCAGAAAAGATGAAAGAAATTAGAGAACATATGAAGAAAATAATTATAGAAGCACATTATATAGGAGTTGATAAAGATAAGCTAATTGATGTACTAAATGAAATTTATAGCGAGTTTTAAGTTATTGAAAAGTTATAAAATGGGGGGATTAATTTGATAGATATAAAAAATGTGAGCAAACGCATAGATGATAAATTTATTCTTAGCAATGTAAATTTACATGTAAATAAGGGGAGCATATTTGGAATTATCGGTGAAAACGGTGCGGGTAAAACTACACTTATAAAATGCCTAACAGGTATTTACAAGGTTAATGAAGGAAGTATATTAATAGATGGTGAAGAGATTTTTGATAATAATGCAGTAAAACAGAGGATAGGTTATGTATCAGATGAAAATCAATATTTTTCATCATTCAAAGTAAAAGAACTTTTAAAATTTTATAAGAAAACCTATAATGATTTTTCCGAGGATAGGTTTGATGAGCTTAATAAAAAATTTAAAATCCCATTAGGACAAAGAGTACGCGAACTTTCTAAAGGCATGAAGATGAGATTAGCTATTCTTTTAAACCTAAGCATAAAACCAGATATTCTAATACTTGATGAGCCTACATCTGGCCTTGACCCTGTGATTAAGAAAGAAATAATGTCCCTTATAGTAGATGAAGTGGCTTCAAGGGATGTAACTGTGTTTATTTCCTCACATCATTTGGACCATATCGAGAGAATATGTGATACTGTAGCAATAATTAAAAATGGTGAAATAAAACACATGAGTTCTGTTGAGGATGCTAAAAACAGCATAAAAAAACTTCAAGTAGTATTTAAGTCCACTGTGGATTTAAATAAAAATCTCTCTTCTCTTGATGGCGTAATTAAAGTTGAAACTATTGGCAGAGTAAACTATATAATCACTAAAAATTACACCAAAGATTTTGAAAAAAGGCTTTATGACATGGGTGCTGACTTTATAGAGATTATAGATATGAGTCTTGAGGATATGTTTATATATTTCGTAGAAGAGGAGGATAAAAATGAATAAAATTATAAATAAGGCCCTTTTCTATAAGGAATGGATAAATGTAAAGTGGGTAACCCTTCTAACTATTTTTATACTTTTGTTTTATAAGGTTCATGGTGTTATATCCGCATTAAATCAAAATAAAATGTATTTGAAACTAAATGGTACAGTATGGACTGATAGATGGTTTAATAACGGACTTCATGACCGTCATACATATATCTTTGTAATGATATTTGTTGTAATAATACTCGCTATGATTTTATTTATAGGTGAAAAAGCCAGTGAAAGTCAAGGATTCTTAGCTTCTATGCCATTTACAAGAAAAGAGATAATACTCAACAAATGGCTTGTTGGTGTGATAAGCATCCTAATAAGTTTTGTAGTAACATATATATTTTTAAGTTTGTTTTATCTTGCAAATATTAAAGGCCTTGACACAACATTAAATCCATATTCTGATATAGTTATGTGGTTTTTTATGGACATATTTGTTTACATTTGCATTTTCACTTTTATGGTACTGGCACAGGCAGTTATGGGAAATACCATAATTTCAGCCGCAGTGGGTGCAATAATACTTATAGTCCCCTACTTTATAACAAGGATATTAATGTATTTATTAAGTAAATGCTATCGACTTAACCAATACCGCTATATGATTTTTGATGAAATTGGGCGTTGGGTAAATATTTATAGTTATAATATACCTCATGAGGCGTGGTTTAATAGGTTTGATACAGAAGTAAATAAGGGTAAAGATATGTATAGAACTTTTTATTATACAGATTATAAGTTAAAGTTATTAGTACTTTTTATATTAACTTGTTTATTTCTGTACTTATCCTATGTATCCTATAAAAAGAGAAACTTAGAATATAATTTAAGACTAATAGTCTTTAAAAATTTAGAACCTGTATTTATCTGTGGTGTTTCTGTATGTTCAGGGCTTTTAGCTGGTTATACTTTTGGAAGCGAAAGACTAATCTCATTTGCGTTTTGGGCTGCTACTTTCACTATTATAGTCTGTTTTATATCAAAGGTATTACTTAAAAGATTCTCATCAACAAAGTAATTACAAACAATATTAAAGCAGCAAAGGTATTATTCATTTGAATAGTACCTTTATGTTCTTTTTGGAAAAGAAATCTCCATTCATAACGCAAATATACTATCAATAATAATTATTACCTAATAGTCTTGCAATTTAGAGTTATAAATGATATGGTATATATAATATATAAATCACTTAAGGAGGTTCATTATGCTTACTGAAAAATATAATTCATTAAATAAAGAAATGTTTTCCGTACTAGATAGACACGGAGTAGTTATAAATGAAGATTTGCTTCCTAAATTAGAAAAAGAAAAATTAATCACATTATATAAGACAATGCTTCATAGTCGTATTGCAGACGGAAAGGCTTTGCAATACCAAAGACAAGGTAGAATGTTAACCTTTGCTCCAAACCATGGTGAAGAGGCAGCGCAGGTTGGTTCTATTGCAGCTACGGAGGAAAGAGATTGGTTAGTTCCCGCTTTTAGAGAAATGGGAGCTTGGCTCTATAAAGGTGTATCTTTAGAACAAATTTATTTATACTGGTACGGAAATGAAGCTGGAAGTAAATTTCCACCTAATGTAAAAATGTTACCAATTTCTGTTCCCATCGCCTCTCAGTTAAATCATGCTACTGGACTCGCCATGGCTTCTAAAATCAAAGGAGAAGATCATGTAACAATTGCCTACGTTGGTGATGGAGGAACTTCTCAAGGAGAATTCCATGAAGCATTAAATTTTGCTTCCGTATTTTCATCGCCGGTGGTATTTGTAATATTAAATAACCAATTTGCTATTTCAGTAAGTAGGGCTTCTCAAACTAGATCTGAAACCTTAGCACAAAAGGGTATTGCTTATGGAATGCCAAACATTTTAGTGGATGGAAATGATGTTCTAGCAATGTATGCAGCTACAAAAGAAGCTGTAGATAGAGCAAGAAATGGCGGTGGTCCAACCTTAATTGAAGCTTATACCTATAGAATTGGAGCTCATACAACTTCTGATGACCCTACTTTATATAGGAAAGATGAAGAAGTAGAAGAGTGGAAGAAAAAAGATCCTATTATAAGAATGAAAAAATACTTAATAGATAAAAAAATGTGGTCTGAAGATGAAGATTTAAAAGAAACTGAAAGCTATGAAGCCTTCGTAAATGAAACCTTTAAAAAAGTAGAAGCTTCTGGCATCGTCCCTTTAGAAGATATTTTTAAATATCAGTATGAAAAAATGACTCCAAATTTAGTGGAGCAATATGAAGAATACAATAAGTTTTTAAAGGAAGGAGGAGAATAGTATGCCTATTTTAAATATAATTGGTGCAGTAAATTACGCATTAGATCAAGAAATGGCAAGAGATAAAACTGTTGTAACCTATGGAGAAGACGTAGGTGTTGAAGGTGGCGTTTTTAGAGCAACTGTTGGACTTCAGAAAAAATATGGAGTAGATAGATGTTTTGATACTCCATTATCTGAGGCTGCAATAGTTGGTAGTGCTGTAGGTATGGCTATAAATGGATTAAAACCTGTGGTAGAAATGCAGTTTGATGGTTTTGTGCTTCCAGCTTTAAACCAAATTATTGGTCACGTAGCTAGAATGAGGAACAGGTCAAGAGGAACTTATACCCTTCCAATGGTGATTCGTATGCCTTACGGAGGTGGAATTCGTGCCTTAGAACATCACTCTGAAAGTATAGAATCAATTTTCGCTCATATTCCAGGACTTCAAGTAGTTATTCCATCAACTCCATACGATACAAAAGGGTTATTACTAGCTGCTATTCGAAGCCCTGACCCTGTTATATTTTTAGAACCAAAAAGAATTTATAGAGCCTTCAAGCAAGAAGTCCCAGAGGAAGATTATATCATTCCTATTGGCAAAGCAAAGGTTGTAAAAGAAGGGGATCATATTACCGTAGTAGCTTGGGGCGCAATGGTTCGTGAAGTTCAAAAAGCAATTGAAGAAGTTGAAAAAGAAGGTATTTCCGTGGAGCTTATTGATTTAAGAACCATTGCACCCTTTGATAAGGAAACAATACTTAAATCAGTAAAGAAGACTGGACGGTTTTTAGTTGTTCATGAGGCATTTAAATCTTTTGGACCTGGTGCTGAACTAATTGCTACTGTAAATGAAGGTGCGTTTTTACATTTAGAAGCACCACCAACTAGACTTGCAGGCTTTGATACTACAGTTCCACTTCCAAAGGGAGAAGATCATTTCATTATTCGCCCAGATCGCATTGCTCATAAAATAAGAGAGGTTGTTAATTTTTAACTGGAGGTGTATTATATGTTTAAATTTAAATTCCCAGATATCGGGGAAGGAATTACAGAAGGAAAGATTTTAAAATGGTTTGTAAATTCTGGAGATCCTATTAAGGAAGGTGATTCTTTATTCCTTGTAGAAACAGATAAAGTAAATGCAGAAATACCCTCTCCAGTGGGTGGCATTGTTACTAGTAAAAAAGCTGAAGAAGGTGAAATCATTTATGTTGGAAATGTAGTTGTGGAAATTCAAACTTCAGAGGATGATGTAAAAAACACTGATTCTCCTAATGAAACTGTAATTGAAGGGTCAAAAGCTATAGATGAAGGTGAAACTGCTGGAGTTGTAGGCGAATTAGAAGTTTCCTCACAAATAATTGCTGTTAGCCATGAAGAAAAATCAGTAAAAGAAGAAGAGTCCTCTACTAAAATTCTTTCAACACCCGTTGCAAGAAAACTGGCTAAAGATTTAGGCATTGATATCCACAAGATTAAAGGCACAGGACCAATTGGACGGGTTATGAAGGAAGATATTTATCTTGCTAGTAAAGAGAGAAAAACTGAAATCTCTACTCCTTTTGCTGAAGTTCCAGTCTCCCCCACTGCCCAAGCTATAACAATTCCAGAACTTAAATTTGCAGGCGAAGTGGAAAGAGTTCCACTCACTATGCTTAGAAAAACCATTGCAAAAAACATGGTACTTTCAAAATCTGTTATTCCTCATGCTTCTGCAACGGATGAAATAGACGTATCGAAACTTGTAGCCTTTAGGGCACAAGCAAAACCCATGGCAATAACACAAGGCGTTCACTTAACCTATATGCCTTTTATTATAAAAGCAGTAACCCTTGCACTTAAAGACTATCCTATGTTTAATGCAAGTTATGATGATAAAACAGAAGAGCTTGTATTAAAAAAATACTATAACATTGGTGTAGCTGTGGACACACCTGATGGCTTAATTGTTCCTGTAATAAAAGATTCTGATAAAAAAGGTGTTTTGCCAGTGGCAAGAGAGCTTTCTCTCCTTGCAGAAAAAGCAAAAAATAAGGCCCTTACTTTAGATACCTTGCAAAATGGAACCTTCACTATTACAAACTACGGCGCCATAGGAGCAACTTCAGGAATTCCAGTAATTAAACATCCAGAAGTGGCTATACTTGGAGTTGGTAAAATAATAAAAAAACCAGTGGTTGTTGATAATGAAATCGTGATCCGAGATATGCTCACCATTACAATATGCGTTGATCATAGAGTAATTGATGGTGGAGATGCTGGGAGATTCCTAAGTAGATTAAGAACTTACTTAGATGATCCAATGCTTTTAGTGTTAAGCTAACCAGGAAAAGGATACACTGCCTCTAGCATTGTATCCTTTTTTATAAAATAAATTTTTATAAGGAAAGGTGGAATTAAATTGAAAACCTACGACATTATTATTTTAGGTGGAGGTCCTGGTGGATACGTTGCTGCAATTAAAGCTGCTCAACTAGGTGCAAAAACTGCTTTAGTAGAAAAGGCAGAGCTTGGTGGCGTATGTCTAAACTGGGGATGTATCCCTACCAAAACTCTTTTAAAAAGTGCACATGTATATCAAGATATACTTCACGCAGAAAAATTTGGTGTTCATATAGAGGATAAAAACACTGTGTCCATAGATTGGGCTGCAATGCAAAACAGAAAAAATGCTGTAGTAAAGCAACTTACAGGTGGTGTAAAAACTTTATTAAAACAAAATGGTGTAGATGTATATTTGGGAAATGGTGACGTAATAGATAAAAACACAATACAAGTAAATGGAGAAACCTTAGGTACAAAAAATTTAATTATTGCAACGGGTTCTTCCTCCATGATTCCAAATATCCCTGGATTAAAAGAGTCTATGGACGGTGGTTACACTGTAACTTCCAAAGGACTTCTATCTATAAAAGAAGTGCCTGATGAACTTATCGTAATTGGTGGAGGAGTTATAGGCATTGAGTTTGCAGTTCTATTTAATGCACTTGGAAGTCATGTAACCATCCTTCAAAGATCAGGAACCATTTTAAGAAGCATCGATACAGAAATACGAACTACCATGGAAAAGATTCTAATTAAAAAAGGAATTGATATCATTTACGGAGTAAATTTTGAAAAATTTGATAAAAATCAACTTACCGTAAAAATAAAAGAAGAAGTAAAAACCCTTAGAGCAGATACTATTCTTCTTAGCATGGGTAGAAAAGCTAATATTCAAGGTCTAGAAAAATTAAATCTTACTTTAGATAAAAATTCTATAAAAACCAATGACAAGCTTGAAACCAATGTACAAGGTGTCTATGCCATCGGCGATGTAAACGGGAAATTTATGCTTGCCCATGTGGCCTCAGCAGAAGGTGTTGTAGCTGTAGAAAATATTTTAGGTCAAAATTCTAAACTTGATTATAATAAAATTCCTTCCTGCATTTACAGTTTTCCTGAAATAGGTGTTGCTGGACTTACAGCAGAGGAAGCAATTGCAAAGGGTCACGAAGTAATAGTCAGTAAATTCCCTTTAATAGCAAATGGAAAAGCACTTGCTGAAGGTGAAACAGATGGCTTTATTAAAATCGTAGCTGATAAAAAGTATGGAGAAGTTCTTGGGGTTCATATTTTAGCCTCCCATGCTACAGATATGATTGCAGAAGCGGTAACCACCATGCAACTAGAAGGTACTGTGCATGATGTAGCAAAAGCAATACATCCACACCCTACTTTATCAGAGGCTATAATGGAAGCCGCTCATGGTGCAATAGACAGACCAATTCACATTTTTAAGGCTTAATTTTATATAAAAAACATCCATGGATTTGATTTACACAAATCTATGGATGTATCTTTAAAAAGCTCTTATCTTTTATTAGTAAAACGTACAGTCTATAAAATCTTCAATTGTTATTCCCTGAATATACTCTTGCAATTCTAAACCTTGAATTACCTGGCGTAGACTTTCTTCTTTAAAATCAACTCCTATGAAACCCTCTTGTAGCTTTGATAAATCTTTATTGGCGAAAAAATCTCCATATATACCCAAGGCTTTTATCCTGCCATCTTTTACATTTAATTTAATATTTAACTGACCAAATGGGTATCTTTTGCTCTTCTCCATATTAAATTCCGGTGACTCTCCATAGGTCCAGTCCCAAGTTGCGTATTTTTCATCTGCTATGGACTGAATTTTATCTATATCATCTTGCTTTAATACATATTCTTTATAAACAGCATCCTTATATTCAAAAATAGAGTGAAGAAGGATTTCTTTAAATTCCTCCACAGAAACTTTTTGCGTCAAATAAGGATACACATTAGTTACTCTACTTCTCACAGATTTAATACCCTTTGATTGTATTTTCTCAGCTTTTACTTGCAGTGCATTTTGAACCACAGAAAGATCAGAATTAAATAAAATTGTTCCATGATGTAAAAGTCTGTCTTTAAAATAATATTGAGAGTTTCCAGAAAACTTTTTCCCCTCTATAGTAATATCATTTCTTCCAGTAAATTCTGCCTTTATACCTATTTTCTCTAAACTAGCCACTATGGAATCTGTAAATTTCTTAAAATTGTTTATATTAGACTTGTCTGCTTTTACAATAAAAGTGAAATTCAAATTGCCTAAATCATGGTATACAGCTCCTCCACCTGAAAGACGCCTAACTACTTTTATATTATTTTCTTCCACATAGGCTTTATTAATTTCTTCTATGGTATTTTGGTTTCTTCCAATTATAATGGCAGGTTCATTTTGCCAAAGGATGAAATATTCTTCTCCCTTAAAAGTTTTTAAAAAGTATTCCTCTAAAGCTAAATTAAAATGTGGATTATTAGAATCATTTTTTATATATATCATTTTATTATCTCCTTCATAGATTGAACATTCTTATTTTTTATTATTATACCACGTCCAGCGCTAGACTGCTCTCTCCAATATTTTTTTAATTTTCTAACTAAGAACTTCTAATTTATACCTACCTCAGAATTGTATGTAAAAAACCCAGTATAATATAAAATTATACTGGGTTTTTAAACAAACTGAGCTGTAAATAAAATTAGTTTACAATATAATTACTAGTACCATTTTTAAGAATATCGTAAGCTCCATCTAATCCACCTTCAACTAAGTTTTTAACTGCTGTTTCTGTATAAAATGCTATATGTGGTGTTAGTAATACATCATCACGGTGAGTAAGTTCTTTTAACATCTCATCCTCAACTTCCTTACCTGAAAAATCTTTTGTAAAATAATTAAATTCATTTTCATAGGTATCTAAAGCTGCAGCCGCAATTTTACCACTGTTTAAGGCATCTATTAACGCTTTTGTATCAACTATTGTTCCCCTAGCAGTATTAACGAAAAACACACCATCTTTCATTTTATCAAAAATTTCTTTATTAAATAAATGAAAATTATCTTTTGTAGCTGGTATATGCAATGAAATTAAATCTGCTTGTGCAATAGCCTCTTCAAGAGTATCTACATATTCCATACACCCTTTAGCTGCTTCACAAGGGTATAAATCATATCCTATAACTTTTGCACCAAAACCTTTAAATATTTGCGCTGTTATGCATCCAATTTTACCTGTTCCAATAATTGCAATAGTCATGGATCTTATTTCTTTAGATATAATCTCTTTTCTCCAACGATAATCTTGTTCTTTCATGGCTACTTTAATATGATTCACATGGCGGACAATATTAAGTGATGCAGTTACAGCATATTCAGCAATTGCATTAGGCGAATATACAGGCACGTTTGTAATAAATAATCCATGTTTTGTTGCTTCCTCCATATCGAACATATCAACCCCTGCTGTTCGCGATGCAATTTGTTTTATTCCTTTATCTTTTAACCCTTTATAAATTCCATCTTCCATCTTCTTTGTTTGGCAGAGACATACTCCATCAAAGCCTTTTACTAAATGAATGTTTTCTAATGATAAAGGTTCTGAAATATTTTTAACTTCCACTTCACGCTTTTTACCCCAAATACTAGCAGCATTCACTTCATCTTCTCTTGCACTAAACATAATTAATTTCATTTTTATTTCCTCCTCTTATAGTAAAAATAAGCATACAGGGATTCTAGTCGATAATTATGTCTGCTTTTATGTTAACTTCTAGTCCATTTGTTATAATGCAACATTTTTATCTTTACTTACTGGTTTCCATCCTATAATACCCCTTATCAACAGTGGTAATATGATAACAAATATTGAAATATATCCTATTGTTCCATACCCTTTTGCGATAAGTGGTATAAGTCCAAACTGAGCTACACACCATGTGAATATTACATACCCAAGAGAAACTAACGCACTTCTCTTTGTTTCTTTTTCAATTTTTATGGCATCAGTATCATTTCTAGCTAAGAAAGTAACTACTCTACTTGTTATTCCGAATATTAAGTTTACACCTGTAGATATTGATCCTAAAATTACTAATATAGATATTAAAGGTGTCATCCATGAAGAGCCCACACCATGCATCACAACAAATAATGCGGGTACTGTCTCTTTTAATATGCCTTCTTTATAAAATCCCATTATGCCTAATGTGGATATCCCAAGTATGGATGCATTTAATACAAATCCCCATATTGCTGCTTTTTTAGCCTCATTTACATCTTTTAAAGCATTTGAGTGGGCTAAATAAGCCCCAAGAGCAGCAGCCTGAAAACCTGCATACATAAATGTTTTCCATAAAGCTGATCCAAAGGAAGCATCATTAACTATTGCTCCTGACTTTAAACCTGCAATATTCGCGGTGATGTCACCCCAAGATGCAATTACATTAGGTACGTATACAACAAGCATACCAACAATAATAGCAATAGCCATAACCGAAGCCGCATTCCTTACTAATTTCGCCCCAAATATAGTCAAAATCAACATTCCTATTGCTATAACAATAGTGTTAATGATATAACTTGTTCCAAATACAGCTGTGATAGTAGCTCCACCAGTTGCAAATGCTATAGCTGTACCAGTTATCAATAGTAATTGATATATAATTTCAAATATTGGTGACATTACTTTTTCCACAGGTTTATAAAATTCTAATGTCCAGCTTTTATAATCATACTTTTTCTTATCCAATGCAAATTTCCAAGCGTAGTAAAAAATAACTGCAAGCAATGCTTGCGAAACTATTGGTAAAAATGCAGCATACCATCCATATGCTACAAAATACTGCACCACTTGTGCTCCTGATGCAAACCCACCCCCAAAATGAGTTGTAAACCATACAAATGCTACTGCAAAATACGCAGGCATCATTTTTTTAGTTTTCATAAAATAGCCCCCTATTTATTTAAACTCATATTCACCTTAAATGTCCTTTTATTTATGCATTTATCATTTTGACTAATTCATCAACGTTGTCTAATTCCTCAGTTATCATTGGAACTATATCATATACATCTCCAACAATGCCATAGTCAGCTACTCCAAAAATTAGCGCTGATGGATTTTTATTGATAGCAATTACTACATCTGCTTCCTGCATGCCAACAACATGTTGAATAGCACCAGAAATACCACAAGCAATATAAACAGTAGGTTTCACAGTTGTACCAGTTTGACCTACTTGATGGGAATGGTCAATCCATCCTGCATCAACAGCCGCACGAGAAGCACCAACTACTCCACCAAATTTATTTGCAAGCTTTTTGAGCATTTCAAATCCCTTTTCATCTCCAAGACCGAGGCCTCCGGAAACAATGACATTAGCATCTACTAAAGATACCATATCCTTATTTGTTTTTACAGTTTTAATTACCCTTGTTCTTATATCTTTCTCTGACAATTTAAAGTCTAAATTAATAATTTCCCCAACTTTTGATTCATCCTTTAGAGCTTTGTCCATAACACCTGGTCTTACAGTAGACATTTGCGGCCTGTTATTTGGGCAAATAATAGTGGCCATAATGTTTCCTCCAAAGGCAGGACGAGTCTGCATGATTTTTTTATCCTCTGGGTCAATTTCAAGTTTTGTACAGTCTGCTGTTAGTCCCGTGTCTAATCTAGATGACATTCTAGGAGCTAAATCTCTACCAATATGAGTTGCTCCAAGTAGCATTATTTCTGGTTTAAATTGATTTACTGCATCGCAAATAACTTTTGTGTAAGCATCTGTTGTATAGTTTTCTAAAAGAGAACTATCTGCTACATATACCTTTTGTGCACCATAAGAAATTAATTCCTTAGCAAGTCCATTCACATCTTTTCCCAGTAACACAGCACATAATTCAACCCCAACTTCATTAGCAAGCTTTTTACCTTCTCCCAAAAGCTCAACTACAACCGGAGAAATTTTACCTTGTCTTTGTTCTGCAAATACCCATATATTTTTATATAAACTTAAATCCATATCCATGTTTACCTCCAACTAATATAATGTATTTTGTTTTTCCATAAATTCAGTATTATGCAATTTATTTATTGCAAATCAACTTATATAATGTGTTTTTGTTTTAAAGCCACTACTAATTGTTCAACCTTGTTCTTAGATGTTCCTTCAAGCATTACGCCCTTTCCCTTAGGTTGTGGGGTAAACGATTTAAATACCTTAGTAGGTGAAGCTTTTAATCCTACTTTACTTGAATCAATGTCAATATCGTTAAAGCCTAAAACCACAATTTCTTTTTTATATGCATCAAATATTTTGTCTACTGACATATATCTAGGTTCATTTAATTCCTTAACCGCTGTTAATAATACAGGCATATCTACTTTAATGATCTCATATCCATCTTCTAGTTGCCTTTGTACTTCTAATTCATTACCTTTAATTTCGAGGTTCTGAACGTATGTAACTTGTGGCATATGCAGTTTTTCAGCAATCTGAGGTCCTACCTGAGCTGTATCTCCATCTATTGCTTGTCTTCCTGCGAAAATCATGTCAAATTGTCCAATTTTATTGATACCAGCTACTATTGCATTAGATGTTGACCAGGTGTCAGAACCACCAAAGGCTCTATCACTTAAAAGAAACGCATCATCTGCACCCATAGCTAAACATTCTCTTAGCATATAATCTGCCTGAGGTGGTCCCATGGAAACCACAGTTACTGTAACATCACTATATTTATCTTTTATTTTAAGAGCTTCCTCTAATGCATTAGCATCATCTGGATTTAAAATACTTGGAACACCCTCGCGAATAAGGGTTCCTTTCTCTTTATCAATTTTAACTTCTGTAGTATCTGGTACTTGTTTTACACAAACTAATATTTTCAAAATATATACCTCCAAGTATAAAAATTTTTATATTATTTCTATCTTAAAACACTGGCTGCGATTACCATTTGCTGTACTTGTGATGTACCTTCATAAATAGATAAAATCCTAGCATCTCTGTACATTCTTTCAATTGGGTAATCCTTTATATAACCATATCCACCATGAAGTTGTAGTGCTTTATAAGCAACCTCATTAGCCACCTCTGCCGCATAGTATTTTGCCATAGATCCTTCTTTTTCAATTTTCATGTGAGCATCTTTCTTTTCTGCAGTATCATAAACTAATAATCTAGCTGCACATACCTTAGTTTCCATGTCAGCTATAGTAAACTGAGTATTTTGGAACTTAGACAATGGTTTACCAAATTGAATTCTTTGCTTAGTATATTTTATAGCTTCATCTAAAGCACCTTGAGCAACTCCAAGAGCTTGCGCTGCAACACCGATTCTACCAGCCTCAAGAGTATTCATAGCAATTTTAAATCCCATACCCTCTTTGCCTATTAAATTCTCCTTTGGAACCACAACATTTTGGAAAACTAAATCAGAAGTTTCTGTACCTCTAATACCCATCTTGTCCTCATGAGCACCATGAGAGAATCCTTCCCAACTACTTTCTACTATAAATGCTGAAGTACCGCGTACACCTTTAGATTTGTCAGTCATAGCAATTACTATGGCAAAATCACAAATTGGAGCATTAGTAATAAAGCACTTTCTACCATTTAAAATATAGTTATCTCCATCTAACACCGCCTCTGCTTGCTGTGCACCTGCATCTGAACCTGCACCAGGTTCAGTTAAAGCAAAGGCGCCAATTTGCTCGCCTAGTGCTAAAGGTTTTAAGTATTTTTCTTTTTGAGCATCTGTACCAAAATTCATAATAGGTAATGCAACAAGAGAAGACCCAGCAGTAACAAAGGTACCTGTTGAACAACATTTTCTACTTATTTCTTCCATAACTATTGCATATGAAACATAATCTGCACCAGCTCCACCATATTCTTTTGGAACTATTGTGCTTGAAAATTTATACTTTGCTAGTTTATCCATTAATTCCCTTGGCATTACACCAGTCTTATCCATCTCCGCTGGCAGTGTGTCTAATTCTTTTTTTACAAAATCTCTAACTGCCTTTTGTAAAAGTATATGTTCTTTTTTAAATAACATAATAATATCCTCCATTTCAACTTTGATATAGCATTATTTTTATATAATCATTTTCAAATTATAAGCTTAGCATTTCAGCAAAAGTTTGCACACGAGTTCTAGCTTGTTCATTGTTTTGAACTTGTTGATCTATCTCAAGATATAAAGTAGGAATTCCCGCAGCTTCCACTTCTTTCTTCATTAGTGGATAATCATATTCCTCAGGATCACAGAATTTCATCATGCAGAAAATAACACCATCAATATTTTTTTCTTTTATTTGCTGGGTTATAATAGCCCCACGTTTTTTCTCAGGATCATATGCCAAGGAACAGCCCTCAAAAATGGACCAAAATCTTGCTAATCTATCTACTGCATCCGATCCTTCTGGAACGTCAAATCTAAATTGTCTTGTTTCCTGTGCTAAATCATCTGCAGCTACTGCAATGTTATTTTCAGCGAGAATACTTAGTAACTCTTCTGAGTCAGCTAATATACCTGATAACAATACTGTTTTTCCTAACCATTTCTCAGCAGGCATTTTTTCTACTTCAGAAATAAGAACTTTCACTAATTTTGTATGCTCGGATTTTTCCATGAAGAAAGCACTCTTAATGACTGTATTTCTAATTATTGGAGTAATAATATTTGGATACTTTGCAGCTACTTCTACAAATTCTCTCATGGTTTTTCTATAGTCGTTATAAATCTCAATACTTTCATTTAATTTTTCTTCTGTAACGGTGCAACCACTAATTTCTTCTAACCTTTTTTTGATATTATTGTATTCACTTTTTAAATACACAACGCCAGCTTCAATTTTTCTATTCTGAGGATGAACCAGGGAAATATATTCAACCTGTGGAACAGCTACCTTCCAATTCTGGCCCATACATATTAATGTGTCACACATACCAGGTATAATAACCGCTGATAAATCATTGTAGGCTCCCTTTAATCCATATTCAAGGCAAGACTGCATAATTGAACAAGCGAATGCTGGAAGATACTGTTTACTTAATTCAATCTCTGTGGAGCCTCCCCAAATACCCATTGGAAACATTCCAGCAGCATGAATGATCTCTTCAGGGCAGTAAACGGGGAAACATCCAACTATTTTGATACCTTTTTCTCTATAGGCTTTCACCACTGCTCCTGGATTGTTAATAACATCTTTCATCTGTGATAAAACAGTTTCAAAAGTATTCATTAGTCATTACCTCCAGTTATTTTTCTTTCTTCCATTACTTCAACTAACCCTTGTATTCTTGTTTCAAATTGAGCCTCTGTAAAATTCCTTGGATCTGCTTGATCTCCATCAAAACCCGCATAAGGTAAACCCGTAGCTTCGTATACCTTCCTTTGCATTTCATATTGCATAAGACTCATCAGTTTACAGCTTCTATTCATATGGTAGAAAGCACCATCGCAGTCACCTGATTTTAAAGAATCTATTCTAAATTTAGTCATTCTATCTAAATTTACATTATTAAACATACTACTATAGGCTCTTGCCATTCCATCTAAATCGTTGACTTCGTACTCTAAAGCCCAAGCATCAGGGTAAACACTACCAGTCATATTAACTCCATATTTTGATAAGGTCTTCATTTTAAATCCAATATATGGCCAGCAAGGTATGCCTTCCATCATGATTCTAAATTTTTCTTCTCCCCTAAAGGTTGTTTCCTTATTTTTAATTCTCTCTTCTAATTCTGCAATTAATAGTTCAAAAGCATCAGTTGTTTCCTGTTTACCTCTTGCACAAACAATAACTGCCATATAGTTGAATAAATCAAACCCATTCATAGGAGATGGCTTTGCTGAAGGTAAACTCATTGAATACTTCCAAAGCTTACCGTTTTTAGTGGAAATCTTCATAACCTCTTCAAATTTTTTAGGATCAAATTTTTTTCCAGAAATCACTTCTAACTGTTTAATAGCTTCATCAAATTGACCTTTTAAATAATCTATTCTTTCCTGACTAACTTCATATTCATTGTTAAATGTAGTGTCAATCAAAATAAGTGGTATATTTAATTCCTTAGAGATATTTTCATACCATTTAACAACTTGATTACAAATGTTATTACAACATAATAGAAAGTCAGGACGAGGCATATCTAAGCTTTCACAACCGCCATTTTCAAGAAATCCAAAATTAGTTCTTGCATAAGCACATATGTCATTAGAGTATCCTGTGTCCTCTGCAATACTACATAATTTTAGAGATTCTCTTTTTGCAGCTATTCCTGCTGCTTGATTTTCAGGATAGCATATACTAAGCCCAAAACACTCCGCAAGCTCTTGAGGAAATACAGATGTGGACCAACCTACAGGTTCACCCTTTGCTTTAGCCTCAAATGCATTTTCGTACTGCTTTGCTAATAAATTGCTTATTACTTCTTTTGATGATAATTTATCGCTCATTTTTCTCCTCCTCAAACCTTTGATTAGTTTTCAATTTCATTGCTTTCAAGTTCATTATTTTTAAGTTCTTTACTTTCAAGTTCATCAAACGCATACAAAGCTGCTCCTAATGCTCCAGTAAGTTGTGCTAAATCTGGCACAATAATTTCAAGTCCAAGGGCTACTTCCATAGCTCTAACAACCCCGCTATTTCTTGCCACACCACCTACCATTACCACACTTTCCTGGATACCTACTCTTTTTGCAAGACTAGAAACTCTTTTAGCTACTGAAGCATGAATACCAGCAATAATATCTTCAATTGCTGCTTCATTGGATAAATGAGAAATTACCTCTGATTCTGCAAAAACAGTACATGTACTACTTATAGGAACTTCCTTTGTAGATTTAGCAGACAAATCACCTAAATCTGAAACATTAACTTCAAGTGCTCTTGCCATAACATCTAAAAATCTTCCTGTACCAGCAGCGCACTTATCGTTCATAACAAAATTAACCAATTTACCACTTTCATTAAGCTTCAATGCTTTTGCATCTTGCCCACCAATGTCTATAATGGTTTTAGCACTGGGAACTAAGAAGTTAACTCCCTTTGTATGACAACTCAGCTCGCTAATTTGCTTATCAGCATCAGAATATTTCATTCTTCCATATCCAGTTACTACTAGCTTTTCTATATCCTCGCGGCAAATATCCAGCTTCCCAAATAATTCTTTCAATGCTCTTGCAGGTCCTGTAGTGCCTGTACCCGAGGGTATAGTTGAAGTAGCCACGATTTTTATACCATTCTCAATAATTACACCCTTGGTTGCTGTTGAGCCTATGTCGAGTCCCATTGTATACATACTATCCTGTCCTTTCCTATTTGGCGTAATATGCCTTACTAACAGTTTTACTAAAACTATCTAACTAGTTTGCCTGATTTCAAAGTCTGAATTTGTTCTATGTTATATCCAATTGAACTTAAGATTTCATCTGTATTTTCTTCAAGTCTTGGAGCAGGAGTCATTTCCCTAATACCCATTTCTCCAAATTTAACAGGTGAATTGACTAAAATGCCTTCATTACCTGAATCATAGGTTTTCTTCACTAAATAGTCGTTTGCCCAAGCTTGTTCATCCACTGCAATATCTGCACAAGACTGAACTCTTTCAAAAGGAATATCACATTCCATAAGAACTTTTTCCCATTCGTTAAGAGTTTTTTTAAGCATTGCCTCTGCAACAATAGTAACCATTGACTCAACATTTTCTACCATTCCATTACGGGTATTATATCTCTCATCATTCATTAAATCTTCTCTACTAATAGCCTTAAAGAATCTTTCAATCCATTGATCATATTGTATTAACGCTAATTGAATCCATTTTTCATCCTTGCATTGGTATGAATTGCAAACAGGAGAGTTTGGACTAAGTCTAGACATTGGCATCTTATTTCCGTACTGATCAGACATAATCATAGATCCAAGTCCATAAATACCCATATGATAAAGACTTACTGTTATCTTTTCTCCTGTGCCTGTTTTAGCTTTTTTTACAAGAGCTGCGCATGCACCTGCTGCAAGAGCAATACCTACGTAGTGATCACCAAAGCCTGCAGCAACATTTGTTGGAGTAGTACCTTTTTCCATAAGTGAAGACATAACACCACCTCTTGCAAAATATGATGTATAGTCAAATCCAGGTTTATCTTTTAGTGGACCTTCTTCTCCATAGCCTAAAGCTTGAACAAATATTAAACCAGGATATTTTTCTTTAAGTTGTTCATAAGATAATCCAAGTTTTGCAAGAGCTTGCACGCGAACATTTGTGACAAAAATATCTGCCTCGGCAAGTAATTTATGAAATACTTCCATACCTTCTGTAGATTTTACATTAACGCAAATACTTTTTTTATTGAAGTTTTCATTTTCAAACCAAGGATTTTCATCTTCCTGGCAAGGTGATGAGTATACTGAGCCAATACCTCTCATGTTTTCTCCAGAAATAGGCTCTACCTTAATAACATCAGCGCCCCAATCAGCAAGCATTCTAGCAGCACATGGTGCAGCAATGAAGGTTGCAAATTCAACAACTTTAATTCCTTTTAATAACCATTTGTTATCATCCATTTTAATCATCCTTTCAATATTTCTTTATATTTTGGCATTATATATATTTATGCATTATAAACTTTTAGTGCTTGTAAACTTTTACACACTATATGCAGTAGCAAAAGTTATGCCAACTAATACTTGTTTGTAAAACCACACTAAGTCTATTTTTTAACAAACTTTTACAGTGATTTTCGTCTATTTCTCTTGCAAAATGCAATTACTCCTTGCATTTTGCATTATTATTATGCACATTTTATTTTTTATATTTGTAATACGCATAATTTTGTAGCTTAATCCATAAAATTATGATATTATAACGTTATTAAATTAACAATTAACTTTGTGATTTCAAGGCTTTATTTTATTTTGAAAGGCATGGTGTTATATGAATACTATTTCACAAGATATGTTAAACAAAATATATAATCCGATAATTGTATGTAATAATACTGGACAAGTATTATATACTAATTCCATAATGAACAATATTTTTGAATATACAAAAATCAAAATTCTAAAGAATATACAAGACCTTGACATAGATTTCAATTATGAAGATATTTTAGAAAATGGAACTAACCACCGTAGTATTTTAATGAATGGAATCCCTTGTCCTGTTAGCATACATAGTCTAACTGGGGAAGGTAATTCACATAATATTATGTATATGTTTGATAATTCTGTTATTAATAATAAAACCATAGAGAATGTTATAAATGATATTGATGAAGTAATTGTTATTTTCAATGAACAGGGTGTAATTGAAAAAATGAATGACCTTTGCGATGTGCTTTTGCCCTTTAATCGCTGCGAAGCACTTGGTAAAAGCATTTATGACATATCACAAAGAGGTTTGGTAAAGGATCCTATTATTATTGATATGTTAAAAGTTAAAGAGAAAATTTATAGAAATGTTAAATATCCAAGTGGAAAAACTCTTGCCTATACAGCTGTGCCTTTTTTTCATAATAATGGTGATTTAAAGGGCGGTGTGCTTACCGGTCGCGATATTACCCGATTAATAAAATTACAAACAAACACAAATTTAGATATAAAGCAGCCTGAAACTATAGAATATATTAGTCAAAGCAAGGTTATTGATAACATCAAAAAAATGGTCATAAGAGCAGCTGCCTATGATTCATCCATATTTATTACTGGAGAATCAGGTGTTGGTAAAGAAATTATTGCCAGGATGATTTATGACTATAGTCCTAGACGAGAAAAACCTTTTATTACAATAAACTGTGGTGCAATACCCTCAGAACTTTTGGAATCTGAATTTTTCGGCTATGAAGAAGGTACCTTTACAGGTGCTAAAAGAGGTGGTAAAAAAGGCCTTTTAGAAGAAGCCAATGGAGGTACCATTTTTCTTGATGAAATTGGTGAATTGCCATTACCAATGCAAACAAAGATCCTTAGAGTAATACAGGAAAATGAATTCACAAGAATAGGTGGAGCAACCCCTATACGATTAAATATAAGATATATTAGTGCTACAAATGTATCTGAAGGAGAACTTCATAACAGTAAAAAATTCAGACAAGATTTATATTATCGCCTTAATGTTATACCAATTAAAATTCCGTCTATCAAAGATAGAAAAGAGGATATTATTCCTTTAATTAAGTATTTCCTTGATTTTTATAATAAAAAATATAATAGAAGTTTAAGATTTTCACCGGCAGCAATAAAAATACTTTATAAGTATGATTGGCCAGGAAATATAAGAGAACTTAAAAACATGATAGAAAGGTTAATTGTCCTTGCAGCTAATGATATTATCAGTGAGGAAGACCTTAGCATATTCATGAACCTAAGTGAGCTTGAAAATTCTTTAAATGATATGCCTAGTGTTATAATAAATGGTCATAGTAATCTAAGCACTGTATATGGTATAGTAGACCAAATAATGATATCAAAAGCTATAGAAAAACATGGCTCTGTTGTGAATGCATCTAAAGAACTAGGAGTTAATCCTTGCACAATACACCGAAAAATCAAGAGTGGTTGTATAAAATTGTAAAACATATTAAGAATTACAAGTGTTCATTAATGTAAATTTCTTTAATGAACACATTCTTTATATTCTAGAATTACTTTATTGTTGACTCATTATGTATGGAAATAAAAAAATACCACCAACTATAATATTTGCATTTCATCCTTTAGCCAGATGAGATGTTTTTTTGTTTTACAAAAAATAAAGAGGCACCTCTTATATATTTTATATAAATTATAAAAGTTGTTGAATAATCAACAACTTTTTTATTTTAAGCCAAAAATGTAACTAAATGTCGTAATATTTCAGTTACATTTTTGCAATATTTAGTTTATAATAAAACTATAAAAATATAAGGGGGTTTTTACTTTGTTATCAAAAAAATTGGTTTCTTTAGTTGTTATTTCATCATTATTATTCTCAAGTTTTGCACTTCCTGTACAAGCTAAAGGGAATGACGGCAGTCCACCAGATTTTCAAACCGGAAAATTATCAAAACAATTGTCAAAGGATATGAAAGGTGTACATCAATTCTTCAAAGAAAATAATTATGGAATTAAAGATCCTGTAAATGAATTGAAGGAATTAAAATCAAGTGATGACAACTTGGGTTTTAAACATATCAAAACTCAACAAATGGTAAAAGGCGTTCCAATTTATGGTAATGAATATATCGTTCACTTTAATCAAAATGGTGAAGTATACGCTATAAATGGTAAATATGATGTTAATGCAAAAAATGTTAAAATAAATAAAGCACCTTTTATAGGTCAAAACAAAGCTCTTGAGATTGCAAAAGCACAAGTTAAATTTGATGAACTTGAAACAGCTCCAACCATCAAACTTTTCTATTACAATGTAAATGATGAATATGTTCCGGTTTATTTAGTTTCATTAAGTTTCCTATCTCCAACACCAGGATATTGGGACTTCTTTATAAATGCTGAAGATGGAACTATAGTAAAACAAGTCAATAAAATAGACTCTATTGCGGCTACAGGAACAGGGCTAGGCGTACTTGGCGATACCAAAGCATTAAACCTTGACAAGGTTACTGTAAGTGGCAAGACTCAATATCAATTAAAAGATACTACCAAAGGTGGTCTTATAACTACTTTTACTGCCTCTAACGGCACTAGAACACCTGGTACTACCGTTTTTTCAACTACAAGCACAATTAATGATAAAGCAGCTGTAGATGCACATTCCTATGCAGGAGTTGTATATGATTATTATAAAACTAAATTCAATAGAAATAGTCTTGATGGATTAGGTATGGGTATTAAATCTACAGTTCACTACTCTAGAAGTTATGTAAATGCTTTTTGGAATGGAACTCAAATGGTTTATGGAGACGGTGATGGCGTTCAGGCTATTGCATTATCCGGCGCTTTAGATGTTGTTGGTCATGAAATGACCCATGCCGTAGATGAAAAGGAAGCGAATCTCATTTATGAATTTCAATCTGGAGCATTAAATGAATCTATGTCAGATGCTTTTGGTGCATTCATCGAATATTATGGACAAGCTAGCAAATTTGATTGGCTAATTGGTGAAGATATTTGGACACCTAAAGTAGCTGGCGATGCACTTAGAGACATTTCCAATCCATCCAAATATGGAGATCCAGATCATATGAGTAAATTTGTAGTTTCTCCTAATACTAAAGCCGGAGATTGGGGTGGAGCTCATACAAATAGTGGAATTCCAAACAAAGCTTGTTATCTTATAGCTTCTAATCCTAATGTAGGTATAAACAAAGCAGAACAAATTTATTACAGGGCTTTAACTAACTATTTAATTTCTACTTCTAACTTCCACGATGCAAGAGTTGCACTTGTACAATCTGCAACAGATCTTTACGGCGCAAGTGGATCAGAAGTTGCTACTATAAATGCAGCTTGGGATGCTGTAGGCGTAAATTAAAAAAGAACAAGTAACTCTATATTAATATAGGGTTACTTGTTCTTTTATTAAACATTAAAATTTTTAAATTCTACCTTACATACCTATGTTTATACGTTCTGTACTGTTGTAATATTAAATCCTTTAGAATCTGGATCATCTGTATCCATGGTTTTTATTATTCCAAACACCGAGACTGCCGCAACTAAAATAATACAACAAATCACATTTCTTAAAAATTTTTTATTCATATTATCCCCCCCTTTTTAATATAATGTAAATATTACATTTAAATACATTATAACATAAATTGTAATATGAAACCATATTTTCCAAAAAATCAGTTACATATTTATTAAACTATTTAAAGTTTTTAATCTATTCTTACATTTTTCCATGTCATTATTTTCAATATTTATAAGTGCTAGTTTATTTGATATTTTAGTATAAATCAATAGTACTGATTGGATATTCTCTCTTGAACTCAATATCTCTAACATTTCTTCGTATAAGTAAATTAACCTCTTATTATTACATAAATCTATATATATTTTTTCAAGCATATTGAAACTCAACATTGTATACTCTAAATCCTTATACGCAACTGACATGTCAAATCCTTTTGTTAAAAGATTTGTAGCTTCATTAATTTTTTCAATTCTTATGAACACATTAGACTTATCTATTAAAGTCCGATGCAATTTGGATTTATCCCTTACTTTTCTTAGTTCTTGTGACTTATCAAAATAGAACAATGAATTTTCACAATCATTTACTTCTAAATATGCTAATGCTAAATTATTATATATATTTCCCAACATAGTATTTTTTAATTGATCCTTTTTATTTAATATTTCTTTATAAATTTGTATAGATTTATTGTACTGATTTTTAGAAGAATAACAATTTGCTTCTAAAATTTTAGCATCAATTATATCAAAAAAATCTATATCATAATCACATATATCTATGTACTTTTTTATATGCTCAAGTGCATCATCTATTTTGTTTATTTTTTTATATACTAATGACATATTATATAGTGAATTTTTTTTAACTAATTTGTAATTTCCTATAATTGATAAATTGTATGCCTTTGTAAAAAAACTTAAGCTTTCAAAGTACTCCAACATTTGCAATCTACATCTGCCTAATTTATTGTAAATAAAAGCTTTGTCTTCAATACTATTAATACTATTATAAAAGATTAAAGCATCATAATAATAAGTAAATGCTTCACTAAATTTACCAATGCTATATAACATATTTCCTTTCTTTACATACAATGTTGATAAGATATCTGACAAATTATACCGACTGCATACATCAAATAAATAATCAATTTCATTGATTAATAAGGTATCATTTATTTTTTCATTGCAATATTCTATAGCTTCCTCCTGCGGACTTTTTAGTAGATGCTTTTCATCTATATCTAAATCCAGCCCAATTTCTTTTGATTTTGATTTAAATATTTCTATAAGCAATTCTGCAGTTTTCAAGCTTAGTTTCCTTTTGTTATTTTCAACCATGCTTATAAAGTTTCTAGATACTCCTATTGATGTTAGTTCTTCCTGTCTTATTCCAAGAATTTTTCTCAAATTTTTAATTTTTTCACCAATGGTTAGAAATTCCATACTTCCACCTACTTTATATATTCATTCCTTTAACTATCAATATTCAATTATTATTAATTTAATCCTTTTTTAATATAAATAGTATAACATGCTAGAATTATTTGTCAAAAATTTCTTTTTAAAAATCAGCAAAAAGAAGTTGGCAATATAATTACCAACTTCTTTTTTTGATGTCTTTAATTAAATGATTCTATCCTTATTATGCTTTCCACGCTGTTTACGTTTTCCAGTGCTTTTATTTTTTCGAGAGAATTTCTTATATTTTTTTCTAAACTTTTATGAGTAATAAATACTAGTGGTACATCATCTTCACGACTTACATCTTGAGTCATGGATATAATACTAACATTATTTTCCCCAAACACTTTCGCTGTATCCCCTAAAACACCTGCTCTATCTTTAACATTAAGTCTAATATAGAATTCCGATTCATTTTCTTCTGGTTTTTTTATTTCTTTAAAATCAACTTTCTCACTTTCATCACTTACGTCGGCTGGCTTTACATTGTTTCTTAATATAGAAATTATATCCCCTACAACTGCACTTCCAGTTGGCAAATCCCCTGCTCCTCTTCCATATAACATTAACTCTCCCACTGCATTTCCTTTTATCATAATGGCATTAAATACATCATTTACATTTGCCATAGGGTGATTTGAGGGTACTAGAGTTGGATGTACTCTTAACTCTAATTTGTTATTTTCTTCCTTCGCTATTGCAAGTAGCTTTATTGTATAACCAAATTTCTTTGCATATTCTATATCCAGGGAACTAATATTTCTTATTCCTTCTCTATAAATAGCATCATGATTAACTTTAGTTCCAAAGGATAGTGATGCCATTATAGCAAGCTTATACACAGCATCATACCCATCTACATCAGAGGTTGGATCAGCTTCAGCATATCCCTTTTCCTTAGCCTCTTTTAATGCCGCATCAAAGCTGATTCCATCATTGGTCATTTTACTTAATATATAATTAGTTGTTCCATTTATAATTCCAATTATCTGCTCTATTCTATTGGCTGTAAGGCTCTCATTAATTTCTCGTATTATTGGAATTCCGCCCGCAACACTTGCTTCATAATAAAATAATACCTTTTCCTCCTCAGCTATTTTGAATAACTCTTCGCTCCAATTTGCAATAACCAGTTTATTAGCAGTTACAATATGTTTTTTAGCTTTCATAGCGCGTATCATATATTCCTTAGCTTCACCCCGTCCTCCAATGAGTTCAACCACAATTTTAATACTTTCATCATTAATAACATCATCAATATTGTCTGTTAATATTTCCTTAGATATAGCAATATCTCTTTTTTTATTTATATCTTTTACTAGTATTTTAGCTACCTCTATTTCGTAATTTGAACGTTTCATTATTTCTTTTTTATTTTCCTGGAGTATTTTCCATACGCCTGTACCAACATTCCCAAACCCTAAAATTGCTATCTTTACTTTTTCCATATTTATCTACCCCTCCTAGTTAAAATTTATTATTGCAGCAGGTCAAGTGATGATTAACTTTCAAAGGCTTTATACACTGCCCTAATGGCATTTTCAAAATCCTCGTTTTCTACACCAACAAAGATGCTGAGCTCACTGGAACCTTGATTTATCATTCTAATATTTATATTGTTTTTTGATAATGCGCTAAATAATTTAGCAGATATCCCCTTAGTCCTTATCATACCTTCTCCAACCACTGCTATTAAAGCCATGTTAGGATAGGCTATTAAAGAATCTGGTTTACATTGATTTTCAATTTCTTCTAATATTATGTCCAGCTTATTGTCGAGCTGCGCATCGTCAATTACCAATGAAATTGAATCTATCCCGGATGGTATATGTTCGAAGGCTACATTATTATTTTCAAGAATTGAGAGAATCCTTCGTAAGTATCCTATATGCCTGTTCATAAGCGTTTTTTCAATTGCTATTACTGTAAAATCTTTTTTTCCTGCTATACCTGTAATATTTCCAGTTTTAATTTCTAATTTATCATTTAAAATAAAAGTTCCCTTGTCTAATGGCTTATTAGTATTTCTTATATTTATTGGAATTCCATTATTCTTAACAGGAAAAATCGCCTCTTCATGAAAAACCTTTGCACCCATATATGAAAGTTCCCTAAGTTCTTTATATGTACCTCTTCAATATGTTTGGGATTACTTACAATACTGGGATCTGCCATTAAAAAGCCTGATACATCTGTCCAGTTTTCATAAACTAGCGCCCATATACCCTTAGCAATTATTGCTCCAGTAATGTCTGATCCCCCTCTTGAGAAGGTTCTTATTTCACCCTCTCTGGAAGCACCATAAAATCCTGGTATTACTGCTTTTTTTACCACTGATAGTCGTTTATTTACAGCATCATAGGTTGCTGCCTCGTCCAAACGTCCACTTTTCTTAAAAATAATAATCTCGGCAGCATCAATAAATTCATACCCCAAATATTCAGCGAGTATTAAACCATTAAAATACTCTCCCCTACTTGCCACATACTCTTCTGAAGCTCCATTAATTATTTTTTCCTTAAGTTCCCTTAAATATTTTAAAATATCTATGGAAAGCTTTAATTCACTGCATAAAACAGTATATCTTTCTTGGATTAATTTGAACAATTCATCAAAGGGTAGTGATTTTTCCACATGCTCATGACATAAATATAAAAGATCTGTTATTTTATAATCACCACTACTTCGCATGCCCGGAGCTGATGGCACAATATATGCCCGCCTATTATCGGACAAAACAATATCTTTTACTTTTTTGAATTGCTCACTATCACATAATGAACTTCCGCCGAATTTTGCAACTATAACTTCCATAATTTCTGCCCCTTACTGTTTTATAATTTTATAGGTTAAGGATTTTTTCTATTTGCTTTTGCATTTCATTTTTTTCGCATTTAGTTTTGTGAATCACAGGTTTCTTTTCTAAATCTACTATGCCTGCTGGAATATGAATGTTTGTTATCTTGCTAAGTTCTTTTATTAATTCAAAATCATTTAATCCTGCATATTTTGCATCTATTGATTTCATAACATCCGTTGTGAATTTATAGGGGCTTGCAGTAGAAACAATAACTGTCTTTGTAGTGTCCAATGTTTCTTTTAAATATTTTTGATAAACCGCGTAGGAAACGGCAGTATGTGTATCAATTACATAATTGTTAGCTTTATAAACCTCAGTTATTGACTGCGCCGTCTCTTCTTCACTTGCGTAACCTCCATAAAAGTCCACTAACCCTTTTTTCATAATATTATCAATTTCATATCTACCCTTTACTGAAAGCTCTTTCATAAGGTTTTTTATCACTTTCGCATCTTGACCACTAATAGCATATAGCAATCTTTCAAGATTACTTGAAATCAATATATCCATTGAAGGAGACATTGTAATCACAAAATCCCTTACTTTATCATAGGTACCGGTATTTATAAAATCAAATAAAACCTTATTTTCATTTGAAGCACAAATTAACTTTTTAATTGGCAAGCCCATTTTCTTTGCGTAATATCCCGCTAATATATTGCCAAAATTGCCAGTAGGAACAGAGAAATTTATTTCTTCTCCTATTTCAATTTCCCCCTTATTACAAAGCTGAGTATAGGCATAAAAATAATATACAACCTGAGGTATTAACCTTCCTATATTTATTGAATTAGCTGATGAAAACATACTGTTTTTTTCTTCTAATTTTTTGAGAAGATTAACATCCGTAAGCATCTGTTTAACTCCATTTTGTGCATCATCAAAGTTTCCATTAATGCCTATTACAAAGGTGTTATCTCCAGTTTGTGTTACCATCTGCTTTTTTTGAATCTCACTAACACCCTGCTCTGGGAAAAATACTATTATCTTTGTACCATCTACATTTGCAAAGCCTTCCAAAGCAGCTTTTCCTGTATCCCCAGAGGTAGCAGTAAGGATAACCATCTCTTTATCATTATTCAGATTTTTTACTGCGGTTTTTAATAAGTAGGGCAGTATTGATAATGCCATGTCTTTAAATGCTAAAGTCGGCCCATGGTATAACTCTAAAAAGTATGTTCCAGCATGCTTTACCAAGGGTGCAATAATAGGCGTATCAAATTTTTCATCATAAGCCTTATCTATACACATTTTCAACTCATCTTCCTCATAATCAGTTAAAAACTCCTTCATTATAATTAATGCTAACTGTTTATAATTCATATGAATGAGGTCTTTAAGCTGGGTATTTAACTTTGGTATTGATGTCGGTACAAAAAGCCCACCATCTTCGCTAAGTCCCTTTGCAATAGCTTCTGCAGCTGTTACTTCCTTTTCATTTCCGCGAGTACTCTTATAATATATTTGCTTCATAATTTTCTTCTCCCCCTACCTAACACCTTTTAAAAAATAATCCATTAACTTATATCCTTCTGGAAAATATAGGCCTGTGTCTTTTGCCCCAATTTCATCATAACATCCATTAGGGTTGTCCTTCTCATCATTGCTTTGGTATATTAAAAATGGAACAGGATCACTTGTATGTGTCCTGAGAGCTAAAGGTGTAGGATGGTCTGGAAGTATTATCATTTTATAATCTTCACCTAGTTCCTTCATTTCCTCACTAATAACCTTTACTATTTGGTTATCTATGTACTCTATGGCTTTATATTTATTTTCTACTTCACATCTATGACCGCATTCGTCTGGAGCTTCAACATGAATATAAACAAAATCATTTCCCTTTGCAAGCTCAGCCATTGCAGCTTTTGCTTTGCCTATATAATTAGTATTAATATTCCCAGTGGCCCCTTCAACGTCAATAATATCTAGTCCTGCACAAAGTCCTATGCCTTTTATTAAATCAACAGCAGAAATTACTGAGCCTTTTAAATTATATTTCTCATAAAAGTTAGATAAAAGTGGTTTCTTTCCTTCGCCCCAAATCCAAATGGAGTTAGCTGGGTTTAATCCTTTTGCCACTCTTTTTTTATTTATATCATGCTGTGATAAAAATTGACTACTTTTCTTTATCATTTCTTCAATTACTTCACTATTTAGACCCTTAGGCATATAATCCTTTACTTTCTTTCCCAAAATATCATGAGGTGGTGTAAGATTCCAGTCAAAGGGCCCATTATCCCATATCATAAGATGTCTATAGCCAATACCTGGATAGAACTTTATTGCCTCAGTGCTTAAATACTCACTTAATGCACTTATTAATTCCGCTGATTCCTCAGTTGTTATTTCACCAGCACTATGATCTAGCATAATCTTCTCCACGTAGGGCTCACCTTCAGATACTGTTACTAAATTACATCTAAAGGTAATATCTGTATCTAGCATATTTACTCCCATGCTTGCTGCTTCAAAGGGTGAACGTCCACTATAATACACAAAGGGATCATAGCCAAAAACACCCATATTCGCTGTATCACTGCCTGGAGGCATACCCTCTGGCACAGTTTTAACCATACCAACAATACCATGCTTTGCCATATAATCAATAGCAGGAGTCCTGGCATATTGAATGGGTGTTTTATTATTTAATTCTTTTACAGGGTAATCTGCCATTCCATCTCCTAGCACTACAATATATTTCATATGTTAACCCTCCTTCTTTTGATTGTTGATTATAAAAAATATATTACTTCAAATCCCTCTTAGATATTTGCTAACTGAAGTATATAGATTATTAAGAATATTTCTACCACTTTTAAGTAGTTTTATATATTATAGTATAAATTCATCTATAAATCAAAATTTTAAGTTAAAATTGAGTATTTTTTTTTTATAAACCGTCATTTTCTTGCTTTAATAAAAAATCACAAAATTTTAAAACACCCTTAATTACGCAAATTAATAGGTTCAAATATGATACTTATTCCTCATGTAAAACATTAACAAATACTACATATAATCTTAATAATGCCGTAACAATTTTATGTTATGAGCTATTAAATATTCAAAATTACTTTACATCTTCTTCATTATATGGACATAATTCTATGTTATCATCTACTTATAGATTAATAAATTAATAAGTTATTAGATTTATAAATTAAAGCAAAGTCCCCCTTTACTTTAATAATAAAGGCTGCGAAGTAATACTTCACAGCCTTTTCTTTTGTTAACCAATTTGTATACTGGTCATAGACATTGAACTATGTTGTATACCTTTATATATAAAATTAACTTCATCTGATTCTTCTTGCAATCCAGCTATATAAAGTAAGGGCAAATAATGTTCATTAGTAGGTACAGATAATTCAGCACTTTTACCTAATTTTTCATAGTGGATAATATTATCATGCCTTCTACTTACAATAGCCTCTGTAATATAATTATCAAATTCAGATGCCCAGTCAAATGGTTTTGCATCCATTTCATAATTCATAATTCTTAAGTTATGAACTATGTCTCCACTTCCTATTATTAAAATTCCTTTTTCACGAAGCACAGATAGTTTTTTTCCAAGGTTATAATGGTAGTTCGCATCACCTAACCTATTTAAACTCATTTGAAATACAGGGATATCGGCTTTGGGATACATATGTGTTAGTACAGACCAAGCCCCATGGTCTAGACCCCATTCTTCAGTGAGCATAACATTACAATCCGCGAGTTCTTCTGCAACCATTTCTGCATATTTTTTAGCACCAGTTGGACTATATTTCACATTATAGAGTTCCTCCGGAAATCCATAAAAATCATAGATTTGTTTAGGTGCATCACTTACTGTAATATAAGTACCATCGGTCTCCCAATGGGCAGAAATCACTAAAATCGCTTCTGGCTTTGGAATATTTTCTATTGATTTACAAATAGCTTCCGTATAGGAATTGTTTAAAATTGCATTCATAGGACTACCATGTCCAATAAATAATACTGGCATTTTTTTATTCATTTATAATTACCCCCTCATAAAATTTCATACACTTAGTGTATCACAATTTTTTTCACAGAGATTAACATGCATTAAATGTTGGTTACTTAATCTTAATATTTTTTTGTTTGAATCAAAAAAGCTCTTGATAAATCAAGAGCTTAGATGGTTACTAAATTTAATGTATTTTTCTTTAACGACATTTCAGAAGGAAAGTCTCCCACTTCTATAAGTGGGAGTCTAAATCTCCTTCTGAAGTCGTTAATTGCAGCATCGCAGATGATGATTTAATAGTTCTGTGGGTTTCATCCCTCTCATCATTAATTGTATAATAGAATGTTTTATTTCATCATACTTACTGAAAATAACTTCTGCACTTTCAATATCATGATACACTTTCCAATAGCCTACCATTTTACATTTAGTGTTGGGAGAATCAACAAATGATGCCACGTCTTCTATAGGATATCCTAGAAAAATTCCAATTTCATGAGGGCACATATATTGGAATCTCTCCCCTAAAAGTGACAAGCATTGCTTAATATCCATATCTTCCTTGTATCCAAATCTCTTTAAGAATTCCATGTTTTTGTTATCCCTTATACTTAAATTAATCTTTTCTTTATTATAAAATAGTACAAATGTATTTGTTGTATCCTTTTTCAATTCAAAGTAATCAACATCTAGTTTATCTTTCACTTCATTTTTATATTTTTCCCATATACCATTTAAATTTCTATTACTATTACTGAAATTAATTAAAGAGGATGTCTTATGTTTTCTTATAGTTGGTGCCGCATTACGTATTATTACTGAAAATAGGTATTCCAGGTCATCATAATCATCTATAATCTTTAAAAATTTACTTAACTCTTCTATTTTCATAAAACATCCTCCATTACCTTTGTATTCAAACTATTTTTAAGCTTTTGATAATAACTCACCTATTTCCTTGCACTTTTCAATACCTTCTTTTTCCGCAGCATAATTAATTATAAGTCCTTCTGCTATAACCTTAGCACCATATCCTTCCATTCTATCTTGCCAATTAATCATCCATTCACCATTACCCCATCCATAAGAACCAAATAATATAGTATTTTTACCATTTACCACACTGGCAATTGAATCAATAAATGGTTCCATTTCTGATTCCTCAAGCTCCTCAGTTCCCATAGATGGACATCCAAATGCTACTGCATCTGCATTTAAAACATCCTGGGCTTTTGCATCTCCTACATTAAGTAATCTAACATTTGTATCTCCATTTTTTGAACCTTCCATAATCCACTGCGCCATAGCCTCTGTATTCCCTGTTCCACTCCAATAAATAATTACTATATTTTTCAAATCTTCTTCCTCCTCATATAAGATATTATTTAGATCTATATTAAATATATACTTAGTTAAATTAATCTATAAATTTAATATCTACTTCAGTTAGCTCTTGCATTTCACATCTATTGATATTGATTATCGTTCTTATTTATATTATAATACAATTAAGTTAAGCTTTTTTTAAAATTATCACTATATTTTTTAAAAATATTAAGGAGATGCTATGAAAAATTTACTAAATCACACTGAACTTGCCACAAATATTAGAAATAACAACTTAGAAATTGCCAACTCCCTATACATAGAAAAGATAAATATAGTTCTATCTTTATCGGATCACCCAACTCAATTAAAAAAACTACTCTATTCAATGAACAGCTTTATATACACCTATTTCTGTATCAATAGCTCAATAACCTTGGAGGACTTATGTTATAAGAATCTTAATTGCATTGACACTTGTCATTTAAAGAAGGACTTAATCGCTTTAGGAGAAGAAATTATTAAAAGCTATATAGAAGCAATCCATCATGATACCTCAACATCAGAAAATGAAATTATAAAACATGCTTTGACTTATATTAGCTCAAATATTAAAAATAAGATAAGTTTAGAAAAAGTTGCAGCTCATATTCATATAAGTAGCAACTACTTATGTTATCTTTTTAAAGAAAATACTGGTTTTAAATTTTGCGAATATATAAATATATGTAGAATAAATGTAGCAAAAGATTTTTTGGATAATTCTTCTAATACCTTAGAAATAATTTCTTTTAAGTGTGGTTTTAATAGTCAAAGCCATTTTTCTACAACCTTCAAGAAATATGTAGGCATACCTCCTAATGTATATAAAAAAAGGTCAAAATAAGAATAATATCCGATTTTTATTTAATTATAAATTCCGATTCCCAATCTATTGACATTTTCATTTGAAAATGATATTCTTTATCAGTAGCTATTAGGTAAGTAGTCAGACAACACAGTGAGGTGATTATATTATGGTATTATCAAAAGCAAATATTGGTCAAACTTTTAATATTAAACAAGTTGAAGGGAAAGAAAAGATGAAGAAATTTCTTTTTACTTTAGGCTGTTTTGAGGGAGAAGAGATTACTCTCATCTCTAAACTTGCAGGAAACTATGTGGTTAATATTAAAGATAGTAGATATGCACTTGATGAAAATATGGCAAAATCTATTATGTTATGTACATAAGATATGAGTTAATTTTTTCATTTAATATTACGTCATTGATATGCTATAAAGTATAGCATATTATTTTTGCTCTATAGTTGATAATGATTATTAATATTAAATGAATTTATATAATAAGGGGGAATTTACTATGAAAATAGCATTAGCGGGTAATCCTAATTCAGGGAAGACTACACTGTACAATGGTATTACAGGAAAAACAGAACATGTAGGAAATTGGTCTGGTGTTACTGTATCAAAGAAGGAAGCAAATCTCAAGAAAAAGTATAATCCTAAAGGGCTTGATGTTAAAATTGTTGACCTTCCAGGTACATACTCCATTTCACCATTTACTGGTGAAGAAGCGATTACTAGGGATTTTATCTTAGAACAAGCGCCGGATGTAATTATTAATATTATTGATGGGGCCAACGTTAGTAGAAGTCTATTCTTTACAACTCAGCTTCTTGAGCTGGGAATTCCGGTATTGGTTGCACTTAATAAAAGCGACATTATATCCAAAAGAGGAGATACTATAGATCAAATTGCTTTAAGTAAGGCATTAAATTGTAATGTTGTCGCCACTACTGCCACATCAGAAGATGGATTATTAGATTTAATTAATGAAGCTATTAAACTGGGACAACAGAAGCAACCTCAAATTGCAACTAGTTTTGCAAGCAAAGATTCAGATGTAGCAAGACAAAAGTTTGTAGATGGAATTGCAATCAATTGCCTTGTTAAAAAAAGAGATGCAACTAAGATAACTTTGGGGGATAAAATTGATAGAGTTGTAGCTCATAAATGGTTGGGGTTACCTATATTTTTCATGATTATGTGGGCTGTATTTGCATTTTCTATAGAAGGTCTAGGTGGATATCTATCAGACTACTTTAATGATGTAGTGTTTGGAGAAATTGTTCCAAATGCCGCAAATGCTTTTTTAGGGGGACTGGGAGTTAATTCACTATTGCAAGCCCTTATAGTAGATGGTGTTATTGGCGGCATTGGAGCGGTTGTGGGGTTTTTGCCTTTAGTTATGCTATTATTCTTTTGCTTATCACTACTTGAAGACTGTGGATATATGGCTAGAGTAGCAGTGGTAATGGATCGTTTTTTCAAAAAAATTGGATTATCAGGTAAGTCTATTATACCGATGATAGTAGGTTCTGGTTGTGCCATTCCAGGTGTTATGGCAACGAGAACAATAGAAGATGTTAATCAAAGGAGAATGACTATAATGCTTACTCCTTTTGTACCTTGTGGTGCTAAACTACCAATTATAGCCCTGTTTGTGGCTGTATTTTTCCCGAAAAATTCTTGGGTTGGACCAAGTATGTACCTTATTGCATTTACAATGATTGCAATTGGAGGACTTTTACTCAAGAAAATTTTTGTATGGGAGAACACCTCACAATTTATTATGGAGCTTCCAGATTATAAATTGCCTAGTTTAAAATATGCTTTTCTTCAAATGCTAGATAAAGCAAAAGCTTTTATTTATAAAGCTACAACCATTATACTTGTATGCAATACCGCTGTGTGGTTTGCACAAGCATATGGCTGGAATCTTAGTCCTGTAGAAGATCAGAGTTTAAGTATCCTTGCTTCAATTGGCACCATAATTTCTCCTATTTTTATTCCACTTGGATTTGTTGGATGGCAGCTTGCAGCTGCAGCAATAACAGGTTTTATTGCAAAAGAAAATATTGTTGCTACATTTGCTGTACTATTGGCTGTAACTTCGGAAGATGCATTACATTTACCTGGAGGTGCTTTAACACAATTTTTCACTCCAGTGACAGCTTTTGCATATCTTGTATTTAATTTATTTACTCCACCTTGCTTTGCAGCAATTGGAGCTATGAATTCGGAAATGGGTTCGAAAAAATGGTTATTTAAAGGTTTGGCTTTCCAGTTTAGCATTGGATACATTTTAGCTATGCTAGTAACCCAAATTGGTTCATTAGTAGTATACGGAACACCTGCAGTAGGTTTTATACCAGCTATAGTGATAGCCGCTATTACTGTAATTTACCTTGTTATAACTATTAGAAAAGCGGATTCTAAACGTGCTGAATTAGGAGTTGATGCGTAATGCTTACTAATATAATAGTTGGTTTAGTTTTTGCAAGTATTTTAGTATTTGCTTTTAAAAAAGCTTATAGTGATGCCAAAAATAATAAATGTAGTTGCGGTAGCAGTTGTTCTGATAAAAGTAAATGTAACAAACGCTAATTAGCATTAATGGATAAAAGAGGTGATACATCAAAATAAGAATTTCGATGTATCACCTCTTTTATATTTTATTCTTTATTTCTAATATAGCAACCATATATAACACTTGGGAACAAGCTTATACAAAATAGTAATATAAACCATTGTGTTAATTTATTCAAATAAAATTAGAACTATCAGCCTTATTCTGTTATCTCTATTCGATTTCCATCAGGGTCCAAAATGCAACTCTCATAATAACCATCTCCTGTATAACGAGGTTCACTTACCACCCTGTACCCTGCATTTTTTAATGTTTCGGTAAGTCTATTGACTTTTTCAATACTCCCTACAGAAATAGCAATATGAATTAAACCAATATATTGGTTAATAGTATCATTTAAATTGGAAGGGATTGTAGGCATCTGCATAACTTCAAGTCTAGCACCTGATTCAAATTTAATAAAATATGATTCAAAATGTTTTTTTATATTAATATATTTATCTCCAGAAATGCCATCAAAATAATTCTCATAAAATTTCTTTGATTTTTCAATATTTTTAGTCCATATAGCTACATGTTCAATTTTCATATTAGCACATCCCTTAATCTTAAATTTATAGAAATTATAACATTATCGATACTAAGTGCATCTCCTTCTTTAGCTCCGGAAGGTAAATTAATCTTTTAATGTACATCATAGTTCTATTTTCTTTTTCACATTTTCCTTCAATATATTATAAATCATTAAAAAAATCCTCCGTGGTTTTTAAATATAAGCAATCTTTACATTTCAATATATTACTCATATAAATAATTAATATAATCTAATTATCCAATCATCACCTGTTTTGTTGCGTTCATACATAAACTCACTATAACAATCTGAATCAAATACATTCAATAAATCCATAAAATCATTTACTAACGTATAATCATTTATTGAGTCCCTATCAACCCATCTCATTTCTCCTTCATCAGAAGAAATTAAAGTACCTTCAAATTTATCTGTCTTAAACAATAATACAATATATCGTTCATCTTCATCTGTTTGAAATTGCTTTACTCCACATAATTTAGGCTCTCTTATAGTTAATCCTGTTTCTTCATACATCTCACGAATAACTGCTTGAACGAATGATTCTTCTTTTTCTACATGTCCTCCTGGAAACGTAATTCCACGCCAATCTTTTTTAACCCTGTCTTGAAGTAATATCTTATTTCCATCATAAAGCATACACAAAACTGTTACTATCGCTTTTTCACACTTACTCATTCTTTATCTCCTTACTAAAACAAATTAAAATCTATAGTGAATTTTTTTTGCAATTCCCAATCGTTGTTACCATTATATAACATAACAGTAAAAATAGGAATAGTCCAAGCTTTACTGCACCATATTTCCCTAATTCGTCACAAGTAAAAACGCCACAAACTTTTATTTTTTGTGACGCCTAATATGGATATTTTGTAGTTTTTTTGCAAATTCCTGTAGATCTTTATTCTTCTAATTAATCGGAGGCCTCTCCCAACAGAAATAATAAAAAAACTGCCCCTTTACCGAGCCTATACAAAATAAAAGAATTAGAGAAGCATAACACATATTATTGAATTCATATTTAAATATTTAAGGCCGGTTAAGTGTAATTAAGTAAATTTTTCATAGCATCTCCTTAATATTTTAAAAAAAGATAGTAATAATTTTAAAAAACCCCTACCTTAAATATATTATAATATAATTAATAACGATAATCAATATCAATATAGTAGTGTATAAACTAAATCTAAAAATGCAATTAAAATTATAGTAATATTTTTTTCTAGGCGTTAATGAATACACATAGAAAGTAATATTTAGAATTGGATTAAGGAGATATAAAATGTTCAAAAATTTGTTAGTTAGATTTAGAGATAAAGAAATATATCACGACATAATTGAAAGCTTAGTCACAGCACTTGAAGCCAAAGATACTTATACAAGTGGTCACTCAGAAAGAGTTGCATTCACCTCATATAAACTTTCAAAAGGGCTAGGAATTAAAGGTGTTGAATTAGAAAATATACATATAGCAGCGCATTTACATGATATAGGTAAAATAGGAGTTCCAGATAAAATCTTAAATAAAACCGAAAAATTATTGCCACATGAATGGGAACATATAAAAATGCATCCCAAGATAGGCTTTAATATTTTAAGTAAATCAAAGAATTTAAAATATATAAGTAAAATAGTTCTTTATCACCATGAAAGATGGGATGGAAAGGGATATCCACGAGGACTATCTGGAATTGATATACCACTGGGATCAAGAATAATTGCAGTATGCGATTCTATTGATGCTATGACATCTGATAGACCTTATAGAAAGTCTATGAGTTTTGAAGAAAGCATTAATGAAATAATTAATAATTCAGGATTAATGTTTGATCCTGTGGTAGTTCAGTATATCGTAGACAACATGAATACAGCAAGAAAATTTTTAGAACCTAAAAACACTTAATTCTAAACGGTGTTAATATTTATAAAAACAATAATAATAATAATAATAATAATAATAATATGTATAAAAGGGAGTGAAACTATGGGAATATTACTCATAGGTGGAGATAATCTTGGTAGTATTACTAAAAATCTGATGAAGAATGGATTCAACGACGTAGAACATATAACTGGTAGAAAAAATGATGCTAAAAATTTCAGAATACCTCGAAATATAGATTTAGTAATGGTTCTGGTAGACTTTGTAGGTCACCAATTAACAACGGTTGTTAAAGAAGAATCAAGGAAATCTAATGTGAAAGTTGCATTCTCTAAACGTTCATGGACACATATGGAAAAAGAAATACAAAAGTACATTAAGGAGATAGAGGTTTAATAAAAATAAAGACATTAAATACGAACTTCCCATCTCCCATATTTTCCTAATTGCAATGAAATTAAATAGAAAAAACATACCAGGTAAAGTAATTATACTTGGTATGTTTAATGCTATTTTATAAATTTCGAGGAAATTTTTGACGATTTGCTTATGAACTTTAAAATATCAAGTGTTGCAGGGTTAATTTATTCTTTATTTCTAATATATTTAAGACTTATACTTGGATTGCTAGTTTTTGTTGATCTAATCTCAAAATGATTTAGAGATGCTACAAAAGGTGTAAGCTTTGTATACCCATAATTTCTGGTATCAAAATCCGGATATCTTTTATTAAGGGTGCTACCTAATTCGCCTAAAAATGCCCAACCGTCTTCATCTGAAATCTCAGTTATAATAGTTTTAATAGCTTCTACTAATTTATCGGTACTTGTCATACCAAGTTTTGATTCTTCCTGTATTTGTATTCCTTTAACAGTAATGATTTCGTTATGTTTTGGTGACATTGAAGCTAATACCTCAAGATATTTAAATTTCTCACAAGCTGAGATGAAAGGTGTAGGAGTTTTCCTTTCTCCCATGCCAATAACATACATACCAGCTTCTCTTAGGCGTGCTGCAAGTTTAGTAAAATCACTATCACTAGAAACAATGCAAAAACCATCAACGTTCTTTGAATAGAGTATATCCATGGCATCAATTATAAGGGCTGCATCTGTTGAATTTTTGCCTGTAGTATAGCTATATTGTTGAATTGGGCTAATAGAATAATTAAGCAATACATTCTTCCAAGATGCTAGTTGCGGTTTGGTCCAATCCCCATAAATTCTTTTATAAGTAGGTGTTCCATGATTTGAAATTTCGTCAATTATATACTTTATATATTTATCAGATACATTGTCAGCATCAATCAAAACTGCTATTTTTTTATCCTTTTCCATTTTTGTCTCCTTCACACCTAATCTATTTAAAGTGCTTAAAATTTCTATGTACTCTAATTTATAATGAAATTATTTATTAAATTATATACTCTTAATAATAGTTGGTCCATATTTTTACTCTCCATAAACTTTAGTTCTATTGTCACTCCACCAGCTAATATTAGTTTTATTTCTGGACCTAAATCAAATGTACCTTCTGTTTCAACTGCATAAGTAATAATACTTTTAAAAGGTATAGTATAATATTCAACTTTTTTGCCTGTAGATCCCTGTTTATCAGCAACCAGAATACGTTTATCAGTAAAAACAGCCATATCTCTTACTGTTTTAACAACAAAACATACTTTTTCATTTGGAGAAATAAATGATTTTAGTGTATCCGATATTGGAATTTCCTCATAAAAATTAAAAACCTTATTGAAATTTACTGATGCCACAGCACAACCCCCTAATATATTATATAACTTTTTATCCTAAATAAATTATATACTATGGAGTAATTGTTTACAACTCTAATATAAAAGGTACCACCTCAATTTATCCATTATAATTTAATTGATTAAACTATAGTGGATAGAAATGGTACATTTTATTGCCTTAAACTTTTTTAACCACTGCTCTTCTAACAAGCATATAAACAAAAAACATTACTATTAGAAATAAACATATAAATGTCATTACAGCAATATAAGAGTTCCTTGTGCTTATTCCAAATATATTATCAACAAAAATTGCTACTTTTTTTCCAAACTCAGGAGAATTATAAGAAATATTTCCCAATATAGCCGCAATAACTAATGGGCTTAAAGATACTAAAATTTTCATTATTTTATTACATTTGGAATATATCAAAGTTATTAATAACCCTATTGCAAACGCTACAATATAAAAAGCAAATAAAAAGGTAACTGTTCCAAATAGTGTTCCTATGCTATTACTTTGTATCCATACTTCTTTATTTAGATAGATACCAGTAAAGTTATTATAGCTCATATCATACATTGTTGGACCTGGCGCAAATACATTATAAACTCTATTTATTATTACATCAATCATAGACATACCTAAAGCTGTTGGCAAAATAGCTATTACTACAGATTTAAAATAATCTTCTCTAGAAATATTATTAGCTTGGGCGAAATAAAAATTTTCTTTGAAAAAGTTTAACCCTAGGACTAATAAAAATATCATGGATGAAAACTCAATCCCAGATGCACTAGTATTTCCTCCATAAAATTCACTTATCAAAGTTATGCTTGTCATTACAGCTATCAGAATGCAATAATAAATTATTATTGCTTTAAGACTGATTATAATATTATATTTAGCAAGTTTATAACTTTTCATTGTTTCCTCCCCCTTCATTGGTCAAATGAATAAATAGTTTTTGAAGCTCAACCTTTGATACTTCTAAATCTAATTTTTTCTGCTGTTTCACTTCCTTATCACCATTTTCCCCCATTATAACGGCTGATTTAAAAGATGACATTTCATCTATACTTATACAATTCTTATCTTTAATATACTCATCTATATTTTTATTTAACCCAGATACACAGTAGCATTTAGCCAATAATGCTTCAACACTTTCATCATTAATTATTTTACCATCCTTAAGGATAACTATCTTTTCTAATAATTGTGCAACTTCTTCTATAATATGAGTAGACAGTATAATGGTCTTAGGCTTTTCTATATAACTTTCCATAAGTTCACTATAAAACATTTCTCTATGATTGGCATCGAGTCCCAAAACTGGCTCGTCGAACATTAAAATTTCTGCACCTGATGCCATTGTATTTATAATTTTGCATATGGACGAATACCCCGTTGATAGTTCCTTAATCTTTTTATTTATATTTAATCCAAATTTTTTAGAAAGCTCTAATGCATAGGGCCTATCAAAGTTAGGATAAAATTCTTCCGTCCAATTAAAAAGCTCTTTTACTTTCATAGCCTGTGGGTATAAGGTTTGCTCTGTCATAAAATAAATATTTCCTAGGCCCTTTTTATCTTCTGACAAGTTTTCATTTTCTATAGAAATAATCCCGTAATCCGTGAAAATTCTATTATTAATAACATTTAAAAGAGTTGTCTTTCCTGCTCCATTCCTTCCGAGTAACCCATAAATTTTATTTTCTTCTATAGTTAACGATATATTATCTAATGCAAAAATATCCCCATATTTTTTACTTACATTTAAAAGCTTTATTGTAGCCATATTAAATACCCCTTTCAATCATTTTAATAATATCACTGCTTGAAATATCTAATTTCTTAGCTTCTTCTATTAAAGAGACTATATAGTTCTTATAAAAATTTTCTTTTCTTTTTCCCATTAACTTTTCTTTACCTCCAGTTACAACAAACATACCAACGCCCCTCTTTTTATATATGATTTCTTCATCTACAAGTAAATTAAACCCTTTAGCTACTGTAGCAGGATTTATTTTATACTTAACAGATATTTCTGTTGTAGATGGAATTGCAGTTTCTTCCTCAAAAATTCCCTTAAGAATCTTATCTTCAATAGCCCTGGCAATCTGCATATATATAGGTACATCATTATTAAAATCTAATTTCACAATATCACCCTCTTTACTTAATTGGTTCATTACTTATGTAACTAACTATACAACCTAATTTCTTCCTTGTCAATAGTAAATTGGTTTATTTTAGTTATAATTGAAAAAACTGTAGTTTATTTTTTTCTATTAAATTTTCTATATACAATTTACAAAATTGTGACATTTGTATATAATTTTGTGAAAAGTTTTTGTTACAATAAGATTATAACGAAAATGGAGGAAAATTCAGTGGTTAGAAAAAAGATTTTACACCTGTAAGGATATACAGAAAAATCTAAATTACATTAAAAGAGGTGTCTCATGGAAATACAACCAATTAAAAGCAGCAAATCTATGACTAAAATAAAAATTATTAAATGCCAAAAAACTATGAAAGTTATTATAATTTCTTTTTCTATTTTCCTTGTTCTATATTTAGGTATGTCAATATATTTTAGAACTCATTTTTATTTTGGTTCTGTAATTAATGGCATTAATGCTTCTGGTAAAACAGTAGAGGAATTAAATAAAGCAATATTATTAAAAAGCGAAACATACACACTAGAACTTCAAGAACGAAACGGTGTTAAAGAACAAATCATGGCGGATGACATTGGCCTTAAATATAATGCAAAGGATAAAATTCAAGTTTTAAAAGACAGTCAGAATTCTTTTAAGTGGATTCATGGGCTTTTCAATCAAAAATCTACTAAAATATATGGTATGGTGACCTATGATGAAAACCTCTTAAAAGAATGTTTTGATAAACTCTCTTGTTTTGATAGTAAGAAAGTAATTGAACCTCAAAATGCTAGCTTTAAATATTTAGATAAGAACTATGTGATTGTAAATGAAGTCATGGGTAATAAAGTAGATAGCAAGACTTTATATTCAAATATAGCAGATGCAATTCTCAAAGGAGATGCAATAGTAAATTTGGAGAGGTCAAATAACTACGTTAATCCCAAATATACTTTAAGTTCCAAAGAAATTATAGCCACTAAATCTTTGCTAAATAAATATTTAGCTTCAAAAATCACTTATACCTTTAATGGTGGCAATGAAGTTTTAGATGGTTCTACAATACATAAATGGCTTACAGTAAACGAAAACCTTGAAATTTTATTTGCTGAAAATGAAATGAAAGATTATCTAAATAAACTAGACAATAATTATGAAACATTTGGTAAGCAAAGAGAATTTGTTACATCGCTGAGAACAACCATAAAAGTCAATGGTGGAAATTATGGATGGTTAGTTGACCGTAAAGGGGAAGTTAAAGATTTAATTATGGCTATAAAAGGGGGACGATCCATAGCAAAGGAACCACGCTATCTCCAAACCGCTATATCTCATAATATTAATGATATTGGGAATACCTATGTGGAAATTAATATGACAAAACAGCATTTATGGTTTTATAAGAACAGTTCTCTTATTATTGAAGGAGATGTGGTTACTGGTGATGTAAGCAAAAAAAATTCTACACCAACAGGTGTTTATAAACTAAAATACAAAGAAAAAAATTACATGTTAAATGGAGAAGGATACAGTGTGCCTGTAAATGTTTTTATGCCCTTTAATAATGGAATCGGAATACATGATTCAGGGAGAACTGCGTTTGGCGGAAGTATATATTTGACAAATGGTTCTCATGGTTGTATAAATGCACCTAGCAAATTAGCAACTACGATATTTAATAATATTGATGTGGGCACTCCAATTATTTGTTATTTGCAGTGATTTAATCATGCCGTTTGAATCTCGTAGCGCTTTACCCCTATTTTTAATTTTTGTTGCTGATTATCAAAATACGTAAAAAATTGGCTTGTGGATTTACCACAGGCCAATTTCACTTTCTACAATTAAATTATATTTATTACATTTCATAGCTGTTATTTAGCACCAACTTTGACAAACGTTTCAAAGGTAGAATTCCAATAATCACACAGGTAATAATGGTTTCTACACTCATGTATGAAGCGTTATATCCAAAGGAGTATACATAAGCAGAAACTCCTTCCGGAGCATAACTTCCGAAAAACACCATCCCAGATATAAAATGGCATGCAAATCTTGCAAACATTGCTATTACTACTCCACCAAGTATTCCTTTAATATTAAATTCTTTAAAATATCCAACTATTCCAATAGCCATAAACGGAAGTGGATAGTCAAATAGTACTTGCACAGGATGGACTGCAATGGGGCTAACCATAAAGTTAATGATTCCAAATAAAAATCCTGTTAAAAATCCAACTTCAGGACCATAAAAAAAAGCTATAAGTATTATAGGAATCATACTTCCTGCGGTAACGCTACCTCCTTGAGGCATTTTTAAAATGGTGATAAATTGTAATACAGTAGCTAGCGCAATAGACATACCAATTAAAGTTATCACTCTTGTAGTTAATTTAATTTTTCTAATTTTAAGTAGTGCAATAATTAATAAAAGCACCCCTAATAGTGCAAAAATAGCAGTAGGACTTTTGGTAAGTTCAGTAATTATTTTGTTGAAATTCATTTAAATAGCCTCCTCAGTTTGTGCTACAGAGGTATTAAGGCAAAAACAAAAAAACTATATTCACAAAAGGAATATAGTTAATGTAATTACACATCATAACCGCTTTCCTCCGCTGGTATTATCCAGATCAGGTATAAGGGTTAATGAATTAAATATTCATATCTCAGCCATAAGGCACCCCTAGCACATATTTTATTATTTCTCTTTGATTATATACCTTAATATTACATTTTACAACTATTTTCATTAATTCGCGGTTTTAGGTACAGGGCAATATTCGTTATATTGAGTTTCATGTTATACTTAATATAAAGGTCAGGTGAAAATAAAATGAATGAACTATTATTTAAAGCCAGTAATCTCATTTACAAAGCCAATTTAACTTATGATAACATAAAAATTAAGCAAGGCGTAATTAATTTTATTGTTGGGGAAAGTGGGTGTGGTAAAAGCACTTTTTTAAAGTTATTAAATGCATCCATAAATCCCATTTCCGGTGATTTATTATATAAAGGAATAAGTCTTAACGAATATGAACCTATTGCTCTAAGACGTGAGGTCAGCCTAGTTTCTGCGGAACCTTTCCTCTTTGATGAGAGCATAATGGACAATTTCAAAACTTTTTATTCACTAAGACAGTTACCTATGCCAAAGAGTGATTATATAAATTACATAATGGAGCTTTGCTCTGTAAATGTTCCATTAGACCAAAATGCATCTACTCTTTCTAGTGGAGAGCGCCAGAGAGTTTACATATCCATTTTTTTATCACTATGCCCCAAAGTTATACTACTAGATGAGCCTACTTCAGCCTTAGATGAAAAAAACAGCCACCAGGTAATGGAAAATATAATTAATTTCTGCAAGAAAAAAAATATTGACATTGTAATTGTAAGCCACGATAAAAGTATTGTTGAAGAGTTTTGTGAAAATAAAATTGAAATAATTAAGGAGTTTTAGATATGCAAGGAGCAGTTACACTGAATATTTTCAAGTTTTCACTTATTTATTTATTACTAATTATAGTTTTGCTAATAATGAAAAAATCAAAGGTTAATGGAACAAAGCTTCTTTTAGTTGCAAGTATAAGAATGACAGTTCAACTTGTGACTGTTGGTTATATCCTTCAATATGTCTTTAGTAATCCAAAACCAATATATACTGTGATTTTTTTAATTATTATGATAATATTTTCTGTACATAGGGTAATTACAAGTAGAAAAGATTTAAACTCCAATTTTAAAATTGCAATAGGAGCTTCTTTGTCATTTTCAGGACTATTTGTTCTAATTTTCTTTGTAACTGTGGTTGTGAATAAGTCCATATTCAACCCTCAATACACTATACCCTTAGCCGGTATGATTGTGGGGAACGCTATGACTGGTGTAAATATTGCAATAAAAACCTTTATGGATGATATAAGTAAAGAACAAATTAAAATTAATACACTACTTAATTTAGGAGTAGACCCTAAATATATTTTAAAACCTTTTGCTAATAATGCACTAGAAACAGCTTTAATTCCTACCATGAATTCCATGCTGGGAATGGGCATAATTTTTTTACCAGGAATGATGACCGGACAAATTTTATCAGGTACACTTCCTACTACAGCTATTATGTACCAAATAGCTATTATGATTGCAGTTTGTACTTCTGTTTGTATTACAGTTTTCTTATCCCTAAACTTAGGTTATAAATCACTATATAATGATAAAAAACAATTCCTATAAATCTTTTTTTTCAATTTCAATCTATTGTTTTAATTATAAAAGCTGTGAAATTAATTTCACAGCTTTTATAATTAAGTCTTTGTTTTTTACACTAGTTATAGCTTATGGCTACTCCTTAAGCATAAATTTTTGCAATGATTTTACACCATCTAGCAAGAAAATTTCATCTTCATCTATTCTTCCTACTACATTTGTATTTCCAGCATTTTTCATATCCTTTAATGCTATTTGCAATTCACCTGTATAATTTTTATAATTCACATTGTCTACCGTAATATCTCCTCTTTTAATATCTTTTGTGTTAAATGGTTTAAATGCATCTCCACCATTTTTCACTCTAGTTTTGGAAGACCTTATCATGTATTCAGATAGATCACCCCTATTAAAATGTAAGGGTTTAAGAATTATATCTCTCTGCGCATCTGATATCCCTTCTTCAATGTTCACTTTAAAAGTTAAAATATTAGGCTCTACTTCACTTAGTGCTTTAAGATCTTCTTCAGATGCAAATGCATTAGCAATTATTACATCATCAATTAAATTTGAAGCGAACAAATGCTTAGCTTGAACCTGTATTGGAAGATATCTATGCTCTTCTAATGTACATAGTCCTTCACTTACAGGCCAAGGACCATATTTCGCAGTGCTTGAAGAAACAAAGGCAGCAGTTCTAATATTATATTTTTTGTATTGCTCATTGCATTTAGTAAAATGCTCATATCCTATTCCAGAATATTTGTGTGGATAAAAATTATGACACCCTAAAAGATTTTCTGCATTAGGCTTATAACTAAATATGTTGTCTATGTATTTAGTTCCAGCACTCATATTAAATTCAATTTTTAAGTCATATTTATTAAAACTCATTATAGATTCTTCACTACCTGAAAACCCATTGTCGAGTCTTATTCCGTAAAGTCCCATGTCCTTGAAAATTCCAAGATCATCAAAACTTACCTCAAGATATTCAAACACTTCTGGATTAATATCTGCAATTACCTTCATTCCATAGTTATTAGCATGTGCTATAGTTTTTTTAAATTCATCTATTATTTTTTCTTTATCTCCTTCTACAGATAAAAGACATGTAAATACTCTTTTGTACCCATATTTATTAGCAAGATCAATATATTTTAGGTTATCTGCGAGTTTTACGTGCCCTGGATAAATTGAAAATCCTATGTTTCTCATAGTAAATTCCTCCGTTCTTATTAGCTATATTTAAAGTTCCATATAATGCTTTTATTCCTTTAAAGTTTCACCTAAATCTGCCTCTGCATAAGTTTTTTCTTGCTCACAGTATGTTCTATCTACAACAGTTATAAATGGAAGATAAATAAATACTGATATTACAATCTCTACGAGTTGTAGCATTGCACCTCTAATACCTGAGACTAGGTACCCACCTATTATAGGAGGTATAGTCCATGGAATTATCGCTCCATTAGGTCTTGGTACAATTCCTGTTGCCATAGATATATAAGTTAAAACTGCAAGGACTAATGGGACTATTATAAATGGTACAATCATAATAGGATTTAAAACTATAGGTAATCCAAATATTATAGGTTCATTTATACCAAATATTCCTGGAAGTATAGCAAGTTTACCAATCTTTTTACATTGCTGTGATTTGCATTTAAATAGCATTAAAAGACATAATCCTAGTGTTGCACCTCCACCACCAATCCATAAATATATTGAATTAAACTGCTGAGTAATGATATGAGGAAGCGCAAGTCCAGCTTGAAAGGCAGTAGCATTTGCACCAGACAAAGCGACCCATATCGGAGTCATAACAGATTGTACAACGTCTCCACCAGATATACCAAAGGACCAAAATAATCCTATAAAAAAATTAGAAATTAAAGTAGCACCTAGGCTATCTCCAAGAGACGTAAGTGGTAGTTGTAATATAGTAAAAATAAATTTATGAATAGTTTCGAAGTTTGTAAATGTAAACCCTAATCTTACAATATTAAATATAATCAAAGTAATAGCTGCCGGTATCAATGATGAAAATGACTTTGCAACAGTAGGTGGAACCCCTTCAGGCATTTTGATTACCCAGCCCTTATTTACAACGAACCTTACTATTTCGGTAGCAAATATAGCTGAAAGCATTCCAACAAATAATCCCTTAGAACCTAACCATTCCGTTGGAATAACTTCTCCAACTTTAAAAGCTAATTTTGCTCCTTCTGGTGTAAACATAGTAAAAAACGGTGTTAATATAAGGAATGCTGCAAGAGAAATAACAGCCGTGCTCATTCCTTCTATTTTGTAATGCTTTGATAAACTATTGGACATGCCCATTATTACAAATATCGTCATTAGGGTCATAGTTGCATGATAGGGTACCGTGAAAAACTCAGTCCAATTACTTCCAAATAACTTAGCCATAAAAGGTTCATACCCTTTTATAGGTAAATTCGCAAATAATAAAGACATTGCACCAATGATAATTAGTGGCATAGCTAACATAAAACCATCACGTATAGCAAGCAAATATCTATTAGTAGCTAATTTCTCTGCTACTGGCATCAGTTTTTCTTCAATTGTATCCATCATTTTACTCATAATAATACCCCCTTATTTATATTACTCCATCATCTTTAAAGCTTGATTTAATACCTTTTCGCCATCCATCATTCCATAATCCATAGTATTTATTACACCTATTGGCACACCTTTTTCGTCACATATTTTCTTAAGTTTTTTAAGTAAATATTTAATTTGTGGTCCTATAAGTACTGCATCAATATTATCCAATTGTTTTTCCATAGTAGCTTCAGGATAAGCATCTATAGATACCTCTATCCCTTTAGCCTCTGCTGATTTTTGCATCTTTGTAACTAAAAGACTTGTAGACATTCCAGCGGAACAAAACAGTGCAATTTTTTTCATTTTTTTCCTCCTTGTTTATTTGAAAATTATTTATTGTACTTAGCTTAATTATTCTCTTAAAAAGTATCCTTCTTCTTTTGAAGTACCTATTGCTTCACCTTTAGCTAGTTTAATAGCAAAACCTGAAATTTTTCTTAAAGAACTGTTGAGCCCTACACCACCTCTATTAGGTGTTTCTATAATATGAATTTTCTTTCTAAACATCTCAGTACCTGTACTATCTTTTGACATAGCTGCAAAAGATGGAATCTTAAGTTTATCCTGAATACACAGTGTAAGATGACCACAACATTCTCCATATCTTTTATAATTTAATGCAGGTCCACATATTACTACATCAGCATTGAATTTTTTAATCATATCTATAATCTCTTCTATAGCACTTTCCTTATTTTGCATAAAATAGTTATCTCCACAAGTTACTGTACCAACAATATCTGCACCATTTTTCATAGATATAGTTTTTAGTAACATTCCCATACCTACTGCTCCATTTTGTGATTGTGGTTTTATATCCATTTGCTCATCGCCACCCAGACCCGCTTGTACTTGGTTCAAGAATTGTACTATTCGTATCATAAATCTTCAGATCCTTTCTATTTATTTAATTTTTCTTTCAATTCATTTATTTCCTTTTGCATGTGTATCATATTTTCAATCAAATCTTTTGATAGGAGTGTACTCATTAAATGATCTTGAGCATGAACCATTAAAAGAGTAATATCCGTATGATTTCCTTGCGCTTCTTTTTGAATAAGAGTTGTTTGTACACTATGAGCTTCAAGAATAGTTTTATCTGCTTGTTTTAAAGTTTCCTCAGCTTTTTCATATTCTTTATTCATAACTAACTCAAAAGCTTCATATATATTACTTCTTGCCTCCCCTGAAAAACTTATTAATTTCGATATTACTTGTTCATTCATTTCTTCTGTATTTTTGTCTGTCATAATAATCATTCCTTTCGTTATCTTTAAATTATTAAAATTTATAAGAATACTTTTTCTTCACTTATATTTATAATAAGCAAAACTCATGCCAACTCTCTATAAAAGAACTAATCCTAGCAATATCAATAGTTTAAGTTTATAAAAGCATTACTATATATACAGATCTTATACAGATTATATACACATGCTTAACTTGAACATAACTTTTATACATATGTTTTTTACCCCTTCGCACTATATTTTACAATAATAAAAACGCTATCAACTTAAACATCGATAGCGTCTTTACTAATTTTTTTATAACTTTATTATATTTTGTAGAATAAAAGCTATTTCGTCATCATTAAAAGTAATTCCATAGAATTTTTCAATATTAGAAAGGCCTTCTTTTATATAATTAAATTCACATTTGAATTTTTCTTTTAAAATTTCCTTAGAACTGCATGCTGGAATTCTCTCTTTTGCTATCATTTTACTTATATTGCATATCATATGAACCATCAGACTAATTGAATCTTCATATCCTATATTCACATTCATGTTGTTATTAATTATACAAATAAATTCACTATATATTTCTTCAAATTTTGATAAATCTACATTAGTAATATCCTTTTGAAGAGATTCAATAAATGTACCATAACCTTGATGTCCCTGAATATTTTTAGATTCTTTCATATTAGTATCCAATATGTGTTTAACTTTATTGCAATCCTTATCCATAAACACTTCATAGGTTGATATAAAGGGCACTCCGTAAATTTTAGGATTAATTGTACCTACAATGGCCAGTATATTCTTTTTCTTTGACAGATCCCCTAAGACATTATACACATGTTGTTTGTTATTCCATGCCATAGCAAAAACTTCAACTTTATAATCACTTGTATTTATCTTACTTTCTATAAAGTTCTTTAATTTTATAGCACTTCCTTCACCGGTTGTACATAGTGTTACAATTATATTATTATCCTTTGGTATAAAACTCTCCGAAACTTTTAATTCAGAAGAGGAGTACTTGAAAATATCATGTTTTACTGCTTTATAAATTACATCTATATCTGCTTCTATTACTGCTCTCCTTGAACATTCAATTGCCACAAGAGTAGATGCCATATCTAAAGTTCTTATACCAATACCCGTATCTTTATTAATAAGTTCCCCATATATATTAAGTGATCCCATATCAACAAGAAGCATTACACCAGCGCCTTGATTTTCGTTTACAATAATAGCTTTTAATTTTTCATAAGCAACTTCCGAACATATATCCAAGGCCATATCATAAGCATAAACATTATTTGCTTTTACTAATTTATTAACCACATCAGCCATAGAAGATGCTGTAGACTTTCCATGCATGGCTATAACTACTATAGGTTTATCATCTAGGCTTTCGTTTTCCATCTCATCTACCGTAAGAAACATAGTTATAAACCCAACTTCATCTTCAGGTATTTTTATATCGTACTTTTTCTCTATGATGCTTGCAATCTCTTTTGATATTTCAAATTCTTTAGAGTAATCTTTTTTTATATTTGCAAGATTATAGTTAATAATTGTTTTATTATTTTTAATTCTAGATATACTGCTATTTAAGTGTAGACATAACCCATAGAAAATTTTTACACGGAATATTTTCTGAAGAACTTTTTCAGCTTTTTTCAAGAATTTTTCTACTAAACTTATAATTTCCTTATCTACTATCTTAGAAAGTTCATCTTTATTTATTTCTTGTTCAAAATTCCGAATATAGTTTTTGAAATAATTTTCTATTTCCATTCCCATAATAGTTTTTATTTCACTATCTTCGGTGCCTCGGCGTTGAAGTTCTTGCACTCTTTGTTCTATGTTTTTATAAAAATTATAATTAACAGAATAATCGTCATTACTTCTAAAATTCTCCTTACCTTTTGAAGTAAAACAGAGTACCTCTCCTTCTTTTATAAGCTTATCTATTTTTTTAGAATAATCTTTATAAATAAATAAACCTTGATTTACATTAGAGTTAAAGTCTGTACAGTGAACTTCTACATTTTTCATTCCTTTTGACACCGAATTTAAAAAAGCATTTGCGCAGCCTAATTGCACATCACTTTTTAGTTGACCAACATTTGCAGGACATTCGTATAGAAGTAGCTGTCTTATAGTATTTGTAGAAACCGTAATTTCTCTTTTTATTCTAATTGCTTCAATTCTAAAAAATTCACAAACCATTTCAAATCTCTCTTCAAGAGTTCGCTCAGCTAGAGAAGGTATTCTTATATTCATTGGTATTCTTCTCGTAAATGTGCTTAATAGTGTCTCATCAATATTTTCTGTAGTGGCACATATAATAAGAAGTTCACTTTTCTTATTGATTTCTTCACCTAGTGGTGTATACAAATTTTTATCAATTAAATAAAAAAGCATTTCTTGACCATCAGGTGGTAATCTATGAACTTCATCAAGAAAAAGGATTCCTCCATCCGCTTTGGAAACCAGGCCCTGTCTGTCTTTATCTGCTCCTGTAAATGCACCTTTTTTACATCCAAAAAGATGGGCTAACAAAAGTTGAGGATTATTTGCATAATCTGCGCAATTAAAAACTTCGAAAGGAGCACTTGCATCAAATGCTTTGCTTTCTATTGCGAACTTGTACATTAATTCTGCAAACATTGTTTTACCCGCTCCGCTTGGACCTACTATAATAGTGTGCAAACCATTAGGCGGATATAATATAGCAGCTTTTGCTTGCTGAACACATTTTTTTAAAGTTCTACCACTTCCAAAAATAGTATCAAGGCTTGTTTTTTGAACATCTACATCACTATTGTCTCTTCTACCTTCATTTAGCATATATAAAACTGGTTTATGTTTTATTTTAAGCAATATGCCTTCTTTATATAAATCATTTAAAATTAAACTTACGTTACTTCTTTGTATATTTAATTTTTGTGAAATTTCTTCAGTATAAACGCCTTTGGTACTTTTTTGAGTCTTTTGTTTAATTAATTCTAATATTTGTTCTCTATTATTCATATTAATCATCATTCCAACTTTTTTCTAGCGACATATTATCCACCTACTTATAATTTTATTATATCATACAAACCATTATATTGAGAATTCTTACATTTTAAACTCCCTTTAAAAAACCAGTTTAGCTTATTATGCCATGTCTTTGTGAATTTTAATATTGACATCATTTTCATAAGCAACGCTAATCTTGTTAAGGAATTGAATGTATGTGTTACCATTAGTTATCCAGTTATAGTGCAGTTGAGCTAAAAAAGGGTAATAGGCGATGATTTTAAATCATCGCCTATTACCCTGACAAAATTTTTAATTGTTTCTCAAAATCTTGATTGAATTTTTTCTTTTAACTCACTCAAAGCCATAACGTATTTTCCCTTAATATTGTTGCATATTTCTGTAGCTACTTGTTCACTATAAATATGAGAAGTTGAATTTCTGTCATTCAACATTTTAAGCCATAACTCATCATCGCTTATAATTCCTGCTGAATAAGCTTCTCTTAATACTGATTTAGGAGAATTAAGTCCTATAAGCCCTTCATCTTCAAAATAAGCCTTTAGTGTTTTCCATGCAAGTTCAAATGTGAATTCAAACCGTTGTATTAATCCATCTCTTAATAAATCATTTTCTTCATCCAACTTTAAAATTCCTTCTTTTAATCTATTAAGAGCATTTTTAAAATTTTCATATTTTCGTCTAAAATTATTCATATATTACTGCACCGTCCTTTTTGATGTTCTCCATTAGTTCCAAATCAGTTTTTTCATTAATAAATACAATATCTATTTTAAGAAGTGTTTCAAGATCATCAATATCACTTGAAAACCTACCTTGATTTTCAAACTCAGTTAATGTAAATATTGCAAGGTCAATATCACTATTTCTTCTGCTAGTTCCCCTAGCTCTTGAACCAAAAAGGATAATTTTCTCTATTGGATATTTTGCTCCTATTTTCTGTATGTTCTGAATTAACTTTTCACTTAAATCGATACTCATTTAAATCCTCCCAATAATATATTACCGTCCTCTATTCTATTTATAATTTTCTTAGTTAAATTATAGCATCTACACACTATTATTCAAACCCCTTGAAATTATATTCCACAGCTTTTATTCTTTGCACTTAGTTATTTGCATTTTAATTTAAATTTAAGTTGATATTTTCAGATAACTCTCTAATATTTTCACTTCTAGTTAAATCAATTTCTTTTAAAAAGCAATTAAATTTTTTATGCCATTCCTTTTCGTCTTCTACAAAGAGATAGTTGGAACCTATCATATATGATAGTACATCCTTTAAAAGCAGCGCAAGTTCCATATCTCCAAATGATTGAAATACCCCATATAATTCATCATCAAATATACAATCACCCTCTAAAATGTCAATCAAATCAATAATGCTATGAACTTCTCTTTTAATTATTGTTATTTTATCCCTCACAAATCTACATACTCTAATTTCACTGGCAATACTTCTGAATAATTCATCATTCATCTTCACACCATCTTCAAATTGAAGGCTTGGCTGTGTGTAATTTCCTTTTAAGCTAATAAAAATTTTTTCCAATTGGTTATTCTCTAAAGCATTTTTTAATCGCTCTGATAAATCCATTAAAGTATCTGCGACGTATTTTTGTAGTATTCTCTCTGAAATATTAAACTCTTTGCAGAGTTGTATTGAAAGGCTCTGTAGCATTGTGTCCAAATTTTCTTTTGAGACATTCGCTAATTTTTGTTGCAAATATACTCTGTCTGATGGTTCAATATTAAGCTTAAGAGTATTTTTATCTGCTAATAGTGAACCTGCTAAGTTTGTTAACACAAGTCCGAAAATGTTTATAAGTAAGTCTTTATAGTGTTCATCATACCCCAGTAACAAACAATGAATGTCGTGATCTGTAAAGTTTTTACAAAATTCATTTTCAAAAGACAGTTTTTCTAAATAACTATTCATGTACTCTATACCTACCAGCTCCATTTTATCGTTACTTAAAGGATAATCAATGGATGCCGGGGTATCCTGAGCCGCAAATTCAACATCATAGGTGGAGAAGAAAATTTCTATTCCCTTCTTTATTGTATCGTTATAAGCAATATTATCTGTGATGATGATATTATTTTGTATTTCATAAAGCATTTCTTTAGTACTACTTAATGATGCTTCTATTAATCTCTTTCCATGCTGGAAGAATTCAATTAAAGGTTCTTGTTTAAGTACCTCTAAACTCCTGTCTGTATCTTGAAAACTTTTTAGATAAATTCCAATACTATAAAAGATTGATTGCAAAATACTCTCAGCGGTTTCTGCCTTTACGGAACTGCTATCTCCACTTGTATAACGCTCTGTCTGCTTGGCTAAAAGCTTTATGCACTGCATTTGGATATTCTCAAGTTCAGAGTCAGTTAATAGCTTAAGGCTATAGGCTTCCTGCAAAATCGACTGTAAATAGCATTCTTGATTAAGCTTTTCTTTTTTAATTAAATTTTGTTTTTCAATACTATTCATCATAATCCTCCTCAGAATAATAATTTTTCATATCTTCATATTCGTTTTCATATTCATACTCATCTTCATATACATCTTCATAATAATTAATTCCATACCTTATATTGTGTGCCAAAGTTTCTAACTCTCGGTTTTGTAATAGTTCAATGGAGCCCTTACAATTTCCATCAAAATACTTCTTCATCAATAAAACAAGGTCATCATCACTAATTTCATCAAGTGTCTCATTTTTAAAATAATAGAAGGTTTCTATCAACTCATTTAAAGTGGTAGCATAGTTAAATTGAGAAATAAAAGGGGAGTCACAAAACTCCATAATGAGTTTATTTATAATCCCGCCTGAGAATTCAATACGTCCATTGCTACTTAATGATTCTGCTCGGGTTGCAACAAGCTCTTTTGCCTCTAGCCCAGAAAGCACCAGCCCATAACGGGATGTTGTTTCATTACAATTTATGATTTCTGTAATTGCCAGTTTGTTAATCATTCCAGTTGGAATCAGCATAAATTTATTTTTCATTTTTTACTTCCTTTCAATTATTTTAATTATTTTTTAAAACTATTGACAAATAGATTTCGTTGTAGTATGATATAGTTAAGAGTATGATTAAGTAAATGTTATTTTTTATAAGTATGCTAACTTTTAGTATACCATTGACTATTATAAAGGTCAATGGCGTTTTTAATTTATAAACCTTTCAAAACCCTTGTAAAATAGTTTATTGTAATAATAGACTTTAAACCTTTAAATAAATATCCTATTATAAAACAAACCTGCAGTTCAGATATAAACTGCAGGTTTTAATATTGCCTATTTTTATTTAATTTCAGTTACCCATTCGTGATGGAAGACCCCTTCTTTATCCGTTCTTTCAAAAGTATGAGCACCAAAATAATCTCTCTGTGCCTGTAGTAGGTTAGCTGGAAGCTTTGCACTTCTATAACTGTCATAATAGGTTAGTGCACTTGAAAATCCAGGTACTGGAATGCCTAAATTTATAGCTGTAGATACTACCAGGCGTAAGTCCTTTTGATAGTTATTAAGAATATCTTTGAAATATGAATCTAACATCAGATTTTTAATATTAGCATCATTTTCATATGCAACGCTAATCTTGTTAAGAAATTGAGCGCGAATAATACAGCCACCTCTGAATATTTTAGCGATCTTTCCATATTCAAGTTCCCAATTATATTCCACGGCTGCAGCTTTCATAAGAGCAAATCCCTGGGCATATGCACATATTTTGCTTGTATAAAGGGCTCTTCTTATAGATTCTATAAACTTGTTTATATCCCCTTCAAATTTCACCTCTGGTCCTTTTAAAACATCACTTGCCAGAACTCTTTCATCTTTTATGGCAGAAATACAACGAGCGAAAACAGACTCCGTTATGGTAGGTATTGGTACTGCCAAATCCAGCGCACTTTGACTAGTCCATTTCCCTGTTCCCTTTTGGCCTGCGCTATCTAAAATAATATCAACCATATACTCTCCAGTGCCCTTATCCACTTGTGCAAATATTTCACTGGTTATTTCCATTAGATAGCTATCAAGCTCACCACTATTCCACTCTGCAAAAACCTCATGAATCTTATCATTGGATAGCCCTAAAGCTCCCTTTAAAAGTGTATAAGCTTCACAAATAAGTTGCATGTCTGCATACTCAATACCATTATGAACCATCTTTACGTAATGTCCCGCTCCGTTTCCGCCAATATAAGTACAACAAGGTTCTCCATCTACTTTTGCAGCTATGGCTGTAAAAATTGGTTCTGTTATTTTATAAGCCTCAATATCCCCACCAGGCATAAGTGCGGGACCTTTTAAAGCTCCCTCTTCCCCTCCAGAAACACCTGTACCTATGAATTTAAAGCCCAGTTCCTGGAGCTTTTTGCTTCTACGTATCGTATCCATAAAAAATGAATTACCGCCATCAATTAATATGTCACCCTTTGAGATATATGGTACTAATTCCTCTATAACATCATCAACAGATTTTCCTGCCTTAATCATAATAAGTATTTTTCTTGGAGTTTCAAGAGAATTTACAAACTCTTCTATAGTATATGCTCCCTCAATATTTTTTTCTTTTGTCCCTAATAATAGCTCTGCTATGGCAATCTTGTCTCTATCATAAACCGAAACAGATATTCCTCTGCTTTCAACGTTTATCGCAAGATTTTTACCCATTACACCAATGCCTATAACTCCAAATTGTTGTTTATCCATAATACAAATTCCTCCTTTTAAAAAATCTTATACAGGAGAAGCAAAGCTTCGCCTGTATGAAATTTTAATGTACAATCATATTTAGTAATAGAACCATAACCAACCCAACCACAGAAATTATAGTTTCGAGTACTGTCCAGGATTTTAACGTTTCTGGTATTGATAGATTGAAATATTCTTTAAACATCCAAAAACCAGGATCATTAACATGTGAGAATATTAAGCTTCCTGCACCTGTTGCGAGTACCATAAGTTCTGGACTAGCACCTGTCGCTACAATTAATGGTCCTACAATACCTGCTGCTGTAAGGCCCGCCACTGTTGCAGATCCTAATGCTACTCTAAGTATTGCTGCAATTAGCCATGCAAGTACTAATGGTGACATGCTTGATCCTTTCATAATTAGTGCAACATAATCTGCAACTCCGCTATCTACTAAAACCTGTTTGAAGGCTCCGCCTCCACCTATTATTAATAGTATCATAGCTATTGCTGCTATAGACTCAGTTACAGTTTTCATAACTTCAGGCATCTTTTTGCCCCTGTTTAGCCCAAAAGTGAATATAGCTAAAAGTACAGCTAGAAGTAATGCTATTACTGGATCTCCTAAGAAAGTAGTATAATTTAATATGGGAGAAGTTTTTGGTAATACAATAGTAGCAATAGCTCTTACTGCCATAAGTATTACTGGCACTAAAGCCGTAAACACACTTATTCCAAAACCAGGCATTTCTTTATCCGTAAATATCTTAGGGTTAAATAAATCTTTTGGTATATCGTGCTCCATATGCTTTAAGAACTTTGTGAGTACAGGCCCCGCAAGAATTACTGCAGGTATTGCAACTACAATACCATAAAGTAATGTCTTACCTAAATCTGCTTTATAAATAGCAGCTATAGCTGTAGGACCTGGATGTGGTGGTAAGAATCCATGAGTGGCTGAAAGTGCTGCTGCCATTGGAACCCCTATATATAGAAGCGGAATATCGGCTGCTGCTGCTATTGTAAATACTAGTGGTATTAAAAGTACAAATCCTATTTCATAAAATAGTGCCATACCAACTATGAAACCTGTTATTACAACTGCTAATTGTATCCTCTTTTTTCCAAACTTATCAATTAACGTAAGAGCTATTCTTTGTGCCCCACCGCTATCTGCCATGAGCTTACCAAGCATAGCACCAAACCCAAGTACCAATGCAAGTGTACCTAATGTACCACCAACGCCTTTTGTAATAGAAGCTACAACAGTAGGCAATGGCATACCTTCCAGAATACCAACTGATAGTGCCACGATAATTAATGACAAGAAACCATTTAATTTAAAAGCTATCATAAGAACTAATAATAGCACAACTCCTAAAGCAACAATTAATAATGGCATAATAAAATCACCCCTTTATTTTTGTAATAAACTAATACTTACAAACTCATCCTTTAATTTTAAGTACAATCTTTCGTAAATTTCAAAAGTTTTCATATAAACTTCATGGTTTTTTATATTTGGCTTAAAGGTTTGAGAAATAGGAACTAATTTTTCTACTTCTTCAATGTTATCTATAAGTCCTATTGCCTTCATACCCAGCACTACAGCCCCTAAACAGGAACTTTCGTAGCTTTCTGCTATTACTACCTTTTTATTAAATACATCGGCTAGCATTTGAACCCAAAGCTCAGATCTAACAAAACCTCCAGTAGCATAGATTGTATCAATATTACCAGTTGTCTCCTCTAAAGCTTTTCCCACGCTATAAACACCAAATATCACTCCCTCTAACAGTGCTCTTAGGAAATGTTCCCTCTTATGTGTAATATTTATTCCAAAGAAAACGCCCTTGGAGTTTGCATCCCAATGTGGAGCTCGCTCTCCAAGTAGATACGGCAAAAATATCAAACCATTTGATCCTGCGGGTACCTTTGAGGCTTCCTTTGTCAATAATTCATAAGTATCAATACCTAAAGTCTCAGCTCGCGTAAGTTCTAACTGCGAAAAATTATCCCTGAACCATCTAAAAATTATTCCCCCATTATTAACAGGTCCTCCAAGAACAAAATGATCTTCTGTAAGAATATAACTAAAAATCCTTTCACTCTCATCATTTTTTGGTTTATCTGCTATTATTCTTATAGCTCCACTAGTTCCAATTGTAACTGCAGCATCTCCAGGTTTTATAGCATTAGCGCCAAGGTTTGCAAGGCAACCATCGCTTCCTCCAATTATAAAGGGAGTTTCTAGGTCAATTCCCATTAAATCTGCATATTTTTTATCCATGCCTTTAAAAACCTGGGTTGGGGATACTGGTGTAGATAGTTTGTCCTCACTTATTCCTGCAACTTGTAATGAATTTTTATTCCATTGAAGATCATAAATATCAAACAAGCCTGTAGCAGATGCAATTGAATAATCCACAACGTATTTCCCAAACAGTTTAAAGAAAACATATTCTTTAATTGAAATAAATTTATATGTTTTTTTGAATATTAGGTCCATATTATCCTTCATCCATGCAAGCTTGCATAGTGGGGACATTGGATGTATTGGTGTGCCCGTTCTCATATAAATCTCATGACCTATTTTGCTATTTTTTATCCTCTCTGAATATTCCACACTTCTACTATCTGCCCAAATAATACAATCTGTTAATTTATCTCCATTTTCATTTACAGCCATTATACCGTGCATAGCAGAACTGAAACTCACGCCAAGAAGCTTATTTCCTCTTTTATCATTTTCACTTGCTACACTTTTTATAGAATTAACAACTGCCTCAAACATCTCGCCTGGATCTTGCTCACTCCAAGAAGATTTAGGATTTAATATAGGATATCCTATATTGCACTTTGAAATTACATTTCCCAATAAATCAAAGGCAATTGCTTTAGTGCTACTTGTTCCAATATCTAGTCCAATTAAATATTCCATAACTTCCCCCTCTTTGAAATAAATTTTCTTTTCCTTCTTAAATATTAGCATAATTGCTATTTTGTGAAAATTATTCTCTTTTTTATTATTATATTATAGTGTAAAGGTTTAATCAAGGGATTTTTGAAAATAATTTTCATTTCAGCATAAAAAAATACACTCTTACCGAGTGTATGAAAATTATTTTAATATCTCTTATTTGCTATAGCTTCCCTTATTTGTCCTAAAGCCTTATAATAATTCTCTTTATCCTTTAAACAAGTACCTACAAACAAACAGTCTATAAGTGATAATGCACTGATTCTTGCATCCATTGCCTCACTTTTTGATAGATTTTCTTTACCATAGGATAGGAGCACCACATCTGATACATTTGATATAGGAGATTTGTAATTTGAAGTTACGGAAATAATTTTCACTCCTTTTTCCTTGGCAATGCTCAAACTCTCTACTAATTCCTTATTACTTCCAGTATTTGAAATAGCTAGAATGCAGTCATGTTCATCATACATAGAGCTTATCATAGCTTGAAAATGAGAATCCTCATGAAATATGCAGTACTTACCTGTTCTCATAAACTTATGATATGCATCAAGGGCTATTGCGGCCGATCCACCCATACCAAAAAAAGCTGTTCTTTTCGCACTATGAATATAGCCTATAGCCTTATCTAACTCCGCACTGTCGTTTATTCTTAAAGTCTCATTAAGAGAACTTATTGTAGAATTAAATATCTTTTGCATTATAACCAAGGTATCATCATTCTCTTTTATTTCTTCATGAATATTTACAAGAGGCTTTACAATTTCACTAGCTATGCTTATCTTTAAATCTTGATATCCTTTAAACCCTAGTTTTTTACTAAGTCTAAACACCGTGGCTTCACCACATTTACAGTTATCAGCAAGTTCTGTAATAGATGAGTGGATAATATCCTTAGGGTTTTTAAGGATGTATTCCCCAACTCTTTTTTCCGCTCCTTTAAGTTCTGAATATATATTTCTTAATCTTTCTATACCGCCTACGTCATTCATTATTTTATCTCCTAACAGTATTTTGGTCTTTACTTACGATTTTATAGCACAAACTCTTCCATAGTTTCTATTATACTATATATTATTTAATTACATAAGTAAAAAACGCTATTGTGCTATTTAAAGCACAATGCGTTTACAGCTAACTGTTTATTTTAGTATAAATTTTTCTAGAACATGCCTCAATTCCTTCATAATTTTGAATACTTGTTCATCTGTAACTTGCTGAAAATTTTCATAGTATGATCCCACCGCATAAAACTCCTCTGGTATATATAAGCATATCACCTCGTCAACAAGCTCTTTAAATTCCTCAATAATTTCCCTAGGACCTACTGGAATAGCTAGGATAATCTTTTTAGCACCTTGCACTTTAACAGCCTTTATTACGGCCAAGATAGTAAACCCTGTAGCAATACCATCATCAATTATTATAACCGTTTTACCTTTAACATCAGGAAATGTATCCACTCCACGGTACTCTTGCATTCTTCTCTTAATCTCCACTGTTTGCTCCGAAACTTCTTTCTCGATATAATCTTGTGATATACCTAGCATTTTTACATAATCATTGTTTATAAAATAGCTACCATCCACAGATACTGCACCTATTGCAAACTCCTTGTTATGTGGTGCACCTATTTTTCTTGGAATAATCAAATCCCATTTAAACCCAAACCTTTTTACTGTATCATAAGCTATTGAGAGTCCGCCTCTTGGCACCGCAAGTACAATTACATCTTCATCTTTAAATTTGTAAAGACTGCCAGCTAACTTTTCCCCTGCATCCATTCTGTCTAAAAACATCATTTTACCTCACCACTTTTTAAGTTGATTTTTACATATAAGACCCCTGTATCTTTTAGGAATACCTCTATATCTATACTTCCAAAGGATGAGCTAAATTATGCTGTTTTTTTATGTTTGCATTATTATTATTCTGCATTTTTAAGTGATTCGATCATATCTATATTAGCAAATTCTCTGTACATAGCTAAGTTTACAATTATAGAAAAAGAAATTGTAATCAGTACTGAGTACAGAAAATAAATAGGCTGTATTGTTCTTATAAACATCATTACATTAGTTTCTGAAGTATTGATTACAAAATTATTTAAAAGTATCCCTACAGCTATTCCAGTTAAGCTTCCTATAACCGTTAATATGATATTTTCACGATATATATATAATGCCAGTTCATTATCATAAAAACCTAAAAGCTTTATTGTAGACAATTCTCTTTTTCGTTCATTGATATTTATATTTGTAAGATTATATATTACAACAAAAGCAAGAACTCCTGCGGACACTATTAACACTAGCACCACTGAATTTATACTTTTTGTAGTTTCTTTAAAATCAAAGTGTATGTTATTCTTGTAACTTACAGATCCTACATCTTTGATTGAGGTTAATAACTTTGAGGTACTAATTTCAGAACTTTCTGAGGTGGATTTCAAAAGTCCATAAAACCCATTAAATTCAAGGTTCCCAGCAGTTATTTTTTTGTAATAATCAGCACTCATATAAATATAATGTTGCACATAATGCTGTGTTATAGCTGAAATTTTAGCTTTTATCACTTTATCATTTAAAGTTATTTCAAAGGTGTCTCCAATCTTTTTATTCATAAGTTTGGCTAGTTTTTCAGTAATAATTACACCCTCATTACTAAGGCTCAGCTCCTTACCCTTCATTGTAAGATTAATATAATTATTAAGCTGCTCCTTATGGTCTGTAACTACCACGTATGAATCTTCTTTACCAGATTTATCAACATTCACTGTACCATTTTTTGTGTAGGTAAATAAAACTGATTTTACATTGGTATCTTCCATTATTTTATTTTCTGTAGTGGCCTTCTGATTATAATCTATGTTTTTCTTAAGTGTTGACTGCATATCATATCTATATATATTAGTAAATTGGCTTTCTACAGCACCTGTTATTCCTGACTTAAGGCCAAAACCTGTTATCATAAGGCCTGTGCAGGTGGCTATTCCTATTACTGTCATGAAAAGTCTTTGTTTGTATCTAAATATATTTCTTGCAGTAACTTTTTTTGTAAAACTTAATCTTTTCCATATAAAAGTTATTCTTTCCAGTAATATAGTTTTCCCAGCCTTTGGTGGCTTTGGTCTCATTAATGATGCTGGGGCTTCCCTTAATTCTTCAAGAGTTGCCGCAACTGCTGCTACCGTAGTAAACAATATAGCGATTAATGAAGCCTGAAGCGCTAGTTCCATGTTAAAAGGAGTTAATGAATTTGGAATAGAATAAAGTGAACCGTAAGCTTTCATAATAAGTGGCGGAAAAAGCCTAAATCCAAAAGAGACACCTACTATGCTTCCTGTTATGCTGGCGGACAAGGCATATATTAAATAGTGTGAAACTATAGCTCCTCTTGAATATCCTAGGGCTTTAAAAGTTCCTATTTCAATTCTATTTTCTCCAACCATTCTTGTCATAGTTGTAAGACTAACTAAGGCTGCCACAAGGAAAAATATGAGTGGAAACGCCTTGCCTATATTGTCTATTCTGTCACTATCTTGTCTATAGGTTTCATATCCCAGATTAGCAGTTCTTCCAAGAAGATACCACTCTGGAGATTTAATCTCAGCTATTTTATCCTTATTTTTTTTAATTTCTAATGCACCATCATTTATTTTAGAATTGGCTTTTTCTTCTTCAGCCTTCAATTTTTGTGTGTTTGTAGCAATTTCTTTTTCAGCGTCTTCAAGTTTTTTACTTCCTGCTGCTAAATCTTGCTTGCCTTGCTGCAGTAATTTTTCCTGCTGAATTAATCCATCTGTTCCCCTATCAATTTGTGATTGCGATTTATCAAAATTGCTCTTTGTAAGTTCCATATCAAAATAAGGCTTAATCCGCTCTAGTGCACCATTATTTTTTAATGAATTGTACATGCTATCAAAATCTTTTCCCTGGATGTTTTTTGCATAAATCAGATTTGTTGCATTAAACTGAGCAATATATGTGGCATTATTAGGATCCGCATCTAATTGTTTTTTCGCATCAGCAACTTTTAATGCCATAGAGGATGAAATACCATTTGCAGCTTGCTTCTTTCCTAAATTAAGCTCCCTCTGACTTTTAAGAAGTTTCTTTTTACCCTCTGCAATTTGGGTTTCACCTTGTGCTTTTTTTTCATCAAAAACCTTTTCATCTTTTGCAAGTTCTACTTTGCCATGCTCCATTTTAATTTTTGCATCACTTAACTTTTTATAACCTTCTAAAAATTTATTTCCTGCTTCCTTTTTCGAAACATTTAATTTTTCTTCTGCTATATTTATTTTACTTTGTGCAGCCTCTGCTACCTCCGAGTACCTTACTTTACTTCTAACAACTCCCAGTTCTTTAAGATTTTTTTCTATATTACTAGTTGCATTTTTATATTCTTTACTTAATAAAAGACTATCCTTTGACTGGGTCCTATTAGTCTTTACATATATTTCAGTATAAACCGAACTTTTAAACACCTCAGGTTTAATGTAAATAAATCCACGAGTTGAACCATTTCCGATAGAACTTAGCTGTCTTTGAGCTGATAAATATAGAGGTGATAGTGAAGTTCCTACTATTTTAAATTTGCTTAATTTTAAGTCATCCCCTATTAAAGCATCTTTACCGGATTTAAGTTCTATAACGTCCCCTATTTTAAATTTATTTTCACTTAAAAATCTTTCTTCCACTACAGCTTCATTATTATTTTCTGCTAATCTTCCTGAAACGATTCTCATCTTATTTATTCCATCTTTAGAGGTCATTGAATTAACATTAAGCACCAGTGAGTGTTTATCTTTTTCAACTACTGCATCTATTGAGAATGATCCCTCTACCTTTTTTACACCCTCTAGTTTTTGAACCTCAGATAAATCATCCGCTGTAAGTCCAAGTGTAGAAATCAATTTGAAATCCATAAACTCTGTTTCACTCAAATACGAATCTGCTGACTCTTTCATATCTGGACTAGTAGCGCGAACACCAGCATAAAAAGCTACTCCCATTGCAATAATTATCACTATAGATAAAAATCTTGAAAGTGTGTGTAATACATCCCTAAATAAGTTTTTAAAAAAAGTTTTTCCCATCTTTACCACTCCAATTTTTCTATGGACATTGGATTACTATTTTTCTCTACGCTTGCAACTTTCCCATTTCTTAATGTTATTATTTTATCTGCAATAGGCGTTATAGCAGAATTATGTGTAATAACTATAACAGTCATACCCTGTTTTTTTGATGTCTCAGATAATAGTGTGAGTATTGATTTACCCGTTTCATAATCTAATGCCCCTGTAGGCTCATCGCAAAGAAGTAATTTAGGATTCTTTGCAAGAGCTCTTGCTATGGAAACTCTTTGTTGTTCTCCTCCTGAAAGCTGGGAAGGAAAATTCTGCATTCTATTTTCAAGACCAACATTTTTAAGAACTTCTACAGGATTCATTGGGTTTTTACATATTTCAACTGCAAGCTCTACATTTTCAATTGCATTTAAATTTTGTACTAAATTATAAAACTGAAATACAAATCCTATTTCGTCACGTCTGTACTTTGTAAGCATTTTTTTGTTATATTCACTTATCTCATTACCATCCACAAAAATATTTCCGCTAGTAACTTGATCCATACCTCCCAAAAGATTAAGTATTGTAGTTTTTCCTGCACCACTAGCTCCAATAACTACAACAAATTCACCCTTTTCTATGGAAAATGAAACATCATCTACTGCTTTAATTATTACTTCTCCCATGTGATAAGTCTTTTTGACATTTTTGAGTTCTATAAAATTCTTCATTTTTTTATCTCCTAATCTATATTTTCACAATCTAACTTGCCTATAATATCACTATAAAATATATCTATTATAACAAGAATAAGCTTTCTCACTTCTTCCCCGTCCTCTTTTTCTCTCAAAATGATGGAAATACTCTCCACAAGATTATAGGACAAAAGATAAATAATAAAATTATTATTTAGTTTTTTGCCTCCCTGTAATAGTTCATATTTCATTTTTTCAGTGACTATTCTCGTTATAAAATCAACAAAGCTTTTTTTACAATTCTCATACTTAGATCCTTCACTTTTATTAAGTAATATTGTAAGCTCTATGCTACTTACTTTAAATATTTCCATTATCTTTTCCATTAATTCATAAAAGATTTCATCCGCCTTTTCATTTATTTCAACTTTATTAAATTGATTAATATAATCCATTAATTTATCATATACAGGGCCAATTAATTTTTCATACAAATCATCTTTACTTTGAAAATATTTATAAAAATTCCCCACTGATGTTTGAGAATTCTTAGCTATGTTCCTTATTGATGTCCCTTTGTAGCCCAATTGTTTAAACTCCTTTAGGGATTCTTCTACTATGTTTTTTCTAACTTCATATTTCAAATATTGCATTAGAAAACCTCCGTTCTCTTTTGTAGTATACTCTATTCCAAATAAAACTTCAATACCAGTAAGGAAAAAATAAGTCATAGAGCTAGAAGTATACTTCTCACTCTATGACTCATTTAAATCATAACATATTCCTTAAAATCTCAAATCTCTTTCCCCAGCTTCAATTTTCTTAAGTTTTTCTATAGCTGCTTTCCTTGCTACATCCTTCGGAATATCCTTAAGGCCTTGCTCTATAACTTTTTCTCCTATTTCTTTTAGTTCATCATCAGCATAATCTATAAGAAATTCTTTGAAGGTTAAAAGAGCATTAGGTTGACAAGTGTTATGGATTTGTCCAGATTTCGCAAGGGCCATGAACCTATCCCCTGTTCTTCCTTCTCTATAACAAGCTGTACAATAGCTTGGAACATATCCACTCTCACATAACTCTTTTACTACTTCCATAGGTGACCGGTGATCCCCTACCTCAAACTGTGGTTTCTCATCTGATTTATTTACACCATATTCCTGCGCATATCCACCAACTCCAGTACATGAACCAGCACTTATTTGTGAAATTCCAAGTGCAAGTACTTCTTCTCTATATCCAGGTTCTTCTCTAGTTGATAACATCATTCCTGTATATGGCACTGCCATTCTTAAAACTGCAACTAACTTTTTAAATTGTTCATCATTTACAAGGTATGGGAAATTCTTAAAATTCACACCTTCCGCAGGTCTAAGCCTAGGCACTGAAATTGTGTGTGGTCCAACACCGAAAGTCTCTTCTAAATGCTCTGCATGCATGAGCATACCTATAGTTTCGTATTGATAATCATATAGCCCGTACAATACACCTATTCCTACGTCTCCAATACCAGCTTCCATTGCTCTATCCATTGCTGTAGTGTGATAATTATAATTATGTTTTGGCCCCTTTGGATGATATCCTTCATAAATTTCTTTATTATAACTCTCTTGAAATAAAACATATGTGCCGATGTCAGCATCCTTTAATCTTTTATAATTTTCTACTGTTGTAGCTGCAATATTTATATTGATTCTTCTTATACTTCCATTATCAAATTTTACAGAATAAATCTTCTTTAGAACTTCAATTATATAATCTAGAGAGCAATTAACTATATCTTCTCCAGCTTCTATTACTATTCTTTTATGCCCCATGCCTTCTAAAACTTTTATTTCTTCTTCAACTTCATCCATAGTTAATTTTTTTCTTGTAAAGGAATTATTAGAACATTTGTAACCACAATAAGTACATCCATTTACGCAATAACTACTTATATAAAGTGGTGCAAATAGAACAATTCTCTTGCCATAAATAGTTTCTTTTATTGTTTTTGCAGTTGCATACATTTCCTCAAGAATGTCTTTATCCTCAATATTTAATAGTATTGCGGCTTCTCTATGGGTTAATCCCGCGCAAGTTTTAGCCTTCTCCAAAATTCTTCTTACGTTTGACTTATCCTTTACCTTCTCAAGACCTTCCGCCATGGATGCTCTTATTTCATCCTCTACTATAAATTCACTTGCTAAATATTCTTTCACTTAAACCCCTCCTATTTTTTGTTATAAAATAAAAAAACTTCCACTAAAAGCAGAAGGGAATAAATACTAAAATATCCTCCTTCTCCTCTTGCTTAGAAATACTCCTTACAATCGGGTAGCGACTTTAATCTTTTTAGTCCTCTAAGACAGAAAATCCAACTTATTAGACACTTATAATTTTAAGACTTTGTAGAAATATTGTCAATTCTTTTTTAGGTCAAAATGTGAATTAAACTTTCCTTAACATAGTTAATCTTGTAGTATTATATTTAATTAACCCAAGATTAAAAATAAACCCCAGATTTAGAAGCGTACTCCTAACTCTAGGGCTTATGGCTTCATATTGTTTACACTAATATATTTCTAGCATATTTATGATTTTCCAGACTGTTTTTCCATGTCCAGCTGAAAACTGTGACGCTCCATATCTTTATCCTTTTGACGTTTCCAAGCATGGAGGACTAGCGCTATTGTAATAACTCCATAGGATATAAACATACGCAAGTATTCCCCAATCATAGCCGACCCAGTAATGTTTTTACCTGCCATAGGCATAACTATAAACATTAAATGAAACAGCGCAGTACCTACAATGGCATTTGGGATAGAAGCTTTAGTAACCGTTGCACCACCAATCAATAGTGCCGCCGCTGCGAAAAGTGCTGCTTGATCCGCTCCATTATAGGTGTTCATAGTTCCTATATTTTGCAGATAAATTATTTGTCCAAAGCAAGCAAGGACTGTTGAAATTACAATGGACTGAATACGGGTCTTATCAACAGCAATTCCCGCGGTACTAGATACACTATTACTAAGTCCAACAGCTTTCATATCATGTCCCAGTTTTGTTTTTCTAAACCAAACAGTGAAGACACAAATCAACCCTATAATCAGAAAAGTTCCAACCGGAATATTTATACCACTTATATTTATTAAAATTAGATTATCAAATCCTTTAGCTACTTTCAAGTTCAAGGCATTACGTACACCATATCCTTTAGAAAGTATCATTGAACTTGTCTTAAATGGAATTATAGAGCCACACAGATATAAAAGAAAGAATTGATAGATTCCTGAAATAAAAAGACCTAGAATCATGGACGTAATCATCTCACGACCTTTTGCCCTATTTAGTACCACTCCACAAAAATATCCCAGGCCTATAGCTATAGGCAATGCAACAAGTGCCGCAAGTAGTAGACCAGGAGCTCCTACAATACCCCAGTCAGTGATGAATATCAATCCAATTTGACCAGCCATAGCTCCTAAAATCATTCCAAAGTTGATACCCATTCCCGCCATAATAGGAAGTAGTAGTGATAATACTAGGAAAGAGTTTCTTGCCAGCCTGGTTATAATCTGATCCACCAAAAAATTTCCAGAATACCCTGAAAGCGGTATCGCTATTATACTTATGGTTAAAAACATTAAAGGCACAACGCTGCCCGTAAGTAATGGACCTAATTTTTTCTTATCAAATTTCATGTCCTACCTCCCTTTCCGCGTCAGTGCATATACAATCAATCCGTTAGAAACTATTATTCGGATGGTTTCAGACATATCAATATTAATAGCACTGTTTATAACTGACGGCGTCATTGTCAAAATACCTTGAAATAAAAATGTTCCAATAATAACATTGGTAATTGTTGCTTTGTTAACGCAGGCGCCTCCCAGGAGAACAGCTGCCACCGATGGAAATGCAAACGCCAAGGGTGAATTGTACATTTGAACAAAACCAAATCCTTGCTGAAAAACAATCATACCAACTGCTGCTAGCATTGTTGACAGCATTACTGATACTACTCTCATTTTATTAATGTTAATTCCTGAAGCTCTTGCATAATCCGGGTTAGAGCCCACCGCTGTAATAGCAGTGCCAAGCTTTGTTTTAAAAAATCCCCAAACTATCAAACACATAAGTATAAAAAATAAAATCATTCCTGTAGGGATAATTAGATATTTTGAAACAGGAATTTTTAAGATATCACTAAGTACATGTATCCAGTACTCTTCAATACTAATTATGGTTCTGAGCCCCTCACCTTTGAAACCCATAACACTTGCTGGATTTTCAAATGGAAGTTTGAGCCACATTATGTTCATTAAAAACACAAATGAGAAACCCACATATGTGGCTATAATCATTTCATCGCCTTTAACACGATTTAAGAGCAATCCATAAAGAAAGCCCAAAACTGCGGCCATAGCAAGGCCAACTAGAAAGGCTACTCCAATTCCTTCCATGCCTGTAAGATTAAATTCTAGGCTCACCACAGCTCCCATCATTCCTGATACAAGTCCAACTGGAACACCAAAGTTCAGACCGCATCCTGATTGAATCATAGGCACCATAGAAAGTACCATGATACCACTCATACCAAAACGCACAATAACATCATTTAAAGATGTATCAACCCTTACCCCAAAAATAGGAGCCACAATAAATAATGCTAAAAGGAAAATGGCAATGATGAGGCGAGCCCATCCAAAGTTTTTGATGAATTTATTTATCTGAGCCATATTTTTTCACCCTCTTCGTTTATCTTAAATTCTCCTGCCATTAATAACCCAAAATCAACTACTGGAGCATCTGGTGGCAGAATACCAAATATTTCTCCTTCACAAACAATAGCTATCCTATCACTAATAGCTCTAAGTTCTTCCAGTTCTGAGGATATTATAACTATAGTTGTGTTGTTTTCTTCATTATATTTTCTTAATGCATCTAAAACCAATTTTTTTGCTCCAACATCAATACCACGGGTGGGCTCAGACACAAACAATAGCTTTGGATTCATTGCGAATGCCTTTGCCAGGCAAACTTTTTGTTGATTCCCACCGGAGAGATTTCTTGCCTTTTGACGCTGGCTAGTGCACCGAATTTCTAGTGATTTTATATATTCCAGGGCACATGCTTTCATAGCTTTCTCGTCACGCCACTTAATCGCCCCCCCTAAATAACTTTTAAGGAATTTATTTTGAACTTGCATGGCATTAAAAGCAATATTCCAGTCAATAGGTTCATCTAAAAGTAGTCCAACACCTCTACGATCCTCAGATACAAAGGCTATGCCACTTTGTAGCGCATTTAGTGTATTGTTTAACTTGAGTGGTTTACCCTCAAAGAAAATCTCCCCACCGCTGGCAAAAAGCCCCATAATTCCGTTAGGAATTCCAAGCTTACCTTGCCCTGCAAGACCACCAATACCTAAGATTTCTCCTCTACGAACCTTTAATGACACATTTTTAATTGTTTCACCGGGCATGTCCACCCAAAGATTTCGAGCTTCAAAAATAATATCTTTTTCATTAATTTTAGTTAAGAGCTTAATATGCTTGGCCTCTGCATCAACATCCCTACCTACCATCCATTCAGCAATTTGCCTTACATCTACACCCTCTGAAGGTGTTTCCATTACAACTAAACCATCCCTAAGTACAACAATAGTATCGCAAATGGCTGTTATTTCATGAAGTCTGTGAGATATAAACACAATAGAAATACCAATATCTGCAAGGAGTCTCATCGATTTCAGTAGAACCTCAGCTTCGGACTCTGTAAGTACTGCAGTTGGCTCATCCAAAACAATAAGCTTAACCTGACTTCTGTCAATTTCACGTGCTATTTCTATAAACTGCTTATGTCCGACTGGCATGTCGGATACCAGTGTTTCTGTATCTAGCTGAACTCCTAATGTATCTATGGCCTTTTGAGCACTCTTTCGAATTTCTGGTAAATCTATGGTTTCCACCCGTTTCCCTAGAACCTTTGAAATCAAGCTGTTTTTCGTCTTTTCCATATTAAGAAGTACATTCTCTCCTACCGTAAACCCAGGAATTAGCGAAAATTCTTGATGTACCATTCCTATCCCTGCTTTTAAAGCATCCACAGGGCTTTTGAATTTAATTTTTTCTCCATTTAAATAAACAGAACCTTCGTAACCACCAGTTTCAGAAATCACCTTCATACCAAATAAGATATTCATCAGTGTAGATTTACCTGCTCCATTCTCTCCAACAAGTCCCAATATCTTTCCTTTTTCAAGTGTGAAACTTATATCTTTAAGCACCCTGTTTCCGTCATATTCTTTGCTAACACCTTCTACTTTAAGTAGTACATTTTCTATAGACAATAAATTCACCTCTTATATTCCAACATAAGAAAAATTGCTTTGCACACATATGCAGGCAAAGCAATTCACACTTATTTGGTTATAATAATACACTCTGGACAGTCAATAAGACCGCTTCCTAGTGTTCAATGATATTTTAGCTTATTTAATTTGCTTATACTTTTCCGGAACTTTTTCTTTACTGTTTCCTATATATCCTTTACCAAATACATAAGTGTCTTGATAAACCATTACGTGGTTCTTAATTTCTTTAGCACCAACTCGGTCTGTATACAAGGATCCATTCCACTCAGCTCCTGGTGTATATACACCAAATGCCTTTAGTACATCACTAAGAGAGTCTTTTTTCATTGTACCTTCTACCACATTCTTACCATATTCTACTAAACCTTCAGAAGCTGTGTAGCCATAGGAGAATGCCCATGTACCCATTCTTCCAGATCCACCTTTAGCAACTACAGTTTCTTCAACCTTTTTAAGGATTTCAGGCCAGTTTCCAGCTTGTGCTTTTAAATCTATGCCGAACGCACCAGGATATCCCATTACTGGTGAAGGAAGATCTGGCTCAACAAATATTGCACCTAATTCTGCAACACGTTTTAGAAGTGGTTCTGTTTGAGCATCGTTTGTGCAGAAAAACGCTGTATCTTTTCCATATTTTTCAACCCATGCAGGCATTTTTTCAAGAATAAATTGTTGTGCTCCTGGAATTCCAACGTCACTTGTTGGGTCTGGAGCTGTTTCAAATACGAATTTAACTCCTAAGTCTTTACAAGCTTGTTCCATAATATTTTTTCTAAGTGAAAGAAGTTCTATGCTCATATGTCTAGGGAAAGAAATGTGCACGAAAGTTTTTGCGCCCATCTTTTGCGCAGCTAGTATCATGAGATATCCACGGTTTACATTATCAGGATCCACAACTAAATCCGCAGCTTCTTCAATCATAGCAGTATCTTCTTGAGAAGAATTAGCTAATAGTAATATATCAGGTCTTTTTTCACGAATCTGTTTAAATGCTGCAACAGTACCTGGGACTGCTTGATTTACAACGATTACTTTCATGTCAGCATCATCTGCAAGACCAGTAATTGTTCCAATAGTAGTTTCTAATTCTTGCGTAAAATTATCTGGATAAGTAACATGCTTTATCATTCCTCCAGAAGCAGCATCGCCATACTTTTTAATCATTGCTTCAGCACCACGCAGATCATCCTCACCTTGTGATACCGTTCCAGTAACAATACCAATGTGCATCTTTTTAGTCTCAGTTTTTTTTGCACACCCTACCATGCCAAATGTTAGAATTAAACTTAAACCAATTGCTAATGATCTTTTCAACATCTAGAATCCCCCTTTTTATTTTTCAGAGCAAAGCTCATTTATAATACAAAAATTCTAAGTCTAATAGCTCCCCCTTAGAAGGAATTAGTTTTACAAAGAATTTAGCATTTAAGTTATAAATTATAATATTAAGCTAATTCAGGAGAAATTTAGTGCTCTTTATAGTGAATATTTTTTCATTAATTGTAAAAACGCTTTTCAGCAGATATTATGTTTATATTTTTCGTTTAATTGAAATTATACTATTTAAGTCATTCTATTGTTACAATATTTGTTATTTTTGTATTATTATTACTTGTAATAATACAAGGTTTAATATTCTTTGTCAAGATATAAATAAATTATGAACTTAGAACTATTTAAAAGCTGCGTATCCATGCCTATATGTCAAAAAATATATGAGCTTTTTAATTTTTATATTTTGACCTTCTAATAAGTATATGAAAGTCCACTGTTATAATATGCAAACTTTGCCTTTCATCACTTAAACAAAATCTTTAACTAACGAACGCTACAGTCATCAGAAAATTAATTGTTGATACATCTAATCCTTCTATAAATAAAAAAACACCCAACCACAAGGATTGAATGCTCTTTATTATGCTTACCCAACTATTTGATCTACTTACCGCAGTTCCCGCACCATATCTCCTGCCCTTTTAAACCATCGCCTGCGCAGCTGAAATGTCGTTAAAATATTCTTCTACACTTTCAAAGCAAGTATTTACCATAAATACTATTTCCTCTTCGTTAATAATGTATGGAGGAATAAAATATAGTACATTTCCTATAGGTCTAAGTACTAAACCTTTTTTAAGAGCAATTTTGTAAATCTCGTATCCTACTCTCATATCAAAAGGATAACTTTCCTTTGTCTTTTTATCTTTTACTATTTCTATAGCTGTTATCATACCTATACTTCTTACTTCGCCTACATGCTCTGAATCCGCTGCCTTTTCTAGTGTGCGCTTTTTTATAAGCCTACCTTTTTCTTTATTGTTTTCTATAATATTATCTTCTTCAAATATCTTTAGGTTTTCGAGTGCTATGGCGCATCCCATAGCATTACCTGCATAAGTATGGCTATGTATAAATGCTTTCCTTTCTTTATAGTCCCCATAGAAGCAATCATATATTTCATTCGTAGTCATAACTACGGACATAGGCATATATCCAGCAGAAATTCCTTTTGAAAGGCACATAAAATTTGAACTTATTCCAGCATGATTACAAGCAAACATCTCTCCAGTCCTACCAAAGCCCATGGCAATCTCATCTGCAATAAGGTGAGTGTCATATTTATCACAAAGCTGTCGAAGTTTTTTTAGATAAATTGGAGAATATATCTTCATTCCTGCAGCGCCTTGAACCATAGGTTCAACTATTACTGCGCTTATCTCATCATGATTTTCCATTAAACATTTTTTCATATTCTCAAAACACTCTGCATTGCAACTCTCTCTATTAAAACCGTATTTACACCTATAGCAATCTGGTCCTTCTACTCTTAAGGTATCCAAAAGGAGGGGCTTGTATACCATATTAAACTCATCTATATCACATACAGACAATGCACCTAATGTTTCTCCATGGTATGCATCACTTAGGGCTACGAACCGTTTCTTTTTAGTATTTCCCTTTTGCATATTATAATGAAAACTCATCTTTAAGGCTATTTCTACCGCCGAGGAACCATTATCAGAGAAAAACACCTTTGTAAGCTTTTCTGGTGTTATTTCTACAAGCTTTTCCGCCAGCTCTATAGCCGGTTTATTAGAGAAGTTTGCAAATATAACATGTTCAATACTGTCTATTTGTTTTTTTATAGCCTCATTGATTCTCTTATTACTATGTCCTAGAGTATTAGTCCACCAAGATGATATACAGTCTAAATATCTATTACCCTCAATATCATAAAGCCAAACTCCTTCACCTTTTTCAATAACAATAGGATTAAGCTCCTCATAGTCCTTCATTTGTGAACAAGGATGCCATATATATTTCAAATCCTTTTCTACATAATTCATATAAACACCTCCACTTTCATTTTATAATTTATCCATGCATTCCTCTATAGTCTTAATACTAAAGGTCACCTCTGCATTTATCCTTATAGCTTGTACCATATTATCCTCTAAATTTCCAATGTGCTTAAGCTTGCCTATGATTGGCACTTTAGTAAGTTTTTCTATCATCATAATATTATCATTGCAAATCACATTTTCTATATAATTGTTTATTATAATTCCTTTTATCCTAATCCCTAGAGATTCTATATATTTAACAGTTAGTACTGTATGATTAATTGTTCCTACCTCAGCTCTTGCCACAATAATAACGCTCATATTTAAATCCACAATAAGATTTTCAAGGGTATATAATCCTCTTTCATCATCTATCAATGGACATATTATTCCACCGCTACCCTCCGCAATTATATAATCATATTTTTTCTTTAAATAATCGTATTTTTCTCTTATTACCTCTATTTCAATAGGCTTGTTCTCAATTTTTGCGGCAAGATGAGGAGATACCGCGTTCTTATAAACATAAGGTGTTATATTAACATAGGCTTCTTCTAATTTGCTCACATCACAAGCAAGCTTAGTATCACCTGGAATAAGCTCATTGCCTACTTCAAGTGCCCCACTAAGTGCCGCCTTAAAATACGTAGCATTATAACCATTGCTCCTAAGTACATGAATAATCCCTGCAGTTACAACAGTTTTACCCACAGCAGTATCCGTTCCAACTATAAATACTCCCTTAGCCATTTTTTCTAACCTCCATCAATAAATCACTTATCATTTTCTTATCATCACATATTTTATTACCTGATGTCGTTAAATAGTTTCCTGTAATTGTAGCATTTGCCCCTGCATTAAAACAATTTTTACCAAACTCGTCTATGCGATTCCTTCCTCCAGCAAGCCTTATAAGCGCTTTAGGATTCACTAATCTAAATATTGAAATAGTTTTTAGTATTTCCTCCTGAGTTAAGCTTTCTGCATTTTCTAAAGGTGTTCCCACAATTGGATTTAATATATTTATAGGAATAGATTTAACACCTAAATCCTTTAAGGTCAAGGCTAACTTAATTCTATCCTCAAAGCTTTCCCCAAGACCAATAATCCCTCCTGAGCAGATATTCATTCCAGCCCTTGCTGCCGCATTTATAGTACCTAGCCTTTCATCATAACTATGAGTTGTACATACATTTCCATAGTACTCTCTGCTAGTTTCTAAGTTATGATGATACATTATTATGCCCTTGTCTCTTAGCTTTCTCAGTTGCTCATATCCAAGTATCCCAAGGGAAGCACATAAATCAATTTTTATTTCCTTATTTAACTCTTCATATATGTCTAATATGTTTTTAAAATCACTGCCAGTAGCTCCTCTGCCACTTGTCACTAAGGAAAATCTATTTACTCCCTCATTTTGATTTTCCCTTGCAAGATTTATTACATCTTCCTTTGAAACTAAACCATACTCTTCTACATTAGTCTTATAATGAGCAGATTGCGCACAGAACTTGCAGTCCTCAGTGCAGCTTCCTGATTTTGCATTCATTATGCTACAAAGGTCGACTTCCCTACCACAAAAATATTTTCGTACTCTATTCGCACTATTGCATAGTGATACTATATCTTCTTTTTCTTTCGCACCCGCTAATTTCATTGCCTCTTCAAAACTTATAACTTTACCTGCTAAAACCATTTTTTCTATGCTCTTAATAAACTCTTTCATATCATTCTCCTTTTCTATTGTTTTTATTTTATATATCCACTTTTTTTTAATACAGGTAATAATTTCATTGAAATATAGGCTGCAAATATTGTTAGTACCAAATCTCCAGCTATACAAACCACAAAGCCATAAAAAAATGCAAAATAAAAAGAAATGTTTTTTCCTAAGTATAAATTATAACTAATATATAAATATGCAACTCCAAATAAATATATAAAAAACAGACCAAAAAGCAGTGTAAATATAGTCTTAAAAAAAGTTAATTCCACAACATTCTCTCTTATTTTACCTATGACATAGGCCGCTACTATGAATCCAATAAGATACCCAAAAGTAGGTCTAAATATGTAGCTAATACCTCCCCCTTCAGTAAATACAGGCACCCCGCAAAGTCCAATGACCACATAAACTATTTGTGATAATGCACCTAATTTTGAACCTAAAATTATGCCAGCTAACGCACAAAACAAATATTGTAGGGTAAAAGGTACGTATGGTATTGGAACCTTAATAAAAGCTCCAATTGCTGTTAAAGCTGCAAACATAGCTACTAAAATTAATTTTCTTGTATTTTTCATAAATATTTCTCCTTAATAACATGGTATATACTATATAATAATGGAATCGCCTCCAATTGTAAACCATAAATTATTTTTAAGTTTACAATTGGAGGCTATTCGGTATTTTGAACTATGATTACAGTAATCTTACCTAAAGATAACTAATAGGTCACTCTACTGCACCTAAGGATGGCGTGGCATAAAATTTTTAACTATAAATAATTAAGAAAACACAGCCTAAAAAGGGCTGTGTTTTCTTAATTATTTATTAAATTGAAAATCTTTCAAAATGAATTCTATTAGGCTCAATATTATATGATTTTAAATCTGAAACAACCTTCTCCATCATAATTGGAGGTCCGCATAGGAAAAAGTCGTAATTAAGATCATTATTAAGTAATCTCTTAACTCTAGCACCATCAACATATCCTTGCTCTCCATTATAGTTTTTATCTGAAGACAGTACTGGTATAATCCTTAGATTTTTCATATTACCTGCTATTGAGTTTAGTTCTTCACTACAAATTAATTCACTAGTATTCCTAACGCCCCAAATTAAAATAACTTCTCTTTGTGTCTCTCTTATATTTAAATACCTTAACATGCTTAAATATGGTGTTATTCCAATCCCTCCAGCAATAAAGCAAATCTTATTAGATTTTGGTAAATCCAAATGTGTAAATCTTCCAAAACCACCATCAATATATGCCTTATCGCCAACCTTAGCTTTTACAAGGCTATTTGTAAAGTCGCCGAGTTGCTTAACTGTTACTGAGATATACTCCTCTTGCGTAGGGCTTGAAGATATAGTAAATGGATGCTCATCTTTTGGAATTTCACTATTATAAAGTTTAACATATAAAAATTGTCCTGGTTTATAATTGAGTATTTTATGATTTTTAGGTTTGAATTTCAAAGTAATTATGTTATCACATTCCACTATAATATCTGATATAGTATATTCCTTACTCTTTGCAATATTTCTTTTTAATACTTTATGGTAAAAATACAATGATAATGATATTACAAAATAAGATATAAGGTTTATTTCTAATGGAATATTCGTCTTTACAGAATTACTTAAGAGTATATGTACTAGTAAAACACAAACTCCCAGTACAGTAATATTGTGAACTGTAACAAGAAATTCATGTTTTAGTTTTAAAAATTTCTTTAATAAATTTCTTACATCATCCACTATTTTAACTTTTAAAAATAGCTTGTTAACCATTAATAAAATACCAATTACAATTAGTGCACCAAATATTATAAGAGTTGCACTTCCTAATGTGGTTTGAAAAGAATCACCAAAGTAACTTTCTTTAATTTGATTATGGATAAGTCCTAAAATAAATGCAACTAGGGGCATAACCATATGGAATCTATACATTTTATCCATGCCAAAGTTTTTTTCAATAAACTTTGGCCTAGCCATAATTATAAATTGATTTACAAAAAATACGTAGGAACATATTCCTAGTGATCCACCTAGTAAAAATATAAAATCATTATTGCCTTTTGATGCTTGGACTACATAGAAATATACAGGTAATACTGGTGCAAGAAAATACATTAAAAGCCAAAAGACTTTTTTTATTTTCATATAAACACTTCCTTATTTATATTAGTTTTAAAATTAAATTTTATTATACCATAAATTGCTATGGACGCCTAAGCTAAATGTTATTGCGGTGTATATATACAATGCTATTGCATTTAACATATGCAATACAATCTCCTTCACTTTTATTACAGCAAGTCAACTCCTGTGCTTTTATATTAAATTAACTCTTTATTATTGAAAGAAGTAAACTTACCAGGTAAGTTATACTCGAAAATATCAAGGATACTATGAGAAACCCTATTAGTATAATGTTGTATTTTAATATACTTTCAGCCATAAAAAATCTTGAAATCCCAAGGACATTAACAACTAATATTAAAGAGAATATTATAATTAATCCTTTAGATGCACCTTTAATATCCGCAGAGCTTAAAGAAATATGAGATGAAATACATATAGCTAAAAATAAGAATAGTATAAAGTACGGATTTGCAAAGTTATTCATTGAAAAAATTGTTTTTATTAAATCAATATAAGAATTTAGTATGACCTTTATTGTTTCCGGGCTTATACTAGTTATGTTTATATTATTTAAAGATATATTTATAAATTCGTTGTATGTCTTCGGAATCATTATGTACATTAATGCAATTATAACGGAAATTCCTCCAAATATAGGAGCAATTCCTATAAAAAAATTACCTGCTTGTTGATATACACTATTAGGATTATACGCATGACTTACATACCCAAGTACCCCCTTTTCATCTCTCCTTTGCAAAAGCACCACTTTTTTAATTTTGTGTCCAAAGAGAACACAAAAGATAGCATGGGACATTTCATGTATAGGAACCCCTATAACACCTGTAATAGCCACTGCCTTCCAGCCAAAACTCCTTTGAAAATTTCCCATCGAATGGTCCCTCAAAAATCCAAGAATAAATCCTACTAGAATTATCATTCCTGTCAAATATAAGGTATCAACTATTGTCTTTATTATTGTATTTATTAAGAAGTCCATCTAATCATCCTTTCAAATTTTGCTAAGTATTTATTTCTAATTTCACTAACTCACATGAAGTTATAAAATCATTTTAGATTCATAATATGAACGCCACCGACTTTTATAAATCGATGGCTTATTACTTTAAGTAATTCTATCTTTTCAAAATACTTATTTAAGCATTTCAATAGCATTTTTGGCCCACTTAGAGTCTTTGTATATAGCTCTGGCTACACCAATAAGATCAGCTTTTCCTTCTAAAAGAAGTTTTTCAGCTGCATGAGCCTGCGTAATTCCACCAGTGAGTATTACTGGAATGGACACAACTTCCTTAATAGCTTCAGTTAAGGGTGAAAAATATCCTTGACTAGTATTGCCGGTCACAGTATATCCACAAAACCCTCCAGAAATATCAAGAACATCTACTCCTGCCCTTTCAAATTCTAAGGCTGCAGCTTTACTATCTTCAATTGTACTTCCACCTTCCATATAATCAGAAGCTCCTAATCTAAGAAGAATTGGAAAATCATTACCAACAGCATCTTTTACTGCTTTAATAATTTCTAAATGAATTTTAATTCTTCCGAGTATTTCCCCACCATATTCATCATTTCGTTTATTAGAAAGCGGAGAAAAAAATTGATTTAGAAGATATCCATGAGCAGAATGAATCTCTACCCCATCAAACCCAGCTGCTTTTGTACGCTTTGCCGCCTTCGCAAATTCTTCGATTATAATTTTAATTTCACTTTTAGTAAGTTCCTTTGGAACACTACCTGTGCGAGGATTCGCTATAGCTGAAGGTCCCACAGACTCATATCCTGTGACATCTATTTTTGCTGCACTTCCAGCATGATTAATTTGCATTACTGTTTTAGACCCATTTTTGTGAATAATATTTGCCAGTTTTTTTAGGTCCTCCAAAACATTATCCTCTGCTATAGAAAGCATCCTTTCACTAGCCTTTCCCTTTTGCGCTATAAAGCTATGTTCTATAATAATCAATGAAATATATCCACCCTGTGATTTTTCATCATAATAATCTAATATATCTTTACTGACCCTTCCATCCTTTTCAGCTTTTGAAGTAGCCATGGGCGGCATAACCAATCTATTGTTAAAAGTTAACTTACATTGTTCAAGCGGTTTAAGCAAATATGACATTTTTTAATCTCCTCTTTCAAAATAATTTTTATTTTATCTAGACGCATGTCCAGCCCTATTATGTTAAATAACTGTTTGGTTGTCAATTATTATTAATATCTGCAAAGGGATAAAACAAAACATAACCTAATACAAAAAATCGAGGACTAAATTGCATCTCTACAACCTAGTTCTCAATTTTTGCTGAAACTAAACACAATTATTGAATCTTTTCTATTATAATTTGCTGCTCTTTTGCATCTACCCCAATGATAGAGCCCTCACTAATATCTCCCCTGATAATCTTCTTAGCTATAGATGTTTCTAAGACATTTTCAATATATCTCTTTAGTGGACGTGCACCATAAATTGGATCATAGCCTTCCGCTGCCATAAGCTCTTTAGCACTATCAGTCACTTTCATTGATATATTTTTGTCTTTAAGCCTGTTTTTAATTTCTTGAAGGAATATATCTACTATACCTTTTATTTCTTTTGTATCTAGTGGTTTAAATAGTATAATATCATCCAATCTATTTAAAAATTCCGGTTTAAATTTTGACTTAAGTTCGCTCATAACTCTATCACGAATATATTGCTCTAAACCTCCACTTTCTTTGTTTTCCAAGAGATAATTACTTCCAATATTTGAAGTCATAATTATTATGCAGTTTTTAAAATTAACAATCTTACCTTGATTATCTGTAAGCCTTCCATCGTCTAGTATCTGGAGGAAAATGTTAAACACATCTTCATGTGCCTTTTCTATTTCATCAAATAAAATAACACTATAAGGTTTTCGCCTAACCGCTTCTGTAAGTTGACCACCCTCTTCATAACCTACATAACCTGGTGGAGCTCCTATAAGTCTTGATACAGAATATTTTTCCATATATTCTGACATGTCTATTCTTATTATACTTTCTTTGCTATCAAATAGTGTTCTAGCTAAGGTTTTTGCAAGTTCAGTTTTTCCAACACCGGTTGGTCCAAGGAATATAAATGAACCAATAGGTCTTCTTGGGTCCTTCATGCCTGCTCTTGCGCGGATAACCGCATTTGAAACCGCAGTTACCGCATCCTTTTGCCCAATTACTCTTTCTGATAACACTTCTTCAAGCCTTAGGAGTTTTTTTCTTTCTCCTTCTACTAGATTTGCTACAGGTATCCCAGTCCATTTTGATACTATTTGTGAAATTTCACTTTCTGTTACCTCTTCTTTAAGCATAGCTGTTTCATTGTTTTCATGTATACCTTCTTCTTTTTCTTTTATCTGAGCTTCTAATTTTGGAATTACTCCATATTTAAGCTCTGCTACTCTGCTTAAATCATATTCTCTTTCTGATTTTTCTATATCCCCGCGAGAGGCATCTAGCTCTGCTTTTAAATTTCTAATTTCAACTATCTTAGATTTTTCTTTTTCATATTTTGCTGTCATTTCATTATCTTTGTCTTTTAAATTACTTAATTCTTTCTCCAAGACCTCCAGCCTTTTCTTTGAAGCCTCATCTTTTTCTTTTGATAGTGCATTCTTTTCAATTTCTAGTTGAAATATTTTACGTTTAGTCATGTCCATCTCGGTAGGCATACTATCTATTTCAGTCCTAATCATAGCACAAGCTTCATCTATAAGATCTATTGCCTTATCTGGGAGAAACCTTGCAGTTATATATCTATCCGAAAGTTTTGCTGCAGCTACTATTGCTGAATCATGAATTCGTATCCCATGATATATTTCAAACTTTTCTTTGAGACCTCTAAGTATAGATACCGCATCTTCAACAGTTGGCTCCTCAACAGTTACTGGTTGAAACCTTCGCTCTAATGCCTTATCTTTTTCTAGGTATTTTCTATATTCATCAAAAGTAGTCGCACCAATACAATGAAGACTTCCTCTGGCAAGCAGTGGCTTTATCATGTTTCCTGCATCCATAGAACCCTCTGATTTTCCTGCTCCCACTATATTATGAATTTCATCTATAAATAAAATTATTTTACCTTCACTATTTTCTACCTCTTTAAGCACTGCTTTAAGTCTTTCTTCAAACTCACCTTTAAATTTTGCCCCTGCAATAAGAGCTCCCATATCTAAAGAAAATACTATTTTATTTTTAAGACCTTCTGGTACATCGCCCTTTACAATCCTTTGGGCAAGTCCTTCCACTATAGCAGTTTTACCTACTCCAGGCTCTCCTATAAGTACAGGATTATTTTTAGTCCTTCTAGATAGTATCCTTATAACCCGCCTAATTTCTTCATCACGTCCTATGACAGGATCTAATTTATGCTTTTTAGCTTGCTCCACAAGGTTTGAACCATATTTTACTAGAGCCTCATAAGTACCTTCTGGATCAGGATTCTCCACTCTTTGATTTCCGCGAACGGTTGAAAGTGCATTCAAAAATTCTTCTTTAGTTATATTAAATTTCTTTAAAATATCTCCTATTTCTTTAGTTTTTACATCCATAAGCCCAAGCATTACATGTTCCACACTTATAAACGAATCTTTGAATTTTTTAGCTTCATCTTCTGCACGAACAAAAACTTCTTCAAACCTTCTAGTAGCATAAACAGATGCAGTATCTGCACCACTTCCTGTAACTCTAGGCATTCGGTTTACTTCTTTGTTAATATCCTCATTAAGCTGCCTTATATTCACTCCCATTTTACTGAATATGTTAGGAATGAGCCCATCCTCTTGAGCAATAAGTGCTGCAAATAAATGTATTGTATCTATTTGCTGATGATTATTTTTTACTGCTATTAATTGAGCCTCATTTAATGATTGTTGAACCTTTACCGTTAGCTTTTCTACATCCATAAAATAACCCTCCCTTTTGTTAAAATATTTATACTATTATTATATCACTAACTAATCTATTAATGCTAGATGCTATCACCGCTACTCCTTAGCCTGGACACGCAATATTTAGTGATTTTATGTAAAAACAACAATAAAAAGCACTTACCTAAGTAAATGCTTTTTATTGTTATTTTTTAGGTTTTCTTGCTTTTACCGTCACTGTGGGAAGCTCTACAGTACTTTTTTCAACTACCTTCTTCTTTTTTTTCAACTTGTTTGGATTTTTATCCCCCATTTAGTTTCACCCCTTATCTCTTATCCATTTTTAGGGATATATATAAATTATGGATATATTTGTGTTAATCGCCTATCAAAAAAGCCACTTCATAAAAAAGCGACCTTTAATAGTTCTATTAACTTATTTTTTTAACACTTCATGGTAATGAGTGCCAATTATTCCACTATATCACATAATTACTACTATGTCTAGCTTAACTGCCAATTGCTATTAACTTTAGTTTAACTAATTGGAATACTCAGAATAATCTCCTTACAATAATAATAGCCAAATTTTATTTATGTACATTTATAATTGTTTTTGTATATTATTTAAGCATTGCCTGTGCTATTTGTATAAGTTGCTCTTTGCTTAATGCTTCAAGATACCTTTGACGTTCCGTAAATGTGCACTCTTCTAAAAGCCTTTTTTCTTTACTGGTTTTTATATAAATACCAGAAAGTGTTGAATCTTGACTACTGCAATCCATGTAATGCCTTTTCCAAATATTATAATATTTTGTTGCAATAATCTCACTGTAACCTTTCTCCATTAGTTTCATAATACCTGTTTTTCTATCTTGTTTTTCACAGCATTCACAAAGCTTATATATTTCTTCCAGCTTAATCATTTTTCTTTCCCCTCTTCCTTACCTGCAAGGAACCATAAAAATAAGGTTTCCTGTTTATTTTATCCATCTATACAGAATTTCTAAGTTTATTATTAATTTCTCCCAAAAGTAAAAAGGCCCAGAACATAAATCTGAAACCTTATTTTTCCAATTGAGAACCTAAAAGAGTTTTATCTCTTAATATTATTATTGTTTATTTACACATGTCTACAGTTTACATTATAGCATATATTTCACTTAAATATAAGAGGGCTAATTCTATATTATTTATCTTCCCAACCTTTACCAACATCTATCCACTTTTTATTTTGTGAATATTTATGGAGTTCCTCACAGGTAAGTTTAATAGCTGAGTTGCTACTTCCACAAGCAGGATAAACGGTAACAAATCGCTTAAGAGATTCATCTAAAAATACAGGTATGTCATTTTCTAAACCAAAGGGGCATACTCCGCCTACTGCATGTCCTGTATATTCAAGGGTTTCATCTGGGGTTAACATCTTTGCTTTAAAACCAAATTCATCCTTGAATTTTCTATTATCTGTTTTTGTATCACCTGCTGTAACTATTAGCATAGCTCCTTCTCCATTTTTAAAACAAATAGTCTTAGCAATTCTTGCAGGTTCTACACCTACCGCCTCTGCTGCGAGTTCAACCGTAGCACTGGATGTTACAAACTCTAAAATATCTTTGTCCTTGCCCCATTTTTTAAAATACTCCTGAACACTATCTATAGCCATAATTTATCATCCTTTCACTTTATTGCGTGGTTTTAAATTCAACCTATATTACTCTTTAATCATATTATAGTCTATATTCATTAATATTACTGGACAATTAGCTATAATCACTCTTTACACCTTTCAATAAACCAAATATAACAAGCATTTAAGTATTTGTTTTCTTAATTTTTCCATATAATCTGTAACCTATTGGAACCAAATTATATCAGTATTGTTGCCTTAAGGTTCCAATTATGTTATACTGTAAACATATATTATATAAATGGAGGTATTATGGTGAGCGATATTGGAAATTTTATTCTTGAGCATCGAACTGCAAGAAATTTATCTACTCGTAAACTAGCTGCACTGGCAGACATAAGTCATACAGAAATCCATCGACTTGAAAATGGAGAAAGAAAGAATCCATCACCACTGGTATTAAAATGCATAGCTAACGCGCTAGATTTGCCCTATGAAGATATTATGAGAGCTGCGGGTTATATGGATATTGCCTCTCCTTCTTCCGCTACTACTACACGCCTTTCTGGTATTAATGATTTAACAGACCAAGAGATAGAAGAAGTAAATAATTTTATTGAATTTTTACATAACAAACGAAATAAGCAAAACTCTAAATTTTAGTTTTTAAACTCTATGAATGGACGTGATATATATTTGAATATCCTTATTAAAAAATTTAAAGAAGTGTTATTTTCCGTACTCCCTATTACTTTAATAGTACTACTATTGAATTTTACAATCATTCCTCTTGAAACACATCTAATACTTAGATTTCTATTAGGTACTATTTTTATAGTATTTGGATTATCTATATTTTTATTTGGTGTAGATATTGGAGTTACTCCCATAGGTACACTAATGGGAAACTCTCTTGCTAAAACCAATAAAATAATGGTCTTGTGTATTTCCGGATTAATACTTGGTTTTTTTATTACAATTGCTGAACCTGATTTGCATATTCTTGCTGGTCAAGTTAGTGCTGTTACATCAGGGGTAATAACTAAACTTTCGATTTTAGTTATTGTCTCCATAGGAATTGCGATTATGTTATCTGTAGGTTTATTACGAATAGTTTATAATAAATCATTATATAAAATGTTAGCTATAATATATTTGGTTGTTTTTGTACTATCTTTATTCACATCTTCCGAATTTTTAGCAATATCATTCGATGCCTCTGGTGCTACTACCGGCGCAATGACCGTTCCATTTATATTAGCTCTTGCCTTAGGAGTATCTTCGTTGAAAAAAGATGGAATAGCCTCTGAAGAAGATAGTTTTGGTCTAGTAGCCATCGCATCTACAGGCGCTATTTTATCCGTTATTATTATGAGCATTATATCAACCTCTGATAAAGTTACTGGTTCCCTAACAAATAGTGCTTTAGACTCAACCTCTATTATAAATCCATTTATTGAAATATTACCAACCAAGATAGTTGAAGTTTTTTTCACTTTACTTCCATTACTATTATTGTTTTTTATATTCAATAAAATATCATTTAAGCTTTCAAAAAAATCATTTTCAAAGATATTAAAAGGTCTTTTATATTCTTATATTGGATTAGTCTTATTTTTAACAGGAGTAAATGCTGGTTTTATAGAAATTGGAAGGGTAGTAGGATACAGTGTTGCTTCCTTAAATAGTAATTGGATTCTTATCCTTGTTGGTTTTGTACTTGGGTTAGTAGTAATATTAGCCGAGCCAGCTGTTCATGTACTCACTAATCAAATAGAAGCTGTAACCCATGGACATATAAAAAAGAATATAGTAATTTTAACTCTTTCTATAGGAGTTGCCTTTGCAGTAGCATTATCAATGCTAAGAATAATTATACCTGAAATCCAATTGTGGCATTTTCTTTTACCAGGATACACGATTTCAGTTATTATGTCATACTTTGTACCGAAGCTATTCGTAGGAATAGCATTTGACTCTGGAGGTGTTGCTTCTGGACCAATGACAGCCACTTTCATTTTAGCTTTTGCACAAGGCGCTGCTGACTCCATTGAAGGAGCCAACGTATTAATTGATGGGTTTGGTATAATTGCCATGGTGGCTTTAACTCCATTAATTGCTTTGCAAATTTTAGGTTTAATCTTTAAAATCAAAGCTAAAAAAGCAAGTACAAATGCAAAACAATCAAAAATCAAGACCAATTAGCACATAAATCACCCTTTGCTATGATTTTGCTTGAATTTAAAAATGCACAGATAATATCTGTGCATTTTTAAATTTAACTTATAAGTCCTCTATATATATCATGCATTCCGCGCTCCAAGTCTCATTAGGGCGTAAGGTTTTAAATCCAGTTACACTATCTTCCAAATTAATGTTTGGAGCATTTATTGCACAAGTTTGAGGCTCTACACAAACATAATTACTGCCCCCCAAATCATTCCAGATAACCATATGCTTGTAATCATTACCCATTTCATAAATTAGTCTTATTCCTTTAGAAGTATCCTCAATTATCGCCCCGTGGAATTCTTTCCCATTTATATTAATGTTTTTCATTATATAATGAGATTCTAGTTCCTTCTCTAGTGGGTTTATACCCTTATTTACATATTGCTTCTCGTCTTCAGTTAGGTTTAAAATTTTTCCTGTAGGTAAGTTTCGAGTATCTTGTTCCCATCTCTTATCTAATGATGCTATTAGTCTATAATCTTTCTCCACACTTTCTGGGTGAAAAGGTATGTTAAAAGCTGTGTGAAATCCTATTCCCATTGGCATTTTCTCATTACTTAAATTAATAATACTTGTTGTTTGTTTTAACCCACTACTGGAAAGATTATAAACTAATTTAAATTGAAACGCGTGAGGAAAGTACTTATAAAATTCATGCTCTTCATTAAAATCAAAAACGGCCTCTATTTCTACTTTTTCTCCTTCAATAATTTCACTTCTAGCTATTTCCCATTTTTCATTTTTAATAAAACCATGGATATAATTATTAAGTTTAGGCTCATTTATTGGAAATTTATATACTTTGTCTTCCCTTTTAAATGTACCATCTTCTATTCTATTTGGTGGGAACAATACTGGCAAACCGTAAACTTGAGGCGCTGCCTTAAAGACTTCAAAATCTAAATTATTCATAGGAGTTCTAAGTAAGCTTAAGCCTCTTATAGAGTCCTTTAATTCTATGATATTAGCTCCAACATCTGTTATCATTAATGCTTCGTAACCACCTGCTGAAAAACGTATGGATTTATAACCTTTCCATAGTTCTTCTTTTATTGTTGCAACTTCATTTTTCTTATTTACCATAATTGTTAATCCCCCAGTCTAATACAGGTGTATTTATGACTTTACAAACCAAGCTTATCAGAAATCTTCAACATGGCATTTAAAGAAAGTTCTGCAAATTCTTCAAAGGGAATTCCTAAATTCACAATGGAGTACATGGCTTCTCTATTAGCACTAGCAGCAAATCTTGTGTCTTTCATTCTTTTTACTATGGATTTCACTTTTACATTTGAAAGTTTTTTATCTGGATAGGCAAGAGCAATAGCCGTAATAAATCCAGTTATAGGGTCGCCAGCATAAGCCGCTGCATCCATTTTGCTTACTATTTTTGTTCCATTTAACTGGTTATGTGCACATATCGAATGGTATATGCGTTCATTTCCAAAGCCTTCTGTTTTTAATATCTCTACTGCAGTGGGGCCATGTAATTCTGGATTTTTAAGCCAATCTATAGTTGTTTCATCTAAGTCATGCAATAAACCAGTTATCCCCCACTCTTTTTCATTTTCAGGTTCTAATTTTTCAGCTAAAGCCCTCATTACAGCTTCAACAGCATAACAATGAAGGACTAATTTATCATTCTTCAAATGTTTAAGTAAAAGTTCTTCTGCCTTATCTCTGTCACTCATGTTTATCATCCTTTCTTCTATGATTTTTTAGTACATTATATCACTAAATTTACCGTTTTTCATTGTTTATACTATATTCTTCTTATTTTAAAAAGAGAGCCTTAATTTAAGGTACACTTATACCTCAAATTAAGGCTCTTTTAAACTCTGCCTCGTATTCCCTATCTAACTATCTTTTGTTTATTTTATGCTAAATTACTATTATTTAAAATATAGCTGCAAATGCCAATGCTGCTACTATACCTCCACAAATTGGAGCTACTACTGGTATCCAAGCATATTTCCAATCCGAATCTCCCTTACCTGCTATAGGTAAAATAGCATGCGCTATACGTGGTCCTAAATCTCTTGCAGGATTAATTGCATAACCAGTGGTTCCCCCTAATGAAAGGCCTATAACTAAAATAAGAAGAGCTACTACGAGTGGTGCAAAACCATCTGCCATCTTTGTATTACCTACTCCTAAAATACCAAATACTAATATAAATGTCCCAATAAATTCAGATATAAAGTTTGCTGGCGTGTTACGAATTGCTGGTGCTGTACAAAATACTGCAAGTTTTAGCCCCTTGTCTTGAGTTGCTACCCAGTGTGGCAAATAATGTAACCAAACTAGCGTTGCTCCGAGTATCGCTCCAATCATCTGTGCAATGATATACATTGGAACATCTACCCATGCAAATTTTCCAATTGCAGCTAATCCTAAAGTAACAGCTGGATTGAAATGGCCTCCACTTATTGGTCCAAAAATATAAACAGATATACCAACAGCTAAAGCCCATCCCCATACAATAACGATGTGTCCTGAATTTTGAGCTTTACTTTTGCTTAATAAAACACCTGCTACAACTCCATCTCCTAAAAGAATCAAAAGTGCAGTACCTAGAAGTTCTGCCATAAAATGCGACATTATATATACCCCCTATTCATATTTTTTAGTATTTACTATTTCTCACTATTCAATATTTCCAACTGATCTCTTAACAGCTGTATGCCAACCCTTTAGTAATTCCGACCTCTTTTCTACTGTCATATCTGGAGTAAATGTTCTTGATATAGCCCAGTTTTCTGCTACCTCTTCTTTATTCTTCCAATATCCTACTGCAAGTCCTGCAAGGTAAGCTGCACCAAGTGCTGTAGTTTCAATAACTTCTGGTCTATCTACTTGAACGCCTAAAATGTCAGATTGGAACTGCATTAAGAAATTGTTTGCGCAAGCTCCACCATCTACTTTTAACGCTTTAAGTGTAATTCCAGAATCTTCTTGCATTGCTTTTAAAACATCATTTGTTTGGTATGCAAGAGCTTCGAGAGTCGCTCTTATCAAATGTTCTTTCTTTGCCCCTCTTGTAATACCTACTATTGTTCCTCTTGCATAAGGATCCCAATATGGTGCGCCAAGTCCAACAAAAGCAGGAACTACATATACTCCATTTGTATCTTCTACTGCCTTAGCATATTCTTCAGAATCAGCAGCATTGTTAATCATCTTGAGCTCATCTCTTAACCATTGTATTGCAGCTCCTGCTATGAATACACTGCCTTCAAGTGCATATTCTACTTTGCCATCTATTCCCCAAGCAATAGTAGTAAGTAATCCCTTTGTGGATTCAATTGCTTTTTCTCCTGTATTCATAAGCATAAAGCATCCTGTACCATAAGTGTTTTTAGCTGTTCCTGGTGCATAACAAGTTTGTCCAAATAATGCCGCTTGTTGATCTCCAGCAGCTCCTGCAATAGGAATTTCTCCTCCAAATATAGAGCTATCTGTATGCCCATATACACAACTTGAAGGTTTAACTTCTGGAAGCATTGATTTTGGTATGTTCAATGTTTCTAAAATTTCTTCATCCCATGTAAGTTCATGAATGTTAAAAAGTAATGTTCTTGAAGCATTAGAATAGTCTGTTACATAGGTTTTTCCTTTTGTTAAATTCCAAATTAGCCATGTATCTATGTTACCAAATAATAAATTGCCTGCCTGGGCTTCTGCTCTAGCTCCCTCTACATTGTCTAATATCCATTTTACTTTTGTTCCAGAAAAATAAGCATCTAAAATAAGTCCTGTTTTAGCTCTAACAACTTTATCAAAGCCTTTTTCTCTTAATTCATCACAAGTACCAGCGGTTCTTCTGCATTGCCATACAATTGCGTTATATACTGGAATTCCCGTTCGCCTGTCCCAAACCACAGTTGTTTCTCTTTGATTTGTAATACCTATTGCTGCTATGTCAGATGCCGTAGCATTGATTTTGGCCATTGCTTCTGTTGCAACACTAATTTGACTCCTCAAAATTTCCATTGGATCATGTTCTACCCAACCTGCTTTTGGATAAATCTGAGTAAATTCCTTTTGAGCGGATGTTACGATAAGTCCTTTTTTATCAAATAATATACATCTTGAACTGGTTGTCCCCTGATCTAGAGCCATTACATACTTAGCCATTAACAACACCCCTTTTTTAAATTAGTCCCTTAAATCGTTTACATTGTATATATAAAGCCGCATAAAAATAAAGCATAACACTTTATAATAATGCGGCTCATTTTCTCTGCCATTTACTATATATCACTGTATTTAGTTGTATATTATTGGAATCTTCTCATATTATTTTATAATTGCTCTATCTTCGCCATGCACTTTTCTCCACCTGTTCATACATTTAACTTTACAATATTTATATGTATGAAATAATTCCATTATTCTTATTTACTTAAAATTTATTTTAGACAAAACTTTTTCAACAAAAAAAAATAGCAAAACCTTATTACAAGGTTTGCTATCATATCTGTATATATTTTCTTATTATTTGATCTTAAAAGCAAATAGAGCCCCACAACATCCACCAATAATATGTGCAAGTTGAGAGATATTATCTTGAGCAAAAGCACCTCCAAAAATTTCCCTTCCAACGAATACAAAAAACACAATTATTAAAGTAAGTGGAATTTTCCCCTTTTCAGCATTTGTAAAGGAGCTTAGAATAATAAACATATAAACAATACCACTGGCACCCAAAAGAGCATTACCAGAGAAAATTATATGTATTATGCCAGTAACGAAAGCTGTTACTAATATTAACCTTACTAAAACTTTTGAACCATATTTTTCTTCTAGCATAGGCCCTGTTATTAAGATTATTATGAAATTCCCTGAAAAATGAGCCCAATTAGCATGACCTAATATATAAGAAAAAAGTCTTACGTATTGAAGTGGATCCAAAAAAGAGGTTCTATAATTTGAAAAAAGAAAGGAAGTCAAAGTACCATTTGTTAAATAACCTAGCAAATAGCTAGCAAGAGCTAAAAAAGTAAAAGTTAATATCACTGGTGAATTGTATTGTATTTTCTTTAATTTTGTAATCATTATATTTTCCCCCATTTGAATTCATAATAAAACAGTAATTTAAATTACTCTTTTATTATGAATATAATATTTAAATAAGTCAATAAGTAAGCTAAGTCATTGTTACATAGTATTTCCAATTTTGCATGTATTCTTAATACAATTAATACCCTAGAAGCTCAAACTCTCCTAGGGTATTTTATACGTAAATTTATTTTGCTATATCTATAAAATATAAATTAATCACTAATCATTTATATAATCCGAAATATTTAAATTATATTTCTTTGCCAATTTAAGAAGGTCCGTCTCACTTGTACTCTCTACAGTCACAACTGGTGACTTAATTCCTAATGTACCTATTTTATCCAATAAATCTTTTTTTAATTTTTTATAATCTATTTTATTCACCATCCTTCCCATTTACCTTTATTATTAATAATATTCAATTACCTTAAATAATATATTCTATACTAAATGTTCAATTCCTTTATTTTTCGACAAATATTTCACTTGAAAATTCTTCTAGCCTCCATCAACCTTTGAAGTGCAGTTACTGCAATTAATATTGAGAATATGCTCGTTATTAGTTGGAGATGCGTTGGTATCAAAATCATTAGAGTAAAAAATATAAATCCTTCTGTTCTCTCTGCCACTCCCGCTTGGTAATAGAAAGATTTACTTCCCTTATTTCGAGAAAGTGCACCTACTGTTAAAAAAATAGTCATGGATAATATTATTGCAGCTGTTAAAAATAATAACTGCATCCTAGACTGTGGCTCTTTCAAGGCCATTGCTAAAATAACTCCCAGTTCAACTAACCTATCAAAAGTTATATCCATAAGTGTTCCCCAAGGGGTTGAATTATTACTAATTCTTGCCATTTCACCATCTACAGCATCAAACAAACCTGAAACCCATAAGAGTGTCACTGCAATTAAAGGTTTATCCGCGTATATAAATACAAAAGGTAATAATCCTATTATAAACCCCATAATAGTTATGTTGTTAGGTGTCATATTTAAATTTAAAAATATATTAGCTACAGCTTTAAGAAGTGGGCTTATATATTTTCTACCATGAGTGTCTATCATCTTTATCAAACCTTTCTAGTCTATAAATACTCTTAAATCATCACCTTGGGTGCTGAAATGTGGTTAAAAATTGTTAACCATCCCTCCCTTTACTTTAAAGTTTTTCAATTTTTCTTTTACCAATACGCCTATTAACCCACTTTTTAGCAGTACTACTCTTTTTCTGCTGAAAAATAAACCTTGAAAACATCTCTTCATTAAACATCAAATCCAATAAATGCACAGCATCTTTTTCTCCTGTTGACAAAGATTCAACGCAAGTTTGGCAGTAAGTTACTATATGGTCTGAGGGAGCCTGCGCTGCTCTTTTGCTCATATGCTCTGTTGCAAGCTTTTCATTAGTTACTCCTACCATGGCACCTGCCCCACAACATAATGTTTGCCTTTTAGAAAATTTAAATTCTTCCATTTTGATGCCCATTTTTTTTATTATTTCTCTAACTGCTTTATGCGTGTTGTCTTCATATCTTGTTGGGCAAGGATCATGAAGACTAAATTTAATATCTACATTGCCATATTTATTTAACAAACCGTCTGGGATAGTACTTTCATTAATTTTCTCCCAAACCGTAGTAATTTTCAAATTAGGACTATTCTTTTTTATACTTATAAAACAATTGGGACAAGTTGTAATTATTTCAGTTACTTTTAATTTTTGTATCTCATGGTCAAGCTGAGAGTAATATTGTTTAAACCCCTGCTCATCTCCCATAGTATGAGTTGGATTTCCACAACATTTTAAAATAATTTTTATTCCTGGTATAATATTTTGAAGATATTTATAAGTTTTCATAACAATTTCAGGACTATAAGACATAAGACTACATCCTGGAATAAATGCAGTTGAACTAAACTCTTCTACCGCTTTTGAACTGGCTGAAAATAATCTTGAAAAACTATTTTTCTGATGAAATTTTATTACCTTATACCCTAATGGCATTATAGCTTTTTTATCAGTTGTAAAAGCATATCTTCGTAATTCTAAATAAAGCTCCCTTTGATTGATATCCCTGGGACATACCTCCCTGCATAAATTACATAAGTTGCAAGAATAGGGTACTTTTATATCTATTTGACCTTCCCTTATTATTTCACTAAAAAGTTCTTTAGGCGACGAGCAGTATTTATCTAACATTATACAGTTTTTCATACACTTATTGCAACCAATACATTCCTTTGTCATTATATCTACTCGCTCTAAGATATCATCACTTAAACTAATTTTTCTCATAGATAATCATCCTTTGTTTTGTTTTTTTAGATATAAATTAAATTATAAACCATAATCATGAAGGTAAAAGCATCCTACATGCCAAGCCTTCATGTTTGCAGCTTATAACTTAACTTATTATTTGTTTTTTTCCTTATATATCTTTTTAATTAGCAACATTAATATGCTTACAGCAAATAAAGTTAGAAGCCCAAAAACCATCATCTTTGTTCCACCCACTAGCATTCCACCAACATAAGAGTAAATAATTGTTGCTGGAAGTTGCCCAATACCCGTAGCTACAAAGAAAGACCAAAAACTCATGGATGTAAGCCCTGCTGCATAGCTTACAATATCAAAGGATATGAAAGGAAGTAATCTAGCAATTAATATTGCATATTTACCATGTTTGTCAAAAAAGTCATCAATACTTTTCAGAGCAAATTTACTTGTTAATTTTTCTACGGTATCTCTACCGAGTAACCTTGCTATGAAAAAGCATAATACTGCACCCACCATTGCGCTACTCCAAGATAATAGTGCTCCACTCACCCAGCCAAATAACCCTGCATTAGCAAAGGTTATTATAAAAGCTGGTAATGGTGCAATAATGGATTGAAGTATCATTAGAATGAAAGATATAACAGGAGCCCAAACGCCGAAGGATAGAATATATCCTTTTATAGCATCAACATTTATCATACTTAGCATAAAAACCATTTCTTTTACAGGTTTCGTAAAAAATAAAATTGTAATTGCTATAATTATAGCAATTTTTATGTAAGTTGATTTTTTAAATTGTTTCACTAGTTTTTCGCCCCCTTTGAATATTATATATTATTTTTCTACCTTTAAATCTACATCTTTAGCCCAAGTATAATAAGATTCATCATAGTTTTTAACATTATTATATCCCATCATTTTTAAAGCTAAAGCTAAGTGTGCTGATCTTATTCCTGCTGTACAATATGTTACTATTTCGTCTTCTTTATTTAAGCCAGCAGCTTTAAATATAGCTTGTATTTCCTCTGCACTTTTAAATGTTTTATCTTCTTTGAAAAGCGAATTAAAAGTTAAATTTATAGCACCTGGAAGATGTCCACCTCTTGCTTCAACAAATTTAACTGCACCGGCGTATTCGTCTTTTTCTCTACTATCTAAAATTTTAACCTTGCCAAGTTTAGCTTTTAACTCTTCAGTATTAATAGTCATAGCCTTATTGGGATTTTCAATTTTAAAACTGCTTGCTACTGGAGCTGTTACCTCTTTTGAAACCTCATATTTGCTGCTTTCCCAGAAATTAAATCCACCATTTAACATTTTTGCATTTTCAATACCAGCCATTTTAAGCATCCATACAAATCTTCCGTCTTCACCCCAACCATTTTTATTATCACAATAAATAACTACGGTTTTAGTTTTATCTACCCCTATAGCTGATAGTTTTTCTGAAAGTTTATCATCAGAAAGAACAACTCCCCATCCTTTGTCTCCAGGCTTTCCTTTCATATTTGAAAATCCTTGCCAACCAACATTTATTGCACCAGGAATATGTCCTTTTGCATAATCTTTATCTGATCTAGCATCTAGAACCAAAACCTCTTTGCTTTTCAAATTCTTAGATAACCATTTTGCATCAGCTATATAGCTACCATCAACATAAGGCGTTTCTGCCTTTTCAGTTTGAGTAACCGTTGTATTTTCTTTTTTTTCAACAGTTTTATTGGCGGTGCAACCCACCATTAATGAACCCATTAACAATGTTGATAGGAATAGCGCTAAGAATTTTTTTGATCTTTTGTGCATAATTTATTTCCCCCTATACTTTATTGATATATTTCCAATTTCACGAAAAATCAATTATTCTGTACTAACTATTGATTTTTTTAAAATCGTTATATAAATTCATTAATAATTATATAACATATACTTATCTTTTAAAAATAGATGGTATCTATAGATATGTTTTCATCTATAGATATCATCTATTGTTTTTCTCTAACCACCAAATATTATTAAATATATTTCCTTAACCTTTCCTTTGTTTCTAAATCAGTAAATGCCGCATCAACACTAGTAAAGTAAATTTGTTTATACTCCTCAAATGTAATGTTAAATTTTCTTGATAAAATATCACATTCCATAGTCATGTTCGTGTCCGATACAGTTCTGTTATCAGTATTAACTGTCACCTTTATCCCATCATTATAAAAATTATAAAAGGGGTGGTCAATAAATGAATCAACTGCTTTAGTCTGGATATTACTTGTTGGACACATTTCAAGAGTAATTCCTTTATCTTTTACAATGTTATAGGCTTCCATGCAGTCTTTAATAAATACTCCATGCCCAATTCTTTCTGCGCCTAAAAGTTCCACTGCTTCCAAAACATTTTTACCTATTCCTGTTTCACCTGCATGAATAGTTACTCTATATCCGTATTCTCTAGCAAGGGTTATAGGCTCTATGAATTTTTCACAAAAGCCTTCGCCTTCAGACCCACATAAGTCTATTGCAACTACACCTTTTGAAAGATACTTCCTGCCAGTTTCCACAACCTCAAAAGCTCTATCAATAGACATAAATCTCATACATGAAAGTATTAAATTTCCTTTTATATCATATATCTCTTCCGCATCTTTAATCCCAGATATTACGCTCTCTATTACTTCGTCAACGGTTAATCCCTTATTTATATGAAGTAGTGGTGCAAATCTAATTTCAATGTATTTTACATTTTCTTTTGCGCAGTCGTAAAGAAGTTCAAATGTAATTCTTCTTAAACTCTCCTTTGATTGCATTACTAAATTGGGAATTTCGAACCTTTTTAAATACTCATCAAGAGACTCACACTCTGCTGGGGCAGTAACTTCTTTTTTAATATTTTCAATATCATAGTAGGGAATACTTATACCCTCCTTCTTTGCTATATCAATTATTGTTGCAGGTCTTACGCTCCCATCTAAATGGCAATGCAATTCAATTTTTGGTAAACTTTCAACTTTCATATTGTCCTCCTTTTAAACTCTTTTAGCTTTTACTCTATTTTTCAAAAAACAAAAAATCCTGACTACAAAGAAAATACATACACTTGTATCTTCTTCGTAATCAGGAATTATAGGCTCCTGGTAGAAACCCCCAAACCATATTATTGGGGTTATACGAATATAAATTAACTTTTTATTATTATATTTAATTGCATCATTTGTTAATATATCCCTCTTAATATCAAAACTAGTGTCTTTGATATTTTATCATAAATAAAAAAATAGTCAAGCTATGATTTTGTACTATAAACCCTCACTATTGACTTAATATAATGTAAAATAAAAACTCATCTAACTAATTACTTTCTAGAAGATCATTAATACCTTAAAACAACTAATACCGTCATGCAAATAAAATATATAGCTAATGGAATATATTTCTTTTTATCTGTATTAATAGTTTTTTCCTCTCTTACTGTATATTTTTCTACTTCATTGTATTCTATACCTTGAGAATACTCTTCTTTCTCTTCTTCAATGTATTCTAATCCTTCTTTTTCTTCTTTATATTCTTTCAATTTCCTTAGATTTATAAATAATATAGCACCACCAATTAAAAAACATACGCAAGCTCCAAATAAAGCTGCACTCAAGCTAACAGTGTTTGGATTAGCTGCGTTGGCTGCTTTTGCTGGATCAATTGCGCCACTTTCTATTCCAGTATTCACAATCTTCATATAACTCATAGCCACTTTACTTAGAATAAAAGATATTGCATTATTTGCTGCATGAAGCGTCATACTTCCTAATAATGAACCTGTATATTCCCTTACCTTTAAAAGAATTAAACCTAAAAACATTACGTATATAATTTGCATTATGTTACCATGAAAGGTAGCAAAAATTGCAGTTATTATAAAATACTTTATTTTTTTATTCCTTCCTTCATAAGCATCTAAAAAGATTCCTCTAAAAAATACTTCCTCAAAAAATGCTGGTACCAAAACTACCACAACAAGTCCTAATAATAGAGAACTACTATTTAGTAAATTAGTTATTGCACTACTATCCTTTATTACAATTGGAAATAACTTCATGCTTAAAGCATTAACACCTACTGCAAAAATATAGGTACCAATGGAAACAAGCATTGTTAACATAACTTGTTTTATAGAAATTTTCTTTATTACCATTACTTTGGTAAATTTTCTTTTAGTAATTCTGCAATATAATAGTGCAATACCACCAAGTGCTATAATACTAGTTGCTCCAGATAGCAAAAGTGAAATATCCCCGCTTATAGGAGGATGTAATTTAAATAACTTAACTGCCAGTAATGGCATTGAAACAAATAACAGTAATGCTAATAGTAATAAACTATTAGCTAATAGTATTTTTTTATTTTTCATAAATTTTCTCCTTTAAATGTAAAGTTAATAATAATAATAATAATAATAATAAATTAAAAGTGTAACCGCTATTTTTGAAGTTGCTCTATCTTCTAAGTAACACACTCTCTACAAATACAACTTTAACTGCAATAAATGCAAGTGCTACAATATATATAATAAGCCAAGCACCTACAATAATCAAATGCTTCATGTTTAATATCCCTAAAAGAATTTCGTTTAAAATGGCGATGGAGTTTACAATGGGTATGTTTAAAAATACGTAACTTAGATTCTTAATATCAATAAAAAAGAATAAATAATTTAATATTATAACCAAAAACAATACTGCAGTCATATAAGCTTGTGCCTCTTTGAAGTTCTTAGCATATAATCCAATCATAAATTGGATAAGAGATATTCCTATATAAGTTAATATAATCATAAGTAACATAATGGTTATATTGGCCGCATTTAACGTACTAATATTTATTAAATCCGTCTTTACTACCTTTGAAGTTATTATAAAGGCTCCTAGTGAAACTAAAATTTCTGCTAGAACAATTAAGAGTAGTGCAGTATATTTAGCCCCTATAACTATACTTCGCTTTGCCTTTGTTAGCATCAAGGCTTCTAGTGTACCTCGCTCCTTCTCTGTTACGCAAATTTCTATAACTACTTGCATTCCAATGCTTAAGGGGAACAATAAAATACACATAGGTAATACATAAAAAAAGCCTGCTTGCTCCTCTGTTACCTTAGATACATTTACTTTTTTTGCGGAATAACTATCTAATATTTTTATGTCTATTCCCTTTGAAATTAAGGTACTGGCTACTAATTCACTTTCATAATCTTGTATAATCTTTTCTATCTTAGTATAATTTTCATCCATTATATCTGTAGTTTTTCTATAAGTAATTAGTTCTATGGGTTTCCCTAATTTTAATGCTTTTGAAAATCCCTTAGGGAATTCTAGCACCAAATCAAAATCTTCATTTGCTACTTTAGTATCTTCTATTACTATTTGCATATTTTTATCCATTGTCTTTATTTTTTGTATTAAGGGCTGCGTGGCTTCGTCCTTTTGTACTACTATTTTAAACTTGAATTTTGAACTATCCTTTGAGGACCCATCTATCATTTTGTTAATAGTGCCTTGTACATTAAACATATATATATACATTATAATTGGTATTAAAAAAAATGAGATCAAACTCTTTTTATCTCTAATAAAATTTATTAATTCTTTTTTTAAAACTGCATAAAACATCTTATCACCTATACCCTAAATATAAATTTTTCACTGTTTATAGCCTTAATACACAATAATACACTTATAATTATATATATAAGTAACCATCCAATAACTATAAAAATATTCGCAAAATTGAATATTCCTGCTGTAAGTTGTTTTAATATTAATACCACATTAAATATTGGCAAATGGTAAAACATTGATTTATCTGGAAGAAACATAGACATAACTATTGGTATCATTATTATTATTAAAAGAGGCGAAACCAACATTTGACTTTCTTTATAGTTTTTAGCAAAAAAACTTAAGGTTAATTGCAATGCACTTAAAAATATCACCGTAAGCATTAGTATAATTAAACTTATCATAAATCCAACAATGCTAATATTCATTGAGGGCACTTTAAATTTGAATGCAGACATTGCTGCAATAATAGCTAATCCCAAAACCAATATGGATATTATGGAAATAATCACGCTTATTATTGATATAAAAAGCAGTTTACCCAGTAAAATTTTATATCTGGAACCTTTAGTACATAACAGTGGTTCCAAAGTATTCTTTTCCTTTTCACCTGCAGCTATATCTGTGGTTAAATAAGAAGTTGAAATCATCGGAAATAAAAGAAATAGCATAGGTAATACTAGGCTAATTAGTACTGTAAAACTGTCTATTGTCTTCCCCTTTTCATCCAGGTTTTTTAAAGATATGGGATTTATGTTCTCATATTTTAATCCGCTTTCTTTAAGGACAGAAGTTACATAATCCACTTTCAAATTCTGTATGCTGCCTGTAATCTTATCAAATAAGAAGCTTTTTTTAGTAGAATCGTATTTAATCTGTATTACTTTATTTTTATCCTCAGAAAGTACAATTATAGCGTCCACGGTTCTATCTAATATATCACTATCGCTATAAACCCTATCATCAATTATCTTTACTCCCTTAGTTTTCTTCATGGCTTCCATAACCTGTTGATTTTTTCCTTCAAAACTAACCTTTATTCCTTTAACATCACTTTTCATAGAAATAAATGCACCTAGTGCTACTATTGCAATAATCAAGGGATAAATTAATATTGGTAATAACAGTGTATTTACTAATAATTTTTTATCTCGCGAGTACATTTTAAATTCATTCTTAAATACTTTTAATATTGTATTCACTCTCTACACCACCTGTTATTAAATGAATAAAGACATCCTCCAAGTTATCCAATGAATATTTTTCTTTTAGGTAACTGTCAGTTCCTTCCTCAACTAATTGTCCTTTATTTATTATAATTACTCTTTGACAAAGTCTTTCTATCTCACTTATAGAATGACTAGAAAATAAAATAGTCTTTCCTTCCTTGGACCACTGTGCGATTAAATTATACAATAATCTTCTTGCAACAACATCTAGTCCTGTAGTAGGCTCATCAAGTAACATTATTTTAGGGTCATGAACTATGGCTCTTGCAATAGCTATTTTTTGTTTCATGCCTCTAGACAGCTCTGATGCTTTCTTATCCAGATAATCTCCAAACTGAAAATATTCTGCTAAATTCATTATTCGATTATTAAGCTCTTGCGGTTTCATATCGTAGAGTTGTCCAAAATATTCAATGTTTTCTCTTGCAGTTAGTCTGTCATAAAGAGCTACATCTCCACCAAAAAGCGCTCCAATTGAGCCTCGAACCTTTTCGCTGTCTTTCTTAACATCATAGCCATCAATAACAACTGTTCCTTTTGTAGGACTTAAAATCGTAGCAAGTATTCTAAGAGTAGTAGTTTTTCCTGCTCCATTTTCTCCAAGTAGTCCAACAACTTCCCCAGCCTTTACACTAAAGCTCAGATCCTTTACTGCTAGCACCTTTTTACTATACTTCTTATATAATCCATTTACTTTAATCATTGTTCATCACCTTTTTCCTTCTTTGTAAACTATATGATTATTATACTATATATACCTAAACGGTGCCACCCACCTGGCAAGTGGCAAGTGGTAAATTAATATGTAGGAGATATTGAAATAAATTACAAGTCAAGCTTAATACATAAAATGATCAATTATCGATGATTAATGATCATTGTACATTGATCATTCTAAAATCGGCTTGTTATTTATTATCTGGGGATATGTTAAGTATTTTAAATAGGCCTGAAAATAGCTTACGTGCTGCGGGTACTGCTGTCTGAGCGGCATAATATTTACTGGAGTTTGGTTCTTCTATAGTAACTATCAATGTTACCTTTGGATTAGCAGCAGGAGCCATACCTGCAAAGGATGCTATATACTTACCATCCTCGTAGCCTCCCGTAGTATTATTTACCACATTTGCAGTTCCTGTCTTTCCAGCTATGTGGTAACCTTTCATATAGGTATCTGTTGCAGTTCCGCCCTTAACAACCTTCTCCAAATATTTTCTTAATTGTGCTGCTTTTTCACTACTGGTTATAGTCTTTTCGCCAAGATTATCATACTTTTTATCTAGAATTTTTTTACCATTTACCATGTGTGATATTTCCTTCATAACATGTGGCCTTATCCATGTACCCCCATTTGCTACTGCATTGAAGGCAGCAATATACTGCACTTGGCTAACTGCAACACCTTGTCCATAGGACATGGTTGCAAGATCAATCGGTTCAATGCTTTTAAAATCCTTTACTATTCCAGTACTCTCCCCCGGCAAGTCTATACCAGTTTTCTGCCCAAAGCTAGCCTCCTTTACAAATTTATAAAAATTTTCTTTTCCAATTTTTTGTCCTAGCTTAATAAATCCAACATTATCAGAATTTTTAATTATATCTGAAAAAGTCTCAACCCCATAAGCCTCTTTATTATCATTATACAATGTTGTATTACCAACTTTAATGCTCCCATCACTTACAAATCTGTCCTCGCCTTTAACCGCATTGTTTTCAAGCGCAGCCGCAGCTGTTATAACCTTAAAAATTGATCCTGGCTCAAACACATTACTTATAGCTCCGTTCTTCCAGGTTTCCTGTATTTCACTGTCTGTTTTCCCTTCTGCAAACGGCTTATTTAAATTATAACCCGGTGTACTCGCCATAGCCAAAACTTCACCATTTTGTGGATTCATAATTGTTATACTAACGGACTTAGCACTATTTACAGTCATTGTTTCTCTAGCTACTTTTTCCGCTAATTCTTGAATTCGTTCATCTATAGTTAATGTTATATTCTTTCCATCTATAGGTTGCACCGTGGTTGCTTCTTTGTAGGGCAATTCATTATTATTCCTATCCACTTCAGTCACTTTTACCCCAGGCACACCTGCAAGTTCCTTGTTATAGCTCTGTTCCACTCCGCTTACTCCATCTCCATCAGAATTGGTATGCCCAATAACATGAGATAGAAAGCTATTATTTGGATACAACCGCTCTACATCTCTTGAAATTATTATCCCATTATATTTTAAATCTTTAATGGTATCTACCATTTCCTCTTCAACTTTTCTTTTCAGCAATACAAATTGAAGTAGCTTACCCTTACCATCTTTACTATTTAATGTTTTTTCAACATCGCTGCTTTTAATATTCAATATCTGCGACAATTGGTAAGCTGCTTGTTTTTCCGTAATTTTTTTACCCCCCAAATACTTTTTAAATACATTCAAATCAACATCAACCCTATAAACATCTGCACTTGATGCCAATTCCGAACCGTTTTTACTCAGAATAACTCCCCTTTTGGGAGTTGTTTTTATAGTTTTAGTCCACTGTTTTAATGCCAGCTGTTTATAACTCTCACCATTAATAATCATTAAATAAATCAATCTACTCACAAGAGCCATAAATACTATAGAAAATACCGTACCTATAACTAAAATTCTTTTGCTTCTCACCTTTTTTCTTTTCAATCCCATCACCAACCTTTTTTATTTAACTTCCTCTTTTGTTCCCCGTGTCCTCTCTTATCTGTAAGTTACCGATATGTTAGAGTTTATTATAGCATTTATTTGTGAAAGTTTTATGTATAAATGTTGCCACCCACGTGGCAAGTGGCAACTTGCCAGTTAACTCATTAGAATTTCATACCATCCATTTCTATTTATTATGTTATTTAAAAGAAAAAAATCACCTCAATTTACAGTTGTGTTTTATAATCCACAACCCTAGGTTGAGGTGATGCTATTTAGCTGTAATATTGTTAACCGTCCCCAATTCAAAACAACCCACGTAAAGTATTATTTTTTTATAGATACCTTCTTATCCTCACATACAAATGTAATTTCCTTTCCAATCTGTGTTGTTTTTAAAGTCACAGTATGGCCCCATAAATCATATATATACTTTAATGTAGCTTCTGCGTAGCTAATATTTAATTCTCTTCCATCAAAAACATGCTCTAGAATTAGTGTTTTATCCTTTGGCAACATTTCTTCTACTCTAATAAATGGAACAGTCCCTACACCACAAGACCTACTTAAAGTATTTTTAATATTTTTAAATCCACTCTCATCAGCCACTTCACTAATTATATAATCCTCATTCTTAGCTGCATACTCAAATAAATTAAGCTCTACACATAGTTCCTGCGTTAAATACTTCCTTAAAAAGGACTCATCTCGTTCAAGAGCTCTAACTTCAAATATTTTCTCCTTGCCATATCTTTTCAAAATATCTTCGAAGATCTTAAAGCCTATAAAATATGGGTTTATTGCGCCATGCCCAGGAGCTATAACATCATTATGCCTTTTAATAAATTCTAAATAAAGTCCGCCTGGTAAATCCAGCTGCTTTAATATATTATAATGCCAAAAGCTAGCCCAGCCTTCATTCATTATTTTCGTTTCAATTTGAGGCAAAAAGTATGCTGTTTCTTGCCTAATAAATTCTAATAAACACTTTTCCCATTCCTCCATATCACCATGTTTAATTATAAAATAAAGAAGATCATCCTCTGGCTCTATAGGTATTTTGTTCAAATTGGGAAATGCTAGTTTCACATAAGCATCTAAGCTGCTATGAACTTCACTATTATTTTTATAATCAGCTAAAAGTCTTTGCTTTAAAACTTCCTCTTCAATTCTCTTTTCTCCAATAACCCTAGAGGTTTGAAGCTTAATTGCATGAGCTGCATCAAGTATTCTTTCGACTTTTTCATAGCCTATACTTGGATCATTTATATAACTTCTTACCATATCTGCATGAAATTTAAACATCTCCACAGTAGATGCAGCTCTAGTTCCATCTTTAAAAAGTCTATTATTTTTAAAAAAATCATTATGACCATAAACATGAGCTATAGTAAGTATCTGCAATAAAAGCGTGTTTTCTTTCATTAAATATGCAATACATGGATCTGAATTTATAACCATCTCATAAGGTAAGCCTGTTAAATTATATTTATATACAGTGCTATTTTTTTCGTAAGATTTTCCAAAACTCCAATGAGGATACCTTGAAGGCATTCCAATATAAGCTTCGTAGGACAGCATATCCTTATACCCTATTATTTCAAATTCTTGAGGATAAAAATCGAGTCCTATATTTTCTGCAATACCCTCAATTTTTTCATTCCAATTTTCTAAATCCTTTAAGATATATTCCAAATCGCTGTCACCTCTCTCCTTCTTTTTTTAGCATGTATTTAAGACCTTTCCATAAATCTTGTTTTTGCTTTACTTCCACTGATATAAAGTTTTTATTAACTACTTCTTTTTCAAAAATACTTTTCATAGAAGAATTATAGTATTTATTCATTAGCTCAACATATCCAAATAAATTGCACACCTCACAAATATTTTTGGCAGCCATTATGGCTTTTTTATTATCCTCTTGCCAATTATCTCCATCACTAATGTAAAATACATATGCATTCCAATATTCCGGATTATATCTTTTATCAATTATTTCTAAAGCCATATTTAATCCACTAGAAATATACGTACCCCCTGATTCAACTTTATGAAAAAAATCATCTTCATTTACCTCTTTGGCAATAGTTGTATGTGCGATAAACTCAACCTCTACATTTGTATATTTTGATCTAATAAACTGAGATAGTATAAAGAAAAAGGAACGGGCCAAATATTTTTTTGTGGTATCCATTGACCCAGATACGTCCATTACACATAAAATTACTGCATTTGATTCTCTCTTTAAAACTTGCTTTACCCTATGATATCTTAAATCCTCATTTTTAAAGGGCAATCTTTCAATCTTTTCTTCCTGTGATGACTCCATTAATGCTTTACTTTTTCCTTGTTGCCTTTTGATCTTCTCCACTACTGTTCTTTTTTTAGCAAGACGGGGCTGGATACCATGTTTTTGATAACCTGCTCTTTTAACACTATTTTCTGTTAAGATTTCCGAGAACTTTTTTTTATCTAGCAGAGGAAGTTCTAAATCCTCTAAGAGGTAATTTAGTGCATCTTCTAAGGTTATTTCAGTTTCATAAATGTCTTCACCTTCGTCCTCCCCTGCACCACTGCTACCTTTCCCTTGACCTTTAGCCTTTTCTTTTCCTATGACTTGACCTCTTTTTTCGCTACCATCTCCACTTCCCACACCACTCTTATTTTCATCAAAAATAAATTCATATTCCTTAAGGCCTTTTATTGGTATTTTAATTTTTTTATTCTTACCTTGACCTATAATGCTTTCTTCTGACAATATATCTGCTAAATTTTCTTTAATAGATTTCTCCACAAGCTGACGATGGCGTCTTCTATCCTCTACGGCTCTATCATGATCTATGGGTGTTACGTTATAGTCTCTAAAAATTGCCATAGGACTAATCCTTCCATAAATTGTTAGCTGCGTATTTAAGTATTACGTCACAACAATAATCGCAATATCCATTTGCCTTCATTTGTTCCACCATTACGTTATATTTTTCATCTTGCTCCTTATCGCGAACTCTAGATCTAGTTACAATTCTTGAAAGTTCTTTTACAGAGCTTGTTAGTTTCTTTTCAATTGCTTCCCTTAAAGGCTCATAAGACTCGTATTTGATTTTCCCACCATTTCTAACCACATAAAACATATAAGAAGTTACATCACTTCTAAAACCCTTTGAAGAACTTTCAGATATCCCAATCCGCTCTTCTATTGAGCGCATAAAGGATTCATCTGCCACAAGCTCCTCACCTGTAGCTCTATCCTTTAATTTTGCTTTATTTACAAAGGCTTCTGCATTGTCGATATAGTTGTCAAATAAACTTTCCGCTTGCTCCTTATAGCTGTGGATAAATGCCTTAGTTACTTCTTTCTCCAATATTTTGTTATATTCTTTTCTAATAGTATCCTGAACAAAGCCCATATATTTTTTCTTTTCATCCTCAGAAACATCCATTTCCCTGACTGATTTAATTATACTTTCCATAATAGCAAGTGGATTTATGCAATCAAATTCTGAATTTGAAATAGCGTTATCAATAGCCTTTACTATAAATCTTGTGGAAATACCATGCATCCCCTCATCAAGACCTGCTTCTTCCCTGAGTTCACTAATATCCATTTTCTTAGTAGTTCCTTTTTCTACTATTTCTTCACCATTATAAATCTTTAACTTTGTTATAGGATCTACCTTGTTTGAAGGTTTAAACCTTGAAAGCAACGCGAACATTGCAGCAGTCTCAATGGTGTGTGGTGCTATATGAGGCTTAAAGTTACTCTTTTTAAGTATCTTATCATAAATCTTAATTTCTTCATTTAACTCAAGACAATAAGGAACTTCTATCTTTACAATTCTATCTAAAATAGCTTCGTTAGTATGATCTGACTTAAACCTATTCCACTCAGCTTCATTAGAATGGGCAATAATTATACCATCAAAGTAAATCATAGACCCCTTTCCTGGTGAAGGTATTGATTTTTCTTGAGTTGCAGTTATTATGGTATGAAGATATTCAACATCATTTTTAAATACTTCTATAAATTCTACCAGGCCACGATTACCAACATTAAATGCTCCATTAAGAGAGAAAACCCTTGGATCATCCTCTGAATACATATCCATTTTAGATATATCAACAGATCCCGTTAAAATTGATGTATCTTGATTATTCGGATCTACAGGTGGAACAACCCCTATACCTTTTCTTGATCTTATTGAAAAAGAAGTAGTAGTAACAGGAAAATTCTCATATTCTCCATTGTATTCATGAATTAATCTATATTTACATTCAAGGCAAAGATCCCCTTCAATTTCTACATTAAGCATTCTCTCAAAATCTCGCCTAAGATGTTTTGGTATTAAGTGCAATGGTTCTTCATGCATAGGACAGCCTTTTAAAATATATACTGGCTGCGTGTTTTCAAAGGCTTTCTTTAGTGCCTCTACCAGGGATGACTTTCCCGCTCCTACAGGCCCGGCTAAATATAATACCTGCCTAGATTCCTCTCCCTTCATAGATGCCGAATAAAAGTAACTTACTATCTTCATAAGTACCTTATCAATTCCAAAAAAATCCTCTTTAAAAAAACCATACCTTTTTATTAGATCATTGCCATATATCTTTCTTGTTCTTGGATTTTCTTCAGGTCTTAGGATTTCAAAGCCCTTTTTTATTATTGTGTCATACATCCTCTTATGAGAAAGCTTAGCTATATCAGGATCTTTGTTAATTATATCTAAATACTCTAGAAAGCTTCCTTCAAATTTACTCTTGATTTTAGCTTCTCTATCATTTTTTATTACTTTTTCAAATTCCATTTAATACCTCCTAAGATAGAATTATTTTTATTATTAACTATATGCAAGGACAAACCTCCAACATGATTAATAATTAAAATAAAATGGTGCCACCCACGTGGCAAGTGGCATGTGGCAAAAAAATAAACTCCAAAAGGAGTTTAAACCTCCTTCTGAAGTTATTAATATTCATCACCTAATTTTATGATTTAATCTACATTTCTAATTGAATCAATTATACTAGTAGAAAGTAATCTTTTAAGAGGAGCAATAGATGCCAGTACACATATAACCATAGAAGCCGAAAATACCACTAAAATACTATTCCAAGGAAAGAACCACTGTACAGCCTTATCATATTTTAATGCTTTGTATAAAATAATATGTAGCACAATCCCCATTATACTTCCCAATATAGCACTAAAAATTCCATATAATAATCCTTCTTTTACTATCATACTGCTTATTTCATCTTTTCCCATACCTATAGCTCTAATCATTCCAAATTCTTGTCTTCTTAATATAATATTCATACTTATTGTGTTTATTATATTTACTATTCCTATAATAGCTATTATAATTACAAAGCTATATAATATTACGGATATACTTCTTTGAGCATTCTTATAAAATTCTAATTGATCTTTATAACATATTAACTTCCCTTCTTTTTGACCTTTTATATATTGGTTAAGCCTACTTTTTATATAATTTTCATCTGAATTTTCTTTTGTATTTATTCTTAATACTCTATACTTATCTTCTTTTAACCAATTCTTTAAAACATCCTCATGAATAATAACTACAATATTAATTCCACGATCCATTGTTGGAAATGGTAGCTTATTTAATATAGCACCTATGGAAACTTTCCTATTATATTGCTTCCATTCTTCCTCCTCTTTCATAGCACTCTTTATATTAAGTTCATCGCTTACTATTAAATTTGTACTTTTATCACTTGAAAAATTCTGAACTAAAACAGCCTTATTATTATTTTTCATATCTTCTACATCTAACTTTCCATCCACTAAATATTTGCTCATTTCTTTCAATTCATCATCATTACATCCATACAATTCTATTGGAACATTATAAATATTACTTTTTATTTTGGAATCATCCTTATTATTCTCTAAAGATACTTCCTTCAATTTTTTTTTGTATGATTCTGTAATTTTTTCTCCACAAATGTCCAAGGATGCTCTAAAATATAAATTTTTATTAACCGAAGTTATACCTTGTATATCTAATATTTCACCTACAACATTCCTATCATAACCTGCATTTTTTTCACTATCGCTGGTAGTTAATATATAATCAGAATTTATATCCGCCTCTACGTTTTTTACGGGATCAACCCATACACAAAAACTTGTGACTGTAATAAAAAGCATTATACTGATACTTAATGATATAACAGTTACTAAGAATCTTTTTTTATTCCTTGTTAAATTTGTATACGCCATGCCTGTTGTAAATTTACCAAACACTTCTATTTTTTTCTTTCCCTTTGAATTCTCTAACTTTTCTCCTTGAACAGATGTGTTATTTATTGCTTCCATTGGAGATATTTTTGATGCTTTTTTTGACGGAAAATATATAGATACAAATATAGCTATAAAACATACTATAAAAGATATCACAATTCCACTAAAAGGTACCGCTGCACTCGCTTTAAAATTAGTACTAAAGCTAAATAATTTGTTTATTTCATTCATAGAAATAATGCCGAGTAATATTCCAAGTGGTATAAATGTGCAACCTAATATTATTCCCTCTCCAAATATTAATTTTCCAATTTGCTGTGTATCTGCTCCGATGGCTCTTAAAAGCCCAAATTCGTGTATTCTTTCAACTACTGAAATACTATATATATTATAAATTACAGATATAGCCGAAATTATTATTATTATTATTCCTAAAAAAGTAAAAATCATATTTGCTTTTTGCGCCGAATTTAAAGTACTTATATAGCTATAGTTCTCATCAATAGAAATTCCTTGTATCTCACCCATACTTGTTAAGGTTTTTTTTATATCAGCCGATGGTTTAAGTGTGAAATGATGTATATATCTATATTCATCTCGCGTAAGGGTATTTTTCACACTATCTATAGTCAAATACCCTTTAGCATTTTTATCTCTCATTGAATCCAATCTATTTTCTAAGATACCAGTTAAAATAAATTCCTTCTCTCCACTTTTAACCCCTGGCGACTCCTTACCATCTTTAAACTTTATATAAGTGAATATATAATTAAGCTTTAACTTGTCACCTATTTTAAGCCCCTGCTTAAATTTATTAAGCACCCATTTTTCTAAAGCTATTTCTGAATCCTTCTGTGGAAAGCCTCCCTCTTCCAGCTTAAAATCTAAAAGTTCTGTATCTATCTTGTCATAACCATTTAATTCAATTCTATTTTCGGTGTCAAAAGTTTTTGAGTAACCCATTAGTATAGTAGTTCCAAATTTATCTATAGAAGGTTCACTTTTTAATGTTTTTATACTTTCAAAATTTCCTGATTCCGTGCAAGAAGCATAATAATGACCTCCACTTTGTTTTTTACCGTTTTCTATTTTTTGCTGTTTATAATTTGATAAGGTTAAACTTAGACTTGTAATTAACATGGCTGAAAGCATTATACTTATGGATATAAATAAGGTTCTCTTTTTGTTCTTTATTAAACTTCTTGGTATAAGTCCCCAAAAGCTCTTCATTGTCTACCCCCCCCCTGTTAACCTACTCTTCACCCTTTATAGATTCAATAATACTTGAAGAAAACACTTTTCTTGATGCATTCATTGATGAAAATAAACAAACAGCAATGGTTGCTAAAAATAATACTATTATAGTAAATATAGGTAAACTCCATGTCATCCCTTGTGTAAGTGATTTTCTTGCAAGCACAAATAATATAAAGGATAACACTGTTCCTAATGCTGTTCCCAAAAATCCAGAGGCAACCCCATAAAACATCCCTTCTGCTCTTATCATTTTTTTAACTTCATCATTTCCAAAGCCTATAGCTCTAAGCATGCCTATTTCTTTTTTTCTTAATAGTATATTCATACTCATAATATTAAGCAAATTAACCATACTAACTATTGCTACTACAATTACAAAACTGTACATTATTAGTGAAACTTGTAAACTATTCTTTTTAGCTTTTTCTAAGGCTTCTTTATAAGATACCAATCCAGCACCACGATGTTTTATTAGCCTCTGTTTTAATGTTTTCTCCACTTCATCATAATTTGCATTTTTACTTAAGGTAACTTTTACATTCTGATATCCCTTAATATTAAGATATTTTTCAGCAACTTTATCACTTACAATTATTACATTATTGCTTTGTGCATCGTAAGTGTTAAAATCTTCCTTTAGCAAAGCGCCAATAGTAAAAATTTCACTTTTATAATCTTTAAATCTTCCATCCTCATCATATGCACAATAACTTAATTGTATTTTATCGCCAACTTTTAGTTTAGTATAATTACTATAATTTAAATTTTGGCCTAAAATAATCATTGGTTCTTTTAACATCTTCTCTTTATCCATTTTTCCTTGTATAATATTCTCCTTAATGTTATCTAAATCTTCTAGTGTATAACCTCTTATTTCTGTTTTAAACTTATATCGCTGTTTTTCAAAATCATAGATTGATTCTTGTGATGATTTACTCGCTTTAGCAAGAAATTTTACACCATTGCTAGTTACCAACTCCTTTTCTACCTGCATTAAGGAAGTGGATGTTTTTAACTTAACTATTTTATCTATACCTTTTATATCTTTAATATCATCTAATTCACTATCAGATAAATAATAATTAGGCTGGTCTTCTGCAACAGATATTACGAAATCCCCTCCCATTTTAGCTTTAATACTGTTTATTGGATCTGCAGCATTTATCAAATAATTTACAAGCATAAACATTATTATACTTATACTCAGTGAAACTACAGTAGTTATAAATCTTTTTTTATTTCTATTTAGATTCAAGTAGGCCATATCTGCTGTAAATCCAAAATTTTTATTTATTATTTTTTTCATGCGTGAATTTTCCTTTATGTTTTTACCTTTTAATTGCAAATTGTTATTTGAATTAATAGCTTCCATTGGAGATATTTCAGAAGCCTTTTTAGCTGGAGAATAAACACCAATTATTATAGTTAAAAATCCAACTATAAAAGAAACTATAATACCACTTTTAGGAATATGCATTATCCTACTAAAATCCTTATATCCAGACATAAGAATGATAATTCCTTTAACTACAAAATTTCCAATAATAATTCCCAGGGGTATAAATATAAATCCCAGTATTAATCCTTCACCCAGCACCAACATCTTAATCTTTGATGGCGAAGCACCTATGGCTCTTAGCATACCAAATTCCCTTATTCTTTCTATTACTGACATATTAAATATGTTGTAAATTATTACACTAGCTACAATGCTTATTACTATATATAAAATTATGCTTACAAAATCAATACTTTTATATGCTTGTAATAAAAATGATTTGCTACTGTTCTTATTAAATTCTATGTTTTTATAATCATCAGTTGCTGGTAATAACATAAAACTTTCTTCCATAGGCAGTTTTGGATTTATATTTAAATATCCTCTATATAATCTCTCTTTTGGTGGCAGCACAACTTCAGCATAATCTTTAGGTATGTATGCAAGTCCTGTATTTTTTAGTTGATTGGTATTAAATTTATATTGGAAAATACCTGTTAACGTAAACTCCTCTTCTTTTTTAAATTTTTCAAACCTACCTATAGTTAAGTTTAATTTAATTTTATCTCCTATTTTATATTTTTTAGGCATAGCATTTAATACCCAATCTTCCATGGCTATCTCGCTATTACTCTCTGGATATCTTCCTTGTATTATTTTGAAATTAATAAATTCTGTTATGTTTTTATCAAAACCATTTACCTCTAAGATGTACTTAGAGTTAGGCACCTTATAATCTCCTAGCTTTAATACACTAGATGTTTTATCTACTACAGGGTCTTTATCTAATTTTTCTAAATCTTTTTTATCTGGGGCATAAAAGAATCCATCATATGTTCCACCAAAATCATCTACCATACGTTTATAAGAAGAACTTTTCAAAGTATCAAGCATTATGCTTAAAGAAATGATTAAAGAAATTGATAATATTATACCTACTGCCATAAAGAAAACTCTCTTTTTGTTTTTTATTAAATTGCGTGGTATAAGACTCCAAAAACTCTTCATTTTCTCGCCCTCGTGTCCCCTATAATCTCTCCATCTGCTATGGTTATAACTCTATCTGCGCATTCCGCAACCTTGGGGTCGTGAGTTATCATGACAAGGGTTTGGTTATATTTTTTTATAGACATAGTAAGAAGCTCTAGCACTTCCTTACTATTTTTGCTATCTAAGTTTCCAGTAGGCTCGTCTGCAAATATAATTGAAGGTTTAGTAGATAGTGCCCTTGCTATAGATACCCTTTGCTGTTGTCCTCCTGATATTTCTCCTGGCAAATGAGTTTTTCTATTTTTTATATCTAAAATTTCCATAAGTTCATTTATATAATCCTTGTCTACCTTTTTTCCATCCATTAAAATTGGAAGTTTAATATTTTCTTCAACAGATAATATGGGAATTAAATTAAAGAATTGAAATATAAATCCTATGTTTCTTCTTCTAAATCTAGATAATTCTTTTTCACTCATAGAATAGATATCCGCACCATTAATATATACATGACCCGCTGATGGCTTATCAAGACCAGCTAATAAATGTAGAAGTGTACTTTTTCCCGAACCACTTGGACCTACTATTGCAGTGAATTCACCTTTTTCAATAACTAAGTCTGTTGACTTTAATGCTTTAACAGATGCTTCACCTGTGCCGTAGGTTTTTGTTAGATAATCTGTTTTTAATAATTCCATTTTTAACTCCCCCTTACAACCCATAGTGGATTACTTTTGTAATCCTTTGTATAATAATACTTTTATTTATATATTTTGTCAATAACTTAAATATTGTCCTAATTATATATATATTTAAATATTTGTATTTATTTTTTTTGGTTACAGGTGTAATATTATGTTAGAACTACATTTGTAATCTTTTTTTAGAAAGAGGTGTATCCAATGAAAACTTTACCGAAAATATCAGAAGCAGAATGGGAGGTTATGAAAACCATCTGGGAAAACAATCCTTGTACATCTAATGAAATTATAGAAAGCTTAGAAGATAAAACGGAGTGGATGCCTAAAACTATAAAAACACTAATAACCAGATTAGTAAAAAAGAATGTATTAGGTTTTAATGCAGATGGCAGAGTATATTACTATTATCCATTATTAACAAAACAGGAATGTGTAAAAGCAGAAAGTAAATCTTTTTTAAAACGCATATATAGCGGCACACTAAAAAGTATGTTAATAAATTTTATAGAAGAAGATGAGTTAACCAAGGAAGAGATATGTGAACTTAAAGAAATGCTTGACTCACGGGAGCCTTAGCCATGGAACAATTAATTATTTATTTATCTCATATCTTTAAGCGCTTGTTTCACTTATCATGCACAGCAAGTATTTTGATTTTAATGATTTTGTTTATAAAAACCTTGCTGAAAAATAAATTAGGGTTTAAATTCCATTATGCTATATGGTTCATACTTATATTAAAGCTTATAGTCCCCTTTACATATGAGAGTTCTCTAAGCATATTTAATATAATTCCTATAGCAACACAAAAGACTAATGCATTTTTATTCACAAATGATTTTTATATCAAAACTATGAATCAGGATAATAATACAAATGTTGTATCACCACCCGCAGAAGAAAATATCACATTCTCTAAAAATACCTCTTTAAATATTTTAAACAATGTTAAATCGTTTTTCACAAAAATATCTCTTTATGATTTGTTTTCCACAATATGGATAGCAGGTATGTTATTGTTAAGTATTTATACAATAGTTATCAGTATTATTTTTAACTATAAGATTACTCATAGTAAGGTACTTACAGACAAAAATATTTTAAATGTTCTAGAGGAATGTAAAAATAAAATGGATTTAAAAAAAGCTATACCAATAATTGAATTAGAAGGACTTCGCAGCCCGGCAATTATAGGATTTATAACTCCTAAAATACTAATTCCAATTAATTCTACTAATACAATAAGCATTAATGAATTTCATTATGTATTTTTACACGAACTTTGTCATTTCAAAAGGAAAGATACTATTCTAAATTATTTGATTAGATTACTTTGTATATTTCACTGGTTTAATCCATTAATATGGTATGCTTTTTATAAAATGCGCCAAGACCGTGAACTATGTTGTGATGCTACAACTCTTTCTTATATAACTCCAAATAACACTAAAGAATATGGACATGCAATCATCAATCTATTTTCAAATTTCCATGCGTTACCTAAAGTTGCTGGAATTTCAGGAATGATTGAAAATAAATCTCAAATTAAGAAGCGAATTATTCTCATTAAATCCTTTAAAAAAGATTCTTGTAAGTTTTCTATTATTTCTCTTATTGTACTTTTTCTCTTTGCATGTGTTATATTGACAGATGCTAAAGCCCAGCAAAATATTAAAATTTTATCAAAGTCAGTTGTATCTGATTCAGGTGTAACTATTAAGGTAGATAATACCCATTTTCCTTTTTTTGATGATGCTACCGTTATCGGGAAATGGGACAGTGTTGATTTTGTAACAGAAATAGCTAACTTTAACCCTAATAATAAAAATTGGAAAGAGAATTTATTTCTAAAAAATTTAACCTTTAAAGAAAATGGCGAAATGAATGATTCATGTCTATCATGGACAAAAGGGGTAGTGATTCATCCTGGCGAGAACACTGCTAGTACATATACTCTTAAGGAAATCAACGGATCAACTTATATGTTCTTTGAATGGAAAAGTGGAGATTATGTACTGAGAGATATGGTTCCTTCCTATTATGTTCTAAAAAAGACTGAATAAATAAACTTCTATGATTGAAAATTTTCAATCATAGAAGTTTATTTTTTTCAAGTTTGCCACTTGCAACGTGGATGACACCTTTTTATTTAAGATTGCTATTTTTAAAGCCAACAGTGGAAACCACATTATTATCTTTAATATCAAGATATTTTATTTCCACTTCATCATTTTCATTGGTTAACACTATATCAATTCCTGCAGATTTAGTAACCATGAATATAGTATTGTTACCTACTAGTTTTACGTAGAAAATAGTATTTCCCCCCTCTGTTACAGGGTTTTTTCTTAAAACTTTGCCACGTGCCGTCTTCTCCTGCGCCTTTATGCTATTGGCATTTTTACTTGAAGCGTCTTTTGTCTTACCATAAGATATAGCATTCTTGAAGCTTTCTATTGCTGCCTCTTTAGATTCTTCAAGTACTACATAACTATTTTTAGCAGCTACAATTCCTATTTTGACTAGTGCCCCATCATTTTTGTTAACTACAGGCACAACCCAAGCCTCCGAACCAAAAATATTATAAAATAGTGGTTGAACTGGAGCCCAATTAGCTTTATTTGCACCAAGAGCTTTATCCACTGCATTCATAGCACCTTTCCCATTTATATACCCTGGCGTTTTATAATAAATCATTTTTCCACTTCTCATATCCATTAGGGAATATCCTGTCATAGTAGTAGAATCATTAGATGTATTAGTGTGATCTGTAAACCACTTCATTCTACCATCAGTATCAATTACTCCTGTTACTTCTTTAGAGTTAACCACAAGCCCCTGAACCTGTGTTTCCCCTTGCCAAGCTGTAGGTACATGAACACCTTTTTTAGCTATAATTTTGTTTAATAATCCACTTTTATAAGTACCAAAGTATTCATTATATAATTCACAGACATCCGAAGGATGAACCTCATCAACCCACGCCGGTACTTTATCTACACTATAATCTACAACTTTACCATCTTTAAAAGAATAAAGCAGAACACCATCAATTACAGGAAACTTTCTTCCGAATTTATAATGACCATAACTACCTACATAGTGTGGATTATTAGCATCATCAAGCTCTACATTAGCCTGAAAAAGTATTGATGATGGTTTTTGCTGTCTTAAATACCTTTTTAAATCTTTTCCTAGCAAAAGTGATTCTGCTATTTTTGATGGTACACTAATTACTTTTGCTTCTTCAGGCTTTTCTGCGGAAACATATATTGCTCCAGGAATTTCACTATTTGTAAGTGCTCTAAAAATTCCATCCACCTCTATAGGTGCAACATAGCAAGCTCCTTCCTTCGTCATAGTAACCCCTAGTTGACCTATGCTATAAATACTTGGGTTTGGAAGAGTTCCAAGCATTTTTTGCATTTCATAATAGGCAGTCTCTGGTGATATAACTATTATGTGGCTTGCATCCGCTTTTGATATACCCTCACTACTTTCCTTTACTGGCACTGCCTTCGCAAGCGTGCTAGCTCCCGCAGTAATAAAGGGATACAAATTATATCCAATACTCAAAAAGAACAAGATACACATTGCACCTGCAAATTTGCCTTTCTTCTTGCCCTTTGACCCCATTAATATACTCATCTGAAAAATAGCTGGCACCCAAAGCGTTGCTATGATAAAGTAAATACTTCTATCAACGCATACTACATAAAATAAAAGCCAACTAAAAATAAGACCCATTATTCCTCTTGCAATCTGCTCACTTACATGTTCCTTTTTTATGCTTGGCTTTAGAAATAGTAGTATCATTATAATATAATACATAGAAATCCCCCCAAATTATCTTTTTATATATTATATATCAATATTGCAGCTTATACCAATATTTTTGTCTAATAACCATATTGTTCCAATACCCTAATTCTAAAAATATATATCAGAAAACTCAATGTTGATTTTCTCAATATTACTATTGTCATTGAAATTGCTATTTACATACACTGCTTCACTATCCGGTAACTGTTTTATAGGAAGTTCAAAGCTAAATTCGCTTCCTACATTAATTTCGCTTTTCAAAAAAATTCTCCCGCTGTGCATTTCCACTAAAGCCTTAACTAAGGATAATCCTATGCCACTACCTTCTTTATTTCTAGTCAAGGATTTGTCAACTTGAATAAATCTTTCAAAAATTAATTTTTGCTTTTCTTTAGGTATTCCGATACCTGTATCCTTAACAGATATAACCACATTATCATTTCCATCAAAGATATTTACTGAAATATTCCCTCCTGGGTTTGTAAATTTTATTGCATTTGAAATGAGATTTAAAATTATCCTTTCTATTTTATCCTTATCGCAAGCTATTATTTTTTCTTCCATTTGTGTATCAAATAAAAGTGATATCTCCTTATTTTCAACATATTCAGCTACAGACAAGGTTATTTCTTCTACAACACTAACAATATTGCAATTACTTAAATGAATTTCAAAATACCCTGCATCTATTTTTGTTACATCTATTAAGTTATTAATCAATCTTACTAATCTATAACAATTCTGTTTCATAGTTTTTAAATATCCCCTACTTTTTTTCTCATTTTCATTAAATAGTTCTTTGAATTTTAGATCCATAAGCTGGAGGGTCCCTAAAATAACATTGATTGGTGTTCTTAATTCATGAGATATATTCGCAAAAAAATCCGTTCTAAATCTATCGTATTCTATTGCTTGATTCAAAAACCGTGTCTTTTCCTCATTTTCTTTTATAGCTTCTTCAGCTTCAATACGCTTAGTAATGTCTCTTGATGATAAAATTAATCCAACAACTTTATTATTATCGTCTAACATTGTGCTAAATGAAACATCTACCCAAACAATACGTTTATCTACATGTATACTTCTAAATTGAAGTTTTAGATTTATATTTGTGCTAATTAATTTTTCAATTCCCTTTTCTACATTATTTTTATCATCTATATGAATAAAATCAAAAAAGTTCTTTCCAATTACATTTTCTACTCCATATCCAAGAATATCATTTTTAGCAGGTGTAACATATTTAATTGTTCCATCTACATCTATCTTTGCAATCATATCCGAGATATTTTCAGTTATCTCTCTTAATAGTGCTTCATTCTCTCTTAGATTTCTCTCCATCTTTTTTCTTTTATTAATATTCCGTACAACTACTAAAATTGAAGATTTACCTCCATACTTAAAAAGAGATGTTCCAATTTCTACATCTATAACTGTACCATCATTAGAAATAAATTTTTCTTCAATAAATGGTGCAATAATTCCGCCTTCATATAATGTATTTATTCTACTGGTAACAATATCAATATAATTAGTATGAATAAAATCCATAATATTTCTCCCAATTATATCTTTAGTACTTAATAATCTTTCAGTTGCCGGATTGGCTAAGACTATTTTACCATCACAATGAACAAATATAGGATCAGGAGATAATTCAAATAATCTTTTATAAACCTGCTCGCTTTCCATTAATTCATTTTCTCTTAATTCACTTTTATCTATCTGAATTTTAGCTTCTAGTATACTTCCCCCTACCATTTCTTGTAATAAGTTAACACTAATATCTTCACTCATGTTAATCCCCCTTTAAAAATCCACTGTGCACTATAGAACTTATGCTTAAATTAAATCATCATCTGAAATGTCGTTAAAATGTTTTTAGAATATTTTTAAACTACTATATTCTACAAAATATGGTATAAACCTCTTTTTTTATATTTTTTCATGCTTTATAATTTATAAACTAATTAATTACAAAATTAATAAAAAATATAAACTTCTTTTGCCGTCTCTTGTTTTATTAAATAGTCTACGGATACTCTAAATCCATTAATTAGAGTAACTAGAAGTCCAGTTTATATATTTATATTAATCCATATCTTTATCTACGTAATATTTTTATGATACAATATAGAATATACTCCTTATATATTGTTGGCTTATTCTGTATAGTTAACGCACTCCCACTTATAAGGTGGGAGGTTCTTCTGTAGTACCCTCTTAATGAGAAAAAAACATGTCACATACTATAACAACTAGTATTGCAAACACAATTAATTATAAAATCTTATAGCTTCATGTAGATTAGATCCAAATAATGTATTTTATGTCCGCATAATTAATCTGCAACATAGTTACTAAAAGGAGATGCTTAACTTTGGAAAAGTTGTATTATAAAAATCCATATCAAACAGAATTTACAGCTGAAGTAATAAATGTAATAGAAAAAGAAAAAGAGTATCATATTGAACTGGATAAAACCTGTTTTTACCCTGAAGGCGGTGGCCAGCCATGCGACACGGGAAATATAAATGGCGCCGCAGTAACCTATGTATATGAAAAAGACGAAAAAATATATCATGTAGTGGCAGTGAAACCACTAAAGATTCACAAGGTTAAATGTACTATAAACTTTGATAAACGTTACGACTATATGCAACAGCACCTAGGTCAGCATATCCTTTCTTCTTGTATTTCTGATTTATTTAATGCATCTACCATTGGTTTTCACCTTGGCATGGATTCTACAACAATTGATATTGATAAAATTATTACAGGTGATGAAATTAAAGCCTCCGAAATATTGTCTAATAAAATAGTTTTAGACAATATTTCGGTAGAGGTACTGTATCCAAGCAATTCTGAATTAAAAAAATTAACAGCTAAAAAAATCCCAGTAAAAGCTGGCGAAAAAATTAGAATAGTTAAGATAGGTGATATTGATGTAAACCCTTGCTGCGGTATACATCCTAGTTCAACTATTGAGGTACAATTAATTAAGGTTATAAAGTTTGAAAAATACAAGAATGGTATGAGAATTGAATTTTTATGTGGTTCAAGAGCAGTTTCTGATTATATTTCAAAACATGAGGCCATAGATAAAATGTCTAAACTTTTATCCTGCAATAGTTCTACTCTCTTATCCGAAGTAGATAGGCTCTCTGATGAACTTAATAAGGCCCTTAGCGAAAAAAGGGCATTAAAGGCAGTAGTTGCGCAGTATGAAGTTCAAAACATGTTAGAATTAGCTACAAAAATAGAAGACATTAAAGTGCTTAAATGTATTTATGATAACGGTGATTTAAAATACACTAATACCTTAGCAACAAAATTAGTATCCTCACCAAAGGTTATAGTTTTATTTGGAGTAAAATCTGCTGATAAGGCAAATCTTTTGTTTATGTGTTCAAAGGATTTGAATATGATTAGCATGAACGCCCTTCTTAAGGATGCCATAACACTTATAGATGGAAAAGGCGGTGGAAGTGACCTGTCTGCACAAGGTGGCGGCAAGAATAATAATAATTTAGATTCTGCGCTAGATTATGCCTTAAGCAAGGTTAAAGATCATATAATCAGTTCTAAAGTTTAAAGCATTTACTCAGAGATTTTCAATAACAAGTCAAAATGATAATGTATTTTGACTTGTTATTTATTTGAATATGCATATAATTATTATTCCACAAAAATAAAGTCTCTTGCTCCATATAACCCTTCAATATATGTTTTACCCTCCTCTGATAATCCAATACACAGTGGAGAAACCATTACCTCACGGACTCTATAATATTTTGTGCTTCCATCTTGCTGTGGTTTATAGAAACCGGAAAAATCATGGATAATATAATGTTTTCCCTCTTCTTTGCCCACATATAGCATCGCATGTCCACTCATATAAACTGGTGTTCCAGGTTTCAAATTATCCAGTAGATTTTGTCTATCTACAATAGTCATATCCTCTTTCATTTCACAAAAATCCCCAACTGCAAGTTCTCCCTGCTCCTCTGCATTTCTAGGAAGTTTTATGCCCATGGTTCTGTAAACATCCATTATTAAACTTGCACAATCTCTAGAATTAAACATTCCACCCCAACCATATCTTTCACCCAGGAATTTAAAGGTATGAACTAGGATGTTTACTCTAGTATAGGGTAAATATCCTTGTGAAACCTCTTCATTCCTTGCAATTAAAGCCAGTTTAAATTCTACATTACCACTATTATTTTTTGTTGGTAGTTTAACCACATAATTGCCTGTAGGATTTTGTCCATAAATATCTTCTTCTATTTCATTAATACTTACAAGCGGTATTCTAATACCCATATCCAATTGCACTTCTGATAATTGTTCATCTAATGGATTATAATTTGTAAATACCCTTTTGCCTGTAGTTACTATAAAGTCTTGTGTATTCAGATAATCAAAAAGCTCTTGTTTACTACAAATAGCCACATCTTTTTCAGGTATCCAAGCTAGATAGTTATAGATCTGTGCAAAATACCACTTATTATCTTTACTTTTATGTAGAATTACAAGTGGTTCAACAGGATAAACAGCAGTCTCTTGAAATCTGTCAAACTCATAGTTATCTCCAATATTAAATACTGTATCATAGGTTGGGAATGTTCTCATCACAGTCTTTGTAATGGTTACTCCATATTTAATAGTGTTTGTCTCCATTAATTGATCAATATTACAATACTCTATTAACTTATTATAGTATTCTGCTCTTACTAATTTTCCATCCTCATGGTATCTTTCAAATTCCGGATAGGAACTAACTGTATTTAGCTTGCCTATTATTTTTTCTTTGCTAAGTGATTCACTGTAATTTTCTAAGTCTACAATAGGTGCAACCGCTTTTATGCTCTTCTTGTTATATGCTTCAATGTCCTGAACATTCATAATGACTTTATGCATATCAAGAGATTTTATCCAGTTTTTTGCACAGGTCATTTCTTCCTTTAATCCTGGAATATTTGAAATGAAGAAATTATCTGCTTTTGGAGTCCATAGGTTCTGCGAGAATACATTTCCTTCAGTACTCATTATAAATATCATCCCCCTATTATAATCATAAAAACATTATAAAAAAACCCAATGTGATATTCATCATACTGGGCTAACTTCCTCTAATGTTTTTAGACTTCTTATATATATTATAATTTGTTTTTACAGATATTACAACGACTCTTTGGAATTTTCAGAATTTTTAACTTTTATGTTCTAAATAAATCCCCTAGTTTTTCTGCTGCTATTTTTACAGATTTTTTTGAAAGTATAGCTGAAACTACTGCTATTCCATCAATATTTGCTGGCTTTAATAATGCCACATTTTTCTCACTAATTCCACCTATAGCAACTACAGGTATAGAAATACCTTCTTTTATTTCTTTTAAGCAGGCTACAGAAACTGCACTTGCATCGTCTTTAGTAGTTGTAGGGAACATAGCTCCCACTCCTACATAATCTGCACCTTGTCTTTCTGCTTTTTTAGCTTCTTCAAGAGTTGAGGTGGAAACACCTATTATTTTATTATTGCCTAATAAACACCTTGCAATGTCTGCTGGCATATCACTTTGACCCAAGTGAACCCCTGCAGCATCTATTGCCTGGGCAATATCAAGTCTGTCATTAATTATTAGTGGAACTTTGTATTTATCTGTAATACACTTTATTTTTACTGCAATGTTATAAAATTCTAAAGTACCTACCTTCTTTTCTCTAATCTGGACTAATGTAACCCCGCCTTTTATGGCCTGCTCAACATCAGTATATATATCTGTATTTACGAGAACATCCCTATCTGTAACAAGATAAAGGCTATAATCTATATTATTCTTCATTTATTTTGCTCCTTTCTATTATTTCAATTTGAGATAAGTTATAAGTAGCATCTATTATTTTTACTTTTAAGGTTCCTGTGCCACCATTATTTTTATCTAAACCATCATAAGCTATTTCTCCTGCAATCCCCATAGAAACGATTCCAGATAAAGCTGCTAGAAGATTGCTATCTCCTGCTCCTAAATAACAACCAATAAGTGAAGTACACATACATCCCGTACCTGTTACCTTGGCCATTATTTTATGTCCATTTGATACGGTGTAAAGAGTTTCACCATCTGTTATTATATCTACCGCGCCAGTTATAGCTACCACGGTATTTAATTTACTTGCAAGTGCTCTTGCCATTTCTTTTTCCTCTGCAGGTTCATTCCCATTTTTAGGATCACTATCACAAGCATCCACACCTTTTGTTTTAGCTTCAATACCATATATTGTTTTTATTTCAGATAAATTCCCTCTAATAACTGCTAATTTCACTTCGCTAATGATTTTCTTAGCAGTATCTGTTCTATAAGCTGTTGCCCCTGCTCCAACAGGATCTAGGATAACGGGAATATTTAACTCATTTGCTCTTTTTCCTGCCTTAAGCATAGACTGTACACTTGTAGAGTTTAAGGTTCCTATATTTATAACAAGTGAAGAAGAAAGGGATACCATATCAGAAACTTCATTAATATCCTCCGCCATAACTGGTGACCCACCAATAGCTAGGGTAATATTAGCACAATCATTAACCGTAACATAATTTGTTATATGGTGCACCAAAGGATTTTTTTCTTTTACACTATTTAATAATTCTACGATTTTCTTATTAATTTCCATTTAGACGTCCACCTCCAACTTATTGCATATATAAATCCTGTAATAATCATAACTGGTACTGTAGCTCCCAGTAATAAATCTTTTTTTATAAAAACATAATAAAGTACTATTCCTATAATCCACACAATGATAGCTCCCCAATTGATAAGTACACTAGGTTTCAGCTTTGTATTTTTCTTTATTATAAAATAGTCAGTAATTAAAATTGCAAATAAGGGTGCAAATACTGACCCTATAGCATATAAAAAACTTTGATAATTTTCTATAGGAAGTATTATAGCCACTAAGGTACCAATAATAGCCATAACAATACCAACTTTTTTTTCACTGAGCTTTGGCATAATATTTAAAAAAGAAACTCCTGCTGAATACACATCTAAAAATGTAGTGGTTACTGTGGAAAGTACCACTATGCCTAGAGCAGTAATTCCTAAATTTGCAGCAAGCATAATAGCTGAAGGGTCTGAATTATTTGACACTATGGCAGCGCCTAGTCCTATTATAAACATCCATGAACTTCCTAAAAAATAACCTATAAAGCTTCCATAGGCTCCTCCCTTTTCGCTTTTTGCAAATCTAGTGTAGTCTGCAATTAAAGGTAGCCAAGAAAGAGGCATAATTATACTGAGTTCTAATGCTCCACCAAAGGATATCCCTGGACTACTCGCCTTTGCATACAATGTTTTATCCTTGAAAATAATTGTTCCGAGTACTAATGTAAGTATAAAAAGCAAAAATACGGCTGTAATATTTAATTTTTTCATACCTGCATTACCAAAACTAAGCCACAATATTGTAAGTATTCCAATAAGCACTATGCATACTAAAACATTATTAAAATTCCATAAACTTTGTGTTATTGTGTTTACCGAACTGGCTGCTACCTTTATCATAACTGCCGTCCAACCAATTAACTGAAGTATATTAAAAATTGAAAATATATATGTACCATATACTCCAAAAGAAATACCGGTAGAAGTTATGGCCGGCACTTTTTCCCTAGTACCAATTATACCTCCTAGCATCAATATTCCTGTGCCAATCAAGTGCCCTAGTAAAATTACTACTACCCCTATTTTAAATCCTAAGGGTGCAATGAATCCTCCCGTAAGAATTTCAGCAACAGAAACCGCAGCTCCAAACCATAAAAATAAAAAGGTCCAAAATCCTAGTTTTTCACTCTCCTTAATCATTTCCTATACCCGCTTTCTTATATAATTCATAAAAATGGTTAGTAGGTCCAACTCCATGTCCAATATCTAAGGAATGCTTTATAGCAGTAGTAATGTATTCTTTTGAATTTTTTATTGCGTCTTTCATACTAAAACCCAGTGCCAAATTTGCAGCTATAGCAGAAGACAGCGTACATCCCGTCCCATGAGTGTTTTTCGTAAGAATTCTTTCGGATTTGAACTGTGTAATTTCCTTCCCATCATAAAATACATCTATAGCATCTCCCTCCATATGGCCTCCCTTTAAAAGTACACTTTTACAGCCTAACTTGTATATTTCTTTTGCTGCCCTTTCCATATCTTCCACTGTTTCAATGCTTGTAATCGCTGAATGGACTTCGCGAAGAATTTCCTCAGCTTCTGGAACATTAGGGGTTATAAGTGATGCTAATGGAATTAATTTATTAATTAGTTCCGTTTTTGACTCTGGTTTTAATAGTGAATAACCGCTTTTTGAAATCATTACAGGATCCAGTACTATGTTTTTGGGCTTATATTGTTGCAATTTTTCACTTATGGCATCAATAGTTGAAATCACAGACACCATACCAATTTTAACTGCATCTACAGTTATATCTGTAAAAATCGCATCAATTTGAGCAACAATAATTTCTTTATCCAAATCTTGCACTGCAAAAACTCCCATGGTATTCTGTGCCGTTATTGCTGTAATAACACTCATTCCATAAACCCCATTTGCACTAAAACTCTTTAAATCTGCTTGCACTCCTGCTCCTCCACAACTGTCAGAACCGGCTATAGTTAAAACTTTTTTCATTTAATTTCCTCCTAAAATAATTACTTTTTGATTTACCTAGTGTAGTACTATTTTTGTATAAACCAAAAAACACAAATCCATAGGATTTGTGTTTAAATTACCATGCTATATAAAAATATATACATATATAATACACCATTAAACAACTTCCTACGCTGGCATTATCCAGTTCAGGTTATTAGGGTCAAAGAATTACAGTTCTTGATCTCAGTTGGCTTATCCAACTCCCCTGTGCTCGATTATTCACTTTTATAAACTGTGACATATGAGATAAAACAACTAATCTTAAGTCTAGTTATTTTGTTTCATGGCCTAATAGTAACATAACAAATTATTATACACAATATAAACATGTTTATATTGTGTATAATAATTTAAATATAATCATCCCAACACATTTATTATAAATATAATAAATAATATAATTAAAACTAATTAAAATTTATAAATAATTTTTGACGAATCTACATAATGACTACACTTCATTAGAACCTCTATTTATAAGTTTATACTTCCATCCTCCACTTTCTGATATTGGTCCACTAAATTCTAAGAATGGTATAGAAGAGGCTACAGCTCCAATACTTATAACTGATGTAACTATGACGATTATAATAGTATAATCCATTTAAAATCAACTTCTCTTATCTTTTATAAAATTCTTCTCTAAAAAAAGACAATTCCCTTTATTTGTCGAATGATTTATATGATCACATTTCCCTAGTTTGCCACAACTAAAAACGCCACAAACTTTTATTGTTTGTGACGCTTAATTAGAACATAGTGAAGATTTCTTGTAGCTTAAAAATAAGTTTAAATTATTTTGGTGATCTAGTAGTAGTTTCTCTTGTATACGAATCTCCACACTCACAATCATATGTTGTTAACCAATGATTTATATCATATTCTGTTCCACCATTAGAAGTATATAAAAACTCCTGAGTATGATAACGGTAATGATGGTTGTCACTCCAAACGGTACAGGGGCGTCCACCTGGCCCTGCACTAGCTTTAATAGTACCAAGATTACAAGTTAAAATCACGCCTAACATTAACATTGATATAATTGAAATTGATTTCTTGAATTTTTTCATTTCAAATCCTCCCCGAATAATTTTTTTAATAATAAAATTTATATGCGTGCAAAGACACCTTTAACCTCACTTTCTAAAGGAGATATGTAATGAAAATACATTACTACATTCAGCTTATACTTATTTATTAGAAGCGATTTCGTAATTTTATTTTTCATTTATATTCCCTTCAAAATTTTGATAAAATGTTTGTATAGTTATATTCTACATTAAATGTAATATTCCTCCTAAAATAAAAAATTTTACATATAACTGCATATATATTTTTACCCCTTTATTTTCCTAAATCGCAGCAAAAAAAAACGTTAATATGGAAAAAGAAACCTCCCTAATGTTAATATTTTTTCGCATAAGCTATATGTAATTAAAATAAAATTTTTAATTACATATAGCTTAATTTTACCATCTATATTTTATAAAAAAACGGTTAAACTATATAATGCATTGGATACTCCAGTGTAATTTATAGATACGAAGGGAGAATGTTTATGAATAACGATAATAATACCTTAGAGGAAACAAAAAAATTAAATGCTCAATCAGCTGCTAATAAGGGGAATGGCAATGTTTCAAATCCTGGTATGAATAGTATGGGTAATATGAGTATTAGCACTAATGAGGCTACCTTAGCAGAAGTAAAAAATTCAAATGCTCAATCAGCTGCTAATAAAGGTAATGCCAATGCTTCAAATTCTGGTATGAATAGTATGGGTAATATGAGTATTAGCACTAATGATGCTACTTTAGCAGAAGTAAAAAATTCAAATGCTCAATCAGCTGCTAATAAAGGTAATACCAATGCCTCTAATTCTGCTATGAATAATATGGCTAATATGAGTATTAGTACTAATGAGGCTACTTTAGCAGAAATAAAAAAATCAAATGCTCAATCAGCTGCTAATAAATAAAAATAAGGCAGGATTATCCTGCCTTATTTTTATTTAAAAATCCAGCTCAATTGCTAAATTTTAAAACACTATTGCATTCTATGTAAAATCATCATATTATATAATAAATAAAAGATGAAAGGATGATTTAAATGAAAAAGTCTAAAAAGCAATTAATTCAAGGTATGTCCTTCACAATTGACATGAACAAACTGAATTTAAATAGAAGAAAATTTAAAACCAGTGAAATTGGAAGAGGCACAGGAATTCAAAAAATCAAAAAAGGAAAAGGTTCTTATACCCGCAAGAATGTCAAAGTAGATGACAGTTCTTGTGGGTATTTTTTATTACCTATTCAAGCTTTATACCAGATCTCTTAACAGCTATATGCCATCCATGAAGTAATTCTTTTCTTTTTTCCTCTGTCATAGATGGTTTAAAACTTCTTGATATTGCCCAATGCTTTGATACTTCTTCTCTGCTCTTCCAATATCCTACTGCAAGGCCTGCAAGATAAGCCGCGCCTAGCGCCGTAGTTTCTGTAACTACTGGTCTGTCTACTTGAACGTTTAAAATATCAGATTGAAATTGCATTAAGAAATTATTTGAGCAAGCTCCTCCATCTACTTTAAGTTCTGTAAGTGTAATTCCAGAATCTTCTTGCATTGCTTTTAAAACATCATGCGTTTGGTAAGCAAGAGCTTCGAGAGTCGCTCTTATCAAATGTTCTTTCTTCGCTCCTCTTGTAAGACCTACGATTGTTCCCCTTGCATAAGGATCCCAATAGGGTGCTCCAAGTCCGACAAAAGCAGGAACCACATATACTCCATTTGTGTCTTCTACTGCATTTGCATATTCTTCACAATCAGCAGCATTGTCAATCATACGAAGCTCGTCTCTCAACCATTGTATAGCAGCTCCAGCTATAAATACACTACCCTCCAGTGCATACTCAACCTTTCCATCTATTCCCCAAGCAATAGTAGTAAGTAATCCTTGTGTGGATTCAATTGCCTTTTCTCCTGTATTCATAAGCATGAAACATCCTGTACCATATGTATTTTTAGCCGTTCCTGGTGAATAGCAAGTTTGTCCAAACAAGGCTGCTTGTTGGTCTCCAGCCGCCCCAGCAATGGGAATTTCTCCTCCAAACAAAGAAGTATCTGTGTATCCGTAAACACAACTTGAAGGTTTAACCTCTGGTAGCATTGATTTTGGTATATTCAATGTCTCTAAAATTTCTTCATCCCATGTAAGTTCATGAATATTGAAAAGTAATGTTCTTGAAGCATTAGAATAGTCCGTTACATAGGTTTTTCCTTTTGTTAAATTCCAAATTAACCATGTATCTATATTACCAAACAATAAATTGCCTGCTTCTGCCTTTTCTCTAGCGCCTTCTACGTTGTCTAATATCCATTTTATTTTTGTACCAGAAAAATAAGCATCTAAAATCAATCCAGTTTTAGCCCTAATTACTTTATCAAAGCCTTTTTGCGTTAATTCATCACAAGTTTCGGCTGTTCTTCTGCATTGCCATACAATTGCATTATATACTGGAACTCCCGTTCGCCTGTCCCAAACCACAGTGGTTTCTCTTTGATTTGTAATTCCTATTGCAGCTATATCAGACGCCTTAGCATTAACTTTAGCCATCGCTTCTGTTGCAACACTAATTTGACTGGACCATATTTCCATTGGATCATGTTCTACCCAAGCTGCTTTCGGGAAAATCTGAGTAAATTCCTTTTGTGCGGAGGTTACAATAAGCCCCTTTTTATCGAATAGAATGCATCTTGAACTTGTTGTCCCTTGATCTAGGGCCATTATATATTTAGCCATTGTGAAAAACTCCTTTTTTAAATTAGTCATATTAATCGTTTACAATTTAATACATTAAAAAAGCCACATCAAAATAAAGCTTAACACTTTATAATAACGCGGCTCATATTCTTTGCCATTTATTATTTATTAATAATATTAGTATAACTGATTATTAGTTTTTTTGCAATGTAAATGGTTTCCTTTAGCTATTGTTGTTATGAACATTGCTATATCCTTCATTTTAATTCCACAATATCTTTGTAATCCACTGTAAATGACTCACCTTTTTTCATTATAATATGCCCTGATGAATAAGGACTATCTTCTACCGTTATATAAACTTTATCTGCACCGTAATATGCACCAAGTGTATTAGTAATACACTTTAAAATCATACTTTCATAGCCGGTTCCTGCATTCATTTCACTAACCAATTCCTTTGTAAAATCCACATAAACCGTATTATCCTTATTTAAATAAAGACTTTTTATTTTAACATTAGGGCCAAGCACCTTACTGAAATCCCCTTTAGGTAAATCTTTAAAAGCACTTTCAAAAATGATTTTTGTTAGATCGTTAGTTTTAAAAGAAAGCTTCTTATTTACAAAATATAGCTTATCTTCAATTCCATTTGGATAATAAAATTTTACTGTTTGAGTTAATGCTTTGTCTTTTGCTATTTTGCTTAAAGAAGAGGTAACCTCGTCACCATTTGAAATAAATACTGTTTTAACTAAACCAACATTTGGTGCATAATAGTCTAAGTTCTTACCTTTTTTATTTTCTGTAGTAACCTCAAGTGTTTTATATTTACCCAAAGGCGTGGTTACGTAAACATCCACATTTGAGATATATCGTCTTCTATTGTCAGAGACTGTCCAAGTGGTTCCTTTAATTAGTGGTTCTTTTAACAAGATTTCTTCCTTACTACTAGGACTTTGGGTTAAATTCTCTCTATAATAACATTCAGATCTAGATAGAAGCATAGTCAACTTTCCATCTTTATTTTCAAGCACCTTAACAGTTTCTGTACCGCCATTATTAGTTTTTAATTGAACACGGGTTTGGGTTAAATAATCTACAAAAACATTATAAGAGGCATATTCATTCCCTTTACCCTCATATACATATTCTGAATTTTCACTATAGGAAAAATAGTCCTTAATAGTAGATAGCGACTTAGTCACAATTGGAACTGTCTTTTCTTCAATAGGCACAGAAGCCTTCTTATCTGCGCAACTGCTTAGAAATACAAGTGAAAAAATCAAACTAGTAATTATCAGAAGTTTTTTCATTTTTTTAGCTCCTCTAATACTTATTTTAATCTTAGTATACATCTTTTAAACTTATATTCCAATATCACTTTATATATGAATTTTTCACCACATTAGTTCAATCTAAATTATTACCCCCAGTTATACAACCACAACGCTTGCAAATGCCGCTATAAATGCGCAAAAAAATAGAAGCTAATTTCCCATATATTAATCCCGATGGGCTTAGCTTCTATTTCCTAATAAATTCTTCTTTCAATAATTCTCTCCTAACTAATTTCCCGCTCATAAATAATGTTTCTAATATTGTTGATATTAAACTCTTAAGGTTTAATTTGGTACGGGTAACTTTAAATTATTTTTTATTAATATTTAGCAATGGATTAAAGTATCTTTTTTAGGCCTAATCGATATTTTTTCCACTACCTATGAATTAAGTTGCTTGTCTATGCTGATTCAGCAGTTTTTGAATAATTTTTCTAACTATACAAATCAGTTTAAATTCTTTTTTTTGGTGCAACCACCCCACTTTCTATTATAATAAATGGTTTTTTAATATTATTAATTTTTGGGCCACACCCTTTCTTTTTTAAGATTTTTTTGTTGTTTTTTTAATATTTTACCTTACACTCTGAATTGAAAGCTTTCTTCTTTGTGTAACTTTAGTATACTTCCCTTGCCGAACTTTGTCAATAGCTATTACTAATTAACATTATGAATAATTAATGAATTATTCTGACAATTATTAGGCTTAGCATGGTTACAGCTGTTATAATAATACTTGTCTTACCTTCAGTATAGGCAAAAGGAGTTATAGCTTATATTAAAAGTTATTATTTCAAAAAAGTTAAAAACGCACTTAAATAAATTCAAGTGCGTTAATCTATTGAAATTAATGATTGTTTTATTTTATATTGTAAATTTACCAACTATTTTATCTAATACAACTGCTAATTCTTTTAATTCTTCTACAGTTTCTGATACATTTTTAATTGCAGCTTCTTGCTCTTCCATGGTTGCTGCAACTTCCTCCGTAGACGCTGCAGCTTGCTCCGTTATTGCAGATATCCCTTGAATAGCGTCAACTATATCATCTTTTCCGCTATCTACCGTATTCATACTAGACGCAATGCACTGTATTTTTGATTTAATATTATATATCCCTTCTCCGATAACCTCAAAAGCTTTTATGGATGTTATCATTACACTACTTGCTTGTTTAACAGTATTTTTAGCTTCATCCATATTGTTTTTCCCTAAACTTATTTCACCTTGAATTTGCTTTACTATTTCATCTATTTCTTGTGTAGATGTAGCTGTTTTTTCTGCAAGTTTTCTAATTTCCTCTGCTACCACTGCAAAGCCTTTCCCACTCTCACCTGCTCTTGCTGCTTCAATTGCAGCATTTAAAGCTAATAGATTTGTCTGACTTGCAATAGATTGAATGGTACTTATAATTTCCCCTATTAAGCTTGATTTATTTGATAATTCATCTATATTATCAGCAACTTTTTCAGTAGCATGTACATTTAGATCGAGTTTTACATTAAGTTCCTTAATCGCTTTACTGCCCTTATCTTGCATTTCTTCCATTTCTATTGAATATTCTTTAAGACTATTACTACTTACCACAACTTCTTCTATCTCACCTGCAAGTATACTCAATTTATATGAACCATCTTGTGCCTCTCTCGCCTGTTCAACCGATCCCTTAGATAATTCTTCAACAGTTTGCGCGACAACAGTAATCGAAACTGATGTTTCCTCCGCATTAGCAGAAATAGTATTTGAATATTGTAATAAACCAGCAGAATCCTTCTTTAATTCTTCAACAACCTTTATTAATTCTTCCCTGAGTTCAATTAAACCCTTTCCCATAACACCTATTTCATCTTTGCTTAAGAGCATCTGGTTAATATTCTTATCATTATAAGTTAAGTCTAGCTTAGCTAATTTCCTTATAAATTTTGTTGCAACTTCTATTGGTCTAGATATTCTTCTACCAATAACTAATGCAATAATTATTGAACCAATTATTCCTAGCGCTATAATTAAAATAATAATATATATTAAATTATTTAAATTTTTCAACACTTCTGAGCTAGGAACTTTAACACCCATAATTTGACCGTTATTTAAAGTGTAGTAACCCATCATCTGGGTGCGTCCTTCAAACTCTGTCTCTAAAACCATTGATTTTTTATTTTTTAATTCATCAGTAATAAATTTATATTTCCCATTTTCTAATGTATCTAATTTATCAGTATTTTTTTTGCTACTACCAACTATAAAACTATAATCCTTATCTAGCAAAAATGCAGAACCAGTATCATATATCTTTGTGCTTAAAATCATCTTTTTTAGACTTTCAAAAGAAATATCCATACCTGCAACTCCAACTAATTCATTATTAGCATAAACTGGCATAGTATAGGATACCATATTTATTTTACTATCTTTGTCTATGTAAGGATTTAACCACATCCCTATCTTACTACTAATTATAGCTGCATTACCTTCTTCAAATCGGCCTACTTTTAACATGTCATTAGTCACTGCGCTTTGTTTTTTTCCTTCGTCATATGAGTAATTCACACAGTAAGATTTACTACTACCAGTAAATTTAGGATTAAAAATCATATATAACCCTATAAGACCATTATTACTATCACCTAAATTCTTCATTAGTGAACCTAGCTGTTTTTCATATGCACTTATATATTTGGGGTCTTTAACCTTAGAAACTTCTATTGTCCCTAAAACTAGTCCAGATAACTCCTTTACTGTATTTTCAACCTTCGTAGTCTGTATTGTATATTCATTTCCTCTACTAGAAGCTATATTTTTTAATTTATCTGTGGCTTCTTGCTTAATTATACTTGTGGATTTTAAAATACTTGTAATTCCCACCAATGCCGATACTAAAATTGAACAGCTCACTATAGCAATAATTATTTTAGTGCTAATCTTCTTTCTCAAAAAAATCTCCTCCTTAATGTAATTGTAAAATATTATTTCAATTTTCTTGAATAAAATACAATACCAAATTATATTATCGACTAATTCCCCTAATTGTTTATAGGCATAATGGATTTTCATATTATTTTTAGATAATATTGTATATAAAATTAGCTTTTCTCTGATTGTTTTATCATAAATCAACAAAAAAAAATAAGAATGTTGACGAAAACTCAGTTCTCATCAACATTCTTATATATCATATGTTATATTTATTAGATAGTTCTTATTTTCTTAAGCTTCAACTACAGGTTCAGCAACAACTACAGGTTCATCAGTAGTTTCTTCTTCAACTTGTTCTTTTCTTGCTATTACAGCTGCATAAATTTGATCTTCTTCATCAGTAATTTTTACTTTTGCATCTAAATCAAAGTCTTTTATTGTAATTGTATCTCCAAGTTTTTTATCTGCTACATCAATACTTACTCCATCAGGCATTAAAGCCATGTTTCCAAAAACATCTATTTCAGATTTATGAATCTGTAACTGAAGTAGATTATCTATAAGATTAGCTTCACCCTTGAATGATATAGGTAATTGTAACTTTATTTCATGATCTAAAGAAACAATTTGTACATCTATGTGGTTAATTTTTGCTGATACAGGATGTCTTTGAATTGCTTTTATAAATCCAAATTTCTTATCCTCTCCGTATTTAACCCATACTTTCGCATTAGAACCATGTTTTCCAAGAATCTTTTTTAGTGGCATTAATTCAAATTTTACAGATATTGCTTCCTTGATGTTATCACCATAAATTACGCCTGCAATAAAACCGTCTTCATTAAATTTTTTATTTCCTGGAATTCTTTCAAATGCATCTAAAATAACTTTTTCCATAATAATACACTCCTCTTGGCTTATAAAGCCTTTCTTTGGCTTATAAAGCCTTTTGCTTATTCTTTTGCATACATATGTTACCGATAATAATTTTCATATTATATTATTTTATTTTTATAATCAAATAAAAAAACCAGCGTCATTACTCAAAAGGTAACATTAGTAATTAAAACATATTTACATTATAGCACATAATCGCAAAGAGAAGTTATTCAATATTTTATCACTTTGGTAAATTTTTTTATTTTTTTTGTTAATAAAACGCTTCAATTACTTTTTACAAACTGCTATACTTATATTTATAGATATTGATTGGAGGAATTACATTGATTCGGTATAAAAAAATACCTTATATACAGCTTATCCCTATTATTATAATTACTTTTCTTCTTTTTAGAATAATAAGTAACATTGAAAATATAGGTTCAATGTTTCAAAAAATCATTTCACTACTTAGTTATTTTATTTGGGGTTTCGTTATAGCTTATTTACTTAATCCACTTATGGTATACATTGAAAAAGAAACTAAAATAAAAAGAATTTATAGCATAAGCATAATTTATACAATATTTATAGGTATAATATTATTAATAATATTATTGGTTGCTCCTAATGTTGTTAAAAGTGTTGTTGATTTATTTAATAATATTCCTCAATTAGCAGATAAGTCAATTAAAGGGTCTACTGATTTCATAGTTGGAAATAAACTATTAAACAAACTCAATCTTACACCTTACTTGAAAAACTACCTTGCTACTTTTAATAAAGATATATCAACATATTTCGCCCCAGGTTTACAGCTTTTAATTGATAACTTAAAGGGTTTAAGTTCTTTCTTTATGAAATTAATGTCTGGAATAGTAATTTCAGTTTACTATTTAATTGATAAAGAATCCATTATTTTTAATATTAAAAAGCTCATTTATTCTTTTTTAAATGAAGCCCATTCTATTAAAGTAGTTAATTTCGGAAAAATAGCTAATACTATTTTCAAAAAATATTTTGTTGGAAAAATAATTGACTCTATTATTTTTGGTTGTATAACTTTTATAGGATTTATGATATTAAAAATACCTTATGCGTTGCCTTTTAGTTTAGTAATAGCAGTAACAAATATGATTCCTTATTTTGGAAACATTATAGGAATGATACCCGCTGTAACAATAACAATATTTTTTAGTCCAATAAAGTCTTTAGAGCTAGTATTATTTATTGTAACCTTAAGTAATATCGATGGATGGTTTATATCTCCAAAAATTATTGGAGATAAGGTAGGTCTCAGTCCACTACTTATAATACTAGGAATTGTTCTCGGAGGAGGGCTTTTCGGCATTACAGGGATGTTACTTGGAGTTCCCACTATAGCTTTAATAAATATCTTATTGACAGATTTTATGGATAAAAGAACTGAGAACAAACAAATTCTATAACTATGTCTTTCATTGAAAAAAAGTACGAATAAAAACATTTCGTACTTTTTTTGCCTACTCTTCTATATAAGTAATATTACCATCAAAAATATAAGTCAAAGAAGTTTTTGTACCTTCTAGCGCATACATCATTTTTTCAATTACAACTTGCTCTTCCTTATTAGTAGTTATTGAAAGTTTCCCTTCTTCACTAACTTCAGACTTTAACCCAAATTCATATATAAAATCATTTATGAGCCTTATCCACTCAGCTGTGTCATTAGACCCTAAGCTTTGATTTTTCGCGAAATTTTTTAGTGTTTTGTCTAATTGTTTTTTTGAATACATCAATATATTTCCCATTATTTTGCCTCCTAATTCTAGCCTCATTAAAGTATACCACAAAAATTCAACTCACACCAAAATTTATAGCTACTGCAAATGGTATATGTTTACATATTATAAAAACGTCCTTGTAATTTTATAAATTACAAGGGCGTTCTTATTTAGCACTTACATAGCATCTATCCCAACATTTTCTTTCTTAAATCATCAATGTCAATGTCCTTGACTTTACTCATAATATGCCCTCCTTATTATTGTGCATAAAATATTTTACTATAGCACTGAAAATAAATGGTTGTCCATAAAACATGCAAACTATAAACAATGCTATCTAATTATATGTATTCCTTAATTCAACATCCTATGTTAGTTCTAACTATCTTATCTCGCAAAATTAAATACACCGCTAGAAGTCTATTGTTTTTATAGTCACTTTACAAAGGATTTATTAAATAGCCAGAGTTATTTAAAACCTATGGAAACAAATTTTATTTTTTTATGAAATTTTTGCAACTTTTTACTTTAAATAACTGTCTATATTACTGTAAAGCGATAATAAGGAGGAGGACAATGGAGATTAAATATATTGACGAGAAATCCTTAATCCAAGGGCTTAAAAATAAAAAAGCTTCAGCTTTTGAGGCTTTGCTTAATATATATGGAGATAAGATTTTAAGAGTATGTTATTTAATATTAAAAGATATAGATTTAGCAGAAGATGTTACTCAAGAAGTGTTTATTTTAGTTTATAGACATGGTGCCAATTTTAAAGAGAAGAGTTCCTTATATACCTGGATAAATAAAATAGCAATTAACAAATGTAGAGATATACTTAAAAAAAATAATAAATATATCTCTTTTGAAGATTATGGTGAAATAGAGGCAGACAGTAATATAGAAAATGAGGTTCTAAATATTGTTAAAAGCAACAAAATTAAGGAATGCATCTTTCTCTTGAAACCGATGTATAGAGAGGTTGTAACCTTATACTACTATCAAGAGTTGTCAATAAAACAAATTTGTGAAATTCTAAGTGAAAATGATAATACAGTCAAAAGTAGATTAATAAGAGCAAGAAAACTGTTGAAGGATATATTAATAAAGGAGGATCTATCTTATGAAGAGATTTAAGAATAAACACGAGGATATATATATAGATATATTCAACAAAAATGATATGGATTACTTATTACAGCATGGACTTCAGGAGGAAATGTTTGATGTAAAAATGTCTGCTACTCTTAGGGAAATCATAATGAAAAGTACAATTAAACAACCGAAAAGCTTATATGAGAAATTTTATATGTTTCTAAATAGAACACTAGAAATCCCAGTTTCTTATGTTTGTACAGTTTGCTTTGTTATATTTTTTTGCTCCACACTATCAACATTTATAGTAACAGATAATATGAAAACGGATAAGAAGCTCCAAGGATATACTAATATTCGAGTTATGAATATTAGTGGAAGTAGTGTAATTTTACCAAAGGATATCAGCGAGGTGATACAATATTATGAAAATTAAGATAAAAGTGAAATACTTGCTATTAACTGCTTTAATAGTAATTGCATCCTCTGCATATATTGTTCCTAAAGCCATATATACCAGAGCAAAAGAATTAGAGTCTGTTGATATGGACGCTTCAAAGGTTTTATATAAGCGTTATATAAGTATGGTTCCATTTTCTAATAAAAAAGCAGATGCAATGTTTAAAATTGCAAATGAAATTGCCCCACATTATGATATTTTAGGCATGTATGAGTTAACACAGTTTGGAAGTGGCTCTAGCGGTAAAATACTCACTTCTGAAATAGTTAATAATGCACTTGAATATTATGAAGAGATTTATAGAGATTATCCTGGTAACGTAACTTATATCAAATCTTATAAAAGACTTATAGATATTCATATTGCCTTAGGAGAACATGATAAAAGTAAGCAGCTCATAGAAAACGGATTAAAATCTACCAATAAGGAAATGAATTTTATAGCTCAAAAATATATGATGTACTATTTAATGCTTGAAAAAAAGTATGACGAAGCAATAGCTATGGGACAAAAGCTCATAAAGCAAAATGCTGAGTATTACATCGGTGATGTTTATACTATACTTTCAGATATTTATTCTTCTAAGATGAATTTTGAAAAGGCCATTGAGTATTATACAAAACAAAATACCGAAAGGAAAAATATTACAAATAGTCCCCTTAATAAGGCGAAAAATTATGGAGAGTTTACTGTTTATAATCTAGAGAGCAAAAATTTTGATAGCCAGAGCCAATTATATAGTCTTAATCGAATGAAGGATATATACAAAGGCAAAAGTAATATTCATGGTAAAGTTATGATAAATGCTAAGCCCCTAGCATATACTCAGATTTATTTGAGAGATAGTAGATTTATTGGTTTAAATACTTTTAGCAGTGGTGAAAAGGGATACCCCCTGTGGACGGATGACGGAGGTAATTACTCCATTTCTAATTTACCTAAGGGAGAATATAACATTGAATTAGATATTCCTTTAATATTATTATCTAAGAACAGAACCGTTTATCAGAATACTATTGGTATAAATAGAATTATAGAGCTATCTCAAAATGAAGATAAAGAATTGAATTTCAATTTCGTACCGCCTATAAATATAGAGCCAAAAGGAATAGTTGAGCCTCGAAGTCACAATATAAATATTAAGTGGGAAAAAGTTCAAGGAGCTGCATATTATTATGTAAATATAACAACTATGAATGACCCAATAAATTTAGTAGGAAGCAGTTTTACTGGTGCATTTAGTGAAAAAATAACTGATACACATTATACACTTGATATTGATGGCATAAATAAATATAATAAGAGCCTCACTACAAATGAAAATGGATTAGTAAATGTTCAAGCTTATTTAGGCATATTTGTAGCCGGCTTTAAAGTTCCATTTAGTGTTACTGCTTATGACAAGGAAAATAATATTATATCTAGCTCATCAGCTATTCAAGAAAAATATGAGAACTTGAACCTAATATCCAGTCCAAAGCGTAATCTACTAGAGGGCGATAAGCTTTTAATCCATAAAAAACCTGAAGAAGCCTTGAAAAGCTACGAAAAACAATTAACTAACAATCCTAATGATATTCGGGTTCTTAAGGTACTCACTAGAATGTACAAAATAGGAGTACGATGTGATACGAAAAACAGAGGAAAATATCTAGGTAAAGACATCTATAAAGCAATGGACCTGGCAAATAGATCTTATAAATTAACAGGAAATATTGAAGATGTGAAATATGTGTTAAATGGTATATACCGCGATTTTAATAACACCAAAGATTATGAATGGGCCATACAACAGATTTTAAAACTACCTAAAGAAGAAATTAAAAAAGAACAATATTCAGATTTAGGTGATATACATTTAAGGCTTAAAGACTTTAATAGTGCTAAAGAGTGTTTTAATAAGGCTAGATTCCTGGGCGCTGATTATTTGTATGATTATCCAATATTAGAACTCTATCTGGAAGATTTTGATGAATCATTAAAATTAGCTCAGAATATAAGTGGATTTTTGTACAATGGCAACAAGAGTAATTTTATTGGAGCTCTTAAAGAAATTAAAACTGTAGATAAGACTTCCCAAGATTATAAAGCTTTTAGAGAAATTTTAGGATGTGTTTTGAGCAAGGAGAAAGATTACAAGAAAAAATATAAAGAGAACAATTCTAAAATTAAAGATTTAACACTTAATAAAATGATGATTGAAATAGCAAAAGACTACACCTTAAATGAAGATTGAAGATAAAAGTAACTGTGACTTGGGAAATTTCACCAAGTCACAGTTACTTTTAGAAAGGAAAGGTGATAACATGAAGAAAAAAAAGATTTTCATTTTAATAATTACGTTTTTAATCCTAACTTCCTTGTATCTATTTATTCCATATAAGCAACTTATTAATGAATATATTTTCAACATTTTCAAACCCAAATTTCAAGTGTCCGAGAACTATTCAAAAGTAGATAACAACAAAAATGGAGTAGCAGATGTAATAGATATTGTTAATGGTGCTAATAATGAAGTTCGAAGTAAAACAAAATATATTAGTAATTATTATAGTGGTGGATACCCACCTGAAAATGAAGGAGTATGCACCGATGTGATTTGGAGAGGCTTTAAAATTGCTGGTGTTGATTTAAAAGAACTAATTGATAAAGACATAAAAAACAATACTAAACTTTATCCTAGAGTTGATGGAAAACCAGACCCTAATATTGACTTTAGAAGAGTACCTAATCAAGATGTTTTTTTTAGCAGATACTGCCTAAGCTTAATCACTGAAGTTAAATCTAGAAATGCTGAAAATTTAAAAGAGTGGCAACCTGGTGATATTGTGGTATTTACAAAAGGATATGAACACGTTGGTATTATTTCTGATAAGAGGGATAAAAATGGTATTCCCTATGTGATTCATAATACCAAGCCCCATGCTAGTACAAAAAAACTTTCTTGGTTTACCTCGCCTATACATGCACATTATAGATGGAAATTCAATTAACCAAAGTACTTTCAATATTTATATATTCAAAACAACACATTTTTTTAACATTCTTGTTTTTTTGTAAAAATATTATATAATTGTGTTATAATGTTTTTACATTATAATTGTTTTAGTTTATCTTGGAGGTGATTTTTTGAATATTAAACAATCTAAAACTAAAAATAGTTTATTTTTTGTAATGACAATATTAAGTGCTGCAGTTTATTTAATCACGTCATTATCATCATTTACTCTTTATGATAATGACTTAACAATACTGTTAATTTTATCATTTATGATGATTATTTTTAGTTTTATAGGTTCAGTTGTTGGAGTTATGGTAGTTAAGCCATATTTTAAACAAAGTATAACTGTAAAAACCATCATATTACTAGGTTTATTATTAGTTAATATAATAATTCTATTAAGGTCAACTATTATATTAACTATTACTATCTCTTTATAATGCTACTTATAAAGAGATAGTAATAGTTAAATGTGAATTATTGTGATTTTATAGTTGAATAAAAGGCAGTTCCTAAAATAATAACACCACCTAAAATTTCTCTTATAGTTGGTACCTCTCCAATAATAATCAGAGCAAAAATAATACCATATACTGGTTCCAAGCTAGAAATAATGCCTGCTGTTTGTGTTTTAACACTTTTTAAACCATTAATAAATAACGTGTGAGATATTGCAGTAAAAACAATACCTAATAAAATCAGTAAAAATATATCTGTAGGTTTAAAAATAGGTTTTAATAAAAATAAAAAAGGAATTAATACAAGTGTAGCTACGAATTGTTCATAAAAAGCAATTACTACACTTGAATATTCTTTTACATATTTTCTATTAAGCATTGATAGAATCGCATAGGTAAAACTAGACAATATTCCCCACAAAACACCCTCCGTTAAATTATCTCCTAACTTAAACTTTGGAACTACAAGTGCTACTCCCAGCAGTGTAATAATTGCAATTATAATGTCTCTTATCACAATTTTCTCTTTAAAAAAATAAGGTTCAAGAAAAGTAACAAACACAGGAAATGTAGAAAATATCAGGAGTCCTATTGCCACTGTAGAAACCTGAATTGATTTAAAAAAAGCACTCCAGTGAATTGCTAAGATTAATCCCATTACCGCTAGGTAAACATAATCCTTTTTCTGTTTTAATTTTATGTCTTTCTTAAGAAAAAGCATAACAACCAATAAAAAAACACTTGAAAAAAAGACCCTCCCTAGTACAATTATCATAGGTGGCAACAAAAGTAGTTTTCCAAATAACCCTGCTATTCCAAACAAAAAAACTGCTAGGTGAATTTGTGCTAAATCTTTATTTTTTATATTCACATACATACTCCTTCCTTATTTTTCTTTAAGCTCTCACATTTTTAAGTGTTCATACATTAATCTCTTTAATAATTTTACTTTACTATCCTTGTTATAGAAGTTATTTTACAAATATATTGGAAGTCCTTCAACGCTTACTCTTTGAAATTAGGAATAGTATTTTTAGCAATATTTATAAAATAATATAGTTTTTTAGTATAAAATAATTTTTTATGGCTACCATATTAAAGAATATTAATAAAGGAGATGTCTTTTATGAGCCAAAACAAAAACATTAAAGAAAAAAACCAAAACACTATTGCTAAAAGCGAAGATAGTAAAAATGCCAAAAACGGATATATGAGTAACGGAAATGCTAGCAAAACAGCTGCACAGCAAGGAACTAAAAACAAATACTAGGGAATATTAAATTAATGAAAAGCAAAAGACACAGTAGATTTTATACTTGCTCTACTGTGTTTTTTATATTTATTTAACTTTTATATTTATTTCACTTTTATTGTATCCCATTCCGACCTCAATATTCCATATAAATACATATCATACCGTTTGCCATCTCTATGAATAAATTCCCTATAGACCCCTTCTCTTTTAAATCCAAATTTTTCATATAGCTTTATAGCAGGTTCATTATATTCAAGCACAGTAAGCTGTATTTTATGGAAATTTAGTTCCTGAAATCCAAACTCCATAGTTAATTTAAGAGCTTCCGCTCCATAACCTTTGCCCCTATGTTTTTCACCACCTATTCCTATATATATTAAAGCGGTTCCATTATTCCAAGATATATCTTCAAATCCTGTAACTCCAATAAATTCTTCTTGATGAATATTTTTAATAGCAAAAATATAAGCTGTATTAGATTTTTGTGCCTCACTAACTAATTCTTTTACATCTTCTATGGTTTTAGGCATTGCACTCACTATATCATAATGACGCATAAAGGATGCATCATTGTACCACTTTTGAAATTCCAAAACATCTTCCTGGTTTATAGACGTAAGTTTTACTTTTTCACCAACCAAAAGATTTCTCATTTTATTATTACCTTCTCTCTAGCTTTAATTCCATATCTCATCACCTTGAGTGCTGAAATATGGTTAACTTTATTATCGAAAAAATAGACTAGCTATATGCTAGTCTATTTTTTTAAACATCACTTACTAAACATTGAGAAAAACTAAAAATGTATTTTTTCTCTAGTTTGAAAGGGTGATAAGATAGTTTAGATTTCCGTAGACCTGCAATTCCTAAGTCTTGTTCCCTGTTAATTATCTTAACATCACTGAAACATCTATCAACAAAAGTTTTGTTAATAAAGCTGTAGACGCCACTATAATCCATATCTGCCTTTTCTATATGAATTACTGCCAAATTATCATTTAGTTTTTCTCCTAAACTAAAAGCAACTATTTTTTCATCTACGTAAACAGCAATACCTTTAATATTTACAATTTCAATGTTTTTAAGAAGATCTTTTATTCCCTGTAATTCGTAATAAAGCATATCATCATCTTCTTCATTAATGGCATACCATTTTTCTGCAGCTACTATTACATCTCTTATCACTTGTTCACCTTTAATGTCTTTAACTTCATATTTGTAACTCTTTATAAAAGAATTATAATGATTCTTTTTACCATGAAGCTTCTTACCAGAAAGCTTTATAAGTTTTTCTGCTTCATATAAGTAGTCAAAATTATCTCTATCTTCTTTTATACAAATATCCCTAACATCATCATATATGTTACTTATCTCTTCCATAAACACTTCGTCAAGATCTTTAAATAAGTAGTGCATACTATTTTCTGTCTTATAGTCCATTAGTGCATCTATTATCTCTTTAAGATTTTCCGTGCTATAGCCCAAAGGCTGCATAAAATAGTATCTTCCTTCGAAATCCTTTTTCTTTATTATTAGAGCCCCTTTATGAATAGTAAAGCAAATATCACAAGCCTCTCTCCATATATATAAAGTTGTAAAAGAATATTCACAACTTAGGAATTTATATGGATATATAAATTTTTCTAAAGTATCTTTGTCTTCTATTGTAAGTCTTTTAAAAATCATCATATCAACCTTTCCCCTTAGGATATACCATAAACATCATCATATTTTAAGTTCATTTATAATTTTATACTGTTTGTTCATTTTTTGCAAGTAGATACTTATATGAACCATAGTTACTAATTGTATACCTATAATGATATCATAGTAGAATTTTTTTTCTGTAGTTATATTAACCATATTTTTAAATATAAATGCTACATGCAATATAATATGATATAGTATTACAATATGACAGCCTACTGTTATATGATAAACATGTAATTTTTCACTTGAATTCTTTTAACTTGTTAAGATCTTAGGAGGTGATGCATAATTGAACAATATTTCTCTTATATTAGCTTTTTCAGCGGGATTACTTTCTTTTTTATCTCCCTGCGTTTTACCACTAGTACCAGCATACATCAGTTATTTAACGGGAACAGCCGTTAATGAACTAGATGATAAAAAAGCTAAATTAAATATTTTATATAAATCTTTTGGATTTGTCATTGGTTTTTCTATTATTTTTATTTTAATGGGAGCTTCTATAACAACCCTAGGCAAAATTTTTATTTCAAATCAAAGCATTTTCAGAAAAATCAGTGGTTTACTAATGATAGTGTTCGGTCTTCATACCATGGGCTTATTAAAGATCAAACTACTTTATAGAGAAAAAAGATTTTTCTCCTTTAATAAAGCTAGTGGCAAATTCGGTTCTATACTTATGGGTATGGCCTTTGCCGCTGGTTGGACTCCCTGCATAGGACCAATTCTATCTTCCATTCTTATGTATGCTAGCAGTTCTGAAACCATAGGGAAAGGAATCCTTCTGCTTTCAGTATATTCCCTAGGTCTTGCTGTTCCTTTTATATTAACAGCACTTGCTATAGGTAGCTTTACAAAGCATAAAAATGCTATTTTTAAATATCTACCTGTAATATCCACTATAAGTGGAATACTATTACTTTTAATGGGTATATTAATATTCACTAATAAAGTGAATATTTTAAGCCGTTATTTAGATTTCTTTAATTTTTAGATTATTATCAAACTGATTGGAGGATTAATATTGAAAAAAATAATTTTACCACTAGTAGTTGTTTTAGTATTTGGAATAAGTATTTATACTGTAGTAGATTACAATAAAAACAAATCTAAGAATTTAGGAATAACTACTACAGAAAAGGATTCTGTTTCTAGCAAGGATTCTTCTTTTGGCAAAGATTCTTCTAGCAAGGATTCTTCCACGGTGAAAAGCTCTGATGCCAGTAAGATTGCTGCTTTAAATTTTAAACTTAAAGATTTAAACGGTAAAGATGTATCCCTTAGTGATTTTAAAGGTAAAAAAGTATTTCTTAACTTTTGGGCAAGTTGGTGTGGTCCTTGCAAAGCCGAAATGCCTACTATTGAAAAATTATACCAGCAAACAAAGGATTCTGATTTAGTTATTCTAGCTGTGAATATCGGTGAGGACAAAGCCAAAGTAAAATCTTTTATAGATACCAATAAATATAATTTCACTGTTTTAGTAGATTCAAGTCAAAATGTAGCTGCACAATATAATATTTCTGCCCTTCCTACTTCTTTCTTTATAGATAAGGAAGGCAATATTGTTTCTGCTATAAAAGGTGGTCTGACCCTGGAACAAATGAAAATAAATATTAGTAAACTATAAACTTATTTTACAATAGTATACCCACGCTAAAAATTTTAAATAATTTTCAGCGTGGGTATTTACTTATTTTATAATTCTATATACAATAAATCTATTTATAAATATCTGAGAACTCTATGGATAAATTTTCTTTATGGTTTGTTTCGAACCCATTCTTATTTTTAAGATTATCTTCCTCTTGCTTCATATCAATTGTTCTAACTGGTAGTGTTATTATAAATTCACTTCCTAATCCCTCAACACTATCTGCATGAATTTCCCCGCCATGCATTTCTACAAGAGATTTTACTAAGGCGAGTCCTATTCCGCTGCCTTCATTCTGCCTTGATGTGGATTTATCAATTTGAGCAAAACGTTCAAAAATAAATTCTAACTTATCTTTTGGTATTCCAATACCTGTATCCTTTATAGATATTTTAATAAAATCACCTTTATCATATATGTTGACTAGAATACTTCCATTTTTCTCTGTAAATTTAACCGCATTAGATAGTAAATTCAGCATAATTCTTTCTATTTTTTCTTCATCAAATGCAATAGTCTTTTCTTCTATATCAGTATCAAATATAAGGGTTATTCCATTGTTTTTTATATACTCAGCTACAGATTGCGATATTTCCTCTACAACATAAACTATGTCTCCATTTTTTAATTGAAGGCTTATATAATCTGTATCTATTTTAGTTGTGTCTATTATATTGTTTATAAGTCTAAGTAACCTTAGGGAGTTTTGATTCATAATATTGATATAATACTTTATCTTTTCATCACCTAGTTTTTTTGATCCATCAAGGGATCTTATTAATTGTATTGTGCTACAAATTACATTTAGAGGAGTTCTAAGTTCATGTGACAAATTAGCAAAAAAATCTGTTTTGACCTTGTCATATGCCATAAGTTCTTCAACCCGTTTACTAGTTTTGGCACTTTGCATACTAAGCTGCTTAACTTGATTATTAGCTATTCCAAGCTCATGTACTAAGGATAGTTCTTGCTTTACTGAATGCTTTAAAGTTATTAAAGTGTTTATTCTACAAAGTAGCTCGTGCATATTAAAAGGTTTCCTTAAATAATCATTTGCACCACATTCAAAAGATATAACTAAGTGCTCTAGGCTACTATCTGCAGTCATAATTAACACTGGCAGTTCAAAAATGGAATGTTTTTTCCTAATAATCTCACATACTTTATACCCTAAAATATCTGGCATCATCATATCAAGAATTACTAAATCCAAATCTGCAGTCTCTTCTACTATCCTCAATGCCTCTATTCCAGAAGTTGCTTCTAAAACTTCAAATTTGTCCTTTGCTAGATAATTTTTTAATACCTTTCGATTAACATACTCATCATCAACTATTAAAATTCTATATTTATCTTTGCTTGCTACTTTTATATTTTCATTATTATTTTTTTTACCATGCTCCAAAGATATGCTTACTAAATCAGGTTTTAACTCTAAGTACTTTGAATCTTCAGCTACTGTTTCTCCCTTGTTTTTATTTTGGTGGCTTTCCTTTGGATTAGCCCTTAAGTCTTCTGCAGTGCATAGTGGAATAGTAAACATAAATTTACTTCCTTTTCCTATAGTAGAGGAAACCCATATAGTGCCACCTTGTATTTGAATAAGTCGTTTAGTTAGATAAAGTCCTACTCCAGTTCCACCATATTTTTCTGAAATTCCATCCACCTGCTCATATCTATTAAAAATTTTATGAAGCTTCTGCTCTGGAATCCCTATTCCTGTGTCCATTACACAAATCTCAATAAAAGAATTTAATACAGCATAAGACAATGTTATCTTTCCTGTATGTGTGAATTTTATAGCATTACCAATTAAATTATATAAAACTTGCTGTATTCTGTCTTCATCCCCAAATACATAAGGTGCATCTTTATCAATCATATTTGTAAAAATAACATTTTTATTATTTATAGATATCCGGCTAAATTTTATTACCATCTCCACCACATTACTTATATTAACTGGTTTTCTATGTAATACAATTTCATTATTTTTAAGCTTAGAAAATGTCATCATATCATTGACCAAGTTAGATAATCTTTTAGCACTAGAGTTTACTAAAGATAAATCCTCTCTAAGCTCACCATCTAAATTACCTCCTTTATTGGTAACTATTCCTTCTGTTAAACCGATAATTCCATTCAATGGAGTTTTTAGCTCATGAGAAGTTACCGCAAGAAAATCATCTTTTAGATCGTTTAATGATTTAAGTTTTGCACTAATATTTTCAACACTGGAAAGTTTATCAGCTTGCTGCTTTGCTAAAACATAGTAATTTACAATAATGAATATTAATATGCCAATGGGTGCGAATGAATCAGTAAATACAATACTGTATTCATACAAGATATCGTTAATCCTTGTAATAAAAAGTGCAAACAAGCCTACCACAACTATAGAATCAGTTTGTCCCCGATTCATGTATATTTTAGAGATTTTGTACATCATATAAAATATAGATAACAGTGCAAATGCTTCAAAAGGCGCTATATAGTATAAATAATACTGAACGGGAAAAAAAATTATAATTAATGTATAAATTAAAGCTATATAATTAGATGTTTTAACTAATTTAGGTGACATTATTTTTTTATAAGATTTATTTATACACAAAATAATAAAGGGAATATATGAGTAAAATGTCCATATTTTTATTTTTGTAGAAAAGATATAATTAAAATCAGGTAATAGTGAAATTAAAAATCCTTCCCCCATAAATAACGTTCTAATGGCAATTATTACGCAAATCATTGCAAAATATAATTGCGCCTTGTCTTTTCTTCTATTAATAAAAACTCCAAAACTATATATAGCCGCCATTAGGCAACAGCCAAAAAGAAATAGACTTAGGGCTATCTTTTTCTCCCTCATCGCTGTAATTTCTTCTGATTTGCCCAGTACTAATGTGTCTATATATCCATATACATTATAAAAATTACTAACTCTAAGGACTAAATATGTTTCTCCTTTTTCTACATAAAAAGAGCCTATAGCTGGAGCTAATTGTGGAATCATTTTATTTTTAGCTTTCCCCACTTGTCCAATAGAGGTTATTAATTTATTGCCCGCCCAAAGCTCATATGCGTTTTGTATAAAATTTATTTTTACTGAATAAAGCTCCTCTTTATTATTCATAAGTAGCTTCAATCTATATGTACAATATCCATGACCACCAAAATTTCCTGGTAAATATTTGTATTTAAGATTTGTTTTAGCGTCACTTTTAAAATCCTCCGGTATAAGTAATTGATTATCATAAAACTCCCATTCTCCATTAAGTTTTATCATACCATCTGCTTTAAAATCCCAATTTCTCAGGTCTAATACCCCATTTACTGCCAAGGGTACATTTTTTTCTGTATGGCTAATTTCACCACTTCCTTTAATCATTGTAATAATAATAATTAAAGTTATTGATAGTAAAATAAATAATTTAATTTTATGCGACTTAGTTTTCGTCATGCATTAGCTCCTTTTTAATTATACTTATAGTAGAGTTTCAACTATATATTCACATATATAATAACATATATAATAACATTTCATACACTATATATACTATAAGTTCCCTGTATTTGATAAATACCAACAAAAAAATACACTTAATTGCATTAATTTTGGTTTCTTAGAGAATAATATATCACAACTATAGGAAATTCAAATAGTTAATAGCTTACTTATCAGAATAATTAATTAGTATATTTTGTCGCAATATGATAGAATTTTTTTTACTTAGGAGGGATTACTATGAAAAAATTTACAAAACTTATGTTAGCTACTCTTATTACTGTAACTACTGCAATGTCTTTTAGTGGTTGTTCAAATAATAAAGAGGTAAAAAAAGACACAACAACTAATAGTGCATCAGGGATTAAAACTATAAGCACTAAAGATTTAAAAGACAAACTAGGAAACAAGGACTGGGTAATAGTGGATACAAGATCAAATGGCGCCTTTAATGGTTGGAAACTAGATGATGTGCTGCGTGGTGGACACATAAAAGGTGCTACAGATTTTTCTGCTAATTGGTTAAAGGTAGAAGATAAGGAAAAGGATAAAATTTTAGAAAAAGCTTTAAAAACAAAAAATATTTTAGAAGATAAGAATATTGTACTTTGCGATGCAAACGGAAAAGATACACAGGCCGTTGCAACATACTTAAAACAAAAAGGAATAATAAATATTTATACATATGACGTTAAACAGTGGGCTGCTGATAATAGTCTTCCAATGGAAAACTATGCAAACTATAAGATATTAGTTCCACCTTCCTTTGTAAATGACTTGGTTAATGGCAAAAAACCAGAAACTTATACTAATGATAAATATAAAATTTTCGAGGTTGCCTGGGGAGAAGAGTCTAAAGATAAGGATTACGTAAAAGGACATATTAAAGGTGCAGTGCATATAAATACAGATGAAATAGAATCAGCTCCACTTTGGAGTATTAACTCCGATGCCGCTCTTCAAACATTTGCAGAAAAAAACGGATTAACTCCAGACACAACAATTGTTCTATACGGATCTGACCCAATGGCATCTTTCAGAATTGCTGCAATAGCAAAGTATATTGGAGTTAAAGATGTTCGAGTGTTAAATGGAGGAACTGCTGCCTTTAGAAATGCTGGTTATGAAACAGAAACAATTTCTAATCCAAAAAAACCTGTAAGTTCTTTTGGCGCTATTGTACCCGTAAATAAGGGATATATAATAGACATAAACAACGCAAAAAAAATATTAGCGGATAAAGCCAGTAGCAAGCTTGTAGATATAAGAAGCTGGGATGAATATACTGGCAAGATATCTGGTTATAGTGATTTAAAATTCATGGGAAGACCAGCCGGCTCTACTTGGGGTCATGCAGGTAGTGATGCAAATCACCTGCAAGACTATAGAAATATAGATAACACCATGCGTAATAAAGACGAAATACTAGCTATGTGGAAAGAGCAAGGAATTACTCCAGATCAAAGACTTTCCTTCTTTTGTGGTTCTGGTTGGAGAGCTGCTGAAGTATTAACCTATGCTGATGTAATGGGACTAAAAAACATTTCATTATACAGTAATGGCTGGTATGAATGGAGTTCAAACCCTAAAAACCCTGTAGAAAAAGGTGAACCAAAAGCTAAATAATAAATATAACACAAAAGGGCGTATTCAAAATATTGCCCTTTTGTGTTATATTTTAATAGCAAACATAATCTAGGGGAAGGAAGGTGCAAGATTTGAAAAATTCTACAAACAAAATGTTTAAAAGAATAATTACCCTGTTACAATTACTTATATTGGCTCCACCTTTGTTGCTCCAATATCTATCAGATCGAAAAATGGGTGTCATGCGATATCTGGTTTTTAAAAAAAATATGTTTTCAAAAGAAATTTTTACTTCTAGCTTCACATTTACCTATGCAAGCTTATTATTTTTAGGAATAATTTTTTGTATTATCTTTTTAATATATAGTTATGCTAAAAAAACGGATAATTCACTTAAAAAACCTATAGGTGGCCTTTTGGTATCCAATTTAATTTGCCTATTGTATGTATTTTCTTATAAATTTCAAACGCTTCTGTCTTATCACTATTTTTTAATAGCTTTTTTTATAATTATAATCCTACAATATGTAAAAATATTATCTATTGCACTAAATAACAAATTAACAAGATACTTTTCTAACTATCACTAGATTTTAACTAAGTGTATTTATATACAATATAATACAATAGTTTAAAATATTAATGATAATTTATTTTAATATCCCTCATTTTATGGTATAATTTTATTAGGTTATATCTTAAGGAGCGTGAACATATTATGGACCCCGATGCGTGGCAAATTATATTCTTAGTGATTTTATTATTATTTTCAGCCTTTTTCTCTGCTTCTGAAACTGCACTGATGACTTTAAGCAAAATTAGATTAAGACATATGGTAGACTCAGAAATTAAAGGTGCTGATCGAATTAATAGATTACTTAAAAACCCAAGTAAACTCTTAGGAAGTATTTTAGTAGGAAATAATGTTACCAACATCGGCGCATCTGCACTAGCAACTTCCTTAGCAATTACATATTGGGGAGACTCTGGAGTAGGTATTGCCACCGCTATAATGACAATTCTTGTATTAATTTTTGGTGAAATAACACCAAAGTCATTAGCTGCACAAAATTCCGAAAAAATCGCTTTAAAAGTTGCTCCACCACTAAGTGTAATTACCTTCGTTTTAAATCCACTTATTGTAGTATTAATTTATATAACAAATACATTTATAAAAATACTTGGTGGAGAAATTAATAAGCAAAAACCCTTTATTACTGAAGAAGAGTTGAAAACTATGGTCAGTGTAAGTCATGAAGAAGGGGTTTTAGAAGGCGAAGAGAAGCAAATGATTTATAATGTATTTGAATTTGGAGATTCACAGGCAAAAGATGTTATGACTCCAAGAACTGATATGATTGTAGCAAATGTAACCTCCACTTATGAAGAACTCATAAGAATTTTTAAACAAGAACAATTTTCTAGAATTCCTATATACCAAGAAACTATTGATAATATTATTGGAGTTCTATATCTTAAAGATTTAATTTTCTTCGAAAATGAAATAGAAGAATTTACTATAGAAAAACATATGCGTGTGCCTTATTTTACTTATGAATTTAAGAGCACTGTGGATTTATTTGCTGATATGCGTTTAAAAAGAGTGCCTATAGCAATTTTATTAGATGAATATGGTGGTACTGCGGGACTTGTAACAATTGAAGATTTAGTAGAAGAAATTGTTGGAGATATAGACGATGAATATGACGATGATACAGACCAAATTGAAGTTGTCAAAGAAGATGAATATATCGTTGCCGGTAATACGAGAATAAACATGGTTAATGAAATGATAGGCCTTAATATAGAGTCAGAGGATTTTGATACCATAGGTGGTTTCGTTACTGGAATACACGGAAGACTTCCAAAGACAGGTGAGACAATAATTTACAACGATACAAAATTCATTATACAAAACACCAGTAAAAATCGTATAGTAAAACTTAAAATTATAACTTAATATATTTTTAAAAAGTACACAGTACCTAATGATATTAGTTGTTGTGTGCTTTTTTCATTAGAAAATATAAGACATCTTTAAAAAATAGTCATTATACTAGTCTGTTTTTTCAAATGATTAATAAGTATATTAGAGTTTTAATTAGTTAAAACTATATGTACAATAGAGCAATTACAGTTTATTAGATACTAGCTATTTAAAATATTATAATTGAAGGAGGATTTATAATGAATAAGTTCCAAGGAATGGTGGAAGATGTAATGCAATCAATAGAAGAATCAAATTCTTTTAAATGTGAAACACGAAGTGATTTAAAAAAAGTAGCTAAAGCACTAGTTGAAACCCATGGAGCTGTACCAGATTTTCAAAAGTATGATTTAGCTTCTAAACATTGGAAGAGTGCCAAAAAATTTATTTAACGACATTTCAGAAGGACAGTCTCCTACTTCTATAAGTAGATGATGTTTTAACCATATTTTTATTAATGAAAGTGCAGTAAAATTACTAGCTTTTTAAAAATACTTAAAGTTGGCTATTAAACCAACTTTAAGCATTTTATCATTATACAGAATTAATTATGTAATAAAAATCCACTATAAAATCTTTCTAGGAATTTCACCTTTTATTTTCTTTTCTATAGCATCTAATAGATATTTATCTTTTGGAGCTGAAAATAAATATGTATATCCTTCTTCTCCCGCTCTTCCAGTTCTTCCTATGCGGTGTATATATGCTTCAGCAGTTTCAGGTATATCATAGTTATAAACATGGCTAACTCCATTTATATCTAGACCTCTAGATGCTACATCAGTAGCAATTAAATATTGAATATCACAGTGTTTAAATTCTTTCATTATTTTTTCCCGTTTTGCTTGAGTTATATCTGAATGTAGTTTTTTACAATTATAACCTTTTTTATAAAGAGCCATTTCAAGATCATCAACTCTTCTTTTAGTTCTACAAAAAATAATAGCCATAAATGGATTATCTTCATCTAAAACCCTGCATAAATCTTCTTGTTTTTTTCTATCTGTTGTTTCTATTAAAAATTGTTTTATATTTTCAAGAGTTGTTTGTTCCTTTTTAACGATTACTTCTTTAGGATCATTCATATATTTATATGCCATCTTTTTTACATCTGAACCCATAGTTGCAGAAAAACATAGTGTCTGCCTATTTTTAGGAGTTTTTCCTATTATATCTTCAATATCGTTTTTAAATCCCATAAGGAGCATTTGATCTGCCTCATCTATTACTAAGGTTTTAAGCTTATCAAGTTCAATTGTACCTCGCCTTAGATGGTCAAGTAATCTTCCTGGTGTTGCAATAACTAAATGAATATTTCCCTTTAGTTTTTTTAATTGCACCCCTATATCCTTACCACCATAAGCAGCCAAGATATTTAATTTTTTACCTTCTGCAAGTTTCTTAGCTTCGCTAGTTATCTGTATTGCAAGTTCTCTTGTAGGTGTAACTATTAATCCTTGAATTGTATTTATATCAGCAGACATATTATCAAACATTGGAAGTAAAAACGCGAGGGTCTTACCAGTACCCGTTTGTGCCTCCGCTATAACATCTCTACCATCCTTTATTAATTGGATACTTTGCTCTTGAACTGGAGTTGGCTCAGTTATTCCTTGAATTTTGAGCATGCTTAGAACATCGTCATTAATACCTAATTTTTTAAATTTTATCATTCTTATTTACCTTTCTATTGTAAACATATTTTTGTTATTCTATTATACCATTGGTGCCACCCACGTGGCAAGTGGCATGATTAA
>NZ_JBOITL010000025.1:0-534879 GCF_050717515.1 Clostridium sp. | reverse complement strand
TTCAATTTCTTTCATAACCATTCCTCCTAACTTAATTATTAGATATTATTACCACAAATACCATTTATTTATACAAAAAAAAGAATGTAGCTAGATTTATTTACACAAATCTAGCTACATTCCCTTTATTCTTCTGCTCTTTTTTGACTAGCATATATGTTTGCATATCTTGTTTATTTGAAATAATTACAACAAACTTTTTTTAATCTCCAATAAATAGTTTTTTCTTATAACAAGAAAATATATAATTTGAACAATCAACATAATTCCTATAACCTGTAATGCTGGTAGCATTATCTCAATTCTAAAAGCAGATTTTAATGAACTAATAGCAAAGAAAAAATGCACAACAGCAATTATATATGGAAGTAAAAATAGTACTCCTATCTCAATATTTAATACCTTCTTTATTTCACTATAAGTTAATCCTATTTTGTTCAATTGTTTATATTTCTTTTTATCCTCTATAATATCCATGTAACACTTATTATATAAGAAACTTGCTGTTGTTACAAAGAATATAAGTCCTATAAATATTGCACTAAACAAAAGCACCCCATAGACTATTTTAGTTGCTTCTAATCTATAAGCTTTCAGAAAATTATTATAATATTTATCACCTTTATCATTCCCAAACTTATTATAAAAATTATTACCTATACCTAATGTATCCTTATAATTATCTACATTAATTGCCCCAAAGTGCAACTTAGACCCCTTCATTTTTTCATATACATCATCTTTAACGACATATACATTATCATACAATATTGGAATTACTACTTTATCACTCTTCTTAAGAATTCGAAATTTTGCATCGTCTAGAATAATATTTTCTCTTTCATTTTTATCTAAATATGATACTAACATGGTCTCATTACCCTTTAAAATAACAGTGTTTAGAGATAATGATACTGCTAATTTATTATAAATATTTTCTTTTAATATAGTTACTTCATCTTTACCACCATCTGGAATTATAAACTTCATCTCACCCTTAACTTTAGTGTAATCTATCTTTTCACTTTTTAATGAATCTTCTATAAAATCAACTTTAAAATTAACTTTGGTTTTATTGTTATAAGTGTCAACACAGAAAAATGCTTGTGGACAAATCTTATTTACCTCCTCCTCTTTATCCCTCCAATAGGCATATACTGACCCTATTGATGAAAGAGCAACTGTTGAAGTTATTGTAATTAAAAAAAGCATTCTTGTATTATCCTTTATTCTATATATCAAATTTGAAACCCATAATACTGTAGTTTTCTTCATATAAAAATCTCTATTTTTTTTAAGTACCTTAAGTACGAATACACTCAACTCAGAAAACAATAAGTATGTTGCTATAACCACCATTATTGTTACAGGTATTATTCTATATGCTAGTGTCTTTTCACTTGACGTAATTGATAGATAATATCCTACTGTAAGCAAGACTATACATATAATAGAAAAAATAGCCGATGATTTTGGTTCTGTTTTAGGTTTTTTAGTTCCTTTAAGTAATCTTAAAACCATATCTTCTTTTATAATAAATGAGCAAAATATTGAAATAACTATTCCTATCAATATAAATGCAATTAAAGTAATAATCATAGCTTTTACTGGAATGTAAAATCCTAGTGCATTAAATCCCAATAACTTTCCACTAGCTGCTAAAAGTATTTTTGAAAATACTATTCCTACTATTATCCCTACTACCGCAGATACTGAACTAATTATTATATTTTCAATACTTATCATTTTCTGTATTTGTTTTTTTGATGAGCCTATAATATAAAGTATTCCAAATTCTTTAAATCTACTTTTTAAAAAAACACTTACTGAATAGAATACAAAAAAACATAAAAATAAGTATGCGATTACAATTGTAACATAAAGTGCACTTCTTATGTGATTAGGTAATTTAAGCACCATAAAGTCAGGTTGAAATATAATCATAGTAAAAGAGAATAATAACATTGCTGATATGCTACTGCTTAAAAAGTAAGCGAAATACCCTTTTATATTTCTATACACATTTTTAGTGGCAAACTCTCTAAAATTCATTAGTTTCCCCCTCCCATTAGTGCAAGCACGTCAATAATCTCTTGATAAAACTGTTTCCTTCCATCTCCCTTATAAATTTCATTATATATAGTTCCATCTTTTATAAACAGTATTCTATTACAATAACTTGCTGATAATGCATCGTGAGTTACCATCATTGTAGTAACCATTTCCTCTTTATTTACTTTTTCAAACAATTCCATTACTATCCTCGCTGCTTTTGAATCCAAATTTCCAGTTGGCTCATCAGCCAGTAGCAGCGTAGGATTATGTATTAATGCTCTTGCAATAGATGTCCTTTGAGCTTCTCCCCCTGATATTTCAAAAGTTCTCTTATTAATTAGTTTCTCTATTCCAAGTATCTTTGATATTCTATTAAGTTCATTGTCTTGATTTTTAACTGTTACTCCATCTAAGGTAAGTGGAAGTACTATATTTTCACCAACAGTTAAAGTATCTAGCAAGTTGAAATCTTGAAATACAAATCCGAGTTCTCTTCTTCTAAATAAAGCCAGATCATCCCCCTTAAGTTTTAGTGGATTTTTATTCTTTATTCTTATTTCTCCTGAGGTTGGCTTATCTACTGTTGAAATCATATTTAATAGGGTTGTCTTGCCACTTCCTGATGGTCCCATTATTCCAACAAATTCTCCTTCGTCTATTGTGAAACTTATATTATCCAAAGCGCTAAATACTATTTTATTACCATATACCTTACTTAAGTTCTTTACATCTAAAATCTCCATGCTATTTGCTCCCCCTTATTCTACTTCTATTTATAATACTGTAATTCATCAAACTAATCTCCATCCTCATTTCACCTTATAAACTAATCATTAATATGTATATAGTTTATAGTACTAATAGATAAATTACTATCCGCAAAGCTTACAGGAATGTGACATGGATGTAAGCCTTGCATACTTAAATAAAAATAACAAATAACAGGTATTTTCATTTCATCTTATTGTATTATAAAAGATCATAGTTAACTCATCATCCTTGATATTAGTATTGTTTTTAGACAAAAAAAAAGAACCGATTAAATTACACCGGTTCTTTTAAGAGTTTATATTAAATCTATACTTAATTAAAGGGGGACTCTAATTAAACAATTTAATTAATTACTATGTCCTTATAATAACCCTTCTCCGTGTCATTATTATGGCAATAACATAAATAAATTGTAAATTGCATAATTTATAATTTATTTATGTTATGTCTAAATCAGCTTACCCCCTCGGAAATACTCATTTTCACTGTAACCACTGTTCCTTCATTAACAGTAGATTCTATCTCTATTTCATGGCCTAAATTCACACATACCTCTTTAACTATATATAATCCCATGCCCGTAGACTCTCCATATCTACGACCATTCTCTCCAGTGAAAAACGGATCAAATACCCTTTTAACATCTTTGCTTGGGATTCCTACGCCCTCATCAATAACACTTAATTTAATTTCTTTTCCATCTTCTAAGGCTTTTATAATTAATTCTTTTCCCTTATCCTTTGAATACTTTACACCATTAATAATAAGTTGATCTAATACAAATTTCAACCACTTTACGTCACTATATACTTTAATACTTTCATCTATTTCTACCCTAGGAGTTATTCTGCTTTTTATAAAAATCTTCTTTTCTTCATTTACTGTATCAAGAACTAACTTCTTTAGACAAATACCTTCTACTATAAAATCTTTTTGAAAAGAATCTATTCTTGCAAAATGCATTGCCATATTTAAACCTTTATTTAATTTATTAACCTCCTCTTCTATACTTCGCGCCTTTTCTTCTCCTGAGTATTCTTGAAGTTGCAGTTGTATTACAGAAAGAGGTGTCTTCATTTGATGCACCCACTGATTGATAAAAGTTAGATGCTCATTATGAACTTTGTTACACTTCTGTATTTCAGCTTCATACAAATTATGTTGATTCTTTAAAATTCCAGAAATATTTCGACTCAAATCTGAACTATCAAGTTCCAAGAAAGCATCATTTAAACAATTTAATCCATTTCCGAGCAATTTGTATAATTGTCTATTTTGATAATATCTAAAAGCTAAAAAGCACACTAGAATAAATATATTAAATATAAGTATGTAAATAATTTCACCAGCTTCAATAAAGCCCATAATATTACAATACATAATAGTAAGAGATAAGCTTAATGAATATATAAAAATATAGCCTCTATTATCCTTTAAAAATAATTTCATAGTATTCCATCCTACCAGGTTTTACTTAACCTATATCCTGCCCCTCTTATAGTTTCTACACCCTTATCTATTCCTAGAACCTGTAGCCTTTTTCTTATTCTACTAATATTTACACTTAAAGTGTTTTCCTCTACAAACTCAATATCATCCCATATTTTTTCTAAAAGAAAGTCTCTACTAACTACCTTTGGATATTTTTCCATAAGACATTCTAGGAGAACGCCTTCCCTTTTAGTAATAATTAATTTTTCATCATTAAATTCTATTTCTGACCTTTCAGGGTAGAATTTAAGACTATCAACTTCAACTATTCTTTCCGCTACCTTAGGTGCATAATCTCCAAAGGCTCGTCTTAAATGACTTTTTATCTTTGCAATAACAACATCAAAATAAAATGGTTTGGTTATATAATCATCTGCTCCACTCTCTAAAGCCATAACCTGATCCATTCCACTATCTCTTGCAGATATAAATATTATAGGAATCTTTGATTGTTGTCTTATCTTTCTACACCAATAAAATCCGTCAAACTCAGGTAAATTAACATCTAATAATACTAAGTCTGGATTAAACTCATTAAAGCCTATCATTACTCTATGAAAGTTTTCTACTACCCTTACCTCAAAACCATATTTAGCTATGTATTCTTGCAGTAAAGTACTTATTGATAAATCATCTTCTACAATATATATTTTATATTTCATATTAATTTCTCCCTAATTTAGCTTTCTAATGATTAAGAGCATCCTCTCCAATTAAAAACTTTCCAAATCTCTTAAATGGGTATATAACAAACTGTGCTTTTCCTTTTATATTTTCACCATCTATATACGAATTTTCCCATTTTCTAGCATCCAGCGAGCTCGCTCTATTATCTCCAAAGAACAAATATTTATCTTTTGGAACTTTAAACTTTTTATCTAAATCTTCCATATATACTACATAAGGTTCTTCAATTTTACTTCCATTAATAAAAACTTGCCCCTTATCTTTTATAACAACTTCATCTCCTGGAAGCCCTATAAGTCTTTTTATTAATGTCATTTTTAATTCATCAGATTTAAAAACTATTAAATCTCCTCTTTTTAGTTTCTCTCTATTATAAACTTTCGTAACAGTAATTTTATCCCCTATCTTTATAGTAGGATACATTGATTCTGAAGGAACTTTAATTTGAAAAAATAGAAATTTGTTTATTAACAGCGCCAAAATTATTGCTCCAGCAATAGGAAGTATCAAATCATTAAATACTTTTTTAATGTTCAAACTATCATCTCCTTTTTAATATATATTTTTATACTATAACAACATAAGTTCTTTTGAGCTTATAATTCACTCGGAAAATTTCATAGTACAGGGTGTACGAATTTACTGTCAAAATACTTATTTAGATAATATACAAAAATGTGATTTTTTCTCTATTTCTCTTTTAACCTTATTAGCACTACGTTCATCAATTACAAAAGCATGTGGAAGCTGGTTTTCTATGTGCTTATTTATCCCCTTATAACTCCTTAGTTCTTCTAGAAGATATTTATCCTCAGTTTCCACTATAGTTACTGTTCTAATCTTTATCTTGCTGCTGTCTTTATTCCATTTTTCCAAAGTAGTTAATACATTATTAGGTATATTGTTTTTCGAATTTTCCAAAAGGAAGTCAATTATCCACTGAACGCTGATATCACTATCAAGTGCTTTTATAATGGACTTAAAATTCAATTCATATATATTCATCAAATCTTCACATTTCTTTTCTGCAAATTTGTCTAACTTAAGACAATAGTTTTCTTTTCTGCTTCCCTCTGGAACCATTATTTCAAAATTAGGCTGAATAATCATTCCTGCATCTTGAAGGACTATATTATTTTTGTACCCAGCATTTACACCTAGTACATGTGCTCCAAGTGCTGTTAATTTAAAGTATTCCACCACAATGTACGGAACATCATAATCACTATGTCTTGCTTTAACTAGTAAATCTACTATTCCAATGGTAGATAAATATTCAATAAACACAACATCTAAAAATCTTTCAGTTACTTCAAAGCTGTCAGTATAATAATAATATTTATGATAGTCATCATATTTTTCTATTTTCCCTACAGCTTTTACTAGAAAGTTTCTATTTGTTTTTTTTATAAATCCAGCAAGTTGCTCCATATCGACCCACTCATCTATGGGGGCTTTCTTAATATAAGTTAAAATTGTTTTCCTACACTGGTTAAGACGCTCTGTTTTTTGAGCCATGAGCTTCATTTCATTTATTCTTGATAATTCTTCTACCTCATAATTTAAATATGTATCTAATAAATATTGGCATTTTTTCACCATATTTAAATCTAGAAAATCTTCTGTATCATAAGTTAATACAAGGCTTTTTTTATCAACATCTATGATAGCTGCCAGCATTAACAAATTAAATATACCATATAATCTAGTGGATTTTTCTATGGACTTTACATCTTCAATGCTAAAGATCTCTTTGTTTTTTAAAGCTTCATTCATTTTTACTAAAGCACTTTTATTAGGAAGTTGCATGGATTCAGTAACTTTTAAGTTGCTTGAATTAATAAGCTTAATTATAGACAAAAAATCTTTTTCGAAATCTTCTCCTATGGAAATATATTTATTTTTTTTATCATTTACGTAATTTTCTATATTTATTTCAACAGGTGTAAACACTATTTTTATTTCTTCTAACTGAGTTTTTAATAGCTTAAATACATTGATAGGAATACTACCATTAATAAAAAATAAATTTGCTTTTGAATCTTCTGATAATATATGTCTTCTATAATTTCTATTCCTAGAACCTTCCTGTGAATTTGCATGGTGCTTTTCATATATACTATCTATTTCACGTGAATCAAGTACGCCTTCTCCTCTTATAAGGGCTTCCATTAGTTCTTTGTCTAAAGCACTTAGATTTTTCCATATTTTAAATATTTCATTTTCATCAGTGATTATTTTCTCTATAGCATCTACCATATCAGCTTTTCTTTTAGGTAGTGGTCTTATATCCGAAACTTTTAAATAATCAGTTAAGTTGTATGTGGCTAACTGCTCTATTTGGTTTCTAATTGCTGTATTCATAATTTACCGCCTTTTCTTACTCATCACCTTAGGTGCTGAAATATTGCTAATTTACTTTTAGATTACTAAAAAAGATTATCTATTTTCAATAATATATCTATATCCTTGCTCTGTTAAAAAAAGCTGCCTTTTACTTGCAAATTCTTGTTCGCGACTGTCCCCTGTAACTATAGAATAAAAATAAGCCTTGTTATCTCCACCTTTAGGCCTTAATATCCTTCCCAGCCTTTGAGCTTCCTCCTGCCTTGAACCAAAGGTACCAGATACCTGCATAGCCACATTAGCATCAGGTAAATCAATAGCATAATTTGCAACCTTTGAAACTACAAGAATTTTCACGTCTCCACTTTTGAATTTTTTGTACAACTCTTCCCTATCCACATTCTTTGTTTTTCCAGTTATAAGAGGAAGCTTAAGTTCTTTCGCTATTATGTTCAGCTGTTGTACATACTGACCAATTATAAGTATGCTATCATTTTTATGCGTATTTATAAGCTCCTTTAATACATCTATTTTACTATAATTTTCTGAAGCTATCCTAAATTTCTTTGCACTTTCCCCTACAGCATATTCCATTTTAAGATTTTCTGGCATCGCCACTCTGATTTCCCTGCATTCAGCTGTTGCTATCCACCCTTGCTTTTCTAGCACCTTCCAAGGTACATCATATTTTTTAGGTCCTATTAGTGTAAATACATCATCTTCTTTTTTATCTTCCCGAACAAGGGTTGCAGTTAAGCCCAGTCTTCTAGTTGCTTGAATATCTGCTACTGCTCTAAAAATCGGCGCTGGCAATGTATGAACTTCATCATATATAATAAAGCCCCATTTCTTATCATTAAACAATTTCATATGAGCAAACTCTGATACAGAATTTTTCCTGTAGGTAAGTATTTGATATGTAGTTATGGTTATAGGCTTTATTTCTTTTATTTCACCACTGTATTCTCCAATATCTTCTTCTTTTATATTCATTTTATCAATTAGTTCCGATTTCCATTGTCTTAGAGCTGTTATATTAGTAGTTAAAATTAAAGTCTCTGTATTTATTTTATCCATTGTGGCCATAGCTGTTATTGTTTTACCAGCACCACAAGGAAGAACAATTACTCCACTTCCGCCCCTGGCAGTTCCATTAGCATAAAATATATCTGCTGCTTCTTTCTGATAATCTCTTATTGTAAGCGCGTCTCCATGCAGCGTCTTTTTTCTAAGTGTAGTGTCAAACTTTGCACCTTCAATGTAACCAGCTAAATCTTCTACGGGGTAACCAAGTTTAATTAAAAACTGCTTTATTGAACCTCTCATTAGAGAATTTATAATCACTTTGCGCTCATCTATTTTTTCCAATATATATTTATCCATAGATTTATAATTTAAAATTTCAGTCATTATGTACTTATCATCACATATTAATATTAGCCTATTATCTTCTTTTATTAACTTTATTTTTCCATATTTCTCTATATTATGTTCTATATCCTTTATTACATTCTGTGGCACTTCATATTTACTGTAGTTTTCTAGAATTTCTAATATCTTCTTTGAAGTCATACCACTAGAAGCTGCATTCCATAAGGAAAGTGGTGAAATTTTATATGTGTGTATATATTCCGGACTTTTTTCAAGCTCTGCAAATCTTGATATTTGATCTCTTACTTCCTCATATAAATCATTATTAACTTCTACAAGTAAAGTTTTATCACTCTGAATAATTATAGGATTATTAGTGTTGCAACTCATAATTTTCCTCCTTAGGTGATAGTGCCACCCACGTGGCAAGTGGCATCTTATTATATTATACTATTTTATTGAAAGAAATCAATTTTGCTTAAGTCCAAGCCTCCCATTCATATATTTCATAGTAAACACTCTTAATATAATCATAGCTATTCCAAGTACCCTATGAGTTGTAAAAATGTTTTGATGATCCTTTAACACCCCCATCAGAGGAAATGCAATGGCTACTGACAAATTGCAAGCTAAACTTTGGAAGGAAATAATGATATTATCATTAAATATAAAAAGCCCCGCAGAAAATCACTTAGAAGTGACTCCGCAAGGCTTAAATAGCTATACGTGTAAGATACTTATTTCATCCTATAACTCTTCTACCTCTACATCTTTAAAATAAGCTCTTCCTGCATCCAGCCTACTAAATCCAAACATCCCATACTTGAATTTATCATCAACATAACAAATTAACTCTTCCCCGTTTATATGAAAATATATTTTATCCTCTTTAACTAAAACCTCAAAGGCATATTCACTATTAAAGTTCCATTTATAGTCTACAGTTACTAATGGAATAAATCCAAATTCATTTATAATAAGCGCTACTTTGTTTTCTCCATTAAACCCTGCATGATATCCTCTTTCTGCGCCTTGAACTCTAAATGCGATATTATGAGACAATCCATTTATAGGCTTCACTGTGGCTTTTACACTTATATCTTTAGTATAATAATTTCCTGTGTAGGCCTCACACTGACTTATACTCATACACCTCATACAACCCTCTTCTATACCCCACGCTCCATGATTATGAGCAAAAGGGGTTACACATTGGAACTCAAAAGATTGTTTAGCAAAATCAATAGTATACTTAGATTTTCCAGAAACTTTAAATTCATCAATATATACTTCCTAAAGCGCTGTCCGTTCCTGGTGAAAAAGATTCTACCATGATTCCTACTTCATCTATCATTGCTCCATCTGTATCCGGTACAATAAATTCTATCATTTGCCACTTCTTATTTTTCAAAACTTGTACTGGAAATTTTATATCCTCTTTTGTAAATGTATTTCTCACATAAGGTGTAATTGCTATATCGCGTCCTTGCCACTGCTCAAGGTATACGCTAAGGCTAACACTTTGCCCTGAATATACTTTTGGTGCAAAAGTAGGTTTATATCTTTCGTCATCAAAATCAGCTCTTCTGTAAAAAGGCTTATAATACACCTTAGAACCCTGTCCATAAGAAATCCTATCAAAGATAACTTCTAGCGAACCTTCACTTTCATATCCAATTTCATGGCTATTTCTTAACAAAAATTTATTGTTATCTGATAGCCTAAACCCATGAGTTGAGCCAGCAACTTCAAAATCAAAATATATCTCTCCTTGTTTAATTGATTCTATTAATTTCTTTGGAGCCTCTTCTTTTGCTAGCCTATACCCTAAAAGTGCTAATTCCTTTGCATAAGTAGGCACATCAAGTATATTTAAATATCCGGAAATACTAGAAGTAGCTATAAAATCATTTATAGGCTTTCTATAATTATCCGCTAAACCCTTCATACCCTGAGCCACTCCCATGATAGTTCCCACATTACCTGCATTACAGTCTGTATCCCACCCACACATAGTAGCTATCTCTATGGTCCTAGCTAAATTACCACCACCATATAAAAGGGAAAGTATACAGACTCCAGCATTAGGAATAATGTGACAATCACCTAAATATTTATGGTATCCCCAGTTTTTCTGGAGGTGCTTTTGACAAAGTGTGAAATCTAGTGGATGATCATTATAAAACACTATTACATCTGTTGTAACTCTAGCATAGTCAGAGTCAAGAGGTATAGTAGATAACCCAGCCTCAATTATTTCCATAACGTTTTCTGTAGAAAATGCTTTAGAAATACATGCTGCAATAAATCTTGCACCATATATACCATTACCATCATGGGATACACTAGCTGCCTTTCCAGCATATTCAGCAGCCTTTTCTATATTGCTAGGCCAAACAAGACCCCAGGTATCTATAAATATTTGTCCCCCAATTTGCTGCGATAAGATCTTACCATTTACTCTTTCTGATCCGGAAAGTGGCACTTTGAATCCATTTTTCAGATTAAGATACACAGTATGTTCGGTGCTTACTCCATATCCACCCCACCAAAACATTCCTATTCCTTCCCTAGAATAATTAAGCCACGCTCTTCCTACATCCTCTGCTTCGAGCTCTCTATCTTTTGCATCATCATATAAGGCTCTTAAAAAGAATACTGGTCCATTTACATCATCATCTGCAGCAAAATTTTTATATTCTTTAACATAGCCTGTAATATTTCCATATACTGTTTTGATTTTTTCACAAGTCCAGAATGATGGTTCCACTGGTGCTCCCAGCCTTATACCCATATTCATTCCTAAAAATCCTGCATATACTTTTTCTAGATAATCATTGGGAATCAATTATAACCCCCTCGTATAATAACTTTCTATTATATTTATATGATTACTCATAGGATAAAATTCTCCAATTACTTTAATACTTTATTAGCATGTTTAGTTATATCTTCTCCACCACTTTTATACCACTGCGTTACGAATTTATCAAAATCACTTATAGGACGTTTGCCTGTAATTATATCTGCTGAATATTCTTTATACAGGTTATTTATAGAATCCCATTTAACCGAAAATTCTTCTGGGATTATAAAATTAACATCTTCAATATAAAGCTTATTAACATCTTCTAGTGACTTAGTTCCTGCCGCTCCCAGTAGTGGTTTTTCTAGTTCTTTTCCTAGAGCAACTTTTGAAGGCTCCCAAAATTTCGCATACCATTCTTGTGATTTTTCAGTTAACTGGATTTTATTATCTTTAATTACATAATGCTCACCTTCAAAACCTAAACGATCTATCAATTGACCTTTTTCACTAGCTAAAAAGTCTAAAATCTTAAAGGAAATGTCTTTATTTTTAGATGTAGAAGAAATAGCTATGCCTCTATTTTCTTTAGAAACATCTATAGGTAAATATCCTTGCGCTTTGCCCTTTGCTGCTGGTAAAACTGTAAGTCCTACTGTCGCTCCATTAGCCTTTTTAATTTTACCTTCATAAATATCTATAACTTTTCCTGCTGTTCCAGCTATTACACCGGCTTGATTTTCATAAAAAGCCTTTTCCTTTGTATCCCACTTTTTAGTTAAAAATTCTGGATCTAGTATTCCTTCTTTATAAAGTTTATTGTAAAAAGTCAACTTTTCTTTTTCATTGTTAGAAACTTTATTAAAAATATACTTACCATTTTCATCTTTTATCCATGTAGATTTATTTCCAAAAGCTTGGTCAAATATTTCGTCAATCTCTAAAACACTACCAGCAGCTGTTAATGCAAATGCTGGCGATCCTTTCCCACCTAAATTAGAAGCTTTTAATTGTTTTAAAAACTCATAATAATTCTCTATAGTTGGGTCCTCTATAAGCTTTTTAGATGTACTTAATTTATCAAACCAATCACTTCTCATTACTGGAACCTTTGATGCAAGAGGTTTAATCCATAATAAGTAAGGATAGTTTTCTAGTCTCTTTTTATTTTGTGGTTCTAAATTAGGTTTTATATACTTAGATTTTTCTATATATGGTGTTAAGTCCTCGAGTAATCCTTGCTGAGATATCTGCTGGTCTCCACCTTGGAAGTATATAATATCCGGAATGTCTTTACCAAGTAACATTAAATTCAACTTTTCAGCGTAATTACCTGAAGGCATTTCCACAAGTTTAATCTTAACTTTTGTTCCCTCCTGCGCCATACCCTTTTCTATAAGTCCTATATATTTTTGAGCTATAGGATCTTTTGGACTTACATCTTTCATCACCATTCTTACCTCTACCGGCTCAGTTGAGTTGTTTTTTTCTACCTTGTCACTGGTTTTTGATTTACATGCCCCTAAACTCAGTGTGCTTATAATTACAAGAATTAAAGCTATTGTTTTTTTCATAATATCCCCCCTAAGATTATTTTTTAAGACTACTATTTTTTAAATTACTATTTATTAACACTGTCATTTATTAAAACTGCTACTCCTTAACTCCCCCTTCCATTGTTCCCTTAGTATAATTTTTAAGTATAAATGGATATATTAAAAGTATAGGAACCATTGCAATCATTATAGTTCCTGCTTGTAATGCCTCATAACTTAGCTGAGAGGCCTTATCAAAAGATAGTAGACTATTGGCCCCTATCATTGATGTGGTATCATTTAACACCACAAACTGCCTGAGCACTAGTTGTAATGGCCATTTAGCCGAATCATTTAAGTATATTGACGCCCTAAAATATTCATTCCAGTGAAAAACCCCATAAAATAAACCTATAGTTGCAATTGAAGACTTTGAAAGGGGAATTAATATTTTAAATAGCACCGTTAAATGACCTGCACCGTCTACCCTTGCTGCCTCAATAAGTGCTTCTGGCACCTCTTCAAAAAACCTCATAAGTATAATTAAATAATATACATTTAGTGCCTTATATAAAATTACTGAAGAGTAAGTATCTAAAAGTCCTATGTTTTTAATTAGTAGATATTCTGGAATTAATCCTGGTTCAAATACCATAACAATTATTAAAATTACCATAAAGAATTTTTTACCCACAAAACCAGGCCTTGTAAGTGCATAAGCTGCCATTATTGTTAAAGCTAAATTTAACGCAGTGCCTATCACAGTTACAAATACTGAGTTAAAAAGGCTTTTCATAATCTGAGGATTAGAAAACAAAACTCTATAATTATCAAGAGAAAATCCCTTAGGGATAATGGTAAGCCCTGTAACTTCTTTTGCGCGAGCAGGGTCAGTTAGTGAAAGTGCTAGTAAATTTACAATTGGTACAAGCATAGTTAAAGTAACAATAAACAGTAATATATAAAAAATGGAGCGGACTAAATTTTCTTTATTTCTCATATCATTCACCCTACCATAACCCTTTCCCAGATATTTTTTTCGCTAAAAAGTGTGTGGTAAAGATCAACATAATTCCAATTACACCTTTAAATAAACTTGCAGCTGTAGCAAAAGCATACTGACCATTTATTAATCCTATCCTATAAACATAGGTATCAAGTATATCAATTACACTTATAACCGAATCATTCATAAAATTAAAAACTTGATCAAAGCCTGCATTCATAAAAAATCCTAAATTCAAAATAAATACTGTAACTATAGTTGTTGTAAGTTCTGGTATTGTAATATGTATCATCTCATCAAACCTAGATGCACCATCTATTCTTGCGGATTCATATAATGCAGGACTTATCCTCATTATAGCAGCTAAATATATTATTGAATCCCAGCCGACACTTCTCCACATTTCCGAAAAAACCAGTACCCATCTTATATATCCTTTGCTTGTCATAAAATCAATAGAAGGTATGCTAAATATATTTAAGATATTATTTACTCCACCACTAGCTGGAGATAGTAATTTAATCCATATACCTGTAATTACCACCCATGAAAGAAAGTGTGGTAAATATACTACTGATTGCACATATTTTCTAAACTTGATTGATTTCACTTCATTTATAAGTAAAGAGAAAATTATTGGTATTGGAAAGAAAAATACTATTTTCATAGTACTTATTATTATAGTATTTTTAAGAACATGAAAAAAACTAGCAGAACTGAATAGTGTTTTAAAATGCTTTAAGCCTACAAAAACATTATCTCCTATGATTCTATAATCTTGAAATGCCAAGGACATCCCAGCTAAAGGTATTAAATGGAATATTATAAAATATATAATTGGTAGTAAAAGCATTAGATAAAGTACTTTATCTTCTTTTATCTTTTTCCACTTTACTTTTAATTTATGTTTATCCATTTTTTTCTTTTGTAAATTTATTTTCACGTTCTCCAATTGATTCCTCCCATACCCTTTACAATTATACTTCATTTTGTTATTAAGGCTCTTATTTAACATATCTATCCATATTTTATCATTCACTTCACTATATTACCAACCTTTTTTTTACAAAAGCACTTTAAATAGATATAAAAAACCTGTAGAACATTTATTGTCCCACAGGTATGCATGTGTGTACCTTATTATTAAAGTTTAAAATCTGCTGGATTCACACCAAGGTTTGAGCACATTTCTCTGACCAAAGCAATTTCATCTTTGTCAAAAGTTCCATCTGCAGCTCCTATAGAGCAGCATACTGCTACTAATGTTTTTGCAGCATCTGGTTTGTTTTTCATCTTAGTAATTGCCTTCATTGCTTCTGCCTTTCCAACATTATAATCAAATGCAAACATATCTGCATAGTGATTAAATCTTGTTAACACATCATTTAATTTGAAAACCTTTAATGATTCATTAAGATTAATATACCCTACCATCTTTTGTTTTTCGTCCGAGCTTATATTTCCATCAGCACTTGCAATAAGTGCACAACCCGCAGCTATTGCTTCCATAAAATCTTTGTTTGCAAATTGCTTAATTCCTGCTTGTGTTTTATCCTTCTGTTCTCTTAACCAATCACCGATTCCCATAATTAACACTCCTTAAACTTTTTTATATTAATAAATTTTACTCAATCTTATTTTACAACGGCTTTGAGTATTTCACAACCTACTTTTACTACATTCTCCATTTGTTACGTTTTTCCTGCATTTTTAAAAGATTTAATAAATTCTTTACAAAATCAACCCTACTCAAACTTATTTTACAAACTAAACTTTTCAGCTGCATTTTTCCCTGCTATTCTTCCAAATACAAGGCACTCGGTGATTGCACAGCTTCCAAGACGGCTTGCACCATGAATCCCACCAGTAATCTCCCCAGCTGCATATAATCCCTCTAGAACTTTACCCTCTAAATCAATTACCTGTCCCAATACATTTATCCTGATACCTCCCATAGTATAATGTACTTTTGGCCATAAGCGGATTCCATAAAAAGGTGTTTGCATTATTGGCTTTGCATTGTCAATTATGGGTTTGCCAAAACATTTATCCCTTCCTTGTTCAAAACTCTTATTAAAAACCTTTAGAGATTCTTCAAGATTTTCATATGAAATATCATAAAAAACTGCAAACTCTTTAATAGTATTGAATTTTTTCACAACACCTTTTTTAAGACATTTCTCTATGCTCCATCCAGATTCATTAACCGCTTTTGAATCTGCAATCCCTACACAGGGATGACCTACTGAAAGGATTTTGTCTGAAAGTGTTTTACGATCTGCAAGCTCGTTTATAAAACGCCCACCTGTAACAGGATCAACAATAATGCCATATTGAAATAATATGTACTCCGAAAATTCCGGTCCATTCCCATAGCCTTTTTCATCAGGCGAGGCCCATGGTCCAAGCTGAATATGAGACAATTGCACAGGAGTAGCACCTATCCTCAGTGCTTCCTTAAGTGCCTGGGCAGTTGCAAAGGGTTTATTTGTAGTATCAATTTTTTCTGTAAGCCGTGGATCTTGTGCCATTCTAAATTCAATATCACTAGAAAATCCACCTGCTGCAAGAATTACCCCTTTTTCTGCTTTTATATATATATCCCTCCCAGCATCAGGGTTTTTGTAATCATAGTTTTCTCTAACAATAACACCACATACTCTTCCCTCTGAGTCTTGAATAAAACTTTTAAAGCACATCTGAAGTCTAACCGACGTGCCTAGCTCTTCTACCTTTTCTTTTAGTTTTTTAATGATAGTCGCACCAGAAATGTTTTTGGCAGTATAACAACGTGGTACGCAATGCCCTCCAAACTGATCAACCCTATCAAGATATTCAACACCTAAATACTCCTGTGACCATTCAAAAGCATCATTTGCATTATCCACCACAACGCGTACAAGTTCAGGGTAATTGATTAAATCACCAGCATTGAGCATATCTGTATACATCATGTCTTTAGAATCATTTATATTGAATTTTTTTTGGAGCTTAGTTTCAGAAGCAGCAATTCCTCCATCACTTATAATTGAATTGCCCCCCACAGCCTTCATTTTTTCAAGAATAATAACAGATGTGCCAGCATTACGAGCTTCTATAGCCGCAGTTAATCCAGCAAACCCACTTCCTATTACAATGATATCCGTTACTTCATCCCAACTGCTTGATTTATCAGGAAAAGATAGAATGTTTTTATTTTTGTTCATAATTTTAAAAATCTCCTTTTTTTGTAACCCTTAGTTATTAATAAAATTGAGTATAATCTTTTAAACAGATTACACTCAATTTTATTCTTAACACCATATATCTAAATTAATCATTAAATTTCAATTTTTTAAAATAGTATTTCTTATCTTCTTCTGTAATTTGTCCTATTACTTTACACGGATTACCTACAGCTATAGAATTAGGAGGAATATCTTTAGTTACAACGCTGCCAGAACCAATCACTACATTGTCGCCAATTGTAATTCCTGGATTTACTATAACACCGCCTCCTAACCAAACATTATTTCCTATACTAATTGGAAATGCATATTCAAGTCCTGCATTTCGTGGTTCAAAATGAATAGGGTGACCTGCTGTAAAAAGGCTTACGTTTGGTGCAAACATAACATTATCACCAATTGTAACCTTAGCACAATCTAAAATAGTGCAGTTGTAGTTACTATAAAAATTTTCTCCAATAGAAATATTATATCCATAATCACATCGAAACGGTGGTTCTATATAAAAATCATTACAGACCGCACCTAGTAATTTTTTCAGAATTTCCTTTTGCTTATTCCCTTCGCTTGGTCTTAGGGTGTTATAGTCAAATATCATTTCTTTTGCAGCTTGACGTTCAGATGATAATTGTTCTACAAATGCTTTATATGGTTTTCCATTTAACATTTTTTCTTTTTCTGTCATAAACATTACCCCCATCTTATTCTATTTAACTTTTTCTTCACTCAGTAAATTAACATAATCTTTGGCTTCCTTTAACACAAATCCAGTAAGCATCCTATAACTATATAAGGATTAGATTATTATACCATGAATTTACCATTCCTTTAATTCTCATGCTGCTTTTAATAATATGTTTAATATCCATTTATCAAATTCCATATGTAAAATATACATGGCAGCCCCGCAATTCACCATATTGCCTATACCACCTTGTCTTGGCTCAGAATTAGCTAAAGTATGCCCATATTGTCGTTTGTAATAATAGAAGCTATGGAAGAATAAACTTAAATAATGAATTTAAAAGGTGGTATTAGGATGGACGACTATAATACTTCAATTAGTAAAATATTAGTTTCAGAGGATAAGCCAATATTGTCAATTTGCATACCTACGTTTAATAGAGCAGAAAGACTAAATAAATGTTTGTTCTCAATTTTTAATCAAATTGGAAATAATATGGAATATGAAATAATTGTTTCTGATAACTGCTCAGATGATAATACTATGGAAATTGTAAGTTATTATACTAAAAAATTTAATAATATTTTATATTTTAAAAATGAATTTAATATGGGTACGGATAAGAATTTTATATTATCGGCAAAAAAAGCAAATGGTAAATATATTTTTTTGCATGGGGATGACGATTACTTTAAAGATGGCTCTTTAAGTATGATAATGTGTTCCCTAAAAAAAATTCTTGACAGTGGAATTATATTTATAGATGTTAGAAAAAAAGATAATAATGTAAATATAGTTTATGGTTTAGATAATTTTATACATTCTGTATCAATATACTCAACATTTGCATCTTCTCTAATAATGAATGGATATGAGTTTAATAAGATTGGCTTAGTAGAAAAAATGAGTCAATCTAATCTTTCTAATTTATATTGGATATGTAGTATTTTAGAAAAAAATTCTAAATGCACTATAATTAATAGTGATATTTATTATCAGGAGGAAGATAATGCTCCTGGTGGATATACTTATTCTTTTGCTGAAGTTATGATAAAAAATTATTTTACAATGTTAGAACAATTCGTTGGAAGAGGATTAAATAAGGAAACTATAGAGAATGAAAAGGATAATCTGGTGGGAAGAAGTCTATGGTATTTTGAATATGGATTAAAAAGAAAAGATGAAGTCTTTATAAAAAACTTTGAAGAAATTTTTTATGAATTTTATAGTGATAAAGAATATTTCAATGAGGCTTGGAAAGCATTGTTAGCAATAAAAGAAGAATTTAATACAGTTGAATAATATCATCTTTCAAAAGCAATAGCATAATTAAAAAGAGCTTCTTAACCATTTTTATGCTTAGAAGCTCTTTTAAACTTAATTTCAAAATTTCAAATGCAATTATTCATTCAACCGCCCCAAATTCTTTTAAAAAAAATCATCTATACACTTTATCATATAGTCTAATTTTTCTTCAGTTATACCTGGATATACCCCTAGAAAAAATGTTCGATAGAGAACTCCATCCGTATGTTTTAAGTCTCCTGATATCCTGTGACTTATATCCTTATATCCTGGCTGTTTTAGAATATTTCCAGCAAATAGCATTCTAGTTTCTATACACTTCGCTTCAAGATAAGTAACAAAATCCTTCTTAGAAAACCCAGCAGTTCCTCTTACCGTAATTGGTATTGCAAACCAAGATGGCGTGGCTTTCGGTAGCGCCCTTGGCAAAATAAACACATCCTCATATTTTTTAAAACATTCATATAATCTTTTAAAATTATATTTTCTTGCCTCTGTAAACTCCGGAAGCTTTTTTAGTTGTTCAATTCCCATTGCACACTGCATATCTAATGGTTTTAAATTATATCCTATATTACTAAAAACATATTTGTGATCGTACCCATCCGGTAGACCATCGAACTTAAAATCAAACCTATGTCCACAAGCGCCATTTGTATTGGCTTCACCAGTTTGACAAAAACATGCCTTTCCCCAATCTCTTATAGAGAGAGCTGCTTTGTATAGCTCATCAGAATTTGTGCATACAGCTCCTCCCTCTCCCATGGTTATATGATGAGCTGCATAAAAACTGTAGGTTGAGAAATCGCCAAAGGTTCCACAAAACTTTCCATCATAAGTTGAATCTAGTGCATCACAAGTGTCTTCCACTACATATAAGTTATGACGCCGTGCTATATACATTAGTTTATCCATCTCAGCTGGGTTACCTAAAGTATGAGCAAAGACTATAGCTCTTGTTTTATCTGTTATGGCCTCTTCTATTTTTGAAGCATCAATATTGTAAGTGTCTTCTTCTATATCAACAAACACAGGCATTAACCCGTTTTGAATTATTGGATTTAGTGTGGTTGGGAAAGCCATTGCAGTAGTTATTACCTCATCTCCAGGCTTCATTGGATTTTTTATTGTTTTAGAACAAAGCGCTGTTACTGCAATTAAATTAGAAGATGAACCTGAATTCGTTACTAAACAATGCGGAGCTCCAAGGTATCTTGAAAAATCATGGCAAAACTCTCTGCCCTTAGCCCCTAAAGTAAGCCAAAAATCTAAGGCTGAATCCACTACCGCTACCATTTCCTTTTCATCAAATACGCGGCCTGCATAATTTACCTTAGATATTCCAGGAATAAATTCATTTTTGGTATTTCTTAATCTATATAGCTGGGCTACTCTATCTAGGATTTCTTTTCTAATTTCCTCTTCTTTTTTCATAATACACCTCTTTACTGATTATATTGACAGCCCTCCATCTATTGGTAGCACAATGCCTGTCAGATATTCTGCTTCATCTGAGACAAGAAAAGTTGCTACTTTTGCAACATCTTCTGGTTTTCCAACTCTACCTAGAGGAATCTTTGCAGAAGAACCTGACACATCTCGCCCCTGAAAAATTGGCGTCCCTATAATTCCTGGGCAGATCGTATTCACACGCACACCTTCTTTTCCATAGTTCAGAGCCAAAATTCTTGACAATTGTACTACTGCTGCTTTTGAAGCACTGTATGCATAAGAACTTCCACTTGCATAAGACTGCATGCCTGCTACAGACGCATTATTAAGAATTACACCAGAGCCAGACTGAACTAGATATGGCATAGCATATTTTGACATTAAAAAATATCCTTTTACATTTAAATTAAACATTTCATCCCATCTATCCGATTCGAGTTTTTCTAGTGGCCCTGTAAAAAATAATCCAGCATTGTTTACAAGAATATTTAATTTTTCAAATAATTGAATAGTTGATTTTATCAATTTTCTAATATCATCCTCTTTAGTAGTATCACAGGTCAAAAATACCGCTACCCCACCCCACCCAATTATTTCATCTACTATCTTTTTCCCTCTTTCTGCATTGCGTCCTGAAACAACTACTTTTGATCCTTCTAACGCAAACATTTTTGCTATGGCTTCACCAATACCTGATGTGGAACCAGTTACTATTGCAACTTTATCATCCAATTTCCCCATACCATCACCCTCTAAATTATAGTCTTGTTGGTTCTATAAATTCATAAAGCTTTTCTCTTATATTTTTAACATTTAGTCCATAGAACTCAATTTTTTCATTATAAGTCCCGTAATTCCTAAAGATTTCTCTTGGCAAGCCCACACTTTTCACTTCCAAAGCTCTATCTGGAAGAGCTTCTATAATGTCGTATAAAAGACTTCCTACATAATGTGGTTCACATACCAAAATCTTATTTGATGAACAATTATTAGCTAAAGTTATCCTGTCAAATGGTTCTAATGTAGTATAATACAAAATAGTTACATCTTCATCCTTGCATGTTTCTAGAACTACATCTAGCATTACGGAAACAGCAATAACAGTAGCTTTCGATCCTGTTTTTATGACACTGGCTTTTCCAAATTCTACATCACATTCAAATTTGTTAGGATGATCACTAATTCTGAAAAATGTAGGATGACCATTTCTGTATGCGAGCTTAAATAACTGTTCAAACTGTTTTGCAGTTCCAGGTGCAATAAATTCAACCCCCGGAATCAATTTTATTATTCCCACATCTTCTGCACAATAATGTGAATAGCCGTATTTTGAATAGTCAATAGCCGCACCAGTTCCTACTACATTCACTCCAAGTTTTTGATAGGCAAAATCCATTTTAATCTGCTCAAGGGTTCTCTCTATGAGATATGGTTGAATACCAAAAATAGTAGGTATGAGTCCCCTTAATGCCATCCCTGCAGCAATACTAAACATACCATCTTCATATATTCCTACATTCATAGCACGATCAGGAATGTCTCTCAAAATATCCTGAATTGCCCACATACCGATATCAACTGTAAAAAAAGTGGTGTCCTGTTCATTTTTAATTATGTCTGATATTTGTCTTAAAAATGTTCTTCTCAAAAATTATCAACCTCCACCGTTAGCATTTCCAGTTCATGGGTATTAGGGGCTTTATGGAACCATATTGATTCAGCCATCATTGTTTTACTTCCATAGCCTCTAACTGTATGTGCTATCACCGCCATAGGACATCCCTCTTTAGGTTTTTTCGATAATACTTCCTGCAATTCATCTAAATTATGACCATTTACTTCGTATACATCAAATCCAAAACTATGGAGTTTCTTTTTCATATCTCCCATGTCAATCATTGCACTAACAGAATTATTATCATCTATGATAACGCATAAATTATCTAGCTTTTTACCTGCCGCAAAAATACATGCTTCCCACATAGTTCCTTCATTAAATTCACCATCTCCTGTTAGCACAAATACTCTTGATGGTGATTTCTTAATTTTATTAGCCATTGCTATTCCAGCAGCCATGGGAAGTCCATGTCCCAATGAGCCAGCAGAGTTTTCCACACCTCCATGAAATTTAGTTATATCTGTCTGGATACAAAACTTTGAATTAAAAGATCCAATTTCTCGAAGTTCTTCTTCTTTAAAAAATCCTTTTTTTATAAGTACAGGAAATAATGCTAAAGTTCCCTGTCCTTTACTAATTAAAAAGAAGTCTCTATCATCATCTGCTGCAAGCTCCGGACTCCAATTCATAATTTTGTCATATAAGGTCCATAAAATTTCCAAACATGAAAATACACTCTGAAGATTTCCATCATTGCACTTGTGTGAAAGGTTAATACTTAGTTTTCGTAGCTCCTTTGAGATATCTTCCAATAAATAACGCTCCTTTCCAGAATATTAAAGCTTTGCAAGTAATTATTTATTCATTTTCTTGTTTCTAAATATCTTTCTATATAACTATCTGCCGTACCACTTGTAAATATTATCTTATCCCTATCATTTAATTTACTTATTATATCAGCAATGGCCTTAAGGGATAATTTCTTTTCAAAGTCGTAATAACTTGCATATTCAGGGTTACAATTAGAACATGCCGTGAGATAACTTGGAAGGGAATATCCCCAGGGACGCTGCTTATAAATTTTTTCTATATAATCAGAATAAATTTTAAGCATTGGTGCTATATCATATTTTTTATCGAATTTTATATTTAAGTACCTAGCAAATATTTCTAAATTGAGATTTCCTGCACCACGTCCTATTCCATAAATACTTCCATCAATTATAATATCTCTGCTTAAGCCTAACTCTACAAAAGCTTCAGCACAGCAAAAGGCCTGTTGTAGATTATTATGACCATGAAATCCCAATGCGATATCCTTTTTTAAGTGTTTGTCAGCTAAATCAATATATCTTAAAATACCTTCTTTATCCTGCGTTCCCCAACTGTCAACAACATACACTGCCATAGGACTTAGCTGGTTAAATAACTCAACCAGCTCAACAAATTCTTGCTGGGAATACTGGTCAACTCGCGCTGGTTGAACACACAATTTATAACCTTTTTCAATAATTGCCTTACAATATTCGAAACCCTCTTTTAGTAAGCGCTTCCAAACAATAACCCTAATGATATCAATTGATGTATCTGTTCTTTGTGATAGATATTCTATTGGTAGTGGATTTATAACTTCTACCATAGCCGCATATAAAACATTTTTTCCTTTTGGAGTAATAATAGCTTCAATCTGTTTTTCAGTTGAAAATACCGTTCTATCTGAATTGTATATCTCATTTTTCAGAAAACCTATTTCAACAATATCAACTCCTGTGGAAACCAATTTTTTTTGAATATCTGATATTTCATCTTTTCCAAATTGCCAGTTGTTAATATAACCACCGTCTCTTAATGTGCAATCTAAAATCATTATTTTGCCCATTTTATTTCCATCCTTTCTTCAATATCTAAAACTAAAGTACCATTAAATACTCATATAATTTTCTATCTATAGCTGGTTCTTGATCTTGATTGGGTTTATTAAATGCAAACTTAGGATGCAAATAAGTATTCATTGGTAATTGAACTTCTATTAGTGAAGGTTCCATACTATTAAAATCAATCTGCTCAATATCTTCTAATTCCTTCACTTTATAATAGGCTAAACCATAAGCTTTGGTTATTGCCTCAAAATTCGGTACTGTATAGCCAGAATCAGCAGTTGTTTGAGTATAATTACCATTAAAATTCATCTCTTGAAAATACCTAATCATTCCTAATGCAAAATTATTAATAACAACTATAGTTATAGGAAGATTTTCTCTTCGTACAAATTGCAATTCTTGAATATTCATTTGCACTCCTCCATCTCCATTAATACTAATAACCGGTCTCCCAGTGCCATAGTATGCTCCAATAGCTGCAGGCAGTGAATAGCCCATAGACCCGTGTCCTCCCGAAAAATAGACAGACTGTTTTTCTTTTACCTTAAAAGCTTGTGCCACCCATACTTGTTGATGACCAACATCTGCAGTGATCACTGTATTATCCGGAATTTTATTACTTATTGCATAAATGAAATCGTGGTACTTGGCATTGTCCATATCTCTTAATTCATTTTTAATAATATTGCACACAGATATCCACTCAGTATAATTAAGCTCAATTCCCTTTAAGCTGTTTAATAGTTCTGGAATTAATTGTTTTAAATCTGCTAAAATTTGAATCTCATCTTTCCTGACTTTATAGCTAATCTCATCTGAATCTATGTCAATTCGCATTAATTTTGCATTGGCCACAAATTCCTCTCTTATTCCACCAACTTGCTTTAAGTCCAATCTCGTACCAAATGTAATAACCAAATCACTTTTAGCCAGAATTAAATTTGCATAGCGATGGCCATTCGCACCCGCAAATCCGTAATTTAAAGAATGGTCGCATGCCAAGACATCAAAAGCTAACATGCTTGTTACAACTGGCACGCTTACATACTTCACTAATGTTTTAAATTCTTTTAACATACCACTTTGTTTTATACCTGAACCAATCAAAAAACATGGTCTTTCTGCTTTTTTTAGTGCATCAATGATAATTTTTACTTTCTCTTGACGATTTTTCAGTTCAGTTGATTTTATTGAAAAACTTTCCTCTATTTTTATATCTATTTCCGACCTTTGTATATCCGCTGGGATATCGAGCAAAACTGGCCCTTGTCTTCCTGTGGTCGCATGGTAATATGCTTTTTCCAAATACTCTTGTAATTTATCTTGCGATTCTACACGAACACAGTATTTGGTAACACTCTTTACCATAGAAATAATGTCTGTTTCTTGAAATCCCCTTTGTCTAACATTTAAACTTCCTTTAGCTGCATAAGTATCTACTTGTCCTGTAATAAAAATAGTAGGAATGGAATCAAAATATGCATTGCAAATACCAGTAATTAAGTTTGTAGCGCCAGGGCCACTAGTAGCATATGCTACTCCAGGTTTTAAAGAAGTCTGTGCGTATCCACATGCAGCAAAGGCAGCTGCTTGTTCATGATAGTTAGTATGGGCGCAAATTTTATCCTTATATTTATTAAAAGAGTCCATCAAATGGCATATCACTCCACCTGGATAGCCAAACACATCAGTAATTCCCTTTGATATCAAAAATTCAACTATATAATCACTTGCTTTCATGATAATTAACCCCTTTCGCTATAGAGCATTCCAAAAATTCTTATATAACTAGTAGTTATTTTCTAGTATAAATTCTCTTAAACTAAGAAATAGATGTATATTCCAGAATTTGTTTTCTACAGAAATCATAAACATTTCTATTCTTGTAATTTTTATACCAATCTACTGTATATTCTATTGCTCTATCTATATTTAATTTTGGTTCCCAACCTAATCGAACTCTTGCTTTAGTGCAATCCAAACTCAATAAATTTGCCTCATGCACTGCACTATTATTAGATAAATCTATCCATTTTCCTTTTCCCCACTTATTAATAATTATATCTACAACATTCTTTACAGAAACTATAGAATCATTATTCGGACCAAAATTCCAACCACTACAGAAGTTTATACCATCATTATACATTTGAGAAGCAAGAATCAAATACCCTCTTAATGGTTCAAGCACATATTGCCATGGCCTAACTGCATTAGGATTTCTTATTTCGATATCTTTATTTTCTATAAGCTTTTTTATGCAATCGGGGACTATTCTATCCCTTGACCAATCACCTCCACCAATAACATTTCCTGCCCGAACAGATGCTATTGACGTGCCGTGCTTATCATAATCCTTTGGGCTTAAAAATGAATTTCTATAAGATGCAATAAGAATTTCTGCACAACCTTTACTGGAGCTATATGGGTCGTACCCTCCCATAGGATCAAGTTCCCTATATGGACAAATTTGTTCTTTATTTTCATAACATTTATCTGTTGTAATCATTACCCCGACCTTAGCAGAATCTGAATTTCTAATACACTCGAGTAGGTTTAGTGTCCCCATAACATTTACTTCGTAGGTTTCTTTTGGAATTTCATAAGAACGTCTTACAATTGATTGAGCTGCAAGATGAAATACTATTTCTGGTTTATATTTTGTAAATACTCCTTGTAACTTTTTACAATCCCTTATATCTCCCCTTGTATCTATTACTTTATCCTTTAATCCAGTTACAATAAAGTTATCGTTTTCTGTATATGGATCTAAGCCATAGCCAACAACCACAGCTCCTAATTCATTTAACCAAATTGAAAGCCAGGAACCCTTAAATCCTGTATGTCCAGTAATTAATATTCTTTTACCTTTGTAAAAGCCATTAAACAAATCTAATCTGCTGCGCTCCATAAATGTTCCCCTTTATCCCATAATTTATTTACAGCTTCAACATCCTTGAAAGTATCTATAGCCACCCAGAAGCCGTTATGCTCATAAACCGCAAGCTGTTTATTTTTCGCAAGATTTTTTATAGGTTCTTGTTCAAAAAAACAATCTTCACTTGGCAAATATTTAAACACTTCCTTATTTAATACCATAAACCCCCCATTAATCATGTCTTTTAAAATAGGCTTTTCTTTAAAGTCCACAATAATTCCATCTTCAACCTCCATAAATCCAAAAGTCGAAATAGGATTTACCCCTGTAAGTGTTCCAATCCTACCTTTTTTTCTATGAAATTCTAAAAGCTCTAAGATATTTACGTTGCTTAATCCATCTCCATAAGTAAGCATAAATTCCTCATCATCTATATATTTTTCTACTTGTTTTAGCCTTCCACCCGTCATAGTTTCAATTCCTGTATCAACAATCGTAACATTCCAATTTTCATCTTCTTGTGTATGATATTCTAATTTTCTATCACCATTGAAATGCAGTGTAAAATCATTATTTCTCCAGTACATATCCATAAAATACTGCTTTATCATTTCTCCTTTGTACCCAACACATAAAATAAAATCATTAAATCCATAGCTTGAATATATTTTCATTATGTGCCACAGAATCGGTTTACCACCAATATTAACTAAAGGCTTAGGTCGATATTCTGTCTCTTCGCGCATACGTGTTCCCTTGCCACCACAAAGTATTACTACTTTCATTAAATTTCACCACCATAATTGCTGTTTCTATAAATTTATATTAATTTCCTTATTGTCAATAAATCCGCCTTTAATAAGCATTTCCTTAGCTTCATTGTATCCTAATACATAATCATTAGATGAATATTCACTTTTATTTAGAGATTTCAAATTTAATTTTTTATAATATTCTTTTAAACCCTCTATATTTATTTGAGGTAGAATTACAAAATAGTCCTTATCATAAATATATGCATTTTCAGCTTCATACCTTGATATTAATACTTCTTGCAACTTTTCACCGGGTCTTTTACCTATTATTTTTACGCTACAATGTTCATCTCCAAATTCATCTTGTATGATTTTAGCTATATCTACTATTTTATAACCAGGCATTTTCATTACAAAGGTTTCCCCGCCTATACTACTCTTAATTGCTTTAAATATTAACTGTATTGCCTGTTTTAAAGTTAAGAAATACCTTGTCATTTCAGTATCCGTAATTGTAATTTCATTAAATCTCTTTACTTGGTCTATGAAATATGGCACAACGCTTCCATTGGTTCCCAATACATTTCCTGCCCGAATGCAAACAAACTTGGTGTTTTCGGTTATTGTACTCGCATGAATTATTAATTTTTCTCCAATAGCTTTTGTCATTCCATAAACGTTTATTGGCTCAACAGCCTTATCTGTAGAAACATCAATTACTTTGATAGCGTTATTTTCAATTGCTGCTTTAATAAGGTTTTTAACACCTGTAATATTGGTTTTGATTGCCTCGTAGGGCTGCTCCTCACAAATAGGTACATGCTTTAAGGCCGCCAAATGAAAAATATACTGTACATTTTTTGTAGCTTGTTTTATTGATTCATAATCCCTTATATCACCTATAATAAATTTTAACTTAGGATTATTAAATTTACGCTGCATATTAACTTGGTTTAATTCACTTCTTGAATATATAATTATTTGCTTAGGATTCATTTCTAAAAGTTGAGTTGTGAGCTCATTTCCCCAGGAACCTGTACCCCCGGTGATTAAAATAGATTTGTCTTCAAACATATGCAGTACCCCCATTAGTATTGTGAAAATACGAAGCTTCACTTTTTATATTCGCTCTGATATGCATGTTATAACTACTTACAAAAAATATTGGGAATATATCTGCCTGTTTTTTAGCATCCAATCTTTTAACTCACTAACCATTTCTGTATAAGCAGGCAATTCTACAGAAAAATCTTTTCTGATACTAATGAGAGATTTATCATTTTCAATTTGTCCAAAACTTTCAATTAGTATGTTTTTGTCAAATACAGAATTAACAATTTTTAATAACTCATATTTACTAATTGAAGCTTTTGAAGTCAGATTATATAATCCACTTAAGTCATTTTCTATCATAAGGTCCAGACACTTTCCTAGCTCCAGTGTAGTAACTCCTGACCATATAACTTTGGAATATCCTATAACAGTTGCGTTTTGTTTCATAAACCAATGTAGTAATCCTGTACCTTTATGCTTTAGTTCCGGTCCTATTATTGAAGTGCGAACTGTTAGGTCTTTATTATTATTTATTTCACCCAGTATTTTCGTTTTCGCATACAGATCTTTTCCATCTGGCACAGAAATTTCGCTGTAATTGCCTGCGTCACCTGAAAAAACACAATCTGTACTTAGGTGAATAAGTTTAATATTAGTATTTTTAAATCCTTCTTCTAAGTATCTTGGTAAATAAGAATTAATAAATATAGTATTAGAAGGGTCATCTTCAGCATTTTTATTAAGGATTCCAATAGAATTGATTATGATATCCGGATTAAGTTCTACAATAATTGTGTTTAATAAGTTTAAATCATGTATATCTAGTATTATAGAATTTTCTTCTAATTTAACAGTATGGCATATATCATACACTACATATTTTTCTGATAGAGTTTTAAAATAACTGCTAATCATATGCCCGGCCATACCTGTTGCACCTAGCACTAAAACTTTTTTCACATGCCCTCACCCCTAATTTGATAATAAAAAATTTACAACTTTACTAGAAACATTATTGTCAATATACCCATCTGGATAGCTCCAGCATTTATTTGCCTTTGCCATAAGCCTTGAACACATAATAATCTTCTGGTAGTTAACACCAGAAACCACATTACTTCCACATTCAACCGTTTCTGGTCTTTCAGTTGAATCTCTAATTGTAATTGTAGGAACTTGGAATATGCAGCACTCTTCTTGGACCGTGCCACTATCTGTTAGCACAATGGCCCCATTTTTTTCAAGCTTTACAAAATCAAAAAAACCAAAAGGTTCACTATAAATTATATTTTTATTTGCATTTAGAAAACCGAATTCATCTATTTTGCTTTTAGTTCTTGGATGAACACTAAAGATTATTTTACAATTAAATTCTTTTTGCACCGAATCAATAGCCTTAAGTATTATTTCTAAGCGTTCTTTCACATCCACATTTTCCGCTCTATGAATGGTGGCCAATATATATCTACCTTTTTCTAAATTTAAGTCCCTTAAAATATTGCTTTTTTCAATATTTTCATCATAATATCTAAGTACTTCAAATATTGGGTTACCTGATACGAATATTTTGTTTTTTAATATGCCATCTTTTAAAAGATTTTCTCTACTTCCTGCAGTATAAGGCATTGCATAAGTTGAAATTGCATCTATTATTCTTCGATTTTTCTCCTCAGGAACTTTTAAATCAAAACATCTGTTACCTGCTTCCATATGAAATACTGGTATGCTAAGTCTCTCAGCGATAATTGCAGATAACCCACTATTTGTATCCCCCAGTATTAGTATTTTATCTGGTTTTTCACTTAATATAATTTCTTCTGTAAGTTGTAATAATTTCCCCACTTGTATTCCAAAACTATCCCCAGGTACTTGTAAATAGTAATCAGGTTTTCTTATGTCAAGTTCCTGAAAGAATATATCATTTAACAGTGAAGAATAGTTTTGACCTGTATGAACTAAAACGTGATCACAATTCTTGTCTAATTTTTTTATAATTAATGATAGTCTTATTATTTCTGGTCTAGTCCCTAGAATTGTCATTACTTTCATAGCTAAATCACTCCTAAGTCTTTAACTTCTTCCATATACTTCGCATATAATTTTTTTAGTTTAAAAAGTTCACTTGAAAAAGTTATTCCCCGCTCTAAGCCTTCATCAATATACTTCATTCCCTCTTTTGCAAACACAAAGCAATACTTCATTAATTCCTCCTTGGTGACATTGCCTTTTACATAATCAGGTATTGCATTCATATTTACATGATTTTCAATTTGATCATAATAAAATTGTGCTATCACATAATTTTTTAATTGGTCTCTATTTTCGAATCCATTCCATTGAATTTCTGAAGCATACACTTCTTCTTTAAAATTTTTAATTATATAATCAAAAATTGAAACAGCTGAATTTATTCTTTTTTGTAGGTTATGTGATAGATTGTTTGAATGAATTCTATAATTTATAACTGCGCCATGAATTTTTCCATAATTCCAATTATATTTTATAAACTGTAGTGAATTTAATGTATCTGCGGAAAAATCGTTATCTCTGTATATTATCCAACTTATCTTATTTTTTTTAAAAAAGCTTAATCTATATAGACAATTCATAGGTATTACACCGGAGGCAGACTTGAAAATATGCTCCACAATTTCATTTTGTGAGCAAACCTGGTATTTCCATTGGTTAACTTTTATATTATCCTGATTTACTATATTAAGGTTACTATATACATAGTCCTTACTAGGGTTTTTCTCTAAATAGTCTACAAATTTATAAATAGCATCTCTTTCAGGAAAATCATCACAAGCAATCCACTGAAAATATTTCCCTTTTGCATTATTAATAATTTCTTGAATTCCTTTTGATGCTCCGCCTGAGTTCACACTATGATATATTGCATTTATATTTTTATGTTTTTCCTCATAATCTTTGATTATTTCTTCAGAACCATCCGTTGAACAATCATCAATAAGTAAAATTTCTATATTCTTATAAGTTTGATTTATAAAAGATTCTACACATTTTGATAAATATTGTTTACCATTATAATTTGTAATTCCTATAGTAACTAATGGTCGCTCAATCATGGTAGCTTTTTTAGTTTGGAGTAGATTTGTAAATACTGACTTTAATTTTTCTATTTGCTGATGAAGTTCAAAACCATTCAAAACAAATGAGTAATATTCTTTTGAATTATATTCATTATCAGTTATCATATCAGCAGCTTCATTTATTGTGTTCCAAATTAAAGACTTAGGATATATGTTTTTTGCACCAACAAAATTATGAATTATGGGTTTTATCCCCTTTACCATAGCTTGCATAACACTCATGTTTTGCGATTCTAAGATACTGGTACATAGTATATAATTTTTATCTTCTAGCCATTTATCCAGATTATCCTGCCAGCCCTCATAAATTATATTATCTTCTAATCCAAATTCTTTTATCATTTGATTGAAATACAAAACATCTCTTTGATCTTGAAACTTACCAGCAATATATAATTTATATTGGTTATTTCTATCATAAATACTTTTAAAAGCATGTAATAATAACATGGGCCCTTTTTTATAATTTACATAACCTACGTAAGCAATATTAAATCCTGGTCTTCTCTCAGCAAATGTCCATTTATTGTCATCAATACCGTTAGGAATTACTATTTCCTTTTCTTCATCTATGCTAAAGTTTTCAATAACAAAATTTTTAATATGTTCTGCCACAAATATAATTTTATCCACATTTTCCCAATCAACATCAGCTGGATAATCTGTAAAAGCTTCATAACTGTGTATTCTACATATAATTATCTTTTCTTTAGCTAGATTAATTCTACTTCCATAGGATATTAGTTCATCACACCACTCAAACCAACATATATCAGCCAATTCCATCTCTTCATCAATTTGTTTGAAATCTGTTACAATTATCTTTTTAGTTAAATATTCACCTGACAATCCGTCAATAATATCTTCTAAAAAGCTATCTAATCCCTGCTTCACAAAAAAAGCAATGGTTTTTTCATCACTTTCCTTAGTATTGAGACTTATATTAATTATATTTTCCACTAAATTATTTCCCCTTTCACTTAGCAGTTTTAAATAACTAACTTTACTAAAATATAATACTCTATACTTTATAAGAACCATAAAAATTCGTTGTTTCAACATCACCGGTGGTTTTCTTTGGAATAATAGCCATATTATAGATTTTGTCTATATAAAGAGGGATACCGCTTAACAAGTTATTATATTCATCAACAACGTAATAATTATCCGTATGACCACTGCTGGCTCTTTGTACACCAATATTTACTACAGCATCATATAGTGAATCTTCTGCTACTGTTCCTATAACTCTAACTTGTCTTATAGAAGCTCCTCCGCACTCATCACTAAAAACCACTTTTATATGAAAATAACAGTATTCTTGCTGGATCCGGTTATCCATTATCTAAAAACACCTCCATTGTTCTTAAACTTAGATCATGGAGCCAATTATGGCTCCATGGATTTTAAAATAGTTAATATTAAACGTTAGGGGTGTATGACCAAGCTGCTGCTATAGACCCAATAGTATCTGATCCTAAAAGCTTTGGCACAATTGATAAAGTATAAGCAGTATTAACTACTTGTCTTGTGCCACTGCCTGTATTATCATAGGTTATTACTCTGTAATATGAGCGGTTTCTAGTTGCCGTAGAACCATTCGTAACGTTAAGTCTAATTGTCAAATAAGCAAGACTTGCTGCTGCAACAGTTCCCGTAACATCAACAGGACGAGGTGTACAAGATTTAGGTGTATCAAAATTAAGCGCTGAAGCCATATAAAATCCATCTCCACAAATTTATTTTTTAGGATTATAAATCCTGTTATATTATATGAATTTGTACATAGAATGTACCTTATAATATGTATATGTCACTTTACTTTTATAAATAGCAGAGATTGTCAACAAATTATGAGCCGTAATTTCAAATATCTCAAAATCTCGAAAATGAATTAAGAACTGTTAATTAAATTCTACATAATATATATGGAAGTATTTCATTGTTTTAAATTGGAGGATAATAAATGAAAAATGAAGTAAGTTTATGTATGATTGTTAAGAATGAAGAAACCTACTTGCCTAGATGCCTTAGCAGCATCAAGGATATTGTTGATGAAATTATTATAGTTGACACAGGTTCCACGGACAGAACTATAGATATCGCTAAAAGCTTTGGAGCTAATGTTCACTATTTTAAGTGGAATAATAACTTTAGCGATGCTAGAAATGAATCATTAAAATATGCTAATAAAGATTGGATATTGATTTTGGACGGAGATGATGAATTATATCCTGAGGATCAAGAAAATTTAAGAGATTTGTTAACTAGGCAGTTGGATGAAAATGCAATTTATTATTTTGAAACCTTAAACTATTATGGAAGTATCATTGATGATAATTCAATTACTATAAATCTAAATCCAAGACTATATAAAAATAACCAGGGAACTCACTATGATGGAGAAATTCATAATCAGCTAATATATTCAGAAAATAAATATAATGCAATTTACACACTTATAAAAATTCACCATTTTGGGTATATGAATAAAAGCATAGATTCTAAGGATAAGAGAACTAGAAATATAACACTGTTAAAGCAGCAAATAAAAAAAGATCCAGATAATTATTTTGCACACTTCAATCTAGGCACTGAATACGCAGCTATGGATGACGTAAAAACAGCTTTGGAGCATTATTATAAATCCTATGAAAAATTCGAACCTCATAATGGATATAGTTTTTTGCTAATATTCAGGATAGTTTTCTTAAATTATAATATAAAAGATTACGATACAGCTTTTAAATATATAAATATTGGTCTTGAGAACTACCCTAAGTTTACTGACCTATATTTTTTAAAAGCTCTTATTTTAAAAGATATGAACATGCCTACACTTCAGATAAAGTCTCTGGAGAAATGCATAGAACTCGGAGAAGCACCTTCTGAATTAAAGTGTTTATATGGAGTAGGAAGTTTCAAAGCATATTATGAATTAGGTAATGCATATTTGAAACTTAAGGATTATGATGCTGCATACAATTATTATATTGAAGCAATGAAATCAAATCCTGATTTCATTAATCCACTATATTCTATTGGTCATATATTAAAGAATAAAAATACACCTTTCGATGATTTCAAAAAAATAATAGAAGAGTTCTTTTCTGATTATCCCAAAGCCAATATCATTATTGCAAATTTATTTTACACCGAAGGCTTTTATAAAACAGCATTGGAGTACGTAGAAAAATGTGAACTTGCTGGAATTATTCCAGAAGACCTAATGTTACTTAAAGCTAATTGTCTTGTAATGTCTGGCGATTTTAATGAATGCATTAAAATGAATAATATAGATGAAAGTAGTTCTAGTTATTTATATTTTTCCATGTACAAGGTTATAAGTAGCATATTAACTAATAATTATGATAATGCACTAGCTTTATTAAGTAATTTTAAAGAGGATGATTTATATAAGTATAATAAAAAACAATATAAAGTTCACTCACAGTTGTTAAACTTATTTACAAAAGAGCCCACTTCTGTTTTATCTGAAGAAGAAAATGACCAGGAATACCTTGCTATTATTTTAGAAATTTGTGAAATACTGCTCATAAACAATAAATTTAATGAACTTGAGATAGCCGTAAACTTACTAAATTTAATAAATAATAAATTTGTACTACTTAATCTTGGAAAACTATATTATAGCTATGGATATATTGAACTTGCTAAAAAAGAAATAATGAGATCAATAAAAGAATTTGAAGTTTATGATGGAGAAGGTTTGGAGATATTACTGTGCTAAGCAAATACTTTGTGTAATATTATGTATTCTATACATTAAAAAAGTAATAGGTGGGCAACCTAGAATTTTATTTATCCTACCTATTACAACTATTTCTTTAAACTTATATTAATCATAACTTCGCCTTTAGCAAGCATTTTCTTAACAAAATAAAACACTAGATTTAATGTACCTAGTGTTTTTACAAATAAAATATTGATCAAAGTAATAAATCCAAATGAAAATTTTCTTTATTCCTATTTGGATAAATAACTCTTATGGTCAATGTTCTTCCTTGACAGTCTAATTCTACTTGCATGTCTTTATTATCCAGAATTTCCTCAATTGTTATTGAACTTGGAGATGAGTTTCCACCCCCTTCAGGATTAGTAAACCTGCATGGAGGACAATCGTTGTCATTAAAATTATCTGAATCTGGATATACAGAAACTATATCAGCAATAAAGAATTTCTCGTATAATGGCAAATTTATATTGATTATTGAATCATTATCTTGCAAATCATTCACCTTCTTATAAAAATATTAATTTAATATATATTATTATTAATAATTCATAGGTGTTCATATTAAATGTTAGATAATTGCAGTTTTATTAACAATAATCACTAAATTAAATTTGTTTCATATGATATATTGAATCTATTTGTATAAATTTCTTTAAATAACAAATTGTGGAGGAAATTTCATGAAAGAAAATTTGCCCTTGGTAAGTATTCTAATTCCTACGTATAATCAGACACAATATTTAGAAAAAGCCTTAATCAGTGCATTAAATCAAAGCTATGCTAATATAGAAATAATCATATGTGATGATAGTTCTAATGATAAAGTTGAAAAGATGGTTAACCGTTATATGGTGAATCATAAAAATATAAAGTACTATAATAATGGTGGTCCCTTAGGTCAAAGAGGTATTTTAAATGGTCAAAAATGTTTCGAGTTAAGTAATGGAGAATATATTAATTATTTATTTCATGATGATGTATTTTATCCAAATAAAATAGAAATTATGGTGAACTATTTTATGAACAACAATGATGTGACATTAGTTACTTCCTATAGAAACCGTATAAATATTAATGACGAACTGGTATATATTCCAAAAAAATTTTTGCCAAGAACCACGAAGATAACTGGTGAAAGCTTAGGATCATTTATGCTGCATACTATGGCAAATATAGTTGGGGAACCTACTACTGCAATGTTTAAAAAAGCTGATATTGAGGGGGATATTTTTAGTTATAAAGGAAGAGGAGCAATAAGTTATGTTGATATGGCTATATGGTTTAAGCTTTTACTTAAAGGAAATGCAATATATATTGCGGAACCTTTGAGTAGTTTTAGACTGCACGGTACACAGAATACTCAAAATCCAATAGTTCATCTTCTTGGTGCCATAGATTGCTATTATTTTCTAACTGACTCATACCTAGATAAAGATTTTATAAAGAGCAAAGAGGAATATCTAAACCTTATTAAAAGATGGTTCCATTTCTATATAAGAAAAATTAAAGAGTTGCAAAATTATATACCAAAAGATGATGCTGAATTAAAAGAATTAAGGGAGATAAAAAAAGAGATATATTACTGTTATGCTCAATCAATTAAGTGTTTAATATCTTTATAAGTTAAATATAGAAAAAACTTTTGATGTCGAAGTGCGCTAATAATTCAAATAGAAATAGTCCCTAGAGCGCCTTCGACATTGGGTTTATTCTTTTTAACCTCTCCAATCTATCAAGCATTCTATATTTCCAGTATCAAAGGTAGGCATGCATAATTTTTCTTTCACCATTTTTCTTTCTTTAAAAGAATTATCTATAAATATACTTTGAATACTATTATCCATATACTCATATTTATACTCACTTGCATCTATTTTTATAATTTTATTAAATAAGCTTTCTGGAATTTTTAGCCTATTTAATGTATTTATAATATCCACATTATGTTTAGTAATCAATATAATTTCTTTATTATTGTTTAGACACTGATATAAATAAAAAAACATATATTGATTATATATTTTTTTATCAAATACTAATGTATCATCAAAATCTAAATATACCCTTTCATAATTTATATCGATTTTATATCTATTAATTAGCGTTCTATCAACTTCAATATTATAGTTATTAGGTAATATATCTATATCTTCATTATTAAAATCCAGTATGGAGAGCAATGGAAAATTAATATCTAGGTTTCTACTTATACATGATGTACCTGCCATCCTTGTTGATATTTCCATTAATTTATATTTATTATTTGAATTTTTTTTTAACTGAAAATACCAATATCCTCTAAATTTTAATTTACTATTTATGATTTGTGATATATTTTTAACTTCTTCTTCTAATTTTACGATATTTGCTTTTACACTTATACCTCCGAAAGTTCTTTCTCTTGTTCTTTCACATACAACTCTCAAATTTAAATTTTTATCAGTGAAACAATCAATTGTAATTTCATCTCCAGGTAAATATTCACAGATTATCATTTTATTATTTCTTTCCATATAGAATTTTGTTTCTTCTTCATTATGAGTTATAAATGCACCTTTTCCACCTTGTCCATCATCTGGTTTTAAAAAAACCGGATATTGATTAACATTTGTTAAATTAGTATAAATGTTAGGCGTAAAATCATACTCAGAAAAAAGTTTATAAGTTAGTGATTTATATCTACATATTTTTGTAGTTTCTAAATCTGCACAAATAACTGTGGAAAATATTTTTTTTTCATTTTCTTTTAAATATAATGCCACTGTATCATGTGTAGGAATAATAAAATCTATTGCTTTATTTATCAAAATTCGATTGAATTTTTCAATAAAATCACAATCAGATATATTAGGAACTCCCCCTATATAATTTTTATATACATATTCACCATGATCATCTATACTAGATGCGCCATAAAGTTCTACTCTCAAGCAATTTCTAAGTGCAAAGTTGATATCTACCGCAGTCACAGATCCACATGGAAAAACCAAAACCTTTTTTTTCAATTTACTCACCTACTAAATTAAATTTTTAATAATAAATTTCATATCTTCTATGTTATATCTCTGATCAATAGGAATTGGTATCATTTTTTCAGTTAAATAATATTCAAACTTTTCACTAGTTATCTTCTCCTTAATTTCATTCCAATAAGTTGCTACATAAATCTTATTTTTTATTAGCTTATTTCTTAAATTATTATCATTTATTAATAATGGATAAAACATAGGACCGTTTATGTTACTTATATCTATCTTTAATTCATTACGATTCTTCAAATTTTCATGTAAATACAAAAAGTTTTCATTTCTTAAAGACTTACATTTATCATAGTTAACACTAGATAAAATAGCGCATGTTAGTCTAGACATCTTTTTCATTCCACATTTACTTAAATACTCTTCATTTTTTTTAAATAATTCATAACTTTCACTTGCTGTCATGTCAATTCTTTTTAGTAAATATTCATATCTATTATATGAAGTTTCCTCTTCAAACTTTTTATCTAATAGTTTATTTGTATATAAATACCCGCCATCAGAAACTCCAAAAAACTTTCTTGTTGAATAAATTGTATCTGTATCATTTAAAGGCATTTCAAAAAATGCTTGAGTATTATCAATTATTACATTTTTAAATTTTTCTTTAACCTTATATACATTTTGAGAATTCATTCCAAAGTAATTTACATACAATAAGCATTCTTCATAAGATAATTTATTATTAAAAATAGGCTCAAATTTATCATTTATATGATAATATTTATAATTAACCTTCTCCTCATTTATAGGTTTTAGTACACTATCGCATATATAATAGGGTATATATATTTTTTTATACCGCCCTGTCTTTAAAATGTACTGTAAGCAATACCTAGCACTATTTAAATGTATAGCATTTATGTGGTATTCATTACCTATACTTAATTCTAATTCAAAAAAACCACCCATTTCTCTACTTATCATATTTATACCAACTCATATTCATTTAATAATCGCTTAACTTCTTCCTTAGAATTAAACATCAATACATCTATAATTGATAAATTCGGAATGAAATCATCGTTAAATTGCTTATATTTTATCTCTTTCATTTTTATAAAAAATAAATCTATTTCCTGCTCTTTAAATTTATCCTTTGAATATAATCCCATACCCCCTATGGCATTAATATAAGTATTTGAACCCAATATTTTGTTTATATGTATGATTTTTTCTTCTGCTTTAAGTGATGTATCTTTCTTTAGTTGTGAAGAAATAATTAATTCTGTACTAATATCTAAAAATTTACAAATTATCACTATGCTATTTATAATAAATTTAGAAAGGTTTTTATCTTTATAAGTTAAAATCTCTCTTATAACATCAATTGTATTGCTAAAGTATGGCGCTCTTGAATATACCAATTCTATAGATTTTAAAACTTTATTATTTTCATATTCAAAATTATCCAATAAAAACATTTCATTTATATTTAGTTTGAAATCTTCCTTTCTAATTTTTAAAGTAACCATACTAGCTTTTCCATTAATGAGTAGCCTATTTCTATTTATCCATCCACCTTTTATAAATTGCACATCATCATAAACTACATATTTATCAACAGCGTTTATTGTTTGAAAATATCCGATGTATGGAAATAAATATGGTTGCATTATCCCCGCTTTCATCCTATCTCCTCCCTAATATTTTTTATTTTGTTAAAAGTTAATCCAATAGTATAGTTATAAATTTAGTATAGCATTTTATATATTCATCCCTAAGTTTCATTATCTCTTTATTATCTTTTAATCTATCATTATAGAGATTACTAAACATAATTAAATCTCCAGCATACTCCTTATACCAAGCCATAAGGCTTTCTAAAAGTTCTTTTCTATTTCTAATAAACACTTTGTTTTCATAGGAAGAAATAATCATATTGAAAAAATCAATTGAAGCCCAACAAACTAAAATCTTATCTTTTGAATTCTGAGAGTTATGGATTCTAAAATTACTTAATTGTTCAGTAATATAAATCATATTTCCTCTTCTTAATAAATTTAACCATAAAGCTATATCACTTAAGCAATATATTTTATATTTGTCATAATCAATGATGGTATTGTAAGTATCATCAAAATCCACCACATTTCTTCTAAACATGGCAGTGGTTTCTTCACCAATATAGTTAATCATAGAAAAAAGAATCTTTCTTCCTGCCTCTTCTCCAGTTAAACGAATATCATTAGAATATTGACATACGGATCTAAAACTATCGCTGAGATATTCACCATTTTCACTAATCATTCTTCTGTAGCTTGTTATGAGCGAAAGTGTATCGTCATAAAGGAAGTAATTAATCATCCTATCTATTTTATTTGAGTTGTAAAGATCATCATGTAACAAATAGCTTATATACTCACCTGATGATGCTTCAAAGCACTTTTGTTTATTAATCTTCCCTCTAAATCCACATGGCCCACCATTATTAATATACTTAATTTTATTACTCTTAAGCATATATTTCTCTACTAACTCTTGTACATAACTGGTCGTACTGTCATCACATATAATAATTTCGATATTTCTATAACTTTGATTCAATGCAGAATTAAGAGCTTGCTTAAGATAGCAAGTTTGATTGTAAGTAGGTATCAATATACTAACTAATGGTAATATGTCTTTGGAATAATTGTCTAAAAATTTATTTCTATATTCTTCAAATCCACTTACATTTAAATATCCACAATCATGAATACACCATGCAACTTGCTGTTTGGGAACAACTACCTTAAATCCTTTACTTATGAATTCAAGACTTTGCGAAATATCATAAAAATGCCATCCATCAAATATATCTTCTCTCCAAGGTAAATCATATTGTGTTATCATTATTAGTCCATCTATTCCTTTTAATTCAGTATACAAGTCTTTAACTTCATCAAAGTTAAGTAATTCCATAGCTCCGCTATGATTGCTATAAACCTTTCCTACTCTACAATAATCTTCCCACCAAATTCCTGATACTGGAATGATTTTTGCGCCTATCATGCCTATAATCCCTATTTTCACATCTCTTTTGAACACATTTATTATATCAAAAATAAAATTTGTATTTTGTATATAAACATCCTGATGAAGGTACACTTTATATTTAGAATCATTTTTTAGCATAGCCAAATTATAGGCTGAGGTCATACTTTTAGCATCTCTTATTGATATTATTTCAATTTCCATGCATTCAGGTACTTGAAGTTTTTGAATATATGATAAGCATATCTGATATAAATCTTCATTATTTACACAAGTAATAAATACCATTTTATTTTCTTTCATTTTACTTACCTCCTTGTATAAATTTACTATCCTTCATTTGCCCCTTTACAGTTTTTAAAATGTTTTTGCATGTTATTAATATATATGTATAACATTTTAGTTTTATGAATCATTCGTTTTAGTTCACTCACTTCACTCATAAGCATGTCATAGTGTTCTGTATTTAAGGGAGTCACCTTAGTCCCTTCTGCTTTAATGCAAAAGGGCTTTCATTTTTAATATTAGCATTAGGTCAGACTTATTCCATATTGAAAATTATGCAGGTACACTTTTAGACTGATTGCATAAAATAAATGGGAGAACATTTTTCTTCTTACGAATATGCAGAAAAGTTTCAAAAATATAATGTAGAAAAGATTAGTAATATTCTTTTAATTATTCAGGCCCAAGTTAGCAAATTAATTTTTGAGGTGAATGATAATGAATCAAAAACCAATATTAGTAACTCGTTCGTCTATGCCTCCACTAGAGGAATACACAAATGAAATAAAATCAATTTGGGATACAGCATGGCTAACTAATATAGGAGAATTTCACAAACAATTAGAACAGGATCTTATTAAATATTTAGGAGTAGATAATATTTCATTATTTACCAATGGGCATATGGCATTAGAACTTTTAATTCAAGCGATGAATCTAACAGGGGAAGTTATTACAACACCTTTTACATTTGCATCAACAACACATGCCATTGTAAGAAATGGATTAACTCCTGTTTTTTGTGATATTAATTCAGATGATTATACTATGGATGTAACAAAAATAGAAAGATTAATAACAGATAAAACAACTGCTATTCTGCCTGTCCATGTTTATGGACATATTTGCAATATCCATGAAATTGAGAGGATCGCTAGTAAATACGATTTGAAAGTAATTTATGATGCAGCTCATACTTTTGGCGAAAAAGTAAATGGACAAGGTATAGGAAGATTTGGAGATGCCACTATGTTTAGCTTTCATGCTACAAAAGTATATAATACTATCGAAGGTGGAGCAGTAACATTTTCTAATGAGAATATTGGAAAACAGCTATATAAATTAAAAAACTTTGGTATTGAATCACAAGAAATGGTAGATGGTGTTGGTTCTAATGCAAAAATGAATGAATTTCAAGCAGCTATGGGTATTTGTAATCTACGTCATATAACAGAAGAAATATCCAAAAGAAAAACTGTAGTTGAAAGATATCGCAGCTGGCTTTCAAATATAAATGGGATTAAAATAATGTATGATAAAGAGAATATTCAATCAAACTATGCTTATTTCCCAGTTGTATTTGATGAAAAAGTATTTGGTTTTAGTAGAAATGAAGTGTGTGATAAATTAAAGGAAAATAATATATTTGCGAGAAAATATTTTTATCCATTAACTAATACCTTTGATTGCTATCATGGAAAATTTAATGTAAATAAAACACCAATAGCGCAGCATATTGCGAAACGAGTACTAACATTACCACTTTATGCTGATTTAAGTTTAGAGGATGTTGATAGAATTTGTTATATCATATTGAATTTGTAATTATAAAATATACTCTGAAAACTCAATAATTCATAATTAAAATAATTTGACATATAAAGTAACTCCTTCTTGTAATAATTTATTATCTAAATTATTACAAGAAGGAGTTACTTATAGTTTACAAAATTATTTACAGTTTTCTAATATACCCTTTTGCTCAGAGTGAAATTTAATTGGTTTTGCAGGTATTCCCACCGCTGTACAATAATCTGGTATATCTTTCGTTACAACTGAACCAGCACCAATAATAGAATTTGTTCCTATACTTTTTCCTTGAATAATATTAGTACCTGTTCCAACTTCAACCATAGAACTAATATATACATTACCCGATATATTTACACTTGGATTAATAGTACAATAATCAAGAATAATAGCATCATGGCCCACTGTACAATCAAGATTTATAATTACATGATTTCCAATTTTGATGTTAACAGTTACAATTGTTCCTGCACATATAATGGTACCTTCACCAATTTGTACCACATTACAAATATTGGCATTAGGATCTATAAGTGTAGCAAATCGTATATTTTTATTCTTACTAATTCTTTCAATCCAACTTCTTTTCCCGTTACTACTGCCAATAGCACAAACTGTATAAATGGGATACTCAATACCATCAAACCAGCTCTCATCTCCAAGAACAGGATAATTATTAATAATTTTTTCTTTTAACTCAGGAGTGTTGTCAACAAATCCCATTATATTCCATTGTTTTTTCACCTTATTAATATTTTCAATCAACCATGCAACTTCACGTCCAAATCCACCTGCTCCACATATAACGATGTTCTTCATTATTACACCAACTTTCATAATATAGAATTTTTATATTGGATCTTAATTTCATCTTAATGACTTTTCTATTTCATCTTTTAGCATCTTAATCCTTGGAGCAATTTGGTATTCATAACTAAACAAGTAAAGCAACTTTTCCTGACAATTATCACCTATGTCTTTTATCAACTGTGGACTTTTATAGTAATATTCTATAATTTCGCTTGCTTTTTTAGCATCATGAGGTATTATAACAATCTCTTTAGCATTTACTATTCTGTCCCCATTTAAATTTAATGGATCCGTGCAAAATATTGCTGTTTTTCTAAGTCCCGCCTCCACACAAGAACCTGTAGGAAATCCGTCAAAATTACCATGACTCATCTTTCCATCAATATTAGGTGAAATAATAATATCTTTGTCTGTAAAAAAAGAATCAAAATTATTTATATTGAGTGTTCCGTAAAATGTTATGTGATTTTTTATATCTGATATATCAATATCATTTTCATCAAATCCACCCACCACATGAAAATGGATATTTGCATACATACCGCAAAGAACTTTTGCTATATCAATAAATACATCATATCCTTTGTCTTCGCCTTTTTCTGTGTACTTCTGTGCAACAAAGCATATATCAAAATTTTCCTTTTCGAATCCATACCTTACTTTGTTATATGATTTTGCTTTATTATATTCAATAAGAGGCATAACTCCACCAAAAATAAATTCAATTTTTTCAAGTGAACAAAATTTATTATTTATTAAATAATCATTTGTAACCTGTTGGGTTACAATAACTTTTTTAAAATAAGGCGATTCCATAAGTATCTTAATCCTTTGATCAGATTCAGAATTATTTAATGCAAAACCTCCACCTGGATAAAGTGTAAAAATAAATGGGATATGATAATGCTCCATAATAGGCAATGCATTATATGCATTTGTTGGAAAAATAAAGTACATAAGCTTACACCCTATGGGCCTCCAGTAATCATACCTACACACTTTTCCTGAAAAATCAGGAAATCTACGCTTATATTTAATAATCACCTCATCCACATTTAAATGTAGAAATTGCTCAATTGTTTGACCCGTACATATTATTTTTGTATTCTCTATTTCTTCAAGATAACTTGTAAACTCTTGATAACGAAATCCACTCATATCGCATGGAAAAACATCATCTATTATTACAAGATCAAGATTTTCTGAAAAATTACCCTTATATTCTACAATGCAAGTATTACGTAGTTTTGTATACTCTATGTCATATATAAATTCCATATAGCTGTTATATTCATCCAGGTTCTTAATTATATCATTCATCTGTTGCATACCACTCAACCTAGTCCATATACCACCAGAATGTTTTCTATAGACGCTCATTAAATCAGGTATATAACCAATATCTCCGAATGTTGCACAAAATATATTAAACATCCAATCACCTATGAACACTTCAAACAGAGAGTCAGGTAAAAGATCAATTACACGCCCATCGTAAAATGCACAGCTTTCATTTCCAACAATATTTAATTTTAAAACATCATCAATATTTTGTACTCGTTTATTCAGACCACAATGAATTTCTGATTCTTCAAAAACTCCCGTATCTTGCCACAATACACAAGCCTGATTAAATGACATACAACATTCAGGATTATTCTTCAAAAAATCGATGTGACTCTTTACTCTATTGGGATTTATCCAATAATCATCTCCCTCACAGAATGAGACATAATCAAACCCTTTAGTCATATGCACAAGTGATTGAAATGTTTTTACTACACCTTTATTTAGATCATTTCTTACAATTTTAATATCAAAATCTTTTAGCTTATTTTCATATTGTTTAATGTAAGTACATATTTTTTCATATGTACTGTCTGTTGAACAATCATCAACTATAAAAACATTTTTATTGAATTTTCCTTTTTGAAAAAAAATTCCATCAAGGCATTCTTCAATATATTTTTCATGGTTATATGTTAAAATCCCAAGAGCTACATTAGGAATTTTAGTATCAATGATTCCCTCATCTATTTCTTTATTCATGTACAATAATTTCTTATATAAATAACTAATTTTTTTCTCCATTACTTTTGCTTTGTCTAGATTTGTCTGAGTTCTTTCTGCTTTAAGCAGTATTGCAAAAGTATCACATTCAAATATTGGTATTAGCTCCGCTTTATATTTTTGATACACAACATTAACACTGTCCCAATTAATAACATCAAATACAACAACACCAAAATCACTTACCATTGGAATATACTTTTCTGCATCCATAACAACATACTTTGTGTCACGGTTTCCATCTATATGAAGCATATTTATTACAGTTTTCTTTGACATCAGATCTTCCCATGCACTTTCTGACGTCTTATTAATAATTTCGCAATTTGAAGACAAACCCATAGCTTCTTTTTTTTCTAAAACATCTTTATATATCTTGTTAAAATTAAATTTATCAGTAAACTCATTTATAGCAACGCATTTTTCTTCTTCAACATCATATTGCCTTGTACACATATTATTGTATGGATCTATTCCAATAGCAACCCCTTCATTTTGCTTAATAATATATGCCAAAGGTAGCAAACATTTACCCTTGTAAACACCAATTTCAACAAATGTTTTCATATTTTGATATTTAATAAGATATGCCATAAGATATGTTTTATAAAAAGGGCTCCCTCCTCCAAAATCCGAATCTATCTGTGAATAAATATCATAGCAATCCCAGAAAAATTCCTTATCTACTTTAGGAATCATAATAAAATAAACCTCCTTCTTTCTCTTAACTTTATAACAAAGAAAAGTGTTCTCCCATTTATTATATGCAATCAGTTAAAAAGTGCACTTGCATAATTGTCAGTATGGAATAAGTTGGTACCATCTCCTTATAAACATATTAATCTAAAATATTAAATAGTTAAATTCTATAATTGGGTAAACTTAGTATTAAAATTATTTATTAATATTAGCCCATCACCTTTTAGATATTTTTTTATAAATATTAGAATATCGGAGGATTCATTTGAATCTAATTGTATACTTGAAAAAATCATATAATCAAAACATCTGTCTTCATAATCTAATTCACAATCATCAATGTTTCCAATAATAACCTTTGCAAAAGTTTTCGCTATTTCTCCAGCATTTTTATTTGGTTCTATCCCATATATATTAGCCTTTTTAAAAATATTTTTTATTTCTAGTAAATTTGCACCACAGCCACAACCAATTTCTAATAGGTTAAATTCTTCTAACCTGAGTCTATTTATTAGTTTAATTATTTCATAACTTATAGATTTACAATTTTCCCAACTAAATCCCCACTTTTTTTCAAACTTCTTTTGATTTTTTTCTAGAATATTAGAATACTCATATGGATTTTCACCAAAAGTAACGTTACCATAGTGATGTATAAAGGTATCCATGCAAAGCATTAATCTATATTTAGCTTTTCTTATTCTTAAAGAATAATCGTCATCCTCAAAATTTCCTGGAGTGAATTCTTCATCAAGTAGCCCAATTTTTTCTATCACTTCTCTTTTGATACACATACAAAACCCAATTAACTTTAACCTTTCCTCCCATTTATTTTCATCAGAGATATTATATTTTTCTGCAAAACATATCATTTCTTCCAGGGTATTGTATTCTACACTTATTTGCTGGTAATAAGGACACCTATTAGAAACTGCCCCAACTGCACCTATATCTTGAGAACTATATAAACAATTATTTAAATTTTCAAGCCAATTTGGAGTAACTACCACATCATTATTTAAAAGTAGAATATTATCCCCATCAGTAATATTTATTCCTTGATTACATCCTTTTGGAAAACCAACATTTTCTTCATTAAATATTGTTTTTATGTCTCGCTGATTATTTAGCCAATCACCGGTACCATCAGTAGAATGGTTATCTACTACAATAATTTCATAATTATTTTTATCCGTATATTCTCTTATGCTTTCTATACATTTTTTTGTATATTTAAGTTTATTGTAAGTTAAAATTACTATACTTGTAACCATATTATCTCTCCAACATAAATATTATTCTTCAAATTTACCCCACTGTTTATCCTTATCAGATAATATAACTTCATTAAGATCTTGTACTGGCCAATTAATATTTAATTTAGCGTCATTCCACATTATCCCATATTCATCTTTTGGCTTATAAAAATCTGTGCACTTGTACGCAAACTCAGCTTCCTCAGAAAGAACTAAAAATCCATGAGCAAAACCCTTCGGAATATAAAATTGTTTATTATTATTTTCACTTAAAATACAGCCATACCATTTTCCATAAGTTTCTGAATCTTTTCTTAAATCTACTGCCACATCAAAAACTTCACCTTTTATAATTCTAACTAGTTTACCTTGGGGATGTTTCTTTTGAAAATGCAATCCCCGTAGTACTCCTTTTTTAGACTTTGATTGATTGTCTTGAACAAAAATCATGTCAATACCAACTTCTTTAAATTCTTCATAGTTATAAGTTTCTAAAAAACAACCTCTACTATCACTAAAAACTATTGGTTCTATAACATATAATCCGCTTATAAATGTTTCACAGAACTTAAATTTAGCCATTATAATTCTTCCTTTCTGCTAATATTAGTTAAATAATAATCTTTGATGCTACAATACTCTCCAGTTCAAAAAATAATTTGTGTTTTATCTTTTTTATAACATGGGTCCCCTACTTATAGAAGTAAGGGACTTTGGTTTTGAAATATCATTGGTTTTTTTAAATTTACAGTTAAGATGTTTTTCAAAAAAATACTTTATTTATATTACCTCTTAATCTAAATGGATTCATACATTTTTTTATAATAATTTTGATATTCTCCAGAGGTAACATTATTAAGCCATATTACATTCTCTAGATACCACTTAATAGTTTTTTCAATTCCTGCTTCAAATGTCATTTCTGGTTTGAAGCTCAATTCATTCTCTATATTACTAGAATCTATTGCATATCTTCTATCGTGTCCTTTTCTATCTTCTACGTATTTTATAAGCTCTTCTGTTATAGTATTATCAACATTTTCGTTGAGAAATTTTATTATTATTTTTACTATATCAATGTTACTTTTCTCATTATGACCACCGATATTGTAAACTTTTCCTGTTTTTCCTTTTTTAATAACCATGTCAATAGCTCTATAGTGGTCTTCAACATATATCCAATCTCTTATATTTAACCCATCTCCATAAACAGGTATTGGTTTTTTATTTAAACAATTATTAATAATAAGCGGTATCAGCTTTTCTGGAAATTGATATGGCCCATAATTATTCGAACATCTAGTTATATTAATAGGCATTTTATAAGTATCATAATATGCCTTAACAATTAAATCTGCTGATGCTTTACTTGCAGAATAAGGACTATGAGGATCTAATGGAGTGTTCTCTGTAAAGTATCCTACATCTCCTAAAGAGCCGTACACTTCATCCGTAGATACTTGTAAAAACTTCTTGCCTTTTTTGAAGCCTTCTTTAGTTTTCCATGCATCCTTAGCTGTATTTAATAAATTAGTAGTACCTATTATATTTGTTTTTATAAAAATTTCAGGACCCCCAATACTTCTATCCACATGTGATTCAGCCGCAAAATTAACAACATAATCAATGTCATTTTCTTCAAATATTTTATTAACTGTTTCTTTATCACATATATCAGCATTTACAAATTTATAATTAGGGTTATTCTCTACTTCTTTAACATTTTCAAGGTTTCCAGCATAAGTTAACTTATCAAGATTAATGATTTTTTTATCATTGTATTTTTTCAGCATATATATTATAAAATTAGAACCTATAAATCCCGCCCCACCGGTTACAAGATACGTTTTCATTCTTTTCTCCCCCAATTTGTTCTTTTCATAAATTCTCTACCTTAAAATCTCTACTCAATATATAATCTAAATCTATATCTTTAGCTAATATATTAGCATTCATTAATGAACTAAAGGTTCCAGCATCTGTCCACCAACCCTTCATAATATCGTAGGTAAGAGAACCGTCTTTTAAATACCAATTGTTAACATCAGTAATTTCAAGTTCCCCTCTAGAAGAAGGTTTTAATTCTTTAATAACCTGAAACACTCTATTATCATACATATATATCCCTGTAACACAGCAATCCCCTTTAGGATTCTTAGGTTTTTCCTCTATTGAAATTATTCTACCGTTTTCAATTTCTGCTATTCCATATCTCTCAGGATCTGGTACTTTTTTTAACAATAGCTCTGCGCCTTGCCCTCTTTTTTTAAAGTTTTTTACATATTCGCAAATGTCATCTTCAAATATATTGTCTCCAAGTAATACAGTGCAACTATCTTTTCCTACAAACTCCTCACATAATCCTAGTGCTTCTGCTATCCCTCCAGGTTGATCTTGTATTCTAAAGGTATATTTAACTCCATATTCATATCCACTACCTAATAAATTTACTATAGCACCCATATGCTCTTTTCCTGAAATAATCATAATATCAGTAATATCTGCTTGTTTCATTTTAGCAATTAAATAATATATCATTGGATATTTTCCTACAGGAAGTAAATGTTTATTAGTTGCTTTTATTAAAGGATACAGTCTTGATCCCGTTCCTCCTGCTAGAATTATACCTTTCATAAATATCACGCCTCTTTAAAAAATTTTGTAATTAAATCTAGAACTATATATATTAAATATCCGTTTATACATAGTTTTAAAGTTCAGTATATTATATTACTCTACTACCTGCTTTTGTTACATAAATAAAAAAATTACTACATTAATTTAATGCAGTAATCTTTAATAAGTATTTAAACTTATTCATATATCATAATATTGTATTTAGATTTCTATCTATTACTAAATATTCTTTTAAAAAAAGATTCATTGATCTTAGAGTTAGATATCATTAATTTTGAGTTTAAATCTTCTAATTGATCTCTTAAAATCTCAACTTCTTCAATAAATAATAAAATTCTACTTTCATCTTCCATATTAACCCTATCTTGCTGGGAGCTTTTCTCTTGCAATTTTGTAATTTGTTTATCTTTTTCATCAAACTGCTCTTTTAAAATTAATATTTCTTTTCCTTGCTCCATACTAGCATTTTCTAACTCATTGATTTTATTTTCCTTACTTATTAAACTCTCTTGAAGGTAATCTATATTTTCACTTAATAACTTCTTATCCTCTTGAAATTTTACACACTGTGTATTTATATCTTTTAATTTATTTTCATATATTTGAACTCTAATAACATATTCTTGTATACTATTATTGAATAGAGTAATTAACTCATCTTTCTGTCTCAATTGTTTTTCGTATATAAGCATTTTATTATAAGCAACATTTAAATAAGATTTAGCCTCTAATAAGCACTGGTCACATTCTTTATAATTTTCATCTTTATTATTCATACCATTATCTAAAATATTATATTCATTTGGAATTATTAAAACTTCAACCTCATCATCATCCATTACATACATTTCATTAATAATTAAATTCCTTATACTTCTAGTTAAGTTAGACTTATATATTGATTTTATAACATCCAATGAAGCTAATAATTCGATAGAGGAAGGCGAACTAAAGGTTTTCCCCTTATCCTTTGTGAAACAGTTATAAATTTCATTATTATTTATCCATGAACAATATAAATGACCTTCTATGGCAAAAAAAGAACAGGATTTTATATCCGAGCCCTCAAATAATCTGTTATATCTTTCTTTAATAGTCTCACTCTGTGAATAAATTAAGATGTTTTTAACCTTTTCCTTTTTTATATATAGTGAATGTATAGTATTGTTAATTGACAATAGTGAATAATCTATAAATGGATTATCACTTTCATCTATTATATGAAAATCTGACCAGTTACCTAATTCAGTATTTAAAATCTTATATCCAAGTTTATAATTTTTTTGTAATTTTTCATACATAATTAGTAGCTTGTTGTTATCATCTGCAACAATGGTGAAAGAATGATTGTATCTATCACTGCTTTTATCTATTATTTTAGGTGATGCTAGATTAAAATTTTCATCTACTACTTGATTAAATAATGTTCTAATTTTAGTTTTTTTATTTAGTACATTATAAAATAAATAAATTTGATTTTTATTCAATATAGCCTTAAAAGAGATGTCATATATTTCAGTACTCTTTTTTAGAATAACTATATCCTCACTCCATTTATTCCCCTTTAAAATGCGCAACATTATGTTTCCCTTTAAATCTTCATATAAGAAATATATATCATCATTAGGAAGCAATAACACAGAAAAGTTCCCGCTACTTTCTTTTTCTAGCTCATTATAATTAGATTCTTTATCTTCTTTTAATATTCTATATAAAATTCCCTTGTTTTTATCATATGTAAAATTCCATGTAGTATAGTCTGATTGCTTTAAAACATAAAAAGTTTTTTCAGGCAAAAACATTACTTTACCCCTTCTTTTAAATTATTCTTTATATAAAATATGCTAACCATATTGCTAATTATAACTTTAATATTTTTTCAGAAATTAGCACACATTCTATGCTAATTCATATTATGGTAGTGTAGATATAAAGCTAGAAATATTTATATTTGTTTAAAGGGGAGGTAAGTATTGTGAAAGAATGTACTACAAAAAAAGAAATTAAGGACATAATGCTAGAAATGGAAAGTCTATCTGAAAAGCAGATAGCAACTACATTAACTGAAGAGACTCTTAAAGAGCTTATGGCATCAAATGGATTTAGTGCTACTAAGGCTGGTTTTAGAGCTATTCCTACATGTACTCCTGACTGTTCAGACTGTGTAAAGACAATAGATTTTTGTTGTAAAACATCCATTCCAAAAGGTTTTTCTGTAACTATCAACAATAGCCTTACAACTATACAATATAATAGTGGCTTATTCTGCTTTACAGATCCTTGTCCTTGTAATGTTGTCTGCTCACCTGGAGCAGGCTGCCCTGATTTTTGCATAGCATTATATCCTAAAAGGGTAGTTGGCTGTATTCAATATAGAGCCTTTACAGGTAACGCTGTAGGTGAAGCATGTTTTAGCAATGGTACTGGTTGCACTAATCCTTTAAATGGAGCTATATGTTGCGAAGGATCACTAAGTATAAATAATATTGTAAGTTATCAACAATGTCCACCAACATTAAGCGAAGCACAACCTAAACCTATAGCCACTAATACTCTTACTGTTACTGTTACTGCTTCTCAAGAGCAATGTGAAGATTGTTCTACAGTAACTGGCAATACTTGTGATAATACTGTTGTAAAATTCATTGGTTCCTTTGGTCTACCTGACGTATGTCCTACACCTTCTTGCCCTAACACACCATGTACACCACCAGTTTGCCCAACAATATGTCCACCATGTCCTACATGTAAACCATGCTGCTAGTTAAATTTAAGGATATCCTCACAAATGTGAGGATATCCTTCTTTAAGTAGGTAATATTAAAATAAAATATTAAATTTTTCAAAGAAATACTTATCATCATATACACGTTCTATTGCATATTTATTTCTCTGCCTTACAATTAAACCTGAATTTCTATCTATCTCACCTGCCGCAGTAGAAAAATAATAATCTCTTCTAGCCATATCCATAACCTTCTTAAGTCTTTCCATTTCAAAATGTGAACAAGCAAGACATATAGTATTATAGGTAACATTTGCAAGGGTTACTTTATATGGATGACTTTTTCTAAAAAGATGTTGTACTATAACATCAGGATTAATAACCATTCTATATCCATAAAGCCATGCTTTAAGGCATATCTCTTCATCCTCTCTACCCCATACCTGAAAAAGATGATCAAATCCGCCTATTTTATCAAATGCCTCTCTGGTTATTCCAAGAGCTGCACCACCCGCTAGTGGAATCTCGTCCCCCTCCTTTGGTTTTTTTGAAAACCAGGTAATTTTAAATTCATCATTCCACGTCTGGCCATAACCTGCTAATGATATATCTGTAATATCTGCAATACACGGCGCCACGAGTGATGCCTTAGCCTTTTCTAAAGTGTTAATTAAATTATCTGCCCACATATCAGGTACTTTTACATGGGCATCAAAGAAAAATAAGTATTTTCCCTTAGCAACTTTGGCCCCCATATTTCTTGCTGCTGCTGCTCCTATATTATTAGTCTTAATTAAAATAATATCTTTGTATTTGTCCTCACTTATATAAGATTTTAAAAACTCTGTGCTTCCATCTGTTGAAGCATCATCTACTACTACAATTTCACACTTAAGATGATTTTTAGACTCCAGTAATGAATCTATTGTCCATTTTATATTGCTAACCTCATTTTTACAGGGAATAATTATTGAAATATCTACGTTGTTTGCATCTTCAATTTCATATAATTCATTAATACACTCTATCAAAACTCATACCCCTCTAATAATTGATACACTTAATATTTATTATATTTATGTATATAGAATAATGTACTTACTTTTTATTTTTATAATTGGATACACAAATAATTAACAATAATTATATATAGGAATAATGTATACTATGCCATTTAATTTCTACTTTAAATCTAACTATGGAGGTAATTTATGATTGAAGAATTCAACAGAGAGAAGATATTAATTGTGAAGTTTAGAGAAAAATTAAAACAAGATTTTAAACCTGGAGTATCTATAATTGCTTGTACTAATAAACCTAATTATATTGAAAATATTTTTATAAACTATGAAAGATCTAATTATCCTATAAAAGAGTTACTATTAATTATAAATAATAATAAAATTAGTTTAAATGAATGTAAGCTTAAATTTGCGAATTTTAAAGATATTAAAATATTTCAATTAGATGAAACTTGTACACTTGGTGAATGTTTAAATTTTGGAGTTGAAAATTCAAAATATGATTACATTTCTAAAATGGATGACGATGATTATTATGGTTCCAACTATTTAGAGGATACTATGAATGTATTTAAATATACTGATGCCCAAATAACAGGCAAGTTAACTTACTTTGTATATTTTGAGGATAAGAATACTTTAGGTACTATGTGCAGTAATTGGGAGTACAGATATGTTTTCGCAGTGGCTGGTGGCACTATTGCAGCTAAGAAGGAAGTTTTTGATAGTGTTAAATTTCAAAATATAACTTTTGGAGAAGACAAACTATTCCTTGAAGATTGTCATGAATCCGGATTCAAAATTTTTTCTTCTGATAAATACAATTATGTTCTAATGAGGCATAAAAATTTAGAGGAACATACTTGGAAAATACACTCTGAAGATTTTATTAAACACGTTAAAATAGTTTCAGTTATACCCGATTTTACATCTATCATATCAGTATAAGAAAAAGCAAGATATTAATAATATTAGAACTTAAAATTAAAACAAACTTAAAGGGCATGTTTCTAAGCCCTTTAAGTTTATAAAATCTACGAAATTAGTACATAACTAGTTCCGTTGCTCTCATTTACTATTTTGTAGATTCCTTTAATAATTAATTTATTATTCTTTATTTCCTGTACTACAATATTTGTATCACTTTCGTCAAATCTAATAGCTTTAGTACATCCTCTTGCAATATTACTGGGGGCTGATATTAAATCAATTTCACAACCTTTACGGAGCAGATTTTTATATAATAATGTTGAATGATTATTAGAAACTAAAACTACAAGATATTTAAATTTCATTAGCTTCAACTCCTATTTACTACAAATAAGAAAAGTATTTCACTTGAAATTTCAATAAATATTTAAATTGCATATTTATTGAATACCTCTTCCTAATATCATAATATTCACATGTTGATGAAAGGTTTTTATATTTCAAAAAATAACCTCTATGAAATACAAAAGTATCATTTAAATTTTCTCATTTATGGATATACATAAAAAAGCCTCTTTTAAAGAGACCTTTTTTCATGTATATATTTTAAAGCGTTAATAAGTTTTTCAATATCTTCTAAATTATTAAAATACCCTGGACTTATTCTAACTGTGCCTCTGCTATTCGTACCAATTATTTCATGTATTAAAGGTGCACAGTGAAACCCTGTTCTTACTGCTATTCCTTTCTTATTTAATAGCTCTCCTACTTCAGAGCTATCTAGATTGTCGAGATTCAACGATACTACTGCTCCTCTATTTTTATAATCAGTCCCTCCATAAATTTTAACATAAGATAATTCACTTAATTCTTTTACTAAATATTCTACGAGCATTATTTCATGTTTTCTTATATTTTCTATTCCTACTTTTCTAATAAACCTTATACCCGCGCATAGTCCTGCTATTCCTGGTGTATTTAAGGTTCCACTTTCAAATCTATCAGGTAAAAAGTCAGGTTGTTTCATAGAAAAAGATTCACTTCCAGTTCCCCCTTGTTTAAACGAATCCACTTCTAATCCTTCTCTTATATATAAACCTCCTGTTCCCTGGGGACCATATAATCCTTTATGACCTGGAAAAGCTAATAAATCAATATTGTCCCGGGCTACATCTATAGATATAACTCCCGCACTCTGCGATGCGTCAACCATGAAAATTATTCCTGATTTTTTGACAAGTTCACCTATAGCTCTTATGTCTTGAACCGTTCCTAGTACATTGGAAGTATGGTTTACTATTATTGCTTTGGTATTTCTACGGATCTCCTTTTTAAGATTATTAATATCCAAATATCCATTTTGATCTACAGGAAGAAGCGTAAATGCTATTCCTTTCTCACTTAGATAATTTAATGGTCTTAGAACTGAATTATGCTCAATTACTGTGCTAATAACATGATCTCCTGGTTTTAATATTCCTTTTATCCCTATGTTCAGTGCCTCGGTAGCATTACTTGTAAAAACAATATTAAACATATTAGGAATGTTGAAAAGTTCACTAAGCTCTTGTCTTGTATCCATAATTTTAGCTGAAGCCTCAATTGCCATATCATGAGAACTTCTGCCAGGATTTGCAGCATAATTCTCCATGCAATTTAATACTTGGGAATAAACTTCCGTTGGCTTTGGAAAACTAGTGGCAGCATTATCAAGATATATCATAAAATCCTCCTATTTTGCATATAGCCTTTTATTATTATATAATATGCTATATATAAAAAATAGTGCCCCCCACGTGGCAAGTGAGAAATGTTAATTACATTCTTTTATTATATCTTTTAACTGTTCTACGATATAGTTTTTACACTATATACTTTAAAAATTTTCTATTAAAATTTACAATTTATTATTAAATCAAGATTCAATCATAATATATTTGATGGAGTTTTACATTGTACATAATAAAGCCAAAAAGAAGCTTCCATCTAAGGCTGCTTCTCCGACATTAAAAACAAAATATGAAAAGTAAATATATTTAATAAAAAGCTTTAGCTTAATTGTTGTCTTAAATCATTAAACAATTCAAGCATAAAAGCTTGTTCATTGATAATATGCTTAACCAATTCTATCCACACCTTATTTTCTGTTCCAAACATCAACAATTGCTGATAAAAGTTTATAGCATGAGTATCATGAATTATAAATTCATCAATCAAGTTTTTTATTCCTGCATTATGCTGTGCGTATAGATTAGGGTTGACATTTACAGCTTTTTTTAAGTTTATTACTTTATTATATAATCCCATAAACATTTTATGAATCTCATCAAGCTTATCCTCTGTAACTTTTGGTAGTTTAATGTTAGAAAGTGTAGCTACAGTCTTAAGAAAACTTGGATGATCACTTGATATATGAGTCCATAATTGAAGTTCGTTGAAAATACAAGAAAATTGATTAATATAAGTATAACAATACATAGTTTACCTCCCAATAAATTATCCACACAATATAGTATATGGAATTTAAACAAAAGGGTGACTTAAAGTCATTAATTAGCACTAAGTATTAATTCATATGAATTCCTTTAGGGACCTATTGTTTTATCTTCCATTTTTTTAACAGGATAATATATTTCTATAAAGGGAAATATATTAATGAAAAATATATTATCTTACGGAGGTGTGTATATATGAAATTACATGAGGGATTTGTTAATGGTGATGATAGTAAAAAAGATACTAGTGCTGATGTTGCAAATATTCGTCTTCGGAAAGAAGAGCTAGATATTGCTAAAAGTAGCGTTCATAAAGGTGACGTAGAATTTGGCAAGGAAATTATTGAAGAACAAAAGTCAATTGATGTCCCTGTAATGCGCGAAGAAGTAGTAATTGAAAGAAAAAGCTTAAACAATGAAGCAAGTGATTCACCAATCACTCAAGAACAAACCATTAAAATTCCTGTTAGTGAAGAAAAAGTTGCTGTAGATAAACATACAGTAGTAACATCGGAAATTTCAGCCCATAAACGTTCTATAGAAGGTACTGAGCATATAGATGAAACCCTTAAGCGAGAAGAAGCTCGAGTAAATAAAATTGGCAATGCTGATATAGTTGATATTGAAGGCCATCACGAATAAATAATGTAAGAAGCACCTCCGAATGGTCATGATTCGTGAGGTGTTTTTTTAACAATGGAGGAGGAATGTATGGTAACATTTAACATTAAAAAGGAAGAGCTTGAGATAGCAAAAGAATGGATGCAAACTGGAAAAGTAAATATTTATAGGGAGACTATCACGGAAGAAAAAACCTTTACTGTACCAATTAAACGCGAAGAGCTTGTAATAAAGAAAAAAATACTTGCTGATTCAGTTACCCTAAAACAAAAGGACATGTCAACGGAAGTTATCCGTATACTCCTTAATGAAGAACATGTAGAATTCAATAAACACAAAGTTAATTTAGAGGATGTATCCATTTATAAACAACAGATACAAGATATAAAACACATTGAAGAGACATTGAAAACGGAGTATCCTGTAGTAAAAGTATCCGAATCCCTAGAGTATAACCCCATTTCAAATTAACTTGTTATTTGTAACACCTCTTTATTAAATGCATATTATACAAGTGTAGTAAAGTTAATGGAGGTTTGCAATGTTATACCGAACAATCTTAGACAATGAAAATATGGATATACAAGACCCTCAGTATATCCATAATGTAAATCAATCTAATCCTAAGGAACAACCCCAAATGGGACCACAATATATGCCTTCAATGGACTATCAAATGATGGATGAGATGTATAATTCTCCACCAACATATGGCTCACAAATGTCACAGCAGCAATATCAACCAACAGAAGACGCTTTACACTATATGGAAAGAAAATCATATGACAATGATTCATATCAACATGGTTATAAACATGGTCATCAACAAGGTTATCACCAAGGTTATTATCAAGGATATAATCACCACAAAAATAATTATCCTTTTAATGATTTGTATCCATTTTTATTTTTACCTTTCTTTTTGGGTAGAGAATAAAATACTAATTAAAAAAGAGTATCACTAAGGAGGCCACTGAAAAAGTAAATTTTAATAACAACAATAAGACCTAAAATGGATTTTCCATATAGGTCTTATTATTGTTATAATAATTAATAAAAAAGTGGTTTTCAAAAATGGTTTTGTGTATTGTTATGAATAGTATTTTCTTTAGCATAAAATACACCCTTACAAGTGCCTTTTACCAAATAAAAGTATTGGTTACTTGTAAAATCTAGTTATTTCAAAGCCAGTCTGTAATTTTACTCCACTTGCGTTATAAGTTTCTTCATAACATCCCTTAATTTAACTTCATAAAGATCCTCAGGAGCTATAATTATAATTAATTTTATGGCATTGTCTGATTTATCCCATTTATAAGATTTAATATCCATAATAGCGCCCTCTGGAACATATTCTTCAATGTCCATTGCTATTTCTTCTGCCAGTGACAGGTATTCCTCAAATAATTCATCTTCTGTCAATTCATTTAAATCAACTTCTTCTTCCATTAAGTCATTTAGTGTATCTATCCCTACACTTAAATTAAAAGCTAATGTATCCTCTCTTTTGGTACCTTTGCTCATGTCCTTAACTACTTTAAATTCTGTATTCTTTTCAATTATATTTTTTATATCCTCACTAGCTACTATTTTATTATTAAATTCTACGTACATTTTTTATTCCTCCTTTGAATCTTTGGTGCCACCAAGGTACAAGTGGCATCTTATTATATTATACTATGTTATTTCTAGAAATCAATTTACTTATAGTTTACAGTACTACATTAAAATCTGAAAAGATCCACTAATTCTTCCTTTGTAAGCTTCCCTAGAACATTACTACTAGTAAGTTCTCCTGTAATTACGCTGTCTATTAAATCTTTTTTGTTTTCTTGAAGTAAAATGATTTTTTCTTCTATGGTTCCCTTAGCAACTAATTTAATTACTTCTACCACATTTCTTTGACCAATTCTATGAGCTCTATCTGTTGCTTGATCCTCTACTGCTGGATTCCACCAAGGGTCAAAATGAATAACTAGATTTGCGGAGGCTAGGTTTAGGCCTGTTCCTCCTGCTTTTAGTGAGATTAAAAATACTAATGTGTCGCTACTGTTATTAAATTCATCTACCAATTTAATTCTATCCTTAGGTTTTGTTTTTCCATCTAAATAAAGATATGGGATTCCTTTTCTCTTTAAATCCTCTCCTATATTTTTAAGTGCAGAGGTGAATTGTGAAAATAATAGAACTTTCCCCTTTGAATCAATATGTTTTTCAATAAGTTCAGTTGCAACTTTTAATTTTCCACTTCCACCTTTGTATTCATCTATTACAAGTGATGGGTCTAAGCAAATTTGTCTTAGCCTAGTTAAATAAGAAAAAACCTCTATCCTGCCCTCACTGTTATTTTTCATTTTTTCCCTGACGGCTTTAATGTAAGATTTATATACAGCCTTTTGAGCTGTTGCCATCTCAACTATAAATTTCTTTTCTATTTTATCTGGCAATTCTTTCATTACTTCACTTTTAGTTCTTCTTAAGAGAAAAGGCTTAATTAATAATTTAAGTTCTTCTAAATCCCCTTGTCGTCCTAGGACAAATTTCGATTCGAAAATTTCTTTGGAATATAAATAATCTGGCATTATAAAATCAAAGATAGACCAAAGCTCTGTTAAATTATTTTCCATGGGAGTGCCTGTTAACGCAAATCTAACCTTAGCTTTAACTTCTTTAATAATTCTTGTGTTTTGAGCTAGATAATTTTTTATATTTTGAGCTTCATCTATAATACAAGCATCAAAAATAATATCTTCATATTGCTCTATGTCCATTCTTAAGGTTCCATAGGTTGTTAATATTACATCATAATCTAGTAAATTATGAATTAATTTATGTCTTTCACTTTTTTCTCCATGTACAATACCAACCTTTAAACTAGGCGCAAATTTTTCTAGTTCTGCCTTCCAATTATAAACAAGAGATGTGGGACTAATTATAATAGATTTCTTGTTTTCCTGGGATAAAAGGAAAGCTATAGTTTGAATAGTTTTACCAAGGCCCATTTCATCCGCGAGTATCCCTCCAAAGCCTAAGGTACTTAAGCTTTTAAGCCATTTAAATCCCTCAATTTGGTATTCTCTAAGTGTAGCTTTTAAATTCTCTGGTACCTTTATATCCAGGTTGTTTATATTGGCGTAGGTATTTTCTATATTTTTCAACACCTCAATACCTTTAATGAATTTAAGATTTTTACTTATTATCTTTTTATTTAAATATAATGCCTTATTTTTTTCTATTTCTATTAAACCATCTTCTATGCTTTCTTTTGAATTTAAGGCTATTACTAAATCAAAAAAATTCTTAACTCCCGCATCTTCAAAGTCTAGAAAATTATTATTCACAGTTTTGTAAAATCTATTTTTTTGCTTAAAGGATGCAATTACACTATTTAATTCCCTATTTTCAATGTCATGAATAGCATAAGAAAAATCATAATGGCCTTCCGTTTCTTGAATTTCTGCTTTAATAAATCTTGAATCCAATATTCTCCTTTGTTTAAACCCTTTTCCCAAGGTAACATTTCCTAGGCAATGTAGATTGTTTTCACTTTTACTTAAGATATCAAATAATTCTTCATCTCCACCTATAAAAAGTAGTCTGTCATTTCTTTTTATAAATCTATATTTCTCTAGTTCCATAAGGATTTTTCCTTCTTTTTTATAGTCACGCAAAATTTCATTCACAGGATTATTTTCCTTTAGTATGTTAATTTTCTCATTACCATAAATCACATTTATATCGCAATAAATGCTATTTCCTATTTGATATATTTGGAATTCGGGTTTTATGAACTTTGCTGCAAAGTTTTTTACCTCTTCACTAATATTAATATCACTTGATATACTACCTAAGAATACGGTAAGTTTATTATAGTTTTCTATGTCTTTTCGGTATATAATTTCACCATTCCTTTTTAATTTATCGCATAGAATCATATACTTTGCAATTTGATTTCTTGATGGTAGATAAAGCTTCCAATTAAATAAATATACATTGTTTTTATCATTTAAAGACACTGGAAACTGCTTATGGGTTGTTAAAATAAAATATTCTTTTCTAATTTTCAATGTGAATGTTAACGGTAAATCACTATTTAAGATTGGAGCTTCAAACTCAAAACTATCATAGTTGAACTTAATTTTTTTAAGATTAACCCCTTCTAAAAAAGTTCTTAAGTCCTCAGGTTCAATAACTGTTTTTTCCTTACCTATCTCATATTGCACTTCATAATAAGTAGGATCTTTTGAAACCCTGCGAACTAATTTTATACTGCTATTTGTTCTATTAGTACTAATAGTGCCTTGATTATTAGGATTAATTTCTTTATACTTTTCTTTCTTTTGATTTTCTTGTGGTTTCTCATTTTTCTCAGTTTGCTTACTTTCCTCAGAATTGTTTTTTTTAGCTCTGTTAAAAAAGCTATAGGCTGTAGCCGTTAAATGGCTACACATAAATAAATAACCTGTAGTGGAACTTTCTTTAAAATCTTCACAGGTGCATTTTACGCCATCTAATTTTTTCTTTAATATGTCTATTTTTATATGAGTATTTAATTCGCTGTTCTTATTAAAATTTTTGACACATCCATAGATATGATATATATTATCAATTTTTTTCCCTTTGATTCTAGTAACGAGTCCACTATTAAAAGCCTTTTCGCCCTCTCTTCTCATTAAAATAGAAGATGATTTAAATACTATATTCTCTAATTCTGTTAACTTCAAAAAATCACCTCCATGTTAATGTTAGGTAGCTTAAAAAAAACTACTACTCCTTCAAATTCCTAAGTATTTAAACCTATTTATAAGATTATTCTTTTGCAATTATTAATCTAGCAAGTGAAAATAATATAATTCCTAAAATAATTGAACCATATGAACTGAACTTTTACAAGTTATAACAAGTATCTATTCCCTCTTAACTAAAGAATAGTTAACAACGATGTTATAACTATTGTGCATGCTATAAATCTTAAAGTCTTTGTAGACAATAAAAAACGAGTTATCTAAAGGCTTGAATGTTATCATAACTAGGGTTAAAACAGAAACAGTACAAGAAAAAAAGCCTATTGATTTGGTTACAGCTATGCTATTGCAGCTGATAAAGGGTCTGGGGTTAAAGGAAAGTTTATAGACGTATTTTTCAATACACGTGAAGAGGCCTGTAATTGGGGTGTTAAATTTTTAAAAGTAAAGATATTAGATTAAATGCTCACCTGAGGGGATAACAATTATCAATCGTTATCCCCTCTCTTATATAAATGGAAAATTTTACTTCTATCTTACAACAACTGAAACTCCATCTGGTATTGCTGTTATTTTTGCATCCTTTCCTTTTATATCAAAAGCCATTTGGAGTGCTTTTTCAAATGTAGCTGCATGCTTCATATGCATTTTTCTTATCATTTCAGGGTCACACATATCTGTAACAAGAATCACAGTATGAGTGTCTAGTATACGAGCAAGGATTTGAAATTCCCATTGATCTGGCGCTGTGTCATTTCTTCCTACTTTAAGCACTCTATCAAGGACCTCGCGTGGAGTACTTGCATTTGCTATATTGTCATAGAAGGACTGCCCACCATGTCCATCATTACAAGCAGACACCATAATTATAACTCCGCCATCTCTGCAAGTTGCTTCTGCTGCAGTCATACCTTTTACAGATTGGTATATATTTTGATCAAGAGGATATCCTCCATTAGTTGATATAACAATATCTGCTTTAACAGCTTTCACAGCTGCAAGTTCCATTACAAATTTGCATCCATCAATGTGGGCAAGCTCACTATCTCCTGCAAATGCATTTATAACCTTCTTATTGCTATCAATCACAACATTTAAGATGAAGGCCAGTTTTGCCTGCTTTGCAGCATAAATCATATCCCTATGAATTGGGTTATTTACAATAACTCCGGACCGTGCATATTCACTTGCTATAAATTCAGAGCAATGATTTGCCATAACTGTTTTTGCTGATGCCACTCCGGGGAGAACACTCTTACGTCCTCCAGAAAATCCTGCAAAGAAGTGTGGTTCTATAAAGCCTTCTGAAATTAAAAGTTCCGCGTCCATTGCTATTTTATTAAGCCATAGTTCTCCACCAGATGGAAGCATTCCTACGTGAACAACGCTGCTATAGTCCTCTGATACATGATTTATTATAACCTCATTATCTACAATTTCAGCTCCAAACTTATCGATCATTTCTTCCCTTGTGGTTGGTCTATGAAAACCAGTTGCAATTAATATTGTTATTTTAATTTTAGGGTTAACACTTCTTATTCTAGAAAGGAGTATTGGCAATGTTACTTTACTTGGTACAGGTCTTGTGTGATCGCTAGTTATTAATACTAGGTTTTTCACCCCTTTAACTAAGTCTTCTAATTTTGAACTGCCAATAGGATTATCAAGTGCCTTATTTACAATTTCCTGCTGTGTTTGTTCAACTTTGTACGCGTGAGCTTTTGATTCTAATATTGCTACCAAATTATTGTCTGGTATTTCAATTTCTAAAAACCGTTTTGAATATGGTATTTTAATTTTACTCATCTATATTCCTCCTACATTGTAAAAAATTTTGCTCCAAAGTACGTAATTAATCCTAAGATTGTTACATATGCGAGGCAGAATTTTAAAGTTGCCTTTAATATCTTACCCTCAGCCCCTACAAGTCCAGTGGCTGCTGTGGCAACTGCAATACTTTGAGGAGAAATCATTTTACCAGCAGTGGCACCCCCAGTATTAGCAGCTGCTAACCAATATGGACTCATGTGTAAATTTTTAGCGACCTCAACTTGTAGCGGTCCAAAGAGTACGTTAGCAGAGGTATCACTACCAGTTACAAAAGTACCTAGAGCACCTATAATTGGAGCAATTAGCGGATAAAAGCTTCCTGTTGCTGCAACTAAAACTACAGCAATAGATGTTATCATTCCGCTGTAACTCATTACCTTAGCAAGGGCTACTATGGCAAGTATTGTAATTGCTGTTTTACTCATTTGTTTGCAAGTATCCCAAAGTACTTTTGCTATTTCTCTAAACTTAGCTCCCTGAACCAGGCCCCCTATAAAGGTGGCAAAAATTATAAGTGTCCCTGGATTAGCAATCCATATAAAAGTACTAAGTTTCGCATGAGGACCGTTATATATTTGAAGAGAAGTTTTTATAGTTGATAGTGGTTTATTAATCCATGGAACTAGAGAACTTGTTATTAATATAAACGTCAAAATTAAGATAAATGGCACCCAGGCTGTTAACCCCTTTTTTACAGATATATTAACTTTATCTTTAGCTGCTGTTTTTTTATAAAACACCTTAGCTATTGTAACTGTTACAATAATGCATACTAATGAACCAATTAGGGCTGGAAGTTCAGCTCCAACATATTTTGCTATTAAAAGTTCAGGCACCGCAAATGCTAAGCCTGAGGCAAGAGATATAACTACAACCCCTTTTATTGCCTTTACACTTTTACCCGTTAGCATAACTAAAATTAATGGTACAATTACAATTAATGCAAATAATTGAATTCCAACTGCATAGCTTAAAGTGGTGGGATCAATTGAGGCAACCTTTGCCAATGTTGTTACAGGTAGTCCTATTGCTCCAAAAGCTGTTGGTGTTGTATTTGCAATAAGACATATTATTGCTGCAAATATTGGATCAAAGCCAAGTGCAGCTAAAATACTTGCAGGTATAGCAACCGCTGTACCAAAGCCTGCAATTGCTTCAAGAAAGCCCCCAAAACCCCAGGCAACAATTAAAACTAATATTCTCCGATCAGTTGTGATTCCTGTCATCATATTTTTTATTACATCCATACTTTTTGTATGAATAGAGAGGTTGTATGTAAATACTGCCGCTATTATTACAACAATTATTGGCCATATTGCCATGGCTAGCCCCTCAAGGGTTGCTGTAAGTGCTTGGCTTATGGGCATCTTCCAAACTGTGATTGCAAGTATTATTGTAATTACAAGTGTAATAGAACATGTTTTATGTCCTGGCATTTTTAAAACGCCTAGGGACACCATAAGCCATACAATTGGGATTAGTGCTATAAAAAATAATAAATAAATGTTCATCCTTTATTCCCTCCTTTGACTAGTAAGCTCAGTGGCAATATTGAAATCGACTACATGGATTATTATTATATCGCCAACATCTTTATAAGACATTGGCGATATAATTTACTTCTATTGACAAACCTTTCCTGGATTTAATATGTTTTTAGGATCAAATGCCAATTTTATATTTTTCATAAGGGCTACATATACAGGTCCCAGTTGTTCTAGCATATATTCTTTTTTAGCAAACCCAATTCCATGTTCTCCAGATACTAGGCCCTCTAATTCTCTTGATTTTTTATACATTGCTTCAAATACTTCAGCAATTTTCTTTTCCCATTCACTATCTGAAAGCTCATCTTTTAATACATACACATGTAAGTTACCATCACCTGCATGTCCAAAGCTTCTTATTCTTACATTAAACTCCTTTTGAAGCTCATTTGTATACTTAATGAACTCAGCCACCTTATTTCTTGGAACAACAACGTCACATTCATCCATATCAGTTGTGGTTGCTTTAACAGCCTCAAGAAATGCTCCTCTTGCAGACCAAACAGCTTCTTTCCTTTCATCTGTATCCGTTATAAATACATCAAGAGCACCTTCCTCAAGACAGATGTTAGCTACCTTTTCATAAGCTTTTTCTATCTCCTCTATACTATTACCATCAAAGGTTAATAAAAGGTATGCATCTGAGGAATTATCAGGGAATTTTTTTCCTAGGAACTCTTCAGCAGCTAGAATAACCTCTCTTTGCATAAATTCTATAGCCGTTGGTGCAGATTTTGATTTAACTATCTTAGGAACTGTACCTATTGCCATATCAAGATTTGGAAAAGGTACTAAAAGTGATACAGCTTTTTTAGGTAATGGTATAAGTTTTAGTATAACTTTTGTAACTATCCCTAGTGTTCCTTCAGACCCACATATTAAGTCTTTTATACTATAGCCTGTAGAATTTTTAACTACTTTCCCTCCCACACTAAGTATTTCTCCACTTGGAAGAACTACTTCAAGTCCTCTTATATAATCTCTAGTAACTCCGTACTTAACAGCTCTCATTCCACCTGCATTTGTATTTATATTACCCGCAATAGTAGCGGATTTTTCACCGGGATCTGGTGGATAAAATAAATCAAACTCTTCAACATATTTACTTATCTCCATTAAAAGTACACCGGGTTCAAGAGTTAATGTTAAATTTTCTTCATCAATTTCAAGTATTTTATTCATTCGGGACATATTTATCATTATTCCACCAAAGATTGGAACTGATGCTCCAACAAGTCCTGTTCCTGATCCTCTTGCTACAACCGGAATCATATTTTCATATGCATATTTCATAATCTTTGATACTTCATCTGTAGTCAGAACTTCAACTAATACCTCTGGCATTTTGCTTATTCCACCCATTTCATCATGGCTGAAATCATCATTTATTGCCTCACCTATAAACACTCTATCTTTATCTAATATTGAAACTAAAAACTCTATGTCCTTAGCATCAAGTTTTTTATAATCCATAAAAGTTACCTCCTCAGTTCATATGGTAGTGTTAACACTACCTTACTTATTATCTTTAAATCCAGTATAAATTATTACCTATGCAGCTATAATATTAACGCAAACAATACTCTGCTCCTGAGTTTTTAATGTTTTGGATTAATTGAGGAACTATTTCATATATATCTCCCACTATGCCGTAATGAGCCACGTTGAATATAGAAGCATTTGCATCCTTATTTACTGCAAATATACGTTCTGAACTATTCATTCCAGCTGTAAACTGAACTGCTCCAGAAATTCCAAGAGCTATTATTAACTTTGGTTTAACTGTTCTACCAGAAAGACCAATTTGTTTTTTAGCATCAATCCACCCTGCTTCAATAGTAGGTCTTGTCCCAGCTATCTGAGCATGTAGAAGATCTGCCAGTTCTTTAATCATAACCATATCCTTTTCAGACTTTAAGGCTCTACCAACTGCAACAATTACCTCTGCATCTGAAATATTTTCTTCGGCTTCTTTTTTGGTGACCTTTAACACTTCAATGTTAGAAGCGAGTTTTACTTTATCTATTTCACATATTGTAATTTTACCTTTTGCATCACATTGTTTTTTAGGGGCATCCATAACTTTATATCTTACTGTTGACATCTGAGGCCTTGTATTCGGGCATAAAATTTGAGCCATAATATTACCACCAAAAGCAGGTCTTATCTGTACAAGGTCTGTATTTTCTTTCATTTTAAGCATTGTACAGTCAGCTGTAAGTCCTGTTCTAAACCTTGCAGCTACTCTAGGGGCAAGAGATCTACCAATAGTTGTAGCTCCAACTAGTAAGGATGAAGGCTTTACCTTATTTACAAAATCTTCAAAGGCAGCAGTATAAGGTTCTATTCTAAAATCCTTAAGTTCTTCGTAGTCGTATACAAAAACCTCATCAACACCATAATAGAGTAATTCTTTAGCCTTTTCTTTTATGTTATAACCAATAAATACACAATATACTGGGAAATTTACAACGCTGGCAAGCTCTCTAGCTTTTCCAATAAGTTCCATTGTTACAGGATGTATAACACCTTCTACATGATCCACATATACTCCTATACCCTTCCATAAACTCTTGTCAACTTTTACTGCCTCTGTTTCAATAAATTCCATTACTCCGGTAGGACCTTTTTTAACGCAAACCTTACACATTTTACAACCTGCATTAACTTCAATTTTTCCATCAACGTATTCAATAGCACCAAAAGGGCAAACCTTTATTAATTCTTGAACATTTGATTCATTTACTTTCTTTTGGTTACAAATTAACTTACTCATGAAAATTCCACCCTTCTTTATACAAATTTTAACTCTTTAAGTTTTGCAGCTATTTTAAGACTAAGCTCTGCACCACTGCCTGTCCATGTTTCTCTATCATTATTTACAGATGGCGGAAATATTCTTTCAACCTGAGTTGGTGAACCATTAAGTCCATATTTCTTTTCATCTTTATCTTCAAAGTCATTTAGTGTTATCATTTTTATTTCTCTATCTTTTGTAGCTATTTTTTTCTTATAAGATGGAAGCCTTGGCTGAAAGATATCTTTATCTACAGTTAAAAGACAAGGAAATTTAATTTCAGCTACTTCAATAGTATTTGCCATATCCATTTCTACAACAACTGATTTTTCTTTTAATTCTATTATCTTTAAAACGTTTGCAATGTGTGGAATACCTAAGTATTCAGCCATTTCTGGTCCTACTTGAGCAGTATCTCCGTCTGTAGTCTGCTTTCCACATAGTATAAGATCAAATTTCCCCATTTGTTTTACGCCTTGCGAAATTGTATAAGATGTAGCAAGAACATCTGCTCCTGCAAACTTTCTATCAGATATTAATGCGCCCTCATCTGCGCCCATCATGTATGCCTCTCGAATTACGTCCTTTGCTTGCGGTGGTCCCATAGTTATAACTTTAATTATTCCACCCTTTTGTTCCTTAATTTTAAGTGCTGTTTCCAATGCATATAAATCAAAGGGATTCATTTTTGAATCTACTCCATCTCTTTTTAAAACACCTGTAACTGGATCTACTTCAACTTTTGAAGTTCCTGGAACTTGTTTGATACAAACTAAAATTTCCATATATTTTCCTCCAATCATTCTTATAGAAAATGCAAAATCTCATTTTTGGTAGTATGGTCTGACCACCTTTAAATCATAATAGCACACTATTTAAAATATTTCTATAATAGTTAAATAGTTAACGGTAAGATTTATTTTATTCAAAAAAATAAAATAATGAGAGCAATATTTGTTATTACTCTCATTTTTGGCTTTGTATAAAACCATATATTTTAAACTCAATTTTCTTTTTTCATATACTTATTTGCAAAGTCTAAATGTTCTCGCATTGCTTTTCGAGCAGCTGCTGAACTATGTTTTTCCATAGATAAATATATCTCATTATGTTGATTAAAAAGTATATCCTTATTTTCCTTATGAGCTAATATTAATTTTCTTGCATCCACAATAAAGTGATCTACAAGGGTTGAAACTGTTTTAAGGATATTAAATATTAAAACATTTCCAGAGCATTCTGCAATCTTATAATGAAACTCCTTGTCAATATCAGCATTAATATCTTCATCCCCACAGTTCATGAATTTTTCAGTAATCTCCTTTAACTGACTTAGTTGTTCAAAGGTTATCCTCTTGGAAGCTAGCCCTGCTGCCTCCACCTCCATGATTTTTCTAAGCTCCCAGATTGCTTCTGGATCGCTTCCCTCTAACATAAACATAATCGATAGTGGTTCAAATAAATTATCTTGAAAACTTGCTTTTATGTAATTGCCTTCTCCTTGTCTACATTCGATAAGTCCAATGACTTCTAATGCTCTAAGCGCCTCACGAATGGAAGCTCTACTTACCATTAATTGCTGCACTAAATTTCTCTCTGAAGGAAGCTTGTCTCCCTTTTTAAGGATACCTTTATCAATCATATCTTTTATTTGAACTATTACCTGTTCGTAAACTTTTGTATTCTTTATAGGACTAAACATGTTGTTCCTCCCTTTAATATTCAAAATCCATATACTATATACACTATAACATAATATTTACAATTTGATAGCTTGTTAAATAAAACACAAATCACTGGTGCCACCCACGTGGCAAGTGGCATTTTTGCATTTATAAAATATGCGTTAGTTTATAAGTTTGTGTAACTGCATTAATTTATATACCACTCTATAAATTGTACCATACTTTTTTAATATAACATAAAGGTTCTACGTAAAATGGCTTAGTTACTGAACTTTTATAAACATACCTAAGCAAAAAAAAATAATTATTCCCATAGACTTACAATTGTGATATACTACTATTACAATAAATTGCCATATATAATGGTATAGACCTACATAAATCCCTTACATCTCATGCATCTTTTCAGATTTCTCTTAAACATCAAATATAAAAAACGCTGCGCTTTAGCCTGACCACCTAAATAATTATACCCAAATTTATAATAGGAGATGATTATTATCGTTAAATTTATAAAATGCAAACAAGGAAACATTATAATTAATTTTATGCTTGTGACAATAATTTCAGCCCTAACTATTTTCATATGCTTCATAAAAGAAGATAGTACGGTAGCTGTAGCTGGTAAACAAATTGAACCAGTGACTTACCAGAAAACTTTAGCTAGTGCTACTATAAATGTAGACGTAAAAGAAAACATTGATAAAGCTTCAAATGCAAAAATCAAAAGCAATGATGCTATAACTGTAGATCTTAAAGTCTTTGTAGATAATAAAGAGCTTAATATAAAATCTACTGAAAAAAATATTTCCCTAATGCTTAAAGCACAAAAAATAACTTTAAGTGCTACGGATAAGGTTTCACCTTCAATAGAAACCGAGTTATCAAGTGGTATGAAAGTTATAATAACAAGGGTTAAAACAGTAACAATAAAGCAAACAAAACCTATTGATTTTAAAACAGTTATTAAAAATGATACTAATACACTAAAATCTCAAAGCAAGGTTTCACAAGTAGGAAAACAAGGCGAAAAAAGTGTTACTTCAAATGTTACTTATGAAAATGGAAAAGAAGTGGCTAGAAAAGTTATCAAAGAAACGGTAATTAAAGCACCACAGAGTAAAATTATAGTTCAAGGTACTTTGAAAGCCATAACCTTCTCAAGGGGAGGCTCTTCAAGCAACTCTGGAAAAATCATTACTGTAAAGGCTACTGCTTATTCCGCGGCTGATGGAATAAACAGTACTTATACCTCTTCTGGGAAAAAAGCTGTGCGAAATCCAAATGGTTACAGCACCATAGCTGTAGATCCTCGAATCATTCCCATGGGAACAAAATTATATGTTGAAGGTTACGGCTATGCTATCGCAGCTGATACAGGTTCTGGAATAAAAGGAAATTTTATAGATGTATTTTTCAATACAAATAAAGAAGTTTCTAATTGGGGTGTTAAATACATAAAAGTGCAAATACTAAATTAGATTATAGGACAAACTAAGAACTGCCACTGAGACTATCTCTGTGGCAGTTCTTAGTTTGCTTAAATTAAAGTCACTCCTCTATTTTGTGTTTCCCTGTGTTAGGTCAGCACCACATCCAGCACCATTTCCTTGTCCTGAACCTTTACCCATTCCTTGCCCCTTTCCTTGTCCAACCCCTGCACCTTTCATCTTACCCATTGATGCATTACCTGTTCCATCACAATTTGCTTGACTTGTCACAATAGAATTATAAATTTCATCTGCAGCTGCCTGAGTTAATTTACCATCTTTTACTCTTTGATCTAGTACTGCTTTTTTCTGTTTAAGAGACTCTGTTTTAAACTCATCTAACTTTCCTGCTTCACTAGCAATTGTTCCATAGGTTTTTCCAGAAGCTCTTTCCTTTGTAACTTCTTCTACTGTCTTTCCTGTTAAACCAGATGCTATATCTGCTGGTGTCTGGGTAGCTACAACTCCAAAAACAACGCTGGTACTTAATACACTTACTACTGCAAGGGATAAAACCATTTTTTTAATATTTTTCATAATACACACACTCCTCATAATTTTTTTAAATTGCTTTATATATTTAGTATAGAGGGCAATTGTGATAAAAGTATGATAGAATTCAGAACAAATGGTGAAATTTTTGGATAAAATTAAAAACCCCATCTTTTTAAAGATAGGGCCTCTCTTATTTTAAGCATTGTTTTTTTCTATTTTTAAATTATAAAACTTAAAATATAGAATAAATTCACCAGGTAGCTACTTGGCAATTGGATGATTTTTCAAATATAGCAGATAATCCACATTCCATTGTTCATAGCTCTTATCATTCCTATGATCTTTTAGTTCATACTTTTTCTTCAAAAATTCACCTAAATTTTTTGTAACTCTATTAGAGCCCGCAAGGTTTAGATGACCAATGTTATACATATCATACTTAAAATCAAACCCCATTTCTTTATACTTCTTATTATAATTAATGAACTCAATATTATTATCTTTACATATTTCTTCTACCTTATTAAACATTTTTCCTGGAGCTTTATGCCACTTTGGATTGCTTGATGTACTTGTATAATCATGTGGAGCATTAATAAATACAAGTTTGAATCCCTGCTCTTTAGATAGATTAATCATTTTATCTAAATACTCTTTTGATTTAGGCGGAAGTTCTTCTACCCCTTGGATAAAAACATCAGCTTTATTATCTTTACCATACTTATTCTGTCCAACATAAAAACCTTTTTCAAAGTAATTACTTAACTTATCATATTTATAATCGGTTTTAGTTAATACTTTCCATCTACCCAAATACTTGGTAAATGGAAATATATAATTTGCTCTTTCCTTTTCTGGGGTGCAGGCTAAAATTGCTTCAATTTTATTTTTAGACAATTTCATGTTATCAAGCACGTTACTAATGTAGGGACCGTGCCCATATTCATCAGTTAAACCCAAATAATACAAATCTACAACAACAATAGGATTTTCTTGTTTTTTTAATATTTCTTTTAATAGATAATATGTAACATCAAAAGGTTGCCCAGCTGTTGCATAATCAAAACTAGTTATTCCATAATCCTTCCATAATAGATTCGGACTAATACCCCCAAGCATATGACTAGAACCTAATAATACAACATCATATTTTTCCCCCATATCTGCATATAACCCTTGATGAAAGCTGCCAAAATAACTTGTTTTTATTATGAACAAAGAATTTAAACATGATATAATAAATATTAATATAATCGTAAAAATACTTGCTTTAAAAATACTTTTTTTAATCAATGGAGCGCCTCCTATAGTACAAACATAACCTTTTAAATTGAAACCTAAAATCCCTAATTAAAATTGAAAATATATAAACTTTTGAACATCAAATGTGGGACCATACATTCCAAATACCAATATTGATATTATAGTAACTATATACAAACTCCATCTAAATATTAGGTTTTGATTTGCTAATTCTAGCCGTAAGTTTTTACATGACTGTATAGCATTTATAGCTAAAATAATAAATATGCCAATTACTGATACTAAAAAATCTTTATAATCTAAGCCTAGCTTAAATATAGAACCATCAGTAAATACCCAAGGGTTAAAAGTCATCATATTTTTAATTATTATTTTTGCATGGCTAAATGAACCTGCTCTAAAAAATATCCACGCAAAATCAACAAGTATAAATGTAGTTAATGCTTGAAAAACTTTATATCCCAAAACATCGGTTTTAATTTTAAATATACTTACTAATTTTTCTTTTACTGGCTTAAACAAGTCTCCTATTACTTGATATATACCATGCAATCCTCCCCAAATAACAAAATTTATTGCAGCACCATGCCACAATCCACTAGCTATAAATACAACCATGATATTAAAATAATTTCTTAACTTACTACATCTATTTCCACCTAAGGGAAAATACAAATAGTCCTTAAACCATCCACTTAAAGTTATATGCCAACGTCTCCAAAACTCTTTTATAGATTTCGAAAAGTAAGGACTTTCAAAATTTTTGGATAGTCTAAAGCCCATAACTTCTGCAGAGCCCCTTGCTATATCTGAATAGGATGAAAAGTCACAATATATTTGAAAAGCAAAAAAAACAGTAGCAATTATAATCTCAAAACCTCTATAATTCTTTGGATTATCATATACTGTATTAACTAATAGCGCTAACCTATCTGCAATTAAAACCTTTTGAACAAAGCCCCACAGCATTAATAGCAAACCATTTTTGACTCTATTATAATCAAAATAATGTTTTTCATTAAATTGATATAATAAATCCTTAGATTTTTCTATAGGTCCCGCTACTAATTGCGGAAAAAAAGATACAAACAAAGCATATTTTCCTAAGCTCTTTACTGCTTTAATATCTCCTCTATAAACATCCATTGTATAACTTAAAGCCTGAAATGTATAAAAAGAAATACCAGCTGGTAATAAAAAATCAAAGGTTGGTATTGTTAGTAAAATATGAAATTTTAATAGCACCGCAGTTAAACTTGAAATAAAGAAATTTAAATATTTAAATGTGAACAAAATTCCTAAATTACTAGCAAAACTTGCAAAAACAATAAGTTTTTTTAATCTAATAGCCTTTTGTGCATTTTTAGTTGTATTTATTTTTTGTATTAGTAACCCACTAAGGTATGTAATTATAGTGGATATTCCAATTAGTATTGCATATTGGGGATTCCAACACATATAAAAATAATAACTAGTTATTAGTAGCCATACCCATCTAAACTTGTGCGGTATGAAAAAATATAGAATTGTAACGATGGGGAAAAACACCAAAAAATCAATAGAATTAAATAACAAATTAACACCTCTTTTATACACTTTTCAATTTTTATTACATATTTTTAAATTTTCTTAAACATTCCATTAAAATAAAGTCTATTCCTTGGTTATTTTACACTGTTTTCTGCTGTAAAGCAACGAAAAATGTTTTTTTTTGCAATGTTTAAGTAAACTTTACATTCTATTAACAATACTTTATTATATGTATTCTATTTATAAAAATACATCAATATATATACGCTTACTTATGAATATAAATTCCATGCTTCATAGTTACTATTAATTTTATTTAACTTAATGTTTTGTAATTTTATCCATGATATAACATATTCGCATAGTGCAATTTTTTTAAAAAAACTACTTAAGTTTCCAATTGAGTGACAATTTTATGCTATAATATGGATGTAATGATATTAAGGGTGCATAACTTTTAATAACAGTTATGTACTTATAAGGAATACAAGGGGGGTAATAATGTGGCATTAGATGTATCAGATCTAGTAAAAAAATTTGGTAAAAAAACTGCTGTAGACCAAATTTCTTTTAAAATTGAAAAGCCAGGTGTATTTGGTTTACTTGGCACAAATGGAGCAGGAAAAACCACTACAATAAGAATGATTTTAGGGATTCTTGGAAAGGATAGTGGAAACATTCATTGGAATGGAAAACCCGTTACAAGGGAAACCGTAAAATTTGGATATCTGCCAGAGGAAAGAGGCTTATATCCTAAGGCTAAGATAGTAGATCAACTTTCATACTTTGGTAAACTTAGAGGCATGAATGGAAAGTCAGTGAAAAAATCAATAAACTATTGGGTTGATAGACTTAAGGTATCTGAATATTTAAACTCTACTGCAGAGCAATTATCTAAAGGTAATCAACAAAAAATCCAATTGATAACAGCACTTCTACACGATCCTGAATTGATTATTCTAGACGAACCTCTAAGTGGTCTTGATCCAGTTAATGCTGATTTGTTCAAAAGTGTAATTTATGAATTGGTTGAAAAGGATAAATTCATTATAATGTCCAGTCATCAAATGCAATCCATTGAAGAATATTGTCAAGACCTTGTAATATTAAAAGATGGACAAACTATTCTTAAGGGAAACCTGAAAGAAATAAAGGCTGGTTATGGAAGAACAAATCTTACAGTGAACTGTCAAGAGGAAATAGATGCTCTAATAAAAGACCAAGGCATAAATCTTATATCAAAAAACGCTACAGGGTATGAGTTTAAAATTAAATCCGATGAACAGGCATATAGTCTTCTTGAAAAAATGATGCAATCAAAAATAAGACTTGATAAATTTGAAATTCGTGAACCCTCTCTACATGAGATATTTATTGAAAAGGTTGGTGAATAATAATGAAAGAATTTCTTACCGTATTAGGCTATACCTTTAAGGAAAACTCCAGAAAAAAATCATTTATTATTTCAACTATAATCACACTTATTTTAACTATTTTAATAATTAGCATGCCCGCTATAATAAAAAGCTTTGACAGTAATGGAAAAAATAAAACAGAGCAAGGGGCAAATATTGACAAAACTAAGAAAGGAATTGTGTTTGTAGTTGATTCCAAGGGTATTCTAAAGGGAGATTTAAATAAACTTGGCACAGTTTTTTCAGAATACGAATTTAAATCCGAACCTGCTGGTAATATTGATACTCTTAAGAATAAAGTTAAAGAAGAAAAAAATAATGCTCTATTAATTTTAGATACGAAAAATGATGTGCCTATTTTTGATTATTCAGTTAAACAATCTGGCAGTGGCCTTGAAGCCGAAGGCATAAGTCGCGTAATAAAAAGCATTTTTGTAAGCGACTTATTACGGACTTCTAATGTATCTGATAACATATCACAAATAGTACAAAGTGATGTTTCCTTTAATGTTAACGAACTAGGAAAAGGAAAAATGAATAGCTCTATTTCAAGTATTGTTATAAGTATGTTGCTATTCTTTGCAATTTATTTTTATGGTTATGGGGTAGCTATGTCAGTTGCTTCGGAAAAAACTTCAAGAGTGATGGAACTACTTGTAACCTCAACAAAACCATCAATAATAATTCTCGGAAAAAGTGCAGCTATGGGGATCCTTGGTTTACTTCAGTTATTTATGGTTGTATTTACCGGTGCATTAACTTATAAATTAACTTTTCCCGAAAATTTTACAATAGCGGGTCAAGCACTTAATTTTTCTAGCTTCACACCCTTTAGTCTTGTAATGATAGTAGTATACTTTATATTAGGTTATTCCCTGTATGCTATGATGAATGCTGTTGCTGGGGCTACTGTTAGTAAGGCGGAAGATGTTAACTCATCTCTTATGCCTATAAGTATGATATCTATGGTGGCTTTCTATATGGGATATTTTTCAATTTTAGTTCCAAATGGAAGTCTATCAATGGTATCATCTATCATTCCATTTTCCGCACCCTTTTCCATGCCTTCTAGAATATTAGCTACAGAAGTTCCTGCTTGGCAAATTGTAGCCTCCCTATTCTCCTTGGCAATAACAATTGTGTTTATAGCTTGGATATCCATAAAAATATATTCCTCTGCTGTACTTCATTACGGCAAGCGATTAAAAATAAAAGATCTAGTTAAAATGTCAAATAGCAATAAATAATAAAAAAAGAATTAGGGACCGTTAATAATTTTTGAAAAATTATTAACGGTCCCTAATTCTTCTATTATCTACCCATATTCTAAAAATAAATACGGTGCCTACTATCTCTCACTTTTCATATATTAATCAAGAATATATTTAAGAGAGAAATCCTCTCCACTAATTTTTTTAAACAAATCACCATACTTATATAATCCAGAAGGCTTAATAACTTCATCAATAAGAAATTCACCAAATTGTAATGGTTTGTCTATTATACTTTCTGTACCATATTTCTTATTAAATACCTTTGAAAGCATCTCACAGGTTACATCTCCCATAAAATAGTTTTGCAAGTAAATTGGATGAGTAGTATGATGTATTCTAAATCCCCAAGGTGCTTCTTCACCAAAAGGTTCTTCATTCAGAACTTGTTTTTGAGTTTTCCAGTAAATATTATAAATATCATCAAGACAACTAACATTACTTCTATATAACTCTTGGTCAAAGAAAATATTGTTAATTGCCCTTAAGGAATTTAACTTTTTAAACTCCCTTATACTATTAAATTCCTTTGCTGCAGCCTCTCCATCCTTGAAGAACTTTTGAGAGAATATTTTTTCATAAATGAATCCTCCAAAAAGATTAGCAATACCTTCGGAAATTATGCCGCTTACTCCATTATTTAATATTAATTCTTCAGGATTTAATAGGAAAGAATGGACTGCATGTCCCGTCTCGTGTAGCAGAACATTGTATTCATGATATTGATTTTTCACATTAGCTATAATTCTAGAATCCTTTGCAGTTTCTATTGGAAAATTATATCCCCATTCCGACTTATTTGCTCTAGCAAAAATATCGTAAGTAATATTATATTTAGAAATATCAATACCAAACATCTTAAAGAATTCATGAATATTTTTATAATATTCGGACATATCCACCGTTGAATTTAATAATGGAGCAATCTTAGAATTTACATAAGCTTCATCCCAAGGCATAATTTTATCAGCATTTATATATTTCTTTGCATATTCAGTTCTTTTATCTTCCATTTTAGGAAGAATTTCCTGAAGCTGTTTTGTCCAATTGTTAAATATTGAGGAGTCAAGCTCCTGTTTATGTAGCTGAAGTTCAACAAAATTATTAAACCCTGAAAGCTTTGCATATTCCTTACGCAAATTGATAAGATCAATAAATCCACCATCAACTAATGGCTTGTTTACTTGACTACGTGCAAGAAAAGCCTGTTTTCTTCTATTGCCATCTTCCTCACTTGCTAAGATTTGTGCTATCTCCACTGCTGATATTTCTTGTCCATCTAGGATATTTCTATGAGTATTTAATATTTTTGAAAGTTCATTGGTCTTGGTCTCAATTTCAAAACTTAACTCATTAAGCTCCTTTGATAAATGATAGGGCTCAAAAGCTGCATACATAATATCTACTCTTCTTTTATCTACTGCATCTAAATCTTTATTACGATACTCACAAATTAATTCAAAGTTTTCTTTATCCTGCATTATATCCACTATTTTTTTATATGCTTCATCTGCGCCAAAATCGTATCCTGAAGTGTATTGAGTCCATGAAAGTTTACTATACTGAATATCAGCTTCTTGAATTTTTTTAGCGATTTCTGTAATTTTATTTATTGAATTCGTTTTAACCGCCCCCTTAGTTTTGTTACAATATTATACCATAAATACAACAAATTAATAAGTTGAAAGTTATTAACTATTCATATTCAATTCTTCGAACTTGCCACTTGCCACGTGGTTGGCACCTTTTATACATTTGACATACTGAGTAGCATATAGTAAACTTTATAATTATAAAACTTAAATAAGACAGTTCTAAACCATCCTGTCTATAAACAAAACTAGGACGTAACTACCGTTTTAGGTAGTTTTTTGTTTTAGGGCGGTTTGCGCCCTTTTTTATTTGCTTAATTTTGCATAAAAAAATAGATTACACTGGCTGTCCACCCTTAATTATCAACTATAAGTTAGACCAACTAGGAGGATTCGTAATGAAAAAAATAGGCTTAACAACTACCGTACCAGTAGAGGTTCTTATTGCAGCAGGTTATACCCCTATAGATTTAAATAATATTTTTATAACCTCTAAGGACTATTTGAAATATATAGATATTGCAGAAAGAGATGGATTTCCTAAAAGCCTCTGCACTTGGACAAAGGGAATTTATGGGGCGTGCTTAGAAAACCACATTACAGAAATAATTGGAGTTGTGGAGGGTGATTGTTCTAATACAAAAGCCCTTATCGACGTACTTGAGTTAAAAGGAATTAAGGTTTATCCCTTTTCATTCCCCCATAGTCACAAGCCAGAGGATGTAAAACGTGAAATAAATGAATTTATGAACACCTTTAATGTAACAATTAAAGAAGTTGAAGTGGTTAGAAAAAGACTAAATGAAATTAGATGCCTCACTAAAGAAATTGATGAATTGACCTATATTCATAATAAAGCTACGGGCTTTGAAAATCACCTATACCAAGTGTGCACAAGCGATTTTAATGGAGATATAGATGTATTTGAAGCTGACCTTAAAAAAGTTATTTGTGATATGAAAAACAGAAAACAAGTATTTAAAAAACTGCGACTTGGATATATAGGGGTTCCTCCTATGACTGCAGATATATATGAATTTGTAGAAAAGTTTGATGCTAATTTTGTGTACAATGAGGTTCAAAGAGAATTTGCTTTTCCAAGAGCAGAAAGTGCTTTAGATATATTTCAGCAATATTACGACTACACTTATCCTTATGATACAAAATTTAGAATCAAAGAATTGCAAAAGCAAATCCATGAAAGAAAATTAGATGGTATAATTCATTACACTCAAGCCTTTTGCTATAGAGCCGTAGAACATATTGTATTAAAAGAAAAATTGGATATTCCCATATTAAATATCGAAGGTGACAAGTTAAATGTCTTAGATGCAAGGACAAAACTTAGGTTAGAAGCTTTTCTTGATATGCTATTAGATTTAAAGGAGGCTGTAAAATGCGAGTGTTAGGTATAGACCTTGGAAGTCGCGAGGTTAAAATTGTTTTAATGGAAGATAATAAAATAATACAGAAGGTGAAAGTAAGTACCATGAACTTTTACAAAAATTACTGTGATTTTGATGGTAAGATTATTGTTAATTTAGAAAAACTTAATATTGGTCAAATTGATAATGCGGTATCTACAGGCTATGGTAAAAACAACACGGATTTATTGCTATTCACACCAATTAATGAGCTAAAAGCACATGTGTATGGAGGCTTTTATCAAACTGGATTAAAGGATTTTATACTTCTAGATGTAGGTGGCCAAGATGTTAAAGTTGTAAAAGTGGAAAAAGGCCTCATTACAGACCTAGAGCTTAACGAAAAATGTGCTGCATCCTGTGGTAGATATTTAGAAAATATGTCAAACATACTTGAAATATCACTTCAGGACATGAGTGTGTATTATGAAAATCCTGTGGAACTTAATTCAACTTGTGCTGTATTTTCCGAATCAGAGTTAATTGGCAAGATAGCTGAGGGCGTAAGTATGGAGTGCTTGTGTTCTAGTGTTAACTATTCGCTATACAAGAGACTTAAACCTCTTTTAAGTAAATTTAAAGGTAAAAAATTAATTTTAACTGGTGGTGTTGCAAATAATTCTGCAATAAAAAAATTTTTAAAACAAGATTATGAAGATATAGTATCTATTGAGCAACCTCAATTTAACGGAGCCATTGGGTGCTGTTACTATGGAAGTAAGTTTTTATAGTACTATCTGCTTGTTTATTATAAAAATCCCACTGCATCCTTTGATAGCAGTGGAATTTTATTCTTTATTTATTCAACTTGCCACTTGCCACGTGGATGGCACCTTATGCTGCAATTGCTTCTTCCACTTTTCTATTTCTTTTCTTTCTAAGAAATAGAATTATAGTAGAACTGACAAGTCCAGCAGCGATTCCACCACATATAGCAAATAATATAGAAAAAATAACAGCTTTAGGTTCATTGAACCCAAATGGTGCTAATAATCCAGGAATAGGTGAAGCTGTACCTGGAGCATTATTTATTATTTTAAAATAAGCAGCACTTAAACCAGCTAGTCCACCACCAATGAAGTTTGAGCAATATATAGGAAGTGCGTTTGCAGTTACTATATCAGCTTGTGTTAATGGTTCAAGCATCACAGCTATTACGTTGCTTTTATCACCAAGTTTAAGTCTTTTGAATATTATTCCGTTTGTAAAAGAGCCACCAACACAGGCTATAGATGCTATACCCATTGCAAGCCCTTGTAATCCAAGCATTGCTGTTAGTGCCATAGAACTTAAAGGAGATGTACATATCATTTTCATAATTCCGCCTAATAAGAAACCCATTACATAAGGAGACTGTACAGCCGCCACAGTTATCATACTTCCAATGCTAATTAAAGTTGAATTTACCATTGGATCTACCACAAAAGCAATCCCTCTTGCAAGCGGTGCAATCAAAAGAGCACCAACTATTATATCTAATCCTTTTGGAAGTTTTTTCTCTAAAATTGGTCCAATAAATGAAATTAGATATCCAGCTACAAATCCTGGAAGAATACCATATCCCAATACCGCAGCACCAGCTGTTACTGCATATACAGGATTTAATCCCATATTTAAGCCAACTAGTATTACAGCAGCGACACCACCCATATTTCCAGAAGAAGCACCTACTTCGCCCAAAAATTTAATGTGTAATAAATTCCCGCTTATGTATTTATGTATTGCTTCAACCAAAAATGTTGCTACAGCTGCATTTGCAAGACCGGACATAGCCTTTTGACCCTTAGGCATTTTTAAACTAAAAAGTGAAAACAAGAATAAAGTGAAAAGTAATAATCCAATACCTTTAATTAATATAAACATATATTCCTCCTTTGTATTTTAAAATAACTGCAATAAATTTTCAGTATGCTGAATTTTCAATATTGTGATTTGTCATGCAATTATTATAATTGCAAAGTTTCAAAAAACTTCACGAGACTTCAAAATACAATAAAAAAATTTTTTACAGTAGGAAATCAGTATAGCGATAAAAATAAAGGATTTAGTGAAAATGTAAAAAAACGAAAGATAGGGACAGTTAATAATTTTTATAAATTATTAACTGTCCCTATCTTTTACTTACTTACTTACTTACTTACTTACTTACTTACTTACTTACTTACTTACTTACTTACTTACTTACTTACTTACTTACTTGCCACATGGCCATCAGCTTATACTTCAACTGTTTTATTTTTTTTCTTTCTAATACAGAGAGTTACAGTAGACCCAAGAAGTCCACCAATTATTCCACCACATATAGCAAATAACACAGCAAAAATAACTGTTTTGGGTTCATTGAACCCAAATGGTGCTAACAATCCAGGAATAGGTGCTGCTGTACCTGGCGCATTATTTATTATTTTAAAATAAGCAGCACTTAAACCAGCTAGTCCGCCACCTATAAAGTTTGAACAGAATATAGGAAGTGCATTTGAAGTTACTATAGGTGCTTGCGTTAATGGTTCAAGCATCACACCTATTATGTTACTTTTATCACCAAGTTTAAGTCTTTTGAATACTATACCATCTGAAAAAGCCCCACCAACACAGGCGATAGATGATATCCCCATTGCAAGACCTTGTAATCCAAGCATTGCAGTTAGTGCCATGGCGCTTAAAGGGGAGGTGCATACCATTTTCATAATTCCTCCCAGTAAAAAGCCCATCATGTAAGGCGATTGTTCCGAAGCCACAGTTATCATACTTCCAATACTAATTAAAGTTGAATTTACTATGGGATCTACCCCTAAAGCGATCCCTCTTGCAAGTGGTGCAATTAAAAGAGCACCAATTATTATATCTAATCCTTTTGGAAGTTTTTTCTCTAAGATTGGTCCAATAAATGAAATTATATATCCAGCTACAAATCCTGGAAGAATACCATATCCCAATACCGCAGCACCAGCTGTTACTGCATATACAGGATTTAACCCCATATTTAAACCAACTAGTATTACAGCAGCAACTCCACCCATATTTCCAGAAGAAGCACCTACTTCACCTAAAAATTTAATGTGTAATAAATTCCCGCTTATATATTTATGTATTGCCTCCACTAAAAACGTTGCTACAGCGGCATTTGCAAGGCCTGACATAGCTTTTTGGCCTTTAGGCATTTTTAAACTAAAAAGTGAAAACAAAAATAATGTGAAAAGTAATAATCCCATACCTTTAATTAATACAAACATATTTTCCTCCTTTGCATTTTAAAACAAGTATATTTATTCATAGGACCATTATACTTGCGAAGTTTCGAAAGCCTTCAAACGCTTTCATAAGACTTCAAAATGTAAATTGGAAAATTTTAATAATTATTTTTCACAGTAGGAAATAAGTCCATCAATAAATTTTTTTATGGTTACTTTACCTCTATCAGAGCTCTTTTTTCTAATATAGTCCATTTCTTTTTTTACTTGTTCAAAATTAAAAAGTCCGGTTGAGTATTCTACAAAAACATCGTTCATATAATCCTCTATTCCTAAACTCGCAATATTGCTCATACCTGTAGAAATTGTTCTTCTAATTCTTTGTTCCATGGATTTAGGATTATCAGTAAATTTAATACATAATTCTTTTAATGTATAGTTGTCCATATATTGATTATTTTTAATTAAAAATACAGTAATATGGATTAAGTCTTTACTGCCCACTTCACCTATTATTCCTATTCTAAGCATTATATTTTTTATTGTTTGTAATTCATCTTCTGATTTTAAACAATTACTATCTAAAATGATGCTGGTATCTTTATTAAAAAGTTTTTGAATTTTATTTAAAGTTCGGTTGGTTTCTAAATTTTCAGATACTTTTTTTATAATAGTTTCAATCTCAACTGCATTTATTGGTTTTTGTATATAAAATTCTATTCCATTTTTATAAGCTTTTTCAATCATATTTTTAGCTGATACCTGAGAAATCATTATAAATTGCATTTCAGGACGCGTAGGTTTTACCTTCTTAACTATGGATAATCCATCAACGCCAGGGATGAAAAGATCCACTAAAACTATATCTGGATTCAGACACTGAATCTCTTTTAAACCTTCTCAACCTTCAAGAGAATAACCTATAACTGTACCCAAATCTCTATCACATATTATCTTTTCTAAAATCTTGACAATATTAATATCATCTTCGATTATAAATATATTCATTATGAGTCCTCCAGTTCTGATTTATTAATAGTTATGTAAAAAGTAGTTCCAACATTTTCTGTAGAGTTTACTTTAATAGTACCTTTTAAATCTTCTTCAACAATATTTTTAACAATACTTAATCCAAGACCACGATTTATTTCACCTGTACTATAGTTGATTTTAGTTGAGAATCCTGGAGAAAATATGTACATTAAATCACATTCTTTTATTCCAGAGCCTGTATCACTTATTACAAAAACAAACTTTTCATCTGTTGACTTTTCTTCAAAGGAAATACGAATATTGTCAATTGTAGTGCTTAGTGCATCTAGCGAATTCATAATTAAATTTCTAAAAATAGACATAAGATAATAATGTTTAGTTGTATAAAAATTTTTATTTACCTTAAAAACTAAAGCTACATTAAGTTCTCTAAATTTCACTTCATTTTTCATGCTATCTTCTAATATATTAATAATATCTTTAAAATACATACCTTTGTCCTTAGTTTTATCTTCTGTTATTTCTTCAATACCTCTTACAACAAGTCCGTATTCTTTCTTTATTTCGTGAACATCTTTAGCTATATTTAAAGACCGCTGAGCCCAGGTGTCTGACTCTTCGTCTGTGGATATTTTTTCAAATAATTCATAAGCGTTACTCATAACTTTTTCTATGCCACTCATGTTTTTTTTCATCCAATACATTTCTGTTTTTAAATCAGAAGTTAATAGTAGAAGTTTTTTATACCTTTCTTCATGTTCCTCTTTTTGAAGAAGTAGCTTATAAAACTTTAGACTATTTAATATTATTAAACTTATAATAGAACGTATAACTGCAACATAAAATAATGTAGTAACTACATTTAATTTTAGCATAGTAAAATTCTCAAAGTTTCTTATTATTATTTCTACAAAATTTCCTAGGTAATCACTTAATATCAATGTTATTAATAATCTTTTTAAATCAATTGTGGTTATTATTTTATTGAAAATTTTAAAAAATATACTATAAAAAGCATAAAAAAATATTTCTGGAAAGTAAGCTAATAAAATTTCAATAAAACTACCATTTTCAATAAAATAGATACCTACTCTTAAAAGATAAACAGAAACAGCACACATAACACCTGTTTTTATAGTATCTAGTTCATCAAAAAAATATAAAAACACAGGAAATAATACTATTGCCACAGAAACTCTAAAATCAGATATAAGCAAATTCATATTTATTTGTGAAGTTATTGCAATAATTATAGATATTGCAATCATTCTTTTTAATTTGTTAGTCTTTATAATCCTCATATTTATTTATCCCCGTAACAAAATTTTAAATATAATAATGAAATCCTTTATATAATTTAAAGATTTACAGTTTAATAGTACCATTTTAATATAAATGTTACAATTTTATTTGTTATTTTGTTGTTTTTTGTAGTATTTATAAAATATACAATAATAGAATTTTCAAGGGGCCAGTTAATAATTCAAAAAAATTATTAACTGGCTCCTTCTTACTTGCCACTTGCCACCTGGGTGGCACCATCACAATAATACTTAATTGCCTCACTTAAGAACTTAGCTAAACCCTCTTTATGCTTATCAATATTAGCTGTAAAGCGTTCATCATTAACATATAAATCTCCAAGCCCCCTAAATATTTCTATAGTACAATTATAGAAATTACTTGTAATTTCCTGTCTTAGCTCAGCTACTGCATTTTGAACTTCTGGATCCGTTATTCCCTTATGCATATTAGCTACAATTTCACCGTAGATTTTTTCATTTGTTATATTGATTTTAGCCCAATCTGCTTTTGTGTACTTTGAGGTTTTTTTAGCGCTTTCCTTGTAGGCCTCAGTGTTACCATATTTTTGCTTTGCCTCCTCTGCATATTTTTCTTTAGCTATTTCTATTTCAGTAATATCAAAGCCTTCAAACATTTCCTTATTATTCATATTTGTTCCTCCCTCTATGGAATCTATAGTTTTATCAACAGATTTTATTATCTTACTTAGTCTCTTCTTTTTTTCTATCAGTAGTTCTCTGTGGGCCCTTAGTGCATGTTTCCTATCAAAGTCTGGATTATCTAAAATTTCTTTTATTTCTTCCAAATTGAAATCCAGTTCCTTAAAAAACAGTACTTGCTGTAATCTTTCAAGGTCAACATCAGTGTAAAGTCTGTATCCCGCCGCTGTTACAGAATCCGGCTTTAGTATACCAATTTGATCATAATGATGAAGAGTACGTATGCTTACTCCAACCATATCAGCTACTTCTTTTATTTTATAAGGCATAAAATCAGCTCCTTTGTTTTTAGTTAATAATTACCTTCTAAGCTGCTCATGGTATTTGATGATACATTCACTAAAATATCTTTAAACTAGAAATGTATTTACTATTATCCTCCTATAAATTTATAATAAACTATAACGCTAGGTTAGAGTCAAGATGAATTTCTAATATTACATAACTTCTTTGAATACAGCCTTTTTATATTTTGAATTTACCATAATATAACCAATAATCTGAATCACTAGAAATGCTGCAGAACATGCCAGTGCAACTGTAAAATATGATTGACCTGAGTTGTTACTTATAGATCCTATGCCTATAAAGAGCAAAATTATTGCTACTGAAAATGGAACAAACATTAATATAAAATTCTGTATAGATATAATCTTCGAAAGTTCTTTTTCGGAAAGTCCAAGCTTTACTATTCCTTTAAACTTAACACATTCTTTTTCAAGTTCTGTAATAAGTCTGAAATAAATCATACTTGAAGCTGCAATAACAAAAATTAGACTTATAGAAAAGCCTATATAAAGCATAAGGTTTTTAGAATTTTTTTCAGTTTCTAAAAGTTCATTTGCACTAAAAAAGCCAAACTTATATTCTTCCTCCATTATTATCTTTGAGTTCAATTCCTTTGTAATGTTTCCTTCTTCTTTCCAGCTATTTGTATTATATGCGTAAATTTTCACAATACTATAAGTTTCTTTTTCATCTAATTTATTTAACATTTCATCATTCAATACGCTAATTGTGTTAAAAAAGCCTGTTGGTGTTATATTCCGGTCACTTATACCTGCTACAATAGGCGTAACCCCTACTTTTTCTAAAGATATTTTTATCTGACCGCCTATATTATTATTGGGCATAATTTTTGGTGAACCACTCACTATATAAACCTCATTCTTTTTAAGTGAAATTGATTTACCGTAAGTACCCTTTAAAGCTAAATTATACTCACTCTCAGATATTATGCCATTTCTACCATCTCCAGCCTTAGCCCTTACTTTGTATTTATATTCTTTATAACCGTTTTTTTCTTTTAAAGTTTCTTCAATCAGTTTTACATGCTCCTTTTCATGATTATTCTTGCTTTGTGATATATAAGTATAGTTAAGTGGGTAATTAGCCTTTGTATTTTTTTCTACATCTATATTTTGAGCATAAAGCATAACAATTGTATAAAATGCTACTGTAAATAAAATTGTAATAAGATACATCATTTTTACATTTTCACGAAGTTTTGATTTAATATCAGCTATTATAATCATATTAGTTCTTCTATGATACATTTTCCCTTTTTTCATACTTCCTATTATTAAAATTGATATTTGTACATATAAAAGATATATTGCAACCATGATAGCTCCAAACATCAATGCAGTACCCATACCAGTGTTAACAAAGGTCTTCAATGAATCAATTTTATTATAAAATATAAAAATAAATATAAAGGATAAAATTATTAATACTCCAATTATCATTAATAAAAGTGAGAATGACATCTCCTTTTCATCTGTTTTATCTGATTTCAACATTTTTATAACCTTTTCTTTGCCAATGAAAATTGGGAAAATAAGTGATATTATTAAAAATAATATAAAGAACATAACAAAAGTCAAAAGTATGGCTTTAATTGGAACATACATTGCAAAGCCTTCAACAACCATTATTTTTTTTGCAAGCATTAAAAAAAGTGGTGAAAACACAAGTCCAAATATAATTGCTGTTATTATTGCTGCAACACCTATAATCATATTTTCTTTAAATATCATTTTGTTAAGTTGCTTCTTAGATGCACCCATTATTGTAAAAAGTCCTAAAGTTTTTTTTCGAGATTTCATAAAAGCTCTTACAGAGTAAGAAATAAACATAAATGAAAAAAGGTATACAAGAATAGCTCCAGCCATCATTGCCATTGAAAGGACAGAGCCATTAGCAATAATACTTAAATCAGGGTGAAACATTGAAACTGCAAAAGTAAAGAATATAAAAGCCGAAAACATACTGCTTAAAAAGTATGCAAAATATGTCCACTTATCCCTTACCACATTATTTAAAGCAAGTTTATTTAAGGTCATTTGTTCCACCCCCTAGGAAACTTAGCATATCAATAATTTTTCCGTAAAATTCACTTTTATTATCACCACAATGAATTTCGTTACATAATTGCCCATCTTTAATGAAAATTACTCTACTACAAAAGCTGGCTACATAAGCATCATGGGTAACCATTAAAATTGTGGTATGAAAACTTTTATTTATTGATGTAAAAAGATCCATTACGTCTTTTACAGCTTTTGAATCTAGGTTACCTGTAGGTTCATCTGCTAAAAGTAGAGATGGTTCATGAATTATTGCTCTAGCAATTGCCACTCTCTGAGCTTGACCACCAGAAATCTCAAAGGTCCGTTTTTTTAGTAGTGCTTCAATACCCAGTAGTTCTGTAGCACTTTTTAATCGTTTTTTCATATCTTTTTCTGAAATACTGTCAAGGGTAAGAGGCAAAATTATATTTTCCTCCACAGTTAATGTATTTACCAAATTAAAATCCTGGAAAACAAAACCAAGTTCCTGCCTTCTAAATTTCGCAAGATTATCGTTATTTAATTCATGTGGCGATTTACCATTCACAATTATTTGTCCACCAGTAGGGCTATCAATTGTAGATACACAATTAAGTAGAGTAGTCTTTCCACTACCTGAAGGTCCCATTATAGCAACAAATTCCCCCTTTTCTAAATCAAAACTCACACCATTTAAAGCTGTATAGTTTACTTTCCCACAATATATTTTTTCAAGCTCTTTTACCTCTAATATACTCATAATAAATCCTCCCTCATTTGTTTCTCTTATTACATTAATAATACTTCAATGGTATAATTTCAACAATTCATTAACATTTCACTTTCATTACATTTTCGTAATAAAAAAAGCCCCCAAATATCAAGGCTTAAAATGCATATAAAATGTTGTTTGTTCTCCTGGCTGTGATTTCACATAAATTTTATGTCCCAGCAAATCCATTATTTTTTTTACAATATATAATCCTACTCCAGTTGATTCTCCAAAAATACGACCATTGTCACCAGTAAAAAATAAATTAAAAACTCTATTAATATCGCTTTTTTTTATACCCACACCTTCATTGGTAATTTCAAGAATAATCATATCCTTTTCCGCATATGAGTTTAAATTGACTACTTTATTTTTATCGCTGTATTTTATAGCATTATTTATTATTTGATAAATGGCATATTTTAACCATTTTTTATCCGTGTTTATAATTAACTCCCTAGGTATTGATACTTTTGGGAATACAGATTGAATAATAAAGAATTCTTTTAGCTCATTTACTACCTCTAAAACAGTTCCTTTAAGATTTATATTTTCGATTTTCATGTCTTTTGCAAAATCCTCCATTCTAAGAAAAGTAAGTATTTGTAAAAGATCATAATCAAGTCTTTGAGTTTGGAATATCACCTTTTGAAAATCTGTATTATCAGCATTATTCTCAGCAATTAGATTTATAACAGAAATAGGCGTCTTCATTTGATGTACCCATTGATTTAGCATTATTTTATACTCTTTTTGAGCATTTTCCAAACTGTTTATTTCACTGTTGTAAAGTTTCATATATTCCTGCATATTTTTTGAAAAAGCTTTTTCTAGTTCTGAATGAGCATTTTGAGTTAACATATCTTCAATATGTTCTGGTTTTTCTGAAAGCATTTTATAAAATTGTTTATTTGAAATATACCTATATATTAAAAAACAAAAAAGTAAAAATAAACTTAAAAATATAAAATAACCCATGTTTTGCTCAAAACCATCTAGTTCCTTATAAAGAAATACTAAAGCTATAAAGCTAACCATATAAAGTATTACGAATCCCATAATATCTTTTAAAAATAATTTCATATCACACCTCAATTAGACGATAGCCTAGTCCACGTACTGCTTCAATTTCTACTTTTGCATGGATTTCCTCGAATTTTTTTCGAAGTCTGGCAACATTGACATTTAGTGTGTTCTCCTCAACAAAGCTTTCATCATCCCAAAGCTTGGCAAGTAATTTTTCACGACTTAAAACCTTTGGAGAATTTTCTATCAAAACCGCTGCAAGGGTTCCTTCCTTCTTTGTAAGCATTACTTTTTTAGCATCATTCTCAAGAATAAGACTTTCAAAATAAAATATTAAACTTCCCTTTATCAGTGTTCGCTCTTGTTGCTCCTTTGCATAATCTCCATATACCCTTCTTAAATTGGCATTTATTTTTGCTAGAACAATGTCAAATGAAAATGGCTTTGTAATATAATCATCAGCACCATTTTCCATAGCATATACCTGATCTATATCACCATGTCTTGCTGAAATAAATATTATTGGGCATTTTGATATTTGTCTTAATTTTCTGCACCAGTAAAATCCATCGTATTTAGGTAAATTAACATCCATTAATACAAGATGAGGATCAAATTTTATAAATTCCTCAGTAACATTATCAAAATCAGTGCATACTAAACATTCAATTCCATATTTTTCTATATGTTCTGCCAACAATTCAGAAATTGAAATATCGTCTTCAACTAATAGTACTTTATACATATAATCTATCCCCTTTCATCACAAGTCAATATTAATCATCTTATTATCAATAATAAGCCTACCTATCCTTTTATAGTAATTTTTTTTATTATTTTATACTACTATCTACAGAGTAATTTCAAGCAATTAATAAAATAATAGGGACAGTTAATACTTTGTTAAAGCTATTAACTGTCCCCATCCTTATTTATTTATTCTGTTTATAATCTATAACTTAAATAACACCTTTTACCTCGATTGCAACTCTCAACATGCCACTTGCCACGTGGGTGGCATTATATATAGTAAAGACTTTCCGTTGCGTATTCCGCATCAGATGTTATATCTATACCAAGTTTTCTAAAAGTCTGCTCATCATTTGTACTTATAATTGTAGTTGAGTGCGCTTGACACCCTTTTAACATTGCTAACTTATCCATAGCTACTTTTGCTATTGGATTTGTAGCAGCACATATGCTAAGTGCAATTAATATATTTTCACAATCTAAAGCTGGTTTTTTACTGCCTAAGATTTTTGATTTTAAATTTATAATTGGCTCAAGTATAACTGGAGAAATAAGATGAATTTCGTCATCTATATTCGCAAAATATTTAACAGCATTTAAAATTATAGCAGCTGTTGCATCCATTATATCTGAACTTTTACTAGTTAATATTGTTCCATCATTAAGCTCTATTGCAAGTGCTGGGCAATTTTCATTTTTGCTCGAACATTGCTTTAAAGCAGCTGAGCGTTCCCTCGCAGGCATAACAACTTTTCTATCTTGCTGTTTTAAATTAAGTTCTTCCATAAGAAGCTTAACTCTATCAAAAGTTTCTTTATCTATATAACCTTTTTTATATTCGCAGCCTGTTTTGAAATACCTTCTTATTATCTCTTGTTTAGATGCTTCTTTAATAACCTCATCGTCAATAATTCCAAAGCCTACTCTATTAACTCCCATATCTGTTGGAGATTTATAAACAGCTTCTTCTCCAGTTATCCTTTCTATAATTCGCCTAAGTACAGGAAAAGTTTCTATATCCCGATTATAGTTTACAGATATCTTATTATAAGCATCAAAGTGGAATGAGTCTAGCATATTTACGTCATTAAGATCTGCTGTTGCAGCTTCATATGCTATGTTTACTGGATGCTTTAGTGGAACATTCCATACTGGGAAGGTTTCAAATTTTGAATATCCAGCAGCTCTACCTTGCTTATGTTCATGATAAAGCTGACTAAGGCAAGTAGCGAGCTTTCCACTTCCTGGTCCTGGTGCTGTTACAACTACAATAGATTTTGTAGTTTCAATAAATGGATTTTTACCATATCCCTCATCACTTACAATTGCATCTACATCCGTAGGATATCCTTTAGTTGCTCTATGTTTATATACCTTTATGCCTCTACGTTCAAGCTTATTTATAAAAATCTTAGTTGCTGGCTGCTCGTCATATCTAGTGATTACAACGCTATTTACATCAAGATCATAAGCGCGCAGATCATCAATTAATCTTAAAACATCCACATCATAAGTGATACCATAGTCCCCTCTTATTTTGTTTCTTTCGATATCTCCTGCAAATACACAAATGATGACCTCAACTTTTTCTTTTAACTTATGTAGTAGTTTAATTTTTGCATTTTCATCAAATCCTGGTAAAACTCTTTTTGCATGAAGATCATTAAAAAGTTTCCCACCAAATTCTAGATATAACTTATCATAATCATTAACTCTTTCTAATATATACTTTGATTGTTCTTCTAAATATTTTTTCTGATCAAATCCTATTTTCATTTTTATTCCTCACTTACAACATTATTTTTTAGATATTTTACAACTAATATTTTACAACCAATATTTTTCCATAAATAATATAAATAAATATGCTTTTACAACTTTATATTATTACACATTTTTAGTTTAAAGTAAACTGAAATTGTAATTGAAATTTGACATACCTCCTAACTTATAGTAATATTAAAAATGATAAAACTTAATAAGACAGTTCTAAACCATCCTGTCTATAAATAAAACTAGGACGTAACTACCGTTTTAGGTAGCTTTTTTTTGTATAAGGGTGGATTATGCCCTTTTTTATTTATAAAAAAATCGTAAAATACAAAAATTATGAGGATTTCAGGTGAAATAATAATTAAATTAACATAAATTCTAGGAGGAGTGTCCTATATGTATATTTTAAAGGCAGATCATAGCTTTGACAGTGCACATTTTCTTTCTGGTTACGTCGGAAAATGTTCGAATATTCACGGACATAGATGGAAGGTTGAAGTTGAAGTACAATCAGAAACCTTGCTAAAAGGCGGTCAACTTGATGGTATGGTAATAGATTTTGGAGATTTAAAAAAAGATGTTAAGGCTATGGTAGATGATTATGACCACGCCTTAATCGTGCAAGAAGGCACCATGCGTAGCGAAACCTTAAATTGTATAAAGCAAGATGGCTTTAATGTAATTGAGGTTAATTTTAGACCAACAGCAGAAAACTTTTCAGGATTTTTCTTTAAACTAATGAAGAATATGGGCTATAATGTAAAAAGAACTACGGTTTATGAAACACCTACTAATAGTGCAACATATGAAGAAAGCGAGGCACGTTAAATGAAATTTAAAGTAGTTGAAAAGTTCACAAGCGTCAACGGTGAAGGCCCTCTTTCAGGGCAGCTTGTAGTATTTATAAGATTTGCAGGCTGTAATTTAAATTGTAGTTACTGCGATACCACTTGGGCTAATTCTCCCGATGCTTGTTATGACTTCATGACAGCAACCGATATATATAAATATATTAAATCTACTGACATTAGAAATGTAACCTTAACTGGTGGCGAACCATTACTTCAAGAAGGAATTATAGAACTATTGGAAATGCTTTCTAAAGATAAATTACTTCATGTTGAAATTGAAACTAATGGCAGTGCTGCTTTAAATGAGTTTGACATTATAGAAAATCCACCAAGCTTTAATATGGATTATAAATTGCCTTCTAGCAATATGGAAGATAAAATGAATTTAAATAACTTTGCGTATTTAAGTTATAAAGATACAGTTAAATTTGTGTGTGGTAGCATGTCGGATTTACAAAAGTCCAAATTCATAATAGATAAATACGATCTTTCTAATAAAACCAATGTATATATTAGTCCAGTATTTGGACAAATTGACCTAGATATGATTGTAGACTTTATGAAGGATAATAAAATGAATGGAGTTAATCTTCAAATCCAACTTCATAAAATCATCTGGGATCCAAATAAGAGAGGTGTATAAAATTATGGCAATTGATACAAAAGCAATAGAAGAACATATAAGAGGGATTTTAATAGCTTTAGGTGATGACCCATGTCGCGAAGGGCTTAAAGACACCCCTGCACGTGTAGCTAAAATGTATGAAGAAGTATTCGCTGGCATGTGCTACAGCAATGATGAAATTGCTGAAATGTTTAATACAACCTTTGTTGATGATTTAATAATTGAAGAGGGCTCTCGCGATATGGTTATAATGAAGGATATCGAAATCTTTAGCCATTGCGAACATCATTTAGCACTTATGTATAATATGAAGGTTTCAGTTGCATATGTTCCTACTAAAAAAATTATAGGGCTAAGCAAAATTGCAAGAATAGCTGATATGGTAGGTCGAAGATTGCAGCTTCAAGAAAGAATAGGAACAGACATAGCTGAAATTATGCAGATAGTAACTAACTCCCCCGATGTGGCTATTGTTATAGAGGGTGAACATGCCTGCATGACAACTCGTGGAATAAAAAAGACTGGCACTAAAACAATGTCAACTACTTTTAGAGGAAGATTTAATACGGATGTGATTTTAAATAATAAATTGATGATGCTTTATAATAAATAAGGGATGGTGCATTAATTATGAATAGTGAAAAAGCAGTAGTAGTATTCAGTGGTGGACAAGATAGCACAACTTGCTTGTTTTGGGCTTTAAAGAAATATAAAGAGGTTATAGCTGTGTCTTTTGATTATAGTCAAAAACATATATTAGAACTAGATTGTGCAAAGGATATATGTAAAAAACATGGTGTAGAATATCATTCTTTAGATCTAAACCTTTTAAATCAGCTAGCACCAAATTCCTTAACAAGAAAAGATATGATCGTGGACACCGACGCTCCCAGTGATGGTGTCCCTAATTCCTTTGTAGATGGAAGAAACTTATTATTCTTAACCTTTGTAGCAGTATTTGCAAAGCAAAGAGGGATCAATAATATTATAACCGGTGTATCTCAAAGTGATTTTAGTGGATACCCAGATTGTAGAGATGTGTTTATAAAATCCTTGAATGTTACCTTAAACTTAGCTATGGGCTATGATTTTGTAATTGAAACCCCATTAATGTGGATTAACAAAGCAGAAACTTGGAAAATGGCTTATGATTTAGGTGTGCTCCCTGTAGTTAAAGAGGATACTTTAACTTGTTATAATGGAATAAAAGGTAATGGTTGTGGGGACTGCCCTTCCTGTAAATTAAGAAAGAAAGGGTATTTGGAATTCAAAGAAAAATATCTTTAAAAAATAGTGTTGACAAATTTAAATCTAGTTAAAGTAACTACCAATCACTTTAACTAGATTTTTTTACTACATTATATTTCTGATACTATCTCTTCAATAGCTGCTATATTTTCTTCTAAATGCTCCCTTCTCTTTGTTCCAACCATAGCTGCATATACACCTTCAGTATCTATTACATACTTTAATAATTCCTTTGAAGATAAATAACTTTTATTAAATTCTTCACCTTGATTTAGTGGAGAGCTTATTGTTACGTTTATACCTAATTCGTTAGCAGCCTGAATAGGTGTATAGTATTTACCTTTCACATTTTGATTTTTCTTTGTGCTTGCTAAATTATTTTTCTTATTATATGGTAATTGTATAAATTTAAAGTGATGTTTTTCTCCTGCTACTGCTTTAACCATATCCATTACAGTTTTAATAGAAATATAATATTTAGAATGCATATCAGCTAAGAATGCATCCCATGTAGCCATCCCATAAGACTTTATGCTTCCTATTTCAACCTGCTCTTCATAGAATTCAATTAGCTTTTCAAGCTTTTTATAAAACAAATCTTTTCCTAGAACATACATAGAAATTTCCGGATTATGTATATAATGAATATCAATTGTTTCAATACCCAGATTTTTTTTACTTTGTTCTATAGAAAACTCATAAAATTCAGGAGCTAAAGTATGCCTATGATTTTCAACAATATTTACATCATTTCTTTCAAGAATTCCATTGACAATTAAAATTTTATCTAAATAATCTAAAGGTGTTATTCCTAAATCAATGTCCCCAAATATTTGTCCACCTTTTGTTGAAATAATAATTTCTTCACGTTTTAAAGCATTTTTTTCATTAATTAATATGTTTAATACTTTTCCTATATCTTTTTCTGATCTCATTCCTCTATAGTTTACTGCAGTATCAATAAAGTTTATCTCTTTTTCTAAACCATAAGTTAAGCAATCCATATATAACTCTGAATGTTCATCAGAAAAATTCCCTAGGTGTGTTCCTATTGCTATAGGTAAACTATAAAACCATTCTGTGTTTCTTATTAAAAAGCTATCAACATTTCTATTTGTAAAATAATTCTTTGTGCCTTCTAAAGTGGCAAACCCTTTTATATTCATTAGTAATTCCCCCCTTTTTCCATAGTTTTTTCATTTATCTTAAACATAGCCTTAAAACAAAATATCATAATATCTCTTTATAGTTTTTTCTAACATTTCAACGCTAATAAATCTTGCATCCCGAATAATTTCTTTACCCTCAATATAAACCAAAATTGCAGGCAAAGTAAATATTGAGTACTGTCCTGCCGCCTTAGTAAATTTATCAACCATAACCTTACTTATTTTAAGCTTTGGAAATTGAATAATCATTTCTTCAATTTTAGGAAGCAGTGCGCCACATACACTGCAGCCTTCTGATGCAAAGTAAATCATTGCTATTGTATTATTTTTTATGAACTCGTCCATTTCATCCAAAGTATTTAATTGTATCATTTTCTCATCTCCTTAATTGTGAACTATAAAACCACTAGAAATTAAATAGAAGTCTATATGCAAAAATTTATTTTTTACATACCCCCTACCCCTATACTTAATTTAAATTATATTCTCTCTTATATAATATGTCAATACGCATCTATAATTATAATATATATACACTTAAGTAATTATTTGTTATAATAATCATTATAATCAAAATTAAATCCATTACGGGGAGGGACAATTACAATGTTTAGAAAAAAATTTTATAAACAATTCTTAAGTGGCGTACTTGCACTTACTATGATTTTATCATTTAAATCATCTTCTGTTCTTGCAACATCACCAAAAGCTCCTAAAGTAGCAAATCCTGTTGTAACAGCTAGTGAAGGTACTTTAACGCAATACGATATTAATACTAAGTTTGATGAAGCAAGTAAAACTTTTACCTCTACAGAAACAGTTAACTTTACTAATACTTATGATGAAAGTCTTAATTCCTTAGCATTTCACTTATATGCAGATTCTTATGGGAGTGTAACCACAATTCCTGCTTTAGGTATGAAAAAAGAAAAGCTTGAAAAAGATGAGATAGGCGATATTACTATAACTAAGGTTACTATTGACAATAAAGAAATGAAATTTACTCAAGATAAGCAAATTTTAAAGATTAAGCCTACAGCTGATATAAAGCCAAATCAAAACATAAAAATTCAAATAAATTTCACATTAAAACTGCCTATGAGCCAAAACAGATTAGGCTATTACAATAATGTTTACTCAGTTTCAAATTGGTATCCTATAATATCAATTTATGATACTAAAACAGATAAATGGGATGAAAATCCATTCCATACTACTGGAGAATCAAACTATAGTGATGTAGCAAATTATAATGTTTCTATAAATGTTCCAGACAATATGATATTAGCATCTACTGGTACAACTAAACCTAGCAAAAAAGATGAAAAGCCCACTAAAACTTATGATATTACTGCTGAAAATGTTCGCGACTTTGTTTTTATTATGAGTCCTAATTTTAAAATTATAACAAAAAAATGTGATGATATAACAGTAAATAGCTTCTATCTTGAAGATGGTGCTAAAGAGACTTCGAAAAGAGCCGAGGAATTACTAGATTTAAGTATAGATTCTTTAAAGTTTTTCGGCGATAATTTTGGTAAATATCCATATAAAGAATTTGACACAGTTGAAACTTATGTACAGGGATTCGCTATGGAATACCCTCAATTAATTCAAATGGGCAAATATTTGCCTAACAATAATGGTCAAACTAGCTTTATAGAAGAAGCAACTGTACATGAAGTAGGGCATCAATGGTGGTATGTAACAGTAGGTAATAATGAATTTAAAGATTCATTTTTAGATGAATCTCTCACTGCTTTTTCAACTGCTTACTATTTCGAAAAAAAGCAGGGTAAATACTCACCAGCTGGTGTAGCTGTTTCATTAAGAAGCCCAATGGAGTTTTTTAAAGGATGCTCAACCCCAATCAATGTACCTGTTGACCAAGTAAAAGAAAGAGAATTTGGAAAACTAGTTTATAAAATGGGTGCTTTAGTATTTGAAAACCTTAGACAAAAAGTAGGAGAAGAAAAATTCTTAAAAATAATAAAAACTTACTATGCAAAAAATTCACTTAAAAACGCTACTTTAGATGGACTTTTGAGTGTAATAGAGGAAATTGGCGGAAAAGAAGCAAAAGACCAAGTCTTTTCAGATATTAATTCCAAAGATTTTTATCCTAAACATCTTGCATTATCTACCTTAGAATTAGATGAACTACAAAAAGAAGATGATAGGTTAACAAGAAATCAAAATAAACACGCACTTATGTATTTCAAAAAAGAAAATAAGAATACATTTGCTTCATTTATTATTCAAGCGCTAGATAATCCTGATGTTTATTTAGTAAAACCTTCAAATTGTAAAATGTCTGAAGATACTAAAAAAACCTTTGATGACACAATAAACATATTAAAAGAGACTTTCAAAAATAATTTTAGACTTAACCTTATTGTTAAAGAGGACAAGGATTTAACAGAGCAAGAACTTAAAGAAAACAGCTTAATATTTATAGGAGATATTACCCAAAATGCATCTTTAAAATCAGTTACAGATAAACTCCCTATTGATTTTTCAAAAGATGAAATCAAATTTAATGATACTACTATAAAAAACAAAGATATTTCAGGTATGCTAGTTGCAGATACTTCTAAAAGCAAGAATAATATTGCCCTTGTTATCTTAGGACTAGATAAGATTAACAACTTTAATATGATATATGGCGATGAGTTCTATAACAAGCAATTTGTTCTATATTTTGGAGATAAAGTGTTAAAAGGAGACTATGATACTAAATAAAATTCAAACTAAGGAGTGAATTTTATTTACCAGTATTTATAATAAACCCATAAATAAAATAAAAGATCGTAGATGACTTAACTTAATTTACCTACGATCTTTTATTTTTTTCTTTGAAAAAAGCTCTAAAATTCTATTTGGTGAATAACACTTCAAGCTCACTTAAATCATCAACACATATAATATCTGTACTTTCTTTTAATTCCCCGCCCCTTAATATCACAATTCCCTGCATACCTAGCTTTATAGCAGCTTCAACATTCACAATATTATCATCAATAAATATTGCTCCTTCTGGTTTTATATTTAACTCCGAAAGAGCCGTATTAAACATTAGCTCATGTGGTTTCAATACCCCAAGCGTTGACGACATAACAAAGGTAGAAAAGTATTCTCTTAGCCCAGCATTTTTAAAAACCCGCTCTAGTGAAGGCCAAGTATCAGAAACTACACCTAGCTTATAATTCTGGCTTAACCTTGGTATAACTTGAAATACATCTTTATAAAATTCAAATTTCTCATCATTATAAACTGTATCTTTGGCTATTTCTAAAATATACTCCAAACTTATTCCAAGGTCTGGTAGTTCCTTTGCAAGAATAGTATAAAATTCAATAAAATGTTCTAATTCTTCTATTTCAGTTAAAATTAGTGGATGCTTGTGAAAATACTCATCGCCTTTATGAAATGCATTATCTACAAGATCTATATTTAATGTTTCAAATTTATCCTTATCAACATATTTGAAAAAATTTGGTGGCATAAACCAATGCCCCGTTCGTGGTCTATTAAGTACACGCCCTGAATCAAATAATATTGCTTTTATACATTTAGTATCTATCATATTTATCACCCCCTGGTGCCACCCACGTGGCAAGTGGCATCTTTAACTAGTTTTAATTACTACTTTATATTATTTAAGAGCACTAGCGAATATTCATAATTTAAATTTTTCATTAAATATACTCTACTACATATAGCCACCTTCACTATCTGGTAGTTTTTTAAATTCTTCTTTATTCCTAATGATTTTTTCAATTCTAAAATGCAATTGGTCTAAATTTTTCACTTGATTCTTCATTTCTACTGTATAATCTTTTCCACACCATATGTTATTCCACTCTATAGTTTTCTTGCGTCCATTTAAATATATGGTTAGGTATGATTTCCATCTTCCTGTGTCCATTTTTGATCCGTGTGTTATTTTATCTGGATAGCTCATAATTTTTTTTCCTGTAATGTAGGTTTGAATTTCCTTCATCTCATTTTCAGTAAGTACTAGCTTTGTTTTAGCTTTCCCCTTTAACACCAAATCCTTTACAAAGGTATCATTTAAAGTATTTAAAACATTCTTAGGTTTTTTATTGTACTTAAATAATATTAGATTTACGTCTTCTCCTTCAACACCATATGTGAAAATAATATTAAATTTATTTTTTTCCTGTTGATATTTATATAAATCAAAGACAAATATACCTAAAATTATAACTAATATTATGATGAGAAGTCTCTTTATGTAACCTTTTTTTATGAATCTGCTTTTCATATATCCCCCCACAATAACTTTACTTTAATACTTTTTTCAAAAAAAGTATTAAAGTAAATATATAATCTCATTAATGTTATATTACGGTTAAATTATATTGTTCTTTTATCCTCTAATTCTTTTAATTCCTCTAAATGAGCATAATCATTAACGCAATGAACATAGAATTCTCCAGTGCTTTTATCATATTTTATAATACTTATGCTACAATTTTCTGGAGGAAACCCTATATAAAATCTTCTTTGTTGTGCAAGTCCTAAAAACCCACTTATTAAAGCTCTTATTACGCCAGCATGTGTAACAACCGCTACATTATTCAAATCACTACTTGTAATTTCATTTATTACTTTTATTGAGCGTTCCCAAACATCCTTGCCACATTCACCCTTTGGATAGGGAATATCTATTTTATGCTTTAAAAATTCTTCCATAAAATCAGGGTAGTTTTCTTTCACATATTCCCATCCTTTAACTTCACATTCTCCCATATCGATTTCTCTTAAATTAGGTCTTATTACAATGTCTACATTCATATACTTATTAATGATTTCAGATGTTTGCACTGCTCTTAGCATTTTGCTTGAATATATTTTTTCTATATTATATTTTCTAAGCCTCTTCCCTAACAATTCAGCTTGTCTAAATCCTTTCTCAGTAAGCTCAAGTAAATCCCTATTTCCTAATTGCTCATATTTATCACCGTGCCTAATTAAATATATATACATGTTTTCTCCCCCAAAGTTATAAGGCTTTCTAATTAATCATCTTGCAACCATTGTATAAATTTTTATATTAGCATATCTCTTATTTCAATTTCAGTCCCTTCTGGTGCTTTAATTTTAAATAAATATCCATCTTCAACTTTATAAATTTTTTCTCCATTTTTAATCTTAAAGTTGGTATAACCTAATTTTTCTATCTTCTCAAACTCGACCTGAACACTATCAACTAAAAAACACATATGTACTATGCCTTCATTTAACGAACTCCAATCCTTTAATTTATCTCCCTTTTTAGCAGTCTGTAATTCGATCATAAATGTTCCTAGTCTTAACCATGTATTAAAATCTCGTTTGTGAAAATTTACTGCTGTTTTAACTAATTCAAATTCTAAAATTTCAGTATAAAACTTAAGTGATTCTTCATATTTTTCTGTTTGGATACAGACATGGTGTAGCATTTTTACGTTCATAGTATAGTCTCCTTTATATATGTAGTTGTACAATATTATTTTGTATTATTATACAAGAATCCACTAAACTGTAGCTTGTTTACGCCCTAATTATAACATTAATTTCTATATTTTGTTATATGTTACCCTCTTTATAACTAATGAATAATTATAAATACTCTGATGGTCATGCCTGATAATAAAATAAACTGATATTACATTGCTTTGCATTGTAATATCAGTTTATCTATTATTGAGTATATTTCTTTCCAACTATAAACCCTAATTATATTTTCATTTAGTGGCTTTCGATTATAATTAGTATCTAATAAAAGAACCTTGAATCCTGCCTTTGATAGCTGAACTGCGTTATCATAATTATCTTCAATAAACACATTGCATTCTAATTCTCTTGCTTTATCCACTTTATAATGACTACCTAAAACAAACAAATCATCATATGGTATTTCATTTTTCCTTAGATATGAATGAGTTAACATAGTGAGTGATTTTTCTCTTGCTGTAACGAAAAATATATTATGCATAAGACTTAATCTTTTTATAACAATTTGCACATCTTCGCGAAGTATTTGCTCTGAATGAATTTGAACTTTATTTTTTTCATAAAATTCCTCATATTCGCTCTGCTTAATGCCCATTACCTCATGGATATAGTATTTAGTTATCTGATTTTCAGTTATATTTTTGTTGAAATACTTATTTGTAATATTAAGCCAATAATAAGCATCCGTTATTGTCCCATCAATATCAATGCATATATTTAAATTTTTCATATTATCTTCATCTCCCTTATGCTTTTATTATATGCGTTAAAAGTTAAGAACAAGTTAAACTTGTATTATGATTTGTTTAAATTTTGAGAATTTTAGCAATTTAAACTACGAATATAAATCATTAAATATCAAATAATAACTATAAGAATAAACTACAAGGGAGTTGTTGTGAGATGGCAAATTTACCATATGATGGTTTTATACAAAAGGAACTATTAGTAAAAGGCCAACTGATTAATTCTTCTAATAATGATGATGAAACTACAGCTCATTGCAGTCATTCCTGTCCTAAGTGTGGAGTACGAAAATGTGAATTGTGTGAAGGACATTCTGGCAATCATAAGTGCTCTGAAGGACATACCTGGTAAGAAAAAGTAAAGATGCCAAGTGCCACCCACGTGGCAAGTGGCATCTTTAACAAATTTTATATTATCCTATCCTTCTATATTAATGTAATTTTACTTTTATGCTTTTTTGAATATATCTAGTTTCACTATATCCATTAATATCTAATGTCATAGGAATTATTTTTTGTATTTTATCCTTCTTCTCTATTGGAGATGCCTTTTTCAAGGTTACAGTTCTTTTTGTTACATAATTCTTAGGTTTATTTAATTCATCCCCAGCAAAGAAGCCTTCACTCATACTAACCTTTGTTCCGTCTTTATCAATAGTATATCCATCGCATTGTTGTACTTGTCCTATAGAAATGTTATTAGCACATTTGATTTCCATATCTAAATTTTCATAATTTCTATTTTCAAGTGATTCTGTTATAATTATTTTAACGGTATCTTGCTGAATCATAATGTCTTTAATTATTATTTTGCTCCCCCTATATTCAAACTCTTGTGGAAATTGTTTGTTCATATCGATGTTGATTTTTTCAACTTTATTTACACGAGTTCCATATTTTCCCATTTTAATTTTAACCTTACCTGGGTTATCAATATACATAGAATCAAACTCTACTGTACTTTCATTCCACCCATTACCACCACTGCCATAATGATTGCCACTTCCCATAAACTTTTCTTTATACTCTTTTCCGCTACCTATAAGCGTTATATTTGAAAAATAATCAATTGTGTATCCGTTAACACTATTTTCTTTGTATTTATACTTTAACACTGTTGCAGTTGGAGCAATTGTTATCTCCTCAAAAGTAAGCTTATGCTCATCAACAATCATGTCCTTATTTAAAATATAGGTTTTAGAATCATATTTAGTAACAGGAATATTAAATTCCCATTTGCCCTTTACCATAGCCTCTACGCTTCCCATCTTATTAATTTCACTAATAGCCAAATGAATCATTGACTGCTTTTTAGTAACAGGTTCCAGTGTTATACAACCTCTTTGCACATAATGACTATCCGAGTAAAAATTCATAAATCCTCCTATATTTTTATCGAATTTTTTATCCTTATTATTAAAATCTCCATCAGCCACAATTCCATCTGCTATATCTAGTACATATTTTTCTTTCTTTTGTAAATCCTCTATCTTGTAGGTTACTAAGGTATTTAAATCATCACCAATTATATTTTCAATGGTAATTTTTGTATTATTATCACTGACCGAAAGATCCACTCTTTGCCCATACCCCTCTTGTATTAATTCTTCAATAGCGCTACTCTGCTTAACAGAGGTCTTTTGCCACCATTTAAGGGATAAATTCAATTTCTCAACAGCAAATACTGTTACCGTTAATAATACAACTATTGCAGCTGCTATAAACGTTACCTTAACTCCTCTTTTTTTCATTTTGAAACTTGGTTTATTGCTTAATTTTACTTTGATATTTTCAAATAAATTATTAGGTGTTATTATCTCTTGTTTTTTATTTTCTACATATAAAATTACACTTTGTAACTCTTCTAATTCTACCCTACACTGCTCACATTCTTTTATATGGTCTCCTATTATTTCTTTTTCTTGATCATCTAAACTACCATCTATATAATCTATTAATTTAGCTCTAACATCTTCACAATTCAATTATACTCCCTCCTTATTTATTTGATTTTTTAATGCTTTTAAGGCTCTATAAATTCTTGACTTAACTGTACCTACTGGTATATGAAGTGATTTTGATATTTCTTCCCCAGAATATCCACTAATATACTTAAGTAGAATTACCTCTTTATGAATATCCTCTAGTTTATTTAATTGCTCTATAAGTTCAAAATTTGTGTGATCTTCATATGAAGTATTTTCCTGGTGAATATTTTCAATAGGAATGCTTCTTTTTTTGTTTTTAATTATCTTTTTACATTCATTTATAAATATTGAGGTTATCCATGTTTCAAAATACTTTTCTTCTTTTAACTGCCGTATATTTTCATAACCCTTTATAATAGTTGTTTGAAATACATCTTCTATATCATACTGATTATATAAATAACACCATCCGATCTTATAATATTTGTCTTTTTTTCCCTCCATCCAATTTATTAATGCATTCATATCTTTTTTCTTTATCCGCTCAATAACAATATTTTTAACTTTGTTATTTTTATTGTGATATATTAATTTGCTAACTAACTCAATCATTATTTTTATTCACCCCTTTTCATACAATTAGAGTTTCCATCTATGTAAAAAGTTCCATTTAATTATAGTATTTTTCCAAATATTAATTCATATAAAAAATAAACATCCACAATGTTAAAAGCAGATGTTTATTTGCAGGTTTTATATATTCTATTTTGGTGATGTCAGTCCTTAATTTTTCAAGATACTACATAATAATCCATTACAGAAATCTCTTCAAATCCACAGGATTCATAAAGTCCAAGTGCGTTTTTATTTTCTGTAGCAACTTCAAGAAAAATATTATCCACCTGTTTTTTCTTTAATATATCCAGTGCTAAGCACAAAACTTCTCGTCCATAGCCCTTTCCTCTATACTCTGGAAGTACTCCAAATCCATAAATAAAACCCTCATTATCAACTATATTAATATGAATTTTTCCTATGATTTCTCCCGCAAGCTCAGCCATATAATTAATAAAATTATCATATCCCTGAATTGATAATTTTTCTGTGTCCTCTTCACTCTCTTTATCCTCATCTTCTTTTTCAAGAAGTCCAAAATAAATAGAACTCTGCCTATCAATTTCAGCTGCGTCTTCATTAGTTGCCAATCTAAGTTTAATGCCCTGGGTATGCGTAAGTTCCAAATTTTTTTTATTTAAGCACATTTTGTACTCTGAGGAACCGTATTCAGCTCCAATGTCGTTTATAAAGGCTAAACCTGAAATAGATGTATGGTCACATAACAATAACACCTCTGATGGGCATGTTCTTTGCCATTCTTCCTTAGCTATCAAATATAGTTTTCTGAAAATTCCTTTTCTGCGAAACTTAGGGTGCACCATACCACTGACTTCCACTGTATTTCCACCAAAATTACATAAGCCTAAATAACCTATTAAAATTTCATTTTCGTAATATAGAAACTCTGCCACACTTTTATTTTTTATGGAATTTTTCATTTGGTGCATTTTAAAATCAAGTTCTAATTTTAGATTAGTTTTTTGCTCTTCATAGCAAACAGCTTCTAGATTTTTAATAGCTTCATATTCTTGTTCATTTAATTCTAACTTCATTAAAATGCTATGCTGGTAATTATCCATTATTTCCCCCTCGTATTTCTAAAATGTCGCTAAACTATAGCTTACTTTTTTGTAAATATCAATATAAAAAACAGTTTTGCTTATTTTTGAATAAACTTATTTATACTGACTATTTTTTATCAGATGTAACAATCAGCAAGGTAGCAATAGGCCCTAAAAATAGTGATAAAAGAAACCAATTAAGACCAGACCTGTTTTTACCCTGTGCTAATCCAGCATTAATTAATGCTAAGGTGCCGTAACCAACATAAAACTCTTTATTCACATTAATACCCCTTTTATTTATTATTCTAGAACAATAAAATTATTCATATAAATATATTAATTCTACATTACCCTTATTCACCAAGTTCTTCAAAAATCTCCTTAACTCCTCTTCCCCAACCCTTATCATCTGCATATTTACTATTTATCCAGTCAAAGATGTCAATATTGGCAGGCTTGTCCTTAGAAAGATTAATAACCGTTCTAGCTGCTATTTTGCTAGAATCATAGATATCCGTATTATATTCCTGCCAGCTATGGAATACATTAAAGGGATTATTTGCAATTTTTTTAGCATTTTCATGGTTCTTTGGAACGAAAGACTGTTCCTGCCCTGTAATCGCAAATAATATATGTGGATTTAAGTTGAACTCTATAGAAGCTCTAAGTATAGTAGAGAAATACGGTTCCTCAGCAAGCATTGAATTTTTTGTATTTAAAAATACTAATAATTTTTCTTTATTAATGCTTTTATAATTAAAATAATCAGGCAGATGAGGGTGATAGCTCATTGCATCTTTAACATATAAATCAGGTACAACAATACTTGAAACCTTACTCTGCTTTATTTCATTTTTATTTTTATCACTTATGATCTTACTATCCGCAATGAAATTATTTAAAGAATATAAAGATAATATCAATAAAGTTAATAGAGAAAAAACTATTTTTCTAGATAAAATAGTTTTTGAAAGCTCCTCTAGTAGGGTATTAATTTTTTTAGAAGTGCTATAAATTTTTGCTAATGTTTGCTTTTTATATTTTAGTATTACACTTTTAAAATTGTGTTTCCAAATCAACAGTCCATCATACTTAACCACCTTGTCTTTAGGCGTCAATTTAATATCTAAACGTGGTAAATTATCAATATCACTGCTGTTATTTATAGAGACCACATATTCTTCAAAACTTTCCCGCGATATAGTATTTTTTTGATTTTTATTTATCCACCCCATAAGAGAAGTTTTCAGTTGTGTATTTTCTCTTAATTCATCAGTATAGGCATTAAAAATATCCCATTTCAATATATCTTTATTGTCTTTTAAAATTGTGCTTTTTATGATGTTTTGTTTGATGTTTTGTTTAACTTCCCCATCTATTCCTTCTAAACTCTTATCAAGAATTTCATGTATAGTCCTTGATAGTATAGAAGCATTTTGCTCAGAAGAATTATCGGGATATTTTTTCACAACATATGATTTTATTCTTTGAATTTCTTCTTTAGTCAAAACAGAGGAAGCTTTTAATTCATCAATAACATTCTTCATAACTTTAACACTACTCCAGACAAATATATTGTAAATATATTCTAATTAATTTTATAGCTTTATTATACAGTGTATTGTTGATAATTCCAAATTAAATTCCCGTATTATCCCTTTTTTTATTCCTATCTCTAATCATAACATTCCAGAAGTGGCTAAGAGTATGCACCCCTTCATAAAGAAATCCTGTCTTGCAAAAGAAACGCTCATCCTCTTTTGTTTTTACATTTTGTATAAATGGATAATCATTGAGGTTTCCGTAATAATAAATAAATTCACCTATAATTTGGGTAATATCAGTTGGTGTTATTTTATATGATTCTAATGTTGTAAGTTTTAACCCTCCATGTCTTAGGGTTTCCATTACAAATTCAGAGCATATATAGGTCTTGTAAATAGCATGCTTTTTTTTTGAAATAAGACCAAACGCTTGAATGAAATTGTAGTAATAAATCTCTTCATCATTATATATATCATATATAAATTTACTTATTAATTCATATTGCTCTAAAGTTACAGGTATGCGATATACATTAATAGGGACATCATCCTTGAGTCCTATTGTAAGTGTAAACACACTCTCTCTGATAATACCACCTACAAGAGGATTGCTAACTGACAGCCTACAAAAAGAATACATTTGGCTTAAATTTTCATCTAAACTGATCGAAGCATGGTTATATTTTTCTTTTAAAAGTTTTCTAATTATCTTTCCCATAGAAGTTGGCGTTCTTGAAATAATAACATAAACATATTTTCCCATTTCGCTTCTCCTTGCAACCATCTAGTTATAAATTAATTTTTTTACTAAACAATAACTACCCACATATATTCTACCGAAACTTCAATCTATATTTTACCATATTACTTGTAAAAATAATACACTTTTACCATAACTAGTAGATTGCACTATAATTCTAGTATACTATTTCTGCTCCGTATATAATTGAACTTGATTTTTTATACCATTAGCTAATATACCTTTGTAGTCATAATTTATCCCACATTCTAAGTTTTTATTATTATTTTGAATTTTGAAATAAAGTGCTTTTAAATTTTTGAAATTTAATTTAATAATTATTATGCTTCTCTTCTACTTATAAAAGTGAAGAACTTTCCATTATTATAACTAACCGAGCTAATATTCTCCATGATGTTGTGTATAAATTTATTGTTTTATACTATATATAGGCATATAATGTCATTGAATACAATTATGTAATTATTTACATTTGAACGTAACTGCATTCAAAATATATAAGAAAATCTTTTCAAATAGCTAAGTTGAACAATATAACATTTTTAGTAGCTGATATTTTTAATAATATTAGATACTAAATTATTAAAAATAAACGGAGGCGAACTAATGGACACTATACTTCAGGTAAATAACTTATACAAAAGCTTAAGTAAAAGAGAAATTATAAAAGGGATAAGCTTTCAGGTTAATAAAGGAGAGGTATTCGGCTTTCTAGGACCTAATGGAGCGGGGAAAACTACAACTATACGAATGATAGTTGGCCTTATTAAGCCTGATAAAGGGGAAGTTTTAATTAATGGATATGATGTACGTAAAGACTTTATAAAAGCCATGAGAAATTTAGGCTGTATTGTTGAAAATCCAGAAATGTATATAGATTTAACAGGAAGAGAAAATTTAAAAATATTTGCTAGAATGTATGGAAATGTATCTAAGGAAAGAATAGATGAGGTTATAGAACTTATCGGCCTTAAGGATAGAATTGATGATAAAGTACGAAAATATTCACTTGGTATGAGACAAAGACTAGGATTAGGTCAAGCTCTGCTTCCCAAACCTAACTTACTTATATTAGACGAGCCAACAAATGGACTAGATCCTGTAGGCATAGTTGAATTTAGAAAGATAATAAAAGATTTAGTAAGAGATAACAACGCAGCAGTTTTCATATCCTCCCATATACTGTCTGAAATAGAACAGCTCTGCGATAGAGTAGCTTTTATTAGCAATGGTGAGATTAAGTCAATTGAAAACACTAGGGAGTTAAATAAAAAATGTAAATTTGAAAAAATATCTTTAATAACTGCAGACAATATAAAATGCAAGGAGATATTAAGAGATACTTATTATATACATTCTATTAATGATGTAGAAGGGAAATTAATTTTAGAATGTGATGAGGATAGTTTTTCTAAAATTATTAATTTACTAGCTAGGAAAAATATTGATATAGGAGAAATAAACAAAGTCCAACAGAATTTAGAGGATAGATTTATGGAGATAGTAGAAGGGGGTAGTGAATTTGCTGAATCTAGTAAGAAATGAGATGATTAAGCTTATTCACAGCAAAAAATACATTATATTTCTTTGCTTTATTATTCTCATTTTAATCTTTAAGGGATTTAATATTTATAACAGTGCTTTAAAATTCAAACCAGAAACTCGTATAAAAGATAACCAACAGATACTTTTAGAGCTTAAAACAAGCCTTGCTGGAAATACCCTATCAAAAGAAAAGAAATCAAATTATGTGATACAGATAAAAAGTTTAGAAGAAGAAAATAAGGTTTTGAAATATGAGATGAGCACAACTAGTACTGATTGGAAACTTAGCACGCAAAAGAGAATCCAAGCACTTAAAGAAAGTAAAGAAAATTCCTCTATGGCATTAGATGAAAATAGACTAGAAGAGACAGATGCTCAAATTAAATATTACAATTATTATCTTGAAAATTCTATAGAGCCTCCTAAAGCATATCAGGTCACTGCCCATAAGGATATTATAAAGATGCTTAGTTTTATGAATGTTATATTTTTGCCACTATTAATAACTTTTCTATGTTCAGACATAATTTCAGGTGAACATGCTAGCAATACAATAAAAATGTTATTAACCAAGCCAGTAAAAAGGACAAGTATATTTAATTCTAAATTTATTGGAGCAACAATTGTATGCATATCAACTATATGCATTTTAGAGATGGTTGCATTCCTAATCCTTGGGATAATGTTTAAGTTTGGTAACCCTCTTTATCCAACAATCATTGGAACTAGATATACATTAGGTACTAGCGTCTTCACAGGAGATATTCAAGCGATAGCAATCCGTGGTACTTCTTATATTTTACCTGTATGGAAAGTATCAGTTATTACAGCCTTGTATCAAATATTATATATAATGATTTGTGTTATTTTCTCCATGGCTATTTCAACTTTTTTTATAAGTAATATTTTATCATTAATAACTAGTGTTATGCCAGTTGCATTTTTATCATTAATTACTTTTATGACACCTTTAGGATTTTTAAGTAAGGTCTATCCATTGCTATTTACAACATTTAGTAACCCTTTGGATTTATTAACTGGTGACTTAGCTATGAAATTGAGTAACCCTTTAATAAATTTTAAAACTGGAATTTTTGTAATTATAGTTTGGGGGATTATTTGTTATAGCTTATCATTAAAAAAGTTTGCAGGGCGGGATGTTCTAGCATAGAGGGGGATAAATCATGGGATTTTTAATCTCAAACGAATTAAAAAAACTTATAAGTAGAAAGAGATTTACAGTTACGCTTATAATGTTATGTATATTAGTGGCATTAAATGTTTTTTCAACTTATAAAAATACTAAAAAGGAAAATATACAGTCCAAGATTGCTATGGCAGAAAATCAGGTAGAATATTTAAATCAAAAGAAAAAGGTTGCTGAAGAAAATAAAGACAAAGGTAGAATTTATGACTATAAAATTCAAATAAATGTAGCACAAGCTGAGTTAGATAGTTTTAAAAAATTAGGGGACATCCGCACTAACTGGAAGGAAAAACTTAAAACAGATATAGCCTCTTCAGAAGAACTGAAAAGGGCACCAATTGTATCTTCTTTAGACACTGAAATAGAAAACCAAAACAAAAACATTCTTATAAAACAATATTACTTAAGCAATAACATAGAGTATGATTACATGAAAACAAATCAGATTTTTAAAGTTTTCCCGATATTTTTTAATACTATTGGTCGAACACTGTTATTTGTTGTAATTGGCCTTCTTGCTTCAGATATGGTTTCAGGAGAGAATAATCCAGCTACGATAAAAATGCTTTTAACAAAGCCTATATCAAGAGGTAAAATACTTTTTTCAAAGTTTATAACATCAATTATTACAGCTAATGTTATGGTATTAGTTACAGAAACAATTGGATTTGTTGTAATTGGCTTGCTTGCAGGTTTTGGAAGCCCTAGTACACCTATCGCAGTGGGGACTATATATAAAATGGACTTAGGTCTTATTGGTAACAATGGGAAGTCTATATCTGCTGTACTGGGAAGCAGCTACATACTTCCAGCTTGGAAGGTTATTATTAGTATACTAATCCTTCAAGCCCTCACGGTTTCTGCTTGTATTGCTTTTTCCTTTCTTATATCTACTTTAATTAAAAATAGCGACGTTTCAACTGGAGTTTGTCTTATTACAGTGTTCCTTACTATTGTTATAGCTACTAAAGTTATGGCATTTAGCATGGGAGGAATGCCCTCAATAACTAATAAGATTTTACCATTTATATTTACAAGCTACTATGATGTATCTTTAGTTATTCAAGGTGATATGGCAGAAAGAATAATTAATCCTATTGTAAATTTACATTTTGCTCAACTTATATCAGTGATATGGATTATTGGATGCTATAGCATTTCTCATATTGTTTTTGTTAGGAAAGATGTCCTATAATAAAACTTTAGAAATAAAGCCCCCACTTCTACTACAAGTGTGGGCTTTCCTTCTTCAGTGGTTATATTGGCGTCAGTGGAGATGATTAATAGCTACACAGGTGATTATTTAATCTATCAACCTCATTTCAAAACCTTTTTGTTCATTATACTGTGCGCTCTTTACATCCAGAATTATTTTTTCAGCTTTTAATTCCTTAAACTTGAATTCAACCGTTTCTTTAGAAGACTCTTCTATCATTTCTTTGATTTCAACTTTATTGCCTTTTTCATTTTTTGCCTCTAGTTTAAACTCTACTCCATATTTAGGTACATTTAAAACAATATTAGAACTGACAATACTAATAAGAGATATACCTAAATTATTAGGCTCTATCCATTTATTTTTTAAATCTATAGTAATATGTTTATCCTTCTTATTTATATATTTTAATCCATTACATGTAAAACTCAATCCCTTTATGCTACTTATTCCACCACTGACTTCTAAACAAAGCGTATTATTTCCAATGTATGATACAAACTCATTAGGACTTGAGTAATTTTTACCCTCTCCATCAACAAGCCTTGGAACTAGGACACCAGCTAACTCATTTTCCTCACTTACCAATTTGCAATAAACTCTACTCCTTGACTTAGAAAGTTCCAATTTTTCAATCTTAAATATACCAGCTTCACTTTTAAATTCTTTTCCCTGTATATTCAAAACTCTTAAATCCTTATTATAAATTTTATCATTTAGTGATATAGGTATATTTAAGGTTGTAATTTTATTTTTTTCATAAAGCTGTTTCACATCACTTCTAGCTTTTTCATCTAACTCTGAAGATGGTATATGAAAGGATGGATCATCTTTATAAATCTCTACTTCCATTTTAAAATCTTTAACTAACCTGTCCATATGAACTTCTATATAGTCTTTACCTTCCTCTGGTTCATAACCAATCCAGGGAAGTTCTTTACCATTAGCTTCATTTCTAAATCTTACTATTTTTCCCAGAATTAAACCTTCCCCTTGAAGCTCATACCCAATCCATAACTTTAAGTCATCCCCTGCTATTGTTGTTACAGTGAATTTTACCCCCTTATCTTCTATAGTAGTATTTACTTCTTGAACATTGCCATTATCGACTACAGTCTTAAATCCCTTGTCAAATGTCACTACTTCTATTAGCTTATTTAATACTGGTATTTGGGTTAAAGCTAGTGCTAAATCCGGAAAAATATTAACTGATACTACAAATACTAACATTGCTGCTACTACAGATTTTATTACATTGTTAATAACTTTATTTTTCCCGGTGACTTTTTCTTTTTTATATTTTTTCAAGTCCAACTCATTATCTTCTGAATTTACTATTTGGGAACCTTTATTATTAATAATATTTTCTTGTGATACCCCTTGCTGCTTTATATCCACCTTGATTTTTTTATGTACTTTTTCTCTAATTTTTACTTTTTCATTACAATCATCAACGGATTTTTCTATATATTTCTTTGTGTACGTCTTATCCATTATTATACTCAAATCATCTTCAGAAATATTATCTATCATATTAAGTATATCCTTTTCATTCATATCACACTATCTCCTCACATCTAATTTTTTTGAGCAAAAGTCTGCATCTATATAATCTATTGTCTACAGAACTAACAGTAGTATTGAAGGCCTTAGCTATTTCCTTTATTCCATAATTCATAAAATATCTAAGGTGAAAATATGTCTTATCAGGTTCTTTGAATTTATCAATCAGTTCTAAAAAATCCTGTTCAGTAATTTTATCAAACACTTCCTCTTCAACGCTAATTGATGCATTCTCTCCTATGTCTATATCATCAATAGATTCATTTAAATACTTTTGTGTATGTTTTTGAATTTTTCTTCTTAAGTTAAGTGCTATGGTTCTTGTCTTTACATTTACAAAGGTATCAAAAGAACCTCGTTCTACATCAAATTTATCAATTTCTTTCCATATAGCTAAAAACACATCACTTACACATTCTTCAATATCCTCTTTAGTTCCAATGGTACCCAGAATTCTTTTAGAGTAATAATATATTCTGTCAAAGTACATATCATATAGATCATCTACAGCACTATCATCTTTTGCTTTTAACGCCTTAATCAATTTATCTATCATCTTTAAACACCTCTCATATAGTAATACACACATAATAGCCAAAATCTCTCAAATAAATGAATCCATGTTAATTAATCATAGATTCTTAATTATACTATCATATCATTAAATGTAATATTTTCAATTTTTTCGGATGGCAGACAGAGCACTTCAAATGCAAAGCTTGAATTCAGAAAATACCTTGGAAATTGTGGAATTTTAAGTAAAACAATGAAAACTTAAGTAAATAGAAGATATTAACATGAGAATGCTTATAATTGTTATTTTCAGTTAAAAAATAAGCTATTATAGTCTTTGATTAATAGTTATATCTGTTATACTATGTATATAACAGATATAACTATTATAACAAGTGCAAAAAGGGGGCTAGGTATGGTCAGCATTTCAAGTATTGTTTTCATTATTATAAGTATTATTCTATGTGTAGGATTCCCATTAGCAATTGTAATATATATGTACCGAAAATACGGTATATCATGGAAAGTTTTATTAGTAGGATCAGCAGCTTTTATAATATCTCAACCAATACTAAGGATAAATATTTTAAATGCTCTTAATAATTCTGTATGGTTTAATATTAATGTAATGCAAGACTATATAGTGTATTCCCTTTTTCTAGGCATAACGGCAGGTATTTTTGAGGAAACTGCAAGATTTATTTGCTTTAAGTTTTTTCTTAAAAACAAATATCAATGGAAGAGCGGCATAGCCTTTGGTGTTGGTCATGGTGGTATAGAAGCTTTGATTTTTGTACTTCCTGCTTGTATAAACAATTTGATTTATTCCTTATCAATAAATGGTGGTAAGTTTGAATCTCTATTAACTAAAAGTGGCATTTCATCAAATATGATATCTCAAATGAAAGAATCACTAATTAACGCTAAGTCTTATTTATTTCTTATGTCAGGCCTTGAGAGAGTATTTACTATAATATTTCATATAGCTATGTCTTTAATGGTTCTTTATGCCGTAAAGAATAGAAAAAATATTTATTTTCTTTATGCAATACTATTTCATGCACTACTAGATAGTCCTTTAGGAATTTTCAAGCATTTTGGAGTAAACCCAATATTTATTGAAGTTTATCTAATGATTATGGCTTTGATATCTATAATAGTAATTTTCAAATTTAAAAACAAATTTAAAACTCTGGAAAAATCAGATCTGTTTGTGGATTAATTAAATGATATAATAAATATATTAGGAGGAATACTATGAAAAATTCATCAAAAAAACTATTGATTATTTTATGTTCAATGCTTGTTATGGTTTCAATGTTCTCTGGGTGCAGCAAAAAGTTAACTGAGAAAGATATGGCCTATGCGGAACCATTAACAGAGAATATGCTTCAGGCGGTAGATAAAAGTGATTATACACAATTTTCAAAGGATTTTAGCCCTGAATTAAAAAAAGCTATGACAGAAGATAGCTTTAAAACACTTTGTACTTCTTTTAGCGAAAAAATAGGTAAATATGAATCCAAGAAATTTTCTGCTGCAACTGAAGCTGAAAAAGAAGGTAAGATATCTAAAATTATAATATACAAAGCAAAATACTCGAAAGAAGAAAAAGATGTTCAGATTACTGCTACCTTTTCAGAAAATGCGGGCAAAGTACTTGTACAAGGTATATTTTTCAATTCTCCTAATCTTGTAAAATAAACTAAAGACAGGTGATAATAATGATAATAAAAATAGATTTCCAAAGCGAAACACCCATATATGTTCAATTAAAAAGGCAAATTATTATAGGTATAGCAAAGGGCGAGCTTTCACAGTTAGAAAGCTTGCCTTCAGTACGTCAAATGGCAGAGGATATTGGTATAAACATGCACACCGTAAATAAAACATATAATGAACTAAAGGCCGAAGGGTTTATTTCGGTTGATAGAAGAAAAGGTGCAGTTGTAAACAGTACAAATAATTTACTCACAGATGAATATCATGAACATTTGAAAGAAGAATTGGATTTTATAATAGGTGAGGCTTATTGTAGAGGCATAACTAAGGAAGAATTTATAAAGCTCACTACAGCGACTTTTAAACAATATCCAAATAGATGAGGTGAAACGGTATGATTAATGACATTGGTAATTTTATTTTTAATTTCTGCATTTTTGTACTAATTTATGCATTTCAGATTATTAAACCAAAGCTTACAAGAAAAGAAATATATTTTGGAATAAGAATACCTGAAAATGAGAGAAATACTACATTACTTAAAAAAGTGTACAACACCTATCTTATACTTAACACTATTGTATTTGTTGTTTTTATAGCGATAATAATGTATATTTTTCTTAACTATTATGCTGCTACTGAGTATATTATGTTAATTTTATTGTATTTGTTATTTACCCTAAGCATATACATCTTTTGCAACAGAAAAGTATTTAAAATAAAACAAAAGCAATGCTGGAATACTGAAAAAAAGCAAATTGTTACAATTGACACTAAGTTTTCAAAAGATAAAAGCACAAAAACATTGGTATCACCTTGGTGGTTTTTAGTTTCAGTATTAATGATTGTAATTACTTTTTATATAGGTTTTAAATATTATGATTTACTACCAGGGATAGTTCCAACCCATTGGGACCTTGCTGGAGAAGTGAATGGATACATTATAAAATCCCCAAAAATCATTTATGTAATGCCTAAATTTCAAATAATTTTCCTCATTATTTTATTTACATTATATAAGATAATTGGATAGGGAAAACAACAGTTAAATACCTCAAATCCAGAACAATCAAAAGAGAAAAATAAAAAATTTAGATATATATGGTCAGGATATATGATTTTTACTGTAACCATTATTAATTTATATTTTCTTTATACAAACTTAATTATCTTTCAAGTTGCACACTTGTCTGGTAAATCACTAATAATTATGTTATTTACAATCATTATAATTCTTGTTGCTGTTTTTGTTGGTTTATCACTATATACAGGCCAAGGAGGAAGTAGATTAGTTTTAAAAGACAAGGTCCTAGCTGCTGGTAGAATGCTAGATAGAAATGACGATAAGTACTGGAAATTCGGAATTTTTTACACAAATAAAGATGATCCAACAATTTTTATTGAAAAAAGATTTGGTGTTGGATGGACCTTGAATTTAGGAAGACCTGAAGGTATATTACTGGCAGTAGGTGTGATAGTTTTAATATTACGGCTTCCCTATATATTGAATTAATTAGTATTGCAGCATAGAAGATGATTAATAGCTGTTTAAATTAACTTTAACTTGGAAAAAATACAATGTTTTGGTAAAATTATAAATGTTAGATGTACATACTTTAAAATGGGGGGATAGTTATGATAAGAAAACTAAATACAAAAGACTATGAAATACTTATGAATCTAGTTAAGGACGAGCCAGAGTTTAATCTTTATATTATTGGAGACATTGAAAGCTTTGGATTTGAAGAAGATTTTTTAGAGTTTTTTGGTGAGATTAATATATATGGAGAATTAGAATCAGTACTTGTGCGATATTTTAACGTATTTATGGTTTACTCAAAAGGTGATTATGATGTACAAGGGTATGTAGAGTTAATTAATAATAAAGATTTTAGCATGTTGGTTGGAAAAACTGAGGTTATCTTGAAATTTGAAGAAACATCACTCCAGCTTGCTCAGCCAGAACAACATCATTTTGCAGTATTAAAGGACATAAATGTGGATTTTGTAATAGACAAAAACTTGGAAGTTAAAACTGCTACTTTAGATGATATAGCTAAAATAGCAAGCCTAAAAAATACAATGGAAGAATTTAATAGTGGTAATGAAAAATTCGAAGAAATTCTTATAAATAATATTAAATCAGGTACAACCCACGGCTATTTTATAGAATGTGATGATAAAATAGTTTCATATGCCCAAACTTCAGCCGAAAATAGCATATCTGCAATGGTTGTCAGTGTAATGACCGATAAAGATTATAGAGGGAAGGGATTTGCCTCTGCTTGTATAAAAATGTTATGTGATGATATGATAGCACAAGGCAAAACACTATGTTTATTTTATAGAAACCCTAAAGCGGGAGCTATTTATAGAAGATTAGGATTTAAGGATATTGGGTTTTGGAGTATGTACCCAAATAAGGTTATTTAGGCTTAATATTACTATCATCCCTTAATTTTATAAAACTCATAAAACAATGATATTTATTTTCATCAGTAGCATTTTTGTCTTTAATCCCATGTTCTAAGATAAAATCTTCTACGTATTTAGAAAACTCTTTTGACTGCTGCTCTGTAAGATATAAATCCGCCATAGTTAATTTACCTTCGGGTTTTTTATCATTTTTTTCACTAAAACTTACGTCTTCTAAAAAAATATTCTTGCTGTTATTGTAAATTTCAGCAATCATTATTTGTGTCTCGCCTAACATTACAGCTTTATAGGCATCATCTATATTAGCATCACATTTCACTTCAAAATGTGATGCTGTAGGCTCATAATATTTAGCAATTATACCATTTATCTCTTTAGTAAATATAAGTTGTAATATTCCTAATTTCTCCATTTTTTTCACGTGATAATATACTTTTGCCGGAACTTCATTTAAATAATCTGCTACCTGTTTTACAGTAGCAGGTTCATTTATAGCTTTAAAAGTTTTTAGAATTCTAAATTTGTAAGGGTCAGATATGGCCTTTACCTGTTCTATTGTTGATAATATTTTTGACTCTTCCATTATATACACCTCAAACCCTATTATAACTTATTTTTAGATGAATCATATATAAAAAAAACAATTAAGTACCCTCAAAAATCTCATACTGATTAATTTTTTGAAGTTTTCAGGGTACTAATAGCAATATATACCCTTAATTTTTTACTCAGCTGCTTGACGAAATTTTTTATTAAAAACAAGGGATAACGATATTAAAATTATTATTATTCCCATTGCTGCAAATAAGACTGATATTGAAATATATTCACTTACAACTCCAGAAGCAGCACTTCCTAGTGGAAGAGCACACATAGATACCATACCTACTACAGCAGATACACGACCTAATATTTCTCTTGGAGTTACATTTAAGAAGTAAGTGGATACCGGGCTTGAAATGACAGGTACTGATAATCCGATTAATCCAAATAATATACTTGCTAAAATGCAAGATATAGTAGTATTGGTAATTACATTCCCTGGTATACAAAGTAAAGCATAATTTATACCAAGAGAAAAGAAACCTAATATAATAAGAGTTGATATTTTAAAACGAGAACCCAATTGTGCTACTAAAAATCCTCCTAGTATCATTCCTATTGTTAATGAAATTCCTAAAGTACTTAGCATTTCAGGACCACTTTTCAAGTTTTCACTAACAAATGCTGGTAACATAACACCTACAGGGGAAAGACATAAATTTATTAGTGCAAATAATATTATAGTAGTACGAAGTAATTTATTGTTTTTGATAAATGAAAACCCTTCTTTAAGTTCATCAAAATAGGAGGTTAAAGTTAATTTAGAAGCACTGCTTCTATCACTTTTCACTTTAATAAAAAGTATGAGAATAGCAGCTATAAAAAAAGTTGCTCCATCAATAAAGAATGCACCAGAAATGCCGAAAATGGCAATAATAGCAGCTGCTGCACCGAGTCCAATAAGCTCAGCAAATTTATATGCAGATGTAGATATAGCACTCGCTGCTAAAAAAAGTTCTTTAGGTAAAAGTAAGGGTAATATAGCACTTTGTGCAGGCGCTGTAAAGCTCTCAAAGGTTGAGCTTATAAATGTGAATACAAATAAATGCCAGGGTCTTAATAATTTTGTCATAAATAGAAAAGCTACTATAGATACCAGGATGCCTCTTCCTATATATCCTACTATTAGTACAGATTTTTTCTTTAATCTGTCTACTAACACTCCTGCAAAAGCACTAAATAGAATATTTGGAATAGCATTTACAGCTAAAAGCGTACCTAGTAAAAGTTTTGAACCTGTTAAATTATAAACCATCCAACCAAAAGCCAAAGAATCTAATGAATCACCAAAACGAGATATAACATTTGCAAATACTAAAGTTACATAACTTTTATGAGGAAGTAACTCCACAATTCCATTTTTTTTATTTGTTACTACAGTTTCCATTCATAAAATCCCCCTATTAAAATTAATTTAACGTTAAAATTATTTTAACGTTAAATTAATTTTAACATCATATTGTGGAAAAGTAAACATATAATGTAATATTTCTTAATATATATTTCAAAACAAAAAAACCATAAGGCAGAGGTACCTACATGGTTTTATAAATCCTTATGGCATATAAAAAATAATGAGTAACTTTATATTAACTAATTTGAAATAAATTCTATACCCTCATCTAAAAATCCATCAAAATTATCAGGGTAATCATGCTCTAAATCCTTAACAACTTTAAATACATTTGGTATATTTCTCTCATTTAGCATCCTTACAAAGCTTTCAGTACAATCAAGGCAATCTTCATCTTTATCACCACAAATAATATAACCCTTAACACCTTTTGATTTGAGTTTATCTAATAAGTGCTCCCATTCATTAATTTCTGGCAACCAAGGGCCAACAAAAATAAATCCCTTTGCATTAATAAGATCTTTCAACATAGCATATAATGCTACTCTTGCACCTGCTGAAAATCCACCTATAATGATATTATCTAAATTAATGTTATATCCTTGTAAAACCTTGTCATACTCTTCTTTTAACTCATCACAACCCTTTTCAAGGTTATTCCAATAATAACCATTTGAAAATCCAATTTCAGAAGATTGAGGTAATGCTAATATATAATTGTTATCTACACATGAACTCCAATAATCCTCCGTAACTATAATATTTTCTTCATTTCCATGAAGAGCAATTAATAATGGTTGTTTTTCATTATTGGGTATATTATTAGGTTTAATTATTTTTATATCAGGCTTTGAATTTATTTTTGCTTTCGCCTCTCTATCTTTGCAAATATTAGCTAATATATCAAATTCACTATATTTCTTTAATGGATTTAAATCATCATCTGCAATCAAGTACTCATATGAATACCAATAACCCTTTTCAACAATGGCTTCCCTCATAATCTCCATTGCAATCCCCGTAAGCCCTGCTTTGCATGCAATGGAATATCTAAAATTGTATATTTGAGCTTCATTTACTTTTATTCCTATGCTGTTTTTGGAAATAAAATTGTACGCCTCTAAGTAGTCTTCTTTCATATATAAATTTAGTGTCGCATTGATAAGTTTTGTATATGTGATTTTCCCCATATGAAATGCCCCCATTTTTATTAGTTCATCTTAACTAATCTTCCACAAAAATTTCATTTAACTAGGCTCCACCATACTAATTCCTCTACTTCTCCCCCATCTGATGTTTTAACACTTTCCTTATATTTAATAAATCCATTTTTCTCTAATACTCTATGCGATGCAATATTAGTTTTTTCAGTGTCCGCTACAATTGATAAGGCTTTAGGATTTTCAAATATCCATTTTATTAATCCTTCTACGGCTTCAGTCATATATCCTTTACTTTGGTAAGATTCATTTGTACCGTAACCTATTATGACCTCACCCTTTTCATTGGGATAACCTTTTATCATAAGACTTGCTATCTCACAATTTTCTTCCTTGCATATAACAATCCATAAGGTTTCCCACAAATATTGCTCCTTATTTTCAATAACTTTTTTTAATCTATATTGAAAAGCGCCTTTAATAGATTCATTCCATATTTTATTAGTTATTTTTAAACCTAAATTTTCTTCCATTTTATTAGTAGCTTCTATATATAGTCTATAATTTTCAATATCTAATGGTATGATTTTTAGTCTTTGAGTAGTTATCTCTATCATTTATTTTCCCCCAAGTTTTTCTATTTTGTTACATGTATATTTTGACATACATTATATAGTTACATCAAGGGAAAGAATTATTATAACTAATTTTTCCATTCGGATAAAAGGTGCCACCCACGTGGCAAGTGGCATCTTGATCTTACAAAAGTTATATACTCTTACCACAACATTTTTTATATTTTTTTCCACTTCCACAGGGACATGGATCATTTCTTCCTATTTTCTCTTCTTCTCTAACAAAGGTTTCTTCTTTATCTTCCTCATAAGAGCAGTCCTCATCAAAACCAGAATCTTCTAAATCGTAATGATTTTTTATTTTATTTAAAAAACCTTTTTTATTAAATTCTTTTTCGTATTTTTTTAATAATTTCTCTGAATTTTCATCATTCAAAACAGCTTCAAAAAATTCCTCTTTGACTTTATAAAGCTCCGGATAATATTTTTTTATTTCTTTTATATCACTTATAGATTTTTCACGCTCAATTAACAAAGACATCTCAAGCATCGTACTATATTCCAGTCGGTCCTCTCTTTCTATCTCCATGGCCTCTGCTGGAACAACTTCTATTGCTATGAGAGTTACAATATCCTCCTGAAATCTATCATCTTCTGAAAAAGCCTCAAAGGGCACTTGAAATTTTTCAAATTTAATAAGTTCATTTTTTAATACTAGAATATCTTTATCTCTAGGCTTTAATCTTAAGGCCGTCTCCGCTATTGCTATAGCCTCTGCAGTCAGTCCATCACCCATAATAAATTCAGCCATTTCAACAAGACTCCATGCCACATTTTCTGTAAATTCTTCGTTTTGCATAGCAATATTTACAAGCTTCTCTAAATCCTCCATCATATCTGCCTGAGAATCTATTTCTACATCTATAAGTATAATTTTAAAATAAAGACTAGTAATATCCATTTCTTTTGAAGAACATATTTCTATAGCCTTGTTTAAAATTTTCTTAGCCTCAGTAGGTAAATCACTTATGATATATGCTTCACTAAGTCCAAACCATAATGAAATATTATCTTCATCATTTTTTATTGCTTTTTCAAAAGCTCTAATAGCTTTTCTATTGTACTTTCTTTGAAGATAAGCATAGGCTAAAGCTCCTCTAAACCCAGCATTATCAGGTTCTTTTTTTACAAGTTCTTCATATATTTTAACTGCCTTTCCACTGTTGTCGTTAGCCATATATACTTCACCTAGCAAACTTTTAGGTATTAAAAGTTCTGGCTCCCTAATTAAAATATCTTCTAAAATACTTATAGCTTTTGTTATCTCATTTTCTTCTATGTATTTCTTAGCTTGCTCAAAGTCTATGTGAATCATGTTTGGCATTGATGCAAACATATCATATTCTTTTTTCATTTTTTCATTACTTAAGGTTTCATATGCCTTTTGTATTTCCATAAATTCATTTGGGCATCTATCTGGTGGATACTTTCTTACCATCTCAAAGTATGCTTTTTTAATCTCATTTGCAGGTGCATCAAATGAACTGTTTAATATTTCGTAATAATCTTTCATTTAAATTTTCTCCTTTTGATTTCCATAAAATTATTATAATTAGTCTCCTGTATCAACTTTTATTCTTTTGTTCATATAATTTAAGGACTTTTAAAACGCCCCTAACTATAATAACATAATCCAAGCATATTATTATCAATAGTAGTTAATCTCTATTTTTTCATACAATTAAAAATATTGATCCACTGAAACGAATAATCTCTATTTTTTAAATATATTATATACAACGTTGAATAAAACTGTTGATTTTATTCAACGTTGAGTATAGAATAGATTTATACAAGGAAAGGAGTTTAAGTAAAACATGGTAAAAGCATTAATTTTATATTATTTAAATATAAAAGAAACACACGGATATGAAATTCAAAAATTCTTACAGCTAAATGGTATGGATACTTGGGCAAACATAAAAGCAGGCTCCATATACTATGCCCTAAGCAAGATGGAGAAAAGTGGTGAAATAGAGCTTGCACGCGAAGAGACCAAGGGTTCAAGAGTAAGGAAAATATATAGAATAACAGACAAAGGAAGAAAAGAGTTAAAGGTTACCCTAGAAAAAGAACTAGATAAACAATTATTGCCAGTAAATGTAGAGAAATTTATTCTACCCATCACAATAAACAGGTTAGCTAAAGAAAAAGCAATAAATATTCTGAATAATCATATTAACGACTTAAATAAAGCCTTAGATTACTGGAAACATTGGAAAAACATTAAGACAACTGGAGCTTGCTTAGAAATAGAGAGAATAGCTTTTGAAATGACCATAGTGAATTTCGAGTATTCTATAAGTTGGCACAAGGCCTTAATTAAAGAATATGATATTATAAAAAATGTTAGCCAGCAACAAGAAAAAATTATAGCAACTTTTAATTTTGATGAAGAAAGTGAAAATAAACACCTAGAAAAAATTAATGAAGAAAGAATAAGTGAACTTCGAGAAACTATTTTAAATAATCCCGATAAATCAAAAGAAGCATTAGAGAAGCTAATAAAACTAATGTCCTCTAATTAAAGATTTTTTACAGCCGGAAATTGCTGTAAAAATTTTTAAATTGTATAGTCAACATTGTATATAAAACATTTACTAAGGAGCTGGTATTGTGGAAAATTTATTAAAGGTTATAGGCTTAAATAAGAGTTATGGTGAAAATCAAGTGGTGAAAGACTTAAGTTTTGAAGTTGAAAAAGGTGAAATTTTAGGATTTTTAGGACCAAATGGGGCTGGCAAAAGTACAACTTTAAGTATGATATGCACATTAGTTGATATGGATAAAGGGAAGGTATTATTTAACAATAAAGATATAACTAATAATGAGGAAGAATTTAAAAAATCATTAGGACTTGTACCACAAGATATTGCATTATTTTCAGATTTGTCAGCATATAACAATGTAAAGTTTTTTGGCTCTTTGTACGGGATTAAAGGGCAAAAATTAAGAGATAAAACAAAACAGGCTTTAGAAGCTGTAGGTTTATGGGAAAGAAAAAATGATTATTCTGATTCATTTTCAGGAGGAATGAAAAGAAGGTTAAATATAGCCTGCTCCATCGTTCATAGCCCTAAGCTATTAATAATGGATGAGCCAACGGTAGGAATAGATCCACAGTCCAGAAATAATATCTTAGATGTTATAAAAAATTTACAAAAACAAGGAACTACAATAATTTATACATCTCACTATATGGAAGAAGTTGATACAATATGTTCGCGAATAATTATACTCGACAAGGGTGAAATAATTGAACAAGGCATTCTCAGCGTCATTAAGGAAAATTATAGGATAAAAGGATTAAATAGCTTGGAAGAAATTTTCCTTAATATAACTGGAAAGGAATTAAGAGATTAATAGGAGGTAAAGTATGCATGGATTTGGGATTTTATTTAGATATGGAATAAAAAAAAGAATAAAAGATTCCTTTTTAATAGGTTATGGAATTATATATCCATTAATATTAATAGGTTTATTTGGATATATAGCTAGCAATTATTATTCTGGAGAACAGGGAATAACTTCATTTTACTACTATACCATTGTATCTATTCCCTTTTGTACATTTTTAGGCGCAGTTTCTTTAATATATATAGCCAAAGAAGAGTGCTTAGCTAAGTGCGGGAAAAGATTTATTATAGCGCCAATAGGCAACGGTGCCATAGTATTATCAAAGATTATACCATCAACCATTGCTATGACAATTTTTAATATTATTATTATGATTATTTGTAGATTTATATTTAAAGTAGATTTTAAAGGGAATTTTATAGAATTAATCCTTTTACTAATGGTAATCGCATTCATGTCCTGTTCAATAGGTACTTTTATAGGTATTTGTACAAAGGATTTTATGGCAGTAAAAAACTTTGTAAGTATGCCAATTTTAATAATGGCAGCTCTAGGTGGATCCTTCTTCCCAATTGGTAGTTTAGGTAATGTAGTGAATATAATAAGTTATATTTCACCGCTTACATGGATAAATAGAGGGGTCTTCAATATGATGAATGACAATAGTATGACACTTTACTTTATTGCAATGCTTTTAAGCTTAATTACTGGATTGATATTTACAATATCATCAATAAAGGGCTTTAAAAAGGAGGCTTTTCTATAATGAGTATATTACTAATTCTTAAAAATGAATTTATTAGGTCATCTAAAAATAAAAAAAAGGTAATATATTCTCTATTAATACCAGTATTGGCGGTAATTGTAGCAATGGTTCTCAATGGTTTAATGAAACCATCAATTAGTATAGGATATATAGATAATAGCAAGATTGGAATTGGATCGGAATTTAAAAAAGATGCTAATGGAATTAAAGGATTAAAGATTAATGAAGCAACTTTAGTTTCCCTAAATACAAATATGATACTTGGAAAATACGCTGCTATTGTTGAATTTAAAGAGAATAGCGATATAAATGTGAAATGCTTGGATAGTTATAATAGAACTATTGTAAATGAAATAATAACTAGCTATGCTTCATCTAAGAATTTAAGCGGATTTCAAATCTTGTTAAATAATATGGGCAAGGAAGGCTTTACGGCAGCCCAAAGAGGATGTAGCTTTATATTATTGACCTTAATAATTACTTGTACCCTATCAGCATGTAACATCATAAAAGATAAAAACGAGGGTATTCTAAAGAGATATAAAATGTGCTGCTTTAAACCATACACTTATATATTGGGAATGTATGCTTATAACCTCCTCTTCGCTGGTATTCAGGTGCTTATATCAACCCTAGTATTAACATTTATACCTATAAATTTAGGAATTACATCTCTTGAATTTTTTCTAATAGGTTTAATAATATCAATAATTTCTTCTAGTTTTGCTTGTTTGTTTTCTAACCTATGTGAAAGTGAGCTACAAGCAAGTATTGGCGCCTCCTCAATTGCTATGATTATGTCACTAATTGGTGGTGCCTTCCTCCCCCTTGAAAAAATGCCTCATGGTCTAAAAATTATAAGCAATGGCACAGTAACTAAGTGGATAATTGAGCTGACAAAATCTATAGAAAATGGCTATAAGCTTATAAATATATTAACTCCAATTGTGGTTATTATTAGTTTGTGTATTGTTATGGTGTGTATCTCAACAATGCTAGGAAAAAAGAAGTTTGTATAATTAAATCATCAACTATTCATCTTCTTCGAAGTTACAATATTAACGCCTTTAGAAATCTCGTTAACATTATAAGAACTCCAAAATCTCAATAAATTTCTAAGATCTTGGAGTTCTTTATGTTTTAGACATCTTCAAAGCTTACTAGTCAGTACTAATCTACTTTTTTCATATGCCTATATTATAATGCTGCTCTAAATATATTCAATACGTCTTCTGCTTCTAAGACTCCGAAGTTTCCTAATTTACCTCTCCTTGTAGCTTGCTTTGCCATTTCTTCTAATTTTTCTTCATTGATACCAACTTCCTTTAATGAAGAAGGAATTCCTAATGAATTATAATATTCTCTTGTCTTTTCAATTGCCGCGTTGGCTATTGCATATTTATCACCATTTTCATCAATATCCCAAACATTTACTCCATATTCAACAAATTTATCTAAAGTTGAATCATTTAAAATGTATTTCATCCAATGTGGTGTTAAAATTGCAAGACCCACTCCATGAGTAATATCATAGTATGCACTTAATTCATGTTCCATTGCATGAACACTCCACTCTGTTTCTTTACCATAGCTTATGAGTCCATTTATTGCTAGACTTGAAGTCCACATTAAATTAGATCTTGCTTCATAATTTTCTGGATCTTTTAGAGCTATTGGACCATATTTTATACAAGTTTTAAGCATTCCTTCAGCCATTCTATTTTGCAAAAATGCTTCTTTTGTGCTGCTAAAGTATACTTCGAAAATGTGACTAGTTATATCTGCAGTGCCTGCTGCTGTTTGTTTTACAGGCAAGGTATAAGTGTAAGTAGGATCTAATATAGAGAACTTAGGTGCCATATCTTCGTGTCCTGTAGCTAATTTTTCCTTTGTATCAAAATTTGTAATTACAGCTCCTGCATTCATTTCAGAACCCGTAGCTGCTAGTGTTAATATAGTCGCAAGCGGAAGTACCTTTTTAATTTTACTTGGATCTAGCACTATATCCCATGCATCTCCTTCATAGTAATAACCTGCTGCTATAACCTTTGCACAATCAATGGAACTTCCGCCACCTACTGCAAGTATAAGGTCTATTTTATTTTCACGGCAAAGCTGAACACCTTTATTTACGCTGGTTACTCTTGGGTTTGGCTCTACACCTGGAAGTTCCCAAAATTTAATGTTATTAGTTTTTAATATTCCAGTAATTTTGTCATGTAATCCACTTTTTTTTATGCTACCGCCTCCGTAAACAAGCAATACCTTAGAACCGTAGTTTTTTATTTCACTAGGGAGTACATTTATCTGATCTTTACCGAAAAATACCTTAGTTGGAATTGAATAATTAAAATTTTTCATTATTAATCTCTCCTTTTCACTTTATACTTTTTACTTCTTTCATATTGGATGGACTAATTAATTTCATAACCTAATTTTTTAATTTTTTAATTTTTTAATATTTTAATTTTATTCATATTTTTTTATCTATAATTATTATTGTACTACTATAATCATTTAATGCAAGTACCCACTTTTCTAACATATAGTTACTATAACCATACCATTATTTTTCATTGACAAAATTTGAAATTAAACATAATATTTCTTTATTGGCTATAATATAAAACACAAACAACTATTTTATTATGAAGGGGTGTTTTAATAAATGAATACAATATTATTTGATCTTGATGGTACTTTACTTCCTATAGACATGGTTCTATTTGAAAAACTATATTTTGAAGAACTTTCAAAGAATTTTGCGGATATAATATCACCTGAGGAATTGGCTAAAAATATATGGAGTTCTTCTAAAATCATGGTAGAAAACACAGACTACAAAACTAATGAAGAAATATTCATGGCTGACTTTTCTACTAGAATGAATATGAAACTTCCTGCTTTGCAAAAACGTTTCGATGATTTTTACGATACAAATTTTTTAAAAATTAAAGAATATGCACAAGATATTCAATGTATAAAAGAAAGTGTTAAAACATTAAAATCAAAAGGTTATACTGTTGCACTTGCCACAAATCCTCTTTTTCCCGAAAAAGCTATTCATCATAGAATACGTTGGGCAGGCTTTGAGCCAGAAGACTTTTCATATGTTTCAACCTTTGAGAAAAATCATTATTGCAAACCTCAATTAAAGTATTATGAAGAGATATTAAAAGATATAGAAAAGAAACCTGAAGACTGCTTAATGGTAGGTAATGATGTTCAAGAAGATTTAATAGCTAAAAAACTTGGACTAAGGACATATTTAATTACAAATAATTTACTACATAGGACTAATGAGGAAATAATAACTGACTATTCAGGGGAATATGAGGATTTTTATGAATATGTAAAAGACTTGCCACTTGCCACGTGGGTGGCACCAAAGACAATAAAGGAGTTTAAATGAGAAAAGAATATATAAGTTTTATAAATGATCTGCCTATAAACATCTCCCTAGAGAGTATAACGGACTATCCAATACATTGGCATAATTCTATAGAAATAATTTTCGTGCTTGAGGGCACTGTTAATGTACTTATTGAGTCAGGAAATTATGAAGTATACGAAAGTGAAATTGAGATTGTAAATTGTGATGAAGCCCATAGAATCTATTCGGATGTAAACAATAAGGTTCTAATTTTTCACCTAGACCCTATATTTTTCGAAAAGTATTATGATGATATGAAAAATATTTATTTTTATACAAACTCCAGTGAAGAAGGCGCACAACAGGAAGAAAAGTATGATGTTCTTAGGAAATACTTATCTATTCTAGCTTGCGAAATAATCCAAAAAAGTGAAAACTTTGATGATCAAATAGAGGCTGTTTTAGTTAAGTTATTATTTCATTTAATAAACAAATTTCACTATCTTAATTATGATGAAAAAGATTTAAAAGAAAATGTAATACAATTTCAAAGGTATCATAGGATTAGAAAATACATCTATAATAATTACATGAATAAAATTAGTTTGCAGGATATAGCAAACCAAGAATATTTAAGTTCTTATTATTTATCTCATCAAATAAAAGAAATGGCTGGAACAAATTTTAGTGAACTCGTAAATATTGTACGAGTAGATGAATCTATTAAATTACTATTAGATACAGATAAAACTATCTCAGATATTTCTCTGGATGTTGGCTTTTCTCATGCTAGATATTACAATAAGAGCTTTAAAGATCACTATAATTGTACTCCCCTACAATTTAGAAAAAAATATGATATACCAGAGGAAGAATTTGATAACTTTAAAAAAATGGATACACATGATTTATCTGAAACACTGGAGTATATATCTTATTATTTAGAAGACTACGATAGGTTCAACTACACCAACAAAATTATAAAAATCCAAACAGACTCTCTGCTACCAAGCGCAAACCTAGACCATAGATGGACAGAAAAAATTAATTTAGGGCAAGCAGAAGAACTTGTTAAAGCAGGTGAACAAGGATATCTGAGATCTATTCAAGAGGCTATAGGCTTTAAAAATGGTATAGTTCAAAACTTATTTGGAAAAGAAATGAAAGTATATTTTAATGAAAATGTAAGATTTTTAAATTGGAATGAAGTTGAAAAACTATTAGAATTTTTAATGGATATATCCTTGGTACCCTTAATAATTTTGAATCAAACCTTTGAAGATAAAAGTTCTTTTATAAAGCTTTTAGAAAGCTTTATAATGTATTTTGCTGATATATATGGCATTGAAGTAGTTAAACTGTGGAAATTCCAAGCCTCCAGTGATTTATCTGTTGAGTATAAAGATATTACAAGGGAAATTTTCGAAAAATATGAATTACAGAATTTAATAGAGGATCCTTTTAATGTTCCAGAAACTATAAATACTATTTATGATTCCTCCTACATGCTTCCATATATTATTCATAATTTTATTAGTAGCAATAATAATAGCCTACTTACTCTAAAGGCTTTTGATACTGTAGAGGAAAATTCAATTTTAAATAATGAATTATTTTTTGGTTCACCGGGATTACTTACTTTAAATGGAATAAAAAAGGTTTCCTACTATGCTTATTATTTATTGTCAAAACTAGGAAATGAAGTTATAGACCAGGGTGATGGATATATTATCACAAGGCAAGATGAAGATATCCAGGTCTTACTTTACAGTTACAGCGAGGAACTTAATAGTCTAATTAAGTTAGAAGATTTACCCAAGGGAAAGGGTAGTAAAAATATAACTGAGCGAAAGATATCCTTATCCATTAAAAATTTAGTTAATGACTATAAAGTTATTAAATATGAAATTGGTGAAAATTTTGGCTCAGCTTATGATATCTGGTTACGTATGGGTAAGCCCAAAAGGCTTAGTTATGACGAATGGAAAATTTTAACTAAAATTTCCACTCCTAACGTTTCTCTATCCTATGCTAAAAAAACAGCAGTTTATAATAACATAATAAAGATAGAAGGCTATGGTTCTACACTAATAGTTCTTCAAAAAGTACAAAAACACCTATTTTAAGGTGTTTTTTTGTTATTTAAGTATTATAGAAAGTTACATGTTAGCAATTTTGTACTTCTTATCTAGCAACCCTGTGAATGCTAATATACTCATAATAGCGTAGAATAATACTATGGAAACAAAAATTTTTAAGGAGACGTGAATTTCATGACAATGGGTAACGTGGCAGAAAGCAACAAAACATTTGGCGAGGAAAAAATCGGAAAACTATTGTTAAAATTTTCTGTGCCAGCAATAATTTCACTAATGGTAGCAGAAATGTACAACATGGTGGATTCTATGTTTTTAGGTCAAGCCATAGGCGCTGATGCTATCGGTGCATTGACTATAGCCTTTCCAATCCAAAGATTATTTTTAGCTATATCTATGCTTATAGCTGTTGGTGCTTCTACCTCAGTGGCAAGAAGCTGTGGAGACGAAGATTTTGAAAATTTAAGAACTATAATACCTAATGCTATAGTTCTAATGCTTATAATGGTATCTATAATTGGTACTGGTATTTTTATTTTTCAAGATAAAATTTTAATTAGTTTAGGTGCTTCGGAAAAGATATTCCCTCTTGCAAAAGACTATGTAAGTATAATATTAATTGGTGTGCTATTTCAATCCTTTACAATAATTGCATCTTACATTATAACTGCTTTTGGTAACACTAAAATAGTTTTATTTAGTACTTCTATTGGTGCAATTTGTAATGTAATTATAGATTATTTTCTAATAAATGTATTTTCATATGGGGTAAAAGGAGCTGCTATTGCAACAGTAGTATCTCAAATTATCGGTTTTATGTATGTATTAACTGTATTTATGAAAATAAAGAAGGAGTTAAAATTTTCTATTAAATTAACTCTTAATAAAGCAGTATCAATTGGAATAGTATATGTTGGATTTTCAACATTTATAATAGAAATCTCAGATGCAGTGGTAGCTGCTATATTAAACAATTTACTATCCTCCTATGGCGGAGATTTGGCCATTGTAACAGTTGGTTTAACTACCAGAGTTTCAATGTTTTTATTTATGACAGTAATGGGCATAAGCTCAGCTATGCAACCTATAGCTGCTTATAATTATGGTGCTGGAAATTATACCAGATTAAAAGAAGTTGTTAAAACAGCTATAATTGCAGTGTCTGTAAGTTCAACTATACTGTGGGCAATATTTATGATTTTTGCAGAATCACTTATAGGTATATTTATAAATGATAGCGCTATTATAGTAGGAACAGCAAAGGCTTTTAGAACAGTTATAGCCGTATTCCCTTGCCTTGGAATATATTATTTGGCAATCTCATATTGCCAAGCTATAAATAGAGTTAAAGCTTCTTTCAAGCTATCTATTTACAGACAAATAATAGTATTTATTCCACTAGTGTATGCACTTGTAATGGGTTTAGACATGGGAGTCTTTGGAGCATGGCTAGCTTATCCCATATCCGATGTAATATCTTTTATTACAGCTGCTATATTCATTAAATACACTTATACTTCTTTAGAAATACTAGAAATGCATCAGATTTATAAGAAGAATAAGGCTAAACTTGCTAAATCTAGACTTGCTCCTGTTGGTATTTAAAAAGGATATATTCTTATAAAATTGACAACTTTTCATTAAATTACTCCGCTAACTTGCCACTTGCCACATGGGTGGCACTAGAGTCATACAAAAGTTGAGAATAAAAAACCCAATGTATAATTATTACATTGGGTTTTTTAATTTATATTTTACCTGAAATATTCCTCGCTTAAAAGTCCCATAACAATTTCATCATAATACTTTCCATCTCTAAATATTTCTTTTCTTAGTCTACCTTCTTGTTTAAATCCACATTTTTCATAGCATTTAATTGCACGTTCATTAAAGGAATATACATGCAATTTTATTTTGTGTATATTCATCTGCTCAAAAATAAACTTAATTAGAACCTTCATTGCATCCGTGCCATAGCCCTTACTCCAATAATCTTTATCCCCGATGAATATACCTACAACTATAACGCTATTTTTCCAATCTATATCGTTTATTCCGCAGCCACCTATATATTTGTTATCCTCTAATGTTTCTATGGCAAAACTGTATTTTTCCTTTGTTGCAGACATTCCTTCAAACCATTTCTGTTCATCTTCAAAGGTAAATAGATAAGGAATTCCTGGTTGTAAGAGTCTATTCACCTCAGGATCATTTATAAAACTTTGAGCTTGCTTTATATCTTCTTTTTTATATTCTCTAAGTCGAACCTTTTTACCTGTATACATATATTATCTTTAGTGAGAGAGTGTATAATAAGTACCAACCCCTCACTAAAATTCACTTCCTTTCTTTTTATATTATTTTTACTGTCTAATAAGTTATTAATTCATTTTATATGTGTTCTTTCTCCCTTTAATTTACTCATTACTTAAATTTACTTCAGTCTCAATAATAGAATCTTCACTTTCATCAATAATTTCAACAGAAATTTTATCTACTATTGTTGTGAAATTATTTTTAATAGCTTCAGTATCTTTAAATGCTATATCTAAATCTTCTTTTAAAGTAAAACTGCCTATTGTCATATGAGGTAAAAATGTCTCTTCATTTAACCAATCTGGTTTATAGGATTGTAAAATTCCTGTATATAAATTTTTACTTATTTCTTTTATTTGTTCATTACCTTGCTTTATCTCTAAAAATAGATACTTACCTAAAGGGTTATCAATTTTTATTATTCCCTGTAAAGTCAATGTAAAGCATCTAGTTCCATCAAGCGCTTTCTTTAAATGTTCTTCAATTTCAATTGATGTAAGGCTGCTTTCAAAAGTAAACACCAAAGTAATATGTGGTCTAACATGTTTTGCAAGTGGGTCATATTTCTCTCTTATTTCATTAATAATATTAATGTTTTTAAATTCTGGAAATATCATTATAGTTCTTCTCTTAATATTACTATTCATTTTAATCTCTTCCTTTTTTTCTATATTTAAAGCTATTTAAACTATTAAATCAGACTTCAATATTTTATATTTTTTCACATATATATAATCCATGTTGACTATATCCAATTAAACTGCTATCACCACATGTCATTAAATGATAATCCATCCACTTTTGAAATTCCTCTTCATCAAATTCGTTTAATTTATCACTAATCGTACTAGCCACACCATCAGTGCCAATATGATCAATTTTTCTTACATTAAATCCATTCATTAAATTTTCAATATCATCATACTTAGAAAAATAAAAACAGTCCCTTTCATCACCATATTCTAATCCAGTTTTCACAATACTCAGCAAGCCCTCATCATTAATATTTTCTTTTTTTCTACTTATCATATTAACAAAGGTTGAAAATCTATTTATATAAGCAACTGCTAAAATTCCACCACTTTTCAGTACCCTTAAGCATTCATCTAAACATTGTATTTTTTCTTCTTCCTCACTAAAATGATAAAGTGGTCCAAGACATAAAACTACATCGTAACTATTATCTTTAAAATCGCTTAGCTCTTTAGCATTTCCAAGTACAATGTCTATGTCTAAGTCTTTATGACTTGCCTCCTCTTTCATAATCGCAATATGCTTTGGTGTTATATCTAATGCAGTAACGCTATGTCCTTTTTCTGCTAGACAAAATGAGTATCTTCCTGTTCCTGCACCAACTTCTAGAATCTTGGAACCCGGTTTAACAACCTTATCTAAGTAATGCATAGTTGTAATAAATTCTATTTTATGTGCATTATCCTTAATAAGTCTTGCTTCCTCCTCATAGCTTTCGTAATATTCTAATATACTTTTCATTGTATATCCCCCCTACTGTACTTTTTAAAGAAATTAAAATTGACTATAATTCTATATATTATATCTTGCCATTAAGTACTCATCATCATATTTACCATTTCTGATTATTGCGTATTTTTTTGTACCTTCTATTGCAAACCCTAGAGATTTATATAGATTTATTGCCTTTTCATTATCTGTGAAAACTCCCAATTCAATTCTAATAAGCATTAACCAATTATCGCCTATATCAATTAAATCCATCATTAAAGCTCTACCTATTCCCATTCTATGATATTCTTTCCTAACCATTAATCCAATGCTGGCGGAGTGTCTTACTCTATTTGACTTATTTACTGATAAAGATGCAACTCCAACTACTTTTTTAACTCCCTCTTCTTCTACTTCTGCTACTAGCATATGGTTATTGAGTGTAAGTCCACTTATGAAGCCCTCAGTTCCTGTAACTCTCTCACTAGTTATACTCATTATGTTTTCTCTAACTCCATCTTGACGGCGTATTTCATTTATAAATACTGCATCCTCAATTTTAACTGGCCTAATAATAAAATCCATTTTAATACCCCCTATATTAGTGCCACCCACGTGGCAAGTGGCAAAAGTGACAAGCTCTAGTGTATAGATGCTTCTAAAGTAAGACAGTTACTATCGAACGAAATCTCCCAAAGGTCGAGTATAAACGTATCCCCAGCCACTTCCTCAAGCTATTCGTATAAAACAAAAAAACTCCACGAAATCACTTTGGAAGTGACTCCGTAGAGTTATCTACGTGTAGGAAAGTCCCTGTACCGCTAACATTTTGTTAGGTACACTCACTGTATATGTTATATATTATTACATTATCAATATATTGTCAATACAAAGGTAATGAAAAGCACAAAATATTCTCACTATTTTTATTTTGCCATCTAAGATTACACAACTCTAAAACTGTTCAATTATACTTAGGGTTTAATGCAATCTTGCCACTTGCCACGTGGGTGGCACCTATTCCTTTACTTGGAATAGAAATATGGACCACAAGTTACTCTTTCATGTGTTAGCACATAGGTCCAAGTAAAATCTTCATTGGTTACATAAATATCATTAAAATAATCAATATTATCTGTAGTAAATTTTTCAGCATTATTTAAACGGTAACAGGTTGGTCCCTCATTGAAGAATACGTATAATGTTTCTTTTTTAATTTTAATTAGATCTGCATTTGCCTCTTCTCTTTCTGTACATGACAACTTCCCATAGCTAAATATATGCCAAAGACATTGGTCTAGGTTAGCATCACTGATATCTATATTTCGAGTAAAAGTTTCAACCCATTTTCTTCTAAGTGTATCTGCTTCAGAGTAATGATCATCCTTATCAGAATATAACTTTGTCATAACGATACCTTTTTCTTCTAGTCCCCTTAAGAAGCTATTATAATAAGTTATATTTAATTCACTACAAGTAATCGTTACTTCATTTCTGTGTTCCACTGAATTATAAGTTAACTCATCAATGCGAATAAATTCCATAAAATTATTTTGTATATGAATTGTATAATTAAAATCATCTAGCTTTTTAATGTCTAAATTAATTCCAATATTATTAAAGTATTCCAAATCATTGCAATCATCTCCAATACATTTTCCAATATCAGCATTGCAAAGACGTAATTCTACAGCAGTTTCCCCTAAATTCCCTTTCATTAAGTGAATAATACAATTCCTATCTTCTTTCTTTATAGAAATGGTCGAACCATGAAAATTAGGCCACTGCCCTTCAAAATATTGTATTACTTCTTTTCCACCAGCTATAGTGTCAGGTGCAAGAACTTCTTTAAGTACTGCATATCCTTTAGGAATCCTTTGGCGTTCAAAAAAAACGCTGTTATTTAGTAATTTTCCTTTTTGCCAGGGTACTATTGCCCTTTTAAATACTATGTAAAATCCAAATTCATCTTGTCCTATTTGAATAATTGACCCCTCAATAACCTCATCTGATTTAAGCTTTATGTGATATACTCTATTTTTTTCAAAAAAAATATTACATGGCTCCGATAACCATATACGTTTAGTGTTAAATGCTAACTCATAGTAATCTTTCATGTTTACATACTTATTATTATTTACTGCCTTTATTATATTAATTGAAATCTCCATAAACCCTCCATTTCGCATATTCTGTTTTAATCTACCTTCAGACTAATTACATAATATAAAACCATTGTTTGATTATTTAAATATACAGAATAATAATATAAATATCAAGTATTTAACAAAATTACACATAAATTCTTGAAGCCACTTTAAATGATTCTATGAAAAACGCTTCATCACTAGATTTTGTCTAATTGATGAAATCTTGCATGTTGACATTATAAATAATGAATGTATAATTATAATTAAACAATAAAATTTAAGTATAAATGCAATGAAAGAGAAAAGTAAGTATATTTCAATTTAAAGAGAACCAATGATGGTGGAAATTTGGTATTTGAAACTACAGAAAGAAGCTCTAGAGCATTGGACTGAAATATTTGAGTAAGTCCAACGGTAGCTTTCCGTTATAAAAGTACAGTATGATTTATACTGTTAATGAGTGGATTTAGGTATTGCAAGATGCCTTTATATCAATTTAGGTGGTACCGCGGAAGTTTACCTTTCGTCCTATATAGTATAGGATGAGAGGTTTTTTTGTCGTTAAATTCTCACCTGCGATGCTGTAATATTAACGACTTCACAAATGGCATTAAATTTTCATATAAGAAAGGATGATTAAAATGGATTATACTAAATTAGCAGATTTACTACTTCCTAGCATTGACAAAACCCCAGAATACTATACTAATCTTTACCCAGAAAGAAACCTTAAACAAGGCGCTATGGTTACAAGATATGCCCCTAGCCCTACTGGTTTTCAGCATCTTGGAGGAGTATTTGCTGCTCTTATATCTGAAAGAGTAGCTCATCAAAGTGAAGGAATTTTCTACTTTAGAGTAGAAGATACTGATAAGAAAAGAGAGGTAGTTGGTGCCATTTCCGATAGTATTAACACTCTACGCGATTTTGGAATTTTCTTTGATGAAGGAATGGTGGATTCTAATAGTGAAAAAGGTGCTTATGGGCCTTACAAGCAAAGCGATAGGATGGAAATATATCATGCCTTCGTAAAAGATTTAATAAAAAAAGGCTTAGCTTACCCTTGCTTTTGTACGGAAGAAGAATTAAATGCCACAAGAGAAATCCAACAAGAACTTAAAATTAATACAGGGTATCACGGAAAATGGGCTATTCACAGAAATGCCACTTTCGATGAAATTACTGACAATTTAGCAAAAGGCAAACCTTTTGTTATAAGACTTAAATCTCCTGGCGATCCAAATAAAAGAGTAATTTGTAATGATTTAATTAAAGGTGATATAAGTATTCCAGAAAATGATCAAGATATTGTTTTACTTAAAACCAATGGTCTTCCAACCTACCATTTAGCTCATGCTGTAGATGACCATTTAATGAGAACAACCCATGTTATACGTGGGGAAGAATGGTTCTCTTCTCTTCCTATACATTTACAATTATTTGAAATGTTAGGCTTTACTGCTCCAAACTATGCTCATATACCTACAATAATGAAAATGGATGGAACATCAAAACGTAAGCTTAGTAAAAGAAAAGACCCTGAAATTCGTGTAGATTTTTATAAAGCAGAGGGGTATCCTCTTATATCTGTAACTGAGTATCTTGTAAACTTGGTTAACTCTAATTTTCAAGAATGGAGAACACAGCACGCAGATGAGCCTTGTACAAACTTTAATATTATCCTTGAAAACATGAGCAAAAGTGGTGCACTATTTGATATTTTAAAACTTAACGATATGAGTAAAGATATTATAGCTGCTATGAGCGCAGGCACAGTTTATGACTTATACCTTGCTTGGGCTAAAGAGAATGATACTGCAACTTCTGATATACTTACTCAGCATGAGGATTATGCAAAGCAAATATTTAATATTGAAAGAGAAAATGAAAAGCCAAGAAAAGATTTCGTAAAATGGCTAGATGTAAAAGAACATATTGAATATTTCTTTGATGATTTTTATAAAAATAGTATTAGCGCTGGCACTAATTTTCCTGAACAAATACCAACGGAAGACGTGAAAATAATCCTTAAGGACTATATAGATATATATAATCACTCTGATGATGCAGATACTTGGTTTTCACGTGTAAAAGACCTTTCTGAAAAACTTGGATATGCAAAAAACGGGAGAGTTTATAAAAAGAATCCTGAATTATATAAAGGTTTAATTTCTGATGTTGCAACAGTTATTAGAGTTGCTTTAACTAACAGAACACAAACTCAGGATTTATATGAAGTAATGCAGGTTATGGGTGAAAAACGTGTTATTGAAAGATTAAGTCAAGATTTTATTTAATAAATAAAGGATATATTCATTGACAAATATATCAAAACACATTATTATATTAAACATAGAGATTATGTGCGGATTTCAAAATAATATATGTAGAGGGAGTAACTTCCTGCTTTTTTAAGCAGAATCAAAGTCGTCACCACGGATTAAATCCCGGCTTTGATAACTTCTAAAGTTTAGTAAGACTCTACAGCTGGTATTTATGCCAACTGTAGAGCCTTTTTATTTTATCCTATTTTATAATCAATAATTTTTATCTATACTAAAGCAGTTGAAGCCATAACCATTACGAGGGGGAATAATAATGAACATGTTTTATAAACAAACATCAGAAGAGGCGATGAGCACTCTGGGAGTTAATGACAAAGGACTAAATGATCTTGAAATAAAAAACCGGAGAGAAGAGCAGGGCTTTAATGAATTAACTGAAGGCGCTAGAAAAAGCAACCTACAGGTATTCCTAGAACAGTTTAAGGATTTTTTAGTACTAATACTTTTAGCTGCCGCTCTTATATCAGCCTTCCTTGGTAAGTTTGAGAGTACACTTGTTATAATTGTAGTTGTTGTTATAAATGCTATTCTTGGAACTGTTCAACATGTTAAGGCCGAGCAATCTTTGAAAAGTCTTAAGGCCCTTTCCTCACCCAATGCCAAAGTTTTGAGAAATGGTCAGAAGCTAGAAATTCCTTCAAGGGAATTGCTAGTTGGAGATATTTTATATTTAGATGCAGGAGACTATGTAAGTGCTGATGGACGAATAATTGAAAACTACAGTCTTCAGATAAATGAAAGTTCATTAACAGGTGAGTCAGAAAGTGTTTTAAAGATAACTGATATAATAAATGAAGATAATGTAGCAATTGGTGATAAAAAAAATATGGTGTTTTCCGGAAGCTTTGTAACCTATGGAAGAGCTTTAATTTTAGTTACATCTATTGGAATGAAAACAGAGCTAGGTAAAATAGCTAACCTTTTAGATACTGCGAAGGAAAAGAAGACTCCATTACAAATTAACTTGGACAACTTCGGCAAAAAACTTGCCTTTGTTATACTTGCAATATCAGCCCTTATTTTTACCCTTAATATATTCAGAGGCTACGCAATTATTGATTCCTTCATGTTTGCTGTATCTCTTGCTGTTGCTGCAATACCTGAAGCATTAAGTTCAATAGTAACAATAGTTCTTGCCATTGGAACACAAAAAATGTCTCGTGAAAATGCTGTTGTAAGAAAGCTTCATGCAGTTGAAAGTCTAGGAAGTATTTCAGTAATATGTTCAGATAAAACTGGAACACTAACGCAGAATAAAATGACTGTACAAAAGGTATACGTTGATGAAAAAGTACTGTCTCATGATGAACTTGACCATGATAAGCTTTTGGAAAAGAATCTTGTACTAATGGCACTATTATGTAATGATGCTGTAACTGTTAAAGACAAAGAGATTGGAGATCCCACTGAGGTTGCACTTGTAAACCTAGGTGAAGTATATGATTTAGACGAGTTAGATATCAGAAAAGATTATCCAAGAGTTTCTGAAGTACCCTTTGATTCTGATAGAAAGCTAATGAGTACAGCAAATATACTTGAAGACAAAACCTTTATGATAACCAAGGGTGCACTTGATGTGCTTTTATTAAGAACTATAAGTATTGTTACATCAAGTGGAGTTAAAACACTGACTGAGAATGATAAAAAAGAGATTGAAAGAGTAAATAGGGAGTTTTCAGAAAGTGGCCTGAGAGTTTTAGCCTTTGCTTATAAAGAAATAGAAACCGGAAAAACAATAGGTACTGACGATGAAAACGACTTGATATTTGTAGGTCTAATTTCCATGATGGACCCACCAAGAATAGAATCTGCTAAAGCAGTTGCAGACTGTATAAGGTCTGGCATTAAGCCAGTAATGATAACTGGAGATCATAAGATAACCGCTTCTGCCATAGCTAAACAAATAGGCATTTTAACTAATGAATCTGTTGCTATAGAAGGTTACGAAATTGACTCCTTAAGCGATGAAGAGCTTAAAACTAAGGTAGAGAATATTTCTGTATATGCAAGAGTATCCCCTGAACATAAGATAAGAATAGTAAGAGCATGGCAAGAAAGAGGAAATGTAGTTGCAATGACCGGTGACGGTGTAAATGATGCTCCTGCGCTAAAGCAAGCAGATATTGGTATTGCTATGGGAATAACAGGTACTGAGGTTGCTAAAGATGCTGCTTCTATAGTACTTATGGATGATAACTTTTCAACCATTGTAAAGGCAATTTCCAATGGAAGAAGTATATATTCAAACATAAAAAATTCAATTAAGTTTTTATTATCTGGAAATACCGCAGCTGTACTTTCAGTGCTTTATACTTCACTTGCAGCGCTTCCAATGCCTTTTGCACCAGTTCATCTTCTATTTATCAACCTGGTTACAGATAGTCTTCCAGCTATTGCAATAGGACTTGAACCTCATAATAAAAATATAATGGATGAAAAACCTAGAAGTATAAACACACCTATATTAAATAAATCCTTTTCAAGAGAAGTACTAATTGAAGGATTAATTATTGCATTAGGTACAATGACGGCATTCCATATAGGATTATCAACCGGTGATACATTGGTTGCAAGCACAATGGCATTTGCAACACTATGTTTTTCAAGACTACTCCATGGATTTAACTCTAGGTCACAGGAATCCATATTTAGAATAGGCGTTTTCTCAAATAAATATTTGTGGATTGCCACCATACTCGGCTATTTACTTTTAGAATTTGTTTTAAGCTTCAATCCACTTATGGGAGTTTTTGAGGTAGCTGCATTAACTTTAAATCAGCGTGCTATAGTATACGGGTTATCACTTATGCCTCTAATTCTTATTCAAATATATAAACTAGTATTTGTAAAAGCTCATAAGTAATAAGATCACTAAGTGCCACCCAAGTGGCAAGTGGCAAGTGGCAAGTTAAAAATGCTGCAGAAAGATATTAATATCTTTCTGCAGCATTTTTATTACGCGGGTGACTCCCTCGCGGCAAATTTTTCAATAATCATTGCACCATTGATAAAATATAGCCCATTTCTGTTTCATTACTACACATACCTCTAAATTAAACTTTTAAAACATATTAGCATCAGGCATTCTACTAAAAATCAAATAAATCACTCTAACTACTTGACAATACAAAGTACACAGGATAATATTAACATATAGCTATTATGTAATACAAAGTAGGTGATGAATTGGCAAGCGATACACAAATACTAAAGGGTTTATTAGAGGGTTGCATTTTAAAAATAACTAAAGAAAATGAAACTTACGGATATGAAATATGTGAAATGTTAATGAACTATGGTTTTAAAGATATAACAGAGGGGAGTGTTTATCCTATACTAATACGCCTTGAAAAGAAAAAATTAATATATTCTATTATGAAAAACTCACCTTTTGGACCTAAGCGAAAATATTATTATTTAACGAATGAAGGAGCAGAGGAGCTCCAAATTTTTGTTGTTTCATGGAAGGTCATAAAAACAAATGTAGATAGAGTATTGGGGGAATAATTATGATTAGAACTTTTATATTAATATTTAAAAGACACAAACTCAAAAATGAGCTGAATTATAGAGACTTAAAGAATTTCAATGATATTGTTGAGTACATTGGAATTTCATCTTTAAGACAAATAGAACAAGAAGTAATATTTCAACAAGTACTAGATATGATGCTCCAAGCAAAAGATGAAGGAAAATTCGCAAGTGAAGTTATAGGTTATGATATCAAAGGCTTTTGTGATTCAATAATTGAAGAGTCAAACTACAATAAAAATGTTTTTCACAAATGTTTTAATTATATAGAAATTATTTTGCAAACAGGATTCATTTACTATTTAATGATGTTTATATTTAATATAATTACAAATGGATGGGATAATTCTTTTAAAAACCAAGATGTGTTTTATATGGATATAGTCACCTTTGTACCTATGTTTATAGTTATGTTTCCACTAAGCTTTATGATAAGAAGGAATCAAATGTTCAAAAGAAAGAACAAAAAAGATTATTCTTGGGTGTTTTTAGCTATATGCATATTTTTAGCTTCTAGTGTGTCGGATATGATCAGGAATAAATTCCAACAATTAGATAGTATACCTATAACTCCATATGAGAATAAAATTCTTTTATTAATTATATTTTTAATAGCCTTTGGAAGAGATATATGTTATTTTATAAAAAGTATTAGTAAAAGTTTTAGTGAAACATAAATTATTGTTTGTACAATAGGAAGTGGCAAGTTCTCACTTGCCGCTTACCATTTACCATCGAACCTATTCTCTCCAAAAGTACAACCTTTGAAATCCACTTTAAAATGAGCATTCATAAATACTTCAGCACTATTTCTCTCAAATTTACACTTTAAAAATTCTACATTTTTAGTATTAGAACCTGACATAAATGCGAAACGGCCACTTATTACGTTGTTATCAGCTATTTCACAATTGCTAAATTTTATTGACTGTGACTCATTTAGACAAATCATAGTATACTCCTTGGATTTTCTAAGCTTACTATTGGTAAAATTAATATTTGTGGAGCTATCTACATCCATTATTCCCATAGTGCACTTTTCTATTATAGAATTATCAAAATTAAGATTATCTACATCATAGGCATAAATTCCAATTGTACCACACCCATATAAAAGGCAATTAGAAACATTAAAGTTTTGTGAGTTAATAACTTTAATAACACCAGCATTACAAATAAATGCTTCATCTTTAATTGTATGTCCAATTTTTAAGTTTTTCAAGGTTATGTTATCACTATTATTGAATTGAAAAATATACGAATCTCTTGGTTCTGCTACAATTTGTACGTATTCATCTCCCTGCCCCTCAATAGTAAGATTATTAACTCCATAAATTGCTAACTCTTTTCCATCAGTTACATCTACATAATTGACTCCCGTTTTTAATATACAAGTATCATATCCATATCCATATCCATATCCATATTCTTCATGAACAAAATTGATTTTTTTATTTTTAGATACCATATCTTTAATTTTTGAAACATTATATATACCTTTTCGAAGTTTTATATGTTTATTAGAGCCTATGGCATCAACCAGCTCCTCTACATTAGAAACTGTTACTTCTGCTATTGGTTTTTCAGTTTTATTATTCTCTTCTTTATTTAAAGTAGCAGGTTTAATTTGAACTGATATTAGTTTCCATTTTGCGTCTAAATATTTAAATACAGAAGTAATAGCTGCAATTTGCTGCCTTTTTGATATGTGGAAATCCGTAGTATACTCTAGCTCAAAAACACCATCTTTATCCACATCTTTTGGTTCTAAATTAGCTTCACCAAAACCAATATTTCTTCTTGCTGTATTTTCATTTTTCTTATATAATTCTATCTGCTTAGGTGATAACTTAATATTTGTATTGAAATTTATATTTTTTGACCAAAATCGTATAGCATCGTCTTTTAATTCATAATTTACATTTTCGTCAATATTAATGCCATTATCAAGTTCAGTATCAATTAATGGTACACGAATTAATTCATTACCTTTAAATGAAATTAAAAAGTTATCTTCCGATACAGGATATCCATAACCAGGCCTTTTTATGAAAAAATCAGTCGATTTATACCCATAAAAATCTCCTGGAATTACAGTTAGAGTTTTATCTCCATACTGATAAAACTTTAGCTTACCCATTATTGAGTTATCCTTACCATCCTTAATTGAAAATAAAATACTATCAGGACCATCTTTAGAGAGTTCAACTAAATCTATGAATCCATCATTATTGACATCCATATTAATTGTCTGAAAAACTTTAAATGAATCGCTAATATTAATTGTTTTAGCGATACTGCTAGCTTTAGAAACTTTATTCACCTTAGTTATATTAGCTTGAGTATTTTTATAATTGTCCTTTGTTTTTTTGCAACTAAGATAAGTAATGCTTAAAGTAATAGCAATTACTATAGTAACCGTTACCCTTATTGTAGATTTCTTCTTAAAAAACGCTATCATGCTTTCTCTCCTTTTTCCTAAAAATATTTCCATTTTTCTAATGTAGTAATATCATATAACCTAAATTTTCATAATATAACTCATGTAGCTCAACCTTATAATTATCCATAACATTTTATGGATTATAATTAAATTTATGGATATTGATATTGTAGCATAAAAAAATATTTTTTACTATTTCAGATGAAAGCCTTACTCATCAAAGTTTCTCAGATTATAATGTTTGCTTTAATTTTCCTTACTATTCCTTATTTCCTTTCGAATTTTTTTTAATGCCTTCTTAGATCCTCTCTCAATATCTCTTTCTAATTTTCGCTGCTGATAATCTACAAATAATGTATTAAAATCATAATCTGTTGGGTATAACTCCTCAGCTTTTAGCTCTAGCTTTAACCTTTTTTCGTTAACCTCTAGGAATTCATCTTTATATAATACAGTTATATTATTAAAATTGTCCACTGGCTTATAAACAATGGCAAAGTCACCATACTCTAAAAGAAGCACCTTGTCACCTATCTTATACTCATAAGTTTTTATGCAGTTAATGTCTTCTTCATCTTTTTTCTTTTTCACCTTACTATCTCTTATTAAATCTAAATTGTAATTCTTATCTTCCGCATACTTTTTTGCTTTTTGAAGAATGGAATCTCTTATACCCATTTTTTTAGAGATCCAAAGAGCATTACTCTCTCCCGATTTACCTGTAATTAACTTATACAGTGGCTCCAATGTATTGTTTTCAAACTGCATTGCTGCATTTTCAAAGTCACTATGCATTTGAGAAAACTTTTTAATTTCTCCATAATGAGTGGTGGCCATTATGATGCAGCCTTTATGATAAAGCTCTTCGAGTATTGCAATAGCAAGCCCAGCCCCCTCATTAGGCTCAGTTCCACTTCCTATCTCATCACACAGTACTAAAGTAGATTTATTGCTACTATTAATTATCGCAGCTAAATTTTTAACATGTGAAGAAAAGGTGCTTAAGGAGTTCTCTATACTTTGATCGTCTCCAATATCTACGAATATCTTTTCAAACACAGATATTTCAGTACCATTTTCAGCTGCAATATGAAGTCCTGATTGTACAGCTATTGTTAAGAGCCCGACGGTTTTTAGGACTACAGTTTTCCCCCCTGCATTAGGACCTGTTATTATTAAAGCTCTATAGTTTGTGCCGATATTGAAGTCCAGTGGTACTATATTTCCTTTTAACAGTGGATGCTTGCCGCCAGCAATGTTTATATATCCATAATCATTAATTATAGGCTTTATTCCCTCTATGGCTCTACTATATTTAGCCTTAGCAAAAATCATATCATACACTGCAATTACTTCTATATTGATTTTAATTTCCTTTGAATTATCAAATACTAATCCAGTTAAATGCGATAATACTTTATATTCTTCCATGGCCTCTTCAGATTTTAATACTACCAGCTCTGCTGTATTTTTTGATATAACACTGGGTTCTATAAATACTGTACATCCTTTAGATGAGGTTTCTACAATTGTCCCTTGCACATGATTTTTAAAGGCTGCTTTTATAGGAATTGTATATCTACCATTTCTCTTGCTTACAAAAAATTCTTGTATATAAGCTTTGTTAGTACTATTTTTCAAAAACTTCTCTAACTGTTCTTGTATTTTACTTTCTGCATTTTCTATATATCTTCTGATTTTTTTAAGCTCCTTACTAGCATTTGAATCTACTAAGCTACCTTTTATAGAAAATTCAATCTCTTCCTCTATGGATTTAAATTCTGTAATTGAATCCCCATAACTGCTTAAAGTAGGAGCGTAAAACTCTTTGCCCTTCATAAAATCTTTGATTTTTCTACAGCCTCTTAAAAAGTTACAAAGTTTTGTTAACTCTTCCGGGTCTAATATCGCACCTTTTTCCATATTCTCAATAATATTTTTTATATTGAATATTCCTTCTAATGGAATGTGACCAACCGTATCTAGCAAAGATCTGCCCTCACTTGTTTCATTAAGCCTACTCTCCACAACTTTTAAACTGGTGCTTGGTTCCAATCTATCTATTAGGTTTTTTCCGAGTCCACTTACACAATAAGACTTTACAATTTCCTTTAACTCATTATATTGCAATTTATTAAAAGTATTTATATTCATTTTTATCTCTCCTCATATTGAATCATCACCTATAGCGCTGAAATGTCGCTAACTGTTTTGTTTTATGAAGATACTAATCCCTAGATAGATTTCATTACCATTTTCTGTACAACTCATTTTACAAACATTTTTATTTATCTGCAAAACAAAAAAGCCGTGGATACTCCCACAGCTAAAAATACGTAACTTCATAAAAGATAGAACAATCTATCTTTTCTTACTATAACGGTACTTTGTGGATTTGTATCTTCATAGATATTACCAAATAAACCCGTGACAAATAAAGGTATACTATACCCTTTTTCAAAGATTTATTTAATTATAAAATTTAATCTATTTGGATACTAACACGCTCATAAAGCACCTCATTCTTTTATTTTAACAAAATCTATCTAATGCTATTTTATTACATTTTGTATATATTGTCAACCAGCTTTTAAACTCGCCTTGTGGGTGGCACCTATTTTTTTAAATTAAGGCTATGTTAGACATAAATAGTGATATTGTATATATTTTTACATAATATGCTATAATAAGGTAATGAATACATCTATGAGATGGTTATATGCCAAGTGTGGGAACTTTAAAGCCAGATATAAAAACTCTTTCTGAATTTGCATTACAAGACTTATAAATTTTATAATTTTTCGTGGGATTTGTATATATTTTTACGTCTATATATAAGAAAATGTATTTCAAAAAATTAATCTATAAATTTGGAGGGCTAAAAATGAAAAGACAAACTGCAATAATAACTATAATATCGCTAGGATTAATGTTAATCTTAGGTTGCACCCTGCTTTATAAATCTAACCACAAGACTGTAACCACTTCAACTACTGAACTTTCTAAACTATCTAAATTATCTGAACTTGAACCTGTAAAAATCTCAAAAGGAACTTTTAACATTATGATAGATCCCCGTATAGAACTTTTATTATCTGTACAATTAAATTCTAACTATGAGCCTCTAACAACTATTGATTTTAAATATAAAGATGATGTGAAGAACTATTTCTCAAAATACAAAAATCATAATGCTATAAATACTTTTAAAAAACTATCCCGCTCAGGTTTTTCCTATGATGCTCCACCAGCTACAATGATGTACGTTTCAAAAGTACCCAAGCTAGAACAACAAACCCCTTTTTCAGATTATCTCATTGGTCGCGGTGGTAGCAAGAAATCTCTTGAAAATTTTATGCTAACTCTTAGTAATTACGCTGTAGAATCCGACTTCTCTACATTCTACAATAATCATATGGAATTTTATAAAGACTTGGTAGGTAATGTCTCAAAACAATTACAAGACAGAGATTTTGCAAAGGAATTAGAAAATTATTATGGACTTAAGAAAAACAGTTATAATTTAGTAATATCCCCCTTATTCCATAGTGGTGGCTATGGTGCTGAAATAAAAACTAAAAATAATAACTCTGATATATACGGATTTCTAGGACCTCATAACTCAAAAGATAGTATGCCTATATATTCAAAGGAAGCTTTGTCCGGAATAGGCTGGCATGAATTCAGTCACTCATTTGTAAATCCAACTACTGAAAAAAATATAACGAAAGTAAATAAATACGATTCACTTTTTACACCACTTGCAGATATTATGTCAAAGAAGGCATACCCTAATTGGGAAGTTTGTGTTAATGAGCATATAGTAAGAGCTGTAACAACAAGACTTTCTTACATTTACTTAGGTAAACAAGCTGGTGATAATGCTTTAAGATATGAAAAAACTAATGGCTTTTATTATATAGATGGATTATGTGCAAAATTAGAATATTACGAGAAAAATAGAGATAAGTATGCATCCTTTGAAGATTTTTATCCAGAACTTATTAATGTGTTTAAGAACTATTCTGAGCAGAACCTAACTGATGACTTTTATACTTTAAAATTCCAAGGCCCAATAAACTCAGCTTTTAATAATAAAAATATAGTTTTCATTGTTCCTACAAATGAAAATGATAAAGCTTATAATGATTCCATCTTAAAAGATGTTGAAAATGTAAATGATACCTTTAAGTTATCTGCTACAATAATTACAGATAAAAAAGCACTTACGCAAGATTTATCTAAAAATACTATACTAGCCTATGGCACAATTGAGGGTAATCTATGGCTTTCTAAATATAAAAGCTCGTTCCCTTTTAAAATTGAAGATGACAAAATCAAAACTGATGTTGAGTATAATGGTACAAATTTAAAATTAATAACCGCTTTGCCAAATCCTCAAAATTCAAATAATGCTTTAATTATTTATACTGCGCAAAATCCAGAATATATTATTAATATTAATGAGATTCTTCATGGTGGGACTGACTATGTAATAGCAAAAAAATCTGAAATAATTAAGTCTGGAAATTATATTAAAGATAAAAATAAGTGGTCTTTTAAATAAAAATAATTTCTCAGTAAAACAATGGTTTCAACATGTAATAATTAGTAATGTTTTAAAAAATATGTTATTATTGTATTGACATAAAATTATTTTAACCATATTTCAAAAAGAACTATATTCTCTATAATTAAACAAACATTATTTATAAGAGAAAGGATGATTTTACATGAATATAACAATCTCACAAGATGAAACTGAAAATTTTCTTAATAACTACTTCAAACATTTTGGGTTTAAGCTTTTCATTTTCCAGGTAATATTTTGCACTTTAGCTTATTGCTTTTCAAACAACTATATAGTAAATTATATAATAATTTTGCTTATAATTATCCTTGGTTCTTTAGGTACTTCTTTCTTTACTGCTAAGTTACTTCACAAAGAAAACCAAAAATTCATTTTAGAATTCTATGATAATAACAATGGTGAATTTAATTCTAATAAAAAAGTCACTAACGCAATCACTGTAATATGCAACCTTAAAAAGTTTAATGGTCCAACCTTTGGTGCTCTTACTTTGAATTCCAACTCATTAATATTTACACCCTTTAAAGAAAACCTTAATAACGAAAAATTTATAATTGATAATACTAAAAACCCTAATGTCCATATATCTATGGTTAATCTACAGAATTCATGGATTAATAAAGTATTTTTCAAGGGAAATCTTTATTGTTTAGAACTTAAATGGTCTGGTAAAAAGGCTGTATTACAAATGCCTAAGGATGATTCAACTAAAGATTTATATGAATTACTAAAAAACCACTATTAAACATAAAAAGAGCTAAAGCTTATTTTATAACCACGGCTGTAAATCCTATCTTTCCGTCATAAAAGATGCGTGCACAAAACAGGTTCTGTCATATGTAGTAAGCGAATCTCTTGAGGTGGATTTTGTTTTAGAAACGTTCAATATACTTATCGAGAAACATGGCAAGGATCTTCGTACAGATGCCATTCTTCATTCGGACCAGGGATGTCATTATACCAGCATTTTCTTTCGTCAGTTGCTGAAGTACAAAGAATTAAGGCAGTCTATTTCACGACGGGGAACATCATCACTTAACATAAATTGTTTAAAACTATTTAAGTTTTCTATAACTCTTTTATTCATGATAATCATATAAGATACAGTTAGTTATTAAGATGAGCCAACATTAAATATATAAGATTCAATGTTGGCTCATTTTGGCTGCATCTTCTCCTTACGGATAAGATACATGATTTTGATTTAAGATTTAGACTCTGTTTAAAAATAATGTTGAAATAGAAAGGCAACCTCTCAAGGCTGCCTTTCTTGCGTCATAGAAGAATTATGCGCAATAGTTACACTACAAATTTGAATTTATCAACATATTTATATACTTAAATGATATCTCAATGCATCTTCAGTTGGATTATCATAATACCCTTTAAAAGTTTCTACATTTCTGAAATCAAAATCACTAAATACTTTTTGCATTGGATAGTTTGTAATTCTTGTCTCTCCTCTAAAATCTTTCATTCCTTCTTTTTTCATCTCATTTATCATTGTTTCAAATAATTTATGAGCTAATTTTTGTCCTCTAGAACAACTTTTAGTTCCTATATTAGTAATTTTAACGTAATTTTTTTCTTTTCCCCAATTGAATATCATCAAGTATGCAATTAATTCATTATTTTGTTTTACTAAATAAATAATATTATGTTCTAAATCCCCTAAAATTTCTTGCCATAATTCATTATCCCAGTAATCTACTCCAAAACATTCTTTATCTAACTCTAATAATTCATTTTTATCTTTTAAATTAAACTTAACTATCTCCATAAATTGTTCCCCCTTCAAATCACTATTTATATTACTCAACTTTAAACTGGAATTTATGGTTCTAATTCCTTAAATAAAAAACGTAATGACATTACTGTTTTAGATATTTTATATTTACTTTCTAAAGATACTAACTTAGGATTTTCCACTAAATCAATAACTTCTTTTTCACTAACTCCAGACATTAATGCAATTGTTTCTGCCGAAATACTATGATATTCTAATAGCACTTGCAAAAATGCTCCAATTTTAAAATCAGCATCATCTTTTCCACTAAGTTCAATCATAGAAATTAGATTAGACATTTTAGAAAAGTCTTTAGAATTTTCAAACAGTTTTTTTTCATCTTGGCTTAAAATAACTTCTTTTTTTACATCTAATAGTCTTGAAAGCACCTCTATATTAAATTTGTATTTTTCAATCAATAGTTGCAACTCTTCCATCACATCTTTTTTAGTTATCATTTTTACATCTTCCGTATTGATCACCTTTCTTTCAAAATAAATTACTATTTATCGGTATGATAAACAATTGTTAGTCCGTAATTTTCACTATTGAACATAGCCAAGATTTAATGCTTTTTTTTATAAATGTCCTTGACATGGAGACCACTTTATAATTTAAAACAAGCTTTAGCTCTTTTTAATTATGAACTTGCCATTTATCTTCCACCAGAATCTTCAACTTGCCACTTGCCACGTGGGTGGCACCCTCCCTAGGAAACCACCGCTTTGCTTTCCAATTCTTTTTCCTCAAGCAACTGGTTTGTATATAAGGTATAATAGTAACCTTTTCTCCTTAGCAGTTCTCTGTGAGTTCCTGATTCTGTTATCTTTCCATGTCTAATAACAAGAATTTTATCTGCAGATACAATGGTGGAAAGTCTATGTGCAACTACAAAACTAGTTCTATCTGAAAGAACTTTTTCTATGGCATTTTGTATCATTCTTTCTGTTTCCGTATCTATAGAAGAGGTAGCTTCATCAAGAACAAATAACGCTGGGTCTGCTACGATAGCTCTAGCAAAGGAGATAAGTTGCTTCTCTCCTGTGGATAGATTTCCGCCACCTTCACCAACCTCTGAATCGTAGCCTTTTTCTAGTTTGCTTATAAAACTATGGGCATTTACAAGCTTTGCTGCATTTTCAATTTCTTCCTGCGTTGCATCTAGCTTTCCATACATAATATTATCTCTAATATTCCCACTAAATAAATGTGGGCTTTGAAGCACATAGCCAATACTAGATTGAAGCCACAATAGTGATCTTTCTCTATAGTCACTTCCGTCAATTAATATTTCTCCACTACTTGGTTCATAAAATCTACAAAGTAAATTTACTAAGGTGCTTTTTCCAGAACCTGTTTCTCCAACTAGTGCTATAGTGTCTCCTTTTTTAACTTTTAAATTAAAATTTTGAAATACCTTTTCTCCGTTTTTATAAGAAAAGCAGACATCTCTAAATTCAATATCTCCATGTATTGGCTCAAAGTTTTCTGTTTTTGGATTGAATAAATCTCCGTACTTTTCAATTACATCTTTTCTGTCCCATATGTCTGGCTCAGTTTCTATTAATGTTATAATTCTTTCTGCAGATGCCTGAGCATTCTGAAGTTCTGCAATGGTCCCAGCTAGCTGACTTACAGGATCAAAAAATTGTATTGTATAAGCAATAAACATTACAAAGGTACCATAAGATAGTGGTCCTGCTATAACACTTTTTCCTCCTATCCAAAGAACAAACCCCGCTCCAAGGCTTCCCATGGATATAACAATTGGAAGAAATAGAGCAGAAAACATAGCTGCTTTTACAGCAGATTTCCTCATATGGCCTGCATCCTGCACAAATTCTTTTAAATTTTCTTCTTCACGAACAATGGTTTTAGTAGTTTTAGCCCCAGATATCTCTTCACTAAAATCTGCAGTTAATTGTGAATTTAATTTTCTCACTTTTCTATAGGATTTCAATATTTTCTTTTGAAAAAACATTCCTATTAAAAATAATGGTGGTACAACACTCATACATATAAGGGTTAGACGCACATTATTATAAAGCATTACTCCTATAAACCCAGTCATCATAACTAGTGCCCATACCATGTCAATGAGTCCCCAGGATATTATTTCACTAAGCCTTGCTACATCCGAGGTCATTCTTGCCATAAGCCATCCCACGGATGAGTTATCATAATATGAAAAGGATAGCTGTTGAAGCCTTTTAAACCCTAGTTTTCTTATATGATATGCCAGATGTGTTTCAATCTTACCTGCATGTATTATAAATAGTCTTACATTTAATGCTTGAAAAACAATTATACAAAAGTAAACTATTGCAAAGGTGATAAGCCCATTTGTAGTTTTCTTCATTATAAAATTATCAATGGCATACCTTGTGAGGAGTGGCATTACTACATCTATACCTGCTACACCCACCATTAAAAAAGCCAAAAATACAAGTCCCTTTTTAAATTCTGTAAGGTATTTAAAGAGTCTTCTCCATATACCTATATCTATCTTTTGTGCTGATTTATTTTCTACTGATTTATTTTCATCTATTCTAGACATAATATCACTTCCCTTTTACTCATTGCATACCTGCTTTTCATCATCTAAAGCATCTAGTGATGTCTGTATTTCCCATATCCTTTTATAGATACCATCTTTTTTAATAAGCGTTTCATGATTTCCTATGGTTTCAATCTTTCCATGGTTTAAAACTATAATTTTATCTGCAGCCATAACTGTTGAAATTCTATGAGAGATTATAAAGGTAGTACTATTTTTACTTTTCTTTTTAAGTTCTCCCCTTATAACTCTATCCGTTTCAGCATCCACCGCGCTTAGTGAATCATCAAATATCAATATGGGCATATCCTTTATAAGTGTTCTTGCTATGGCAACTCTTTGTCTTTGTCCTCCTGATAGGGTAACACCCTTTTCTCCAACGATGGTGTCATAACCCTTTTCAAAGGAAGTTATAACATTATGCACAGCAGCTACATTGGCTGCATTGTGTATTTCTATATCTTTAGAGTCTATCTTTGCCATTTTGATATTTTCCTTTATAGTTCTTGCATAGAGGAATGGTTCTTGAAGCACTATTCCAATATTATTTCTCATATGCTTTCTTTCAATATCTTTAAGCTCTACGCCATCAACTTTTATTGAACCACTGTCATAGTCATAAAGTCTTAATAGAAGATGCACCAGAGAGGATTTACCTGAACCTGTTGGTCCAACAATAGCCACTGTTTCGCCTTTCTTTACTTTGAAACTTATATCACTCAGAATTTCATTATCACTCTCATATTCAAAGCTTACATTTTCAAAGCTTATTTCTCCTTTAACCGTAGGCTTTAGTGCCTTACCATATTCCTGTTCCACTGGCACATCAAGAATATTTGTTATCCTCTCAAGAGAAACTGACATCTTTCCCATATCGGAAAGTATTCTACCCAGTTGTCTTACAGGCCATAACAACATTCCCTCATAGGTGTTAAATACCACCAAAGTACCCAAACTTATTTCTCCATTAACTGCAAAATATATGCCTGATATTAAAACCAGACCAATTTGAGTCATACAAAGAATATCGGATGTAGACCAATAAGTTGAAAGCAGTTTTACTAATTTAAAATTCAAATCCCTATATTTCATATTTTCTTTTTCATATTTTTCGATTTCAAAGTTTTGTCTTCCAAATGCTTTTACAACTCTAACTCCACTTAGATTTTCTTGAAGCACTGATGTTAAAGCGCCCTCTTGTGCATCAGCTTTTTCAAAGGTATTTTTAATTTTATAAAAAAACACATATGAAAATATAAATATAATTGGTACAATCACCATTGCTATAACCGTCATCTTTTTATTAAGTGACAACATCATTATAATTGCAAAGGTTACTATAAAAAATGCTCTTCCGATTTCCACCATTTGCGTCGCAAAGAATTTTCTAACGGTATCCACATCTGAAGTACATCTTTGAATTAAGTCCCCAGATTCTGCTTTTACATGATACTCATAGGGTAAATTCTGAATATGATCATAAAGCTTCACTCTCATATTACTTGCAATGTTTTCAGCTGCCTGCGCGGAAAGCTTTCCTCTTAAAAATAGGAAAACACCGCGTACACAGGTCAATATTACAAGACTCAAAGAACATATCCATAAATTCCTAACAAGTACCTTTGTTCCGCCTACCATCATTACCATATTTTCTATAGCTTTGGGAACATCCAGTGGTTTATTTCCTATTACTGAATCTATTGTTACTTTTATAATCATAGGCTCTAGCATGGCTATAAATGTAGCTGCTGCTATAGAAAGTATTGCTGCAAAGTATAATAATCTATTTCCCTTAGTTAACTTTAAAAGTTTCTTAATATAAATCCCCTCCTTGTGACCCGTCACAGCTGATATTACTCCTTGTATATTTTCCACCTTTTAATAATATGGTTTTAGTACATTTTTCGAAAACTCAAGTGTGAAAATTATAATTCCAGCCCCTAAATTTCCTGTAATTGTGTGTTTTAATCATTTTCAAATCACTCCTTCTTTTAAATAGAACAAAATTTATTAATATAAAAATTAAAAAGCCAAAGAATATAAATATATTCTACGGCTTTTTAAACATATAATTAGCTATTAACGGCACTCGTAGTTCTACATAAAAGTTCCCTTAAACACTAATAAAAAAAAGCCGTAAATACACAATCCTCGGCTTAGATAATTAATATAAATAACAAAATTAATTAATATTAAATATTTGTACCAAGATCGTGTTTATATAATTCATTAATTTCCACTGCAAAGTTCACACTTTCTAATGTAAATCTTTTATTTGTAAGCATGGTCACGACCTCCTTTTTAATATTAGTTGTTGCCAACAAAGTAATTATATACCACAATTACATATATTACAATGTGAATTTTAAAATAATTCAGATATATCTGAAAACTTTCTTTAGTTATAAAATTTTTTCACTTTCTACCTATATAATTTCTAGTCTCCTCTTCTGCTTTACTATAAGCCATCTTCATTTTATATCCAAACTCATCTTCACCAGTGCAAAAGCCTGGAATACCCAATGTTTTTATAACGCCATGCACAACTTCAGGTGATACATAAGAAAAAGACATGGCTAATACCTCTTCATCTATTTCATTTGAATTCTCAAATTCTCTTTTTAAATCCATAATAGTTTTTTTTGACTTAAGCTGTTTTTTTACTTTTCTTTTAATTGATTCGCTTTCATTGCCACTTCTTAAAATTCTCAAGGCTTTTAAAAATTCTTCTTTGTCCATGCCTCTCAGTTTTAAAATTACAAAAGGATCTTTATCAAATTCAAGTCCAAGCATATAATGAACTGCAGCTATATGTTTACATGGATTTGCATCATCCGGACATGAACACTGAGTTATTAAATGTATTTGCTTTTTAGGAAAAAGAGAAACTCCAGCTTCTTTAAAAGCTTCCTCTATATTTTCAGGCATTTCTCCATTTAAAATCATGGCACAAAATATAGCTTTTTGTGCCATAATATTCATAATGTTTTTCCACTGCTCTTTTGAAAAAATATCAATCTCCATATTTACTGTATATGGTGTTAATCTGCCACCCTGAACTTCCGCAATGATTTCGCCCTTTGAAACTTCCATGCTGAGTACATTTCCAGCTCTTGCGTATTCACGCCCTTTGTCAATTCTGGAACTTATAGTAAAGCTTGAAATTGCATTATTCCATTTTTTAGACCACCAATTAATCCCAAATTCGTTTCTTATTCTTCCAGTCACAGGGCTACATCTCCTTACCATATCTAGGTATGCATTATTAATCCACTTTATCTGCTATCTGTAAATTGTTAACTATCAACTATGTTGTCATGCTCTAATATAAATAGTTCTCTAAGTTCATCATTGCTCATTTCTGAGATCCAGTTTTCATTTGTGGAAACTATACTTTCAGCAAGTGCCTGTTTACGTTCTAACATCTCATCTATTTTTTCCTCTAGTGTTCCCATACATATGAATTTATGCACATGAACATTCTTAATTTGCCCTATTCTAAATGCTCTATCTGTTGCTTGATTTTCTACAGCAGGATTCCACCATCTATCAAAATGAAAAACATGATTAGCTTTTGTAAGGTTTAGCCCAAGGCCTCCAGCCTTTAAGGATAATACAAACACCATAGGTTCCACTGTGTCATCTTGAAAAATATTTATCAATTCTTCTCTTTTCTTTCTACTGGTCCCTCCATGTAAAAATAGTGTTTTTACATGGAGTTTTTTCTCGATTTCTGATTGCAAAATGTGTCCCATTTCTGCAAACTGCGTAAATACAAGTGACCTATCCCCTTCTTCTATAACAACTTCTAGCATTTCCAGTAGCCTTTCAAGTTTTCCAGAGCGGCCTTCAATTTCACCATTGTCCTTTAAAAACTGCACAGGATGGTTACAAATTTGCTTAAACTTTGTTAAGGATGCAATAATTAAGCCTCGCCTCTGTATACCCTCAGAACTATCAATTTTATTTAAACAATCATTTACTACAGCTTGGTATAGTGTAGCTTGTTCTTTTGTTAGTGGTGCATATTCCTTAGTTTCAATTTTTTCAGGTAAATCTTTAATAATATTTGCATCGGTTTTAAGTCTACGTAGTACAAAGGGGGAAATTATCTTCCTTAGTTTACTACTTTTTTTAGGATCTCCCTGTCTTTCAATAGGAACTGCAAATTCACGCCTAAAAGTTGCCCAATTATATAAATACCCACTATTTAAAAAGTCCATAATAGACCATAAATCTGAAAGTCTATTTTCAACCGGTGTCCCTGTTAATGCCACCTTATATTCTGCTTTAAGGGCTTTTATATGTTGGGTTTGTTTTGATGCGCTATTTTTAATATTTTGAGCTTCATCTAATATAATTCCTGCCCATTCTTCCTTTTGAAATAAATTCTTATCCCTTACTATTAGCGCATAGGTTGTAATAACAACTTCATTTTTGTGTATTTCCTCGCTAAAGGTTTCATAAGTCCACCTACTATTCCCGTGATGGATTGCAGTTTTAAGTCCAGGTGCAAACTTTTCAATTTCCTTTTCCCAATTTCCCACAACAGAAGTAGGACATATTATCAATGTAGGTTTATCTGTTAACTTATTTTCCCGCTCGTGAAGCAAGAGGCATATACTTTGCACCGTTTTTCCAAGGCCCATATCATCAGCAAGACAGGCGCCTATACCATGATCTCTCAAAAAAGTTAGCCAGTAAAACCCTCTTTTTTGATATTCCCTTAGAGTACCAATAAATCCCTTTGGAATATTAACTTCCTCTATACTGTTAAGATTAAATAATTTTTCAAAGAATCGTCCTACAGCTTCTTGATTGTCTATATTATCAACACTAATTCCAGGCATTATTTCCTCATCACTTAAATTAATTCTTAATAATTCTCCAACAGGAATTTTTCCATTTAAGCCTTTGTTCATTTTCATCTTAGAAAGTGTTTTAATTTGATGTATATCAACCTGTACCCACTGACCTCTTAATTGAATAAATGGCACCTTTAAATCTGAAATCCTATCAAATTCTTTGTCACTTATCTCATTTCCATCTAAGGCAAGCTTCCAATCATATTCAAGAATAGTATCCATATTAAATGTACTCTTTGTTGCTAAATTAGTATTTGCACTATGGCTTTTATCCTTTAATTTAACTGAAAGTTTTGAAGGCTTTTTCCACCAAGCTGGTGCAATAATACCGAAGCCTTTTTCCTTTAAAAAGTACGCTGACTCCCTTAAAAATGAATAGGCTTCCTCCGTAGATATTTTGCACTCTACAGGTACTGCATCATAAAGACTCCTTTCAATGGGAATAAATACTTTTGATGCAACCGCTAAATCCTCTAAAAGCCGTTCTTGGGGATTATTGAATTTTTTGTTTAAATAAGTTATGGTATCTAAAGATTCTTCAAAAATCATTTTTGCTGGTAGCATAAGGCTAAGATCATCTTTTGCTTGGAGCATGTATTCAATTGTCCAATCTTCGCCCCGGCTTGGTGGAACAACTTTAAAACAAGTACGAAACTTGAAATTATTGTTTTTAATTTTTAGTGGTTCTATCCATTTTTTATACTCATTTAGCATTTTAATCTGATCACTTGTATCAATAGGTATTTCAGGTAATTTTGAAAAAAGAGAATGTATCCAAGTACTTCCTAGGCTATTAAAACCTTCTCTTAAATAATCCTGCTCTGTGTTTATTTCGCTACAACTCAATCTCACCATACTATCAATCATAGAATCTATAAAATTACTTACAAGTTTAGTTGTATTGGTATATTTAAATTCCTCATTCTCTAAAGGAAAATAAGCCTTACACTCTGCGGGCATATTACCACATAGTGCCTTCTTTTTATCAATGTACTCTGAATCGCTTGTATGCCATCTCCACCTAGAATTTACCTTTTTATGAACCCTATCGATGGTTAAAGAAGGCAAATACTTATGCTTTATAATTAGCTCAGCTGTAAATTTTGCCACTGTATTCCAAAATTTTAATTCCTGTGACAATTCTATTCCATCCGGGCGGTTTCTATCTATATTTAAAATCATATGAAATGAATCCAAATCACTAAAAGTAATGCCTCTAATTTCTCTTTTAAGAAGCTTATTTTTTATTGCATCATATTTATATTTTCCAAATTTCATCTCTAGTGCTGGATTATTTATTTTACTACGCAACTCTGCCACTGAAGCCATTTCTTCATATAGTGGAAGTGCATTTTTAGGTGTTCTACCTTTTCTTGTACACTTAGTCTGTCCGTTCTCGCCCCACAATATAAATGTGTGCATGCCTTCTGTAGTTTCTATCCAACCGCCATTTAATATCATTTAACTTCACCCTCTAAATAATAACCTTAATATTTTATTGCATACTATACAGTTTACCATATTTAACACACAAATTTCACTTTTATATCTTGTTTTATTATTTTTAAATTAGACTTGACCAATAAATCATCATTCATACATTTAAAAGTAAAGTTGTGGAGTTTTTGTTCGACATATATAGTATATATAATTTTTAAAAAAAATTACGAAATAATTTAATTAAATTTTATTTTTTTTATGAAATCCTATGTTTATATACATTTGAAAGTGAGGGAAATTATGAATACTAATAATATACTATTAGAATCTGGAACTGGTGAAGTTGAGATACTAGAATTTGTCATAGGTGATAAGCATTATGCAATCAATATTATAAAAGTTAAAGAGGTAATACACGCAAATAATTTAACAAAACTCCCCGATTCACACCCTGCCATAGCAGGACTTACATTATATAGAGATAAAATAATAACCTTAGTAGATTTAAAATATGTTTTAGAAAAACAGCATAAAAGTGAAATCGAAGCAAAAATTATTCTTTGTGAATTTAATAAAATTCAGGTTGCCTTTAGTATTGATAATATTGTAGGTGTTCATCGTATTAAATGGGAACAAATAACCAAGCCAGATGACATATCTGTTAATTCACTAGTTATAGGAAATATTGTTTTAAACAATAAAATAATACTACTTCTAGATTTCGAAAAAATAGTTACTGATATCAGCCCTTCTACAGGAATTAGTGAGGATAAAATTGTTGACATAGCTTATAAAGATAGATCTAGGATTAAACTAGTCCTGGCTGATGACTCTCCACTAATTAGAAAATTATTAAAGGATACTCTTGTTAAGGCTGGCTTTAACAACTTAAAAATATTTGATGATGGAAAGCAAGCTTACGATTATTTGTTTGATTTAGTTGATCAAAAAAAAGAAAAATTTATAGAAGACGTTCACGTACTTATAACTGACATTGAAATGCCTCAAATGGATGGTCATACGCTAACAAGAAAAATTAAAGAACATAGCCTTCTTAAAAAATTGCCAGTAATACTGTTCTCCTCATTAATTACAAGTGATTTAAAACATAAGGGAGAATCTGTTGGAGCAGATGCACAACTAAGCAAGCCCGAAATAGGTGAGCTTGTAACTTGCATTGATGAATTCACTAGCAATGCCCATAAGTAAAAAACTTAATATGCCCCTAATGATAAAAGCTGTGAATGTCAAATTCACAGCTTTTATCATTAAAATAATGATTTTCTTCTATCTTAATTTTATCTATACATATTTTTACCATTTTAATAAATTAATTCCAAAGTTACGCAAAATGTAGGATATGTTAAATATTCAAACGTAATATGCAATAAATCCTGTATTTAAACTCATTTAATGATTGATATTATTCATAAAATAAATGATAATTGAATTATAGAAACTATAAATTACCAATTTTATTAACCTTGTTTCATTTATTTATTATAATATTTAAAAGGGGTGTAGTAAATGTTAAAAGAAAATCTTAATCCTTTTGAAAATGCGCAAAAAATGCTTAAAGAAGCTTGTGACAAATTAGGGACTGAAGCAGCTGTTTACGAAATTTTAAGCGAACCTCTAAGAGTTATAGAAGTTTCAATTCCTGTTAAATTGGATGATGGTACTCTAAAAGTATTTAAAGGCTTCCGTGCTCAACATAATGATGCTGTTGGACCTACTAAAGGCGGTATAAGATTTGATCTGGGTGTTACAAGAGATGAAGTTAAGGCTCTTTCACTTTGGATGACTTTCAAATGCTCTGTAGTTGGTATTCCATATGGTGGAGGAAAAGGTGGCGTAATTGTTGATCCCAAATCACTTTCACAAGAAGAACTTGAAAGATTAAGTAGAGGCTATATAGATGGTATATATAAATTAATAGGTGAAAAGGTTGATATCCCAGCACCAGATGTAAATACTAATGGACAAATCATGGCCTGGATGGCAGATGAATATAATAAACTTGTTGGACATAGTGCTATTGGAACATTCACTGGTAAACCTTTGGAATTTGGTGGTTCAAAAGGAAGAACTGCAGCTACAGGTTTCGGGGTTGCTGTAACTGTTAGGGAAGCTTTAAAGAAGCTTTATATTAATATTAACAAGGCACGTATTGCAATTCAAGCATATGGTAATGTAGGAAGTTTCACAGGCACAATCCTAGAAAGCATGGGGGCTAAAGTTGTAGCTGTTGCAGAATATAGCAGAGAAGAAAATAGAACTTACGCAATTTATAATGAAAATGGACTTAATGCAAAAACACTAGAAGAATATAATAAAAAAAATCATACACTCCTCGGATTTCCAGGTGGAAAAGAAATATCACTGGATAACTTCTGGGCTTTAAATGTTGACGTTTTAGTACCAGCAGCAAGAGAAAATCAAATTACTCTTGATAATGTTAACTGTATTAATGCAAGAATAATTGCAGAAGCTGCTAATGGACCAATTACTCCAGATGCAGATAAAATTCTAAATGAAAAAGGAATCCTTGTTACACCTGATATATTAACTAATGCTGGCGGAGTAACTGTATCATACTTTGAATGGGTACAAAACTTATACGGATATTACTGGAGCGAAAATGAAGTTGAAGAAAAAGAAGAAATAGCTATGATTAATGCCTTCAATGATATTTGGAAAATAAAAGAAGAATATAATGTTTCAATGAGAAATGCCGCATATATGCACTCAGTAAAACGTGTTGCTGCTTCAATGAAATTAAGAGGTTGGTATTAACATTTAAAAATAAAAATAGATAAGCCACCTCAATATGGTTTATCTATTTTTACCACTAGTGAGCAATGAGGGTTTTAAAAAGTTATACTAAATAATTATTTTTATTGTCTTTTAAAAAAACCTTTACAGAATAATATTTCAGTACTATAATGAACACAAAGTGATATTTTGGTTATTATTTACACGAAAAATAAATATGATTAACTAGGGGTGCCTATTTGGCTGAGAAGATTTACACTAATCTAACCCTCTGAACCTGACGTAGCTAGAACTACCGTAGGAAAGTTATTTGCGATAATTAATTTTTATAATTAATGTTTGTAGCAAGCTTTGCCTTATGGCAAAGCTTTTTTAGTTTATATTTATAATTAAATAGTTAGACCTCTCCATAAAATAACAAGTGATCACTGCTATTTATTTTATAGGATATCTAAAGCAAGGGGAGCTTACTGGTCACATGAAAAATGCGACTTCATAAGCTGAGAAAGAGATGTTATCTCTGACCCTAATAACCTGATTTGGGTAATTCCAACGTAGGGAGCGCATTTGTATTTTTATTGCAAGCTCTCTATGGGCTTGTATTTTTTTCCATAAAATTCTTTTTAGGAGGTGAAATCATGATTATCAACGGCAATGAAATGGACATTGAAAATTGCATAACTATAACTAGCCTACTCACTTATCTAAATCTATCTTCCGAAAAAGTAGTTATAGAAGTAAACTATGAAATCATACCAAAAGAAAACTATGAAAATCATAAACTTTATCAAGCAGACATAATTGAAGTAGTAAGCTTTGTGGGAGGAGGTTAGAAATGGATAATATTAACACGATACCTATGGATGAAATTTCAGAAAAGCTTAAAAATGCTGTGGTTGGCATTGCTGGACTTGGTGGTCTAGGTTCAAATGTAGCAGTATCTTTAACAAGAATAGGAATAGGCAAACTTATACTTGTTGATTTTGATAAAGTGGATAAAAGTAATTTAAATAGGCAGCAATATTTTTTAAGGCATATTGGAATGTATAAAACAGAAGCCTTAAAAGAAATATTGAATGATATTAATCCTGATATAGAACTTGAAACCACAAATGTATTTGTAGATGAAACCAATATAGAAGGATTATTTAAGGATGTAGATATCCTAGTTGAAGCCTTTGATAATTCTCATAGTAAAGCTACCTTAGTTAATACTACTTTGCTTAAAATGCCTAATAAGCCTATAGTGGCTGGCTCTGGTATGGCAGGATATTTTTCAAGTAACTCAATAAAAACAAGAAAAGTACGAAATAATTTTTATCTAGCTGGTGATGAATTTTCTGATATTGATCTAGGCTACAAGCCTTTTTCACCTAGAGTAAGCATAGTAGCAAATCACCAAGCTAACATGGTACTTAGACTTATTTTGGGGGGAAATGATGTTTAAATTTATTTTATATAAAGGGAGTGTACATTATGGACAATCTAATAATCTCTGGTGTAGAGCTTAAAAGCAGACTATTAATAGGTACAGGTAAGTTTAGTAATAATGCCATTGTACCCAAAGTTATTGAAATTTGTGGTACTCAAATAGTTACTATGGCAATTAGAAGAGTTAACTTATCATCGAAAGAAGAAAACATTTTAGAGTACATACCCAAAAATTGTATATTGTTACCTAATACTTCTGGGGCTAGAAATGCAGAAGAAGCAGTTAGAATAGCTCACCTTGCAAAAGCCATGGGCTGTGGTAACTGGATTAAGATTGAAGTTATATCAGATAACAAATATCTATTACCTGATAACTATGAAACCATAAAAGCAACTGAGATTCTTGCAAAAGAAGGTTTTGTGGTACTTCCTTATATGAGTCCTGATTTAATGAGTGCAAAAAGATTAGTTGAAGCCGGTGCCGCTGCGGTGATGCCTCTTGGTTCTCCAATAGGAACTAATCGTGGAATAAGAACTAAAGAATTAATACAAATATTAATAGACGAAATATCTCTTCCGATAATAGTTGATGCTGGTATAGGAAGACCTTCTGAGGCAGCTGAAGCAATGGAAATGGGAGCTGCTGCAGTACTTGTTAATACTGCTATAGCAACCTCAAATAATCCAGTGCAAATGGCTGAAGCCTTTTCACTTGCAGTAAAAGCTGGAAGACTTGCGTATATTGCAAAGCTTGGCCTTGAAAATAGTTTAGCTGTAGCCTCTTCACCTTTAACTGGATTCTTACATGAAGGTGATAAATAATGGGCTTTTATGATTGTTATAATGAGCATAAAAATATTGACTTTGAGGATTTCTTTAAACGAATAAAAGATGAAGATATTTTAAATATACTTAATAAAGATAAAATTTCAAAACAGGATTTTTTAGCTCTGCTTTCGCCAACCGCCGAAAAACATATGGAAAAAATAGCACAAAAGGCTCATGAATTATCACTACAGCATTTTGGAAAAACAATTGTGCTATTTACCCCCTTATATATATCAAATTATTGTGTTAATAAATGCGCCTACTGTAGCTACAATGTGGAAAATAAAATAAAAAGAAAAACCTTAACTATGGAAGAAATTGAAGAAGAAGCAAAGGCTATTGCGTCTTCGGGGCTTAAACACATTCTTGTACTAACTGGTGAAAGTAGCACAGAAGCTCCTGTATCTTATATAGTTGATGCCGTGAAAATTTTAAAGAAGTACTTTGATTCAATTTCAATAGAAATATATCCCTTAACTACAGAGGAATATATAAAAGTCGTTGAGGCTGGTGTGGATGGTCTAACCCTATTTCAAGAAACTTATGATGAGCGTATTTATGACAAGGTCCATATAAAAGGTCCAAAGAAAGATTACAAGTTTAGATTAGATGCACCTGAAAGAGGCTGCATCGCCAAAATTAGAAGCATTAATATTGGCGCACTGCTAGGTCTTGATGATTGGAGAAAGGACGCCTTCTATACAGCACTTCATGCAGAATATCTTCAAAATAAATATACTGAAATGGAAGTTAGTATTTCCACTCCTAGGATAAGGCCGCATGTAGGAAGTTTTAATGATCTATGTTTTGTAGAAGATAAAAATTTACTTCAAATAATTCTTGCTCTTAGAATTTTTCTTCCTCGTGTAGGTATAACACTTTCTACAAGGGAAACCCAGAGCTTTAGAGATAATTTAATTCCCCTGGGAATAACTAAAATGTCAGCTGGCGTATCTACAGAAGTTGGAGGCCATACATCATCCTCATCCTCTGGTGAGAGTCAATTTGAAATAAGTGATGATCGAACTGTTGATGAAGTTAAGAGGGCAATACTCGCTAAAAATTATCAACCTATTTTTAAAGACTGGATGGCACTGTAAATACAGTGTTAAAAAAATTAAATAATAAAGGAGATTTTAAAATGATATACACAACTCAAATGGACGCTGCAAAAAAAGGTTTTACTACAAAGGAAATGGAAATAGTGGCTAAAAAAGAAAATATGGATATAGCACTTTTAAAAAGGCTTATGTCACAAGGTAAGATTGTTATACCTGCTAATAAGAATCACAAATCCCTAGACCCAGAAGGCGTTGGAGAAGGCTTAAAAACAAAAATAAATGTAAATTTAGGTATTTCAAAAGATTGCTATGATATTGATGAAGAAATGAAAAAAGTACAACTAGCTTTAGACATGAAGGCTGAGGCTATAATGGACCTAAGCTCCTTTGGAAAAACCAAAGAATTTAGACAAAGACTTGTTGCATCATCCTCTGCTATGATAGGAACTGTGCCAATATATGATGCCGTAGGTTTTTATGATAAAGAATTAAAAGATATTACTGCAAAGGAATTTTTAGATGTTGTAGAAAAACATGCAGTGGATGGTGTTGATTTTGTAACTATTCACGCAGGTATAAACCGCGAAACTGCTAGTGTATTTAAAAGAAATAAACGACTTATGAACATTGTTTCAAGAGGTGGTTCCCTTCTTTATGCATGGATGGAACTTAACAATAAGGAAAATCCTTTTTACGAATATTTCGATGAATTATTAGATATATGCGAAAAATATGATTTAACCTTAAGTCTAGGAGATGCCTGCAGACCAGGTTGTATAAGTGATTCTAGTGATGCTTGTCAAATCAAAGAATTAATGACACTAGGAGAACTCGCCCTAAGAGCTTGGGATAGAAATGTACAAGTTATAATAGAAGGACCAGGTCATATGGCATTAAATGAAATTAAAGCAAATATGCTCCTTGAAAAGAAACTTTGTCACGGTGCTCCCTTTTATGTATTAGGACCTATAGTTACAGATATAGCACCAGGCTACGACCATATAACAAGTGCCATTGGCGGAGCATTAGCTGCAAGTTGTGGCGCTGATTTCTTGTGCTACGTAACTCCAGCTGAGCATCTAAGATTACCAATGCTCGACGATGTTAAAGAAGGTATTATTGCTGCAAAGATAGCTGCTCATGCTGGTGATATAGCTAAAAATATTCCAGGTGCTAGAGACTGGGATAATGAAATGGCTAAAGCAAGACAAGAACTTGATTGGGAGAAAACCTTCCAGCTTTCTATTGACCCAGAAAAAGCTAGAAGATATAGAAAAGAATCTACTCCAGAACATGAGCATAGCTGTACTATGTGTGGAAAAATGTGTGCTGTGAGAAATATGAATAAAATAATGCAGGGCAAAGATATAAATATTTTAAGAGAAGACAACTAATGTGCTATACCTTATAACCAATAGGAAACTAGCTAATAACAATGATTTTTATAAAATTATTGATGAAGCTATAATTGGCGGTATATCTGCTATTATTCTTCGTGAAAAAGATTTATCCTATGCTGAGCTTTTAACAATTGCTAAAAAAGTCAAGAAAGTTATAGGCAGTAGAGATGTAAATCTAATAATAAATAGTAATTTAGAAGTAGCAAAGGAAGTGGAAGCTTATGGCTTCCACTTGTGCTTTGAAAAATTTATTGGAACAAAGTTATCCTTTAAAGGTATTATTGGAGTTTCTGTTCACAGCCTTTACCAAGCAATAGAAGCCCAAAAACAAGGTGCTGATTATTTATTATTAGGCCATATATTCCAAACAGATTGTAAAAAAGGTCTTCCTCCTAGAGGTCTAGAGCTTATTAAAACTATTAAGAAAAATGTTACTATTCCTATAATTGCCCTAGGTGGAATAAAGCCTGAAAACATTCTTGTGGTTATGGAATCAGGGGCTGATGGTGCGGCAGTTATGTCTACTATAATGCAAGCTGAAGACCCCTGCATTATAACAAAGCAATATGTTGATAAAATGATGAGATGTGTAGATTCAATTTAGACATTAAATCATCATCTTGGCTACTGCAATATTAACGGCTTGAGAAATGTCGTTAAAAGGAAGTGGTAAAATGCAAATTAATGACACTGATAAATATAAAGAGGAATGTGGAATCCTAGGGGTATTTTCTAATGAAGAAATCAATTTGTCTTCTATACTTTATTCTGCACTTAATTCGCTTCAACATCGTGGACAGGAAAGTTGTGGCTTAACATATTCAGATGGGCATAACCTTACTTGCCATAAGGACATGGGGCTTGTAAATGAGGTGTTTTCCAAAAATAATCTCAATAATATAATTGGTTTTTCAGCCATAGGTCATGTAAGATATTCTACCTTTGGTGAGAGTAATACTGTGAATGCTCAACCGATTTTAGATGAATCTTCCTTTGGGCAAATAGCCATAGCACATAATGGTAATCTTACAAATGCAGTTAAACTAAAAAAGCCTCTTGAAGACTATGGATTGAAATTTAATACTTCTACGGATTCCGAGGTTATTTTAAAACTTATGGAAAAGCATTACAATTCTTCTATAGAAAACACCTTAGAAATCATATCAAAACAAATTGAAGGTGGATATGCTGTTGTTCTGCTTACAAAGGACAAGTTATTTGCTATGAGAGACTGTCATGGCATAAGACCTTTATGCATAGGAAAGCTTAAGGACAGTTATATAGTATGCTCTGAAAGTTGTGTTTTAGATATGCTTGGTTATGAATTTATAAGAGATGTTGCTCCTGGAGAGATAATTAAGATTGATAGTAGCGGAATACAAACAATAAGTTTTATAAAAAATGCCCTATGTAACACCTGCTCTTTTGAATATATATATTTTGCCAGAATAGATAGTAAAATTGATGGGGTTAGTGTTTATAACTCCAGGTTCAAAGCTGGTGAGCTTTTATTTAAAGAATGTCCAGCTGATGCTGATATTGTAATCGGGGTACCTGACTCTGGCACCTCTGCTGCTTTAGGATATTCTAAAGCCTCAAAGATACCTTATACTCTAGGCTTTGTAAAAAATAATTTTATAGGGCGAAGCTTTATAAAACCCTCTCAAGCTAAAAGAGAAGAAGCAGTATCTTTGAAATTAAATATTATCAAAGAAAATATTAGAGGTAAAAAAGTGGTAGTTATAGATGATTCCATGGTAAGGGGCACAACCTGTAAAAAAATTGTCTCCCTCCTTAAAGAAGCAGGCGCAAAAGAAATTCATTATAGACTGGCTTCACCTATAATAAAATCACCCTGCTGCTTAGGAATTGATACTTCCAGTAAAAAAGAACTTATAGGTTCTAATATGACCTTAGAGTCAATACGTGATTTTATTGGAGTAGATAGCTTGGGATATATAAGCATAGATGGTTTTTTGAATTCTTTAGGTCATAAAAAAGATGCATGTCTAAAGTGTTTTATGTAATATGTAAACTTTTAAATTATAAGCGCCAAATAGTCCCCACCTTAAGTTAAAGTGGGGACTATTTGGCGCCTACATACTAATAAACACAAAAGTAAATAACAAATATGCTAGTCAATTTATTTTCATGTGAATAGTATATAAATTTAACAATTTTCTAAATTATGAAAAACAAATTTGTTGTATCTCCTTAAATAACATTGATGTATGATACCCATCTGCAACTGCATGATTTATCTGAACTGTAATTGGCATTAAAAGCTTCCCATTAACATCTTCATATTTGCCCCAAGTAATAATCGGCGCGTAAAAATTACCATTGATAGGAAGATTCAAATTGAATCCGCTATAATTTATCCAAGGCAAACAAGATACAGGAAAGTTATTCGGATCGGATTTAATAGTTTCATATCCTTTGATATCTTTATATTTTTCCATATCATCAGTAATAGCCTTGTAGAACTTCTTAAAATCGCTATTATATCTTGTAAAAGCACTAGAAAATGTTTTATCATCACTATGAAAAATCACATAAGAAGCTGAGACCTCATTATAAACTCCAAGCTCGCCTTTTTCATTAACAGCCATTCTAAACTCTTTAATACTATTTACAGCTTTTGTAACAATATAAATAAAAGTTGGGTAAAATTTCAAGTTATCACTTTGCATTTTTTCTACAAGCCCTGTTACATCTATATTTGCAGTTAAACTGTAGGAGCAGTTACATCTATGTGCATAATGTTCAAAATGCTCTTTACGTTCATATTTTTCCATATCTATTATTTTAAAATTCATTTTTATCCTCTTTTCGCTCTAAAATCTTTGAGTGCAACCTAATAATTTATATTTTCAAGCTTCTGTATCTATTATATGCTGCCATTATTTCTTGCTTTCTCGGCATGGCTAAACTTCCACTTCCACCTTTTATTCGCTCTATGGATATTAATCCATTTTTCTCTATTTCACAAATTATATTGTCCACCATATTTTCAAAGTTTAAGCCCCTACTCATAATACTCGCCTCTGCCCATTTCATAATTGAACCTATAGCATTTATTTGCTCAGTATCAACTATTTGTTCCACAGCCCTTAAATCTATATCCTCTCTATTTATACTTAATGTATCTAGTCCTATTGTTTTGATTTTAATGCCCTTTTCTCCTGACCTAATAGTTCCAGCTTTAACTTGTCTATTAAATTTAATATCTATTTTTAAATTTCTATCATTAATTCTTTTTGTAATATTACCTTTACTTAGCTTTTTAGCCTTTTCTGTTCTATCCACAGTCTCGTAATTATCCATTTGTATTACGCAATCTGCTACATCAAAAAAATCTCCGCAGCTTCCTACTACAATTATTGTTGAAATACCTTTTTGCTTATATAGCGGTCTCACTATCTCAATAAAAGGTGTAATTGGTTCCTTTTCACTGCAAACTAATTTCTGCATTAAGTCATCTCTCATCATAAAATTAGTAGCTGAAGTATCCTCATCTATTAAAAGCACCTTAGCGTTACTTTCTATGCCCTCTATAATACTCGCCGCTTGTGATGTACTTCCACTTGCATTTTCTGTGCAGAATTCTACAGTATCTTTCCCATTAGGCAAGTTACCTATAAATAATGATATATCTGTTTTAGTGATGCATCTACTATCTTCCGCCCTTATTTTTAAAGCTGATTCATTTGTTATAACAAACTCTCTACCATCACCTTCAATATGATCATAAACTCCAAGTTCTATTGCTTTTAATAATGTAGATTTACCATGATATCCTCCACCTACTATAAGCGTTATACCTTTTTTAATACCCATACCACAAATTACGCCACGGCTCTTTGTATTAAATTCCACTTCTAATTCCTTTGGTGAAACAAATACACTGCCTCCACTTAATGCTTTTGTAGATATGCCACTTTCTCTAGGTAGCATTGATCCATTAGCCACAAATGCTACTAATCCTCTATTTGGGAGTTCGCTTCGTATATATTCTTGATCTTCTACTAGCTTTACCCTGTTTACTAATTTTTCACTATTAATATTTTTATATATTAAAGTTTTCTCTACAATGTTTGGTATAACATTATATAAAATCTTCTCAAGCTCTCTTGATAAAACACTTCTTCCTCTTGCTGGAAATCCAACATAAAATCTTGCTTCTATTTTGTTCTCATCTATAATTATTGAAGTTCTACTTAATATCTCCTGTGGACATTTGCTTATAGCTAATAGTCCACTCTTTCCAGACCCAAAAACTTTTACGCAGCACTTATTTATATTCGAATAAAATTCTCTTGTCAAATAATCTGCTACTGCAATATTTTTGATTTTATCATCAAAAAGTTCCTTTGGAAATTTAGCAATATTCTGATTTACGATTACTCTAATTCTTGATGGTGATGCAAAAGGGTCACCTTGAACATGATCTATGCAAAGCGTATAATTTCCGAAATCATATTCGCCCTCTAAATCTTTATAGAGCCTATAGCTTTTTCCATCAATTCTGTCTAAATCTTTTTTTAATACTTCTGAATTTTTCATCCAACTCTCCTCTTGTGTTCCTATTAAATAAATTTCACTTTCCCAATACTTATTATATACCATATGCCCCCCTTCTTAAAGAATAAACTGTTGTCATTACTGCAATGACAACTTCCCATTGAAAATATCCACGGGTCAGTTCAAAACATTTGAAGCTTATGAAATTAAATAATTTTTCAAATTTACATCATTGGAGTTAGATGTGAATTTATAAATACATTTTATTAAATTCAAATTTAACTCCTGAAAACAATCCTCATCAAATTTACCATTTATAATACTATTTTTTATAATACAGGGTTTGAATTTATTTAATATTTTATCCACTGCACAAGTATCTCCATTATGTGCTAAAATAAATAATTCCTGAAATTCTCTATCACTCATCCATATTCCTCCTAATCATTTCTAACAATCAGCTCCATCATTTTTATAAGAGTATTATTTAATTCATCAAGTTTTTTCTCTACTCTAACAAGCAGAAATCCTGTAACTGCAATTGGAAATCCTATATTTGTAACCATAGTGTAAAAATCATCCATTAGCCCACCTCCATAAGTTCATTTTTAAGCTTATTTAAAGCTAAATTCTTACTTTTATTTATTGACTGGCGGCTTACTCCAAGTTCTTTTATAAGCTCATTTTGTGATTTATTAAGTACCATCATTTTATATATTATTTCTTTCTGCCTATCTGGAAGTTTTTCAAGTGCATTTAAAAGACTAGGATTCTCTATTGTTTTTTTGAAATCTACTTCTTCACCAGGTTTTGAAATTTCTTCTATAAAGTCTAATTCTTCATCTGAAATTCTACTTATTCTCTCCTCTTCAAACCCCTCACTTTTAACATTTAAATTTAATATTTCTCGGTTCTCATTTTTGACTTTCTTTTCTTTATATTTTATTGAATAAAAAATCATGCTTTTATTTATATAACTGAGAAATCTTAATTGAAACATATATACCTTAAATTTCATATTTAGTTCCTCTAAAGCTTTTTCATCATTACATAATCTAAATTTAATAAAAAGAGCTTCATTTTCCTTATCTTTATTTATAAAATTTTCTATTAAAAAATTCATTTTATCCCCCTTGCTAATTATATCACATGTACGAACCTATGTTCGCGTTATAGGTAAAAAAAAGCGAGTATTTATAAAAAAAGATATTTATATCTCTTTTCCCTTACTCTTTTTATGTCCCTTGTTTTTCAAAAAAACTTTTTCAACATTTTCATTTACGTAAAATTTTTTCTCTAAAATAATGTAACCTAATAAAACAAACTCTACCAATAACTTGATCTACCTTAACTTGTCCAATTTTATTACTACGGCTATCTAAACTGTTATTTCTATTATCACCCATAACAAACACATGATTTTTTTTGATTATATGAATACCTTCATCTCCATATGTTTTCTGATTATGAACATAGGGCTCAAATATAATATTATGATTTCTAAATACAGAACCTTTTTTCAATTCAATTATTTCTCCTTCAGTAATAATAATTCGTTTAATTAAAAATAAGTTCTTCATTTTAAAAACTATTATATCTCCATTTTTATATTTACTGCACTTTTTTACTATTACTAAGTTCCCATGACTAAAGGTAGGAAACATAGAGCTTCCCTTGATTTTAATAACATGAAAAATATTTCTAAAATATCTCCGTAGTAAATAGCTTAAGAATAAAACAAATACACTTATGCATAGGTTCATTTTCTAACCCCCTTGTTAGACTGTAAGTATATATACAAGGGACATGCATCCTTGTATTATGCATGCCCTTTTTATATAGAGAAACAATTTCAAAAAGTGTAGTTAAACTGCCTTTAGTACATTAATAACTGGTTCTGGATTTTCATCATCTGGAATTCCAATAATACTACTAAAATCAACCTCTCTCTCATAAGTAGTGTGTTCATCATTAATCCATTCTTTAATGTCCATGTCAAAAGCTGTTTGTCCATTTATAAACACCATCATATGTTCTGGATACCAGTCATGTCCTAAGCTAGATTTAAATTTTTCTTTTCTAAGATAGATCTTTTTAATTGAATTAGGTGCTACATCCTTTCTCAATTTATCCATATATAAATAGAATTTATCTGTATTGCCTGCTTCGAAGTCATTTACTGTTATACCGTAATTTTTTCCGTTATCTAAACTCCATTCTTTTTTTGTACCATCTTTAAGTTCCATGCCAAAATATACATAATCATCGGTTCCTGTACCAAAATCAGTAAAACGATTCTTACCTGTTGTAATATTAACAGTTAGATTACTTATTGGAGAATCACTTCTTCCCACATCTAAATTCCATCTATCCATAAATACATCAAATCTTCCTTCTTCAGCAGATGTAAGCATTTCTATACAACGTTCAAGGGCAGAATTAAATGCATTTTCTAATCTTGATATTCTATTATTGCTTGATAAGAATAGTACAGCTTCTTCATACTCTGAGTATTTATAACCTACCCCTGTTTTCAATCCTAACTTTAACACCGTTGCCCAGTTTCTGGCTTCTGTTTCACTTGGCGCATCACCATGAATTTCTCTAGAAGACTTAATCATCACATCGAAAGGAATTTCACTTGCATCTGCGAAAAGATCCGCTACTCCATTTTTATAATCCTCTGATGAATATCCTCCCATATTAACCCAAAGATAAGGTTCTGCTGCTCTTTCTAATGCTACGTGCAGAGGTCTTCCTTCAGGCTTATCAAGATAAGCACCACATTCAGGATTAACAAAAATTCCATGACAACCTAAATCACCACCAACATGCGTTGCCCAACCTGCTGCAAAAGCAATCTTTTTTAAATCTCCACTTTTCAATGCATTCTGAAGCTGCCTCGCTGTTTAAGATCCTACTTTAAAATAATGATATGCAGATGACCATGGAGAATAACCAAAAATTTCTCCTGGTTGTATTAATCCTAAATCGGGTCCATTTGCACCCCATGCTGCTATCTTAGGATATGTTTCTAACGCCTTTCTTATAATACTGTCCTTTTTCAGTCTCTCTGTTGTTTTTTTCATTAGTATATAGTGGCTTACCGGTTGAAATGCATGAGCCTGCTCTGTCGAAATTCCTGTAACCATAATTAACATTGATGCTACCATTAATAAATTTATCATGAAAATATCCTCCTTTTTTTTATAAATCATTCTAAATCTTTGTAGTAAACTTGCCGGCTTATTTGCTCTACACTATATAAAAGCGTTTGAAATTTGAATTTGACAACCTTGACTGAAAATTATTTTTTATGGATAAAATAACCATAAAAAAATAGAGTTAAAACTATGTTAGTTTTAACTCTATTGCTAATAATTCACCTTCATTAATTAGATAAACTTCTCCTTCTATACACACTCATAATAACACCTACAGATAGCATATTAATAATGCCTAAAGATCCTCCATAGCTTATAAATGGAAGTGCAATTCCAATAATAGGGAACAAATTCACATTCATTAATATATTCGCTGCAAATTGAACTATGAATATGCTAATTAGTCCACTTATAAGTAATCTACCATAATTATCTCTAACATATTTTGAAATATGTAGCATTCTATATATGAAAGAAATAATAAGAGTAATAATAACTGCAGCCCCAAGCCACCCAAAAGTGTGCACTATATAATTAAATACAAAGTCAGATTGCAGCTCAGGTACTCGTAATAGTTTTTCATTTGCAGAAAACCCATGTCCTAAAATTCCAGAGGTATGAGTTATTTTGTACATCTGTACACCTAAATATCCAGCTCCTTCTGGATCAGAGAATGGGTCTAAAAAAACCAAAAATCTTAGCATTCTATATATTTCTAACCAAGAATAAAATAGAACGCAAAAGGTATTAAATGCAACAATATAAATTGCATATCTTTTTTTCATATTAGATTTAAGTGCTAAAACTATAAATGCAATAAAATACATCCCACAGTAACTTAATCCCTGGGCTGAAAACATAAAAAACATTGGAATACCCAAATACCCTGTAGCTTTGATTAAATTCATTTTTTTCTTCCAGTCATAGTTGTTAAATATACCTGCAAGTGCAATTACAAATACATATAAACTAATTGCTTTAATATTAAATGTAAAGTTTCCTACACTAATAAAACTGGCTCCATTTATACTTTGGCCTATAAAAAATGATAAGATAAATAATAAACACATTCCTATAAAAATATAGTTGGAATACTTTTGAATTTTTCTGTAGTCAAAGAAATATAATAATACTATACCTATAGTACCAATAGCAGCATATAGCACGCTGTGCTTAAATAAATAATCACTACTTCTATATGAGCTTTTATATTGCATAAGATACATCAATATAACCCCTGTATTTACCAGTACTATAGTTAAAATTAATGTAATCCAATCTGGTGTTCCACTATGTGCTATGTTTAGCTGCTTACCTAGGATATCGCTATCTCCCATTCGAGAAACAGCCTTAATTCCTGCCTCTTCTTGAGACATTCCACTTTCGGTATACTCATCTACGATATCCTCAATGTGCGATGATAACTCCGCTTTTATCTCTTTATGAGCTTCTTTATATTTCACAAAGGAACAAACATAATCTATATATTCATTGATTTTAGAATTAGCTCCTACCCCCATACTATAGCCTCCCCTAACATTTTATCAACTGCTAATCGGAAAGTTGTCCATTCTTCTTTTTTTTCCTTTAAAGATAATCTCCCTTCCTCAGTTATCTTGTAGTATTTTCTTTTGCGCCTTCCGCAGCCCTCATCCCAATATGCCTCTACTACTCCTTTTGACTCTAAAGTATGTAGAATAGGATAAAGTGTCCCTTCTTTTAATGTAAATACCCCATTTGATTTCTCTTCCATTTCTTTTATCATCTCATAGCCATACATTGGTTTTTTATCAATTAATTTCAGAATAAGAGTTACCGTACTTCCTTTTAAAAGTTCATTATTTATTGACATGTTCTCGCCTCCTCATATATTATTAGATGTTACCATTTATACCTATTGTTTCTATGCATCGACTTCCTATGTACTATCATAGCACTATTCCACATAATGTCAATAAGCATTAGAAAATAAAAGTTCTAATGCTTATTTAAAGATTTCCCCGGAAGAGTCAATTATATGTTTATTTAGTGCATGTTTACTGAACCTTTTAATGTTCTATTTTCTATTTTCCAAAAACACTCTGACTGCTTATTAAAAATGTAATCTGTGAAAACTAAACTTGCAGTTGTAGATTTTACCGTTGTAATTCTAAATTGTTTATAATCCATTAAATCATATGCCCAAAAATCTAATTCTCCAAGTTGAATATAATCATTGAATAATACAAATTGCTTTTTACCTTTATTAACTACTAAGCACCACTTATTTCTATCATCTGTATTTATTATTTGTCCCTCTTTGGATATTGTCACTTCTCCAAATAATTCTATAGTTTCATCTACCTTATCTTTATCTATATCAGCGGTTACTTTCTTAACAAGAGTCATACCTTTTGTTTCTATGGATTTTTCTTGTGAGTATATTCTGCTTATACTTTCAATATTTTTATTGCCCATGTTATCCTTTAAGCTTTCATATAGACTTATATCATAAGGCACCTCATTATTAATACAAAATAGTTTATATGCAAAAGGATACTCAAAACTATCCTTACCTTCTCCAACAATAATTTTATAAGAATGTTCAACAACACCTTTATTTAAATCTACTATCCTAGTTTCGTTAAATTGCTTGTTTTCAAAATTATCCACACCCTTAACAATTGTTTCTACTACATATCCTTTATATTTCTTTTTATCTTTACTGTACTTTTCTTCATATTCATCAGCTGTAATTTTAGAAATTGCAGTATATTCTTTTCCCTTATAGTGAAATTTTTCTTCCCATGTATTCCCTACCTTCAATGGAGCTTTTAAAATTATTTTATTTGGTATTATGCTTCCTTGTCTAGTTTCTTCTTTTTTATTATTTGTAATAACCTCAACCACACTATCACTTTTCACTGTATATGTTAATGTAAAAGCTCCTACTTCTCCATTTTCCCCCTCTGATATTAGTCCTACACCGCTGTTATTGTACCCATCCATTATAATATTTACACAATTATTTGCTTTATCATACTTAGTTGCCTTGTATTTTAAAATATGTCCATATTCAATTGGGCCAGTGTATGTCCATATGCTTCCAAATTGCTTATCATCTATCTTAAATAATTTTCTTAAATCCATTTCATCCACACTTGTTTTTATGTCAACTTCATTTTGATTTTTATTAGATTTTCCACTTACTTTAACTTGTTTTTCTACTCCTTTTAGACCTTGATTATCATTTTTAAATCCACATCCAAAAAGAGTTAGGCTCATAATAAACAACAAAAACGCTAATTTTTTTTTCATAATTCCTCCTAATATAAAACATATTTATATACTATATATTACCATATAAGTATAGTCTTAACTACTAATGTTTCTTTGATAGCAATTATAATATAAAATAATTAACAAATAAGCCAACTAAAATCAAAAAAGTTCGTATTACTTATGAAGGTTCTTTGCAAAGGATTTTGAAAAAGGGTGGGATTAAACTATGACAGACTTAGAAATCATTGAGTGCGTACTTAATGGAGAAATAGATGCTTATAATGAAGTTTTAATTCGTTATGAATTAGCTATATATAAATTTATTTTTAATATTATTAGAAATGAAGATATAGCAAAAGATGTAACACAGGAGGTTTTTATAACAGCATACTATAAACTGCATACTTTTAAGAACAAATATAAGTTTTCTTCTTGGCTTTTCCAAATAGCGACAAATAAATCTATAGATTTAATTAGAAAAAGCAAGAAAAATCAAGAGGTCAATATTGATAGTATTACAATTCGTGATTTTAGTATGTCTCCTGAACATTTTGTAGAATTTAAAGAAACAAAGAAAAAGTTAGAAGATTTCATTAACACATTAGGCAAGGTTGAACAGCAGATATTGATTTTGAGATATTCTCAGAAGGAACTTACTTTTAAAGATATAGCTGAAATACTTAAAATAAATGAATCTACCGTTAAATATAAGTATTATAAGATTTATAAAAAATATGATAAATACGTAAATAGTGGGAAAGGAGCTGCTTCTTGTTATGAATTGTAAAAATTTTAATAAAAAATTAACAGATTATACAGAAAATAAATTTAATGAAAAACTTAATAAGCAAATGAAGGAGCATATTGATAATTGTCCTGACTGTGAAAAATTATACAAAGAAAGACTTGAGATGAAATCTTTACTTAAAGAATTATTTAAAGTTCCGAATTATACTTCACAAAGGAGTGAAATAATGAATCAGCTTGATAATAAATTCTATAATAAATCCTATGCAAAAAAAACACTTTATCATTTCAATAGAAATAAATTTCGTTATTCAGCAGTACTTGTATCTATCACCCTATTATTTTTCACTTTACCAATTATGAAAAACACAATAAATAAAAATATTAAAGAAATAAATTTTTCTATAGAAAGAGGAAAGATATTAGATAGAAAAGGAAATGAACTCGTAACCAATAATAATTGCCCTTCTCAAGATGAGAACAAAAATATTATTGCAAATAGAAAATATTCTAAAAACGATTTTTTAGTTGATGTTTTAGGCATCACGGATAAAGATAAAAAAGGGCTTACTGGAGTTGAACTTCAATACGATAATGATTTGAAAAATGGTAAAGATCTAGTTCTGACTGTGGATAGTTCCATTCAATATTTTGTGGAAAAATCCGCTGAAACGGCCCTAAAAAATAACAAAGCAAAGGCAGTAACAATTATTGTAATGAATCCTAAAAATGGTGAAATTCTTGCAATGACAAATAAGACAGATCATAATATAAATAATATTTCAAAGGATGCTAAAACTTCAGATGAATTTAGTAATCCATTAAAAAATAAAGCTGTGAATGATACCTTTATTCCTGGCTCCATATTTAAAGCAATAACTGCCAGTGCTGCAATTGAAGAAGGAATAATAAAAGAAAACGAACAATTTGTATGCAATGGAAGCATCAAAGTTTCTAATAAAGAAATTAAATGCAGGAAAACAGTTGGACATGGAAATCAAAATATTGAAGAGGTATTGAAAAATTCATGCAACATAGGAATTATAGAACTCGCAGAAAGATTAGGCACCTCAAAATTAAATCAATATATTGAAAAATTTGGATTTGGACAAAAAACAGGAATTGATTTACCTTACGAGGTGAGTGGAACTTTAGAAAAAGCAGAAAATATAAGTAACGTAGATTTAGCTATAATGGCTTTGGGCCAACGTAACAAAACATCTTCCATTCAATTTTTAGCAGCGTTTAATGCATTAGCAAATCAAGGAGAATGGGTTCGTCCACACATTATGAAGCAGATTGAAATCGAAGATTCAAAGGGCAGAAAAGTAATAAATAGATCTTATGATGATTTTAGCAAACAAAAAGTATTAGATACCAATACATCAAAAGTGTTATGTGAATATTTAACAAAGGTTATTTCAGAAGGTGGAGGAAACAAAGCTTATATAAAAGGTTATGATATTGCTGGATTATGCGGTACTGCACAAAAACTAAATCAAGATCTTAAAGCTTATGAAAAAGGAAAATATATTTCATCATTTGTAGGCATGGCTCCAGCAAAGGATACAAAAGTTACTGTATTTGTTTCTATTGATGAACCAGATCCCAGTAATTATTATGCGGGACTAATTGCTGCTCCTGTAGGGAAAGAAGTATTTCAGTATGTATTAGATTATTTAAAAAAATAAAAATCAACTGCCAATATCTGAAAGATTAAATGTAGCTTTCAGATATTGGTAATAAAGAGAATACTCTCTCTGTTTAATGCATTTTCTTTTTATAACCTACAAGTGTCAGTTTACCATTAATAACCCTTAATTCTCCACTTTGAAAATATCCCATTTTCTCATCCTTCTTAAAAACTTCTACATAGTCTGATTTACTGGACTTGTTTCATGATCTTGATACTTTTGGTATAAAGGTAAAAATACTTCCTTTTGTATAGATAATAATTCATCAACAATAGTATTGCCAATTATCATTTTGTTTCCATTAAATCATCACCTGAATAAATGCTTCACATCTTCGATGATGCATATTAAGAATGGCGCTATTGATATTTGAACACGCTAATCATATAATCTTCTTCTGGGAAATCTCCCATAAAATCAAAACCTGCACTTGAATAAAAATTACGCAATTTTTCATTTCCTGCCCAGCAGTCTAAATATAGTGCACTCTTTAAATTTCTTGAATAACCACAAACATAATTTGTAATTTCTATTCCTAATTTTTTCCCTTGATATTCTGGTAATATTGCTATTCTATAAAGATACTTGCTATTTGGCTCAATTGAGAAAAAATCAAAATTATTTATATCTTTCAACGAAAATGTACCAACTATTAAATTATCCACTACCAGCATATATATATACCCTTTTTCTATGTGTATTTCTATTTCACTTCTATTCCAAGGGTAAGTCCACTGATTAACTCCCTTTTCATGGAGATGTAATGCTACTTTATTTAATAATTCAACTATAGTATTTAAATTGTTTATTCCAACTAGTTTGATTTCAACCATTTTTTGCGCCTCTCTACTTTTAATTTTTTTAATCCTCGATAAAAATTTTTGCTATGCAAATTATTTTTCCAGTGTATAAGTTAATAGCGGAATTTTACGCCCTTTCTTCACAAGCGATTCAACTTCACCAACCTGCATAGCTCCCATTTTTATATAAAATTCTTTTGCTTGTGGACTTGTTACTATTGAAAACCCTTTTATGCCATTTTTATCACAGTTTTCCACCATATGATTCCATAATAATTTTCCATATCCTTTATTTATATACTCAGGTTCAACAAATAGATACTCTAAATAGGTTTCATTATTTTCAACTAAAACGCCATAAAATCCAATTATATTCTCAGCCTTTTCTATAACAAAAGTTGAATTATTATTTATAAACTCTTCAGTTACCTTATAAACAGACTTAAACTCTTCTATATAATCACAGTCATAACCCCAATATAATTCTGATCTTATGGCAATATTGGTTAAAATTTCATATTCTTCTGCTTTAGCACTTCGTAGGTTCAACAATATCTTTTCCCACCTTTCTATAAAATTTTCACTCATTATAAATTACTATTCCAACACTTTATACAAATACTATTCATTATGCTTGTTTATTATTTTTTCATCAATATATAATCAAAATATGCAGAAATATATTCCTTATCATCTATTTTTCTTTTAATTAATCGCTTTTCCTTATAAATAACTTCAAATTGTTTAAAGCATTGCTCTATTTCATTGTCCTTATAATGACAATAAAACACTTCTTCATTGTCTTCAACTTGTATGAACTCCCCTTCACCTACCTTTACCCCTTTTCCATATGAATTACACTCTTTACTTAAGAAATTCACATAACATAGCCCACCATATTTTAGCTTCACTCCTTATATTTAGTATCATTAGAATTTTGATTTATTAAAATTCTTTATTTTAAATTATTCCAAACCTCTTTGTTACATAAATAATTGATAATATTCTTCCTCTACGCCTGCAGGACAAAACTCAGTTTTGCACATTGTTTGTTTTTCATTATAATGTGAAAGAATTTCCTTTGTTGTGTATGTTAAATCAGAATGTTTCAGCGCCTCTTCTATATTAATAAATACCGCTTCGCTATTTTCATCATCATCTGAAACTGATTCACCAGAAATATAATCTGCAAGAAAAATCCCCCACCAGTCTTGTGGTGAAAAGCGAATAGCGACCAATGAGCGTGCTTTTGCCACAATACCAGTTTCCTCAAAAATTTCTCTTTCAAGAGCCTTATCTGGCATTTCTTTTTCCTGTAAATACCCTCCTGGTATAATCAAAAGTCCTTTTGCTGAACCATAGGATTGTCTGACGAGTAAAACTTTATTGTCTCGTATAACTATTCCACTAACTGCTAAATATCTGTTATCATCCATCGTTACCCTCCTTTAAAAATGAATACATGCAATGTGGATAAACATTACATATATTTCTTAATTGCAGCTGAACATTCAGAAACCGCTTTATTAATATAATTTCTGATTTCTTCAAACTCTAATAGTTCTAGTGTTTCATTTCTCTCCATCCCATAGTTAAAATCTGTTTTAGCTTCATCTAAAACATTTTCAAACGCAGTTAAATCTATTTCTTCCATTCTCAGCCCATCTAAAACATCTAATGATATATTGCTAAGGTCATTAAGACAGTAATATTGTATTACCTTGCCATTTAACCGCCTATAATCCCTATAAACTAATTCCATTCTGCTTAAGATATCCTTTTCATTATTAGCAAGTATATATTTAGTGTATATATCGGAATACCATATTTCATCAGATATTAAATGACAATAGTAACCTAGAAAAAAATCATTTCTATTCTTATTAAGATACTTGTCAATAAAAATTTGATAATCAATAAAGTTATTAACCTTCCTTTTTTCTTCAGGTAGTGCGAAATGAGAACCTACATGAGGAGGAAGGTTTGGGTAGTGTGCATCTGGAGCTATACTACCTAATAAAAAGCAAGCATAATTCAAATTGTGGATTTTTGCTAGTTTATCAGCAATGCAAATATGGATTATTCTTGAGGCCATACTCTTAACAACTCGCTTTCTAGTTGATTTTAATCTACCTTATACCCTGTTAATATTTAAATTAACCATATCAGATATATATCTGGTACTATAATTTTGTATTAATATTATTTTTCACAAAACTGTCTATAAAAGTGAACAGTTTGTACTATTTCAAAACCTAGTGATTCATATAAAACAATTGCTTTAATATTCCATTCTAAAGCACTAAGCTGAATAAGCTTTGAACCTTGGCTTAATGCCTTATTGATACCAAACTGAGTAGCTTTCTTTCCATAGCCTTTTCCTTGATAAGATGGGGTAACCATTATGAAGTCTAAGTTTCCATCTTCTACAAAGATAGATGCAACTAGCTGTTCATTCTCAAATGCAACATATATAGAATCCTTGCTTTTAAATCTGTTTTCTCTATCCTGCTTACTAGCTGGAATTGAATATGGTTGTATATCATTTTCTTTTCTTAACTCATAAAAGCAATCTTTCACAAGCTTTACATATTGATCATAGTGCTTATCTTCATAAGGTACAAACTCTATATCTACATTAGGCTGAATTATTCCTCTATAATATAGTTCATTGCAGCCAAACCATTTTTTATAGCCTAGCTTTTTGTAGAATGAAGCTTCCTTATCTTTGCCCACACTAAATTCTGTGACTAGAAGATTAGGCTTTAATTCTTGTAAATATTTGGACATTTCATTATATAAAGCTGTACCAATTCCTTTTCTTCTTGATGGGGCTTCTACATATAAATTAACATCGTATCTTTTAGTTTCTTTGTTACATACACTCACATATGCAAATCCGCGTATACCAGCTTCATCATATACTATTAGCTTTTTATCATTACTTTCAACATCGCTAAGTATATTGTCTCCATCAACGACATTTTCTTTTTTTATAAATCGGATAAGTTTTTCTTTATCTTCAACTTTAAAATTTCTTATCATTTCAACTCTCTACCTTTCTTCATTTTTTCTTGCTTTTATAATCATAGTGTTAGGGATCATTTTTACTTTGTATACTTAATATCAATTTTCACTAAAGCTATCCTTATCACTCTGATGCTTCTATTCATAACTATAGGTGTTTTATTAAGATAACTTTAATCTATCTTAATTTCTTATTATTAAATCTAAATATTAATTTTTCCCCATGGACAGTTTGTCCTGCAGATTCATCATAATTATTATTTGTATAACTGCTTACAGTTTTTCTCCAGAATTTCTGACCTTTTAAATTCTTTGGTAAATGGTTTGTATATAGTTCCCATCTCCCTTGAAATTTATCAAATACTTGTTTTGCAGCAATTTCTCCTACATTTTTACCTCTATAGGGTCTTAATAAAAAGAATTCATTAACATAATAATCACTTGTTTTCGGTGCATATGGTGAAGTAGCTATAAGGATAAATCCTGCTGGTTTATCATCTGCCATAATAATATATGGAAACAGTACATTAGGCTTCTCAAACCATATATTTTGAACCTCATATTGCTCTGCTAATGTCTTGATAGGCTCTTCTTCATATATTCCATATTCATTAGGTATGTCCCCGTAATGTTCTGATAAATCGTGCAAATATAATGGATATAAATTTTTAATAATATTTGAAGTTTCACTATTAGCTAAGACAGTGTTAATTTTCATTTTAGTCCTCCTTAAATTTATTATATTTATTGCAGTATTTAGTCTACAAGTCTTATAGTTTTTCTTACTATAATATCAACAATCTCTTTAACACCTAAATGCTCAGTATCTATGTATTCACTGAAATCATATTTTTCATATGCACATACACATTTTTCAGTTTGTAGAAAAGGCCAACTACCCGGTTTTTCTCCTCTTAATTTAAGTCTGTCATGTATGCTAGTAACAGATGCTTTTAAGCAAAAATGGTATGTTTCACTATCAATGTATCCTAAACCGTCATATATATATTTAAAATATTCTATATTTCTTAAAGTCATTGGAACTATTAAGTGCCTATTATATTGCCTCTTTATTTGCTCTGCTATCATTACAACAAGTTTTGGCCATAGTTCAAAATCTTGAAAATCCCCTGTTTTTTCAGCTTGTCCCATCACTTCACTAGAAATTACATTTCTAAGTAATATCCCCACTTCTTCAGGATCATAGATCATACTATTTGGAATTCTTTCTTCTAAAGCCTTTGATACTGTTGTTTTTCCAGCACCAAAGGCACCATTAATCATAATGATCATAAAGTGTACCCCTTTCTGATAATGGATAGCACATTGACTAATATTTCCTTGCTTTCATCAAGAACAAAGAATAATCAACCTTTTGATTCTCTATAATTTTCTCACCAGAAAAAAAGGTATTTACTTCTACATCTTTAAAGCCAGCACTAATTAAGATGTTTTTCAAAGTATCTTGATTAAAACCATTATGCCCATCAAAATCCGGATAATTCTTATGAAAGCTACCATCTTCTTTATCCAAATCTACTATACATAAATATCCATCTTTATTGAGTAATTCGTAAAAAGTATTTATTATAGACTCAGTATCTTGTATATGATGCAATACCATAGAATTATAAATTACATCAAATTTCATATCTATTGAATTTTGGCTTGGTATATCTAAATGATAAGAAAACATGTTATTTATTTTGTATTTATCAATCTTAGATTCCAGTATATCTATCATCCCTTTTGATGAATCAACAAGGGTAATATTTTTAAATTTATCATAAAGGTTAAAGCTTACAAGACCTGTTCCACACCCAAATTCCATAGCAGAATAATTTTTATCAATAGCAATGGATTTACTTATTTCACTTGCTATTATCTTTGCCCTATCAATTCTTACATCAGTGTCCCAAGTTTTAGCATAATTATCAAAACTCATTGTATGTCCCTCCTACTTTACTTTTGGATTTTTATATCTCATCCTTATAAAATCATATACAGTTCCATCGCATTCCTCACTATATTCGTAAGCAAATTCAAAACCACATTTTTCATATGCTTTAAAGGCTCTTTTATTAAAAGAAATCACGTCTAATAAAATATATTCTCTATTATAATTATATTTAGTAAGTGCAAAGGCCAAAGATTGTGAAATTAATTCTGGTCCGTAGCCTTTCCCCGTAAGATCTGGTCTCATCCCTTGACCATAAAACATATCCCCCTGCTCAAACGTATTGTCTAATCCTTCAGGCAAATCATTATTATATAGTGTTATCTCTGCAACCAGGTCATTATTTTCATCTAAAACTGCATACATATCGCTCCAATTATTTGGGTCTAATAAACCGTCATCATTTTCATAATTGTAGACTGAATATTCTCCCTCATATTTCCAAGTGTGAATAGTACTCGCATATTCTAAGTTCATGTTAATAAATTTATATTTCATTAGCTTGTCCTCCTTTTAAAATATAGAGATTAAAACAACCTTAATTGCTCTACCTCATAAAGTCTTTTATAACCCGATTGCGTCTTAATTAGTTTTTTTAACCAATTTATAATTGAAACTGTAGAAAATATTATAGATACTGTAATAATATTATTCAAGAGCTCAAATAAAATTTACATTTTATTTTTTAGAAATCGTAGTGCGTATTCTAAATCTACATCTTTTTTTATGTGCTCTGGAGATATATTTTAACTAAGTGGATAAATTAATTCCCAACCTTCTTCATTTAAGTTATTAAAATAAAAATAAGTATGTTCTGCACCAACTGTGCAGAGAATTCTCTTACCCTTATTATTCTCTAGGACTCTTTTAATTCTTTCTATCATTATTTGGTTCCTATATATCCAACATAAATTGTGCACAGTAGGATTTATTCCATTTTGAAAATCTTGCTTTTTCTCTACAATATCGTTAAATTCAAATGAATTAAATGGTATTATACTTTTTTTAGCGACTTCCATGTAAATACTCATTATTGATTCAAATTGTTTCTCTATGCTATTAATTTCAACATCTGTTTTCCCACGAAAATAATCAATATTAACCAAGTCATCTTCAAACCAATCAACAGGTATAAATCTAATACCTTGCTTTTCACATAAAGGCATTATTAATTTTCTGTATTCATTTGGACCAAGATACCCTGTATATTCACTGGTATCACAATATTTTTGCCAATCTTCTGGTCTTACTTCTCCACAAATAATGTCTGGTTTAAATCGTTTAATAATTTCTGCCATCTTTTCAAGGGAGAAATTATATTCTTTTCTCATTTCATCACTATGAACTGTACCCAATATCCCTAAAATTGACATCATTATCCTCCTAATATAACTATTTTATATAATCTTTGTTTAATTAATTAATTAATTAATTAATTAATTAATTAATTAATGCTATATTTACTGCTTATGCTACCCACTATTATACATATGTTACTTAAATTTATATATAATAATATTATTTACCATGCTAAGCTAATTGATAGTCACAAATTATTTGAGCTCTTTTGAAAAAATAACTGTATCTTCTATTGCTATGCCATCTTCATTAAATTTGACTTCTATGAGAGCAATCTCATTTAATTCACCATATATTTTATTAGAATTATTTTTACAATATCGGAATGCTTTTATCATATTATCGTCACTCAATCTACTTGCAATTGTACAATGTGGACTCCATTTACCAGGAAGATAAAATGAATTTTCATTTTCATTGAAATCTTTAAAATAGTCATGATGACTATTATGAAAATGAAGTAATTCAGTTGATAAGATTGGAGCAAGAAACAAGGTTCCAGTATTAATAAAGGTCCCTAATATATTTAGAGATATAGCTACTTTTGACTTGTCCTCATAGAATTCACTAATTAATTCCACAAATCTATCGCTATCTAAATCATCATAATCTCCAATAGTTATATGTGGTCTCCTACCTTTTGTATCTACACCATATTGTGTAATATTATTTTCACTTAAATATTTCCATATCTTTTTAAAACATGATTCAGTTTCATTGTCTAAATAACCTACAAGTGCATAGGCATACATAAATTATCCCCCCTTGTATTCTCCTATAAGCACATAACAATTATCAATTATTATGCCTTAAAATCATCAAATAAAGTCATCGAATCTTACAATTTTTCATTATGCGAAAAAAATCCCCTATACCCTCTTACGTTTTTCCTTTAGCGCCTCCATTAAGGATTTGTAAGCAAATATTGGCAACACCATTTGCCTACGTAAGCGGGAAGGCTGAATTATTAATCTATATAACCATTCTAGTTTTAGTTGTTGCCATTTCTGGGGAGCACGTGCTGTTTTTCCTGAAATTATATCTAAGCTTCCACCTACTCCAAAGGCAACCTTGACTGGTAGTCTGTGTTTATAACTATAGATCCATTTTTCAGCCCTTGGTGCACCTAGCGCAACTATTAATATATTTGGTCTTTTACTCTCAATATCTACAAGAATTTTTCCCTCTTGCACATTATCAAAGTAGCCATGATGCCTACCTGATAGAATTACATTTGGATATTCCTCTAATATATTTTCCGTTGCTTTCTTATTAACCTGTTCGTCAGCACCTAGAAAATAAAAGGACCAACCTCGCTGATTTCCCATTTTTAAAACTTCCAGTAATAAATCCACGCCTGTAACTCTTTCAAATAATGGCTCGCCCTTCCACCTCGAAGCTAAAACTATTCCTTCGCCGTCTGGAGTAATTAAATCAGCCTCATTAAGGATAGTTTTAAGTTCGGGATCTTTTTGTACTTGCAATACTATTTCGGGATTTCCCGTGATAATATTAAAAATTGATTTATTATTACACTCAATCTTATTAGCTATAATATTTACTGTTTCTTTCATATTCATTTTGGAAAATGATACCCCTAATATTTTTACATTATCTAACATACTTCATCCTCACTTGAATTACTTATTTTATATAATAATTCATATTTATTTAAAAATCACTTTATACTTTTGCCAAATTTATTTATAAATTCAGAATCTTTATATCCTTCCTCTATATAATAACTTTTTTTCTTGTTATCGCTTACTATTTCAATTACATGTTCTTTTTTAGATATAAATACTTCTATTTTATCCCCATTTAATTCATAAAGTGTAATTGAATATGGGTATTCATTAATATAACTGTATTTTATATTTTCAAAGCGAATTTTTCTAATATAAAATGAATTAAGATACTTTTTTATCTCCTTTATCTTATCTTCTTTAGATGTTGAAGACATATCAAAAGATAGACCCTTAGCTTTATATTCTCCGTCGTATCTAACAACTACAGAGGAAGTTTCCCTGTGGTTAAAAGTTTTCTCTAAAATATCTCCTAGGGCTTTAGGCTGCAATAAACTGTACACTCCATATATAAAAATCATTGTTAAGGAAATTAATGCTAAAGATAACCCTATTTTAACACCTTTAGTTGGACATATTTTATCCTCCTTCAGCACATTATTTATATTATTTGATTTATCCTTTTGTACATTTTCTAACTCTAATTTAGAATTATACCCTATATTAAAAGTCACTTACTGATATGCATTTAGTTATTTCAATCTGTTCATTTATTAGACGCTTCTGCCAAATTTCCATCCAAAAAATTCTATCGTTATAGTAAACTGGTATATCGAGTTTACTATCAATAACATTCAAGTATTTACTAAATTGCAGTTTATTTATATGCAAATTATAACATTATTTTGTAGATAATACTATAATTTGCATATATCAACTAATTGATATGCACTCCTATTTTCTAAATAAATTTTATATTTCGTCTAAGATAAAAAATAAACTGCTATTACATCGCTTTGTAATAACAGTTTATTTATTATAAAATATATTTCTTCCCAGCTATAAAGCCTAACTATATTTTAATCTTGTTCTATATGGCGTATCTTGACTGTTATTCCCCTTTATAGGACCTTCCACACATTTCTTTGTCTTCAGCATCATCAAATATGTTAAAATAATCTAAAATCTCTATGCCAAAATCTACAAATGATTTCCCCTTAGCTGTAATAACGTTTTCATGCCTTACTACTTTTTCTTCCAAATAGTTTTGACGTGGAAAGCAATCTTTTATTCCATTTTTCTTGAAATAATCTTCACCTAAGGTTGTAGTGTATGAATGATCATCTAATATACCTGCTTTGGCTAAAAACTCTGGAGTAGCGCATATTGCACAAATTAACTTTTTATCTCCATCTAGCTTTTGTACTAATTCTATTAATTCCTCTCTGCATTCTCTTATCAATCCTCCTGGTATAATTAATCCTTCTACATCATCAAGATTAATAGCTTCTTTTACTGTGATTTCAGGCATGTACAGGAGTTTGGAAAGAGCTTTAATTGGTGCTTTTTCATAACCAACGCTAACTATTTCTTTCTTTGCAATCCCTCCTAACATGTGGCAAGCTAATACAGTCTCAAAATCTTACATATTTTCATAAATAAAGCATAATATTTTCCCCATTTTTTAATATCCCCTTTTCAATCTATTATCTCTAACATTAATTATTATTGCATCTTATCTAAATTAAATTATATCAATCTTACAAATAAATACAATGTAAAGAATTATTATATTGATTCTTTATCAGTTTCAATTAATTTTAAATTCTCACCTCTTAATTCTCAACTGATTTTAATGTGACCGATACAATCTCAGGTCTATTAAATATCCTCTGAGGCACGATGCTATTACCAAGACCTCTACTTACCACCATAACCGTATTATTTTTTTCATACATGCCTTTATAATATTTAGGCCAAAAGCCTTGATTTGGTGAAATAATTCCACCGAAAAAAGGTAAAATAACTTGTCCACCATGAGCATGCCCTGTAAAAGCAACATCTATATTATTATGAACATAAAACTCAAAAAGTTCAGGCCTGTGAGAAAGAAGTATCTTGAATTTTTTTTCATTATTACCAACCAACAACTCTTTTTTCATTATATCTTCATTCATATAATCTTCAGAGTGATTAGTTGTATTAAACGCAGGATCATCAACCCCTAAAATAAGAATTTTTTCTTTATTTTTTTCATAATAGAGTGATTCATTTCTTAAGACTATTACTCCTTTTTCTTTAAGTTTTTTTTCTAGAGATTCAAATTTTCCAGACCACCCTTCATGGTTTCCATTAACATAGTATATGGGTGCTATAGAATTTATTTTATCAATAAAAGATAGTGCATTTTCCTCATTATACTTTCTTCTATCCACTAAATCCCCTGTAATAACTATAATGTCAGGCTTTTGTGATTTTATTTTTTTCACAAGAGTATTATTGTCTTTATAAAATATTTTGTTATGCAAATCTGAAATTTGGACTATCTTAAAGTTATTAAAGGCTTTTGGAAGCTTGCTACTTTCTACATTATATCTAGAGATTACTATATTATTATTCTCAAAATATGAAAAGCAAACTAAAAATATAATAATAGAAATAAATATAATATATTTTCTACCTAAAAACTTTTTAACCATACAAATTATCATATCCTTTCATTTATTTTAGCTTTATGGGTTGTTGCTACGTAACACAATGAATCTAAACATATAATAAGCAAGGACTTTAAGTGTAAGTCCTCACTTATTATATGTTATAAAAAAAAATCGTCGCATTTAAATTTAAAAATAAATCTTCTGAAAATTATTTTTCAACTTTAATTATACAAACTTTAGCGAATTTCACCTTCCTCTCTTAAAATTATTTCACCAGTTATAGCATTAATATCATCATTCCCATTAATAGTGTACACAAGTCTAACCTTAGCATCATCCCCATAACCATCAAAGCTATAAATCAATTCTGGTTTGTATTTTTTAAAAAGATTATCTAAGGCCTTATCTTTTGAAATCATGTTTTTTTCACTTGGTAATTGAACACCTTCACTCCACTCCATGTTTATAGTTTCAATATTTCCTGTTATTGTGTTTACCGTTACAGCTATATTATTTTCAAAGAAAGGAATACCGTCTTCTACTCTCCCAAAATTGAAAGTCATATATTGTTTAACATCTGCTACATTAACTTGTTGCTTAGTAATTATATTTCTTATTTTATTAGGATAATATTTTACTACAGTGTCTAGAGCTTTTTCGTAAGCTTCCTTACAACTTAATTTAGGTTTTGCGTTTGTAATGAGATTTTCTTCCTTTGAGTATGTTCCTATATATGAAATTTCTCGTGTATTTTTATTAATGCTTATATCTCCTTCATAATCTCTTTTACCATCTTTTTCTTTATAAAAATGACCTATCCACCTTTTAGATTGTTCATTACAGGACAATTTTTCTAATGTATATTCACTACCATATAAATTTTTTATATGTTCTTTAGCTATATTTTCTGCTTCTTTTGTATCTATTAATTCTTTATTTATATTTACCTTGTATTTTTTGCAAAAACTTTCTTTTTCTTTACTATCTAAATCAAGTTTATCATTTATTTCTTCGAATCCTCCATATTTTAATATTTCTCCTGTAAATGCATCTATATAATCAACTGTATTACAATTTTGTAAATACACCAATTCTATAGCTGACTTATATACACCATTCTTATCTTGCACATATTTTTCTCTATACAAAGGTTCTAAGTTTATTTCCTTCCTAAGCTTTTCTTCAGCTTTTTTAATATCTATAGTATTCTTGTTTTCAGGAAACTTAATATTTTTATTCAAAAAAGTACTATATGATATTATATTTTTGCTTGAACCATCTACTACAACATTTATGCTCTCGCCTGGAACTTTTATTCCATTTACTTTTTTCACATAATTAACCCTATAATATTTCCAATCAATATCTACCTTTGCCTCTGCACATTCTTTCAAGTCATCCTTATTAAACTTTTCCAAAAATTCATTTGATATTTTTTCAGCCTCTTTTGATGAAATCTTAACTTTTATCTCTTCATCAATTTCAGAAGTATCCCTAGTAGTATTAATTCTTAGTAATTTTCCTGTTTTAGCATCCATATGTGCATTTACATATATGGCCTTTGCTTCATTTTGCCAATTCAAATTCCAAAAACTATTTTTCTCATAAGAATCTAGCTCTGAAGCTGATGTGTTTTTTAATTTTTCAGCTTTAACATCCACATCAAAATACGTTTTTAAAGCACTCATTGCTATTTCTTCTGCTTTATCCTCAGAAATAGTTACTTCTTTTTTTTCATTCACTATTACTATTTTAGCGGCGTTTTTTGTGTTCATTTGTGCTGCAAAGCTAGGTGTGGCAGTTCCAAATATTAAAGTTGTTGACATTAGTATTGAAAAAATTCTTTTTTTATTCATTTTATTTACCTTCCTTTTCTATTTAAAATTTGATAATTTATTAACTACTTAATTTTTATTAATGCACGAGACAATATTAGATAACATAAAGCTTTTCGGCTTTGCGAGCTTTAAATCTATATATCTATAAGCCCATATTTTATTTTAATTCGTTCTAGCTTTTCTATCATAGACTGCGAAATTACATACAGGAAAAAAACTGTAGCAATTGCATGAACCATATCGAACCAAAAACCTGATATATAAGTTGCAATCAATGCTTTCCATGAAAAATGAGATGTAAACATTAAAAGTGAACCAATATTTATAATCCCCCCATATACAAAAAAGGTACTGATTCCCCCAAAAACACATAAAGATAACTTTGTTTTTTTAAGTATTCCAATTTTAAATAATATTCCTGCTAAAAATCCAATAATTCCAAAACAAAACATTTGCCATGGTGTCCAAGGACCTTGGCCAAAGAAAAAATTGGATACAAATCCTGAAACTGCACCTACAAGAAATCCTGATTCTGCTCCAAAACATACACCTGCTATAATCACGATAGCCACCACAGGTTTAAATTGAGGCAACATAAAAAATGCTGCACGTCCGGCAACGGCAATTGCTGACAGTACAGCAATAATAATAATCTCCCTTGTCTGGGGTTTTCGGTTTTCGAATGCCATGAAAAATGGAATTATTGTATATATTATAATCAGGAGGCTAATGAAATGATATTTTCTATCATCGAGAAAAAAAATACCAAATAAAATTGTAGCAGGTACAATAATTAATATTAGAAACCCTGAAAGCAGCTTACGACTGTTTAACTTACTTCCCTTTAAATGTTTTCCTGACATAGGTTAATCACATCCTCTACTGTTACTGCATCACAACAAATGTGGCGAGCCATACGATTGGCTGCAGTAGTATAAAAGCTATTTCCCGAGAAAAATTTCTTTGTAGTATTGGTTGTTATTATATTTCCATCAAAAAACAATCCGCAGGTGTCTGTGTACTCTGCACAAAATTCGATATCATGGGAAACCATAACAATTGTAGTTCCTTTTTTAGCAATTGTTTTAAGAATTTCGGCCAACTTTTCTTTAAAATAGTCATCAATTCCCTTTGTTGGTTCATCTAGAAGCAATATTTTTGGTTCCAGCAGTAGCACCTTTGCAAGGGCTGCCCTCTGCTGTTCCCCTCCACTTAAATCATAAGGATGCATCTGAAGTAGTTCATTAAGTTCCATCATATCTACAATTACCCTTACCTTTGCTTCCTTTTCCTCTTTAGTTAATTTTATGTCCCCTAACATTTCATATAAATCCATTTCCACCGTCTTTTTTACAAACAATGTCTGCGGATTTTGGGGAAGCACTCCTATATTATTTCTATATCTATCCTTTATGCTTATTTTTTCAATGTTTTTTCCATTAATAATAACTTTACCTCTATAATGTTTGTTGATGCCACTTATTATTGATAAAGCAGTTGTCTTTCCAGTTCCATTACCACCAACAATGCAAAAAATCTCTCCTTCTTTAACCTCTAACGACAAGCCCTTTATAATATCAGGCATATTTTTACCGTATTTAAACCACACATCTTTAAGCTTTATAACTACATTGTCTGATACGGACTCTTCTTTGTTTTCAAAACAAATTTTTTTAACAGTCTTGTTATCAAAATACGTGTCAATCCACTTACGTCCATCCTTTACAGTAACAGGACATTTCAAATCATTTTTAACTTGTGAATAAATTCTCATAGGAGAAGTCATTGCAAAAAACATTGTATGATCCATTTCACTTATTTGTTTCCCCAGGTCTTCAGGGTTATCATCTGCAATAATACATCCTTTTTCCATTACCACAACACGATCCGACATAGGAATTACTTCCTCTAAACGGTGTTCTGTCATTATAATATTTGTACCAAGTTCACTATTGATTTTTTTTAGAGTTTTAAGAAATTCCAGAGCTGCTATAGGATCCAGCTGTGCTGTTGGTTCATCAAGGATTAATATCTCTGGTTGCATGGTCATAATTGACGCTAGATTTAGCAACTGTTTTTGTCCTCCGGAAAGTTCTGAAACATTTTTGTGAAACCATGTATGTATTCCAAAAAAACTTGCCATTTCAGCCACCCGTAATCGAATCGTGCTATTGTCATATCCAAGACTTTCTAGTCCAAATGCAAGTTCATGCCATACCTTATCTGTGACAATTTGGTTGTCAGGACTTTGAAGAACATATCCTATTTGTGATGTTTGTGTAAATTGATCAACTTCTTCTAGAAGCCTCCCATAGAAATAAATTTCTCCCTGCCGTTTTCCATGTGGAGCTAGTATTGTTTTTAACTGTCTCAGTAAAGTACTTTTGCCACTTCCTGATTTTCCACATATAGTAATGAATTCTCCAGAATTTACCACAAAATTAATATTTGAAATAGCTGGTTTATCTTTTTGAGGGTATGTAAAATTTAAATTATTGATTTTATATGTTTCCATTTAATTTCCTCCGCAATGTTTATGATAACTGGTAGCATACACAAAATAAAATAACTTATATAGATACTAATACTAAAAAAAGTAATATTTCTAATCTTTATTGAAGGAAAAAAACGCATTGTGTTTTCTCCCACAACCATCCCAATGGATACATAAACAATTAAACTCCAAATTACAGTTAAGGTTATTTTGTCCCTATTATCAAAACGAAATATGGAAAAACTGCTCCGTTTTGTTAATCCATAACCTCTTGACTTCATGGAATCTGCTGTTTCAATAGCATTCTCCAATGCCCAGGTAGTCATAATTGATAAAATTTTAATTCCATTTCTAGCCCTTCTTATTATATTGCCCTGTGACACATCCCGTCCTATACATTTTTGACCATTTGAAATAATTTTTATTTGCTGTTTATATCTCGGAACAAAACGAAGTACCATTGAAAAAATTAAAGATAACGCAGGTATTATTTTGCCAAAGATGTATATGAATTTATCAGAAGTCATAACAACGTTATAACAGGAAAACCATATAATCACAGAAACAAATGTACCTGCTGACATTATTCCGTAAAATATTGATTCCAACGTAATGGGATTACCATTTTTAAGATAAAACATAATTGTAGCACCTTCATGATTAAATGCTGGATTAATTATTGCCATAAATATCAGCAATGGTAACATATAAAGCAGATTAAACTTCAATGCACTTCTTCCCTTTAACATAGTTGAATATGTAAAACAAGAAATCAAAGCTATTCCAAGAAATATAGGATGCATAAAAACCATACTAAATATCAATATAGCTATAAAATAACTAAAATTAATAATGGGATGAAAAGTTGAGAAACTGTCTGTCATCATTTATCCCCTCCAAATACAGTGTCTCCTCCAATGTCTCGCCCTAAATCACAGGTGTACACCCATTCAATTATATCCCCCTTCTTTAGTACGTATCTACTACATCCATAGTTTGGAAACCATCCATTAATTTTATACATCCAACCACTAAGTTCGCCACAATCAAATTCATATAGATTATTTATACCCTCAATGTAGTTACTGTTATAAATTGGTGTCATTTCAAATTCCATATGTATTTTATTTTTTTTCATTTCCCGCAAAAGTACATCAAAAACTGCTTCACCTTCTGAAAAGCTTACAGTCTTTTCTCTGTAAATTACACCATCCTTAGGGAGCACTTCTAATTTATCCTTATTAAACTTGTCCATATTATTTAATATACTTTTACATGTTACGGACAATGTACAGCTTAATTTTTTCTTGGCATTTATAGCTACATCTCCAGGTTCAACAGGTTTAGGCTTACCTATAGGAACTGGATCCGTAAGATATTTGTCTTTTTTACCTTTACCGCTATCTTTTTCAATCTTTTTTTGACCTTCTGTTGTTTTATCAATTGTTTTACTTGTTTGCTTTTCATCCTTCTTTTGACTTGCTTTTTTTTCACTAATTTCTTTATTCTTTTTTTTACTTGTTTGCTGTTCGTCTTTCTTTTTTTGCAATTCTATTGAAACCTTTTTTTTCTTATTCTCTTGTTCTTTATATTCTTTATTTAATGCTATATCACTTTTAATATTTTCTCCGCTTGTTATTTTACTATCTTTTAATGGCTTTACATTTTTATTCCCATCACAAAAAAATGTAATAGCTACTATACTTATTATAACTACGGCAACCATCCATCTTCTATTCTTCATTTTTCATACTCCTATCTTAAATTCTAAGCAAGGAAAAAAACTTTATCCTTGCTTAGTTTTCAACTTATTTTTTTTCTACATCTGTCATATCAAAAAGATGTGTTTGGCCATTTGCAAATCTATTATAAGCTATAATGGCATACATACCTTGATCTGTAGCCATGCCATCTAAATCTCCGCTTAAAACATGTTTAAATCCTCCGCCTTTTACATAAAAACTAAGTAAGGCGCTAATTGTATCATTACCATTTTTTATAAATCTTTCATCTGTTTTAGGATCAATCTTAAGTGAAGTTAATGCTACTATTACCTGTGCAATACTTTCACTACTATTCTCATCTCCCCAAACGGATTTGTATTTACCATCCATATCCTGTGTTTTTGACATATATAATAACGCGCGGTCAGTAGCAGCTTTTACCTTTGGATTATCTTGATACTTTGACAACGCTATAAGCGCCATTGCTGTAATATCTATATCTGAAGGTGCTTTTGAAGTAAGTGACCACCCACCACCTGGTAATTCCCTGGACAAAATGTAATTAACAAACTTTTCTCTTGTACTTTGATTACTAATAGACTTGTCTACAGGCATTTCATAATTACAGCAATCAAGTGCAATCAGCGCCCAAATAGGTCCATTCAATCCTTGCTTTACAGCAGTATCAAAATCAACAAGCGGTTTTAAAAGATTATATTTGGCAACGCTATCAACATTTTTACCAATTGATGATAGTGCAAGTATAACTCTGTCATATTCCGTATATTTTATATTATGAAGTTTTCCATTTTTCTCTTTCAATTTATTCTCTACATTACTATAGTATTTACTGTAATAACTATCTGGCACTGACACACCAGAACGTGCAAGTGATAAAACAGTCCATTCTCCACCAACTGAAGCTACCACGGGATTTGTTATGTTTTTCTGCATCAAAATTGCTGTCTCATCTATATACTTTTTAACTTCTGTGTTAGTAACTTCCTTACTATTTTTATTTTCAACTCCTGTGTTAGTAAATTTCTTACTATTTTTATATTCATATGACCTTATAACAGAAGCTACTGCAAATTCTCTTGTAGCATAACTCTTTGGTCTAAATTGATTGTTTTCTATTGGTATTAAACCAAGAGTACCTAATGTTTCAATATCAGCTTTATAGGCTTTAGATACATATTTAATATCATTTATTTTTACATTTGTATAAACATTCTTAATAGAAAGTGCTTTGGCAATAGCCGAGGCCATTTGTTCACGAGTAATAGCATAATTGGGATTGAATTTATTCCCTGTACATTTCATAATTCCCGAGTTACATACAGCATTAATATATGTGTAGTATGAATAATAAGGTGTACCAATCTTTACATCCTCAAATTCAATTTTTTTCGCTGGTTTTGTATCAAGATTCAATGCTTCCACTAATAGTTTTGCAAAATCTGCTCTTGTAATATATTTTTCCGGATCAAATCTTCCATTCTGTGGGCTTATGAAACCTTTTTCAGTTGCCTTTAGAACTTGTTGTAGAACATCCTTTGAAATATCATTTCCATCTTTATACGTGTAACTTTTCACCTGATTATATGTTACATATGTTGTAAAATGATTAGTCTTAACAATTAAATCATTTCCAACAACAAATGCATAATTTTTCTTGTTATTATTCTTTGCATCAGCTGCACCTTTTTCTTCTGATTGATAAACCTTTATAGGAGTAAATTTATTTCCTTCAACAAATCCTACAAATTGACCTTTACTATTTTTAAAAGTTAGGGTTACTGGCTGATTAAATAATATTGTTTCATTTATATTTCCTAGGACAAAGGCATTATTAAGTTTTACGCGTTTGTAATCATCATCTATGCTCTTCTTTATAATCTCTTGAATTTTAGAATCAGTTTTGTCAACTGATGTTATAAGTTCTATTTTGCTATCACCTGATTCTATTTGTGTACCTTTATCAACAACAACAGATATGTTCCCTTTTACAGCTGTTATTTTTGGTATATTACTTTTAACATTCTCTAAATTCAGAAAAACCTTTGATTTAAGCTCTGGCACATTAATTATAATATTATCAGTGTTTTTCAAATCATTTTTTATGTTTATGTCGCAATCATTTTTTATATCCTTTGGCACATCTATTGTGAGTGTTTTTCCACTTTGCTGTTCTCCCGCGTTAGGGGTAATCTGAATAGCTGGAGTACCAGGAATAACTGTTACTCCAGGAATACCAGGAATAACTGGAATAACTGGTGTTTCCCATTTACTCAAGTCTTCTCCTAAGTCCTCACCAAGATTAGTTGTGTATCGCCATTGAAGCACGTCTCCATTTTCTAGCGTATACTTACTAGCACCAAACATAGGATAAGTTCCGTTTACATTATACATCCATCCACTACCACTACCATGATCGAATTCTCCATCACCATCCATAGACTGTACATAAATACTGCCATATTTTTCAGTCCACTCATACTCGTATTTAAAATTGTGTTTATCAAGTTCTGTCTTTAATACTGACCATGCTGTATCGCCAGATTTAAGTTCTATCGTAATAGGTTGAATTGTATACCCTTCATTGATAGTTAGTTTATCAACAGATAGAGTAATATATTGTTTTTGAATTGGAAGCACTCCACCACCAGTATTTGTACCTTCGCCACCAGTGCTTGCCTTATATATTAGGCTGTATTGTTTGTCACACTTATTTCCTGCTGCATCTACTACTCCTATTGTTATTGTGTTTTCTCCATCCTTTAATGTAACCTTATATGTTCCATCTGTTCCTGTTATAACTTCATTGTTAAACCTCACTACAGAAATTATTTTTTTATCTACATTGTCTGTAACTATTACTTTAAATGTTAACTTTGAATCTGTTACAGTTTGTCTATCTGTTAAATTCTCTACATTTATAACTGGTTTCTCTGTATCCTTTGATTGAGGCACTTTACATATTACTTTATAGGTTACAGTTTCCTTATTTCCTGCTGCATCTATTGCTTCTATTGTTATTATGTTTTCTCCATCTTTTAATGTAACTTTATAGGTTCCATCTGTTCCTGTTGCTACTTCATTGTTAACCTTTACTGTGGAAACTATATTTTCATCTACATTATCTGTAACTATTGCTTTAAATGTTAAGTTTATATCTGTTACAGTTTGTCCATCTGCTAAATTTTCTACCTTTATAACTGGCTTTTCTATATCTTTTAGCTTTTCAAATTCTACATCACTCATATTGTAAAGAGAATTTTTTTTATTTACAAATCTATCATAAGCAACTAGAGCAAGCGTACCTTGATCGGTAGCCATAGCATCTGTATCGCCTGTTTTTATATGCTTAAAACCACCGTCATGCACAGCATAGGAAAGTAGTGTGTCAATAAGCGAATTCCCATCCTTTGTAAATTGCGCGTCTTTAGCAGGATCAATACCTAGTCCTGATAAAGCTATTACAACTTGAGCAATGCTTTCGGAGCTTTCTGAACCCCAGGCTTTATATCCTCCACTCATTAACTGATTACTTGATAAAAAGTTAATTCCTCTATCTACTGCAGTTTTTACATCATCATTGGTTTTATAATATGGTGTAAGTGCTTGAATCGCCATTGCAGTGATATCAATATCTGCCTTATCTCCATAAAGATTCCATCCACCTGCATTATCTTTACCTTTGTTAATTTCTCGATCTAATATATATTTAATAAGCATCTCTCTTGTAGTTTGCACTTCTATATTTGTTACTGGATTTGATATTTCATAATTTTTACTATCAAGAGCTATAAGCGCAAATATAGGTCCATTTATACCTTGATAAATAACACTATTGAAGTCAGCAAGTTTTTCAAGTTGATTATACCCTCCAACATCAGAAATATCCTTACCAATAGCTGTTAATCCCAAACTCACCCTTGAATACTCTGTATATTTTTTGGTATGTAACACGCCCTGCTTCTCTTTTAATTTTTCAACTACATTATTGTAGTATTTTTCATAATATCCATGAGGTACAAGATAATTTGCTCTTGCCAGAGAAATAATAGACCATTCTCCATCTAATGTTCCGCATTTAGGATTTTCAACATTTTTTAAAATTAAGGCAAGGTTTTTATCCAACTGAGTTTTGTAGGGATTCGTGATGATTGCCTTATATATAAGCCTGTATTGCTTGTCACACTTATTTTCTGCTGCATCTACAGCTTCTACTGTTATTGTGTTTTCTCCATCTTTTATTGTAATCTTATATGTTCCATCTGTTCCTGTTATAACTTCATTGTTAAATTTAACTATTGGAACTATATTTTTATCTATATTATCTGTAACTGCTATTTTAAATGTTAAGTTTGAATCTGTTACAGTTTGTTCATCTGTTAAATTCTCTACCGTTATAACTGGTTTTTCTGTATCCTTTACTTCAGGTACCTGATATATTGTTTTATAGATTACATCTATCTTATTTCCTGCTGCATCTGTTGCTTCTATTGTTACTGTATTTTCTCCAGCCTTTAATGTAACCTTATATGTTCCATCTGTTCCTGTTACAACTTCATTATTAAACTTTACTGTGGAAACTATATTTTTATCTACATTGTCTGTAACTGTTGCTTTAAATGTTAAGTTTGAATCTATTACAGTTTTTCCATCTATTAAATTCTCTACCTTTATAACTGGTTTTTCTGTATCCTTTACTTCAGGTACCTGATATATTGTTTTATAGATTATATCTGTCTTATTTCCTGCTGCATCTGTTGCTTCTATTGTTACTGTATTTTCTCCAGCCTTTAATGTAACCTTATATGTTCCATCTGTTCCTGTTACAACTTCATTATTAAACTTTACTGTGGAAACTATATTTTTATCTACATTGTCTGTAACGGTTGCTTTAAATGTTAAGTTTAAATCTATTACAGTTTGTCCATCTATTAAATTCTCTACTTTTATAACTGGTTTTTCTATATCCTTTGTTTCCCACTTACTAAGGTCTTCTCCTAAATCTGCACCCAGATCGGTTGTATAACGCCATTGAAGTATGTCCCCATCTTTTAGAATATACTTGCTAGCACCAAAATTAGGATAAGTTCCGTTTACATTATACATCCATCCACTACAAGGACCATGATCAAATTCTCCATCTTCCTCTATAGATTGTACATAAACACTGCCATATTTTTCAGTCCACTCAAAATCGCATTTTAGACTGCGGTTATCAAGTTCTCTTTTTAACACTGTCCATGCTGTATCATCAGGTTGAAGTTCTATATTAATAGTCTGAATTGTATATCCTTCATTGATAGTTAGTTTATCAACAGATAGAGTAATATGTGATTTTTGAGCTGGAATCACTACTCCACCAGGATTAATATCTGGTGTTACCTCTGGTTTTTTTGTCTCCTTTTCTTCTTCATATATTATTTTATATAATACATCTGCCTTATTTCCAGCTACATCTGTTGCTTCTATTGTTATTGTATTTTCTCCATTTTTTAATGTAACTTTATATGTTCCATCTGTGCCTGTTACAACTTCATTGTTAAACTTCACTACAGAAATTATTTTTTTATCTAAATTATCTGTAACTGCTATTTTAAATGTTAAATTTGAATCTGTTACAGTTTGTCCATTTATTAAATTCTCTACCTTTATAATTGGTTTTTCTGTATCTTTTTCAGTTTCTTCTTTTATTTCTTCTTTAATTTCTGTTACGCCAACATCAACATTTATATTTTTGTCACTTTCATTGGCATAAACATTAATATTCGCAAACATATTAAACATCAAACACAGGGTCAATAAAATTGAACCTAACTTTTTCATTATATTTTACCTCCACCTTCATATTATTTTCCTTAATATTTTTAATCAAATATAATCTTTATTGTTTGTTAAGTTTTGATAACTACATAATGTGTGATAACTAATTTTTCGCAACAAAAAAACTGCAGAACCGTTAATTAATCTTTCTTTACGGCACCTCCAGTTTTCTGGTCAATGTATTTAAATATGTAATTTTTAAAGTTTAATAGATTTTTTTATCTCTTCAATTCTTATTGGAATTCCATCTTGAATAATAACCTTTATTTCTCCAAAGGCTATATCTCTAATGATTTTTATTAGCTTTACTTCCTTGTCATTAACAAAATTTTTATTATCTATCATCAAGCTCCCCCTATAACCAGTAATACATATTTTTTTATTCTTGTAGAACATTTTCACTTACCCTCTAATAAATTTAATCAAAACGAAAACCTCTCGACTAAAATTGTCAAGAGGTTTATACATCAAAAAGCTTTAGCATAAGCATAAAAGCCCTATTACGCATCAAAAAACCACCTCTCTATCACTCGTAGATTCTGGTAGATAAAAACAGGCAGATATTCTGACTTAAGTATCATCACCCATACAGCCTTCCCAGTTACCCAGTGGCATATTGTATTGGCTCATCTTTTACAGCGGCGGGACCGTGTGGGATTTACACCCACTTTCCTTTTACCTAACTATGATTTTCATAAAAACATAACTAGTACCTATTATTTATTTATTTATGAATTACCAAATTGATTATATCACATAAAAAAAATAAAACAATTGATTTTATGTAATATTTATATAATTTAGCAATTTTTATTTTTTAACTCCCTATGGCTATTTTTCTCCTAGAAGTCACGTGTATGGGATTATGTTCATATAATTCAGCTAAATTTTTTTAACTTTAAATATGCAAGCTTCTGTAGTTATAGACATATCCCCATTTTCTTCAATATAATCCTCCACATACTTTATGAATTCTTGCTTTTTTTGTCCTACAAGTATAGCTCTACCCCTCATGGTTGAATCTACATATGAAACTATAGGTTCAGCCTGAGGTACCACAATTTCCCCTTCAAAAACCTGCATTTCAACTTCACTAAAGTATTTCTCCAGTAAAAGCCTACCACCCTCAAATTCAAACCTATCCCCCATTCCTAAGTTATTAAGGCCTATTTCAGGGTCAAATTTTTCTATAAGTTCAAAAAGCTCCGCCATTGCTCCACGCCCATTGGTAGTTGCATAGAAGGTTCCACCAGGAGCAAGGACTCTTTTTATTTCTGATAAAGCTTTTTCTATATCTGGAACATGATAAAGCATATGTCTTGCAATTACCACATCAAAACTTCCCTCTTCATAGGGAATATCTTGTATATCGATCTCTTTATATTTGAAGTCATAATCTACCTCTGCTAACGTATTTTTAGCACATTCAAGCATCCCCTTAGAAAAATCAGATAACGTAATATTCCAGTCTTGATTTAATTTATATTTATTTCTTACCCACAAACCTCCAGGCCCACAACCCAGTTCTAGTATTCTCGCCTTTTGAGGAAAATCCATTTGATTAAAGCACCACTCATTCCAATCTATCTTATTTATATTATACTTGTGTAAATTCAACCTTGAATTTAAATTTTTATCATCTTTATATTGCTCTTTTATTGGTTGTTTATTAATTTCAATATTCTCCATAATTGCCTCCTAAATAAAGTATTTTTGTATTATCTTTTCTTAGCTTCAAGAACTCCTGAATCCTTTGTAATATACATATAGCCTACTTTTTCTATGATATTTCTAAATAATTCTTCTAGCTCTTTAAAATCTTTTTCATTTAAAATTTCATTTAAATTACCTGGTGCTGAAAGAACATAATCCATCAAGGGCTCCACTTCTGTTACTTTTAAAGAATCTTTATAGCAATAAAGCTGCACAGGATAAAACCATTCCTCTAATTGTTTTTTCCCATCCTCAAGTTTGAATTTATGATTTTTTCTAATGTAAGAAAAAGTTACTTTTTCTCTAAAGTTTTCTACCATATTAAAAAGTTCCTCCATATGCTTTTTACCATTGGTACCAGCATAAAAAACTCCATTTGATTTTAACACTCTATTAACCTCTGAAAAAACCTTTTCCCTGTTTTGTATATAGTAAATCATATGATTTGCAATGACAATATCAAACTCCGAATCTCCAAAGGTAATATTTTGTGCATCCATAGCTTTAAATGTAAAAGTTTTATCCAAACCTGCTAAGTTATTTCTTGCATCCTCTATCATACCTTCAGAAATATCTGTAAGAGTAATTTCACACTGCTCTGGAAGTCTGTCCTTATTCCTGAGCCAGAAGCTTCCATCACCACATCCTAGTTCTAGGATTTTTGCACCTTTAAAAATAGGAATCCTCTCAAACATCCATCTGTGCCATCCCTGTTTATTTGTGCTATATTTCTCATGAAGATTAATGCGGTCTTTTAGTTTTGCTGCATTCTTAAACTGCTCAGCAGATATTTTTTCTAAATTGATAGCTTTAATAATCAAAATAAATTTATCCCAATCCAATGTATCTTCACTATCCAACATTTGTTCTGTTTCATTAATTGCTTCTAAAATGTGTGACATATGCTCCATTTTCCTTTCTATGGCATGCCTTTGTATATTAAGAGAATGCTTAAAGTCATCCTTATCTGACTCCTCTTTCATTACCTCTTTTATTTCTTCTAATGAAAATCCCATAAATTTAAGCGTTAAGATTTTTTGAAGCACCGCGAAATCCTGATTACTAAATAGTCTATAGCCCGATTCACTGTATTCAGTAGGCTTAAGCAAATCCTTTTTATCATAGTATCTTATGGTTCTAAGTGTAACCCCTGCTTTTTCAGCAAATTTACCTGCAGTATAAAATTTACCTTTTTTAGAATTCATTTTCATCACCCAACTTTATTATAAACAGTAACCTTACGTCACGGTCAAGACTTTTTTTGTTAATGCCCCTTTAATTATACAGTAATCTTTTAACAATAAACTACATATCGTATATATATTTACTTTTGCTTATATTTCATAGATAATAAACTTATGTTTTATAAATTAAGGAGGTATACCTACATGTATTCCATAAAGAAACTAGACAATACCCAGATAACTGACTTAGCTAAAATACGTGCTAATTCCTTCCCTGCAATTTCTCTCCCACTTGAAAAACATGCTGAAATAATGAATCTTCAAAATGAATATGACTTTATGAATTTTTATGGTTTATTTAATGAGGAAACTCTTATAGGCGGAATGAGATTACATGATTTTAAAATGAATTTACTTAATCAGAAAATTTTTGCTGGTGGGGTTGGCTCCGTTGCTGTAGATTTACTTCACAAAAAAGAAAAGGTTGCTTTAGAAATTATTAAATTCTTTATTTATCATTATAAAGAAAGAGGGGCATCCATGGCTTTATTGTATCCTTTTAGACCTGACTTTTATAAAAAAATGGGATTTGGTTTTGGTACAAGCATTAATCAGTTTAAAATTAAGCCTTGTGATCTTCCAAAAGGAAACTCTAAGAAAAATATTAAGTTCTTAAGTAAAGATGATGCTACAGAAATGTGCAAATTTTATAACAGCATTGTAAATAAAACTAATGGTCTTATGGAAAAATCACCAAAAGAATTTAATAACCTTTTCAATTTTGAATCCAACAAAATTGTAGGATTCAAAGTAGGTAATACAATATTAGGATATTTAATTTTCCACTTTCAAAAGGGAGAAACGGGTTCCTTTGTTGTAAATGATATTTTTGTATCTCAAATGCTATTTTATAATTCTGAGGTTTTTCTAGAGCTCATGACTTTCTTAAATTCACAAAGTGACCAAATAAGATATGCGATAATAAACACCCAAGATGAAAACTTTAGATTTGCTTTAAATGATCCAAGAAATAATTCTGATAGACTTTTGGTGTCTTTGCATCATGAATGTAGTACCCAAGGAACTGGTATAATGTACAGGGTTATTAGTATACCTAAGCTTTTTGAAGATTTAAAGGATCATAACTTTAATAATATAAACTGCAAATTAAAGCTTTCTATATTAGATAGCTTTATTCCTGAGAACGGCGGTAGTTATGTAATCCACTTTAATAATGGTAATTCTTCACTAGTTGAAAATGATGATTACGATGTGGAGTTGACTGTGGACGTTGCTGATTTTTCTTCATTGATTATTTGTGCTATTGACTTAAAATCTTTGTATAAGTATGGACGTGTCCAGTTATCTGATGAAGGTTATTTAAATACTTTAAATGTGCTTTTTTCATCTGATGAAAAGCCATTGTGTATGACTGATTTTTAACGACATTTCAGAAAGAAAGCCTCATGCTTCTATTTGTTGCTGTGGCCTATTATAACAAAGAAAAAAAGGTGCGATAATTCCTATGAGTTCGCACCTTTTTTCATCAACTATAAATTTTCATTTTAAAGAATATGCTATAAAAATTCAATTTCATCACTATGTTTTAACTCTACAAATCCCCCACCCAATACATCATTATGATGCTCTATTATTTGTAAAGCCTTAAGAATATTTCCATCAAAAGTGCTATGAGCATCTTGAACTAAAATAATTTCATATCCCATACTAAGTGCTCTTCTACAAGTAGTATCTATGCAATACTCTGTTTGCATTCCTACAATAACTAATTTTTCAATGCCTCTTTTCTGTAATTCCTCATGTAAAGTTGTTTTAAAAAAAGAATCACATGTAGTTTTCTCTATAACTTTTTCATTAATTATTGGTTTAATTTTAGGATGAATATCCCACGTGTTCTTTCCTTTACTAAATACATCATCTTCCGTGCTAGTATGTTGGATAAATATAACTGGCGTTTTTGTTAATCGTGCCTTATTAAGCAAACTTAAAATATTATTTAATACATTCTCTCCGTTATATAAAGCTTCATCTTGATATGAAAACATCGCAACCTGTACATCTACAATAAGTAATGCTATTTTTTTATTCATTATTTAGTCCCCCTACCATTTTTATTATTTTACGCCTCCTGTTTCAAGTTAATTTGAAATAGATACTAATTCTATTTCCTTCATCTTCTCCATTACAATAAACTTGAAATCTTCATCTTCAATATATTCACCACATTTTGTAAAATCTAGTTTCTCAAATAATCTCAAAGCTGGTTTATTGCCTTCACCTGTTTCAATATATATCCTGTCTATATCCATATTGCTGAATATATAATCAACAGCTGTCTTTATTGCAGTACACGCAATTCCTTTATTCCAGTATCTTTTATCACCTATAGTAATTCCCATTTCCCCTTGCTTTTTAATCTTGTCTATACTAAAGAAGTTAACAAAACCTATAGCATTGTCTTCATTATCTGTAATTATAAAATATTTATATTTTATATCCTCAATATTTTCGTTCATTATTTCAGTATCAAACCTATGACAATAATTTATACATTCTTCAATTAATGCCTTACTGCTATTAGGTATTGGTCTTGGATCATGCTTATTTAGTTCTTTATCAATTTGCCATGTAAATAAGTTAATCGCATCACTTGAATATATATCTCTTATTAGAATTTTATTATCTTGATAATAAATCATTACAATTTCCCCCTAATTTATCTATTAAATTTACACTTAATCTGCTTTATTAGCTTTTCCTATTAACGCTATAAGACCAGTAGCTAATGTTTCTCCCCAACTTAAATAATCATGACCTGAATAAAAATTTTCATATTTCACGTTATATCCCTTAGATAATAAAACATCCCGCATGTTATTTATTGCTTCCATCATTATCGGTTCATCATCATATGGATGATCTTCTAGTACCCCAGCATTTAAATAAAAGTTTATTGGTAGCTTATTTGTTTTTTCAAATTCTTTAGTTAACCATCGCTCTTCATACCAATATGAGCCTGATTGTGAAAGCACATTTCCAAATATATTAGAATTTTTAATAGCTATAAAAGATGCCATAAGTCCACCAAGGCTAACGCCACCTATAATTGTCTTTTGTGGTTCTTTAGTTACATTATAATTATCATATATCCAAGCCATTAACTCTTGTGATATAAAGTTTGAAAAGTTCTCATTACAAGTTAATTCTTCGTATCTATCACTATTACTGGCAATAAAGACACATACTGTTGGTGGAATTCTTTTACTTTCTATCAGATTGTCAAGTACTGTTTGTGCTGACAACAAATTTATATACTCAAAGCCATCTGTAAGTACTAATAAATTATATGGCTCATTGTTTCCCGCGTATTCATAAGGTGTGTAAATCCATACACGCCGTGGATTTTTTAGACTATTGCTATTAAATCTATGCAAATTGATTTTTCCTTTTTGCTGTGTATTTCTATCTTTCGTCCATATTGCTGTTTTTACATTTTCTAATTCTATTAAGGAATAGATTTCTTCTTCACTTTCATCATCTTCATCGTCTTTCATAAATACTATTTCATTTGGATTTAACTCATCTTTAATAGTATTCTCTTTTATCTTTTTATAAACGTTATCAAATTCATAATTTAGTGAAAAATTATATTTAAATTTAACATCATTTCTAACCTTATATGTTTTAAACCAAATATCTGTATTAAGCAATTTCTCCATTACATTTTCTGAATACCGGTATCCTGGGATTGCCCCATAGATTAATATATTTTCTATAGCTTTCTTCTCTTTATATATAAATGTAAGCAATACATTATCTTTATCAGTAGGAATTTTCTCAATTAAAGGCGCACCTTCTTTTTCTATACTTGTCCAAAAATCATTTACTGCATTTATATTATTATTTTGTATCTCTTTCGTCAATTCATTTATTTTAGAACTAAATAATTTATTACTGCTCATATTATCTCCCCCATATTTATATTTTTTTGTTCCTATACTTCCGCAACCATTATTATTTTGTCTTCAACATGCCATATAATCTCAATATTTCTAAAACCAGCTTCTTTTAAAAGTTCCTTTTGTGTTTTTATTGATAATGGAATATCTATATGATATAAATCCTTCTGCTCCTTCGTTAAGGAATTCATTAAATGATAATATCTATCTAAATACTCAATTTCATTTTCCTCACTGACCATATAGTCTCCCTCTATATACTTTCCACCTGGCTTTAAAGCTTGTATAATTTTTTTATAAAGTTCAAGCTTTACTTCCTCCACAAAATGATGCATAGTCATACATGAAACAACGTAATCGTAGTTTTCTTTTTCAAAAGGACGTGTTAGATAAGAATCCTTTATTAGACTTATATTCTCTAACTTATTATTATATTTCTCCTTAAGCTTACTCATCATTTCCTCTGACATATCAATTCCTGTTATTTTACAATTAGGAGCTTTTTCAAAAATTCCTTCAATTTCTAGCCCCGTTCCACACCCTAAATCTAGGATATTAATCTTACTTTCTGTTTTTTTAATTGGACTCGCTATAGCTTTATAGTATTCTGTAAAAAATTCTACTGTTTCCTTCATATGATCTTCATAGGTATCAGCTCTTTTATTAAAGAATTCCCCCATTTTTTCTATTTGTTCTTTTGTATTTTCACTCATATTATTTCCCCCTAAAATTTAATTTGTTTATCTTTACCTCATATATTTAAATCACTTGCATAAACATCCCTTGTTATTGCATACAGCCATTCCCCATCAAACCCACTACACTCCTCAGACAAATTTTCAAGCTTTCCCTGCGTTTTCATATAAAGTTTTTCAGCTACTCTCTTTGACAAGTTATTATTGTCATTTATTGCAGCAACTACACGCTCTAACCCAATTACCTCAAAGGCATATTTGAGCATACCTCCTGCTGCCTCAGTAGCTAATCCCTTCCCCCAGTATTCACTTGACAGCCCATAAAATATCTCTACATCCACTGGCTTGCAGTCAAGTTGCCCTAATCCGCACCAACCAATCACTTTATTTGTATCTTTAAGCACTACTGAAACTCCAAACTTGATTATGTTCTCCGGAGTATTTTTTTCATAACAATATTCATTCATCCAAATAATTAAATTCTTTACCCATTCATATGACATTACTCCTTCTGGAATAAATGCCATAACCTTTGGATCGCTGTAAATTTTATATAGATCATCTATATCCTTAATATGATAAGGTCTAAGTGTCAGTCTTTCTGTTTCTACATTTATATCTTTAAACATAATTATCTTTCCTTTCTACTTAAATCTTCTATAATTTTATCTTTAACTAGTCTCTTAATATGTCAATATATTCATTGATTTTTGTATTCTTAAATCATACTCAAGCTGAATATCTCTATGATCTCTCTCAAACAATTCTTGATTAATTTCTTCAGCATTTATACAGCCAACAGCTTTGTAAAATGCTATAGTATCTTCAGATGAAGCAGCACACAAATACAGTTTATCTGCACCCCATTCATAAGCCTTATTAGCGCAATGTTTAAATAGCTCCTTTCCTAATCCTGACCCACGATATGTGCGTGAAACAAACATAGACTCAAGAAGAAGATAACGTGCTGTTTCTCCAAAAAAGCTATGATTTATTGTTACAAATCCTACTAGACAATCTTTTTTAAAGGCACCAACTGCAATACCTCCTGATGCAATAGTATTTTTAAGTTCATCTCTATAAGTTTCATATCCATCAGGCCAATCGCTTTCCATATAGTTAATTGTCACTAGCTTATATTGCCCATCCACATTTCGCCACGCCTTCTCAATCAATTGACTAGGATCAATTTCCGATATTCTATCACATTCATTTATTGTTAAAATACGGAATTCTATATTTTTATTTAAACTACTCATTAATTATTTCCCCCTAAAATTTAATTTATTATCCTTTACCTCATATATTTAAATAACTGGCACAAGCACCCCTCCTGCCATACTTTAAAGTAAGAATAAAATCATATGTTGCTTTAAACACTACCTCACTTCATAAACCATTATTAACTAATAAATTCAATGCAAAAAAATAAAGTTGTAACGAAATTAAATTTCATTACAACCTCAGAATTTTTGTTATGCTACAATACCTCAAATTAAATAGGCAATACCCTCCTACGAGCCCTATCACAAAAACATATACTGCATCTTAACAATATTTATGTGATAATTTAAAGGTATAAAAAAAACCGCACAGTAAGTACGGCATTTATAATCATAACAAAATACAAATATACAACTTAAAAATAGAACATAATTCTATATTATTTTAAGAAGATTATTCATAAAAGGTATAAACGCTGAAACTATTCCTTAACATTATATTCATCTAAAAAAATGCAACACCAATAAACCTGATATAAACAGATTTTTAACTACGCTTATTAAGCCCTAAGTAACTTTCAACACCTCTCCAAATAAACTACACACATATAAAAGTCTGCATCTATATTTACAGTATTAAGATTACAAAAGTACAGCAAATAAACTTGCGTTATAAACAAGCAAAACATTTTTTAGATAAAATATTAAATTGTATTATCTTACAACGTTAAGAATTAGCTTTCTCATATAGTTTTACCTCCATTAAAATAACTTGTAGTTTTATATTACATTATTTTATTTCTATTGTCAATATATTGAATGAAAAACATTTTCTGCTTTATATATTTATATGGACGCTATGTTTAGTAAAGATATTTATAATCTATAATGTATATACATTGTAAATATGGTATAATATTACTACGAACAGAAATACAGGGTCTTGTTATACCAAGTGTAAATTCAGTAAAAAAAATTTAGAGGCGTTAAAAACAACAGGACGGGAAGAAATATTATTCATTAAAAAAGGGGGAAGGGTTAATTTTGAAAAAAGTTTATATTTTGATTTGTGCAATTCTTATGATTTTATTAGTTGGATGTAATGATAAAACTGTAAATACAGAAGGTACTAATAAATTTGATAAAATAAAATCCGAATTATCACTTATACCAAAAGAATATAATATAAATAACGCTGATAAAGATGGTTATTTTGTTATTTCAAATGGAGAAGTAAAATCAAAATTTGAAATTATAGATAAATTTGTTTCTGATTCTCAAAATGAAAAACCTGCATTTATAACAATTGTTTACTATAGCACAAATAGAAAACCAATTATAACTAAAATAGTCTATGATGGAATTAAATATTACGGAATAAGAGATGATACAAGATTTACTGAAGAATATCGCGAATTTGAGTTTAAATATTTAAAAGTATTTGAAGAAAATCATCACAAAACATATCTACTATTTAATGATAAAGAAATTAGCTATGCTCAATATATTAAAAGTATTGCAAGTAGTAATTCAAATGACTTTATAGACCATCATTTTCTTTGCAGTTACAACAATTAAAGACAATGTTTATACCTCCTTACCCATCATAGCCATGCTATCCCATTCAGTGAAATTATTTTTTAAATAAAACTCACTTGTTTTGTTTCCTTTTGAATTTGATTTGCGATTTCTTACTACTTTTATTGAGCAATAAAAGTAGCAGTGTGACACAACATGAAAAAAATACAAACTATATATTCTTTTTCATAGAATATTGTTTATGGTTCAAGGGGCAATCATCTAATACACCAAAAATCTCATATCCATGCTTAAGATAAAAATCTTTTGCTTGAAAATCAAAAGTAACTAAATGAATTAATTTACACCCTTTTTCTTTTGCAATTTTCTCTACTTCATTTAAAAGTACGGACCCATACCCAACTCCTCGAAACTCCTCTCTAACCCACAAAACATCTATATACATGCAATTCCAACAATATAACACGCTATTTATCCCTGCTAATATATCTTCATTTGGCCCTTTTATGATTTTATTAATTGAAATAAAAGATGGCTCTTGCGTAAAAGGAACTTTGGATAAATTATATTCATCCATCGCGTTTTCAACTACCTCTGCTTCGTCTCTGGTACTACCTTCAATAACATAGTTTCTCATCTTCACTTTTCCCCCTATCCAATCTATAGCCTTTTGTTTCATCATATTATAGTATTACAACTTTTCAAAAGTATCTAATTAAAGTTTACAAGCATAATTCTATGATTACTAATAAATCCTGATTTTTCTAATGTTTTCTTAGATGCTGTATTTTTAATATCACAACATGCCATAGGCTTCAAGTTGTTGTTATAACAGTGTTCTTTAAGCTTCGTAATAATATAGGTTCCTACTCCCTTTCTGCGATATTCTTCTGCTACAATCATTCCTATATCCCCAAATTTTTTATTCGATTTCATTATTCTAAATTCACCTATTCCGAGCAAACTAGAATCATCATATAATACAAATATCTGATCGTTTTCTATTAGATCTTCATAATAGCCGTCAAATGCAACATCGCATTTGTTTTTTATAGTTTCAATATCAACTGTTTTTGCTAATATGAAAGATAGATTTTTAAAACCCTCTAATTCATATTTGATTTTTTTATTATCAATAAAAAGATAACTATCCGTCACTACACTTTTTTGATAATCAAGACACAAGGACAAAAATTCTGGTTCTTTAGTTGAAACAGCAGCATTTCCTACTATTTCACTTTTAATAACATATTCAAAAATTTCTTCTGCATATGTAAAGTACTCTTTCGAAACATGAAATTGCACTAAAGTTTTGCTTGAATTTACAAAAAAATGCCCTGCTACTTTCTCATCATAAATAATTTTATAGCATTCTGATCTACCAATCATTACATTTTCCCAAAACCCATCTATTGGCTCTGCTAAGGTGTTAATGTACTCCTTATGTAAGTTGAATTTTATTTCTTCATTTACTATTTTTTCTATTTCTATCATTCAATTACCCCCCTCATTTTTACTTCTATGAAAACAAAATAAGATGAAATTTAACTATATATATCAATACTCATCTCTTAATATAGAAAGCATTACCATATCATGATAACTACCGCCCCAATAGCTTCTCTTTCTCAAAACTCCCTCTTTTACAAAACCTAATTTTTCAAGTACCCTAATTGATGCATTATTTTCATTAGATACTGAGGCTTCTATTCTATTAACCTGGATCTTATTAAACGTAACGTCAATTACTGCACCTAGCGCTTCGCTGATAATTCCATTATTCCAATATTCAGGTCTTAAATCATATCCCAAATCTGCTCTTATTTTAGGGATTTCTATTTCACACTTACAAAACCCAATAATTTCAGACGCATTTGCCAAAGAAATCCCCCAAAATATGGCTCGTTTTTGCCTAAATTCCTCACTAAAACATTCAATTAAGTCCTCTGCTTGCTTTATGTTTGTAAACAATTCAAAGGTATCATGCTTTATCACTTCAGGATTACTTAAAAGTTTATATATACTTTCCGCATCCCGCTCTGTTATTTGTCTTAAAACTAAACTTTCAGTGATTATTTTAGGAAATGAACTAAATATTTCGCTACTCATATTTCTATAATTCCCCCTTAATTTATCTCGCTTTTATATTTTTTCTTTTTCTTATTTCTCTTGCTAGCATACTTTTATTTAACTGCGTGATTTTTTCAATCTTTGAAAATGAATTACCTTCTTCTATTAAGTCTAACGCCATATTAAGTTCTCGAGTATATCGCATTGGGTTACCTTTTCTCATTTTCAATTTAGTTATAATACTATCTATTTCAGTACTGCTTCTCAAATTTATATTCATTCCCTTTCATTTTTCGTATAAAAAATAATTGCTTTATTAACTTTATTAACTTGTCATCTAAGCCAGTAAGTTATTTCTATTTTAATTGTAAAATATTATAATATCAACGTAAAAAATAACTATAACCATTTTTTCCTTTTTATCATAAATATTGAAACCCATGTTAATATTCTCTATAATTGAATAATGACACAATTGTAAAATATGACATTACTTTAATTAAGAATATTAAATTATACGAAGAAGGGAGGAATTTATGATGCTAAAACAAATTAGAAATTTATCACACCGCAAGAAAGAAAAAATCCTTATAGGATTATATATACTTTTCTTATTGTATTTGTGTTTAATTATTTGGGAGGTGTTTATTGGTCCCTATCGTAGTTATAGTGATGTGCGGAGATATAATCTTTATCCATTTAAGACGATAATGGAATTTCTTTTAAATACTACTAAATATAATTTTAGAGTAATATTTATAAATCTTGCAGCAAACATTATTACCTTTATACCCTTAGGATTTTTTATAGCATTATTATTTAGAAGGTCTTGCAAGCTACTCAATACAACATTACCCTGTATGCTTATTATAATTTGTATTGAGCTAGGTCAGTTTATTCTAAATGTGGGTGTTTTAGATATTGATGATCTTATTTTAAATACATTAGGTTGTGTTTTAGGTTTTATGATCTTCAAAGTGATTAAAAAATTATGTTGATATAAACAATTGCATTGAAAATTGGTGGATTAAAATATTGAATTATTGATATATACATATAAAATAGGTAGTCTCAGAACGGACTACCTATTAATAAATAGCAGATAAATCTTCAATTAAGCCCCTTTTATAGCTTTTGCAAAATTATTCTTATCCTCTTCCCCCTCAAATGAACCAAACCAATCACACACCTCAATTGCAAAATCAATAAAAGCATTACCTTGTGCTGTTATAATATTGCCATCTCTTATGACCCTACCTAAAACAAAATTCTGTCTTGGAAATGGGTCACTTTCCATAAACTGTTGTACATATGTTTCTGTCCAGTCAACAATTGAAGTGGTATACTTTACATTATCCAAAACTCCTGCCTTAGCTAAAAACCTTGAACCCCCACAAATAGCTCCTAATAAATTCCCTTTTTCATTAAGGTTTTGTATTAGTTCTATAAGTTCTGGCCTTATTTCCCCGTTCCATCCTCCTGGAATTATTAAGCCTTCTGCCTCTTCTTCTAAAACATCTTTAATAAGCTTTATAGGTTTATAAATAATTCCCGATTTACTTCTTATTAATTTATCTTCATATGCAACCGTAATTATTTCCTTCCCTAAATCTGCTCCTAAAATATGAGTAACAAACGTCATTTCAAAGTCTGCCATTTCATCATAAATAAATACCAATATTTTACTCATGTAAATCCCCTCCATATTACATTTTGTTTGCCTTTTACTTAATTCACTAACCTGTAAATATTATGTTCTCTTTGGAGTATATTAAATGCTATCATTTCTCTTCTAATTGTGCAAAAATCATCATGAAAATCAGCTATGATTATATTAACCTCTCTTTCAGCGTATGCCTTGCCTACTTCAAATTCTTTTGCAATTTCCCCAAGTACAATTTTTCTTTTCTTTTGCGCAGCAGGTATAGATTTTAACTTTCCATATTCAAAAAAGGCATTTATCACGCTTCTTTTGTACTGAGCCTCTCTTTCAGTTTGTATATCATTTTCCGGCTCTACTACATTAATCAAATCATTCAATCTTAATGAAAGCATATCATTATTTAAATGATAAACTACATAATATTGTTCCTTAACGGAGTACACTAATTTAATTTCTTCCAGCTTCTTTAAGTGAAATGATATTGTAGAAGGTGCTAGATTTAATCTCTCTGATAATAGTTCAACATACATAGGACACTCTATCAAATTATTTATTATTAATAGTCTTGATTTATCACCCAGACACTTAAAAATCTTTATGCAATCCTTTTCCATTTATACCTCCTTATAAAATCTATTGTAATATTTTATAAATAGATTTTTAATCTCCGCTACTGTCTCTAGCTTAATTTGCTCCTTATAATATTCCTCAATTATATTGTACTCCTTATCCTTAGCCATTTTCGCCCTCCATGGAGCCGGTATCTTTTCAAAGAAATCAAAGTACGCTTTTGAAAGCTTCCTAAGCTCAATTTCATCACTCTCAACATTTTTACATGAATTTTTATAACTTACATTAAACAACTTATAGAATATATCCCCAATATTCGCTTTTATAGTTTCTAGAATCGCTTCATCAGATGAACCTTCTGAAGCTAATTTAATAGACTTTTCTTTCCATCCATTTATTAACACTTCAATCTCGTTTAAAAACTCTTCTTTCAATTGTGCACATAGTGTCATTTTGAACCCCCCCTATTTCTAATTCTATTATGTATTATGACATAACCCAATTTATCACAAAAATAAATACTTTCAATTCATTTCTATTGATATCTAAATAAATTATAACCATTAATTTACTTGTTGTCAATATATTTACATAATAATGAAATCATATAATTATTTTGAGGGTATATTATTTTCAAACAATTTTTAGCAGGGATTTTTTTCTTTACAAATACAACTAATACCGATATAATTTTACAATAAGGAAATTCTGTATACACATGTTGAATTGGACAAAGAAAGCGAGAGTATTTGATACACAAGCTGCTAAATATAATTATATAAAACTTTAAAAAGCTAAAATAAAGAACCATCTGGAGCTCAGATAGTTCTTTATTTTGTTCTGATATAGCCTCTTATTATGTTATCAACATTACAATAATGTAAGGCAAATGTTATATCAATCGCTTTTTCAAAATTTATAAAACGCTTATAATAATAGTTGAACAACAAATTAAAGCATACGCTAAATTTGATATTTAAAATACGGGGGTACATATATGAAGCTTAGACAATTTATAAAAAACCACAGGACTTTAATTTTAATATCCACATTAGTTATAATCACCTTAATGTTAGGCTATAAGTATAAACAATATTTTTTTATGTTAAAAAACCCTGAACAATTCAAAAATTTCATAACTTCCTTTGGATACTATGGAATACTTGTTTTTATATTTTCTCAATTTCTTCAAGTAGCAATATTTTTTATTCCTGGCGAAGTAATTCAGGCTTCTGGAGGATGGATTTATGGCACTCTTGCTGCGACTATTCTTTCTCTTATTGGAATAACTATTGGATCTATATTGCTATTTTCACTTTCAAAAAAATATGGACGATCACTTGTTCAAAAATTCATTTCTGAAAAGAAATTGCTAAGTATTGAATCAGCCTTGAACTCAAAAAAAATAAACCTTATTGTATTTCTAATTTATTTTTTACCTGGTATACCAAAGGACTCAATAATTTTCGCCTGTGGTATTTCAAAAATATCTCTTAAAAAATTTATAATATACTCAACTATTGGAAGAATTCCTACATTAGCGCTTTCCTGCTATTTTGGTTCAAACATGCTATCTTGTAGTAAACCAATATTATTTTTTATGCTACTTATTGTAGTCTTAATTTTTTTAATTGGAATATTTAAAGGAGAATATTTACTCGAAAAACTAAGTAGTAATTAAATAATTCTATTTGTTAATATTAATATGTATTACAATATTAAGTTGCATTTTATTTTTCTCCAAATGCATATATCACTGGCATATTAAAGTGCAACCCATCTAGCTTTTTATACTTTTCAAGTCCATTAAATACCTCTACTTTAAACTCTTTAAATTTATCATCACCCAGCTCTTCTACTGCCTCAAAAACTGCCCTTACTGCATTAGACCACATTTCTTCCCACCATTGTTCTTTGGTTGTATAATTTACATCTGCATTTTCCTTATAAATATTAACATTTCTTAAACCAGCATCTTCTAATATTTTTCTAACATCCTTCGCTGTATCAAATTTGGGAAGATCTGATTTTTTATTGTTATTTTGATTTGAGGAATCTGTATGTAAATATTTATTAACTATCTCCGTTAGCCACTTTTGGTCTTCTTGTAGCGCCCATATACTAAATCCAACTTGTCCTTCTTTTTTAAGTACTCTTATTATTTCTGTTAATTTACAATCACTGTATAAAAGATACCCCATTCCAAACCCACAAATAACATTGTCAAAAAAATCATCATCAAATTCTAAGGTTTGTGCATTCATCTTTATTACTTTGGCATTATCTATTTTTTGCTTCACAATATCTTTATATGTTTCACTTACCATAACTTCTGAAGTGTCTATGCCTACAACATATCCTTCTTTTCCTATTTTATTTATTGCAGGAAATAATGAAGCTCCCCTCCCCACTCCAATATCTAATATTTTTTCACCTTTGTTCATTCTTGAAAGCTCAACTAATCTACTACCAAATTTCTGCCAATAAATAGGACCGATTTTACCAAATGTGGGTGCAACCTTGTCCCATACGTTCAAAAGATTTTGTTTTTCTTTTTTAATCATATAATCTCCTTTTCTATTATAAAAACCATTACTTATCTATTATTTTTAATGTCTTTAATGCTTCTTTTAGTTCTCCCTTCATCTTTAAAAAAGTATTAAATTCAGAATGGTCTTCTGGAAAATTTACATCTGTTGGTCCACCTATAACATAAGTAACGCCTTTTGCTTCAAAATATCGTTGGTCACAAACTGTATCAAAACTATCTTCATAGAAATTAACTGAATTTTTATTAGTAAAAGCAAATAATTTCCCGTAGCAATCCTCTATTTTTTCCTTTGGTTTAAAATAAACAGTTATCCCCATATCATTTTCTTCAATCCTATATTTATCTTTCCAAGTTTCTGGGAAAACAATCGAAAACCCAAGTTTATCACTCTTAAACATTTCAGGTTTATTATTATCATTCACTTTCTTTGAACATCCCGCTAATAAAATCAATAGTGACAGAATTGTTAAACAATATAATAATATTTTTTTCATATTTACCTCCAATGATTTTTATATTCTTATAAAATTTAAAACAACTTTAATTTACAGCTTTATGCTTTACATAAAATGAGCTATACTTTATATCATAAAAACCCATCTAACCCTTATTATAGTTACCTTTTTCAATTTGTCAATATTTGTTTATTTAAAAAAACAATTCTATAAAGCCTTAAAATGTTCAAAAGTATTTCAGTCTATCCCCTGGAGTTTTGACCTAATAGAAACCCAAATAAGGAGCTGAATGATTTATTCAACTCCTTACTATATTCATAAACATTTTAAATATTCTTGGTAATAACGCCTTATGATTAAACATCATTGGCGCTTCATTTGGAAATAAAACAATCATCCTATATACATATACCACTAAAAAAAGTACTAATAAATGATATTTATATTTATATATAATCTGCATTTTTCTTGTTACGAACAATACAACAATTATAATTGGTATGAAGAATAGTGGATGCATATGAAATGCTCCCACTAAATCTCCCTTAAATAACAACTTATATGCTCTAGTCATTCCACATGAAGGACATGGTATACCCAAAATCCCACGGATAAAACATATTGTAGTTGTTAAAAAGGAGTTAAGTTTCATAGCAAAATATAAAATAATTAAAAATATTATATTCTTCCCCATACCTTATTCAAGTTTGCTTGGATTATGGCTGAAGATACAATAGCAAATCCAAAAAGAGATAAAAGAAGGTAAAGTACAGAATCATCATTATTATTATTATTATTATTATTATTATTATCAATACTCTTACCAAAATCTCTACATTGAGCAACTTGAAGTTTTTTACCCATATTGTAATACCAATATAAAGCATAAATTCCACAAGTAATAATACTAAAAACTAAAACCATTCCACCGCTAGTATCTTCTTCACATAAAAATTGGTTTACTTCATTAGTGGTAACATACATCCAATACATATGATATATCCCACATGTTAAAATTGTAAAAATTATAAGTCCAGCTACACTTCTTGTAATTCCTTTCATTAAAATCACCTCCAAGTATTTTGTCTCATATAAATATTAGCATTATTCTACTAAAAAGTAAATATAATGACTAAATTCATCAACAAAGTACTGGTTACCTTAAAAAAACACTACAGAAATTTGATATTTACAATCAATTTTCGAATAAAATATTGCTAAATTAAAATATTAATTATATTTTAATTTTCTCTATTATATGTAACAACACCCTATCTTTACTTTAATACAAATTGCATTATACAGTGCTACAAATCTTGATAATGGATGAAAGCATAATGGAAATACTTTTGGAAATGCGAAGTATAAATGGTCCATTAACATTACTATAAGTGCGATAATCTTTAATTGAAATGCATTTAATTTTATCATGTTTTAAGTCTCCTCTTTTGTTATCTTATATTTCTATTATATATTTAAAACAGGGATTCAAACATCTAACTTCATTACACTTTCCTTACATTTTTGTAATACTGGTAGCAAAAAAAAGAGAGCATAATATACACTCTTTTCATTATTAAAAATTATTTTATTATAATATTCTCATACGATAGGCTTGAACAGCCGTTTCACTAAGTTTATCAATAAATTTAGTATTGACATAAGCTCCTACAAACGCCCCTATTCCAGGAACCATCTGTAATAGTTTTGCTAAATCAATATAATCTCTATACTCTTGCTGAAATGCTCTCCAATCAAAAGAGTTAATATCTTTAGGCAGTGTACTATAATATTCTTCAAAATTTTCCATTCTATCAAATACTTCATTTACATTACTTTTACTAGAAAAAGCAAGCTGAAATACATATAATATATAAATTCTTTCTTTATAATCATTAACGTCAAATCCATAAATTGCAGCAATGTCATAAAGAAATTTAATTTTTATACTTAGAAGTAAAGGTAAGTCTGCAAGTGCCAAAAGAAATCCACCTGCCCCTGTTCCTGCACCCTCTATCATAGCAGTAGTTTTATAGGTCTTGGTTTTTTGTGCAACTAATTCTTCTCTTTCCTTAAGAGATAGATTTATAGAGGGCTCCTTAGTTATATATTTAGACCCAACTAAAACTACTTTAATCATATTTTTTATAGCTGATGTTATTATTTCATGATATTTTTCAGGTAATATTCCATTAAATTTATTTTGGATACCCTTTGATACCTTTTCAACTAATGTTGATTTTTTTCTCATTTCTATCTTCCATTTATTCAGTTCTACTAAAGCCATTTCATTATAAGAATACATAAAATCACCTGCCTCAATTTATTATATATTTAAAATAAACTTTATGTCTGTAGCTTTTATTATTCCCAAAACTAACTTTCCTTCTTAAATGTCGTTAAATCAAAATACTAAAAGTAACCTCTGTGCCATGCTGCGAAGAACTTTCAATTTCAATATTTCCACCATGCTTTTCTACTATATATTTTGCAATAGAAAGTCCCAAGCCTGAGCCTGGTATATCAAGATTTCTATGCTTTTCTCCCCTATAAAATTTATTAAATACATAGGGGAGCTCTGATTCTCCTATACCAACTCCATTGTCTTTTACACTAATCACTAAATAGCCTAGAGCCCTTTTCACTGAAATGGTTATAACTCCATCACATTTAGTATATTTTATTGAGTTAGTCACTAAATTATACATTACCTGCTCTATTCTCTTTTTATCAATACTCGCAATTACATTTGGAAGCCCTTTTTCCAGCTGTAATTTTCGACCTGTAGATTCAACATCCATTGATAACTCCTCTAACACTTCAGTAAAAAAGTCAGTCCAGTATATCTCCTCTTTATTTATTGTCATCTGATTTATTTCAGCTTTTGAAAATTCTAATATATCATCAATTAGCTTAGTTAAAACCCTTGCCTTTTTTAATATAATATTACTATATCTTTTTATGTCCCTTTCTTCTTTTACCACACCATCAATTATGCCCTCACAGTATCCAGATATTGATGCTATAGGTGTTTTCAAATCATGGGAAATACATGCAATAAGCTCCTTTTCACTTTTTTTTAGCTTTTCTTCTAAATCTTTAGCTTTCCTTAGATTGTCTCTCATAGCTTCAAAATCATGAGAAAACTCTCCTATTTCACCCTGGTAATCATAGGAAACTTTTTCACTAAAGTCTCCTTTTAAGACACTTTTTGAAGACTTATGCATTTTTGAAATAGGGCTCAAAATATCAATTGTTATAAATTTATACATTTTATATATTGAACAGAAAATTATAATAAGCGAAATTATAACTGCCCAAATGATATATCTATGGTCTTTCCTCTCTGCTATGTTTAAAACCTCACTTTTAGGAACTATAACTCTTACTATTGCCACTATCTTATTATTAATAATAAGAGGAGTAGAATATCTAATTTTCTTCCGATTATTTTCTTCATACCAGTTATCAAAGGCTAGGTTACCTCTTAAGTTTTGGGTGTCTCCCTGGGTCATTCCTTTTTCAGTAGTTTTTATTATTTTACCCTCCAAGGAAATTAATGAATACTCGTATTTATTTATTGTAAGGCTTTTAATATTATCCATAGTATAAGCCTTCTCTACATTATTCATTAACTCTGAGGTTAATACTCTGCAATAATTTATTTTGTTATCAAAGTCACTATTGTAGTTTACGTTTATTATAACAAAGGACAAAATAATAATTCCAGAAATCAAAAATAAAATAAGGTTTCTTAATCTATTTTTTAAATAATTATTCATGTTTAAACTCCCATTTATAGCCTACCCCCCAAACTGTTTTTATAGATTCCTTGCCTATATCTGAAAGCTTCTCTCTTAGCCTTTTCACATAAACAGCTATAGTATTCCCGTCCATAAACTCATTATATCCCCAAACTTCATTACATAGTTGTTCCTTTGTGAACACTATTTTTTCATTTTTTATTAAAAAGTCTAATAATTGAAACTCCCTTGTAGTTAATGGAATTTCAATATCCTTTATCATAAGCTTATAGCTTTTAGAATATATTTTAAGCTCTCCATAGGTTACACAATCTTCATCTATCTTTTTTACTTCTGAGTATTCTTGTCTTCTTAAATGTGCCTTAATCCTTGCCATTAACTCCATAGGTGAAAAAGGCTTTGTTACATAATCATCAGCTCCAACACCTAGGGATAGTATTTTATCCATTTCTCCTGATTTTGCAGAAAGCATAATTATTGGTGCATGGGATTTTTCTCTAGTCTTTCTACATAACTGTATTCCATCCATATTAGGTAGCATTATATCTAAAACTATCAAATCAAAGGTTTCCTCTAGTATTAGCTTAAGTCCTAAAGTTCCATCCCTTGCTAAAATGCCCGTAAAACCTTCAATACTTAAATAATCACAAATCAAATTGCCTAAATCCTCATCATCCTCAACTATTAGAATTTTTGCCTTATCCATTTTATTATCACACCTTATCAAATTATATTAGTAGATATTTTTTCTTCAAAAAAAATTTCATTCATTAATCATCAATCATTGATCATTGATAATTGATCATTTTCTATCTACAAATATCATAGCATATTTTACCAACCTTTTTCATCTAAAAATCCTTTTAAAGCTGCTTTTCTTTCCCTAAATCCCTCACTTGAATATTTCCCAAGCCTTAGCTCTCCATCTATTCTACCATCCTTAATATATAATACTCTGCTTCCTCTTAAGGCTGCCTTTATATCGTGAGTTACCATCACTATGGATTGTCCTTCTTCATTTATATCGGTAAGAATATCTAAAACTATATCTCCCATAGAGGAATTTAATGCACCTGTAGGCTCATCTCCAAAAACCACCTTTGGATTATTAACAATTGCCCGCCCTATAGCTACCCTTTGCTGCATTCCTCCTGATATTTCTGATGGATATTTGTCTCTATCTTCCCATAATTCTAGCCTTTTAAGAATTTCTTCAACCCTTTTCTTTACTCCTTCCTTATTTTTATTATTTAAAAGAGCTGTATAAGAAATATTTTCATACACACTTAGATCTGGCAATAAATTAATCCCTTGAAATATAAAGCTTATATCCTTGTTACGAATCTGCGTGGCTTGTTTTTCATTAAGTGCAGTGATATCTTTATCTAATAAAGTAACCTTTCCTGAGGTTGGATTATCCATAGTGCTTAAAGAATATAACAGTGTAGATTTTCCCGATCCAGAACTGCCCATAATTACTGTAAAATCCCCTTTGTATATTTCAAGATTTAAATTTTTAAGTACATGGCTACCTGTTTTTCCTATAATAAAAGATTTACACAAATCCTCAGTTTTTATTAACACTTCTTTCATTTTTATCCCCCTAATCCACAATTAATTCTACAGTTGAAATATTTTTAATGCTCCTACAGCATAAAACAGTTGAAATAGCAGTAACTGCTAGTAATATAGTTACTATTAAAACTGTACCTAAAAGTGTAAATACATAGCCATCAGTACCACGAAGCATAGTTTTCATCAAAGTTCTTGAAGAAAGTAAATTAATTACTAATCCAATTGCCGCTCCTATAGTGCTTAAAATCATTATTCTATATAAACATCTATTTCTTATATAACTGCTACTAAATCCTTGAGATTTCATAATGCCATAGTTCTTTCTATTATCAGCATTTATGGACATAACTGCACTTATAACATTAACTATAGAAAACGCTACTATTCCCACTAATATTATGATGGTAACTGTACCCGTTATTGACTTAATTTGTACTACTGAATCTTTCAATAATGGATAAACTCTTTCCACTGTAATATAATCAAACTTTTCTTCTAAATCTTTTTTAATTGCTTCAAAATTATCCTTATTATTCAACTTTATAAAAGCTACATTTCCACCATGACCATTTACAGCTCTTGTAAGTACCCTTATACTCTGGTTATCTGCCATCATAGAATTATAGGTTCCTGTTATCAGAAATTCTCTATGTTCCCCTTCTACAAAAAACTCCATATAATCACCTATAGCTAAATTATTATCCTTCATAACTTTTCCACTTAAAGATATTTCATTTATTTCCCTGGGGTTTCTTCCCTTCGTTATAGAATAATCCTCTTCTTTGTATTCATTATAAACATTTATAAAAAACACTTGAAGATTCACCTTATATTTTTTACTATCAATAGATACCTTACGACTGCCACTATAAACATCCCATAAATAGTTTTTTTGTGCATACTTCATTTTATCCACATATTTTGTTACTTCTCTTAATGGGTTCTCTTTATTAATATCTGACGTTATAACCATATCACTTTTAGGATTGCCAAACCATGTATGACAATTCTTCTCAATAGTAACCATTGAATTCTGCATATTCACAAAAAGTATAGAAATATAAAAGCATAAAGCAAATATAATTAAAATAATAAAATTAATCTTTTTGTATTTAAAAATATCATTTATTGCCATTGCAAAAGAACTGCTATTATTTTTTATTAGAGATTTTTTGAACTTTTCCTTTGAGGAAGTTACCCCTATATTAATTGCCTCCACAGGCTTTATCTTATCTATTCTCCTTAAAATCAGCTTCAAATTTATATAAACTAATAAATTAAAAATTGAAAATATCATTACTATAATTATTAGTGAAGTTAAATCGAAGCTATACTTTCCTATATATTCAAAAATAATATTGCAAATATAATTTGATATTGGAACGCTTAATAATATCCCAATTAAAGATGAAACTATTGATACTGCTTCATACGTCGCTAAATATAGCCTCCCAATTTTCCTAGAACTCATGCCGATTGATTTATATATTCCGATTGATTTATATTCCTTTAATATGTTACTGCTTAAATTAGCTCTTAGAATTATTATTAAAACGCCTATTAAAAGCATTCCTGCAACAAGACCAATTCCACCTACCATAATTGGTATCGTGGTTGCTGCCATTTTAAAAAATTCTTTATTAAACATAAGCCCTGCAAGTGGCTCATTTATATATTTAATTATATTAGCAGTTGATTTTGCACCTCCATCTTCTGCATTAAAGGTAGTTAAATAAGCCTTTGTTACACCACTTAAACTACTCATTTTATCACTATTAATATAAAAATAAGTTATTCCCATTGTAGTAGATGGCTGATTTGAATCCGTTATTAAAGTTGTAACCTTTAACGGCACATTCTCATCTTTAGAATTCTTAATAACTATTTCATCACCTAGCTTAATCCCCTTAGTATCTGCAAATGTCTTGGGTACCCATATTTCATTCTTTTTAGGTGCTAAACTCTTTGTATCTCCACTGATTACATTTACCTTCCAGTTTAATTCTTTTACATTTTTAATAGGAATTACGTAGCTAAAGGATAAATCTAATAGTTTATTATTAACTCTAATGTTATTAGAAACTGCTAATATCTCTCTTTTAGATAAGTTCCTTACTTTCTCACCCTGCAAAGTGCACCAATCTACTGACTTATTAAAGCAACTTTCTGAAATAGTTACATAGGTAAGATCCGGTGTTCTATCTCCCTTATAATACTGCGTTGCAAAAGTATTAGCTACTAGAGTAAATATAGTACATACTGAGAATAAGGTTACTGCAATTGTAAAAATTAGTCCTAATAAAAAATACTGTTTTTTCTTTTTTCTAAATTTAATAAACTTCATTTTCCCCCTCCAATTATTTCATCGCTTATTTTTAAATAATCATCTTATACTCTTATAATACATCTTAAATCTTTCATAGCCTTTATGTAATTCTTAATGAATTCTTACTGATTTATTGTATAGTTAATATTAATAAAATAAAGAATCTATATATTTCTTAAGTGAAAAGCATAGAAATTGAACGTACCAACAGAGTTCTTTAAAAATGAAAATATGTACTATTATAGCAATATTTAATGTATAAATATGTATAACGTGCTATAATTTATAGCAGCTATTGATATTGAATTACATATAGATAAAGGTACATTAAAAAAAATAAGTTTTTAATTAGTGTACTTTCTAGAAGTTATTACAAAATCCCCCCGCTTTTTAGGCAAGGGGGGAGAACAATATTCTAATAAATTTTAAACTTAGAAACTCACCTGTCTATTTTAATTTAAATTAACACTTTCTTGATTTAACATTTCATCTTTATTCTTTCTATATGATAACTTTATTGAAATATACGAAATAATAGCAACTATAACCCAAATTACTGATAAATATTTGAAAATTGTTGGTATATATACCTTATCCGCCAATCCTCCAAATACTACACCTGCCAGTGGTGAACTTATAAGCATAACCATTGTTACTATTGAGACTACTCTTCCAAGATAACTGGTATCAACACGCATCTGGATTTCTGTAAAACTCCAAACACCAATTAATGAACTTACTAAACCAGATATAAAAAACATTGCAGTGTAATATATAGGATTTATTATATATCCACATCCCCCTATGAATAATCCTAATATAAGAATTCCAACCAAATAAATATGATGAAGCTTTATAAATGTCTTATTTAATATTGGGTACAGTATATTACCTATAATTGCTCCTACTATAGTTGCAGTTGCAAAATACCCCGACCATACTGTTTTAACTTTCAATACTCTTTCAATTATTAAGGGTATATAGATTTGTAATGGCGTACCTAAAAATTCAATCATTAATATTACAAAAAGAATTGCAATAATTATTTTGTTGGTAAATACATATTTGAAGCCTTCTATAAGTTCAATCATAAAATGTGGTGATTTTTCAGAAGATATATTTTCTTTAAAAGGTATTTTTATAAATAGAGCAGCTAATGCAGATGCTAAGAAAGTTATCCCATCTATCACAAAAATAATTTCTTTCCCCACTGTTGCTATCAAAATACCACTCAAACTATAACCTAGTATCCTCATTATATGATTTGAGATAGTTGCAACACTGTTAAAAACAGGCATATCTTTTTTGCCTACTACCAATACCATTGCTGTTCCTGCAGTAGGTTCAAAAAAGCTTTCAGCAATAGATACTAACACCGATATAGTGTATATGTGCCATAACTCTATTAAATTTGTAACCATTAGTATAGGAATAAAAATTATACACACTGTTCTTACCATTTCTGACACAAACATAATCTTATTTTTGTTATATTTATCTGATACTACCCCTGCAATTGGACTTATTATTGCATTAGGAAGTACACTAAATAGCATTAAGCTTCCCATAGCTAGCCCTGATCCCGTTATATCATATACGAGGTATAGTAAAGCAAGCATTTCCATGGCATCCCCAAATCTTGAAAATGCCCTAGTACTCCATAATAAAAGTATATTTTTATCCCTCAAAAATTTCTTAATAGCCCCCATTAAAATTCCCCTTCCATCTAAAAATTGAAAGACAATTATTTTCTACTCTTTATCATATTTTCTGACAGTAAGTAAAGTACAATCGTATAGCTTTGTGCCTTCCCTTTTAGGCTTATTTTTAATATACTCCACACATATATCATGAAGTTCTCTTGTTTCTGCTGGTGTAAGATAACCTATAACATCACTAAATAGCCTTCCATCATCTTCGCCTACTTTAACATTTTTTCTGTATATATCCGTATTGTTTTTGATGTTTTTGATTAGAATACCTAAAACGTCGTCCTGTTCTTCTTCATAAATGTCACTTCCTGCTGTTTTAATAGCATTATCAATTTTAAAATTTTCTGCTGTAGGAAGATAATATTTCTCTACTATTCCAGATTTTTCTCTAGTTTCTACTATCTCCATAACACCTATTTGTTTTAACATTTTTACATGATAATGAACCTTTGATGGTACTTCTCCTAATTTATCTGCCATCTGCTTTACTGTAAGAGATTCTTTATTTAGATTAAATAGTGAAATAATTTTCATTCTAAAAGTATTTGATAAAATTCTTATTTCCTCTGGTTTCGTTATTCTTTTGTACTCTAACATATACCCGCCTTTCAATAATTATTTATTATTCAAACAATTTATATCAATAAAATAAATTTTATTGATATATTTATTTTTATTATATGTCGTATTTATCCAAATGTCAACGTTTTCTATAATTTCCTATAAAAATAAACATTTCCAATTTTTATTTTTTTTATATGCTTTTAATGAAAAAAAAGATAGGTATACCTATCTTTAATCATCGTTATATACATTTTGTGATGTTGTCTTCTAAACCTCAAAAAATTATTTCATTTCAGAATCATTAATTTCCTTTATAGACTTTGCTTTTTTATTATAGATATACCAGTTTTTTTATAACCAACCTTTTAATATAAGTGTTGATTCCTTACACTAGTATTAATTATTTAAATCAACAGTAAACTCTTCATCCTTTACTACTTGTATATCCTTCATATTATCCGTTCCCAAATAGATATCCCCATTTTCACTAGCTTTGAATACTCCAATAATCATATCATCACTATTATTTACTTTACCTATATTTCCTTCATCATATATACGTTCTAGCAACTTTTTATTACTATCATATAAATACAATCTGTACTTTTGCATTTCACAGGATATTCCTTCAGTTTTATATTCTACATATACTTTACCATCTTTACGTTCTATTTTATGGATAATTATTTTGTTTTCATTATTTTGTTTCAAAATCACAGGTAAATTGTTATTGTACTTTATATGCTCTGTTTTGTTATTTTCTATAACTTCATACTTTAACGCTTTATCTTCATAGTAAGGAATTATAGTAAGCTTTTTTGAATCCTGGGGTACTCCTGAGAAACTAATATGACCTTTTGTGTAATTACCTATAGCCCCAAGTAATCCATCTGAACCACAGCTTGAACTTTCTTGTCTTAATTCCCTTCCCTTATCATCTCTTATAATAAAACTTAGTTGGTTTTCACCTCTTAGTTTAAAGTAGACATTCATTGTAAGTGGTGTTATTCTTATGTCCTTTATATCCATATCGATGATATTCTTATACTTAACACGTTTATTTATCTTAATATTCTTAGTTTTAGTTTGAATTTCTTCTTTTGATATATTAACTTTAAATTCCCATACTCCTTTTACTACCTGCTCTTCTCCCTTTTCTGTTGTGAATCTAATATTTTCATAAACAACCTTCATATCCATGTTATAAGGGATTTTGATATCATGAACCTCAATGGTATTTACAGTTACACAGGTATAATCGTCAATATTCTCACTAACTCCGCTAGCACCTAAAAAATTTATTTTTTTTCCATCAATAAACACCTCAGGAATATGTGTACTAAATATTTTGCTTTCCATATTTTTATCACTTTTAAAGGTTGCTGCAATTCTAAGCTGATTATCATCTAACATTATTTCATTTAAAGTAACCTTAAGACCATCTTTTTCTATAGTTTTATTTATCACTGAAGTATATTTATCAAACTCCTCATTACCGTATCCTGTTATATTTTTAATTATACTTCCTACCACTGGTATTCCTGTTGCGAAAGTTGGGTTGATCTTAAATGAAACAAATGCTGTTAAAGATATAATACTTAATACTACCGCAGCCACTTTTAAAGTCTTGCCAAAATTATTTCCTCTAATTTTTATTTGCTGATGTAATCTCTTTTTTAGCTTTTTCTTATATATATCATCTAATGAAGTTTCATCAAATTCTTCTACACCTATTTCAGCATAATTTAGTAATTCGTATATATCCTTCATTGTTTATTCACCTCACTAAATATTAATTTCCTAAGCTTTTTTCTTCCCCTACTCAATCTATTATTTATAACCTCTTTGTTTACATCTAACTTCTCTGCAATTTCTTTTGTACTCTCCTCATTAAAATATCTAAGGATAAATATTTTTTTATCTTCTGGCTTAAGCCTAGATAGCAATGCCATCAATTCCTCATGGTTTTCTTTCTCTAAAATCTTCTTATCTGAGGTATCTTCCTGTTGCATTTCTATATTTTCTAAATTTTCATTATACAATTCCTTAAGCAGCTTTCTTTTATAATCTATTGCTTTATACTTTGCAATAGCAGCTATCCAACTTTTAAAGCTGTTTTCCTTATAAAATTTATCTATATTGTTCCAAATAGCTAAGAAAACATCATTCATGCATTCTTCAACGCTTCCGCTTCCTTCAAAATTAAAAAGTGTTTTCTTAACTATAGATTGAATAAGTCCGCCGTACTTATCAATAATGAAATCTAGTGCTTTAGGATTTCTTTTCCTAAGCTCAGAAATAACATTATCCTCATTTAGTCTCATAATTATTCTCCTTCCTATAAACGCTCTTATATCTATTAAGTCGTAAAAACCTTAGAAGTTATATCAATACTATATTAAATTCATAAGCAATAATCTAACCACACACTCTTCTTATCTAAAAATTAACCCCCATGCTTTTTAGGCACGAGGGTTGTTTTTTTCTTAGCAAATAGTTGAACCAATTAACTTTTCATAAAAGAATAAAAACCCATCCTCAGTTTGTCCAGTTTTTTTATAACCAACTTTTTCATATAAATGTTGATTTCTTACACTATAATAAGGCGTTCCTAACACCCATTTTTTTATCTGTGGATGTAATTCTTCCATTAACTTTAATGTGTTAAAACCGTATCCTTTATTATGATATTCTGGATGAATACATAGGTCTTCTAATTCATAAACTTTATTGTCCTCCCCGTGCAACCAAAAGAACCCAATTATCATATTATCATGCATAATCTTATAGAATAAATAATTTTTAATCAAACTCTCCGTTTCTTCTTGGGATTCATATCCAGGAGGACCTCCATCTCTTCCAGGTCCAAATCTACGGGTTTCATCATTATATGCTAATTTCTTAATTTCAGTTATAATTTTAGAATCTTCAACTTTAGCTTTTATAATATTAATCATTTCTTAATTCCCCCCTTGTTAACTTTTTTATATATTTACAAAACCTTCTTCAACCACTCCCCAGTCACAGATTCTTTTACTTCCATCACTCCTTCTGGTGTTCCTTGTGCTACCACATAGCCTCCATTTTTACCGCCCTCAGGACCAAGATCAATTATATGATCCGCTGTTTTAAGCACTTCTAGATTGTGTTCAATAACAAGTAAGGAATGTCCCATCTCCACAAATAGGTTTAAACAATTCAATAGTTTTTTTATGTCTGAAATGTGAAGTCCTGTAGTAGGCTCATCTAATATATATAGATTATTTGAGCCACTCTTTATCTTCCCAAGTTCCGACGCAAGTTTTATTCTCTGTGCCTCTCCTCCTGATAAGGTTGATGAGGACTGACCTAATTTGATGTATCCCATTCCTAATTGATTAAGAATATCTAATTTATAATGTATATTTTTCTTATCCCTAAAAAACTCTAATGCTTCTTCAACACTCATATCAAGAATCTCATATATATTCTTTCCCTTATACCTAACGTCCAGTATCTCTTTTTTATATCTTTGTCCCTTGCATATTGGACATACAATTTCTACATCTGGCATAAACTGCAGCTTTGTTACTATTCTTCCGTCTCCCTTGCAATGTTCACATCTTCCGCTGTTCTTACTATTAAAGCTAAAGTTAGAGTTTACGTATCCCAAAGCTATAGCTTCCTCAGTTTTTGTGAAGAGCAGCCTTATGCTATCAAAGAGACCTATATAAGTTGCGGGATTGGACCTACTATTCTTTCCTATTGGAGATTGGTCTATATTTATAACCTCATTTATATGTTCATGTCCTGTAAGGCCCCTATGCTCGCCTGGAATAATCCTTGGGTCTTTTAAACTCCTCAGTCTCTTATAAATGATATCATTGACAAGCGTGCTTTTTCCTGACCCAGACACCCCTGATATGCATACAAAAATACCTAATGGAATATCTACATCTATGTCTTTTAAATTATTCTCTCTAGCGCCTAAAACATTCAACTTATTACCATTATGCTTACGTCTTTCCCTAGGCACAGCTATCATTTCTTTCCCTGATAGATATCTTCCCGTTAAAGAATGTTTAGATTTCTTAATTTTATCTATGTTTCCTGTTTCAACTATTTCTCCACCATGTATTCCAGGTCCTGGTCCAATCTCCACTATGTTATCTGCATTTTCTATTGTTTCCATGTCATGTTCAACTACTATGACAGTATTGCCGATATCTCTAAGGTGCTTCAATATCTTTATAACTTTTTTACTATCTCTAGCATGAAGCCCTACACTTGGCTCATCAAGTATATATATCATTCCCATAAGCCCTGAACTAATCTGTGATGCAAGTCTTATCCTCTGTGCTTCTCCACCTGATATAGTGTCCGCTCTCCTGCCAAGTGCAAGATAATCTAGTCCAATCTCTATTAAAAGTGAAATCCTCTTTTTTATCTCATTCACTATGGGCTCTGCTATATATCTTTTATCCTCTGAGAATGTTAATTTTTCCATAAAATCATATAGTTCCGTTAATTGCATCCAGCATAGCTGATGTATATTCTTATTTTCAATAAGAATATCGAACCTCTGTCTTTTTAATTTCTTGCCACCACAATCTGGACATGTATACTCCACCATCTTTTTTTTAAACCATTCAAGAGCTACTTCATTTACTTTATCTCTTCTAGTTTCTTCCCTATACCAATGTTCAATTTGATTTATATATCCCGTAAATTGAATTTTTCTACCAACAAGCCAGCATCTATTTTTTGCATTGGATGGTGCTTCCATCATAATTTTTTCACCTTTTGTTCCATAGAACAATACGTCTTTTACTTCATCAGATAATTTATTAAAAGGTGTATCAAGACTGAAACCATAATACAATGAAAGGCTATACATTATGATATGTTTAGATGTAATTTCTCCCTTAGGATTATATACACTTGGATCAAAAGCTCCTTCATTTATACTCTTTTCATGATTTAGCACCATAAGCCTTTGATCTGCTTTTTTCGTAGCTCCTATTCCACCACAAGTTCTACAGGAACTAGACATGTTATTAAAGGCGAAGTACTGTGATTGAATGTTAGCCATAGTAATATGATGTTTAAGGCAACCAAATTTGCTGTAGAATTTATCTTTTATCTCTTGCGGTATATCTTCAGAAATGATTTCCGCTATAAGTACATGTTCCCCCATTACCTCTAGTGCAGTTTCTAAAGAATTAGTTATGTTTTTTTCAATATTACCCTTTATTTCAAATCTATCAATGACTATTTTAATATCATGCTCACAATATTCATCGTTCTCTATTTCTTGGCTTATATCCACTCTATTCCCATCTATAATTAGATTATTATATCCCTTCTGCCTTATGTCATCAAAAAGATATGCATAATCCTCCCCGTATAGCTTATGTACCGGTGTCAAAAACTCAATCTTTGTTCCCTTTGGTAGGGATAATACAGATTCAACTATCTGCCCTGATGTCTTAACCTGGTATTTCTGCCCACAATAGGGACATTTAGCTGTACCAGCTGTTGCATATAATAACCTCATATAATCATAAATATCTGTCATAGTCCCTACTGTAGATCTTGGGTTAACAAGGCCTCTTTTTTGTTCTATAGCTATAACTGGAGATAAACCAAAAACAAAATCTACTTCTGGTTTCTTCACTTGTGGTATTCTGCTTCTTGAAAAAGTAGGTAATGAGTCAAGAAATCTCCTTTGACCCTCTCCATAAATAATATCAAAAGCAAGTGATGACTTACCCGATCCACTTACACCTGTAATCACTGTAATCTTATCTCGTGGAATATTTACATCAATATTCTTAAGATTATTTTGTCTTGCACCCTTTATCTCAATATTCTTTTTTACTAGCACTAAATACCCCTCCTCTATCTATGAAGCTTACTAAATCATCTGAAAGAACTAATAAGTTACTATTTCTTCAGAGCTGACTAAACTTTTCTAGATTAATACATCCATATCACTATCAACCTTGAAATAGGCTGGTTCGTACACAATGCTACTACTTTTATTTGTTAAATGAGTTTGTGAAATATCTTTAAGTAGTACCCCCTCCGCGCAAAGCCATTCACAAATTTCACAGATTATATGACTATCCAAAGTATTATTAAAATCCTGTACTATTGTAGAAAGTGGTTTCATCACATTCGCCTTATTAAAATAGTCCAAAATAGGCTTGCAGATTGCCTCCATATTCTGTCTTAGATATTCATAGATTTTCTCAATTGCCTGAGATATGTTTATACTATTTTTCCGCTCATCCATTAGCCCAACATATAACTTCTCAATGATTGGATTATTATACTTTAGTGCCTGCAATATAACCTCTCGTGAAGGTATATTATTGTTCATCAATACCTCTATAGCTGCAATATTTTTTAATGTTTCTACAATCCATATATAAGAATACCTTGCATCACTTTTAACTTTTAACCACTTTTCTGCCTTATATAAGGGTCCTAGTATGCCATAAAGCCTCTTCATCAGCGCAAAAGATTTATCTCTCTCACCTATTTCATCTGCTACATTAATACTTTCGAAGAGCTCCCTTACAGATTCATCCTTGCAGTAGACCATAGTCCCTAAGGAAAAGTATGAATGTGCCATTGAACCCCTTGTTATCCTTGCTACACTCTGTCTAAATTCACTTCTAGTCATTATATTCCCATTTATATATATATCATCTTCTATAAGGCAAATACTTGGATTAGGCTTACTGTTATCATTAACAATAATCTCCATATCAATATCTGATTTCTCCCAGACCTGATCATAAGATAAGCTACCTTCTAAAATTACTGCTATGACATTGCTGTCCTGCTTAAGTCTTTCGCACAATGTCTCTACTGCCTGCATATATCGTTTTTGTAAATCGCTGCTGGCAAAACTGACCTTCCAAAAATCTGTTGGGATAGCATGTGTATTTAGTTTTCTATAGTCATTAGGTGTAATGTCAAATATTCTCTTGAATGCCCTGGAAAAGGTTTCATGACAGTTGAATCCAAAGTCTAATGCAATATCAATTATCTTCTTATCAGTTCCTATAATTTCCCCAGCTGCCACAGATAATTTTCTTTTCTTTATATAATCTGCTACAGGAATTCCTATAACTGATTGAAATACTCGATGATAATGATGAGTAGAATAAAAACATAACGCTGATAATTGTTCAAGAGTAATATCTTCCTTAATATGTTCTTCTATATAATCTAATGTCTTTTGGAGCTGCTTAAAATAATCAGACATAATCCATCACCAACCTTTAAATATAGTATATCATCTAATGATTTACTATTCTTGATATTTTTTGATATGTTGTAAATGACTGCAGTTAGTACATTGTAGCTGAATATGTTTTATGTATGACTTTCTAATTCTAATTAAAATCATAGCAAATTATATGTACTTATGCTAAATATAGATCGATATATTCCTTAATTTACGGAAAATTAATGGTTATTCTTCCTATAGATGCTACTATGACACCTTTTAAAGCTTATACAATTCAATATATTTTAAGCATTATTATAGGAATTGAATTTACCATCATTTTCGTTATAAAATAGAAATACTAAATAAGAGGTATTTATTAATAGGACAGGTTGTTTCAAGCTTTGAAAATTGGACGACATAACTATTGAATTTGGAAATATGAACAATGGGCTTTGAAAATTGAATAATATGGCATTAAAAAATAAGAATAATTTCTATATTTTACAAAAATAGTGATTACCTATATGAAAATATGCTATAATTACCATTAGTTAATACGACATTGTTAAAAAATGCAAAGTGTAATTATTAATTTTATAAAATAGGGGGACGAAAGATGAATATACTTGTATTAGGTGGCACAAGATTTTTCGGAGTTCATTTAGTAGATAATTTATTAAAAAATGGTCATCAAGTGACAATTGCTAACAGAGGAAATAAATGGATTTAGGAGAAGTTTGTTTAGAAACAAATAATGTAATAAAAATGGCTGATTTTTATAGGGAAATCTTAAATATCTATTCAGACTGTAAGGATGAAGTACATCAGTTTATTATCACTGAAGGTACAACCTTAAGTGTTTACAATAATGGAGAAAGTAAGAATAATCAAAATCAAAATGTTAGTATTGCTTTTACCGTTGATGATTTAGAGTCAGAATATGAGAGGTTGCTAAAGTTAGGTATATATATTATTGATGCTCCTAAATTACAACCATGGGGAGCAAAGAATATGCATTTTTGTGACCCTGACGGCAATCATATATACGTTAGAAGCATCCCTAAGTAATTTTAGTGGATAAGGAGATTTAAATATTATTAATTCACAATTTTCATAAAATCTAAACTAAGGGAAGTCAAATGGCTTCCTAAAAATTGGTATGGTTATAACAATATTCTTAAATATAGCCTTAATTTCCTATAGCTAAGCGAAAGTCTTATGTGACTACAAATTTAGTATTGGTAAGTTCAAAATTTCTAAGAGGGAATGCCAAACTTTTATATTGACAGAACCTTCCTAAAGTTATATATTTATAACATACAAGTTATAAATATATAACTTTAGGGAGGCTTCTTTTATGAATACAAAAATGAATATTAAATTAAAGCTTGCTATGCAAGTAGTAACAGTATTATATCTATTAATTAGTGCATTACTAAGTAAATTAAATCCAACCAATTCTGAAAAATTCATGACTATTTCAAGTGTTATTTGGTTTATAATATGGGGCATAATTATATTGAATGAAAAAAAGTTAAATGGTATAACTGATGAATTAGTAATTAGTATATTATCGGAAGTAAATAAGATTGGTATGAATTTCTTAGTGATTTCAATTGGTTTATTCAGCATACTACTTGTATCTCCAACTTATAAGGACTTTGTTATCTCAAAGGTTGCAGTAGGAATCTGTTTAATGTTAATCCTATTTATATTTACTGTAATAAGATTATTATCCTTTATATATTTTGATAGAAAGGGGATTTGTAAATAAGTGCCGATTTTATATACAAACATTAAAGAATATAGAGAGAAAGCATTAATGAAGCAAGCTGAACTTGCAAAATTAGTGGAGGTTAGACGAGAAACCATAGTACATTTAGAAAATGGTAGATATAATCCATCCTTAAAATTAGCTATGGATATAGCCAAGGTATTCAATACGACTGTTGAAGAATTATTTAAATTTGTTGATTAATAAATTTAACTTTAGCTAATAACAATTCAAAAACAAATCACTGAGCTGACAGAACACCTTCTCAAATGATTGCTTATCAGTTGGGTTGGCTGAATCTCATTCTTGATTGGGAGAAACAAGAACAGCAAGGACATATTGTTATCACGCCAACTCCAGACTATAAATGGAATAATCTCGGTGGTTTATATGAAAATTTTTATAAACAATACGAGGCATATACTCTCAAAGAGTTATGCACTATGTTTATAAAGGCAGAACAGCAAATTATAGAACTGATTAACAGTTATAAAGATGTCGAATTATTTCAGCAAGGCGGAAGAAATTGGTCATCATCCACTCCCTCTAATTGGGCAATATGGAAGTGGATTCACATCAATACTGTTGCACCGTTCAAATCCTTCAGAACAAAAATAAGAAAGTGGAAAAAGTTACAACAAAGATAAAAATTTCAATTTATCTAAGAGATTAGATTGCATTTAATATGATTAATTATCTTATAATTTGGTTCCATTTTTAACTAAATATCCTCTATTATTTTAGCTACCCATCTGCAGAAATCCACTGATGCTTTTTTAGCTATTTCTAACACTCTTGCATGAGAATGTTTTTGTTTTTGTATACCTGTAGCCATATTTGTAATGCAAGATATTCCAAGCACATCTATGCCTAAATAATTTGCAGCTATAGTTTCAGGAACCGTAGACATTCCAACAGCATCTGCCCCTTGCCTGCCCATTGATCTTATCTCTGCTGCGGTTTCATAATAAGGCCCCATAAACCCTGCATAAACGCCCTCTTTATATTCAACGCCTATTTCATCTGCAATTTTCTTTGCTTTATCTATTAGATCAAGTTTATATGGTTCTGACATATCAGGGAATCTTGGACCAAATCTTTCATCATTAAGTCCAATCAATGGGTTATCCGAAACTAAATTAATAAAATCTGTAATAATCATTAATGTTCCAGGACTAAAGCTTGTGTTTATACCTCCACAGGCATTAGTTACTATAAGCTTTTCAATGCCTAAAAGCTTCATCACAAACACAGGGTATGCAACTTCTTTCATTGTATAACCTTCGAAATAATGAAATCTGCCTTGCATTGCAAGTACAGCTACGCCTTTTATTTTCCCTAAAACTAATCTTCCTTCATGTCCCACCACTGTTGATTGTGGAAAATTTGGTATATCCTTATAGTTAATATATTCTTTATTTTCTATGGCATCAGCCAAATCACCCAGTCCTGAGCCTAAAATAACTGCTACTTTAGGCTTTAAGCTCATTTTGCTTTCTATATACTTTGCTGATTCGCTAACTTTATCATACATGTTCTTCATATTTTTATCCTCCTAAAAATTTGTTACAACTAGAAACCGATTTCCAATTATATAAAAAAATAATGCTACGGCTTGTTATAATTTTTTTGTACTATTTCTAATCTTTAGTTCATATGCCATAACAATATTTTTATTTTCTATCTTTTCATTCTGCAATTTTTCTAATATTAGTTTTGCCGCCTTAATTCCAGAATCATAATAATCAAAATGCATTGTTGTTAAAGTCGGTTCAAATATAGATGAAATATCCATATCATCTATACCAACTACTGATATATCCTCTGGAACCCTGTATCCTTTTTCTTTTAAATACTGTATTGCTCCAAAGGCTAAACGATCTATGGCTGCAAATACTGCAGTAGGAATTGTTTTGGAATTATTAATTATACTTTTCATTGCATCATATCCTGATGATATTTCAAAATCTCCTATTGATAAATATTCATCCGGTACATCAATGTTATTCTCTTTTAATGCAGCAATATAACCTTGTTTTCTAAAACTTCCTATTGCAACTTTAGTTTCTGATAAGCCAATATATGCAATTTTTTCATGCCCTTGACTAATCAAATGTAATACTATTTCCTTAGCTGCATTAAAATCATCATATGTTACATAGGAAGAATCTATTTCACTATTTTGTTGCCCCATTATTACAACTGGAATATTAATTTTATTAATCAATTTTACGTGTTTGTCTGTAATCTCAGTGTGGAAAAATATAATTCCATCCAAATGTTTCTTTTGAAAAATATCAAAATATTTGAATTCATCATTTTCACTTCCCCTTGAACTCGCAAGCAAAATATTATATCCTTCTTGGTTCAACTTATCGGTAATGCCTTGAGTTATATGCGAAAATGTATCAATACCAATTCTAGGTAATATAACTCCTATTAATTTTGTTTTCTTAGTTACTAACTCCTGTGCTAATAAATTAGGGGTATACCCCGTTTCTTTTAAAACTTTTTCTACCCTTGCCCTTAATTCCGGACTTACATTTTGTGAATTATTAATTACTCTTGACACTGTTGCTTTTGAAACTTTTGCCAGTTTGGCAATATCTCTCATATCCATAAACTTAATCTCCATAAATTCTCAATATATTTGAAACCGGTTTCCAATATGATTGTATATCTTTTATTTTTAATAGTAAAGACTTTTGTTATAATAAGGGACCCCAGTTCCATAGAACAATACGTCTTTAATTATACACTTAATTTAATAATTGTTTCTCTGTGATATGATATACTATAGTTATTACATATAAAGGGTGATTTTATGAATAATAACTATGCATTAAAAGTTTTAAATAAACCTCTATACTATGTGGAATTAGTAAGTTGCTTAAACCACATAGCTGAGAATACTGATATAGATAGATTTAGAAAAATTGTTAATAAATCTAATACATTCTTTGATAAAATTAAAAATTTAAGGCTTAAGGGTTTAGAATTCTTTGAGTTTGCTTTGTGTATAGATAATCTTGATGATATGGAAGCCATTATATCTAATATAAATGCTATGTCACACACTGAATTTATTTATACCTTTTTTGGAGATTCAATTTCTAAAGAGGAAGTTGAATTAATCTATAAAGAGTACGACAAATTAAATGATGTCCTTGATGAAAATATTAAGGCTAAGTGGTTAAATCTTTATGATTTAGATATTTTATTTAATGATACAAATAATTTTAAAGAAGATTTCCTTGTGACATTAAAACATATAGATAGCTTTATAAAAGAAGAAGCTATCATAGATTATGATGTATATAGTGAAAAAACTAATAATATAACCCTTGAATTAAAGGAAAAATCACCATTAAATATTGCTCAAGATATAATGGGAAAAAAATTCAAAAGGGTATATGATTTTAATTATTATTTATTTGCGCCAAGCTTTTATTACATCAATAAACCTATGAGGATATTTAATTTTAATACTCAATTATTAGTTTATCCAGTAAACCTATTAAATTCATCTATAAATTCTACTGAACTTGCCAAAACATTAAAAATAATTGGTGACAAAAGTAGACTTGATATTATTAAAGCTTTATCTTCTGAATCTTATTCTGGTAAGACACTAGCTGCTAAAATCGGTGTAAGTACCCCAACAATATCACATCATTTAGATCAACTTAAATCTATTGGTCTTATATATGAAGAAAGAGATAAAAACACTAAATACTACACCTTAAATAAAAATGCCTACAAGGATATAATAGACACATTAAATAACTACTTATAGAAAAATCTTGCAATTAATGTAAGATTTTTTATTTTATTCTGTTGTAATCGCATAATTCATATGGTAATATATACTTGTAATTAGATGTTGGTCTAATTAGTTGAATGTAAAAGGAGGTATGATTATGAATGTCATTGAAGTAAAAGATTTAAAGCGTGATTATAAAACAAAGGTCGGTATAATAAAACATGAACATAAAACTGTAAACGCTTTAAAAGGAATAAGTTTCAGTGTGAAAAAAGGAGAGATATTCGGTCTTTTAGGTCCTAATGGCGCAGGAAAAACTAGTACCATAAAAATATTAACAACACTATTAATCCCAACTTCAGGCGAAGCAAAGGTACTTGGATACAATTGCTTTGGAGATGAAAAAAAACTTAGAAAAAGAATAAACTTTATTTTCGGTGGAGAAAGAAGTCTTTATTGGAGATTATCCGCCTGGGACAATCTCTCCTATTTTTGTGATTTATACAGTATTGATGAAAAAATAAAAAAAGAAAGAATTCAAAAGCTTTTGGAACTTGTGGGTTTATCTGACAAAGCTCATTTTAAGGTTGAATCCTATTCAAAAGGTATGAAACAAAGACTTCAAATTGCAAGAGGGCTCGTCAATGATCCTGAAGTTTTATTCTTAGATGAACCAACTATTGGACTAGACCCCTCTGGCGCGAAAACATTAAGAGATATAATTAGGCGTTTATCAAATGAGGGCAAAACTATTATTTTGACAACTCATTATATGCATGAAGCAGATGAGCTCTGTGATAGAATAGCCGTTATAAATAATGGAGAAATAATAGCTCTGGATAAACCTGAAAACCTAAAAAAAGATATGGACGGAAGCGTAATAGAAGTTAAACTGTTAACTTTAGACGATAATTTATTATCTTCTCTTAAGACAATTGAAAATGTATCAAATGTCTCAGTGAAGGAAGAGGACCAAACCTATATTTTAAATATCTCCTGTAAAGATGCAAGAAAAACAATCACCTCAATAAATGAAAAATTATCAAACCATAAGGTATTATCTATGGGAATGAGAGAGACAACCTTAGAAGATGTATATTTAAAAATGATAGAAGGTGACAAAAAATGAGTAACACCTTAAAAGTAGTATTTTCATCTTGTTTATTACAAATGAAGCAGTCCTTTTCAAGGTCTATGTTTAAATTTTGTATAATAGCTTATCCCATACTTTTTTCATGGACCCTATATCTTATCTATAAAGGACAGAGCAATGATATGTTTGTATCCTATGTTATCTTAGGCACTGCTGTAACAAGCATGTGGACTTCTATAAGCTTTTCTTCTGCAGGCGACATTGATAGAGAAAGATTTATGGGGGCTCTGCAAGTTATTTTCTCTTCTCCTGCAAAGTTTTCAACTATTATGTTTGGAAAGGTAATAGGAAACACTATCTTAGGCGTATTTTCAATGATCTTAAGTTTTGCTTTTGTAATACTCTTCTTTGGAGTAAAGTTTTCAATTACAAATCCATTTTACTTTTCACTTAGTATGATTCTAGGGGTTATCTCCTTTACCTTCATCGCAATGATGTTATCAGGCCTCTTAGCCATTTCAAGAAACACAAGGGTATTAATGAACTGCTTGGATTATCCTATTTTTCTGTTTTGCGGAACAGTTTTCCCAATAGAGGTACTTCCTATTTGGACACGCCCTATTTCATATATTTTAACTCCCACTTATGTGCTAAAACTATGTAGAATGTGTATTTCTGGTATAACAAATTTTAGAGAATTCTATATATATTTATTAGGATTAATAGTAATTACAATTGTATACTTTATTCTTTATAAATGGTTTTACAATATAATCGATGTGAAAGCCAGAAAAGAAGCAACTTTGGAGGTGTTTTAATGAAAAGGTTTTTTAGACAATCTCTTTTATACTTTAAAGCCCTCTTTGGGTGGCTTGACCCTAAACTTTATCTAATAATGAAAATAATAGACCCTTCTCTTAATATGATATTTTATTCCCTTTTAGTTAAATACGTCAATAAATCTTCAGACATTACTCCCTGGATTATAGGAAATGCATTTTTACTCTGTACAAGGAATTCTGTATTTGTAGTAGGCTCACTACTACGAAGTGAAAGATCTCAAGGCACCTTGGAATTAATAATTGCATCCCCTGCTAATAAATTTTTAGCTTTTATAGCAAGATCTTTTTTTAATATCTTTGATGCAGCAGTAACAGTAATAGTAGGATTATTGATAGGTGTTTTCATGTTTAAAATTGACCTGTCAGGAATAAATCATTTTCAGTTTTCCCTATCAATTTTAATAGCAATGATTGCTGGTATGTCTATTGGCCTTGTTCTAGGAAGTATTGCTCTAGTAGTTAGAGAAATACATATGTTTCTAAATGTTGCCGCTATGCTTTTATTTATACTAACCGGTGCTAGTTATCCAATAGAAAGGCTTCCTTATTTTGCAGTAGTAATATCAAAATTCATTCCAATCACCAGAAGCATTGAGGCTTCTAGGCTAGTTGCTTCTAAGGGTTCCTCCTCACTAATTTATACTCTTTTAAGTAAAGAAATTGTTTTAAGTATACTTTATATTATTCTTGGGTATTTCTTATTTGCATATTTCGAGAAAAAATCTAGAGTGGATGCTTCATTAGATTTTTATTAGGATTTTAAATTAATATAATTTGCCACCTTTAAAATAAAAAAGGCATTAGCAAATATCCAAGCTAATGCCATAATCAAAACCTTTATCTAATTTTTCATTGTAGCATTCCATAACAGTCCAAAATATTGGTTATGATCTAAGAGTTCCTTAAAACCACCCGCACCAACAATTTCACCATCTTTGAATGCATATATTTTATCAACATTTTTTATTGTACCAAGGCGATGAGCAATAGTTATAATTGTTTTGTTTTCTAAGAATTGCATTATATTTTTCATTACCAATTCTTCTGTAACATTATCCATGGCTGAAGTAGCTTCATCAAATATAACAATTTTTGCGTCTCCAAAGAAGACTCTGGCTAATGCCAGCCTTTGACGTTCTCCCCCCGAAAGCATAACACCTCTTTCGCCAACTTCTGTATAGAGTCCTTTTGGTAGAGCAGAATAAAATGATGTGAGTCCAACACGTTCTAATACTTCAATAATTGCCTCATCGCAAATATCATTGTCGAAAACAATATTCTCTCTTAATGTTCCATCAAAAATAGGGGATTCCTGGGTCGTATAGGAAACGTAATTGTAAAAATGATTTAAGTTAATCTCTGACAAATCATTTCTATCAACATAAATACTACCCGCATCTGGCTTAATTAGACTCATGATTTGCTTAACAATTGTTGATTTTCCTGAACCACTTTCTCCCACGAATGCAACTGAGCTTCCAGCCGGAATATCAAAGGATAAATCCTTAAAGATATTCTTCTCATCATAGGAAAAACATACATTCTTAAAAGAGATATTCCCCTCTATGGAATTTACTATCTTTCCAGAATTTAATCTAGTATCATCTGGCATATCCAATAAATCTGTATATCTCCTAAAGGCACTCATATCTAATTTATATTGCACGAACAATACATTAAATATAGCAATGGGTGAATATGCCTTATCAATCAAGATAAGTAACGCAACTAGGTCACCTACCGACAATGCATTGTTTTTCCAACTAATATATATAATAATCACTTTTATTAGTGTTATAAATAATGCAAAAATAGCGAAAAATGCTTCATGAATCATCCTCATTTTGGTCTTTGATTTCACAATTTCTTCAGATGCCTTAGTTGCTTTGCCTATCTCATGCTCAAATCTTTTGTTAGTTCTAAAAACAATTAATTCCATAAATCCACGAACTACATATTTATTAAAAATTTCTTCATTACTTAAAATATGTGCTTTAATATTATATAAATATTTCAGCAAGATATTTGTTACCACAAAGACAAGCACATAACCAATTGCAATATAAATCATAATATTCTTATCAATATTGGCAATGAAAATCAAACTGAAAACTATACTTGGAAGCAATTCACTAAATAATCGAAAGTAAAAATCAAATAATATACTTTTACCTGCATTAGCTCCGTTTTCTATTTTTTGTATTAAATTGCCTGTCCCTAATGATTGATAGTATCCATAGTCTATGGTACTCATTTTTCTCAATGCTTTTAACTTGAAATTCAAATATATACTTTGGGACAATTTACAACTTGGATATTCATGGAAATAGTTAAGACAACATATCAGCACTAAAACAAACCCATAAATACATATTGTCGCAATAGAAAGGGACTTATCTCCAAAATCATCTAATACCCTTTTAAAATAGCTAGCACTAAAAGCATCCAACAAAGCCAATACTATTCCCAATAATATGTAAACAGTAATCAATAATTTCTTTTTGTTTAAAATATCTAAAAAATGTTTCATAACTGTACTCCTCCTAATTTTTAATATGTTATCAAAAATTAGTACAGTTGAGACTGCTAGCAAATAAATTCAACCTCAGTACAATCTGCTTACAGATTATTTCAACTGTACTGAGTGTTTAATTCGTTTAATTCTCATTATGAGGTCACGTCCTTTCAATATTTTATATAAAAGCCATAATATACTGCTTAATTTCAATTTTAATGATTTTCACTTTCTATCAAACTATGATTTCGGTTTAACAATACCGTGATTTGTGTTAATAATTTTGTCTATTTTCTTTTCTATATTGCTTAATTTAACTAAGCATAAAACAATGTAATATAACAGCATAACAAATGCAACGCCGTATATGCTTGCCAAAAAATATCCTATTACACCAGCAACCACTCCACCTAGTAAGTATTCAACCATGTTTTTAACCATAATTATATCCTCCAAAGTCTACCAATATTATTTACATTTACACAATATTATACCATTTTTTTCGCCATAAATTACTATTAATCGGAATAAACTTAAGAGATTTATATATTTTAGTATTGCTTTTGTCACTAATATATATTTTTAATACACTAAAAATATTTTCATGATAAAAGTGTTCAATCACTTATTATATCCTTATCCATTCTCTCAAGCAAAAACATCATAAATGCTGAAATAACTCCAATTATCCCAATAATAATCCACCCAAAAGAAATACTATACTTCGTTATAATTTTCCCCATAATAATTGGACCAAACGCATACCCTGCACCTGAAATTATAGGAAGTATTGCACTAACTCTTCCTCTATGGGATGATGGCGTATGATTTGCAATAAATGTGGCGGCATTTATGTTTATCATAATTTCTCCAATGGTCATTATGATGGTAAAAAATAAAAATATAGAGAAAATTTTTGTTACAGCAAACATTCCAAAGGCAACTGCATAGAATAGTCCCCCTATTGATATAGCCCTAATTGCTTTAATTGAAAAAGTAATTTTTGAAATTACTGGAGTTATAAGTATCACAATAGCTCCATTAAGCGCAGCAAGAATCCCATAATAAAAAGCTCCTGAATTTTTGTAAATTTCTCCAAGCTGCAATGGTAAAGTAAATCCCCATTGAGAATATTCAAAATGGTAAAAAAATAATATTAGAGAAAAAAGCAAGAGAATTGGCCTACTAAGAAGAACTGAGAAGACGGACCCTTCTACCCTTTTTTCTTGCTGTCTATTTCCTTGTGTTAAACCCATTTCTTTTCCTATGGTTTCTTTAACATAAACCATTACCAGCACTAATGATAAAATAGTTGTTATACCATCACCTATAAAAACTAAAGACAAATAATTTTTAAATAGCATACCACCAATTAAGGGGCCTATGACGAATCCTAGATTCCATCCCATATAAACTAATGAATAGCTAGCTTTTCTATTTTCAGGCGTTGTCAAATCCGCAAGCATTGCATCATATGCTGGTGTGGACAATGAATATAATATAGAAGATAACATAAGAATATATGTCATCATGATATTAGGCTTTATGAATCCACAACAAATAAGTGTAATCGCGCCAAATCCTTGAGAAATTAAAATCACCTTTTTTCTACCAATTGTATCAACCAGTTTTCCTCCTAAAATTAAGCAAGGAGCACTAAGTAAACTTAAGACTGTAATATACATCCCCGCAGCATCCTTTTGCAGTCCTATTTTCTGAGTTAATATAAGTGCTAATAAGGGGTGAACAAAACACCCCATTGTATTTATAATTCTAGATATAAAAATAATGTAGATTTCTTTAGGTAACCCCACGTAAGGTGAATATATTTTTTTTATTAGTTCCATTTTGTTGCCTCCTTTTAAATCATCGTCTGCCAAGCTGTTCATCTTCTTTGAAACTGCAATATTATCATTAATTTAATTTTAAGTCATAGGCTTAACACCATATCAATAGGCAAATTGAAATATTTTCATTCAAAAAATGATAAAAGATAGGGTTAACCCTATCTTTTTCCATAAAATGAATAAGTATAAACTTTTTCTCCTTCTACAAAGTAATTATCATATTTCCCACCTTTTTCTACGTACTCCCAGGTCTTTTCATCAGATACTTGGTATTTTAAAGTAGTTATACTTTCTTTTACATTTTTGAAAACAAAATTTTTTCTATACTTGTTTTCTATCAAACTGTTAACACTAAAATTTTTAAATAAAATATATAATCCAAATAAGTACCCATCTTCTTTAATATATGAATCTACTAAATCTAATAGAAAATCTTCATGTTCAAAACTATAATTGCTCGTCCCAGAAATATCTAAAACTATATCTACTGATTTTTCTTTAATAGGAACTTCTAAAAAATCAGAGCATATGAAAATTATGTTTTTTTTACAATCAATTCTTTCAAATAAGCTTTTTAAAAAATTCTGCCTTTCAAAATCATGATCAACGGCTATATATAAACAGCTATCTGGAATTTCATTATAAATATTTCTAAGGAAAAATCCCACACCTGTTCCAAGCTCAAGTAGTATCTTATTATCCAAATTACAATCAGATATTTTTCTAACCATCCATTCAAATCCCTTTCGCAAATTATCTAGGTAGCAGGTATCCGTTACATTTACATATTCCATAACAAAATCGTGATTAAAGTTAACCTTTGATTTAGTGCAGACTTCCCCAACTTTTAATATACCGGCCTCAATATAATATTCTTCTCCACAACTACATTTTAACTTACCTTCAATAACTTGATTATTGTTTATAACTCCATCCATAAGAATTAAATCCCCCTTGCATTTATTGCATTTAAAAAGACTTAAATTTCTTAAATCTATGCCAAGTGGATTAACTTGTTTAAATGTACTATCTGCAAGATTTTCTATTTTAATTTGTAATTTTTCTTTAATTTTAATTAATTTATCAATATCATTCTCTAGTTTTTTATATTTATCCATGAAAAGTGCTTTATAATACACATCCTCTTGGTAGTTTGTAAACATCCCAAACCCTTTATAAAAAAATATTGTTTTAATCTCATTTAAACTAAAACCCATACTTTTAAAATTCAATATATCATCTAAATCTTTCTGACATCTTGAATCAAAATAATACTGTCCATTTTGCTTTTCAGCTATTATCAACTCCAAATCCATATAATGTCTTATTGTATCAATACTTAGTTTATTTGTTTCAGCAAATTCACCTATCCTCATCATATCACCATCACTAAATTATTTGTATTTCGTTCCTATTATACTATAATATAGGTTTTATTTTACATATTCATACAATCAGATCACTATAAAGTTACGTGTCACCTGTACTACATGCCAACCCTGGGCGTCTTTACTATATGTTTTCTGTTTTCAATACATCAATAATATTTTCTTTCTTAATCTTTGAAATTGCATATAGCATCGTTGAACGAACAATTGCAAATACAGCAATTATAGTGACAATAACACTGCCCCATGGAACCGCAAATTGAGCATCGAATGAGTGGCTCAAAACCCTGTAAATCAAATACATCATTCCAAAACTAATGGGAAGCCCATAGAGTAAGCCCTTAATTCCATAAAACCAGCTTTCGTAATTAATCATCTTATTGAAACTCTTTGGTGTCATTCCAACGGATTTAAGCATTGCAAATTCCCGTCTACGTAGGGATATGCTGGTTGATATGGTATTGAAAATATTGGCTACGCAAATAGCAGTAATAATTGCTATAAAGCCGTATAAAAACACCTGGATAAAAATCCACATTTGCCTCCCTTGTTTATTTTGCATTGCGAAATCAATAATATCTACCCTTGCAATTGCGGTCTTGTTTTGATATTCCTTGATGCTTTCCACAAGCTTTAAAGGATTAGAACTTTTAATAAGCATATCCAAATTGTTACTCTCAGATATTTTTGGAAGCTTCTCTTTTATACTAGCATATACCTGCTCTGATACTATAATAATAGGTTCTTTTATGTTAGTTAACATGGTCTCACCAATAGGCGTCTTATCTGCAAGTGCTGCTATTTCTAACAAAACACTATATTTATTAGACTTATTAACTGGATACGTAAGTTTCAATTTTTCCCCTGGCTTAATATTAAAGCGATTCATACGCAAATATTTATTATTTACTTTCATAGACACATTGTTAATGAGTATGCCAGAGGGATTTACAATATCTTTTAAACCAGTAAGATCAGTTTCAGTTTCTTTAGCATATCTTTTAAGTGCTGACTCATCAATAGATTTTATCTGAAAATGCGTTTTATAGGTTTCAGACTTTTCTTCTTTATTATTTGGTGAAATAATTGCTTTAATTTCATCTGGAATTAAACTACTTTTAACATCTACTACAATCTCATTCACAGTTTCTTGAATAATACTTTCATCCATATATTCCATTTTTGTTATTGCCTTATAAAAATCCTTTTTCTCTTGTGATGTGGCGGAGGATGTTACATACAAATTAAGATCATAGGTCGTATTATTAGCTGCACTTTCTGCTGATTTTTGAGACAGCAAGGATAGGGATGAAACTGATAAAAATAAAACAATACTAATAACCAGGGAAAATATTGTAGATTTATATCTGCGACTATTTCGCTTTAAGTTTTTAAGCCCTAGCTCTGCTTCAAATCCAAATATAAATCTTGTAAGTTTAGATGTTTTCACAGCTTTACTGGTGAGCCTTATGTCTCTCGATTGACGTAGCGCATCAACAGGTGATATCTTCGATGCACGTTTTGCTGGAATATAAACTGATATTAAAATAGTAATAATGGAAAGTGATATAGCAACGAGTATTGCGCCAGGAGATATTACAAGCTTTAGTTTAAGACCTGCTCTGAAGCCTTCTATTAGTGGCTGCACAATCTTAAAGGTTATACCCATTGCTATAGTCCCCAAAAATATACCTATAGGGATACCAATAACCCCAACAACAAAGCCTTCAAAAAATACAGATTTACGCTTTTGCTTTTTTGTTGCCCCTACACTTGCGAGCATTCCTAAATGACGGCTTCGCTCCGAGATTGAAATTGCAAAGGAATTATATATAAGCGCTACGGAACCTATAATTATAATAGTTACCATTATACCTGCAATAATATATAGAGTTGAAAGTAAATCATCATTAATAATTCCATAGTACCTTAAAAGCTCACTATTATAGATTTTATTATCACTAGAAACACCTACTCTTTCCGAAAGCTCATTGGCTGCTGTATTTACTTTTTTGCTCACATTTTTCCAAACTACCGACATATTAACAGTATCATTAGGAGTAAGTTGATTTTTATCAAGATAGGATATCACTGTATAGCCAGGTGACCAGTAAAGTTCAAATTTTGGCCTACTTATGATTCCTGTTACAGTATATTCTTTTTTAGATTTTACAATAAATTTTTCTCCTTTCTTTTTAAAGCTGTAATCCTGTCCAAGGTCTATCTTATTTCCATCTTCATAACGCTGTCCAACATCCAATTTAAGTATGTCACCAACCTTATATGCCACTCCACCATTTTCTGAAATATGAGAAGATATAACTATTTCATTTGAGTTTTTAGGAAAATGACCCTGAACTAAATTTAAATTAAAGCTCTCTAGGCCCTGCTCATCATAAGCTTGTATAAAAAGATAAGGCTTATTCTTATTTTTAGAACCTTCAAGCTTTGCATATCCTATATTTCTGCTTAGTGATGCTCTGTCCGTGTTTTTATCATTCATCACTACATTAATGTTTTTACTGTGTAAATTATTATAGCGTACATGCCAATTTCCTGTATCCTCTATGATATTTCGTTGCATCATACTAAGAAAAGACATCACAGAAGTAGGTATGGCTGTTATCATGGAAACTGATAATATGACACCGATAATGGTAACAATAGTACGTTTTTTATTTAGCTTCATATGACGAAGGGTCAAAGAATTTATGATATTCATCTACGAATCACCTCATCGCTTTCAATATGACCGTCTTCAATTGAAATTATTCGGTCCGCCTGCAAAGCAATGCGTTCATCATGCGTTATTATTATTAAAGTCTGATGGTATTTTTTATTTGACAACTTTAAAAGTTCTATTATTTCCCCACTGTTTTTACTATCAAGGTTACCCGTAGGCTCATCTGCAAGTACAATTGCCGGTTTGTTAATAAGTGCCCTTCCTATTGATACACGTTGCTGTTGACCTCCTGAAAGCTGATTAGGCAGATGTTTTAATCTATCTACAAGTCCCAGTATACTAATTATCTCATCTAGTTGCCCTTCTTTTATCTTTTGACCATCCAGTAATAGCGGTAAGGTGATATTTTCTTCCACATTCAAAACTGGTATTAAATTATAAAATTGATAGATAAGACCGATTTGCCTGCGTCTAAATATAGCAAGCTTTGTTTCGTCAAAAGCATAAATATCAGTATTTTCTACAAAAACCTTGCCACTTGTTGGGGTATCCACACCACCCAATATATGCAAAAGTGTTGATTTGCCTGATCCTGACGGTCCAATAATTGCAACAAATTCACCTTTATTCACCGAAAACGACACATTATCTAGAGCCTTTACGGCTGATTCACCCCTGCCATATGTTTTAGACAGATTTTCTACTCTTAATATCTCCATTGCTGCTCACTCCTCTATTAGTTTATAACCTTAGTATATCTGCCTAATGTGACTTTGTAGTGACTGTTTATGTGACTATTTTGTCACACAACACTTTTATAAATCTTTATAACAAATTCTGTGCCTTTACCTTTTTCGCTGGTAACTTCAATGATACCACCTTGTTTTTGCAAAATAATTTTTGACATTGCAAGACCAATACCAATGCTGTCATTCTGCGCGTTTTTGCCCTTATAAAATCTATTAAATATATATGGCAACTCCTCCTTATAGATACCACAACCGTTATCAACTATTTTAATCATTGTATATATTGTTGTTTCGCAAAAATCAATAACTATCTTCCCAGCATAAGGTGTATGCTCAATACAATTTTTTATTACATTTGAAACAGCCTCTGAGGACCAATTAAAATCACCAATAAATTTAGTATGCTCATCACCGATAATTTCAAGAATCTGCTCTTTGATTTCCATAGGAATTAGCAGGTGCTGGGTAGCCCTACTGATAAGCTCTCGTACATTCACATTCTCTTTTTTAAACTCAATTGTGCCTGCATCAATCTTAGAGAGCTTTAGTAGTGACGCAACAAGCCACTTAAGTCTTTCAAGTTGTGACCGAATATTCCGGGAAAATTCCTGGCGTTTATCTCGAGGTAGGCTTTCGTCACATATAAGGTCTGTCATAACAAACATTGAAGTTATTGGAGTTTTAAGCTGATGAGAAATATCAGAAATTGAATCCGCAAGAAAAAGCTTGTCTTTCTTTAATAGCTCAGCCTGTTCCTGTAGGCTTACTGTTACTTTATATATTTCATTTTTAAGTATACTAAGCTCGCCCTCATCATTATCTCTAATATCAAGGGAATACTCGCCACTTTTGATTCTCCTTAGATACTCAGATAATTGGTCTAATTGCTTATATCTCCACTTAGTAAAAATGAAAGATATGACAATCATTAAAAGCAAAGCTGAAAGTGATATAATTCCTGAAATGATATTAACGAAAAAGCAGGCAGCAGATCCTATTATTAAAATTGAAACCAAAAGAGTTATATATATTTTTATTTCTTTGTTTCGTAGAATATTAATCACCAACCTTATATCCAATTCCACGAATTGTTTTTATAATTTTTGGATTTTTGCTGTCATCCTCAATCTTTTCACGCAACCGTTTAATATATACGGTTAAGGTATTGTCATTTACGAAGTCCCCTGCAAAATCCCATAGCCCTTCTAAAAGCTGGTTTCGATTAAGAACTTGCCTCTGGTTATTTGCAAAGATTAGAAGTAGTCGGTATTCAAGAGAGGTTAATATAACTTCCTTCTCTTCTTTATACACTTTTACCTGCGCTGTGTCTATTTTTATACCACTAAATTCAAACAGTGTTTTTGTAAATTCTGTCTTCTCATATCTGCGAAGTACAGCTTTAATTCGAGAGAGAAGTTCTCTTATACGAAAAGGCTTTGTTATATAATCATCTGCCCCCATATCAAGACCCATAACTACATTGACCTCATCATCTATTGCCGTTAGAAATATTACTGGAATATCTTCTTTCACCTTAATTATTTTGCAGATATCGTAGCCACTTCCATCTGGAAGAGATAAATCAAGTATTGCCAAGTTAAAGCTATTTTTATTTATCATAGTTTTTGCTGACTCCACGTTCAGACAGTGAGTTACAAAATACCCCTCCTGCGACAGGGAGTAACAAATTCCCGTTGCAATTATTTTATCATCCTCAACAAATAGTATTTTCATTTTTCAAACTCTCCTTTACCTTAACATTTCAGCAATTACTCATATAATAACATATTTTGAAATTTAATACTAAAACAATAAAGACTATCAATTAATTTGCTAATCTTTATCCTGTATTATATTTCAAGCTCAATGCCAGCCTAATTCTTTCCTATTTTACACATTTAAACAACTACACTACTATAAAGTTCATTTGCAAAACAGTAGAAAATATCAAGATTTAACCTTTTAAACTGTGATACTATTATCACAGGCGCCAATAGTAAGAATATGGAGGTTATGTTCATGAACCTATACCATAGAATTGAAAAATCCATGGATTTCATAGAAGAAAATTTAACTACAGATATTTCCCTTACTGAAATTGCAAATAAATCATACTGTTCTTTATCCTATTTTCATCAGCTTTTTCATGCCCTTGTTGGATATTCTATAAAAGAGTATGTACGAAAAAGAAGACTGGCTGAATCAGCTTATGAACTAGTTTCTACAAAATATAAAATACTTGATATTGCTCTTAAATATGGATATGAAACCCCTGAATCCTTTACGAGAGCTTTCAGTAAAATGTACGGGTTAACCCCAAGTAAATATCGAAACAATAATAAACATAAAGTGTTTTTTAAAAAGAGAGATTTAAACGAAATAAAATATAAAAATATTGGAGGAGCTTTTATGATGGAACCTATAATTATAGAAAAAGATGAATTTAAGGTAATAGGTATTGACGTTAAAACTTCATTTGAGGATATGCATTTTCCAGAACTGATTCACAGCTTATGGGATAGATATTTTCAAGATAGAATAGAAGCTGGCATTCCCAATAAAATAAATTCTAATGCTATTTTAGGAATGAACACAGACTTTGACGGTGAGGGTAATTTTTCTTATATAATATGTAAAGAAGTAGATAGTCTAGATAATATCCCTGAAGGAATGGTTGGAAAGATTGTACCAAGTTCCAAATATGCTATATTCACTGCAAAAGGCACGGATAAATCAAAGCTTGGTAAGAAGCTAGGACAAATTTGGCATTACTTTTTCGAAACCTGGCTTCCTAATTCAGTTTATAGCCAACCGGGGTTATGTCCTCCTAGTGCAAACAGTCCTTATAATGAAAAAGCTGCTGTTGATTTTGAACTTTATGATGAGCGATTTAATGATAATAAATTTGAAGTTGATGTTTATATTCCCATAAAAGAATAAAGAGATATTCATTTTACATGATATATCCTCCTTATTTCAAACTAAATTATTAATATATAAAAAGGTACGGTTTCAAATCTTACAATTTTAAAACCGTACCTTCTTATAACTTTAATTGTTTCTGTTCCCATACCTTTGCCTGTTAAGCTTGGACTCATTTGTAGCCCAAGATTTATTTGGCCATCCTCATAATCAAAACTACAATTTCCTATTAGTTCGTTTTTTTATCATATATAGCAAATGTATTTTCTTCATTTCTTGATATATTTTTTTGAACTATAAAGTTCAGTTTTTTACATTGTTTCTTGATTATTATAACGATTTTTTTTCTTAGTATATATTATTATACACTTTCTTAACTATTTATGTTATAATTTATATAATTTAATATCTTTGGTATATTATGTAATAATTATTTCTAGTGGAGGTGTTATAATGTCAAAAAAGATTTCAAGAGAAAGAAAAGTCATATACTATATTTAATTTGTTAAATTTTCCAAAACAGTATATATTTTAATATAAACTTGTATAATTACATAAAGATACCTTTGAAATTTAGGGGGGAGATGTATGCATTTTAATAAGAAATGGTTATGCAAAAAAAAGAAATTTACAAGAGCGTTTACTTTAATTTTAATTACAGGGGTATTAAGTTCAACATTTACTGGATGTAGATTGTTCCCAAAGGAAGAAAATGTTCAAAAACCTGTTTTAGTTGCACCACCTAAGATGAATTATACAACTGTAGATGTTAAAAAGGGGAGTATTTCAAATGAGTTAAAAGTAACGGCTGTAATTATATCAAGTAGTAAGCACAAATTATATTTTGAAAAAAAGGGTGGAGTTTTAAAGAAGTTACTTGTTAAGCCTGGAGATACGGTAAAAAAAGGTCAACTTTTAGCAGTATTAGATTCCGATAATTTGGAATGTGAAATAAAAGAACAGCAACTTAAATTAAAAAAGGCAAAGATAACATTAACTCAGCTTACAGAAGAAAAAAAGCAAAAGTATGAAATAGCTAAAGCAACCCTAGATGTACAAATTGAAGAATTGACTTTAGAAAATTATAAAAAAGAATTGGAGAAGTCTAAGCTTTTATCCCCAGTATCAGGAATTGTTGATTTTTGTATTAACGATGGTGTTGGAGCTTTATTAAGTGCATATGAAACAATTTATTCTGTATCAGACCCCAATAGCTATGTTGCCGAGTTTGAAGGTGAAAATGTATCTGATTATAAGATTGGAATGAAAGGTAAAATTTTATGTAACAATAATTCCTATGTTGGAGAAGTTATTACAGTAGAACATACCCTGCGGAAAGAGGACAAATCACATAAATATCCATATGTTAAAGTTAAGTTTTTAGAAAAGGCAAATGACATAAGTTTAGGGGCTAATGTGGATTTTTATACTATACAACAAAAGAAAGATAATATATTAGTGTTACCTAGAAAAGTAGTATATATTTTAGGCGATCAAAGCTGTGTTCAAGTGTTAGCAAACGGTGAGAAAGTAGAAAAATTTATTGAAATAGGAATTGGAAATAAAGAACAAGTTCAAGTAGTTAGTGGAATAAAAGAAGGGGAAAAGGTTATTAGGGATGCGAGGTGATAAAAATGTTGCTTAGATTATTTCGTAAGATTTATAGAAATAAATGGTTATTCTTCAGTATGCTTATAGGGGTAGTACTAGCTTTAGCTATTATATCTGCTGTACCTCTTTATACTAGAGGAATTATGCAGAAGGTAATGTTAAAACAATTCGAAGATTTTCAAGAAAGTAAAAAGCAATCTGCAGGTATTTATTATGTGGAGTATTTACCACAAATTACAGACTACCTAGTTATAAAAGCTAGCCATGCCAGTATAGAAAAATCACTAAGTAGTGGTATGCTTAAAGAAATGAATATCCCTATAATAAGCAAAAAAAATATTACTACTCTTAATAATTTGGAGATTTTATCAATTGATGGAGAAAGATCAGAGACTATTAAGAATGGAGTGAAGTTAGGTAAAGTATCGGATATTGAAAAGCATATAATAATAAAAAACGGAAGAATATTTTCTAGTTCAAAGACTTCAGATGGGTGCTATGAAGTTATAATACCTCAAAATCAAATGGATAATCTAAAAATCAGATTAAACAAAACTTATAAGGTGATGATTGAAAAGAAATATTTTCTTGTTAAAATTGTTGGGACATATGATGTAAAGGAAGACGATTCTTATTGGACAAAAGGAAACTGGGATCCTTATGAACCAATAATGATAGTTAATGAAAAACTATTTTTAGATGATTTACTTAAAACCCTTTCTATTCCATATACCAAAAGTCAATGGGAAATAGCATATGATTATAAGAAAATAACTACAGAAAACTACAAACATATTTTAAATGTTCTACAAAATCATGAACAAATATTGCATACTAAACATGGGATTGTACCTAAAATGAATATTTTCGATTCCTTTCAAGAATTTGAGAAGAAATCCAAGGATTTAAGCATAGTTTTATGGGTTTTGCAGACTCCAGTTTTACTTATGATACTATTTTATATTTTTATGGTTTCACAGCTAATTGTTGAACAGGAAAAGAATGAGATATCTGTTTTAAGGAGTAGAGGCGCAGCTAATATTCAGATTATTACTACGTATTTTCTAGAAGGAATAGTTATAAGCATAATAGCACTTATTTTAGGACCATTACTCGGATTATTTTTTGTAAAGGTAATTGGTAGTGCTAATGGATTTTTACAGTTTGTTAGCAGAAATCCACTGAAGGTTAATCTTTCAATTAATGAATATAAATATGCTTCAATAGGTATTTTTGTATTCATTCTAACTATGCTAATTCCTGTGGTACTTGCCTGTAGAGAAAATATAGTTATGCGAAAACAAAAAAAATCAAAAAGGAAATCTGTACCATTTTGGAAGAGGCTTTATTTAGATTTTGTTTTACTTGGAATAGTTTTATATGGTTATAGAGTATTCAAAACTAGAGAAAAAATTCTTCAAGTTACAGGCGCAAACGCAAGTGAAATACCTGTTGATCCACTTATGTACTTGCTTACTACATTATTTATTCTAGGACTCGGTATGTTAATATTAAGAATTTATCCATATATATTAAAATTAATTATAAACCTTGGTAAAAAGTATTGGTCCCCAGAGAGCTATATGGCACTTATTAATACTGCAAGGGATAATGGCAAAAATGGATTTATAATGCTGTTCTTAATACTCACAATTGCAGTAGGAATTTTCGATGTTAAATCCGCTAGAATCTTTAATTCCTATCTGGAGAGAAAAATAAATTATACAGTGGGAGCAGATAGTAGATTGATTACACTCTGGCAGAAAAATGATAAAAAACTGAAAAATGATATTAATTACGAAGAAACTACAGAGAGTAAAAACTCAGGCCTTTATATAGAGCCTAGCTTTAGTAGCTATTCATCTTTACCTGGAGTAGAAAAAGCAACTAAAGTTTATTTTTCAAATAATACTCAATTAGAATGCTTTACTGGTAACTTAGCTGGATTTAAATTGATGGGAATTATCCCTCATGAATTTGGACAAGTTGCATGGTTTGATGAACGATTGCTCCCATTTCACTGGTATGACTATTTAAATATGATATCAAAAAATCCTAGTGCAGTATATGTATCAACTTCTCTTAAAGAAAAATTAGCTATAATTGAGGGAGACAGTATAAAGTTAAAGTGGGGCAATGGACTTTATGTAAATTTTGTAGTTTATGGTTTTATTGATTATTGGCCAGCGTATATTCCTAATGATGGTGGGCTTATATTGGCTAATTTAAATTATATGAATGCCAATATGCCGGTAGCACCTTATGAAGTTTGGATAAAGAAAGAAGCTGGTTCTACAGAAAAATTATATAAGGCCATAGCGGATAAAAAGCTACCTGTAACTGAGATAAAGGATAGAAATCAAGAGATAATTAAGTTTAAGAATGACCCTATGATACAGGGAAATAATGGCGCATTAACCTTAGCTTTTATTTCTAGTATGATTATAGCTGCACTTGGATTTTCTATATACTGGATACTATCTATAAAGAGCAGAATACTTCAGTTTGGAATATTACAGGCATTAGGGATGTCACTAAAAGAAGTAGTGCTTATGCTTTTAGGAGAACAGCTTTTAATAACAGGTACTGCAATTGGTATGGGTATTTTAGTTGGAAATATAAATAGTAAGATATTTATGCCACTTATGAAAATTGTAACTGATACTAAGGAGCAATTTCTTCCACCGCCAATAATATCCTTTGGTAATGATTATATGAAGATGGCACTTTTGTTTGGTACAGTAATTTTAGGAATTATAGTGCTACTTGGAATTTATATTTCACATATAAAAATGGATCAAGCCATCAAGTTAGGAGAGGATTAGTATGCGAGGTATAATAAAAACTCAAGATTTATGGCGAACATATGTGGTAGGTGGACAGCAAATTCATGCAGTAAAGAATTTAAGTTTAGAAATTCTTAAAGGGCAATTCACTATAATTAAGGGACGCTCAGGTTCAGGTAAGACCTCGTTAATTAATTTATTAGGAGCATTGGATAACCCAACATCCGGCAAAATTTTTTTTGATAAAGTAGACTTAACCAGTATGTCCATAAAAGAAAGAAATGAACTAAGAAAACAGCAAATAGGCTATGTATTTCAATCTGGAGCACTTCTCTCAAATATGACTGCTTTTGAAAATGTTGACCTAGCTCTTAGAATAGTAGGGTTTGATAAGAATGAAAGAAAAAAGAGAGTAGCGGAATGCCTTGAACTAGTGGGTTTAAAGAAAAGAATGGCACATTTTCCTTATGAGTTATCTGGAGGAGAAGTTCAGCGAGTAGCAATTGCACGTGCAATTGCCCATCGTCCTAAAATTATTTTTGCAGATGAGCCCACTGCTGCACTGGATACTAATAGAGGATTACAGATAGTTAAAATTTTCAAGGATATGGTACAGAAGGAAGGCATATCCGTGGTTATGACCACCCATGATCCAAATATGATGGAAATTGCCAACTGCGTATATACATTACAGGATGGTGAGCTTGTAAATGAGTAATAAAAATAAAATGATTGTATGTGAAAACCTGATAAAAATATATAAAACTGTAGACACAGAAGTTGTTGCACTTCAAGGATTGGATCTAGTTGTAGAAGAAGGAGAACTAATGGCTATCGTAGGAAACAGTGGAAGTGGAAAATCAACCCTACTTAATATGCTAGGAGGCCTTGATCGTGCTAATGCAGGTAAATTGATTGTAGAGGGGAAAGATTTATTTAAGCTTAATGAAAAAGAAATGATAAAATATAAAAAACAAACTGTAGGATTCGTATGGAAAAATAATGCAAGGAATTTAATTCCATATCTTACTGCACAGGAAAATATTGAACTGATTTTAAGTGTAGGAAAGCAGTCTAATGAAAAAAATAGAGCTTTAGACCTTTTGGAAATGGTAGGTATGCTTCATAGGAAGAAAAGTAAATTAAGTCAGCTATCAGGAGGCGAACAGCAGAGAATAGCTATAGCTATAGCACTTTCCAATAATCCTAAGCTTTTGCTTGCCGACGAGCCTACTGGTTCTGTAGATACAAAAACTTCTGCTCAGATTTTGGATTTGTTTCAAAAATTAAACCAGACGCTAAATGTAACTATTGTTATAGTAACTCACGATAGTCAGTTAGCAAAAAAAGTTGATAGAGTAGTATCTATAAGAGATGGGAAAATAAGCAGTGAAATTTTAAGAAAAAGCAGTTATGCAGAAACATTAGCTAACCTAAGCACAGGATTAAAAAAAGATGAAAGTCATGTTGAACTTGCTGTTATAGATAAGAATGGAAGAATTCATATTCCAGAGGAATACTTAGATGCACTTAATATTAGTGGACTGGACAAATTAAAGGTAGAATTAGATGAGGATAGGATAGTTTTATATAGGTGTCAATTGCCATAGTACAAAAAGGTAATTCTTTTAGATAAGAGTTACCTTTTTCTCTTAAATGCTACTCATTTTCATTGTTCTATTCACAAAAATACTTGTCCTTTAATTTCCCCAAACTTTTCTCATTGCAACAAATTCTTTGTCTTCACCATTTACATGCCACATAAACTCCTCTGTGATCTTAAATTCTAACCTTTCATATATCTTTATGGCTCTCTTATTAAACTTTGCAACAAGCAGCTCTATATCATTAAACTTATATTTTTCTTTTCCAAATTCTAATATGGCTTTAACTATTTCTGTTCCCCTACCTTTTCCTGTTAAGCTTGGCCTGATTTGTAACCCAAGATTTATTTGACCATCCTCATAATCAAAACTACAATTTCCTATTAGTTCGCTTTTTTCATCGTATATAGCAAATGTATTTTCTTCATTATGTATATTACTTACCCATTGTTTTTTAGCTTCGGTTTTATCATTATTATAGAAGGAATACTCACCTTCATACTTCCATGTTACAGTATCTTTAGCATCACTTTCTGTGGGCTTTCTAAATTCAAACTTCATATTATTTCCTCCTCAAAATTCTATTCTTAGTAACCTTCGTAACTATATTCTAACACCCATATTATTATATTAAAACCTCATAAACAGTTCACAATAGAACTTGAGCATCTATACTATTATCTTTATACCTAGCAATCTTTATTGTAAACTAATTTACACATGCCATAATTTAGGTCTCATCAAAGAATCAAATGAAAAAGGATGTTAATTATTAAAATTTCATTTAATAATTAACATCTTTTTTTATTATGAACATAATAATTTTTCTTTACCTATAATTCTTCCTATACTTTTTTCTGAAAGGTAATATCGACTAGCTAATTCAATAATGGTTACTCCCTGAGTATATTTGCAAAATATTTCATTATTCCTCTTTCTAAGACTGTTTCTTGTACCATTTTTTTCACCCCAAGATTTTTCATTTCCATTTTTTCTTGGAATGTATAAACATTCCCCATCTACGTATTCTTGAATTAACTTTATTATTTCTTCTGGCAACACATTTTGTGCTTTAATATATCCCACAGCTTTGCTCCTCCTTATAAAATATAAAGAATTAAAGCAAAGACTACTAAATAAAGTAAAACAATGTATTATGCATATAAATTATATGTTTAGTTTATTTATACCTAATTTTATAACTTAAACTCAAAACAAATCATAGCTTACTTCTTTAAAGCAGTCTTTGCTATGAGCATGAAAATATCTTAAAAGCAGTATACTTCCCCATAAATATTCCTCCATTCAGTCTTATTTTCTCAAATAAATTTTAATTTTCACTTCTTTTTCATAATATAATATTATCGTAATTGCATTTAAAGTAATTATAATTATCCTATTTTTATATTAAAAAGTCAAATTTGTATAATTTTATTAAAATCTATAAAACAAAAGTGGTATCTCCATCTCATCCCTACTCGCGCCACCATGAAGTCCTATAAGTGTAAGTTCAAAAACATCCTTTTCATACCACCAAATATGATTATTGCCTTTGGGTAATAAAATAAGATTTCCACATCTTTCTAACATTCTCTTACTTGGATTTCCGAAAAAGCCTTTTTTCGTCAATTCCTCAAAAGTATATACGTAAACTATATCTTTTAACTGCTTTTCTATCATTTTCTTAACTGTAAATAAGTGTTCGTCCTTAACGTAGAGAAATAAATCTCTACAAAAACCTGCTGGTGAAATTAGATCATTGTTTTTATTGTGCTTTAAGTATTTATCTATATCGGGTATTATGTCATTCAAATAATACTTCCTACTTAAATCAGTATCCACTTGTCCATGATCCGCTGAGATCATAATCGCTGTATTTTCAAAGCTTTCTTTGCCATTTTTATAGAATTTATCCATATGTTTTAATAATTTCTCCATGGCTTCTTTAAATTCTTCTGAACAATTTCCTTTTTCATGAGCAATATGATCAATGTCTGGTAAATAAACATAAAAATATTCTTTCTCATTATTCTTTATTAAATCCTTTGATAGCGATTCAAATAAATCTTCATATTCATGATACCCTTTCACCGTTGCATCTTTACACATTACACTCGAGTAGGTACTATCATTTATAAAGCTTGGCTGATAAACAGTGCTTTTAATTCCATTTTCTAATAAGTCCTTGAAAAAGCTTTTTTTAGGTAAGAAGCTTTTAGGATCTATATTCTTATTCTTTAAAGTTTCTATACCCTTTTTTCTTGCTTCTTTAAATAAGAAAGCTGTTATGATATCATCGGCTTCTGGCTCATAATAGAACCATTCATAAAGCCCGTGTTCGTATACTGGTTCTCCACTTAAAGCTGTGGTTACATGAGCTGTTGTAGTAGACGGAAACTGTGAAGTTAACTTTGAAACAATTCCTCTTTCTTCTATTTCACGTAAGAAACTGGAAGACTCCTTGTATTTCTCATAAAAACACCAGCCAAAAGCATCCACAAGAAAGAAAACTATTTTATTAGGAGAATCCTGTGAATTTCCTAGAGTATCCTTAGGTAATTTTTTATCTGATGGAATATCAAATAAGTGTTTTATACTTCCAAAAATATTAGAAAAACAGTAACTATCATATAATGGAACAGTAAATTCCTTATATTTGCTTTTATCAACTGCCTCAATTGATTTTGTATTTATCATCTCATCACCTCATTGAATTATTGTATGGTAAGTTCAATTTTACACTTGCCACGTTGGTGGCACCATTATAGTTTATTTGTTATTAAATTTCCAGATTCATATTTTTTAAGGCCTTTGTAGAACATAGTATAAGCTATTACTATCCATATTAATGCTACTCCTAAAACCTCTAAAAGCATAACAAGCGAAAATTGATTTATCACCTTTGCAGGTATATACACCACAAATGCTACTGGTATAACAGTATAAAGTATATATTTTACAGTATTGCTAAATATGCCTTCCGGATAAATACTAAAGCTTATGAAAAATTCTGTTGCAAGCTGTGCTAATCCCTCTGTGTTGCCTGCATAAAAACTTAAGGCATGAAAGGTCACTAGTACTGAAGCTAATATTAAAGCCCCTGTAATAGAAAATAACAAAAACAATAAGAAACTTTTAAGATGAAAACCTTTGATTATAAAAAATAAAATCACTCCATATAAGGTATCACCCCATGCAGATACTATGGTTTTAGAGCAAAGTATATTAATAAGAGGGTCTTTAGGCTGTAGTAAATAGCTATCTAGTTCACCATTTATTATCATTCTTGTAATCTGATTTACATTACCAAAAACCACAAAACAAAGACCAAAACTAGTGGACATTAAAGCCCAAAGCATCATTTCATCCTTAAAACCATATCCACCAATAGTGTTTACCTTTTCAAATAATATCCACCAAAAGAATATAAATGCTGAATTATTTAGTATCATCCCAAAACATTGTACAAGAAAACTCATCCTGTATTCCATGACTGAAGATATATTAAATTTAAAATAATAACCCATAAGCTTTAAGCTCTTCTTAACCTCCATTAACATTTAAATTCTTTGCCCCCTTCTTATATAATGTCATAGCTAAAGTAAAAAATATCCCTAAATATAATAGTTGAATTGAAAATTGTTTATAAAAACTTATGAAAGAAAAATCTACTGCAAGTTTTGCTGGCACGTAAGTTACATAAGCAAAGGGTAGATACTTTGATACCTTTTGGAGCCAATCCGGAAAAAGTTCTATAGGCATAAGCATTCCCCCTAAGGTAAATATCAGCTTTGAATAAATCCAAAAGAAAGCTGTATTGTCCTCAAACCAAAATGAGGTTAATGCTAACGTTATATAGATAAAAAAGTTAATACAGCAGCCTACAATTAATGATATAAATATAAAAGGGAGGTGCAGTACGTTAAAATTTTCCAAGGTCCCAGCATAGATGAACCCTATAGAAAGTCCAATTATACCATTAGTTAAAAGTTTTATGCCAATTTCACCTACAAAGTAGGAAAAGCAATAAATAACATAGTTATAAGGTTTGTTCAATAAATAAGCTATGTTACCACTTTTCACATCTTCATTTACTTGTACATGTATATCTGTTCTTGAAAGAGTAACAAGCTCTGTAACTATCAAGTACCAAATCATTGCATTTAAACTTAGCCCAGCAATTGTACTACCTTTTTGTGCATATATATTTTTCCAAAGCATTAAATATATAAACATTATGAATACAAAAAATATATTTTTACTAAGAAAATTCCAAAAATATACCAAGCTATTAGACATTGTTATTTTAGATATTTGTCCATATTTACGAAGTGCCTTCATGCGTGTCACCCTCCTTACTTTGCTTATAAATATGAGATATTATTTCCTCAAGTGGTGGCTCTGATATGGTTATGTCATTCACCTTTCCGCATTTTATTAGGTTAGTTAGCACTTGCTCTATATCTTGCTTTGATGTGTCCACTTGAACCTTTATGGCATTCCCCTTATTTTTAATAATATTTAGTTCGCAATTGTCTAGATTTACTATTTCATTATACTTAATCTGTATTATCTTCTTGTTTAAATAATCATGCTTAAGACTCTTAATTGTTTCGTTTAATACCACCTCTCCATGATTTATAATGATTGCCCTTTTGCATAATTGTTCTATATCGCCGGAATCATGAGAGGTTAAGAATATAGTGGTTTTTTCTTCCTTATTAAGCTGCAATATAAGTTCTCTAATCTTCTGTTTTACAACCACATCCAGGCCTATAGTAGGCTCATCTAAAAATATAATCTCAGGTTCGTGTAAAATAGATGCTGCAATCTCACAGCGTATTCTTTGACCTAAAGAAAGTTTTCTAACGGGAATATCCATTAAATCTCCTATTTCAAAAATCTCCTTTAGGAGCTCTATTCTCTTTTGAAGTTTCACTTTATCCATTTCATAAATATTCCCAAGTAAATGAAAGCTATCAAGTGGTGGTAGGTGAAACCAAAGTTGTGATTTTTGCCCAAAAACTGTACCTATTTTATAAGACAATTCTTTTCTTTCAGTAGCTGGATTCATACCCAGGACTTCAATATTTCCTGAGGATGGATATAATATACCTGTCATCATTTTTATAGTAGTGGATTTTCCTGCTCCATTTGGACCTATGAAGGCTAATATTTCTCCCTTTTCTACTTCAAAGGAAATATTATTAACGGCCTCAATCTCCCTATAGCTTGGTGAAAAAATCGACTTAACACTGCCCCGTAGTCCTTGTTCCTTGGTTTTAACTTTAAAAGTTTTGCAAAGATTATCAACTTTTATTATGCTCATTTTTAACATCTCCTTTTTTTCAAAAAAAATAAAGCCTCCAAAACAAATCTCCATATTGAGACTCGTCCTTCAGGCTTTTTCCCTAAAAGTGTAGATATCATCCTGTATCGCTCGGACCAGACATTTTTAAAACCGGAACCCTAGATACACTCTCACATTAAAGTAAATTATAGCATACTTTCTATAATTTACAAGTATTTTTTTCAGTGAAATTCAGATACTATAACCATACTATTAAGAAATAAAGGAGGAAATCCATATGGAAAAGAATGCAAGACAACATGTTGAAGATGTATATCACAAACTTCAAACTTCAAGAACTAGTCTTACTGAAGCCATAAGCACAGTAGAAAAGGAAGAAAATAGGCAACAAATTCAAAATACTCTTAATGCTGTTCAATCTGCATTACAAACAGCTACTGAAACACTTTCAAATTACACAGAGTAGAAACCATATAAAATAATATTTTACTAATATTAAGCAGAAGGAGCTTGTTTTTTAAACAAGCTCCTTAACTAAGAGTTTTCAAAATTAAAACCTGCTTTTGTAAAACCGAATTTAATAGCTTACATTTTTTTCAGGTGACAATTTCCAACATTTGCAACTATATAAAAAGCACTTGTAGCATATAATGTAAATTTTTTCATTGATATCAGTATATTTGTGTGCTTATTTCATAAATTTTGCATAAATAGTCGAATGTGAAACAGTTAGCAAAATGAAGGATTCAACAGAAATTACCGAAAAACAAGCTTTTAATCTAATTTCAACGTCTCCATAGTTCCGCCTTTTCTGTTATAGTACAATTATAGTATATTTTTATGATTCTAAATTCAAATAAAAACTTGAATTATAAAAATGTAGCAGAGTTTCAACAATTGGGGATTGATTTAAAAAACGCCAGATTTTATTAATTTTTTTCAGAAAGAGCTTGTTTTAAAGCAAGCTTTTTTTCTATGGATACTGGCATCAAAACAGTTAATCTTGAAAAATTAACGATGTTTAAATTTAACAACTTTAGGAAATATAATTGTTATCTACCACACAATATTAAAAGGAGGTTATTTTGTTTTGGGATACGACATTATAGACATTATAGATAAAGCTATAGCCATTGCATATAAGCGAAAGGATCTTTACACAGAAATTAGTAAGCAAACTCATCTTTCTCCTGCTGTAAAGATATTATCTAAGGTTTTGGCTGACAACGTTGATAAAACCTTTCTTTATTACCAAAAACTAAAAAAAGAAGTCAATGACGATGAAACTGAAAAAATTGATTTTGCAATTTATGATAAGATTTCATTTTTAATAAGTCAATTTAATTTAAGAGTACATACTACTGACGCTACAACGTCTAAAGAATTTATGAATTTTTCTCTCCAGTTTGAAAAGGAAATATTAGCTTTATTTCTTGATATACAAGGAAGATTAGTTGTAACTTCCTATGATACAAACTCAAAAGCATATATAATATTATCTGACATGATTAAAACCAAAACTAAACTAATCGAGGGCCTAAATCGCTAACTTAATGTTTGGTTTTATATAAAAAGAAATACTTATTTGATTTTTATCTTTAGAAAATATAAAAGACTAATTGCAGACTTTGCACTTAGTCTTTTTAATCTCATACCTACTTCCATGTGCTTCTTGACCTTTAATTTGATTGCCTATAAGAAAAAAAGTAGCCTTTACATGATTTTCTTTAAGTATATCTAAATCCTTATTGATTTTTTGATAATTTATTAAATTTGCACTTAAAAAATATGAACATAAGCAATGCATCTATTCCCCATTGCAATGCAGTAATCCACCATACTGCTGTAACTGGATACTTTAAAAGATGTATAAAATAATATGTTAGTGGTAATCTTATAACCCAACTTGTAAAACAAGAAATTAAAAAGGGGCTCTTTACATCTCCTAAACCCTTTAATGCACCAGCAAAGACTAGTGATATACCTATAAGCGGTTGCTCTGCTGCTCCTATAGCAAGACACCTCCCAGCTAAATAAGCAACTTTTTTTTCTTTTTCACTAACAAAAAAATTCACCAGAATATTTGGCATAAATAAGAATATTATTGCGAATATGCTCATCATAAATAAAGCATAAAAAGCACAATTAAAAGTAGCCGCTTTTGCTTTTTTATAATCCTTTTTCCCTATATTATGTCCTACTAAAGTAATAACTGCCATACCAAATCCAATACCAGGCATAACGGAAATTCCTTCTATCATATTAGCTATTTCATCAGCTGCAAAGGAAACACTTCCAGATTTGATTATAATAGCAACACATATCAGTTTGCTAATGCTGAAGGCCGCTTCTTCCAATGAACAAGGAATAGCTAATCTTAATATTTTTTTAATATCACTATTTAAAATTTTGAGATTGAAAATGGTTTTAAAATTGATTTTAGCCTTTAGAACAGTATTGTAAAAAGAAAAAACAAAACCACATAAATAAGCAATTGTAGAAGCAATAGCAGCTCCTTCTATACCCATCTCCTTAAACATAACACCAAAAATTAACAAATAATTGAAAAGTATTTTAAGACAAAATACAATTAAAGAACATATGAATGGTATAAACGTGTTTCCATATCCTATTAAAACAGAATTTAAAAGTCGCATATTCATACAAAAAAACAAGGCTATAGAATTAATTCTTATAAATGAATATCCTATTTGTAAAATTTCATTTCTAGCTCCAAGTACATAAAGAAGTTCTTTTCCAAAGTGAAAAAATAAAATTGTAATAATTAAACAAATGCTAGCACCTAAAACAAACCCTATTGCTGCGAATTTTTCAGCAATTTTATACTGTTTTGCACCTACTAGTCTAGACACTAGTGAAACAATACTTATACAAACTCCCCCAGAAATAAATATACCTATAAATGCATTTGTTAAACTATTACTTATTCCCACCGCACTTACTGCTATATTCCCGCCATATTTTCCAATCATCATTAAATCGAAAATAGACATTAAAGTATATATTGTTATCTCCGCAACTACAGGCAGCGAAGTATTTAAAACCTCATTGGTTGTATATTTATTCACCATACATAAGCTACCTCACAAAAATTAATTACCTTTATTAAGTATATTAATAAAATTCATTTTGATGAACAATTTTCCAGCATTTGAAATTAATTTATCATTAATTCTTGCAATAAATCTTATTAATGTGGAATACTAACTTAGTGCTTATTTTTTGTTTTAAATAATTCGGAGGTGTATAAATTCATGAAAAAACACACTTGCAAAGCTGTTATTTTTACTGCTATTTTGTTTGTTTTACTATTAAATTTGTTTTTTTATAAATTCAATGATTTTTACACAAATAAAAATTTAACTATTTCTACAATAGCTTTATTACCTCCTGATAAAACTGAAATCACACAGGTGATAGAAAATATTTATAATGATCGTTGCTCCATGTTTATTACTAAAGATCTTACTAATCTCCCTAGTTATTATGATCCTTCTCAAAAGCTTGGAAAGTGGAGTTTAGAGCATGAGGTAAAAAGATTTAATTATTTTAATGATTGGTCAAGTCAAAGAGGTATGAATTTTACAAAAGTTGAATCTACTCCCAAAGTTAGAAACATAACTACAACCAAAAGAGGTCTTCGCTTATTGGTGGATGAATATTATAAATTTGAATACACTTATAAAAATGATATAACGCCTACTACAAATGTATTTGGAGTAGGACTAACACACTCTATGGAGCTAATAAAAAAAGATGAAAAATGGATAATTTATTCTGATTGGTATTTAGATTGTTTTGAAGATGCTTTAAAAGCTTATGTGGGAGAGTTAAAAAACTTTAAACTTGATGCCAACAAAAAAACTATTTACACCCTAGGTAATTGTCCTAAAATACCACCCGAAGTGAAGGTTGTTCCCAAAGGTCGATACGACAAAATTAACGCCGTTAAATATGCGGATAAATACTGTGGAATACCATGGGCAAGTGGAAATTCAACAAAATATAATAAAAAATATACAAACTATACCGGCAATGGGGGCAATTGCACTAATTATGTATCTCAATCAATTGGAGATAGTGAAGGTGGCGGCCTACGGTTTGATAGTATTTGGCAATGTACTTATAAAAAATATGGTGGAGCTGACGGAAGCTCAGCATGGGTTAATGCTGATGCCTTTAAAAATTATTTGCTTTATAGTGGCCGTGGAAAGCTACTAGGAAAAGGTACATTTAACCAGTTAATTTCTCCACTTCCAGGCTATCCATGTGGAGCAGTACAAAAATTGGAATTAGGTGATCTTATTTGTTATGCCAAAGGTAGTGATATAGATCATTTCGCTATAGTTACGGGCTTTGACTCTCATGGATACCCTCTTGTTAATACGCACACCATTGATAGATTTCATGTACCTTGGGACTTAGGCTGGGGAGATAAAAACATTAATTTTTACTTAATACATTTAAAATAAGGATACCAAATTGGTATCCTTATTTTTATATTGTTGTATGAGTTCTTAAAATTTATTTTTTAGTACATTGTATATTTTATTATTTATACCCTTAACATCTACAGACTTTATTATTTCATCTTTTAATTTATATTTTTGTTTAAGACTCAGTATCCTATAAACACTTTCATCTATCCGTTGCCCAGATACCTCTCCCTTTAATAGTGAATTTTTCAGTGCATTAATTACTGCTAATTCATTATCATATCCGTGGCACACAAGCACTATGTCGGTTCCTGCCTTTACTGATTTTACTGCAGCTCCTCCAATATCATAATTTTTCACTATAGCACCCATAGTCATATCATCAGTGATTATAACACCATTAAACTTAAGGTCAGTTCTTAAGATATCTGTAATAATTGTTTTTGACAATGAGGAGGGATTTTCACTATCTATCTTAGACAAAAGTATATGTGCAATCATTACTGCATCTGCATTATTTTTTATTGCCTTTGCAAAAGGTATTAGCTCAAAGCTCTTTAACCTTTTCAAATCATTATTTACAGAAGGAAGTCCCATATGAGAATCTACAGAGGTATCCCCATGTCCTGGAAAATGTTTCACTACAGGTATAACATTTTGCGATTGAATTCCCTTCATAGTTTGGATAGCTAAGTTGCTTACGAGATTTATATCCCATCCAAAAGACCTATCCCCTATAACTGAATTTTTGGGATTACTGTTAACATCAAGAACCGGTGCAAAGTCCATATTAAATCCAAAAGCACCTATTTCATACCCTATTGCAGCACCTATCTTATAGGATAGTGTCTTATCATTTATTTTTCCTATTGCTTTATTTGTTGGAATCCTTTTAAATTCCTTTGGCATCCTTGTTACTCTACCACCCTCTTCATCAAGGGATAAAAACAGAGGTACTTTGTTATGTGAATTTTCATTTTTTAAAGAATTCAATAAATTAAGTAACTGCCTGGCATCTTGAATATTATTTGAGAATAATATAACGCCACCTACCTTAGACTTTTCTATGAGACTTTTGGTATTATCATTTAAATCATGACCCTCAATCCCTACTACTAGCATTTGTCCTATTTTTTCATCTATAGTCATTTTACCTATTTGCTCTATAATTGGATCTATTTCTTTAGGCTCAGATATCACTTCTAAATCTTGTGAATCATTAGCTTTTGTTGCCTCTTCCTGTGCTAGCGTATTATTTGCTTTTTGATTAATACCCTTCTTAAATATATTGCAAGCAGACATAATTGGTATAAGCAATATTATCACTAGAATTAGAGTAGTTTTTTTTAACAATGCCATTCCCCCTATTTATATAAAACATAAACTCTAAACACTATAACTGTACCCTTGTTCAATTATACATAATATCAATATAACTTTCAAATATTTAACATAATATATTTTCATCGCCCTTCTAATTTTAATCTATTCTGCTTATAATTATCTTTCATAATAGGCTAAAAGGTAGTAACATTAACGTTATACATATTTGAATGTGTAATTTTTTTAAATGAATATAAAGTTTACTTAAAATAGTAGCTGAGTAATTACTAATAATAAGGAGTTGGTATTTTGTCAAACAGAAAAATATACTTACTAATGGTTTTATCCACATTTTTTTGGGCAGGTGCATTTATTGCTGGGAAACTCTCAGTACCTTTTATCCCAACCTTTACTTTGACTTTTTTAAGGTTTTTTATTGCAACCACTATTCTTTATTTTGTAGTAAAATCTAGGGACAAAAGCAATTATAAATTAACTAAAAAAGATATCCCTATATTTTTATTTACAGGTATAATTGGAATGTTTGGCTATCATGTTTTCTTTTTTACTGCCTTAAAATATACTACCGCAATAAATTCTTCACTAATAGGAGCCACAAATCCTATAATAACAACAATTTTATGCATTATATTCCTAAAAGATAAAATAACCTTTAAAAGAGCTATTGGAATAATTTTATCATTTTTAGGTGTTTTTTTAACTATAACAAATGCGAATCTATCCACAATGCATAACCTATCCTTAAACAAAGGCGATTTATTAATGCTTATAGCTGTTTGTTTGTGGGCTGCCTATTCTGTTTTTAGCAAAGTGTATCTGCATAAATTTTCACCGCTAATACTAACCTTTTACAGCTTTTTATTTTGTAGCATTTTTTTAATTCCTTTTGTTATATATGAAAAGCCTTGGACTTTTATAAATCAAATTCCCTACTACTCATTTTTAGCCGTGGTATATATGAGCATATTCGCATCTGTTATAGGCTATTTAGTTCAGCAAATCTCCATTAAAAAGATAGGTCCAAGCAAAACTTCAATCTTTATTAATTTAGTACCTATTTTTTCTATTATACTTTCAGTAACCATATTAAATGAGAGTATATCAGCTGTAAAAATCATCACTACTTTTCTGATAATTGCTGGAGTGTATATATGCCAAAAAAACTGATGATATGGTTTTTCTATACTTCAATTTATTCATTTAATAATTGTTATCATATATTAATACATATTATTTACAATTAATTACCATTAATATCTATTTTTAATTATCAATTGATAATATATCTCCACATAATTATTTTTAATAATGCTTAACATTTCTATGTTTGTAGCATATAATAGTTAATGTACTAATTATTAATTGATAACGAGGTGTAATAAATGGAAAAAGAATTATTAAATGATCTGAATAATGAACAAGTAAAAGTCCTCAGAGAGAAATATGGTTTTAATGAGCTTATAAAAACTAAAAAATCTAACCCTATACTAAAGTTTTTAAGTGTATTCAAAGAGCCTATGTTTTTATTATTAGCAGGAGCCGCTACCTTATATTTTATATTAGGGGAACCTCGCGAAGGTAGTATAATGCTTATCTTTGTTATTTTTGTTGCCACCATAACTTTCGTTCAGGAATGGAAAACCGAAAAAACTATAGATGCGCTAAAAGATTTGACCGCGCCTCATGTTACCGCAATGAGAAATGGTAAAAAACAAGTAATTAAAAGCCGCGAGCTTGTACCTTCTGATATAATTTTTTTATCCGAGGGAAACCGTATTCCTGCAGATTGTGAAGTTATTGAGGAATCAAATTTCTCAGTGGATGAATCTTCCCTTACTGGAGAGAGTGAACCTGTATACAAGGTAACAGTGGGAACTATAGATTCCTCAAAAACCTATTGGAAACAAGATTATTTATATGCAGGTACATTGTCTAATTTCGGAAAATGTACTGCTAGAGTAAAAACAATAGGCTTTGAAACTGAGTATGGGAAAATAGGGAAAGCAATAAGTGAAACAAGGCAGGAACTTTCTCCACTTCAAAAAAAGGTATCTCAATTAGTAAAAACCTTAGCTATTGCAGGTTTTATACTATGCATTTTAGTAATAGGACTTTCATATATGTACACTGGTGAATTTGTTAAGAGTATCCTTGCAGGTATAACCTTGGCTATGGCTATTATACCAGAAGAATTTCCAGTGGTGCTTACAATATTCTTATCCCTAGGTGCCTTTAGGCTAGCTAAAAAGAACACCTTAATTCGCAGCATCCCTGCAGTGGAAACTTTAGGTTCTACCACAGTGCTTTGCGTAGATAAAACAGGAACAATTACACAAAATATAATGCGCACAAAAACTATATATAGCAATGGATTTATAGATCCTGATAAAATGCAGGATAAAGATTTAGCTAAGCTTTTAGTTTTAGCTTGTGAAAAAGATCCCTATGATCCTATGGAGAAAGCTATAGTAGATGCTGGCAAAAATAAAATAGACATAACTGAGCTTTACAATCTTGAGCTTGCTAAAAAATTTGCTTTTGATTCTAAAAATAAAAGAATGGCAAATATCTACAAAGAAAATGCTAGCTACTATGTAGCAGCTAAAGGTTCCCCAGAAACTATACTACCCTTATGTAATTTAACCCAAGATGAAGAAATAAAAATTTTAGATATTATAGACGGTATGGCTAGCAAGGGATTAAGAGTTCTTGCAATGGCAGATTTATTAACTTCTACCCTTAATGATAGTTTAGAACAATATAGTTTATGTTTTAAGGGATTAATTGGACTTCAAGATCCACCAAAAGAAGGGGTAGAAGATGCTATAGACCTCTGTAAAAAAGCTGGTGTAAGAGTAATGATGATAACAGGAGATTATTCTAAAACAGCTATGGCTATAGGCAATGAAATAGGTCTTAAATCTAATAATTGTGCAATTACTGGAGATGAAATTGATGTTATGACAGAGGATGAACTTTGCACCGCAGTGAAGCATTGTGATATTTTCTCAAGAGTAATTCCAGAACATAAAATGAAGATAGTTAAGGCACTTAAAAAGAATGGTGAAATCGTTGCAATGACTGGTGATGGAGTAAATGATGCACCAGCACTAAAAAATGCTAATATAGGAATTGCAATGGGAAAAAGGGGAACAGAGGTTGCGAAAGAAGCTGCGGATATGATTCTAATGGACGATAATTTCACAACTATAGTTCACTCTATAGAAGATGGAAGAAGGGTTTTTGATAACATTCGAAAAGCTATGGTATATATAATGATAATTCATATTCCTATTATGACCTTAGCATTATTTTCACCTATTTTTAACTTACCTCAAATATTACTGCCCGTTCATATTGTGCTTTTGGAGCTAATTTTAGACCCAACTTGCTCTATAGTTTTCGAAGGTGAACCAGCAGAAGATTATATAATGGAGCAGCCCCCACGATCACCAAAAGAGCCACTACTTACAAAAGACTTAACAAAAAAAGTTCTACTCCAGGGTACAACAATGTTTTTAGCATCATTTTTGCCTTTTCACTATATGGTTGATTCAGGTTTAAGTGCAGACTTTGCAAGAACTTTTTCACTAATGGTCTTAATAGTTGGAAATGTAATTCTAGTCTTAGTTAATAGATCTAACACTAAGTATCTAATTAGTATTTTCAAAGAAAAAGGTAGTAAAGCTAGATTTTACATTAATAGCTTAGCCTTAGTAATGTTATTTTCTATAGTGTATATTCCAGCTGCTCACCCTATTTTTAAAACTGTGACGCTTAATTTTAAAACAGCTGTGCTAGCCTGCATCCTTGGTGCCGCGTCTACTGGTTGGTGGGAAATTGTTAAGTTTTTTAATAATTCAAAGCACAGCAAAGTAAAAGAAAATCCTGCAATCAAAAATTTAAATGATTTCTCTTAAATACTAAAAACCCAAAACACTTAAGATATTTAAGTGTTTTGGGTTTTCTTAAGTTTCTATTTCCCCTCAAACTGCCCTGACCTAAGTAGTTTTTAATCACTTAATCCACTCCTTATTAAGCATTATACTATATTCCCAACCCATGGAACCGTATAATTATAGTTTTAGAGCAAAAAAATAAACCCTATAGGTTTAATCCTATAGGGTTATAATATTCTTTTTACTATCTTCTGAATCCTCTGTCATTTTGTTGTTTTCTTGCTCTTCTGCAATCAACACATCTTTGAGGTTCATTATCGAATCCTTTTTCTTTGTAGAATTCTTGCTCGCCTTCAGTGAATACGAAGTCTTTAGAACAGTCTTTACAAACTAAAGTTTTATCTGCCATTTTAAACATTCCTCCTTTTTCCAAATATTAAGATCTAACAACCGATTAACAATTATATTCTAAAAAGAGGATATGTTGTTATCTAGTTAATCTCAGCACTAACTGCTACTAAACAGTTAGTATGAGCTTATATTACCATATATAAAAGTTAAATGCAATATATTTTTTATTGTTTTTTAACAATATTTCTCATTTTATCATTAAAAATAAAGCTAAAAACAAGGTTAAAAACAAGGTTAAAAACAAGGGGACGGTTAACAACTAATTGTACTTTATAACAATTAATTGTTAACTGTCCCCATATTTTTTCACATAAATATGTATGCGAATAATGTATTTACAAATTGGATAAAATATCTCAACGTGGTTAATTATTATAATATAAAGGAAGCCTAATTTATGAATACAAATGACTTTTCAAATATAAAACTAGTAACCTCATTAGATGAAAATATTAATATAATAAAAAATATTTTTACTAACGATACAACAGTAGTATATAGAGTGCTATCAGTTGGTAGACCTAATATAACTAAGTGTATGCTGATTTACATTGACGGAATGGCAAATACCCAATTAATTAATGATAATATTATAAAACCAATTTTATTAAGTCCTATAGCAGGTATTAATCCTAGTGAAATTATGGATGTTTTAATGCAAGAAGTACTTTTAACCGGAAACAATAAAAAATCCGACCTTGTTGATGATATTATATGTGGGATTATATACGGAAAAACTATGCTTTTCATAGATGGTTTTGCCAATGTAATTATTATAGATACTATCGGTTGGGAAACACGGAATATTTCAGAACCTCAAGCAGAAACTATAGTTAGGGGTCCTCGCGAAGGCTTTACTGAATCAATGAATTTAAACCTTACACTTATTAGGCGGCGCGTTATTAACCCTAACTTAAAATTCATATTTATGAAAATGGGGAAACAAACTAAAACTCAAATTTGTGTGTGTTATATTGAGGGCATAGCAAAGGAACCTATACTTAAGGAATTAATGAAAAGACTAAATAATATTGATATTGACGGTATTTTAGATTCTGGTTACGTTGAAGAACTTATTAAAGATGCTCCCTATTCTCCTTTTAGAACCATAATTAATACAGAAAGACCTGATGTTGTTGTAGCAAAACTTCTTGAAGGTAGATTTGCAGTAATCTGTGATGGAAGTCCTATTGTTTTAACTCTTCCGACTATCTTTGTTGAGGTTTTTCAAAGCAATGAAGACTATTATGACAATTTTTTATATTCCTCTTTTGTAAGGTTGCTTAGATGGTTATGTTTTTTTATTAGTACTAGTACTTCAGCCATATATGTAGCACTTGTTACCTTCCATCAAGAACTTATTCCAACTCCCTTTCTTCTAAGTATATATTCTGCGAGAAAAGGAACACCTTTCCCTTCAATTGTAGAAGCCATGGCTATGATGATTATATTTGAGATACTTAAGGAAGCAGGTCTTAGAATGCCTAAACAAGTTGGTGCCGCAATTAGTATCGTAGGTGCCTTAGTTCTTGGTGATGCTGCTGTTAGCGCAAGACTAGTCAGCGCCCCTATAGTAATAATTACTGCAATAACAGGAATTGCAAGCATTATGTTGCCTCAAGTTTTAGGACTAGTAGAGATACGAATTATTTTTTTGTTATTATCTTCCTTCTTAGGTTTGTATGGTTATATTTTTGGCGTAATGGGTTTAGTTCTCCATATGATGTCTATACGCTCCTTTGGTATACCCTATATGCTTAACGTCCCTTCTTTTTCCACCCAGGATATAAAAGATACTGCAATTAGAGCCCCCTGGTGGGCTATGTATTTAAGACCGAAGATGTTTACAAAAAATAAAAAGCGCATAAAAAAAAGGGCGAAAGAAGGTTTAAAATGAAAAAAAAAAATTAGTAATTGTAGTTTTTTTAATAGCTATATGTCCTATCATATTATGCGGGTGCTGGAATTATGTAGAAATAAACAATTTAGCAATAGTAGCTGGCATGGCAATAGATAAAGATTTAATAACAAATAAATATATTGTAACAACAGAAATTATAACCACACAAACGCAAGGGGTATCCTCGATCATTAGTTCTGACCTTTACAGATCCGAAGGTGACAGTATATTTAACGCGGTGAGAGATACCATAGAAAAAACCGGTTTAAAACTTTTTTGGAGTGACGCAAAGGTAGTAATAATAAGTGATTCTTTAGCAAGAGAAGGTGTAATTCCTGTAATTGATTGGGTTAATAGATCCCCCTACGTTAGATCAGATATGTGGATGTTAATATCAAAGGAGAATAGTGCTGCCGAAATTTTAGAAGGTAAGGTTAAGCTTAACGAAGTAACTTCCTTTCATCTTGAGAAGACCATGAGGTCAGGAAAAACACTTTCTAAATTTACTGATTCAAAGTTATGGTCATTTATAGATGGGATATCTCAAAAAGGAAAGTCTGAAACAATAGCTATAGTTAAAAATGAACTAAATAATGGGGTTATATCCCCTCATCTAGAAGGCTCTGCTATTTTTAAATCAGATAAACTTATAGGATATCTAAATGGGAACGAAACCCTATACATGCTTATGATTAAAAACAAATTAAAAGATGGACTAATTGTTATAAAAAATGTTTCTGGTTCTGATACTTTTGTGACCTTAGGAATACATGAAAATAGGACTAAATTAACTCCCCTTTACAACAATGGAATAGTATCACTTGTAATAGATATATACCCGGTTGTAACTATAGAAGAAATTGGAGGAAGTAAGAATTTCATGGAAGAAGAATCCTTGAAAATATTTCAAGGCGAAGCAGAAGATAAAATCAAGACCCAGATACAGTCTTTAATTAGTAAATTACAGAAAGATTATGAAAGTGATATTTTAGGCTTTGGACAAATTTTTGATAAAGAAAAACCAAAAGCAAGTGAATTTTTTAAAAAAAACGGAAAAGATATTTTTGCTAACATAAAAACTGAAGTTAACATACACCTTCAAATAAATGGCAGTGGTATTACAAACGCCCCTATTATATTAGAAAAATAACCAAAGCAATTGCAGTATAACAATAAGCTTGTTATTTACCGTTTATTATAATAGTAAATAGTGTGGGAGGCATAAATGAAAAATGAAGTTATTTCTGAAAGACAAGCTACAATACTTATAATACTTTTCATAATTGGAAGTAGTTTTTTAGCAGGAGCTGGGGGTTATGCAAAGCAAGATGCCTGGATTTCAATTATTATTGCTATGACTTGGTCTATTATATTGTTACTTATCTTTTCTAGAATTTTATCTTTATTCCCTGGAAAAGATTTATTTGATATACTTCAAATCCTTATGGGCAAGTTTATAGGAAAATTAATAAGTATATTAATTATATGGTTTGCCTTTCATGATGGATCCTTAATTCTTAGAACTCTATCAGACTTTACTAGTGCTTTAGTATTCGATGAAACACCGATGGTAGTACCTATGTTTTTATTTACTATACTGCTTATATGGTGTACAAAAGAAGGTATTGAAGTCTTAGGAAGATGGTCTGAGTTCTTCATTTGGGTTGTAATTCTAATATTTTTAACTATCTCTATATTAGCAATTCCAAAAATGAATATAAGCAGATTAAAACCAATACTAAACAATGGTGTCACACCAATTTTAAAAGGTGCTTTCTCAAGTTTTTCTTATCCCTTGGGTGAAACCGTAATTTTTACAATGGTATTTTCAAATATATCCAAAGTTAAAAATTATAAAAAAACATTTATAGTAGGCTTACTCATAGGTGGAGGGCTTATAGTTTTATCAACATTAAGAGATATTTTAATATTAGGTAGTGATGCCATATCTAGAGTATATTTCCCCTCTCCCCTGGCAATAAGCCTTATTCACCTAGGGGAATTGCTTGAAAGACTTGAAATGTTAGTAGTTATTGTTTTTATAGTATGTATCTTCGTTAAAGTATGTATCTGCATTTTTGCAGTTTGCAATGGAATTTCCAAGGTCTTTGGCTTTGATGATTACAAATTTATTACAACACCTGTAGCTCTTTTAATGTTAAGCTTCTCCTTTTTCGTTTACAAAAGCATCATGGAAATGTCATTCTGGACTTCTAATGTATGGCCATATTATTCCTTTGTTTTTGAAGTTATAATACCATTAATTGTTTTTGTTGTGGCAGAAATTAGAATCAGAATTTTAGCAGCTACAAGCGTAACTTCTGGAAACAAATGGTAGTTGTAGAGCAAATGAACCTATTACAATAGGAAAATAATAAAAGGAGAATCTACAGATGTTTTTACTTGTAATAATTTTATATATCATAGTTATGTTTTTTGAAACTATCCCACTTTTGAAAGAAAAGAATAGTGGTAAAATATTTTTATATTTTTCTCTTATTATATTTTCAATGATAATTAGCGTTCTTCTAACTTTAGGGGTACAGTTACCAAGTCCATCAAATGGAATAAGGTACATTGTAGAAGTAATATTGGGTAAAAATAATTAGTTTTTTTATTATGATTGATTATAGTAATATAACATTTTAAGAAGTATGGATTAGTTTTTTTATGCTTCTTTTTTTTCAGTAATTTTATCATCTTGGATTGAAACGGAGTATTGTTTACTTTTATAAATTTTATAGTAAATATTTTGATTTTACATTAAGCTAAATAATGAATTATCTTTTTAATTTTCCATTAAAATCTACTAGTCCATGGTTCATATGATATATTGTCCCAAATTTGTTTTTTAATAATACACTCACTGCTTTAGGGCTTCTACTACCTGATGCACAATGTACTAAAATTGGTTTCCCGCGAAATTTTTCTAACTCTGCAATCCTTGATGTAATTTCATTAACAGGGATTAGGTTAGAGCCAGTTATATGACCTGCTTGATACTCACTCTTAGTTCTAACATCCAAAATAACAAGATTTTTAGTATTTTTGATAAAGGAGACTGCCTCTGCTCCAGAAACATTTTTTACATTTTTATTGAACTTAACCATTATTTTAGGATAGAGCATATATGCTAGTACAAGAATGGCTATTATAGTAAATAAATTATTCATATTTTTCTCCTTCAAATTTTATTTTTTAATATTTATTTGTAACTATATATGTTTCTCTTATTTTCTTTTAATTATTTAAGTTATCCAATACATTATACCCCCCATAGGTATATAGTATCATTAATATTCAATAAATACAATATAGAATTTTAAAATTATAAAATATAAATTTATAATCCTATATTGTTCACAGAAAATACCTTTGATAATTTATCATTAAATTGGTAAAATAGAATTTGAAAGGATGTGCTACATATATGTTGAAAGAATTTAAAAAATTTGTTCTTAAAGGAAATGTTTTAGATTTAGCATTAGGTGTTGTTATAGGTGCGGCATTTTCTAAAATTGTTACCTCTTTAGTAAATGATCTTATAATGCCTATACTTGGTTTATTATTAGGTGGAATTAATTTCACTAATTTAAAATATGTTATACACCCAGCTGCAACTGGAACGTTAGAGTTATCCATTAAATACGGATTATTTATTCAATCTATTATTGATTTTTTAATAATTGCATTTTCACTTTTCATTTTTATAAAGGCTATAACCTCCATTAAAAAGAAAAAAGCTGAAGAAGTTATTGTTATTAAACCCTCAAATGAAGAAGTACTATTAGCTGAAATTAGAGACTTACTAAAAGAAAAAAACTCCAAGTAAAGTTTCCACTTGGAGTTTTTTATATAATTAATTATATATAGGAGGTGTTTCTTGAAAAAATTTTCATTTAATAAGCAATCATTTTTAATTTTACTTTTACCCTTAGGTATTATATTTTCACAAATATCTACAATGTTCCCAAACTATATAGAAACCTTCTATTCTTCATTTTTTTATAAAATAATAGCTAATATATTAAGTTGGATTACAGGATCTTTACCCTTTTCTTTCGCAGAACTTATAATTGTATCTTTTATAATTTTCATATTATGGTATGTTTTAAAAACTATTTTCAACTTACTTAAAGGCAAAAATAGAAGATTAGAAATTTCAAAAAACTTTATTTTAAATATGCTGGCAATATCTGGACTAATATATTTTTCATTCCAACTTTTGTGGGGGTTTAATTATCAAAGACTTACACTAGACAAAATATTCCAATTAAATGTTCGCACGTCATCTTCAAAAGAACTTGCTGGCCTATGTGAAATACTTGTAAATAAGTCAAACACTATCAGAACAAAAATAAAGGAAAATCAGTTTGGTGTAATGGAACTTCCCTATAACAAAAAATATATACTAAAAACTGCTCAATTAGGATATGATAGCGCTTCACTAAAATATCCTAAATTAAAAGGTAACTATGGAACACCTAAGGGCATATTATTGTCAATTCCAATGTGCTATACAGGAATTACAGGTTTTTATTTCCCTTTTACAAGCGAAGCAAATATTAATATGGCAGAACCTGCCTGCTTCCTCCCCTTTACAACCACTCATGAAATGGCCCATCAAAGAGGATTCGCCAAGGAAGATGAAGCAAACTATATTGCATATATAGCCTGTATAAATCATCTTGATATTAACTTTCAATATTCTGGAACCCTTACAGCTTTATCTTATTCATTTAATGCATTACAAAAAAGTGATTCTCAAAAATATAGTGAATTGATTTTGACCTGTAGTAATGGCGTACTTAATGATTTAAGGTACAATCAATTTTTTTGGAATCAGTACTCTGGTCCTATAGAAAAAATAAATGATAAAATTAACGACACTTATCTTAAATCTCAAAATCAACAATCTGGAACAAAAAGCTACGGCGCAATGGTGGATTTACTTCTTGCTGAGTACAGAAAATAATACAGGCATATTTGTTTCAACAAATATGCCTGTATTTCTATTTGATTCAAATCATTTTATGTTGTTTTACAATTTATTATCTAACTCTTCTTGCAGATAAATAATCACTTCTTGTTAATGCTGATATTTTAACTACATCACCTGTACTTGGTGCATGTATGTATGAGTTATTTCCCACATACATACCAACGTGATGAGGGCTTCCTGATCCAAAGAACACCAAATCTCCTGGCTGTAAATTCCCTCGTGACACATATTCTCCTGCAGTTATCTGATCATATGTAGTTCTACCTGTGCTAACTCCAAAATGAGCATATACATATTGAACAAAACCTGAACAATCAAAAGTATTTGGTCCAGTCGCTCCCCATTCATAGCGTGTTCCCATGAAACTTTGCGCATAAGCTATTACTTCACTTGAATTACCTGATGATGGTCTTTGTGGTTGACTTACTTCTTCTTTCGGTTCATCTTTCGGTTCATTTTTTACTACATTGCTTACTGTACCTCTTGATGGGGTAATTTCTTGAGCTTTTTTAGTAGCTATTGCTACATCATATTTAGCTGCTTGATTTGCATTTTTTATTTTATTCATAGTACTTCCAAGAAGCACCTGAGTTTCTGCTATTTCATTCTTATGTAATTTTTGTTGTTTTTCAGCTTCTACTATTAATTTACTTTGTTCCTGTTTCTTTATACTAAGCTTGTCCAATTTTTTTTGATTATCAGCTTGTAATGTTAATATTTTTGTTTTATTGTCATTAAGAGATTTTTTCCTTTGCTCGATATCTTGCTTTTTCGCATTTAATTCACTAATAATTTGGTTATCATATTCTACAATCTTTTTAACATTTTCTACTCTTGAAATAAAGTCTTCTACTCCTTCTGAATCCAGTAAAATCTCTAAGTAGGTGTCTGCACCATTCATGAACATTACTCTCATTCTTTGATTAAATAAATCTTCCTCGCCCTTTATATTACTTTCCGCAATTACAATATCTTTTGTAGTTTGCTCTATTTTACTTTCAGTAACATTAATCTCATTTTTTGCTTTATCGATACCTGCGTACATACCCTCAATATCAAAGTCTAGCATTTCAATAGATATCTGTAATTTTTCAAAATTCTTCTGCAGCTTAGTATATGAACCTTGTTGCTCTAGAAGTTGCTTCTTTTGATTATTTAGTTGCTCACTTAATGGTGCTGCTAAAATTGGCATACTTACCGACATGACTAGTCCAGTAGCTATAAATAAAGATAATATTCTTCTTCTCATTATTATTCCCCCATATTAAAAGTTATAAAATGATTATGACTTCTATATTTTAATTTTAACAACATTATATCACTATATTAGTACAAACCCAAATGTTTGTTGTTTATAATTCGCATTAATATCATAAAAACCACATATATTGTATTAATAGTTTAATTTAATTTAAGGAGTAAGTAAATATATGAGTAAAGCCGTTGATAAACTAATATTACAGATTAGAAAAGAATGGCTCCATATTCCTTATGTAATTGATATTGCTTCCAGTATTGAAAATGGAAATGACTGCATCCTTGTTTTTGTGAGATCAATAGATGCTGAAATCGAAAAAACTATTCCACATAAACTCAATGGATTTCCAGTAATAATTATAGAAACAACTGATTTTTTTATTTGCTAAAAATAAAATTTATTATTTCTTATCTATTATATATTCTATTTGAAAATATAACAAAACAAAATAACCCTATAGGTTTTAATCTATAGGGTTATTTTGACTCATCTCTATTTTTAACACACTACTATAACCTAAAACTACCCATTAAACTCTGAAGTTCTACAGCCATTTGTGTTAGATTTTCAGCAGCATTGGCTACTTCTTTCATTAGCGCTGTTTGTTCCTCAGATGCTGCTACTACATTTTCAGCATTTCCTGAAGACTCATTAGAAATCTTAGCTACATTTTCAATGGCCCCTAGCATATTATGTGTTCCTGCACCTATTTCTTCTGTTACTGCAGACACATCCTGCATTTGGGAAGCTATATGATTTATATCCTCTAATATCTCTCCAAAAGATTTACCTGCCAGGTCTACCATGTTTATTCCATCTTTAACTGCAATACTACCATTATCCATAGCCTTAACAGCATTTACTATTTCCTTTTGAATTTCATTTATTAAGCTTGATATATTCCCAGCTGCTGATGCAGATTGTTCTGCCAATTTTCTAACCTCATCAGCTACCACTGCAAAACCTTTTCCCTGCTCACCAGCTCTAGCTGCTTCAATAGCTGCATTTAGCGCTAATAAATTTGTCTGAGCAGCAATAGACGTTATTAATGACACTATGCTTCCAATTTCTTTTGATTTATCTCCAAGAATTGACACAGCCTGCGTAGACACCGCTACTTTCCCCTGAATATTATTCATTTGTTCTATAGCTAAACCTACTACACCATTACCTTTTTCTGCTCTCTTAATTGCTTCTAGTGAAGTATTTGCTACTGTTTGAATATTGTTTGATATCTGTTCCATACCTGTAAATATTTCTTCTGCAATTTTTGATGTATCATTAGCTATATCAACTTGCTCTCCACTACCAATTGCTACCTGCTGAATAGCTAGAGAAACTTGTTCTGCAGATTGTTGTGTTTGGTCAGAACTTGCTGTAAGTTCCTCTGAGGTTGCTACTACTTGTTCTAAACTTTCCGTAACCTTTTGAACTAATTCTCTTAAATTATTAGTCATTTTGTTTAAATTGGTTCCCATGGCTCCTATTTCATTCTCACTTTTAACATTTATTGTCTGAGTCAAATCCCCTTCTGCAATTGCATGTGAAAGGTCATTTACTTCTTTAACATTCTTAGTAAGATATCTACTGAATATACCAACTACCAATGCCACTAGTAAACAAGTAATTAGACTTAGTATAACTATACTAAGCAATAGCTTATTAATTGGAGCAAAAAGCTCCTTTTCTGGAATTGTTAACACTACATTCCATCCAAGTTCTGGTATCTGTTTATAATATGTAATATTTTTTCCATTTTCATCTTCAAAAGAAGATATCCCTTCTTTATTTTGTAAAATATCTTTTCCTAGCTTTGCCATACTTTTATTCTCATCTTCTGTAGCCTTAATCTTCATAACTAATTTTTCAGAAACACCTGCCAAATATGTTCCATCTTTTCCCATCAGCATTGCTTTTCCTGTTTGACCTACTTTAATACTTTTAATATTTTCTTGTATAGTCTTTAAACTCATGTCAGCAGTTACTACACCTAAAAATTCTTTATTATCACCATATATTGGTGCAGTAGTTGTTAACATAGCCATTTTTAACTCATCATCATAGTAAGGTTCCTGCCAAGCAACATTTTTTTCAATATTTTTACCTAAAGTATACCAAGATTGTGCTGGATAATTATATTTTTCAGTAGCATACTTATCAGTAATCACTAAAGCTCCAGCCTCTTTGTATGCATAGGGTCCAAAGAATTTTATATCTTTCTTATATTTATATGGTTCAAAATAAACTCCCACTCCTAGTGTAGCTTCATTGGTAGAAAGTACTTCCTTTTGGGTTTTTGTGATTTCCGCCTTGGTTAATAACAATCTACTAGTACCAGTAAATTTTCCTAAATCTACTGCTATTTGAGCATGTTTTTGCATGTCCCTATCGATTAGATTAATAGTTTCTTGTAACTGATGTTTCATCCTATTTTCAATTTCTGTAGTTATAAGTTTTTTAGAAGTATAATTAGTAAAAATGCCCATTATTGCTAAGGATATTAAAACTATTGGTAAAATGGAAACAAGTATTAGTGTCTTAATACTTTTAACCTTTATAAAATTCGTATTTCTTTTCATTGTAAATTTAGACATATCTTCACTCCTTGCAGTATTATATAATAATACCTTTTATACTTATATCTTCGGATATAACTACACTACCTTTATATTATTTCCGAAAATTTTTAATATATTTCAATTTATGAATTAAATTCAATGGTTCCCTATTGACTGTGCCTATTTATTTTTTCCGCTTTCCTTCTACCTTGATTTTTGATTGTAGTGGCATTATTGAATTTATATTGCTATCTTGTGTGATTCCTCTAGTGTTTTTCTTTGGGACTATAGCAGGCTCTTTCACAGGGACTATAACAGATTTTATAATCGCCTCTTTCTCTATAATTGAGGAACCTACTAGGGGGCTCACTATTTTGGGTGTATCATTAGTTTTCATATCTACACTTTCTTTTTTATTACCATATAAAATATAAATACTTGCTAAAATTGCAATTATAAAAATAGAAAATCCGCTAATAGTTTTTTTAAATTCACCCTTATCAGTAATTTTTTTTTCATCTTTTTTAATAAACACTTTAGTGCTACTATTATAATTGTTAAAAATCACTGTTTTTTCATATTTATCTGCTTTTAATACTTCTAAAATCTCTTTTTTTAAAATTTCAGCTGATATATATCTATCCACAATATCAATTTTAACACATTTCTGTATTATTTTTCTTAAATTATCATCAATATCTGCCTCATAATTCTCGTCAAAAAGAGGTTCTATGCCTGTAGTTGGAACCTTCCCTTTAACCATAAAGTATATTAACATCCCAATACCATATATATCTGTTTGGGCGCAACATTTCCCTAAGCCATATTGCTCTGGCGCCGCAAATCCATTAGAACCTGCACTCACTGTATCTTTCTCTGTATCGCTCTTATAAGCTTTGGAAATACCAAAGTCAATTAGCACAATTTTACCACTAGGCGTTATCATTATATTAGATGGTTTTATATCTCTATATAGAATAGCCGGTTTTTGATTGTGCAAATAACCTAAAATGTCACACAAATCCGATGTAATCCTACATACTTTTTCGGTGTCCAGTTTACCATTTACTTTAACATACTCTTTGAGTGTTTGCCCTTCTACATAGTCTTGAACCATATATAGATTATTATTCTCATAAAATATGTCTACTATTCTACGAATACCCACATGGTTTAGATTCTTTAAAATATTAGCTTCTGTTAAAATTCCTGTATTTTTTATATTTTGTATTACTTCTTTTATAGCCCATAGGTTTCCAAGTCTTTTATTTTTACATAAATAAACTGTGCCCATACCACCCTTGCCTAAAGTTTTAATTACCTCATATTTTTGGTCTAATATATCTCCATTATTTAGCATAATTAACCAATTCACCTCTTATATAAATGTTTCATAACTTGTCTATTTAAGAATATACGTATAACAACCCAATTTTAAGGGGGGCATTTTATTTATATGTTGAGCGTAAAAATCACTATCCCTTTAGAATAGTTGGCAGTTGACAGGCATATCTTGTCCAACATCAGTATATATATATATATATATATTTTTTTTTTTTTCAAAGCGTAAGTTTTTACAAATAAAAAAACACATTTGCTATTATTGGTTTATCACAAATAATAATATCTCACCAAATGAGAACGCAAATGCAAACTAATTATATCAAACTTTCATTTGATTTACTAGATGCCTATGATAAATCACTCTCTTTAATGAAGCAATTTATTTTAATTTTCAAGTACCATTTTTAAAATCATGAATATAATATTACTGTAAAGTAAATCGAGGAGATGACTAAAGATGGCTTACAGTGCTAGAGAGTTATTAGCTAGAATAATAAAGTGTGAAGCTGGTGGAGAAGGAGAAAACGGAATGAAAGCCGTTGCTTCTGTAGTTATGAATAGAGTTAATGTATCCGATGGTGAATACCTTAGGCTAGGTCAAGGTGATCTAAGAAAGATTATATTTCAACCAGGACAATTTGATTGTGTAGCTTCTGTACTTGGTGGCATATCTAACCCACAGACCATATGGTCAAGTCCACCAGAACAAATCCATTATGATATTGCTGATTGGGCTCTATCTGGCCATAGATTATATACGACAGGTTCTTCCTTGTGGTACTTTAATCCATTTGCACCAGGTTGCCCATATGAGTTTCCTTTTAATGGTAGTGGCACCTATCAAGTTAGTGTAGCTCAACATTGCTTTTATAATCCCACAGCAAAGTATTTTACAACTTAGCTCGAAATCATTACTAACAATATCTTTAGATGATGATTAAATATAATTTTTTAAGGAGGATATTTTATGTTTATAGTACCACCTAATAATTTTAATGAAACACCAATGTGGAGTGCTTATCCTATGTTTTCAGAGCCTCCGATGATGCCTTTGCCAAATTTTGATACGCCTTATGATACAAGGCAAAAACCTATGTTGGAAGTTCCACCTTCTAACCAGGACTTTGAAATTGCACCTGGATCCCCTATAGTAAATAATCCACTATATAATCAAGGCTGGCTAACAACGCAAATAGGTAAATATATAAAAATAGAGTTTTTAATAGGAACTGGTATGTTAATAGATAGAGAAGGAGTTTTAAAAGAAGTTGGAATTAGTTTTATTGTTATTGAAGAAGCTGGTACAATGGATATGCTAATGTGTGATATATATTCTATTAAGTTTGTTAGAGTTTTTGAGCCTCAACCTATTAAATGTATACCTTAAAGTGAAAGTAGTCAAAGTATGTATATTGCTTGTAATTTAAAATAACAAAACATACACTTTTAATTATATTGCTTCTTAACCTCTCATTCAGATGGTGAAGACGCTTAAAAAATAAGAGATGCCACTAATAAGATTAACTTACTAGTGACATCTCTTATTCTTATTTTGTCTTTTCTACTTCACCATACTTTACACCAAAGGTGTCCACCGTAACTTTTTTCATTTTTTGATCTTTTTTAGGTCTATCATTATCGTCAGTCTCTACAGCAACTATTTTATCTACTGCTCCCATACCTTCTTTAACCTTACCAAAAGCAGCATAGTTACCATCTAAATGACTCGCAGCATTAACCATTATATAGAATTGTGAGCCAGCTGAATTCTTGTCATCTCCTCTAGCCATGGAAATTACTCCTCTTTCATGCTTTAGTGCATTAGCAAACTTATTACTGCTAAACTCACCAGCTATTGAATACCCTGGGCCACCCATACCTGTTCCATCTGGATCTCCTCCTTGTATCATAAAACCGGGTATTACTCTATGAAAAATCAACCCATTATAAGAGCCACTCTGAATTAGTGAAACAAAATTTCTAACAGTATTAGGTGCAATCTCTGGATATAATTCCACTTTTATAATTGAACCATTTTCCATTTCAATAGTAACCATAGGATTTTTGTCATTAGCTGTCTTTTCTGTTTTCTTGGCTATTTTAACTTCCTTTGAAGGTTCTACCTTTTCCACTACCGGTGGAGTACTATCAGCCTTAACTTGCTCTTTATTAGTACAGCCTCCTATAAAAATCACAAAAACTAATGTAAATAATGCCATTACTCTCTTTAAAAATTTCATTTTTTTCATCTTATAAACCACCTTTATTTTTTTTAGTCATGTTATTAAATTATGTAGAAATCCTACTTTGTAACAATTCTAGACACTTGATTTTATTAATTCCATATTTCCTTGTAATGTATACTCTATTTCTTTTGATATATAAATTGTTTCTTCCAGTTTTAATTTCATTTCCACATTGTTAGCTTTTATTACTCCCTCACCGCTTATTACGGTATAGCTATGAAAACTTTCATTAACCCTATCTACATAATTGCTCTGTACAATAATTTTTTCTACTTTAAAATAAGGTGTCTCTAATTTATCAAATTTTTCAATCTTGCCACCATTATTTATGCCTTCATAATCTATGACGTCCAAGGATTTTTCAATATGTACTTCTCTGCCGCGTCCCCAGTCATGAAGTCTATAAGTTATATTGCTATTTTGCTGTACTTCAATAAGCTTTACACCCGCTTCTATAGCATGTACAGTCCCAGCTGGTATATAAATAAAATCTCCTCTTTTAATATTGATTCGATGTAAATACTCTTGTAATTTGCCAGCTTTTATAATTTCTCTTAGCTTTTCACTGTTTAATCCCTTTTTTATTCCTGATACTAAAGTCGCGCCTTCTTTTGCTTCTAATATATACCAACACTCCGTTTTTCCATTTGCATTTTCAACCCTTTTAGCATAATCATCATTTGGATGTACTTGTACTGATAGTGTATCTTCTGCTTTTATAATTTTATTTAATATGGGAAAATTACAGCCACATCCCAGAATGTCAGACAATTCTTGCCCCTTATAAATACCTTCTTGTATTGTAGATTTCCCATCTTCATGGCATGAAAGCACCCATTTCTCCCAGCCCCATATTTTCTTACTTACGTAGGGTTTTAATTTTAAAATTAATTCTTTAGACATTATAACCTCTCCAATATCCCTTAATTTTTTTTCTCCATAATTTTAATGATATCTTTGGCCTCTGCTTTACTACTACTTGGACCACAAATATTAAATTTGCCATTATATTTACTGTCTACTTTACTAAGTCTTATAAGTATTTCATTAAAGTTCTTTGATGTATCTAGTGTTCCCGTCACTTCATATTGGCCTGTTTTACTATTTTTAGTTTCTATAAATGCATTATATCCCAAACTTTTAAAAATATTATTTTTCGACCATATTCTCTTTAAAATAACCTTCTCTTTAATACCATCCACTTCTACACTTCCAGTAAACACATAATTTAAAGATAATTTCTTTTTTAGTTGTCCAACAAGCTTAATTTCTGTAGATTTTTCAAATCCACTATTGTCATCGAAGACATATCCACTATAGTTTCTTTCTATGCTCACCGGTCTAAAATATATAACGGATATTAAAATTATACCAATAATTCCAATTACTAATGAAGCTTTTAAGCTTACCTTATCCATATTCTTCACCTCAAATTCAAATTATTTCTATTAAATCATCATCTGCGATGCTGCAATTAACGACTTCAGAAGGAGATTTAGAATCCCACTGAAGTTTTCTTTTTGTTATAGCATTTGACCCCCACTTATAGAAGTGGGAGACTTCCTTCTAAAATGTCGTTAACACTATTTCTCCTCTTGCTTTTAGCTATACATAATATTATAAACTAAATTGTCTTATAGTGCATTAGAAAAAGTAAAGTAAGGTGCCCTTTACGAAGCTTTTGATAAAAACCCTTTAAACGACCCTCTTATTTATCTTAATTTTATGTATTTCCATTTTCCAGTTCTATATCTTGAATATATTAATACCCATCTTATAAATTGGTCAACAAATACCGCTATCCATGCTCCTGAAAGGCCAAGTCCTAACTTGCTTACAAGAATATATGCAAGGACTGTTCTAATACCAATTACACCAATAAACGTAGAAACTAATGGCCATATTGTATCCCCTGCTCCCCTCAATGCTCCTGCTAAAATTAACTGGGAAGATTGAAATGGTTGTACAAATGCAATGATTTTTAAAGCAGTAGATGACATTTTTATAATTTCTGGATCTTTAGTATATAATCCTACTAATTGCGGACCAAAAACAAATAGTATTATTGCCATTATAGAAGAGATTATTGAACCTATTCTTCTAGCTTCCTTTCCATATTCATCTGCCTTACCCGGTTTACCTTCTCCTAAGCTCCGTCCTATTAGAGAAGCTGCCGAAATTCCAAAGGCTTGCCCTGGTGTAAATGATAGTCCCAGTATACTTAAACAAATTTGATGAGCTGCGAAAGTAAGAGTACCGAGTCCTGCAACCACTTTAATAAATATCATAATACCAACTCTCATTGCCATTTGTTCTAGAGACGCTGGTATCCCGATTTTAACTAAATTATACATTATATTCTTATCAAATTTAAAATGACTTTTAATATTGAATTTAATCATGCATTTTCCGGACAATAATTTTGTACATAACAAGACAGTTGCAATCATATTTGAAACTGCTGTAGATATACCTGCTCCTGTTACTCCCAAAGCTGGAAAACCTATTAATCCATAAATTAAAACTGCATTTCCAAAAACATTAATAAAGTTAGCTTTTAAATTTATCTTCATTGGAGTCTTAGTATCACCAGCACCTCTTAATACCGCTGATAATGAAAAATTAAAGGATTGAAATATAAAACCAAGCATAATAGCCCTGAAATAATTTACTCCTACTAATAAGGTATCCGATTGAGCCCCTATAAACACCATTATTTCCTTAGTAAATACTAATCCAATTATACTTAAGGGTAAAGCAAAAAATACTTGGCTTAACAACATAATATGTTTAATAGTATTTTCAACTTTATCTAGTCTTTTTGATCCTATGTACCTAGCTACCATTGCTGTTCCACCTATATTTAAGGCTTGAATTAAAGATAAACCAATAAATAATGGCTGATTGGTAATTCCCACCGCTGCTACAGATGCAGCAGCTACAGCTGTGTCTGTAATTCTCCCTAGCATAATCATATCAATCATACCAAATAAGGTTCCCAGTAATAATTCCGTTAGAACGGGCCAAGCAATATTAAAAACCTCTTTTGATCTAGGGTTTTTCATTTTAAAAATCATAATTTTGATTTTTGCCACTAAAGATTTCATCATTTTTTGTCACTTCCTATTTCGGAATATTTAGACACTCTAAATATTTTATCACAATACCAACCTGATTTCTATTATTATAGGAAAAATTTACAATTCTATAATAAATTAAGTAAAAACATAAATACGCTAAGAGGTAAAAATTTTAGTCTTAACTTAGACGCATCATACTATAAATGTTGGAGAAACTAATGTAAATAGTATTAATAATATCTTATTAAAATTTAGAAAGGTGGCAATATCTATGGCAAGAAAAAATTCCAAAAACTACAATTATACTACTCAAGAGCAAATTATCATTAAGAAAAATGATGATGCTAGATTACCAAAATCACTTGGTAGTCATGAAAAAATCCAAGCTGCTTCTGAGGGCAGTAAAATAGAATAAGAAAAACCCCTTAAATTAAGGGGTTTTTCTCATCTAATACAAATATCCACCTACAATTAAAACCTGAGCTAAAACATAAGTTAACATAATATATACATTTCCATTTTTAAATTTACCTTTGAAAGTGTAAAATCCTAACATAGAATCTGAACATAAAAACAATAATGACCCAATAAAAGGAAGAAAAAACGTTATACTCATACCCGTAACCCAAATACGTGCTAAACTAGCAAAACTCATTAATAAAATAACTGCCCCATATATATAAGTGGCTATTTTCATATCCCCTAAATACACTTTTAATTTTTTCATTACAATGAAAGCGACCATAGCATATATTATGATAATAAGGTAAAACCACACTGGTACATCTTTTGCAAAGGAAATGCTTTTTAAAAAAAGTAAAGCATAACATAGGTGACCTATGAGAAAAGCTCCCAGGCCTAACATAAAATTATTTTTCATTTCTGGCCACATTAAAAACACATCTCCCATGAACCCAAATATTAATGCCATTACAATGAATTTATTAACTTGTGCTACACTTGATATATAATAAATTGCCAGTAGGGGCATTAAAAATGGTTTTGTATAGCAGCGCCCCTTATTGTATGCATTTTTAGTAAAAACCATATGCATAACAAATGTTATACAAAACAATCCCCCAATTATTAATTTAGTTATCATAAAATCCCCCTAATCTTAATAGTTATTTTATGTATATTTTATCATATCATTACCTTTATATCAAATCAATGAACACATGAAAAAAGTATCTATGATTACTCATAAACACTTTTTTAGTTCACACTTATTTAGTTTTCCAAGTTGTTCCTTCCTTAGTATCAAAGAGTTCAACATTCATAGCTATAAATTCATTTCTTATCTCATCTGCTCTTGCCCAATTTTTATTTGCTCTTGCGTCAGTTCTTTCAATTATAAGCTTATTTATAAGCTCCTCATCTACATTCGAAACTCCTTTTTCCATTGTCATAAGATCTAATGACAATACCCTATCAAAATTTTCTATGAGTATAGCTTTTTCTTTATTATTAAGTCCATCATCTTTTAAAACATCAAAAAGTACAGTAAAAGCATTTGCTATATTTAAATCATCACAAATGTAGGATGTAAATTTTTCTTTGTACCCTTTAATTTTCTCATCACTTACTATAGCATTTTCATCACTAGAAATTAAAACACTAGCAATTCTGTCTTTAAGTTTTTTTAGTCCCTTCTTAGCATCAGCTAAACTCTCAAAACTAAAGACTAACTGTCTTCTATATTTAGATAGAAGACAGAAATATCTATAATCTAAAGGACTGTAGCCTTCTTCTTCAAGTTTTGCTATAGTTAAGAACTCCCCTGTAGATTTTGACATTTTACCATTATCTACTACTAGAAACTCTGCATGCATCCAGTAATTTACCCATTTATGTCCGAGTACTCCTTCTGATTGAGCTACTTCGTTAGTGTGATGTATAGGAATATGATCTACTCCACCACAATGAATATCTAAATATTCACCAATATATTTAACAGACATAGCAGAACATTCTAAATGCCAGCCTGGAAAACCTTTACCCCAGGGTGACTCCCACTGCATAATTTGATTAGAAAACTTAGAGTTTGTAAACCATAATACAAAATCTAGTGGATTTTTTTTATTAGGATCTATTTCTATTCTACTTCCTGCTTTAAGTTCATCAATACTAATATTTGCAAGCTTAGTGTAATCTGCAAATTTATCAATTTCAAAATATACATTTCCATTCGAAACATAAGTATAGCCTTTTTCTTCAAGTTTTTTTATAAAATCTATCATATCCTGTATATGCTCTGTTGCTCTACACACAATAGTTGGTCTTTTTATATTAAGTTTAGTGCAATCTTCAAAAAAAGCGTCTTCATAAAACTTAGCAATTTCCCACACAGTTTTATGTTCACGGCTTGCTCCCAGGGCCATCTTATCTTCGCCTTCATCTCCATCTGATTGGAGGTGACCTACATCCGTTACATTCATTACATGCTTAACTTTATAATTTATATACTCTAAGGATTTTTTAAGTACATCTTCAAAAATATATGTCCTTAAATTACCTATATGCGCATAGTTGTACACCGTAGGTCCACATGTGTACATTCCCACCACACCTTCTTTATAAGGTATAAACTCATCTTTATTTCTAGTCAAAGTATTATAAACGTAAAAACTCACTATATCCACTCCTTCTTAAATAGTACAATTAGTATCAACGACTTTCAGAAACTCACACTAATAATTAAAAAATATAAAAAAACCACAGGTATGCTGTAGCTTAAAAGTATCAACAACTGCAAAATTAATTGTTTTGCTTTTTAAAAAAATATATATATAAATTCTAACATAATATTAAGATAATGCAATAAATTATCACAATATTATTTTATTTCTTAGGAAATTATATAATATCAAACTAAGGATGAGTTCATTAAACTACTTTTGTTTTTTATTTTCCTATAAAATAAAAAAGAGAAGCATATAAACAAAAGTTTAATGCTTCTCTTTTTTTACTTTCTGTCAGCAGATTGTTTTTTTGTTGTAGCATTTTGGTTTTTTCCAGTTTCTCTTGTTATTGGAGTATCATAATTACTCTTAACTAATCTAGAAAATTTATTATCAGGTTGACTATCTTTAGGCATAAAAACATCTCCCTTTTATTTATTTATGTTTATATGTTTTACAATTAAAAAAATTATATTCTATTTCATTTATTATTTTAACGACATTTCAGAAAGAAGTCTCACACTCCTACAAGTGGGGGTAATTAAAAAAATACTATTAACAATAATAGATTCTCTACTATTGTTAATAGTATTTTTATTTGTCTAATTCTAAAAATGCTCTCCATTTTCATAGTATCGCTTTTCTTCTAGAATTGTAAAAATTACATCTACATCTTTATACCCAGCTGAATGAATATACTTTGTGATTATTTTAGCCATGGCATCCTGAACTTCTTGACCTCTATCAAACCATGCAACCTCTACCATGGGATATGTCTTTATTATTTCACCTTCCATAATAAATGTTGAACTAATACATTCAAAGGTAAAATAATTTTTAGGGCATTCAAGAAGTTCTTGCATTTCTTGTAACATATCTACACTTATTTTACAAATATCATTTACTTCCACACCTTGCAACTTTAACTGTGGCATATCTATCAACTCCTTATTAAATTATCTAATTTTGTATTTTAAGTCTTGTAATTATTAATTCAAAAAATTAATTTTTCTAGTTTGAAATCTTAAAACTCATTTTCATAGAAGTTTTTAAATTCTTATCATTATATAACCCGCTTATATCCTTGCTTATATATAAAGTATAATTTTGACCAAGTTCAAAAGGTGTATTATGAAGGATTTTCACAGTTTTCTTATCTCCAGATAACTGAAGTTTTATAGGAAAATTGGAGTTTTCTCCTTGTCTACATATAAATATTTTATCCTTTAGACTCAATTCATCAATTTCCTTGTTAAAGTTAATATTCCACTCTTTTGTCGATATAACCGCAGCATTACTATCTACTTTAGCCCATTGCACAAATTCTTTTTCGTCAAATATTGGTAATCTAGCATTATAAATCTGAGTTGCTGCAAGATAATCCGATTTTACAAATGTATGATCCTCTGAGATTTTTTTATCATTTAAATTATAATAATTATAAAGCACTCTTCCTTTTATATCAGGTAATGGGTCATCCCAGGTACAATCCAAATGATACCATGCATCATGGAGCTTAACTAAGTTCCATGCATGATCTTCACCATTTCCTTTACCCAAAACTATTTTAGTTTCAATTCCTACCTCATTTAACATTTTGTAAGCTAATTGCGCATAACCACTACACACAGTTGTTCCATTTTTTAATGCTTCATAAGCAGTAAATTTACTAATTGTAGTATCATAAGCTACATGGGATACAATATAATCGTGAATTACTTTCTCTTTTTGATCATCATTCATACTAACTTTTATTATATCTTTGAGGATTATAGTTACCTGTGAGTTCACATAATCCTCTTGTATTTTTGTGGTATAAAAACTAAAATCAAAATTTATTGTAACATCATTTTCATATCCTCTATAACTACATTGATATGATTTTATGCAACTTTTCAAATAATCATCAGCTTTAAAAATCCCATAAATCTCAGTTTCAATTATAGATTTTAGATTAGTTATGTCTGCCTTGTACCTTATGTTAAAGCTTGTCTCTCTTTGCGCTAACTGGTTTTTTATAATACTATTTAAATCTTGTGCAGAATATGCTATTTTTTCCACATTTAAAGCATTATATGCTCTGTCTGAATTGCCATTTAATTCTACTGCCGCTGTATTTATTGACATTAAGGGTAAATTCATTGTTTCTAATATTAAAATTAATAATAAGATACATACTTTTTTTACTATACTTTTATGATATTTCACATTAGCACCTCTTTTTATAAAACACACTATAATCTTGTGTTTTTATAATAATTTTAGCACTATATACTATAGCATGTCTACAGTGATTTTAATTTTAATGTTAACTAAATTAAAAAATACAAAAAATAGTTATTGTAATAATCTATTATGCTTAAACCTCTCCACTAAATCTTTTGAATATCCATGGTGCTCCAATTGTAATCCACAATCCAATTACAAAATATCTAAAGAAATCAGCAAATATGCTGATAGGCAAAATTACCTTTAATGTACTTTTTAATGCTATGAGAATAGTTAATCCAGATACTAATTTTATTACTTGCTTTAAAATAGTATTTCTAACATCATACTGCACATACTTAGACTCTAGAATGTATCCAATATAGAAACCCAATACTATTCCTGCTATTGTATAATAAGTTTTTTCTCTAAAAAATATCATTCCAATAAGCATAGGTACAACAATTATCATTAGTATCCATTTTTTTTCAGTAGATTCAGCATATTCAAAAATATAATTAGATATCAAAGTCCATATAATTCCAACTACTATTCCGCCAACTACATCTATGGGCCAATGTACACCAAGATATAATCTTGAAATTCCAACTAAGATAATAGCTAGTATTCCAACTATATACATCCACTTTCTCTTCACCTGATCAATCCACGAAATCCAAAACGTGGCTGCTCCTTGAGTATGTCCACTTGGAAAAGATTGTCCTGTAGCAGTTTCTACTCTCAAAGAGCTTATACCAGTCACTCCTATTGGTCTTACTGAATTTACTATATCCTTAAGCGCGGTGTTTACAATTGTGCTTGTAAGTAATGCGAAGCCTAATTTATACCCAAATTTTTTATTTACGCACCAAAATATTATAGCAGCTGCAATAATGTAAAAATACTGTTCTCCAGTCATTGTAACTATTTGAAAAAAAATATCCAAAAATGGGGATTTTATAGATTGAATAAATTTAATAATTTCGATCTGCATATTTCCTCCTTATCCATCTCATAAAGTTAATATATTACATACATTTGTGCTCACTCTATAAAATTCCTTTGTATTATTTACCTTTAATTTTCTTTACATCTTCAGACCAAATTTTAACATAATCATCTGTTGCCCACTGTGCCATAACAGACACTTCCGAATTTTTAAGTTGTAACTCTTTCAAGGGAACCTCCCCTAAAACATTATCTTTTATAGCATAAACTGACAATTTTGAATTTGTTAACACTACTACAATATCTTTATTAGGAGATGTATATGCATCTAATGCATTAGGAACTTTTTGCTTTATAACCTCCCAAGATGGAAATAGTGAATCATAGTTTACCAAGTTTTCAGGTGCTTCTATAGGAACATTAAAATCCGCATATTCATTTTTTACCATCGCACCTGAAAAATTTAATCTACCACGTAATAACCATTTCCCGTTCTTTCTAAAAATCCCAAAACTTGTAGGCAGTGGCGTACTATTTACTACATTTTTATCTTTTTCTGGAATAGTTCTTAAATATGATTTTGCACCAGCATTTAGCCCATCTATCCCTTTTTCACCTAATACCTTCGATGCAACAATTGGAACTTCTGACCCAGTATATATAGTATCCAAGGGAACCACTTCTAATAAATGAGATGAATTTGATTGTTTGTCACCTTTTACATCACTTTCAATATCTCTCTCATAACACACATAATCATTTCCCACAAAATTAACACTTTTAAAATCATAAAAACCTGTATTTTCGACTTTTATGCTTGCTTTTTTCATTTCTTTGCCTACGGGCGCCGCTAGCACGGAATCCACCCCATAATTATCAGTAATTTCTCTACTAACCTGGAGTTTCCAAAAACCAGTCCTCCTTGGCACAAATAAAAATGGCAACTCGGATATAGGCTCTACTGAACCATCATAGCTAATCCATAATGTTCTATATACCGGTTCCAATATAGTTTTATTTTCATTAGCATAAGGTAATTTATAATCAACACTTTTATAATATTTTAAGCCTAACAAAAGTCCAGATTGATTTCCTTTTGTATAGGGATCTATTTTACTATAAGATAATTTTTTTCCATTTTCAATGTCATCTATACTTATTTTGTTTTCATTAGGTTGCTTTGACAGAAAGAAGAATACTCCATCCTTTATTATGACTATCCTGCTATCATCAATTTTTATAATATCTCTAAAATAATTTTGATTAGAAGTAATAGTAATAATCTTAATTTCACTTTGATTTATATTAATACTCTTCATAGACGATTTGTAATTATTGTATAAATATGTATTAGAATCTACACTTTTAATCTTAAACTCAGGCTTTTCACAATTATCATCTGGAAGAACAATTTTTTGCTCATCAAAGGATGCCTTTTTTCCAATCCACTCCTTTGCCTCTGCTTCCTCCATTTTAGACACAGCTGAAAATGCATAGCTTTCTACCTTCCAAATTCCATGGACAGAAATTGCTACTTTAGGTGGTACTACTCTGCTGGTTGTTGATAAATCAACATTATTGCAGGCCGTAAAACTTACTAATACTAACACTAAAATAAATAAAGATATTATTTTTTTCATAACTTTGCTCCCTTGCACAGTATTAATTATTCGCAAATTACACTGGGATAATTATACATACTTCTGTGCCCTTATCAATCGCACTACTAATTTGGAGTTTACCCCCATGAAGCTTTATAATTTCATCACATATTGAAAGTCCTATACCATTTTTTGAATTAGCATTTCTACCTTTAAAAAACTTTTCTTTTACTCTTGGTAATTCATCTTTCGGTATACCGCATCCTGTATCTATTATTTTTATAATAATATTTTCAACTTCTAAATTTGCCCTTATAGTTACATTCCCTCCATTAGGTGTGAATTTAAAAGAATTATCTAAAATATTTATCAGTACTTGTTTCAACCTATTTCTATCCACAAATATTTTCGGTAAATTTTCTTCTATTTCTAAATTTAAATGGATGTTATCCTTTAAAACTCTAGGCACAGTCTGCATTTTTATATTCATTAAAATATCCTTTAAATCAATAAAGTCCTTCTTTATAGACACTTTTCCTGAAGATAATTTAGAGAAGTCCAACAAATCCTCAACTAAAAAAGTTAATCTATCAGATTCTTGTTCTATAATGCAAAGCCCCTCTTTAAGTTCTTCTTCATCTTCTAACTTACTAGAATTCAATACAATAGACCATCCTTTAATAGATGTAAGTGGTGTTCTCAGTTCATGTGATACAGAGGCAATAAATTCATCCTTCAGCCTTTCGTTTTTTAATATTTCGTCAGTCATATAGTTCAACGTTTTTGCTAGCTGTCCTAATTCATCATCTGAATTTATATTGATTTTCTCATTAAAATTTCCACTGGCCATCTTTTCTGCCCCTACCATGATTTTTTTTATAGGCTTAGTTATTATATTAGAAATAAAGAGACTTACTATTCCTGATAATATAATAACCATCCCACCAGTAATAAGGAAAAATCTGGATAGTGCATAAATATCCTCATCAATTTTCTTAAGGGAAGTTATAAACCTCAATACCCCATTTATTTTTCCATTATAAAACAAGGGATATGCTACTGTCATAACCCCCTCATTTTCATGTATTTGTCTGTCAATTATGCTACCAAGTCCTCCATCTAAGGCTGTTTTAAAATCTTTTCCCTCCAATTTTTCTACTGGTATTGATCCTAGAGAATCCATAATAACAAATCCCTTTAAATCTATAATTTGAACTTCAGCATTAATATTTTCATAAAACACATCTACATTATTAGCTACATTTTCCTTCACGCCTGCTGAAGCTAAATATGTATTATAAAAGCTAGTAGATAACTTTAACTGATTGGATAGATTTGATTCTAAATTTTTGTAATAGTATTTTTTAGTTCCTGCTATTAAAAATCCCTCTACAATTATAACAGTAATTAGTATTACCAATAAGTAACTACCAGCCAGCTTCGTTCTTATGGATTTCAATTTAAGAATCCCCCCATCTATAACCTGTTCCCCAAACTGTCTCTATATATTGAGGATTTGATGGGTCTTTTTCAACTTTACTTCTAAGTCTTCTAATATTTACATCAACTATTTTAGTATCTCCAATAAACTCATATCCCCAAATTGAATTTAAAAGTTCATCGCGACTCAATGCCTTACTAGGGTTTTGAATAAACATTTTCATAAGCAAAAATTCTTTTGGTGTTAAATCTAATTCTATATCACTTTTAAAAATCTTCTTTGAGTACAGATCAATTTTGAATTCTCTAGAATTAATAAAATTTGATCCTTCATTACTTTTGTACTTCATTCGTCTTAAAAGAGAATTTATCCGTGCAACAAGTTCCAATGGATTAAAAGGCTTTACCATGTAATCATCTGCACCAAATTCTAATCCCATTATTTTATCCATATCTTGTCCTCTAGCTGTCAAAATAATTATCCCAATATTTTCATTTTGTTTTTTTAATTTTTCACAAAGTTCAAATCCATTCATACCCGGAAGCATAACATCTAATATAAGCACATCTGGGGTTTCCTGAAGTATTTTTTGTATGCCTTCTTCCGCTGAGGCAGCCTCAAAAACTTGGAATTTTTCTCTCTTTAAACTAATTTTAATAAACTTTCTAATAGACTCTTCGTCTTCCACTATTAATATTCTACTCATTCTTGCACCCCCATTTACCTAATACTAAAATTATATCAAACATTACTACAATTTATAAGAGCTTTCTAAATTATAATAAAGGTTTTACAAAATCCTTAAAACAAAAAACCAATCTAATATATAGACTGGCTTTTAAAACATCATTTATAAATTAGCCGTATTAGCACGTACTTATTCTACCTTTTCATAATCTACATCGATAATAACGCTATCCTCATAATTAATATCAATGGAGTCTGTTGTAGACGTATCACTACTAGACATATTATCTTGTATGTTAGCATTTCTCTTTGTACTTAGCTTATAGATAAAATTTTTAATGTTCCTTACTAGTTTGAAACTACCCCATACTAAAACTCCAAAAACTGCAATAAAAAGCAAGGCTCTAATAACAAAGATAGCTATATAAGGTATCGCTACTAATATAAGGATAAAAATACCAATAGATATTGCTGATTTCATTAACTTTGAAATTATGTTCTTGCCCTTCGTATATTCCATGATAATATTTTCCTTCTTTCATTTTATGTGATTTATTTGTTAACTAATAATCTAATTATATCATATAAATAGCCCCATATATTAATTGTATCTTAAGAAAGTATTAATAATCTATTAAATAATTTATTTTATCATCTTGTTTAACTCATTGCTTATATTGCCAATCTCTCCAATTTCCTGTACAATATCAGAAATTTTATTGTTCTGTTCATGTATCACAGACAAAATTTGTTCTGTAGTAGCTGCATACTCCTGCGATACCGCAGCAATGTTTTGCACCTCTGTATCAACTACAGTAAATGTATCTTTAACATCGTTTATAACATGACTTTGTTTTGAAATGTGTAAATTCAACTCTTCAAATGTTGTTATTAAATTCTCAAATGTACCGTAAAGCTTTCGAGCAATTTGGTCCCCTATGTTTACTGCTTCATTACCTTTTTGTGCCTCTCCTAAAGCTACACTGGTGGTTATACTTGTACTTTTTATAATCTTATAAATATTTTCAACAGTGATATTACTTTCCTCTGCTAATTTACCAACTTCATTCGCTACAACTGAAAACCCTCTGCCAGCTTCTCCAGCCCTTGAAGCTTCTATTGAAGCATTTAAAGCTAATAAATTTGTCTGCTGCGCTATATTTTTTATTCCCGCTAAAAACTTATCTATATCCCCCATCTGGCTTTGAAGCGTAATTACTGTATCCAAAGAAGATTTAACAGCATTCTTAATTATACTCATCTGCTTGTCCAATTCTTTTATTTGCTGTGTCCCTTCTGTAACATCATTATTTACTACTCCTGAAACACTTACTATTTTTCGTGAAATTTCTTTACTTTGTTCCACAGTATTGGAAGTGCTAATTATGGTTTGACTTATGTTGTTGACATTATCCGCTTGCATAGTTATGCCATTTGTCATCTCATTAACTGCTGAAACAACACTTTCACTTATTTCCTTTACCGTGTTTATATTTATATTACATTTTCCAATACTACTATTCAAAACCCCCGTGTTTTTATCTATGCCATCCATTGTATTTTCCAATTTGCTTAATAAGTCCAATGTTTTTTCCTCTTTTTCTAAACTTTCGCGAATTAACTCTGAACTCCATTTTGTAAGTAAACATAATAAAAATATGCTAAGAGTTATAATAGCTAAACTACTTATAAAGCCTCTAAATTCCATGGTAGTTCCCAGTATAGATTTTGGTGACAAAATATACATTAAAATTAATGAAAAATCTAAAATAAATCCATAAATACATAATAAAATAATATCACTGTATAATGCTACTAATAACAGGCAAGCATTAAATACTAAAACCCCAGATTCTAATCCCCCTTGTAAATAAGCTAAATACAAACACCCAAAAAGTGGTGATAAATTTACTAGTAGTCCCTTAATTCTGAAATTCATCTTGGAAATATAAAAAATGCTTGCAATTATTGAAGATATTCCAGTTACAATCAAAACTTCAACCCCTGCATCTTTTCCTTGTGCTAATGCGGTTTGCAATGTTAATACAATAGTGGATACCCATATAGCTATAATATTAAAATTTAAGATTTTTTTATTTCTATTCGTGAGTTCTTGTCCAACCTTCATACATGTCTCCCTTTGTAACTTTATTTTATGTATAGTATAGTATATATATCTAATTTATACTATAACTTTCAATTTATTCTAAACTGCTATTGCATTCCTCCATCTATTGTTATCACTTGTCCAGTAATATATTTTGATTTTTCACTGACTAAAAAGGCTACAAGCATACCAACATCCTGCACTTCCCCAAATTTCATCATAGGTATTTCAGAAGCTAGTGATTTGCGTTCTTCACTACTAAGCCAACTATTCATTTCTGTATCTATAACTCCTGGTGCTATAGCATTAACCCTAATATTAGATGGTGCAAGTTCCTTAGCTAGTGCCTTTGTAAAAGAGTTAATCGCTCCTTTAGAAGCTGAATAAATAACTTCACAAGAAGCACCTACATTCCCCCACATTGAGGATATATTTATTATTACTCCACTTTTTTGTTTTATCATTTCTTTTACTACGCTATGTGAACAATTAATTGTACCCTTAAGATTTACATTTAAAATATTGTCCCATTCACCCGGTGACTCATCCATAAATAGACCAACCTTTGAGATTCCTGCATTATTTATCAATATGTCTACTTTGCCTAATTTTTCAACAGTAGTTTTTATCAACTGTTTTGAAAATTCATATTCACTTACATCCCCCTTGATTTTCAAGGCGTAAGCTCCTATTTCTTCAATTTCCTGCAGAGTTTTTTCAGCTTCCTTATCATTACTTTTATAATTTATTACTACACAAGCTCCAGACTTAGCTAGTTCTATAGCAATTCCTTTTCCAATTCCTCTAGATCCTCCTGTAACTATAGCTACTTTACCTTTTAAATTCATAAAAATCGCTCCTAACTTATAATGTTTTCTTTCTAATCCTTTTTTATACCTTACCTTTCACCAATATAATATAAACAATCTGGCTTCCAATCTGCCAAAGAAATGTAGCCAACTGACTTTAATTTTTCTATTAGAGCCTTGTCCTGTGGACAAACAGGGGTAGATAGCTCTTTGACTCCCTTGTTCTTATAGTTCAATAAATAATAATCCATAAATGTATTTATTCCTTCAAAGGTATCTTCCATTGCAATAAAATTAGCTTCGCCTTTATATTTAAACAGTCCAGGATGACCATTTATTTTAACAAGTGAATTATTAGCTTTAAGACTTTCATATAACTTACCAGTAACTTCTTCAAAAACGAAGGCTAGTGGTAATAATCCATTTCTTCTTTTTATATAATAATGATTTTTGAATTCCTCAAAGTTAATATCCCAGACTTCTACACGAAAATCTTCTATATTTATATTTGAATCTAAAGAGGATATATTCTTAATTGCCAAAACTTGAGTTTCCTTTAACTTAAAGTTCAATTTTTCCATCATAGTTTTGCTTTCTATACTGGTAATATGAGTTGCAAAGGCAATTTTATTTATAACCCCCTTTTCTAAGGATTCAGTTGCTCTTTTTAATATCTCCTCTGTAGCTCTCTTTGCCAATTTCTGACCTCTGTAATTAGTATGTACCCTAAGTCCTTCCAGCCAACCACTTCCATCATAAAGTATGGATAGTTTAGCTACTACAACAACTTTATTATTATCCGTATCAACTCCACCTAAAAATATTCCTTTATCCTCTACCCATTTGTGGAATACACTGGGTAGATAATCGCCACCTTCCCAAATATCCTTTGAAATTTCTTCAATATCTTCATAGTCTTCGTGTATTAGTTTTCTAAAAACTATCATTGCATTCCTCCTTCATTATTTATTATTTACTAACGTAATTTCATTAATTTAACACTATTATCTCTAATTTAATAATAAGGCAAATTCAAATAAATAACAATATAGTTCTACCTATTTGCATTTAACATATTTTATGTTACATTTTAAGTAGTTATAAAAATTTTCTTATTATTAGATCTATTTACTTAGTTCAATTTAAATAGTAGCATTTGATAAATGCAATTGGAGGAAAAAATGTCAAAAACAAAAAGAGAATTTGGTGAAGGAACTATTCAAAACATATCTAATTACATATTTTGGTTTTTTTCTGGCAATTTTTACTTTTGTCTTCTCAATATTCCACTACTTTTTATATTACTTGTGGTTATCTCTAATGGTGGAGTCCCAATTCCACCCTGGTTTGCTTTTATTATTATTTTATGCTGTATCCCCATCGGACCCGCCGCAACCGCACTACTTAGTGTAATGGGAAAGCTTATAAGGGAAAAAGATATAAGTATTACAAAGGATTTTTTTAAAGCTTATAAAGCTAATTTTTTTCAATCATTATTTTTTTGGACTATAGAATTGCTTATAATAGGTATATTATTTATTAATACTAAATTCTTTATCTCAAAGGGTTACCCACAAATTGTAACTTCGCTTATTTTTATTATTATTGCTTTTATTTTTTTAATAAGTCTTTATGTATTCCCAATAATCTCAAGATTTTATTTAGGTTGGAAAGATATTCTTAAAACTGCAGCATACTATTCCATTAAAAAAATTCATATTACGCTATTAAATTTTGCTAGCTTTTTAGTTATAGGCTTCGTATTGTATAAAGTTTCTAATTTTATATTATTATTTATGGCTAGTGCTATATGTTATTTATTAATGTTTTATCAACAAAAAATACTACTTGAAATTGAAGATAAGCTTAAAAAAAATACTGAAAATATTCAAGGATAAAGCATGCTATAAAAAAAGATAAAAGCAGGGGACAGTTAGGTACTATTTAATAAAATTAAAATAGTACCTAACTGTCCCCTTAAGTTTTTTGTATATATCTCTATGTGTGCTAAACTATATAGTATATTATAATTAAATTATGAGCTTTGAAAAGTTCTATAATATGTTACAAACCATTAACTAAAAGCTCTATTAATATCAGAAAGAAGGGCAAAATGGATTATATTGGAATAGATGAGAGAATTATTCCTAGCGCTATGGCCGGAAAAATAAGGATGTTGTATTAAAGTATAGTTTTCAGAAAAAATTGTTTGGTGATAAATATAAGGATTAAGTAGTATACTCTATGCTATATTATTATTAATTACAAATTTTATGAGATATTCAAAAAATATTTTAAGAAAAATGATAATTTCTTGCAATATATAGGATTATCTTTTATATTTATAATAGGACATTTACCTATTATAAGTAATTTAAATAAACATAAACATTAAGTTGTATAAATAAGGAGGAAATTAAATTGAGTAAAATTGAACAATTAACCGTAGATACTATAAGGGTTTTATCAGCTGAAGCAATACAAAAATCAAATTCAGGACATCCAGGGCTACCTCTCGGAGTGGCACCAATGGCATATACACTATGGGCAAACCATATGAAACATAATCCTCTCAATTCAAAATGGCAGGATAGAGATAGATTTGTGCTTTCTGCAGGACATGGTTCAATGCTTGAATATTCACTACTCCATCTTTTTGGATATGGCCTAACTACTGAAGACTTAAAGAATTTCAGACAATTGGGAAGCTTAACACCTGGTCATCCAGAATACGGTCATACAAATGGTGTTGAAGTTACCACAGGACCATTAGGTCAAGGAATTGCTAATGCAGTAGGTATGGCAATCGCTGAAAGTCATCTTGCAGCAAAATTTAATACAAAAGATCATGCGATTGTAGATCATTATACCTTTGCTATATGTGGTGACGGGGACAATATGGAAGGAATCTCTGGCGAAGCAGCATCCCTTGCAGGTACCTTAGGACTTTCTAAACTTATCGTAATGTATGATTCAAATAGCATATCTATAGAAGGCAGTACAAGTATTGCATTTACAGAAGATGTAGGCATGCGATTTGATGCCTATGGATGGCAAGTGTTATATGTAGAAGACGGCAATGATATGGAAGCAATAGGTAATGCCATTGAAAATGCTAAACTTGAGTTAAATAAACCTTCCTTTATTGTAGTTAAAACTATTATCGGATTTGGTTGTGCTAAAAAACAAGGGACTTCCTCAGCACATGGCGAACCACTTGGTGAAGATAATATAGTTGAAATGAAAAAATGCATGGGCTGGAGTGAAGAACCATTTACAGTTCCAAGTGAAGTAACTAAGCATATGGAAAATGTAAAAGCAGATCTTAAAGCAAAGGAAACTGCATGGAATACTCTTTATGCTCAGTACAGCAAATCAAATCCACAGCTTGCTAAAGAATATGAAGCATGGCAAAGTGGAGAACTTCCTATAGATTTACTTAAAGTGGAGGAAATGTGGAAGTTTGAGGGCAAAGCCGCAACAAGAAACTCTTCTGGAGCAATAATAAATACATTAGCTAAATATGTACCAAACCTTATAGGTGGTTCAGCCGATCTTGCACCTTCTAATAAAACATATATGAAGGACATGGGTGATTTTTCAAGAGAAGATAGAAATGGTTCTAATCTTCATTTTGGAGTAAGAGAACACGCAATGGCAGCTATTGCAAATGGAATCTATGTACATGGAGGTCTTAAAACCTTTGTTTCAACTTTCTTTGTATTTAGTGATTATATGAAGGGTGCTATGAGATTATCTGCCCTTATGAATCTTCCAATAGCTTATGTTCTAACTCATGATAGTATAGCAGTTGGTGAAGACGGACCGACTCATGAACCTATTGAACATCTTGCAGCACTTCGGGCTCTACCGAACTTTAATGTGTTTAGACCAGCTGATTCTAGAGAAACCGCTGTTGGTTGGTATGCTGCAATGACTTCAAAGACAACTCCTACTGCATTAATACTTACAAGACAGAATCTTCCACTATACGCCGAAACTTCAATAGAAGCACTAAAAGGTGCCTATGTATTAAAAACCTATGAAGAAAAAGGTAAAAACCCGGATATCATTTTAATGGCTTCTGGTTCTGAAGTAGAATTTATTTATGAAGGAGCTAAGTTATTAAATGACAAAGGTATAAAGGCTAGAGTAATAAGTATGCCTTGTTTAGATCTCTTTGAAGCACAATCAAAAGAATATAAAGAAGCTATATTGCCTTCAAATGTAAGAACTAGATTAGCAGTTGAGGCAGGTTCTTCCTTTGGTTGGCATAAATATGTGGGTCTTGATGGCGATGTAATAGCTATTGATAGATTCGGAGCTTCTGCTCCCGCTGAAGCACTATTCAAAGAATTTGGATTTACAACAGAAAATGTTGTTAGTAGAGCACTTAAATTACTCAAATAAAGTGCCACCCACGTGGCAAGTGGCATCACCATAAAATTATGTAAAGTGTTGTGAATAATTAATTGTAAATTAAAAAAGGTAGAGTATGTTCATGAAAATCATGAATTTGCTCTACCTTTTAAGTTAAATCATCACCTACGGTGCTGCAATATTAACGACTTCAGAAGGAGATTTACCCCCTTATAGAAGTAGGAGACTTCCCTTCTGAAATGTCGTTAAATAGTTAGTCAATTTTTTAAATACTTACATCTTTACCTTTTGATTTACCACTTAAGGACCTATAAGCTTCTATTATTAGCACTATTGCAAGACCAAATAAAAGAACTGCAAAAGTACCAAGAATCATATTTTTTTCTGCGCTGAATAAATATTGTTTAATAAGTAGGAATAATGCTGAAAGTGAAACTGCAAACATAAAGATCATAGGGATTAAAGTCATAGCAGTTTTCTTTCCACATTTTGCAAGCCATGAAGTTACCGCAAGTAACGCTAGTGCTGACAACAATTGATTCGCCGAACCGAATATTGGCCAAATCTTTTGATAACCATATGCTAATAATGCAGCTGCTGCAGCTACAGTTATAAACGTTGAGGTATACATGTTTGCATATGTTTTCTTTGTTTTTTCAGATGCATTGGTAAAAAATTCTTGGAATATATATCTACCAATTCTTGTAGCAGTATCGAGGCTTGTTAAAGCAAATGCAGAGAAGGCAAGAATTACAAAAACTTTTCCGATTTGCATTGGTATTCCAAAACTATTCATAAACGTTGCAACTCCACCCGCAAAAACCTGTGCTGGTGTACCTTGTGATTTTGCAACATAGCCCACAGAAATAAGTGCAACTATTGCAACTAATCCTTCTATTAGCATTGCACCATACCCTATAAGTTTTGCATCACCTTCTTTAGAAATTTGTTTTGAAGTAGTACCCGAAGCTACTAAAGAGTGAAAACCTGAAACTGCTCCACAGGCAACAGTAACAAATAAGAATGGAAATAGTGTTTGATTCTTAACTTTAAATGATGTAAAACCAGCGAGCTGCATAGTAGGGCGAGTTAAGAATATTCCGAGTACTGCACCACCTAGCATTGCATAAAGTAAGAAAGAGCATAAATAATCTCTAGGTTGAAGTAACATCCAAACAGGAAGTATGGATGCCAAAGTAATGTAAATCAAAAGAACAATATCCCATTGGAATTTAGTAAGCTTAACAAAAGGGAAAGAATAACCAATCCATATACATGCAAATAATAGAGCAACACCTACAATTGTAGATAATCCAATTCCAGCATTTTTTCTATAAACAACAAATCCAAAGGCCATAGCAAGAAAAATGAATAATATGGAGGCAGTTCCTGCCTGAGCGCCAGTAAGAAGTGTAGGACTCATGGCATCATATGCAAATGTAGAAGCACATATATCTGTAAAAGCAGCAACTACAAGGATTAATGTAACCCATGCAAAAATATTAAATATCATTTTACCTCTTTCGCCAATATTAATACGAATAATTTCACCTATAGATTTTCCTTCATGTCTCATAGATGCAAATAATGAACCAAAGTCATGCACACCACCTATAAAAACACTACCAATCAAAATCCATAATATAACTGGAATCCAACCAAAAACAGCAGCTTGAATTGGACCTGCTATAGGCCCAGCACCAGCAATTGACGAAAAATGATGTCCTAAGAGAATTTTTGCATCTGCCGGACAATAGTCTATATTATCAAATTTTGTGTGAGCCGGTGTTTCTTTTTTAATGTCAATGCCCCATTTTTTAGCTAGATATCCACCGTACGTAATATAAGCCGTTAAGAAAATAATGATTCCTAGAAGTAATAATACTATTGAATTCATTGATATGCCCCCTTTATTTATTATAAAGATGTAGGAATATACACCTTTTTTACGCTGTTGCCCTGCTTATTTGAAATAACTAAATTATTACTTAAATCAACTAATAATAATCGTATATCACTCCACCCATGAAAATATAACTTGTAATGTTTTGTAAACCTGAATTTTTTTATGAAATTTTCAGTGCTTTTATCTATAGGTGTACTACATACAATTACTCCTGTAATTGTAGAACTCTTGTGCTCCCTATGAGGCTTTACCAAAGTGTTTATTAATGTCTTTAAATACTCTGTATATTCTACAACCTCTTGTATACTGATTTTATTGTAATCGTTTACAATGCAGTACTCATTAAATTCAAATTTATCAATAACATCCTTTTGTGTAATAAAAGTTCGTGCTCCTATGCCTTTGTATTCAGCAAATAGACTTATTTTTTTTTCACATAACTCTATGTTTTTGCTTATATTAAAATTCTTGTTATATTTTTCAAATAAATTTTCCATGTAAATGTTTGCTATCATGAAAACACCACCCATTATTTTATTTAGTAAATTTATTCATATAATACATTATTATCAAAACAAATCATCACTTATATAATAACTCTTATTTTTTTATTTATCAAGTAATGATATTCACTATATTAAAAAAACTATTCAAAACTATAAATTCTACATTTTTCTATACTTTATGAAAATGTTTTATATGCTTTTTCATTATTATAACCAAATATAAAAATATAATTTTTTATTTACATTGAATAGTTTATGAATTGCCTACATATAATACTACCGATAGTTATTAACTCACAGCTAAGTAGATGAGCTCATCTTTAATATATAGATACAGCTAAAAGTTACTAACTAGCAATGTATTAAGTTAACTGTTTTAAATTTAGTTTTTAGCTGTAACTATATTTAATTCAGTTAATTTAATACCCAACTTTTTAATACTGACAAATTAGGCACCTCTAATTTACCATAGATTGAATTCTATGGTTTTTATTTTGTACAATTAATATTTATAGTGTTCTACTTTATGGCATTTCTGTTAATGTCTATATAACTTTCTATTTACAAAAAACGCTTTATTTATTAGGACAATTATGTTACTATGTACGTGGATTATTAAAAAAGGAGGTTGATTATTATGTCATATAAAATTACTGATGCATGTGTAAGTTGTGGTGCTTGTGAGCCTGAATGTCCAGTTAACGCTATAAGCCAAGGAGATTCTATATATGTTATAGATGCTGATACTTGTATCGATTGTGGAGCTTGTGCTGGCGTTTGTCCTGTAGGCGCTCCAGTTGAAGCTTAATTAAGAACATATTTCACATTATTAAAATATAAGCTACTGACTTTGTCAGTAGCTTATATTTTTTTATTCGTTTATGTCCTTAAAACCCTCTCCAAGAATTTCATGTACGTTATATGTGATTATAAAAGCTTTCTTATCAATTTCTTTTATATAAATTTTTAATCTTATAAATTCTTTTTTACCTAAAACAGTAGTTATAACTTCTTTTTCCTCATTTGTATAAGCTCCTTTAGCAGTATACAAAGTGGCTCCTCTACCTAAATCTTCAATAATAAATCTTTTTATATCTTCACCTCTTGAGCTAACTACTTCAATTTTTTTGCAAATATTCATTCCTGCAATAACTGCATCTATAGTAAACCCATTGATAATAACTCCAAGCAGTGCATACATTCCAATTTTAGGTCCAAAGGCAATACCTGCGAAAATAGTTACGAAAAAATCAGCCAAAAGCAAAGCCTTTCCTATATCTAAGTGAAAATACTTATAAAGTATTTTAGCTATTATATCAGTTCCTCCTGTGGAAGCATTTTGGTTAAACACCATACCCATGCCTACTGCTCCAATTAATATCCCGAAGATTAGCTCTAGAAATAAATCATTTGTTATACTGCCTGTCATAGGGTATACCTTCTCTAAAACCCATATCATACCTGATAATCCCAAGCTAGAATAAATTGTCTTAATTCCAAAGCTAGATCCTATAAATATAAATCCTATAATGAATAGGATTACATTTAGTACAAGCATTATGGCTCCAATAGAAAGAGCTGGCACATACAAATTTATAATCATAGCAAGGCCACTAACTCCTCCTACAGCTAAATTATTTGGAACTAAAAAGAAATAAAATCCTGCAGCTACAAGTGCTAGCCCAATAGTTATTAAGACATATTCTTTAATTATTTTTTTCATGCGAGTCCCCTCCTTATTTATATTTTCTCATATTATACAAAATTATATACTATTTCAATCATGTGTCAAACTTTATAGAGATCTTAAAGGAAAAAAATCTCTCAGCCTACCAGCTAAGAGATTAACATATAAATCAATTTAACTATTATTAAAATTCAGCACTACCAGTTGTTCTTGGGAATGGAATAACGTCTCTAATGTTACTCATTCCTGTAATATACATAATAGCCCTTTCAAATCCTAATCCAAATCCAGCATGTTTAGTTCCGCCGTATTTTCTTAGCTCCAAGTACCACCAGTAATCTTCACTATTAAGACCGCATTCTTCCATTCTAGCTTCTAAAACGTCTTGTCTTTCTTCTCTTTGGCTTCCACCTATAATTTCTCCTATTCCTGGCACAAGTAAATCCATAGCTGCAACTGTTTTATTGTCATCATTTATTCTCATATAGAAAGATTTTATTTCTTTTGGATAGTCAGTTACAAATAATGGTTTATTATACACTTCTTCTGTTAAATATCTTTCATGCTCAGTTTGAAGATCACAGCCCCAAGTTACTGGATACTGGAATTCCTTTCCTGATTTTTGTAAAATGTCTACGGCCTCAGTATATGTCACACGACCAAATTCTGCATTTACAACACTATTTAATCTTTCAATTAGACCTTTATCTACAAAGCTGTTGAAAAATTCCATTTCTTCAGGAGCATTTTCCATAACATACTTTATAATATATTTCATCATATCTTCTGCAAGCATCATATCATCATTTAAATCCGCAAAAGCTATTTCAGGCTCTATCATCCAGAATTCAGCTGCATGTTTTGTTGTATTAGAATTTTCTGCTCTAAACGTTGGTCCGAAGGTATAAACGCTCCTAAAAGCAAGTGCAAAAGCTTCTGCTGCGAGCTGTCCACTTACAGTTAAGCTAGTTTCTTTACCAAAAAAGTCTTGTGAAAAATCAGCTTTTTTGTTTTCACCCATAGGCATATCATTAAAATCAAGGGTAGATATTCTGAACATTTCACCTGCACCTTCGCAATCACTACCAGTAATTATTGGTGTATGTGTATATACAAAGTTTCTCTTTTGAAAAAACTCATGGATAGCAAAAGCAGTTAGTGAACGAACTCTAAACACTGCTGAGAAAGCATTACTTCTTGGTCTAAGGTGTGCAATAGTTCTTAAATACTCAAAAGAGTGCCTTTTCTTTTGCAATGGATAATCAACATCTGACATTCCTTCTAAAACTATTTTAGTAGCTTTAAGCTCAAATGGTTGCTTAGCATCTGGTGTTACAACTAATTTTCCTTCTATAGTCAAAGAAGAGCTTATAGGCAATTTAGCTATTTCAGAAAAATTATCTAAACCTTCCTCAAAAACCACTTGAATATTTTTAAAGAAACTTCCATCATTAATTTCTATAAATCCAAATGCTTTAGAAGATCTTAAAGTTCTTATCCATCCTGAGATAGATACATCGCAATCACTATACTTTTCTTTTTCTCTGTAAATTTGTTTTACTAACAATTTTTCCATAAAATTGCCCTCCTTATAATTTTGTACTAATATTAAAAATAAAAAAGCCTTCCCTCCCTTAATAATAAAGGGACGAAAGGCTATAATTTCGCGGTACCACCCAGTTTGTCATAAAATATGACCACTCTAATCAGTACAGAATTATAAATTCGATACTGTACAACTATTAACGGATTGAACCCGTCTAAGCCTACTCTCCTAAGGATTTCGGTTAGAAACTCTGAGATGTTCTTCAATATAAACTTTGTATTGGTCTTTCACCACCACCAACTCGCTATGACTACTTTTTATATTTACTCTTCTCTTCACAGTCTTTAAATTAAAAATTTATAATAATTAGCATGTAAATTAATTATTTTTGTATTATAACTTTAATTATAATATTCATAATGATAAATGTCAATTTTTTTATATTATTAAGCAAAAATTTCTTTTATAATAAATGTATAAAGCTTTAAATTGGCCTTCTTTGTTTTAAGTACGCTCCCACTGTTTTGGTAAGTAAAATATTTGAATCCCCATTAACTTTATGAGCATTTAACATATTTACCATAAATATGTTATAATAAATCTTTATTATCGTTTTTATATTTAAATCAATTTGCTATGTATAATTGATTTAAATGTAAAATAATATGCACTTATAAATTAAATATTAAAATAAAACTATTTTGGAAGGACTGATGTTATGTTACTAGATAAAAAGAATTTTTTTATTAAAGAACAGGTACAATTTATGAAATTTTCAGGGATATATGATATTTTTGATCCAACGCTTAATACACAAATTGGTTTTGCTAAAGAAGAACCTGGTCCATTGGTTTATTTTTTACGATTAATTCTAGGTAAGGGAATGCTCCCTAATAAAATAAACGTTAGTGATACAGAAACCAATTCAATTGCGTTTACAATAAAAAAACCATTCACATTTCTACGCTCAAAAGTCAGTGTATATGATGGCGCTGGAACTTACAAGGGATATTTTAAAGGTAAAATATTAACTTTAGGCGGAGGTTTTTGGGTTTTTGATTCAAATGGAAATGAAATAGCTGAACTAAAAGGAGATTGGAAGGGTTGGAACTTTAATATTTTTCAAAATGGAAAATCTGCGGGCACTATTACAAAAAAATGGTCTGGAATAGGAAAAGAATTATTCACATCTGCAGATAATTATATGATTTCTTTAGATGAAGGCGAGTATACCCAAGATAAAATTATATTGCTACTAGCTGCCGGTTTAGCTGTAGACATGGTATATAAAGAAAATTAATAGTTGTATCAATCGCTACAATAGTATAATTAATCTTTAAATTTTGAAATTACTTTAAAAAATTCTAGTACAAATTACCAGAATTTTTTATTATCTCCACTTTTATTGTTTTGACAAAGATAATGCCACAAACCACGCTATGTATTTTATGTTATATTTTAAATATTGTAATATTAGAAAGAGAGTGATTTATATGGCTACATGGATAGCTCATCTTAGAATAGCAGAAAATATTTTAAATAAGGGATACGATTTAGAAACTTCTCCATTTGTAGTAGGCAATATAGGTCCCGATTCAGGAGTGCCTAATGAAGATTACAGCAGTTTTACACCTTCAAAAAAAATTACACACTGGTTAGATGATCAAAATAAAATAAACGCTAAAGCCTTCTATGACAAATACGTAAACAGTCCTAGTTTAAAACAAGATAAGAATTTATCTTCATTTATATTAGGCTATTATGTGCACTTATTAACTGATATAGAGTGGTCAAAGCTTTATGCTGAAAAGAAAAAAGGAGTTTTACATAAAGAAGGCTTAGACAAAGACCCTAAGTTTATTTGGACGATAAAAAAAGATTGGTATGGATTAGACTTTCTATATTTAAAAAATAATCCTAAATGCTTATTTTTTACAGTAATTAAAGATATAAAGACAGTACCAGATTATCTAGATTACTTTCCTGAAAATGCATTTCAACTGCAGATTAAACGTATTACAGAATATTATTTAGGAGAAAATGAAGAAACAAAAGAAAACTTTATTTACCTAAATGAAAAAGAGATGGATGACTTTATTATAGCTACAAGTGAAACAATAACACTAGCATTGAAGAATTGCATATAAAAAATATAAGGCACATTCAAGTAAATGACAAGTCATATTAGCCCCTTTGACTTGTCATTTATTTTCACATGGCTTCGTGTTATTTTATATGAGCAGCCAATAATTTTAAAAGTAATTGCTTTTAAATTATCTATCAAAAACTCATGAACTATGTGTTTCCTTTGAAATATTCTATTCAGCTACTTATAACTTTCTGGCCATTAACCCCGCCCCTATAGCACCCGCATATCTTCCTAATTCATTTGTACTAACTTCTTTCGCTAATTTTTCTGAAAGACTACTTAAAATATATGCATTCCCTGATAGCCCCCCTGTAAGAAAGTAATTAAATCCTTCTGAATGTTTTCCACATAATGAACTAACCTTACTAACTATCGAGTCCACAATAGCATAGGCTATATCCTCTTTTTTCTCTCCTCTACCTATAAGACTAATAACTTCAGACTCAGCAAAAACAGTACACATGGAGCTTATGGTAATTCCACTGCCTTGCCTTGCTAAATCACAAAGTGAATCTATATCCATTCCTAAAGCATTAGCCATAATTTCTAGAAACCGACCAGTGCCTGCAGAGCATTTATCATTCATAATAAAATTTGTTATCATACCATTCTCCACAGTAATAACCTTTGTATCTTGTCCACCTATATCAATTACTGTACAGTCACAGCATAATAAATATGCCGCCCCCTTACCATGACAAGTTATCTCTGTTATAGTTTTGTCTGCATAAGGCACAGATACTCTTCCATAACCCGTTGCTACTGACTTTGAATTTTCCTTATTTATTCCCAATAATTCCAGTTTTTCTTTTATAGTATTGGCAGTTTCAACACTACTCCATCCTGTAGGCATTACAAAGTATTTTTCTAATTTATCTTCCTTAAATATTGCTACTTTAGCTGCTGTTGAGCCTATATCTATTCCTATGTAAAACATAATTGCCACCCCTTATATTATATGTATTTTAACTATATTTATTAATTATAATACACTTGTACTTATATTCTCAAATTATTTTTCTAAGTACTAATAAAAACAAAAATAATTTAGCCTAATTAAGCTTGTTTATTTTATTAAAAATTTAAGAACACCTATTAATAATCTAATAGGTGTTCTTAAATATCTCTTCTTAAATTATCCACATTATATTCAATACTAAAAAATATATCTATTTAAAATTCTTCGTCTTCATCGACCTCTTCATATTCATCTTCAACTATCTCACCAATAACCGAATCTCTCTTAGCTATTTCTCCAGTTGCCTTGTTTTCAATAACGATGTTTGATTTTACACATCCATCTTCTTCATTGATAAAAGTTTTTGCTACAATATCCCCTTCTTCTAATGATACTCCTTGTGTAAGTTTTTCAGGATGATCAAAGGTAACAGGCTTGCTATTTAATCTATCACTCATAGTATACTCACTTCCTTTCTAAATATAGTTTGCACAGGAAGGGTTCCAAATATACTTTGAAAATGTTGCCTAATTTTATTTAGCATATCACCTTTTTATTCTGTAAATCCTTCTCCTAACACTTCCCGCACATCAGCGATAGTAATAAATGCACTGGCATCTATTTCTTTAACCATTTTTTGAAGATGTACTATTTGATTTTTACCAACTACTACAAATAGCACCTGCTTTTCTCCCTTTGTATACATTCCTGTACCATTTATTCCTGTAACACCTCGCTTTAAATCTTTCATTAATGTTTCCGCTATTTCCTTAGAATTATCTGAAATAATAAATACCGCTTTCGAAAAATTTATTCCTTCTAGTATACTATCTATAACCTTAGAAACTATATATACGGATATTAGGGCATACATCGCCTTTTCAACTCCAAATACAAAGGCGCCTAATAGTATTATAGTTGAATCTAGTGTTAGTATAATTTTAGCTATTGGTACATCCTTTAAATAAATCTTTATGATATTTGCAGCTAAATCAGTGCCGCCAGTACTAGCAGACGCTCTTAATACAAAGCCTAAGCCTGTACCAACAAATACCCCACCAAATATACTTGCTAGCAAAAAATCAACCTCTGGTGCAGGTAGAAAGCTTGTATAAAACAAGGCAAAAGATAAGTATGCTGCTGCAAACATAGATTTTCCTACAAATTGTCTTCCCTTAAGTTTTACAGCTATGGCGAATAATGGTATATTTACAACAATATTAGTAAGCCATAAAGGCACTCCGTTTCCATAATGTTTTTCTGTTACATACTGAATTATAATTGCAAGACCTGATACTCCACCAGTTACTAGCTTTAATTTTGCCAAAAACATATTTATCCCTGCTGCAAGGATTGTTGCTCCAACCATAATATAAATATAATTTAAAATCTTTTCATTTTTAGTTTCTATTCTCATTTACTTTATCCCACTTTCTGATCTTTACTTACTATTTCTAACTTCTCCTCAATAAAGTTATCACAATTATTAAATTATGTAAATAAAAAAAGCACCTCATGCAATATTAATTTAGGGGGACTAAAAAAAATACTGCATCAAGTGCTTTTTTATTTGGTTTACCTAAATCATTAACATAAATCAATATATTTATTCAAATATATTAAAAATAAATTTTAATATATTATTTCTTGTCCAGAATAATCTATTCCGACTGCATTTATGTTTTGTTTTCTCATTTTATCTGCAAATTCACTAGTAATATTTACATCCTCTCCGAAATGCATAGGTATAAGTAATTTAGGTTGAATTTTTTTAGCAAAATATTCTCCACCTATATAATAAGATTCTTGGAGTCTTGGATCTACAGGAAAAAACGCTATATCAATTGATTTTTCTTTACTTAACTTGTCTATCTGAGCTTTAAATGAAGACTCCGATAAGGACTGCTCCTCTAAGCTATCCTCTTCCCAGTGCCACCAGTTAAGATCTCCCGCATGAAAAATAGTTAATCCATCCACTTTTACGAGGAAAGATATGCCAATATCCGTTGAACCATAAGCTTTTACATAAAGGTCGCCCAATGTTCTTTCCTGACCTTCTTCTATAAAGCTATAACTAGGTCTATTTTTATTTATTGTTATGTCACTACTAAATATATATTTTATATTACTGTTATAATTCTCCCATTCCAAAATACTAGAGTTAAAATGATCTTCATGACTATGAGAAGCAAACACAACCACATTTTTCATTTGTTTAATATTTTTAGGGGACAATACATCTGAGGGTCTATGAGTTGCATCATTTTCTATAGGCTCTTTATAATAATCAAATATTAAAAAATGATTTTTAGTTTTAATTGCAAAGCCACTATGATAAATATAGTATATTTTTGCTTTTATCTTTTCCATAATTATATCTCCTTATATTTAAAATATTTTTGATAAATAATAAATCTATTGCCCTTATTTTATCACAAATATATAATGATGATATAGTATATGTGATATATTAAATTATCCCAAAAGGTGGTTATGTTAAATGAAGTTTTCTTTTGACCATAATAATATAAACGTATTGGATTTAGAAAAAAGTGTAAAGTTTTATAAGGAGGCACTTGGCTTTGTAGAAACTAGACGATTTAATGCGCCCGACAATAGTTTCACTCTTGTGTTTTTAGGTGATGAAACTACTAATCATAAGTTAGAGCTCACTTGTCTTAAAGATAGAACCGAAGGCTACAATTTAGGCGAAAATGAATTTCATCTTGCTGTAGTTACAGATAATTTTGAGGAAGCCTATGCGCACCATAAAAAAATGAGATGCATCTGTTTTGAAAATAAACCTATGGGAATATATTTTATTATGGATCCTGATGGCTACTGGATAGAGATTATTCCAAGAAAATAGGCATAAAAAAATTCTAATAAAAAGATGTTGCCATTGAAAAGCAACATCTTTTTATTATTTCCCTTTAATAATTGTAAGTTTACCATCCACAATATCAATTGTGGCGCTACCACCTTTGGAAAGTTCTCCAAATAATACCTCATCAACAAAATAGGTCTTTATCTCTTGTTGAACTACTCTATTAATTTCTCTAGCTCCATAAACCTCTGAATAGCCCTTTTTACTTAACCAAGCATACAAATTATCTGTTACCTCTAATTTAATATTTTTAGTTAAAAGCTTTTCCTGGAACTGTTTCATAGCTTTCTTAGCTATTTGAAGCGCCATAGCTTCGTCTATTTTATTAAATACAATTATATTATCCAATCTATTTCTAAATTCTGGAGAAAACACACGTTCCACTTCTTTAGTAACTGCTCCCCCTGATTCTATTCTGTCTCCAAATCCAATTATATTTTTGCTAGCTTCTCTTGCTCCTGCGTTAGATGTCATTATTAAAATAACATTTCTGAAATCTGCCTTTTTACCAGTATTATCTGTCAAAGTAGCATAATCCATAACCTGAAGTAGCACATTATATACATCCGGGTGAGCTTTTTCGATTTCATCAAGCAGTAGCACACAATGGGGATTTTTTTTAATGGCTTCGATTAATAATCCACCCTCTTCATAACCTACATATCCTGGTGGTGCACCAATAAGTCTAGCCACAGTATGCTTTTCTTGGTATTCACTCATATCAAATCTAATAAGTGGAATAGCGAGGCTCTTTGATAATTGCTTACTTACTTCTGTCTTTCCTACTCCTGTAGGCCCCACAAAAAGAAGAGATGCTATTGGCTTTTCTTCATCATTAAACCCTGCCCTAGATCTCTTTATAGCTCTTACTAGAGTGTCTATAGCGGCACTTTGCCCAAAAACTTGTTTCTTTAAATTTTGGTCTAGATTTTTTAGTGTTGAGGTTTCATTATTTGATACGCTTTGCTCTGGAATCTTTGCAATAGAAGCTACTATTTTTTCTACTGCACCTTCTGTTATAACAATATTTTCTTCACTATCCTGAGCATTAAGCCTAGCATAAGCACCCGCTTCATCCATAATATCTATAGCTTTATCTGGAAGATATCTATCATTAATATACTTGCTAGATAATTCTACCGCTGTTTTTAAAGCTTCTTCCTTGTACGTAACTTTATGGTAAGTTTCGTATCTATCCCTTAGTCCCATAAGAATATTAAAAGTATCTTCAGTTGATGGCTCTGGCACTTCAATCTTTTGGAATCTTCTAGCTAGTGCACTATCTTTTTCAAAATGCTTTTTATATTCATCATAAGTAGTTGAACCAATGAATCTTACCTTACCATCTGCAAGAAAGGGTTTTAAAATATTAGAAGCATCCATTGATCCTCCAGAAACTGCACCAGCTCCAACAATGGTATGGATCTCATCGATATATACTATAGGCTTTTCTTCTTTACTAATCTCCCTTAATACTCTTTTTATGCGTTCTTCAAAATCGCCTCTATACTTTGTTCCTGCTAGGAGAGAACCCATATCCAAATAATATATCTTACTTCCCTGTAATATCTTAGGAACTTTATTTTCTACAATTAGTTGTGCAAGACCCTCAGTGATAGCAGTTTTACCTACTCCTGGTTCTCCTACATGTACTGGATTATTTTTAAGTCTCCTACATAATATTTGCAGTGTCCTTTGCAGAATATCTTGCCTCCCAATAAGAGGATCCATTTCTCCCCTGCCTGCTTTCTGCGTTAACTCCACAGTAAAATTACTTAAAAAATCTTCTTTCTCACTAAAATTCATTTCCTCATCATATGTGTGTTCTGACTCTTCTTCTTCCTCTTCCTCTTCCTCAAATTCAACTGCTTCTTCTTCCTCATGGTTTGTTGTCCCTGCAAAGTCAAAAGTATCTACTACAGAAATACCATGAGCTATGTAATTGAGAAGATCCCGTCTTTTCATTTGCTGTTTTCTCAAAAAATATGAGGCAAAGCTTTCCTCATCATCATACATGGCTACAATCACATCACCAATCTTAACCAGCTCTTTTCCCGAAAGCATAACGTGATCTTCGGCTGTTGATAAAATTGTCTGGATTCCAATGGTTTGTATTGGCTCCGCATCTTCTACAACCTCTATATTTTCCTTTAAGAATTTAATTATCTGTTTTTTTAGTCTCTTAACATTACCACCACTATTCTCTACTATATCAATTCCCTCTTCAAAAAATAAAGAGGCGTAAAGAATGTGTTCTGGTGTGAAATATTCATGATTGGACATTTGAGCTTCATTATAAGCTGCTGTAATAATCTCATTTACTATATTATCTAATTGCATAATTACTCCTCTTCTAATGTTAATTTTAATGGAAAGCCACTTTCCTCACACATCTCCATAGCTTGAATAATCTTTGTTACGCCTACATCATAGCTATATATTCCTGCAATGCCTCTACCTTTTTTATGGACATCAAACATAATTTTCGTGGCTTCCACAACCTGTTTTTTAAAAACTCCAACTAAAACCTGCACAACAAACTCCATACTTGTATAATCATCATTGTGAATGATTACGTTGTACTTATTGGGCTTCTTAATCTCAATTTCTATTTTCTCTTTAATATTAACTTCTTCATCAAAAATATTTTGCTGCGACATAATTACCAACCTCACTGTTTTAATCAAGTTTATTTTATTTTCCGTGCTTTACTACAAGACTATTATATCCTACTTGTCTATATATTACTTCATTTAACTATATTATTTCAACCCTTCTATACTTTTATCTTTGATATTTAGAGTTTAAAATATAACCCTATTAAAAGTAACTCTTTTTTTATTTTCCACATATTATAAAGTAGGTCTTAATGCCTTAATAAAAGTAGGAATTTCAGGCACCTAATTTTTGTGAGAAAGGAGTATTTTTCTATGATACCATACAGTAACTGCGATAAATTAAATATATTAACCCTAATTATTATTATCAAGATTTTACAGCAATCATATTATAATGAAAATTTCAACAAAAAACCTATAAAAAATCCACCAAATATTAATCTTAAAAACAAAGTAAACTTAAATAATTTAAGTTTCAAAAAGAACACAAAAAATATAATGAATGCAGAATGTATATTTCCTATACAAGAAGAAAATATAGAAGATGATACACAATGTATTAAGGATAAATCTAATATTAACACGAATACTCCTGGCAAACATATTTATGAAATTCCTGAAAATATAAATACTAATCATAATAAAAACATCCTATCAACAGTTCCCATCATAATATCCAAAATAAATATAGACATTCCTATTAAATCAACATTTAAATTAAAAAATGCTACATTAGATATAGAAAACATGAAAAATCACATATATTTAACTACTAGTAAGGTACTCCCCATGTATTAATAATGTCTTTAATTAACATTTTACAAGAATAAGATGTATCCATGTAATACCGAAAAATTTATGTATAAAAAAACAGGAACATAAGATTTACTCTTATGTTTACTGTTTTTTTGTATTTTAACAATCCTCATGTAGTTCTGGTAGACATGTCCTAGACTGCCAAAATTCTTACCTGCTGATTTTGTAATACTTTTAGTGTTAAATTTATCACTACTTTTTCGGTAAGTTGTGTAAACCTTTGCTCTGTAGAAGTTTCACACCTTGAAGTTGGATTTGTGTGAATATCAACTTCAGTAACATCTGCTCTTACTAATTCAACATAGGGTTTTTCATTATAGAATTCTGTGATAAAGAAACTCTGATCGCAAGGATTACGTCCAAGTACAGGATCTGCACAATTATCGCAGCCTTCAATTTTATCTGTAAAAAATTCTATTTCACTTGGAGTGGTGTTTTCATTAAAAACAGGTGGCCTAAGGAAAGTAACTCTAGTAGTAAAGTTAAAAGGAACTTGAACTGTACAGTGCCTTATATCTCCGCATACATTTATACTTGTACCTGATGGACAAGTTTGAGTTGCATACTCAATATTCTTTCTAACAAAACCTGCTATAAATAATATCCCAGTGCCAGTACGGTTGTCTTGAGAAAATGGAATTAAACGAGATTGAGTTAAAAATACATTCTTTTTAGTGCGTTTAATTTCCATAACTACTTGGTCAAATGTGATAGTAGCTTCTACCGGAATTATTATTTTTGTCTCTGCTAGCACAACAGGGAGCTTAACTACTACATTCCCAGCACAAATAACAGTAGGAATCACATCAATTTCTTCAGTTATTGTTTCAGCTTGAGTAGTAACTGTTGCACAATGATTATTTTTTAAACAACAATCTGCAATATCTGCAATATATGAATCATTACCTGTGTTTATTGGATTTTCTTGATTTAATTTAGAATCAATATTCATAATAAATTATCCTCCTTTTTATTAAACGAAAGTATACGTATGATTGAAAAGTTGGCGAGCTACCCAGTAAAATATAAGATTTGTAGTATAATCTTTCTATTATATACTATTGCAATTTATGTTTTGCGTTACAGCACTACTAACTTTTTTTTGAAATATCTACATGTTGATTTTGTAATAATTTTATTGTTAATGACAGCACTACCTTTTCAGTTATGTTGTGAAATTCGCCTTCTAAAGGTATTTTACACTCTTTATTTATTGAATTTTCAATAATGTCAGATTCAATAATTTCAGCACTAATTAATTCACAAAATACTTTTTCATTAAAGTATTCGATTATTTTAAAACTTTGCTCTCGAATATCTTCTCCAATTATGTCTTCTTCACAGGGCTTGTAAACTTCAATGCTAGTTTGTAGTATTTTTACTTCATCTTGATAATTATTTGGTTTAAACTTAGGGTAAGTCTTAAACATTACTCTGGTAGTGCATTTAAAAGGAACATTAACTGTAACATGTTTAACTTTTCCGCATGATACTCCATTATCATTATGGTCTTTAGTGCTGTATTCTATATTTTTCCTAATAAAGCCATCTACAAATAGTATTCCAGTATTGGGTTTACCATCTTCGGAGCTCGGAATAAGTTCGCACTGATTTAAATATACATTTTTTCTAATGTGTTTAATTTCTAATACAACATCCTCTAGCTTAAGAGAAGACTCAACAGTAATAGTTATAGTACATTCTGTTAGCACTACTGGAATTTTTACTGTTACAGGCTCTACAGTGACCTCAGAAGTATGAGTAATATTATCACAAAGAGTTAGAATTTCAGAAGTAACCCTTGTTTTACAATTCACAATTTGAACCTCATCCACTTTATTATTAAGCGTATCTTTAGAGAACTCTTCTGCTTCAATGGTATTATGATTTTCTTCTAGAACCTCTTCATTTACAATGGCGTTATGATTTTCTTCTAGGAAGTCTTCATTATGCAAATCTCCAAAACAAGTATAATTCTTATTTTCTAAGCTATCGTCCTTGGATAAATTGCAGTTTTCATTTTCTACATTGTTTTCTAAGTCATCATCTTTGAATAAATCATAGTTTTTGTCTTCTATATCTTTTTCTAAGGTATCCTCCTTTGATAAGTTATAGTTTCCATCTTCTACATTACTTTCTAAGTGATCCTCATTGGATAAATCAAGGTTTTTGCCTTCTACATTATTATCTATGTCATCCTCCTTGGATATATCAGGTTTTTTATCTTCTGAATTTTTTTCCAAGGGGACATATTTATCATTTTCTACACTATAAGTTTTAAAAAAATTAAATAAATCTCTTTCTGTAAAATAAATTTTATCCGGTTTTATTTGGAGTAGATTATCATCATGATCCCTTTTATGATGTTCTTCGTCATGATTTTTTCTGTGATGTTTTCTTTTATGTGGCTCATTATCATGATCCTTTTTATGATGTTCTTTATTATGTTTTCTCTTATGCCTTTCATCATTATAATCTTTTTTATGTTGATTTTTATCTTGTTTTTTCTTATGTCTTTCATCATCATGTTCCCTTTTATGTTGCTTTTCCTCTTGTTTTCTTTTATGCCTTTCATCATCATGTTCCCTTTTATGTTGCTTTTCATTATAATGTTCTTCATCACATTTTTTCTTATGCCGGATATCATCATATTCCATTGAATTGTTTATTGTGAACACAACTTCTCCTCCTATTAAAAATGCTATAGCCTAAAAAACTTTAAATGTAACTCTTCCTAAGAAACAGACCCAAAACCACTCTTAGTAAGCTTTGGGTCTAGAGAATATAAATTAATTAATATCTAAAGTAAAGATTAAAGTGCTGTAATTCTTACTTGTTGGTTTTGTAAAACTTTTAGTGTTAAATTAACTACTATTTTTTCAGTGAGTTCCGTGAACCTTTGCTCTGTAGGAGTTTGGCAGTTTGAAGTTGGATTTGTGTGAATATCTATTTCAGTAATATCTGCCCTTACTAATTCAACAAAAGGTTTTTCATTAAAGTATTCTGTGAAATAGAAATTTTGATCACAAGGATTACGTCCAAGTACTGGATCTGCACAAGCATCGCAGCCTGCAAGTTTATCTGTAAAGAATTCTAGTTCACTTGGAGTAGTGTTTTCAGTAAAAATAGGTGGTCTAAGGAAAGTAACTCTAGTAGTGAAATTAAAAGGAACTTGAACTGTACAGTGCCTTATATCCCCACATACATTTACATTTACACCAGATGGACAAGTTTGAGTTGCATACTCAATATTCTTTCTAATAAACCCTGCTATAAATAATATTCCAGTACAATTACGGCTGTCATGAGAAAATGGGATAAGACGAGATTGAGTTAAAAATACATTCTTTTTAATACGTTTAACTTCCATAACTGTTTGATCTAATGTGATAGTAGCTTCAACAGGGATTGTTATATTGGTCTCTGCTATTACAACTGGAATCTTAACTACTACAGGTCCGCATTTAATAACACAAGGATCTACATCCATTTGTTCAGTTATTGATTCAGCTTGAGTAGTAACGGTTGCACAAGCCTGCCTTTCTAAAGAACAAGCTGCAATTTGAGAATCATTACACTGTGCCATTTCACTATCTTTATATTTATAATTAATATTCATAAATAATATTATCCTCCTCTTAATCTAACAAAATATAATCTTTGAATTATATATATTACACTAAATCTACTACATTCTACCTTTACTCTTACTGCTAAAGATTTTGTGATACACTTGGTTAAATGTAAGATTCATAGTGAAATCTATAGTATATACTATTACTATTTGTGCTATTGTGTTACAGAAAAAACGGGTAGAAAATAAAGAATCTATAGTTTATTCTGCAATGAATAAATGATCTTAAATATAAAAAATAGGAACATAAGATTTACTCTTATGTTCCTATTTTTTAATGTTAACATCAACTTCTAATTTTTATAAATGTATTTTTTTATATAATAATCTTTCACATATGTTTAAATAAAAATAATATGGCTAAACTATTAAATGTTAAGTGAATTTTATTTTATTCTCCTAACAAATAAACTTCATTTTCTAAGTTCACTCAGTTATACTAGCTCATATTCTCTAAAAGCTCTTTCAAATAGTAAAAACCCCAAGGTTGCTTGGGGTTTTTACTATTTGCTTATGCCTTATTATCTTATGGATATCTTTGAGTTTTTAGCTGAAATTACAAATGTGGTTTTTTCAAACTCATCCTTATTAATGTTAAAATCAATTGCTTTTCCATCTACTAATATTTCTCTAGCAATAAAATTGTTAATATTAAATGTAAAGCTTTCATAAGTTGTTTTATAATTATTATGAACATTGTCTATATTTATAATTACCGCTTTCTGTGACTCTTCCATAGTAAATTCATATAAATTATATTCTCCATCCTTATATTTAAAACTTTCACCATCATCTCCATAATGAACATATTTCCCTTTACCTAAATACACATCAAGTATAAGGTTTTTATTCTGAGCCTCACCTACATAACTTTGTGGCTCATAACTCGGAATTATGCTACCAGCCTTAATATATATTGGACATACGTCAAGAGGAGTTTCGCGAAGTATATATTTTTCTCCTTCTATAACTTCTTTTGTCCAGTAATCTATCCAAGTTCCTTGTGGTAAATATACAGTTCTTGCTTTTTGACCTTGCTCTAAAACCGGTGCCACAAGAATATTCTCACCAAACATAAACTCATCATTTATTTCATAAGTTTTTTCATCCTGCTGATAATGTAACATTAAAGCCCTCATTACTGGAAGCCCTGTATTCTCTGAAGTCCACATCAAATCATAAAGATATGGAAGTAGCTTATATCTTAATTTTATATATTTTCTATTTATATCCTCAGTTGTTTTATCAAAAGCCCATGGTTCCTGATCTCTTGTATGAATTGCTGAATGATTTCTAAACAATGGGGTAAAGCACCCTACCTGCACCCATCTTGATAGAAGTTCTGCTGTGCAGTCAGAACTAAACCCGCCTACATCAGTGCCACAAAACGTAATCCCACTAATCCCTAGATTCATAAGCATAGGAAGAGACATTCTAAGGTGCTCCCAAAAACTTTGATTGTCACCTGTCCAAGCAGTAGAATACTTTTGAGTACCTGCATAACAAGCTCTTGTTACAACAAAAGGTCTTTTTCCTGTGTGTTTTTTTATCCCTTTAAATGTAGCCTTTGACATAAGATGTCCGTACACATTATGAATTTCTGTATGGTCGCTAAGTCTACCATCATTATCAAACATAACATCATCTGGCAGTGGTCCTCTAAAACTAGCAGGTTCATTCATATCATTCCATATACCTTCTACTCCAGCATCCATCATGATTTTTTGATTTTCACTCCACCACTGGCGAACTTCTGGTTTTGAAAAATCCGGATATAGTGAATCTCCTGGCCATACTTCATTTACATAGGGATTTCCATCCTTATCTGTAGCAAAATAATTATTTTTAATACCTTGATCATATATACTGTAGCCCTTATCTTTTTTAACACCAGGATCAATTATTGTAACAAGTTTAAATCCCATTTCTTTAAGTTTTTTTATCATTAATTTAGGCTCTTCAAACTTCTCTTTATCCCAGGTAAATACTCTATACCCATCCATATAATCAATATCTAGATATAGTACATCACAAGGTATATCTTTTTTTCTAAAGTTTTCTGCAATCTCCATCACTCTACTTTCTGATGCATAACTCCATCTACACTGTTGATAACCTAAAGTCCATTTTTGTGGCAGTGGTGTCTTGCCTGTAAGATAAGTATATCTATCTAGTATATCTGTAATCTTTGGTCCTGCTATAAAATAATAATCTAGATTGCCATCGTTTGCACCAAAGTAATAGTAGTTAGAATTTTCCTTACCCATATCAAAGTTAGATTTAAAAGTATTATCAAAAAATATTCCAAAAGCTTGTTTCTCTTTTAGAGTAATGAAGAAAGGTATAGATTTATAAAGAGCTTTATGACTTTCTACATGTGGTGATGGATCATCAGTATTCCACATTTCATATTGATAGCCCTTTTTATTTAAAGGTCCTGTTTTATCTCCAAAACCATAAAAGTACTCATTTCCCTTCATAGTCTTAATCACTTCGATTTTATGTAAATCGTAATTGTTTTCTGTTTTATGTCCTTCTCCCTCAGCAATACTACCATTACCCCGCCTTATGAAGGGTTCTCTGCTACCTCTATAGTCTTCACAAAGTGCTATACCGTTTACATCAAAAAAATCTACTTTAAAGTTATCATATACTAAAACCTTTACAGCTTCTGTATGAATTTCTATTCTATCCTCATACCCAATTACTTTTATATCACAACTTTGAGTTTTCTCACCTTCAATAGCTCTTGAAAAATGTTCCTCTCTTTTAAAAGCTGCAAATATATTTATTATATAGGGAGATATTACTTCTATTTCTCCTATTCTCTTTTCAAAACTTATTTTTATTTTATTTCCTAAACGTTCAAAACTTTTAATTTTTCCAAACATCCTGCATACCTTCTTTCCTATAAAATCATATTTTAATAGCTTAAGTCATCTTCAAAAAATATCTGCGGCATGATTGACTTGTTATTTTTTCTGATGCTTAATCACTTATATAATAATTTATTCCTTGCTTTAAGTCTATGGATTTTGAATTTTCTATAAGTATGCACAAATTCTATATATTAAATTTGTGCATACTTATAGAACAAAATCATATATAGCTTGCTACTCAAGTATTTTATTGGTGTTTTATTGTAAATATAATTTAATTGCAATTGTATATCTCAATGGTGACTTGTTGAAATCAATATAAAAAAGTATCTTAAGAAAAGATACTTTTTTATATGAAGAGCCTAATTAATTATTTAAAAATGAAGTATGATTTTTATAATTAATTAGCTATTTTTTTATAGAAATTCCCTTAATGAATCCTGACTACTAATATATTTCCACCTAAATTCATCCTCCAAAATACTCATGGTCATTACATCATAATACTTGTGGTTGAAAAACCATCCGTCTCTTTTGATTCCTTCTTTTTTAAATCCTGTTTTTTCATATACATGAATGCCACGTTCATTATAATCATATACTTCTAATTCTATTCTGTGTAAATTAAACATTCCAAATCCATAATGTAAAGCTAAAATTAAGGCTTCACTACCGTATCCTTTGTTAAAGTCTTCTTTTCTATTGATCAAAATTCGCATGCTACCACTTCTATTATTTCTATAAATATCATTAATAACAACTTCACCAACCATTTTATTTGTTTCTTTCGAAAAAATTAAAAAATCAACCCTACTATTATCAGACGATATATTTTCCACAAAATTTTCAAGATTTGATTTACTAAACACTTGTTGTGTTCCAGTAAAAACCGTTACCTCAACGCTAGACTCTTCAAACATTTCCCAATATTTTTCAATATGTTCTTTACCTTGTTTTTTTAAATAAACTAAATTACCACTTAATTCTAAAAAATTCCTCATTTTTAGTGCATTGTTGTCCATATTTCATTCTCCTTTCAATATCTAGCGCATAAATTTATAAACTTCTTTTATAAAAAAAATCTTTATGTTAACTTTATCGCAGTTATAGTTTTAATGCGCAATAAAATTTTAACATTAATGTAATTATACTGAAAGCCCATAAACAGGTATATATCAAACTTGAGCACTATGAACTAACATAAAAAATGCTTTGTTATAAAATGATTATTTAATAACAAAGCATTTTTATATTTATCTTTTCCTTATATAATCCCATAAGTAATATTCCTAATAACTTTATTATTATCTAAAATTTTAAACTCACTTGGATATGCTTTTGCTTCAAAAGGTATTGGAGTTTAATTTATTCTATTATGTTCTGCTAAATATCTTAAATGAACCTCTTCATATTTTTCCCCTTTACTTAACCAAAAATAATCTTCTAATCACATCGCTCTAGTTTTTCTGCATAACTGCCAAAAATCATAATCAATTAATCCCATGGCTTTTAATATCTCATCAATATTGGCTCTCTCTTTTGGGACAACTCTATCCTCAAGCCAAAACACAATATCATCATGAGAAATAAAAAGCACAAGTAGATTTAAATCTAAATCCACTTGAACCATGATATCCCTATATAAAAATATGAACCCACCTTAATTTTTTAAAAAATATTCTTCTGTTAATAAATCATCCCTAACAGAGTTAGTAAATTTAATATGACATTTTATATAAGTTTCTTTACTATTTCTTCTTACCCAAAAAGTATCCAAAAAACACATTCCCTTTGCTTTTAAAAACAATTCCCATTCATCCCAAAATTCCATATCATAATATTTAAGATATTTACTCAAATTCATCCGATTATATGGTATTATCCTATTAACTATAAATTCTCTAATAACATCACTTTGTACTTTTATTTCTTTAAACTCAAACAATCCATAAAATTCTGCTGGATATAACTTTAAATCATTAATTTCTTTATTTCGCTTAAAACTATATTCTTCTGACACTATATCATAGGACAATTGTCCTAAAAAATAATCTTTATTCATAAGCTCTACTGTTTCAATTACTGATTTGGGAAGCATCTTTTAACCTCCTTTATTCTTTCTCTCAACAATTGCAAAATAAAATCCACTCTTTTTCCACTAAAATGCTCTTTGTACTTATCTATTATTTGCTCAAAATCAATATCAATATTTAAACTATGTTTATCTACTAGTCTTAATTGTTTTTTATTGCTACTTTCAAAACATTTAGCATAGTCCGCGTCTAATAATAAATCATCCATGCCTTCATTTATTAAATCCTCTTCATCTAAATGTGAACCTAAAGATAATCCATTGTCATAAATAGGTGCAAATCTTAATTTATCATCCTTTTCAAGAAAAGCAAAATTTTTCAAATGCCTGTCTGTATTATTTACAATATAATCAAAAATAATCATATTATTTAAATTTATCTTTATTTCAGGAAAAGTTTCAACTAATTTATTATATAAATTTTCTCTAGCTATACCAAGTATTCTCATCAGTCTGTTGGCACTATAAAATCGTTCTTCTTCTTCATTGTAAAACCATTTAGAAACTGAAACCAATCTACCATTTCTTTTTTCTAATGTATATTCTGCACAATCTATCCCCATTAATTTTGCCAATTCATAGCAAATACATTCTGTTACTGGTTCCAATATTGAACTTTCTTTTTCTGTGCTACCTCTTCCTGACTTCACCAAATACTTATGATTTCCTCTAATTATAATGTATTTTTCATAAACACCAAGCGATGAACTATTTATAAAATTCCTTATATTTTCGGTTTCCACTTTTTCTTTCACCTCACTCTTCACTACACGTACATATAATCTTTACTTCCTATATTCTTTATTATAACCATAATTCTATATTGAAACAACATACGCGGTTTAAAATAACTCAAAGTAATAAGTATATTATATCTAGTGTAAACATACCTTTACACTCAGTTATATTTCCTTTATAATACAAGTTAAAATAGCATAAGATTTACAAGTTACACGGCAAACTATAAATGCAATTGAGGAATTGTTGTTTTATTCAGAAAAATCAAAGGTGGAATGACTATAAAAAAGTGCTGAAAACAAATCATAAAAACAATACTATCCAACTACTTCCCTAATGTACCTCCCCCTTGTAATAAAGAAAGCTACCATTTGTAAAACTATATAAGCTGCAAAAACGCAAAGTGATTTATTAAACATATACTCCCCATTTGCTGCAACTCCAAATGCTATTGATAAAAAATATGCTATTAAACTAACAGCCAAAACTACTGGAGTAAAAAATATTATTGCAAGTTCTTTTGCTAAAACCTTTGATATCTCACTATCTGTCATGCCCAATTGAACCAGTTTTTTCACTCTTTCCTTTTCTTCATCAACACCAGTTAACACCTTAAAATATAATACAACTCCACTGGATATTAACAGCATCATTCCTAAAAATAAACTTGAGAAAAGCATAAAACCATTTTCTCTTATATTTTCTTCTAAAATTTGCTGTTTAAATTCCGGTTTTAAAGATTCATCTCCGTGATTCACTCTCTTTAGTTCACTTGAAATACTATTAAAACTTTTATAATCTTTAGGGTCTTTTAAATTAATCAAATGGTCGCACGAAACAACCTTTGGTCCTAACTTTTCTTTTACTTTTTTATAATCTTCATCATTAATTATAAGAGCTGTTCCCATTGAATAGGCTAATGAGTAAGAATCGTTAGTAAATTTGCCTTTTGTGTATTTCATTTTATTTTTTTCAACATATATATAGCTATCCTTATCCATATTAGCTAAAAAAGCCTCTTTACTTATATTCTTATCTTTTTCAAACTTAGCAATTTGTTCCTTTTGTTTAGATAAATCATTGAAATTAATAATTACGTCACTATCTTCATATTTACTATCTGTAGCAGAGTTACGTACCTGCACTAGTTCGCCAGTATTTACAACCAAATTTGTACCCATATGCTTATTGTAATTTTTCTGGCTTATGACAGCAATATTTCCGTTTTCCGTAACCCTGCCTTCATAAACTCTGTATTCCATAAGATCTATGCTTTCTAAAAGTTTATGCTGCTTTATTTCTCCACCACTGGCTTTTACTATGTTTTTAAGCTCCTTGTCTGATATTTTGTTAAGCACAGTATTTTCCATAAATCTAATATCATAAGGATACCTAGCGTTTATGTTTGTATCTATTGTGGCATATATACTATATGTCATGCTTATTAAAGTAATAGCTGCTGCTGCCAATATGAAAACTAAGTAAATAACACTTTTATAAGATGTAAACTTATGCTGCACACTAGATAATACTAAAAGATTATTATTGTATGTCTTTTTAAAATTCATAAGCACTCTATTTACCATAGATATTAGTGATCCTATTATAAAATAAGGTGCTATTATTGTTGTTATAATAATTATGAGCATTGCTCTTTCACTTTCTTTAAATATTTCACGCCTCATTACTTTAGGAAAAAGAATCAATACCGTTATTAACGCTATTGAAGCTACTCCCCCAATTATATATTTACCCTTACCTATCCCTGCTTTAGAAGAGGATTTTATAAGTTCTATTATTGATAGCCTTCCTACAAATATCAGTTGAAATATTGAATTTATCAAGAAAATAATTAACGCTATAACTAAACACATAATGTAAGTCTTTATATTTAGGCTAGGTTTAAAATTGTCAATCCAAAGTATTTTACCTATTATCATATAAAATAGCCTAGAAAACAAGGTTCCAACTATCATACCTGTTACCAGCGACGCAAACAGTATTAGAATATTTTCAATAAATAATATCTTCCTTAAATCCCTAGTAGTAACCCCTAAAGTCAGATATACTCCAAATTCTTTTCCCCTATACCTTATAAAGGATATAGTTGTATAAGAAATAAAGACAATTGAAAATGCAATCATGAGCACCAACGTAGCATTTACGTTATCCGTTAAACTATTCGCATTAGAACCTTCTATAAATTCCTTACTAAACACTAGACTACCATACATTAGTAGAACAGCAATAATAAAACTATTAGCTATAAAATAAGCTATATATTTCTTAAAATTAAACTTAATGTTCTTTATGATTATAGAAGAAAAAGTCATTATTTCTCCCCTCCTATAACACTTTGTGCTTCTAGAATTTTATCAAAGAATTTGTTTCTATCACCATCTGATGTTATTTCTAATCTTATAGCCCCATCCTTTATGAAAATTATTCTTTTACAGAAAGATGCTGCAAAGGCATCATGAGTTACCATAATTACTGTAGCGCTTTTCTCCTCATTCATATTCTTAAAAGTTGTCATTATACTTTTTGAAGACTTTGAATCCAAATTACCTGTTGGTTCATCAGCAAATATAACTGAAGGTTCACATATGAGTGCTCTAGCAGCCGCTGTTCTTTGTTTTTCTCCACCTGATATATTATAAGGGTACTTTTTCTGCAACTCTTCTATCCCTAAGTACTTCATAATATCTTTAGCTTTTCGGTCTATTTCTCTTGGATTAACTCTATCTATTATTAGTGGAAACGCTATATTCTCTTTAACACTTAAGCTATCTAAAAGATTAAAATCTTGAAATATAAAGCCTACCTTTCTTCTTCTAAATAAAGCTAGCTCATCCTTTTTCATTTTAATAATATCCTGTCCATTAATATGAACTTCTCCTGAGGTAGCTTTATCTATACCCGATAATATATTTAATAGTGTAGTTTTTCCACTTCCACTAGGTCCCATTATCCCTATAAACTCACCCTTATCCACATTAAAACTTACCTCATTAAGTGCTATAACTTCCTTTGCGTCTTTAAACGCATTATAAACTTTAGTAAGTTTTTTAATTTGTAATATTTCCATATAAATCCACTCCTTTATTGTAGCTTAAGTATAAATCTAATGTCCCAATTCTCTAATTGAAAAACATTACTTAACCTTACAATTTTGAAAGGTAGCTGATTTCTACTATAGTTCCTTCTCCTACCTTAGACTTTATATGAATTTCATGACCTAATTCATCAGCCACCAGCTTAACCATATATAGCCCAATTCCTGATGACTTCTTATTATTTCTACCATTACTCCCAGTAAAAAAAGCCTGAAATACTCGCGATATATCTTCCTTCCTTATACCTATACCTTTGTCTTCTACACATAATGTTATGTAATTACCCTCCTGTTTTAAACTAAATGTAACGTAGCTATTTTCTTTTTCTGAATACTTTATTGCATTAGCTATTATCTGCTCTAACATATATTTTGACCACTTTTTATCTGTGTATATATTATATTTTTCATCTATAATAACCTTAGGGTATACCTTACTATATATAAATTCTCTTTTTTTATTATTAACAGCAGTATTTACCAGATCCCTTAGATTAATTTTCTCTGGAATATAATCTTTTGCAAATTCATCTAATCTAAACAAATTAAGAGTTTCTTCCAAGTTATCCTCCAGCTTCTTATTCTCTTCTATTATGTCATCAATAACATTGCTACTACCTAACTCTTTTAACCCTTTTTCACAAGCCAAATCTATAACTGTTATAGATGTTTTCATATTATGCACCCATTGAGCCATAAGGGTATCTCTTTCCTTTATCCTATTTTGCATCTTATAAAACTTGTTTATATAGCTATCATGTATTTCATTAATAGCTTCAAAAACTTCTTTATTACTATCAGATTTCCCCTTATAATTGGGACTTTTTTTAGCTTCATCAAGGCTTATATAGAAATTGTTATACTCAATAGTTTTATAAATAATAAAAATAATTAAGAAAAATAGACTTACAGTTATAGGATATATAATTTCTCTACTATTAAATATTAAATAATAAAAGCTCACTAAAACTCCCGCATTTAGTAAATATATTATTATGGAAATTTTTTCTTTTTTCAAAACCATTAACACTAATTTAGTTAAACACATATCCCACTCCTCGTTTTGTTACAATTGAATTTTCAGCTTTCAAATCTTTAAGTTTCTTTTTAACCCTAGTTATATTCACCGTTAAGGTATTGTCATCAATAAAAGCCGTGTCATCCCATAATGTTTCCAGTAATTCTTCTCTGGTTATAACCTTTCCATCATTACTCATAAATAACTTTAGTAGCTTGTATTCATTTTTACTAAGCTCTACTATCTTTTCTTCAAACATTAACCTCATACTATCACTATTCAAAGTTAGTCCGCCAACATTAAATTCTTCAGTAGCAACTACATTATTTGTTCTTCTCAGCACAGCATTTACCTTTGCCAGTAATATCCCCATACTAAAAGGCTTTGTTACATAATCATCTGCCCCTAGCTCCATTCCTCTAATTTGTTCCCCCTCCTCGCTTCTAGCTGAAACAATAATTACTGGAACCTTGGATTTATTTCTAATTATTTTTAAAAAATAAAAACCATCAAAGGTTGGAAGGTTAATATCTAATATTATAAGATTAGGGTCTATGCTCTGTACATCTTCTAATACATTCCCGAAGTCATTTAAGAGAATGGTGTCATATTCATAGGCATTTAAATATTCTTGCATATACTTTTTAAGTTTCAAATCATCTTCTATTATTAAAATTTTGTTCATATTAAATCTCCTAGTTTTATATTTATAATTCTAATTATACCATTTTATTCTATGTGTATTTATTTTCTTTCTAGCATTCTCTTCCGAAATGCATGACAAAATTGAAACTGCAAAGGCATTGTGGAAGAACCTTTTTGAAGCGGCTATGAGTTATGTTGATTATGATAAAAGAGGCTATGATGATTTATTCGATTATTTTGATGAGTATGTAAAGTTTGAAGAGCTTATATTTGCATCAGATTCTTTTTATAGAGACCATACTTTGCATTGTCTTTGGGTATATTTTTTAGGGGAGTAAGTGCTAAATATCAAATTGAAAATTTAACTGATTTTTCAGATTTCCTTATTTTTATAGATGAAATAGAGGAATTTTCAAGAATATCAAGAGCAAACCAAAATAGACAATATGTAAATGAATTTTGTAAAACAGATATTTCTGTGGTGGATGGATGGTTTCAAATAGATTTTATTTTTGACAATGAGAAATTAGAAGATTTAGACCCAGAATTTGCATTTAAAAGCAGATGTAAAAGGTTCCTAAGTTTATTCAGAATTTCAGCTATTACTGAAGGTTTAAAAATAAGATTAAGGTGCATAGCATCTCTTTCTTATGATGACAATGTCTATACTTTGGAAATAGCCAATAAATATGCCAATATAACTATAAATGGAGAAGAACAAAATATACCTAGATATTTAAAGTCAAAGGTATTCTACACAAAAGAAGAATATATGAATTTATAAACTTTGAAACCATAAAAATAACCAGCTTACTATGAACTAAATAAGTTGGTTACTTTATAAATAGAGTATGTATTTGGAATGAATTAAGATAATAGGAAATCTCAAATAGATTTCATTGACGGAAGATAACTTCATTGTAATTTCATTCTTGTAATTTCTTTATAGTAAGTAATACTTCTAGCTTCGTCACTAGTAATCAAATTATCAACAAGTAATATATTATCGATATCCACCATCTTAAAAGCTTTAGTGTTTTGATTATGTGCATCGCAGATTTTAAGGCTTAAATTCTTTCCTTGTTTATCACCTGTCTTAATTAGAAATAATACATTTTCCTCTGAATCAGAAAGATCTTTAAAGATATTAAAATCTTCATTTATAAGTAAAGACTTAATTACATCTTTTCTTAAATCTTTCTTTATGATTGCTATTGTGTCATCATGTTTAATGAGATACTCCGAAATAAAACCTACTAATTCTTTTTTTGATTGAAATAATTGTGTGTTTGACATTTATATTACCCCCTAAATTTCTAAAGTAAACCATATACTTTTATACATTGTATTGCATCTTAATGCATAAGTCAATAGTTCATTTTAGTATATTCTAAACATATTACAATTCATAAAGCTTAAATACGTTGTTTGAAGAATAATATAATAGCTTTTAAATTAGCCTCTGATGAATATAGTCGTATAAATATTCATATACATATGCATGTTATCTTGTTTTAAAATCAAGTTATAATTGCTTGTATTTTTCCAAAATATCTGTTTGAATTCACATTTTTTTAATCGCATTATACATATATTAGATAAATTTATATAAGGGATAATGCAAATTAAAAAATCCCTAATATTAAATATAGGGATTTCGTAATAAATTATTTTCCTATCTCTTCTTTTTATTGCCGAAAATTATATTTACAAATAATTTTATTAGATATAATGCGGATAAAATTATTAGTAACCTTTCTGATACTTCTTCAAAAATTTGAAAAGTCATAATATTAATTATTAATCCTATATTAATGCACCAAAACAGTATTTTTATTGCTCTAATTTTTTTCAACTCCTCTATAAGTGCTTTTTATCAGTTGCATAATTTCGGATAAAACCGTCCATTAATTTTAAATTTATGAATTTTTTATTGAAAAGCTCGTTTTTGTCGTGTATATAATCCCTAGAATATATACACGACATGTTATTTTTTTCAAAAAAATCTAATATTAAAACAAACTCTTTTTTCAAATTAATACTCTTATTAAAACTAAACATATCTACATCACTCACTTATTATATTTTCATCAACATCAATATTATTTATGAAACTTTGAGTATTGATTATTAATCTTTCTTTATTCCCATTTTTAAACAGCATAAAAGATATTGTCACTAGTAATATAGTTGCAACAAGCACTATTATAAGCACATTAAATGTAACATTCAATATATCGCCTTTTATTATAAAAACAAAAGCAACTAAAACATTAATTCCTGCAAAAACTGAAGAGAAATATTGTTTGCTTTTACTGTAATCTGACAAATGTAAAGTTGAAGCCAAAAGCATTCCAAACGTAAAGAATATTCCTGAAACATTTAAAATTATGCTTAATATGCTTAATCCTTGAATTAAATTCAACGAATGTAATGTAAAAATAAAAATTGCTAATGTAATTTCTGCATAAACAAATGCTACAACTAATGTAAATAAGGCATTTGTTACCCAAATTTTTTTAAGAGTTATGGGCGTAGCTAATATGACCTCAGAAAATATTAAATCTTCCATAGAAAAAAATAACATAGTACATATTCCAGTAAATATATATGGGAAAATTACCACAATAGATTCTATGTTTATTTGTCGATAGTAGAATAGAGGTAGAATTATAAATGGATTTATAAAAAAAATAAATACTTTTAACTTGCTAGTTGTTATAATCTTTATTTTTCTCCATAAGATAGCACTCATCGTTTTATACTCCTTTCAACTATATTTTCATAAACACAATTTTGCAATATTTTTTTTGTAAGCAAGTGCGAAATCAAACCTACCATAATTATTATGCTTAACTGAAATTTTAAAGTATGATCTACTATATAAGTAATATTCACTATAATAAACATAAGCATTTGTAGAACAATAATTAAAGATTTACATTTTTTTAAATAAATAGTAGCTATGGTTCCCAATAATATTATAAAATATTTTAATGAAATTAACAAAAATATAAATGTCACAAAACTTATTATATTGAAATTCAAACCCAAGGGCACTATTATCAAAATTCCAACTATTAGTAATACGAATTGTATAACCATTTTAATAAAAATACATATTGCTTTACTAAATATAATTTCTTCTAAACTCAAAGAAGTTGCTAGATATATTTCCATGTTATTCATGTCAATATTATTCATAAATGTGTCTATCATTGAAGCCATCATAGAAAAAATTACTATATTACAACAAATCAAATGGATATTAGTTATAATATCCTTATTATTGAATATAAAAAAATAAGAAATTGCAAGAAAAATGCACATATTGATAATGATTTTTTTGTAATTTAAAAATTCCTTCCATAAAAAAACATTCCAAACTTTTGATTTCATGTTTATTCTCCTATGATATCTAAATATATATTTTCTAAATTTTTATTTTCCTTTTTTAATTCTAATATAATTATATTCTTTTTAGAAAACCATTCGAATAACTCAAAATCATCTTTTTTAAGAAATATATTTAGAGTATTTTCACTAACAATAACATTATCTACTTCCTCTAAATTTTTTAATTCTTCGATCCATGCTCCAATTTTTTTTACTTTTACAATATAAATTTCTTTTTGATATTTACTTCGTAATTGTTCTAGATTTCCATCTTCAATAATTTTACCTTGATTTATAAATGCAACATGATTTGAACATCTTTCCACTTCATCTAGATTATGTGAATTAATAAAAACTGTACAGTTTTTTTGTGATAGTTCTTGTATAATTTTTCTAATTGTCCACATACCATCTAAATCCAATCCTCTTAACGGTTCATCTAAAATAATAAGTTTTGGCTCATTTATAAGACTCCTTGCAATAGCAAGTCTTTGTTTCATCCCTCTAGAAAAAAAGATCACTTTATTTGATTTTTCGTCATGCAATTTTACTAATTTTAACAATTTGTCGATTTCAGATTGTCTTGTTTTAGCGTCTATTTTACTTTTATAAATTCTAAAAAAGAATTCTAAATTTTCTTCTGCAGTTAAATCTTTAAATAATCCTATATTATCTAGAACGAACCCTATATTTTCCTTTACTTTATTAAATTCATTACTTTTTACATCTACACCATTTATTGTAACGAATCCAGTATCACTCTTGTATAAATTTAATAATATTCTAATTAATGTTGTTTTTCCTGCTCCATTAGGTCCAACAAGTGAAAATACCTCTCCTGATTTTATATGCAAACAAATATTACTTAATATTTGTTTGCCATCTATACTCTTATTTAAATCTTTTATTATTATTTCCATCCCTACCCCACCTTTCATACTCAAGTTGCTTCTGATTTATTTCTTAACGCACCTTACATGCTAATGCTACCACTACTTTGAAACAAAACTATACAAAAGTCTCATAATGTATAGTTTCTGTCATAAACGCAATGTTTTTAATTTTAAATATTTTTATAATTTACAATTTGTGTTATAATTATCTATAAAAGGGGAATTTTTTATGGTATATATAATGTTTAACTCATTAACCTCTGGGTTAATGTTTACATTTATTTCATTTAATTTAAATTCAGTAAAACTAAATTATAAAGATTTCGCAGTATTAAGCATAATCAATTCCTTAATAACATTATTAGCGCTTATAGTAAATGTCTCTTTAGGTATACCATTAATTTTTATATTAAATTTTGCATATTTGTTTTTTAAAAATAGAAAAGTAATAATTAATATAATAAATATAGTATTATCTATATTATTGTTTTTAACTATTGATCTCCTATGTGGATATTCCTTCTTAAGTTTATTTAAAATATCAACGAAAGAATTATTTACGAATAAAATTCTTTATGCCATTTTACTTTTAACAGTTTTCACAGTATGTTTTTTATTAAGTAAATTAATAGGCTCCCTTATTAAGCGGATAAACTTTCTTGAATATTTGGATAATGCAAACATAAAACTAACTATCTTAGTTTTAACTAATATAATTACTGCCGGTATAGTACTGTATATTCTTGCAATGATAAATAGATTTGTAAACACAAGCAAATTTGTAGTTATTTTGAATATTTTCCTATTTGCAATCTATTTTATATCTACTATAAGCATAACGATTTTTTATGGCAATTATGTGAAAAAAGATATTTTATATAAGCACAGGCAAGAAGATCTTAAGCAGCTAAAAGAATATACAGATAATCTTGAATATATAAATAATGAAATGAGAAAGTTTAAGCATGATTATGTAAATATAATATCAACTATAAATGGGTATGTTGTCGAAAAAAACATTAATGAACTAGAAAAGTATTTTACTGAAAATATAATTCCCCTAAGTAAAAATACACAAAGTGAAAATACTAAACTTGGACTTTTACAGCATATAAAAGTTACAGGTTTAAAAGGATTACTATCTTCTAAAGTTGTACAAGCTCTCAGTAAGAAAATTGATGTGTTCATAGATATAGCTGAAGATATTGAAAGAATTGATATGGATATTATAGACCTTTGTAGAATTATAGGCATTTTATTTGATAATGCTATTGAATCAACTATTAATTGCAATGAGTCTAATATAAAATTTGGTATTATAAACAGAAAAAATTCTGTAGCTGTGGTTATTATAAACTCTTGTGAGATTAATACTCCACCTATATATAAAATGTTTGAAAAAGGTTTTTCAACAAGAGGAAGCAATAGAGGCTTAGGTCTTCTGAATGTTAAGGAAATATTAAATAAGAAATATACTAATGTTTTCCTAAACACCTCTATTGAAAATCAAATATTTAAACAAGAATTAATAATTAAATTTAAAGACATTTCAAAAGAGAACTTCTCTACTTATGAAAGTATATCTAATTATAATTACAACGCATAAAAACTTACATATATAAAGTAAGATAAAATTCACTTTATAGAAGGGGCGATGTTATGTTAAAGGTTGTTATATGTGAAGATAATAAAAATCAACGTGAAGAAATAACCCAAATAGTAGAAAATGCAATCCTTATGGAAGATTTTGATATGGAACTTGCTATAGCATCACAGTACCCAAAAGAAATATTAGATTATATGGAAAACAACAAAGACATGATAGGAATATATTTTTTAGATGTATCTTTACATGCATCTATGAATGGTTTACAATTAGCTGAAAAAATAAGAGAATTAGACCCTAATGGCTTTATAATATTCATAACAACTCATTCTGAAATGAGCTTTTTAACCTTTGAATATAAAGTAGAGGCTATGGATTATATTCTAAAAGATAATTATCAAAACATTAAAGAACGAGTAAACAAGTGCATACAAAAATCTAATAATCTTTACTACTCTAAAAATAATAATACTGATAAATTCTTTACTGTAACTTGTGATGATTCCGTTTTAAATATTAAATATAGAGATATATTATTTCTTGAAACTTCAGAGCAAATACACAAGGTTAGAATACACGCACAAAATAAACAGGTTGAATTTTATGGTACCCTAAAGGATATTGAGAATACATTAGATGACAGATTTTATAGATGTCACCGTTCTTTTATAGTAAATAGAGATATGATAAATAGGATTGATAAAAAAGAAAGAATAATATATATGATAAATGGAGAGCAATGCTTTGCTTCTACTAGATATATGAGAGGGCTTATGAAATAATTTTTTCTATTTGAATGTAGCTATATTTGCTTAACAAATACAGCTACATTCTTTTGTATTAATAATTATCTATCAAATATAAACGAATTTATCACTGCTAAATACTCACGAACAAAGCAAGTAGGCACTAGCATTGGATGAAGCGCAGCTGGATATCCATATACCTTTAATCCCTGCCTTTTTGCTAAAAATTTAGCTCTAAACATATGAAAATTATTTGTTACAATAGTTACTTCTATATTTTCACTCTCCTCTAATGCTTGCAAAATATCTGTTGTGAATTTCATGTTTTCTAAAGTGCTGGTTGATTTTTCCTCCTTTATTATCTGCTTCTCCGCTACTCCATGTTTTATTAAAAATCTTTCCATAGCTTCTGCTTCAGTAATACTTTCCCCTGAACCCTTCCCCCCAGATACTACTATCTTAACCTTAGGATTGATTTTAATATATTCTAGGCTAGCATAAAGCCTTTGATATAGTGCCGTTGACGGAACTTCTCCTCTAATTCCTGCCCCTAGAATCACTAGGTAATCACTTTTATCTGTATGCTTTGATATAGCTGATTGAATTATGCATGCTTCAATAACTGCAAAGGAAGCTAGTCCTATAAAAAAACATATCTTTATTGCTGTTCGAGTCCTGCCTGGTCTTATTAAAATATATTCACTTTTACTTTTACGTTTAATTAATCCTAGTGTTATTAATAATACTCCAAGGGCCAGATAAAACTCAGCAAAAGTTACTCTTCCTCCAAATATTATTGTTCCTATAAAGTAACCTTCACATAATATGCCTAAAACTAAATATACATTACTCTTATTTTTCATAATTCCCCTAGCCTCTCCTGTTTTAAATAACAATTTTATTTATATAATATCATTATTTTTTATATAGACGGTGTCATAATTATGACAATTTAAATTAAAAATTTCAAATAATCCATATTTTTTAACTTTTTTAATTTCCTATTAAATAAAAAGAATGCATTGCACAATTATATTTCGTACCTACATTCTTTTTTCCAAATATATTAAATTCATGTATTATCTAACCTAGGGTTTCAACTTTTACCTTATTAATAAATATTATAGCTATGAGAAAAAATATAGCTCCATAAAAAAACATATATTTATAACCTAATAAATCGATTATAAAACCTAAAAGTGGTGGCGATATTATAGCTGCTACAGAGGCTGTAAGATAGTAAAGCCCAGTAAATGTGCCAATTTTTCCTTTTGGAGCCATATCTGTAACAAAAGGATAAGAATTTATATTAATTAGTGCCCAGAAAAATCCACATATTAAAAACATTCCTCTAATATATAGAATATTTCTCATAAAAGCTATAATTAAAAAACTAACTACAATACCCACTATTCCAGCTGTAATTGTTTTTTTCTTTCCAAACTTAGTTCCCAAAATCCCTGCTGGAATTGCAGATATCAAAAATGCAATTGAAATGAAGGTAAATGAAAATGCTGCTGCGCTTGTCTTTATTCCTAAATATTTCTCACCATACAATGTAAATAATGTCTCAACGCCTGCAAACCCAATAAACCAACTACATATAGCTAATAATAAAAACAGTACACTCTTGTTTTTTACAGCTTCCTTTATGCTTCGTACAAAGCCATTATTTACTTCTTCATCTTTTTCATAATGTTCTACATCTCGTCTCTCCTTTATAGAATTAAAAAGTAGAATAAAAGAAAAACACATTAATATGGCTGCAAGATAAAATGGGTATTTCTGGTCTACATCCCATAGCTTAGAGCCTACAATATATGCTATAACCGATCCTATTCCACCCATTAAATTTATTATACTATTTGCCTTACTTCTATTTTCCTTTGCAGTTATATCCGGCATTAGAGCTACAACAGGCGATCTGAAGATACTCATAGAAAGGTTCATAAGCACTATGAATGTTATTAACATAGGCAAATTTTTATAATTTGCCACAAGTATTATAAACACTACAGCTAGTGGCATCCCTACCATTATGAAAGGCATTCGTTTTCCGTGTTTTGTATCAACCTTATCACTTAATATTCCAACTGCAGGTTGCAAGAACAGTGCAAAATAATTATCAATAGTCATAATGAACCCTATTATCGTTGTACTACTTATAAAATTGCTTAATATTTTAGGAACAAAAGCATTATATATAGACCAAGTAACACTAATTGCAAAAAAGCCTATTCCCAGTAAAAAAACCTTTTTATAATCCAGTTTTTTCATAATCCTCCTTGTGGTGCTCTGGAGCACGAAACAATTATTAATTGTTGTCTAACATTATTTTATTGAGAATATCTGGACAATTTGTGATAATACCATCAACTTTCATATCTAAGAAAAATTTCATTTTCTCTTCATCATCCACAGTAAACACATTTATTTGAGTCTTATGCTTTTGGGTTTGCTTTATTACTTGTTCATTTATTGCATGAAAATATGGATGAATAGCATTTGCTCCAACAGTGCTTGCATAATTATATGGCTTATAAATCCCTTCCATATATAGTACTCCTGTATTAATTCCCTTAGAAATTTTATTACACATAGCTATAGAATAGTGATTAAAACTAGATAAAATAACTTTACGATTTATTTTATGCTTATAAATTAGATCAATAAGTTTTTGTTCAATATCTTCATATAATACTATTCCATTTTTAATTTCAAAATTAATAATAATATCTTTATCCAAAGTTAGGTAAATTAACTCCTCTACTGTAGGAATTTTAATCCCTGCAAACTCCTCACCCATCCAAGAACCAGCATCTAACTTATTTAATTCCTTATAGGTATAGTCTGCTACAAATCCCTCTCCATTAGTTGTCCTATTAACCATCTCGTCATGAATAAGTACTAACACACCATCCTTTGTTAACTGCACATCTGTTTCTATTCCTGTAGCACCCATTTCTAAAGCCTTTTTAAAGGAAAGCATTGTATTTTCCGGGTAATATGCACTTGCACCTCTGTGTGCGTAATTAATTGTCATAACATCAACTCCTTTTCGAAATATTCTTTTTTTTGTAAATTTACTTGTGAAGTAGTCAGCCTTTAGCTAAAGTACTATTTATACTTAATAAAGTATAAGTCAATTATATCATCAATATTCCTTATTTTGCTTTATTTATTGTTAAATTATTGAATTTAATTTTTCAATACTAAAATCCCTAGATTCAACTTTAGATAAACAATAATGCAACTCCTCCTATGGTTATAGCTGCTCCCAATACCTCTTTTGCTGATACTTTTTCTTTAAATACAATTATAGAAATTGGTATAATTAAAATACGGGAAACTGAGGAAATTGTAGAAGCTACTCCTGTAGATATGTATTGCACAGCTAATAATGATAAAGACACTCCTATGAATGGACCGAAAAATGACCCTATAGAAATGTATTTTAGGGCTTTAAAATTTTTCATTGCTAGAGCTAAGTTACTCCAATTCTTCCTTAATGTAATTATTATTACAAAAGCAACTGTAGCTGCTATAATTCGAATTTGAGTTGCAGCAAAAGCATTATAATTTCCCATTCCTAATTTGCTAAACACCATGCCTACAGCTTGTCCTATTGCACCAATAAATGCATAGGAAATGCCTTTTAGTGGATGAGATAATTTTACTTTTTTCTCCTTAGATCCTTTCACTAATATAACAAGAAATATTCCACCCATAGTTATAAACATTCCTAGGAAATCTAAAACTGTAAGTCTTTCACCTAGAATAAAAAAACCAATTAATGCTGTTATTGGTGGAACCACCGCCATAATCAATAAGGATATCCTTGATCCTATAAGGACAAAGGCTTCAAACAAAAATAGATCTCCTAAAACGAATCCTATAACCCCAGAAACACTTAACCATAACCACGTATTTATTGAAGCATCTAGTGGCAAAAACATACCTCTCGTAGTGAATGTAAATATCCCTATTAAGAAAAATGCTATAATAAGTCTTATGAAATTTACAGAAAGTGAACCTACTCTTTTTCCAGCTGCTTCAAAAGCAATAGGCGTTATTGTCCAACAAATAGCCGTAACAAAAGCCGCTACTTGTCCTATATTCAAATCAATCATGTCTATCCTCTCCATCCATTATTTATATTTTAAGAATATCATATTATTTTCCAATAATCACTATATTTCTTCGTTACTCGAAATACTTTTATTTAAAACTTTTACATTTTAAAACTAATATTTAGGACTATAAAACTAACTATACATATTCATCTAAATTATGCAAAAGCTAATATTAAAATACAGTTAATAACAATATATCCTTTTTGATATTATGTAGCAAGTAGCATTTACTTTCAGATTTTTGTATGATATATTATTAATTAATAATAATTATCAATTTTAAGATATTTATATAATATACTTTTTGGGTTAAACTAAAGTATAGATGTTTATAATTTTCTTATAAACAGCTAAAACTAAGTTTACTTAATCCATAAAATATTAATTTTAGGAGGAACTATTATGAATGCTATAGAATTAATGATGGAAGAACATAAAATTATAAAAAGAATGTTAGTCGTGGTTCGCAAATTCTCTATTAAAGTACTTAACAATGAAGAAGTGGATTATAATGACTTTAATATTGTTATTGATTTTGTTAGAAATTATGCAGACAAACACCATCATAATAAAGAAGAGGTCATTCTCTTCAAAAAAATGAGTGAAGTTTTAGGTGAGAGAATAGCGAATGGTCCTATTATGGGCATGCTAGTTGAACATGATTTGGGTAGACTTTTTATGAGCAATCTAGAAGCAGCCTTAGTTAAATTTCAATCTGGCGATAATGACTCAAGAGTAGATATAATTGCCAACGCTATAGCATATACCGACTTACTTCATAGACACATCGACAAGGAAGATACCGCCATTTATACTTTCGCACAAAAAAGATTAAGTAAAGATCAGCTAGCAGAAGTAGATACATTATGCTTGGCCGTAGAAACTGAGGCTACAAAAAATAGTCTTCAAGATAGATATATTAACATATTAAGTGAATTAGAAGCTAAAATAAAGTAGAAGGTAATTGTGGACAGCTGTAAGCTGTCCACAATTACTTTCTACTTTTACCTAAAGACCTGCAACTGAAATTTCCCTTATTAAAACGCAGGGGCTACCAAAACATGATCCTGATCTTGGTATTCCTAGTTTAAAGTCACATCCGACCTCCAAAGTATCTTTCATCACTTCAAAATAGTTACCAGCTATAGTTATCTGCTCAACTGGTCTTATTATTTTTCCGCTTTCTACTAAAAAGCCTTTAGCTGCTAGTGAGAAATCTCCTGATATAGGGTTAGCTCCTGAATGAGTTCCCTGTACCTCGGTTATTATAATTCCATTATCTAAGGCTTTAATCATATCTTCATAGGATTTTATTCCTTTTTCAATATATAAAGTTGTAGGCGCAACCTTTATAGGCGCCGTGAAGGATGCTTTTGAGGCATTTCCTGTACTCTGTAATGTCTCCACTGTAGCAGTCTTAAGATTATGAAGTAATGTTTTTAGCTTCCCTTTTTCCACTATATTCTTACAATATGTAGCTACACCTTCTGCATCAAAAGGTGTACAACATAGACTCCCTTTTAAAAATGGATTATCAACTATTGTTAAACTCTCAGAAGCAATAGTTTCTCCTACTTTACCTTTTAATAGTGATAATCCCTTTTGAGTATTGTCAGCGCTAAATATTCCTCCAAAGGTTTGAAGAAATTCCGAAGATACTGAATTTTTAAATAATACTCTATATTTACCTGTTTTCACTGATTCTGCACCAAAGTAAGCTAAAGACTCATCTACACTTTCTCTTGCAATTTTTTTTATATCAAATTCCGCCATATCATTTGTAAATTTATATGCATAGGAATTATTAGTTTTTCCCTCCTTAGTAACAACGGGTTCCATAAATCCATATATGCCGTTTGCTTTAGTGCTAATGTCTAATCCTTTTGAATTTATTATTCTTCTTTCATTTTCTGTTGTTCCTAAAGAACATCCTCCTGTATTTTTAACATACTCACTGCATTTGTAAGCTTCATCCTCAAGCTCAATTGCAAGTTTTATCTTATTTTCAGGTGATATGCTGTTAATGTCCTCATTATATCCATTAAAATCCTCATATTTGTTGCTACCTTCAAAAATAATTTCTTTCTCTTCATTCTCAATAATTTGGGCATTTGCCTTTGCTTTTTCTACTAATAATTCTATTGCTTCATCGTCCATAATTTCTGTGTATGCATATCCCATTTTGCCTTCATAAATACCTCTAAAGCTTATACCCATAGTTTTATTTAAACTATATTTATCTACTTCCTTTTTAAATATTTCTATGTCTAAACTTTCTCCTGCTTCGTAATATATTTCATACTCGCTAAAGCAAGCTTCTTCAGCTCTTTTAAATAATTTTTCTGCAAATTCATTTAATAACATATAAATCCCTCCTATCTTCCACCTACTGTAATTTCTGATACCCTAATCATAGGCTGTCCAACATTTGTTGGTACACTTCCACTTGATGCGCCACACATTCCCTGACCATGCTTTAAATTTTTTCCTACCATATCAATATTAAGTAATATGTCTGATCCTTTTCCTATCAATGTAGCTCCTCTTACTGGGCTATCTATTTTACCATTTTTAATTAAATACCCCTCCACTACTGCAAAATTAAATTCTCCTGTTACAGGATTTACGGAACCTCCACCCATTTGTTTTGCATATAAGCCCTGTTGCATTGTGCTTATAATAGCATTTTCATCATCTTTACCTGGAGCAATAAAGGTATTAGTCATTCTTGAAGTTGGTGCAAACTTATAGGATTCCCGTCTACTACTTCCTGTAATCTCCATATTCATTCTTCTACTATTTAATTTGTCTATCATATATCCTTTTAGAATACCATTTTCGATTAATACATTCCTTTTAGCTGGAGTTCCTTCATCGTCAATATTTATTGAACCCCATAAATTTGGCATAATACCATCATCAATTGCCGTTACCTTGTCTGATGCAATCTTCTCTCCTAATTTGCCTGCAAATACCGAGTTGCCTTTTGCTACAGCTGCAGCTTCTAAAGCATGGCCACATGCTTCATGGAATATAACTCCACCAAATCCATTATCTATTACTACAGGCATTTTCCCTGCTGGACAAACTGCTGCATGTAACATAGTAACAGCTGTTTTACTAGCTTGTCTTGCTATTTCTTCAATATTAATAGCATGGAACATTTCAAATCCCATTGTTCTTCCTGGACCTTGGACACCCATTTGGTTTTCTACTCCATTACTGGCTACCGCTTGTATAAATGCTCTTGTTCTTATTCTTCTATCATTAGTTAATAAGCCTTCACTATTTGCTATTAAAACCTTTTGGTCCACGTCTCCATAATTTATGGTTACCTGAGCTATTTCACTGCTATAATCTTTAGCTGCAGTATAGGCTTTTTTCATTTCCACTACCTTTTTTAAGTTGCTAACAGTGGATGGAACATATAAAATCGGATGAATGTTTGAACATATTCTTTCTGTTAAGTTTATATCTATACTTTTTTCATTATTAATATTTCCTACAGCACAGGCCGCTTTGTAAGCTGTTTCTAATAAGGATTCGCGACTTGCATCATTTGTATATGCATATACACTATTAAGACCTTTAAATATTCTAATACCTATTCCAAACTCTCTTCCAGATACAGAATTATCTACTCTTCCATCAACCATTGATATATTATTTTTTACAGTGTCCTCTAAAAATAATTCTGAAAAATCCCCTCCTGTACATAAAGCTTTGCTTAATACTTCCTCGATTAATATTTTTGATAGCATGAAATATCACCCCTGTTTTTTAAATTTTCAATTAATCTTTAAATTCTTTTAATTATTTATTTCCCATAACAAATAATTCTGTAGCAAGGGACACCCCTATATTTGAAAGTCTTTCTTTAATAATTTGTCCCTGATCTTTATAACTTTCATATTGAGGAAAATCTTTAGTTTTCTCAACATAATCATCTACAGCTTTATGCATACCTTTTAATTCCTCGTCGCTCATTGGATTATCTTCTTCATAATTACATTCAAAATATATTAATTTTTCTAGTGTTAAACTATTACCAATATCTAATATTTCTTGTTTTTTTAGTGTTTTATTATGATATCCTCCGATCAAAGTCTGAATTTCTGCAATAAAGTGATGGAAATAAACATAGGTAAGTTGCGTTTTATTTTGATTATCGCAAAACATTTCTTGAAGTAAAAAATATCCACTTGGTTTTAAAACCCTTTTCATTTCATTAAGAACTTTTTGTATGTTTGGCAGATGATGTATAGAATTTGAAAGACATACTATATCAAAAGTGTTATCCTTAAAATTCAAATTTTCTGCATCCATTTTTATAAATTCTATATTTTCATCTTTAAATCTCTCTTTTGCCTTTTCCAAAGCAATATCATTCATATCTATACCTATTATCTCGGTGTAATCCTTTAAGTTTTCTTTAAGTAAATCGATAAATTCGCCTCTACCGGTGCCTACATCTAGAACCTTGCCACCATAAATATTATTTAAGACACCCTTTAATTTTTCCACATTATTCCTTCCTCCTTTTGTCTAGAGTAGATAATCCTACATTCAAATGTTAATTGTTTGATATATTTCTAATATTATACTCTTTCTCGCATAATTTCAACAATTTTGATTTTTTTATTCTAAATAATTTTTGAGTTACCACTAGAAAAAGCCTTAATATACGAAGAGCTTTGTATCATAGTAAATTTATGATATAATTGATTTATTGTCATTAGGCATCTTGAAAAAAATAACAAGCATTCACAATAGTTATTTTTTTCAAGATGCCTAAATTAATGACTAAATAAAAAATGTAAAGTGAGAAGATTAGAATGAGAAATGCAAAATTAGAAAGAGCAATAATTAGAATAGATAATGATATTGCCGCTATGAACATAGCTAAAAAATACTTATCAAATTTAGAAGAAATTAATGTTGTCCGAGATACACTAAATAACAAACGTCAGCTCCTGGCAGATGAATTGTATGCTGAGGATAAAAAATGTTATGAAGAATGCTGCGATGTTATAGAAGAAATGTTAGATAAAGAGATGGGAAAAGACGATCAAATAGAATTACTTGAAACCATAAAAGAAAGTTTCGGTAGACAAGCGCCAAATGCCAGTAAAAAAAGTAGTGGCCTTAATGCCTGGTTAAAACAGCTATGTATTGAATACACTTGGGTTAAAAATGAAGAAACTGATTGGGATACACTAGTTATTACTGGATTTGGGTTATATGAATAAGGCATGAATTTAACGTTTACTTTAAATTCATAGTGATAATTAAACACCATGTTGAGATAATTCAACATGGTGTTTAATTTGCATTAAGCCAATTTTAAAAAATATTAATGTATACTTATTCACCTTACTATTGGTTAATTAACCCACACTGCTGTTCCATTAGGCATATTATCATACACCCATTTACTATCATTTATTGATAATCTTATGCATCCAGCAGAGGCCCTTTTCCCTAAGGTATAATCTTTTACATTTCCATTGGCGTCCATAATTATAGAATGAAATAAATATTGTCCATTCCATGCCACCCAATTTTTCGCTCCACTTTTACCTGTGAAAAACCAAGTCCCCCTGTTTTGAATTGCAAAAGTACCTCTCACTGTAGGAGAAATATTTCTTCCTGTTGCACAACTCATAGTTTTTAAAAGCTTGTACTTTCCCTCTGTTCCCTGAAATACGTTAACAATTTGACGGTTAAGATCTACCCACATGAAATATTTATTATTACTTTTAAATTTTTTAAAATTCACATAGCCTTCTAGTTGTGCTGTTGAAAGCTTAATTGTGTTTGTTGCCGGATCACTAGGTATTATTAAACTATATGCTTCTACCCAGCCATATTTCCCTAAATTAGTTTTTATATAATACCATTTATATCCGCTGTCCTTAATAACCTCTACCTTGATTCCCTTTTTTACTAAGGCAAGTTTATTAGATTTAGTAGACATTTCAGCATATAAATTTGAATCCCGTGATATAGTGGCAATTACTGGTGATGCCTTTACCATATCATTATAATTAACTTCAACTTTTAAAATTGTTAAAGTTAAAATTACTTCTAATTCATATCCTTCAACTTTTCCTTTAAAAATATGTATTCCTACTTTAGTTGTATCTACAATACTGCTATCCCAAATAACATCCCTATCCTGACGTATACCATTACTTAAATCTACTGTTACTTTTTTTTGAGGAATAAATGCTTGTCCTTGTTTTATAGATAAGTTGATATTATTTACTTTTACAATAGACACTGGCTTTTCTACCGCAAACATAATACTGACAGCCTTATTTAGTGGCTTACCTTCAATCGACTGTAACTTATCGCCTATGTTTAATTGGTATTTTTCGCCTTCTATATACCCATCAAGAGGTGGTTTTACTATGACCTTTTTTTTATCTTCACTAAGTTCTAAAATTACATTCATCTTTTGCCCTTGATTATTTATTACAGTAATATTGTCATGGGCTAGTTCATCAAATAAAATAGAATAATTAAAAGTTATTGTCCAAATTTTATCCTTTGTAACCTTTTGTTCACCTTCTAAATTAACTGCTAGAACATTAAAAGACTTGCTCAAAATAAAAACCATAAAAATCAATCCAAAAAAAATCTTCTTATAAACTTTCTGCACTAAAATCCCCCTAAAATATAAATGTATTATTTTATTATTTCATATATGTAGATTTTACTCTAATATCCATTTAAAAACAATCAATAAATTCATTAATAATGAATAAGTTTAAATATTTTACAGTATAGCTGTAAAATATTAGGTGTGCAGTCCAATCATAATAAAAAGCTGCCTATAAGCAGCTTTTTATTATTTTCCTATTTCGGGAACTCTTTTTGCATCGTCACCCTTCATTTTCTTATTTTTATCCCCTTTTGGTTGAACTTGTGGTCTACTCATTCCTTTTTTGGGCATAATCTTCTCTCCTTAAATTTATTTATTAACTTACTTATTACATTTATTATCTTTTACTTATTATTTTGTTTAATACATTTTATTGTGCAAATAAAATACTTTGATAATTAATTAGCTGTGCACTATACTATAATTGTACTATTTGTGTAAAAAAGGGGGGCATAATAATGGCTAAAGGTTTTGTACTAGATAAAAATGATGCAGGTGAATATTTTGTATCTTTCAAACGTGATAATAGTGACTTAGATTTACGAATACAAGGAGAATATCCTTCTACTGCTATTACTCATGCTGAAGTAACTAGCATTTTAGAAAAACATGGTCTTTCCACTGCTACTTGTACTGTGGATAAGGAACAGGTTTTAGCTGCAGTTCGGGAATTAAATTTTGTTGCAGGCATTAATAATAAATAAATAAATGGCGGGACTCCCCGTCATTTTTTTTACTATTCACCTCTAAGTTCATTATTGATTTTTATGACTTCCTCTTCATTTAGACTTGTTAAGTCTATAATTTCAATAAGACCCATACCTCTTTGGAGCATATTTTTTACATTTTCGACTTGTTCTTCATGCTGGCCTTTTGGTAACTTTGTTTTTCTCATAAATTTTATTTTCCTCCTCTAAATTAAAATAAGATATTGTAATTTTATATTACAATATCTTATTTTTACCTAGATGAGAACTTTTATTCTAAATGACTAAGGTTCTATTTATTTCTTTTTATTTTCTTTTATTTCTTCTTTTTTATTATCATTTTTAATTTGTATGTTTTCTAATTTTTCTTTTATTTCTTCTTTTTTATTATCATTTCTAATTTGTATATTTTCTAATTTTTCTTTTATTTCTTCTCTTTTATTCTCATTTCTAATTATATTTTTTTTAACTTCTTTTACTTCTTTTACTTCTTTTACTTCTTTCGCTTCTTTTGCTTCTTTAGCTTCTTTTATTTCTTTAGCTTCTTTTATTTCTTTTGCTTTTTCTACTTTTTCTTCTTCAACCTTTTCTTCTGTTACTTTTGGTTGTTCTATCTTTTCATCACTTTTCACAATATCTTTTTTAACTGCTTTCATTTCTTCAAAAGCTGTTTTAAATGCTTCTTTAGCATTTTTATATAAATCTTCATTTACTTTTAATAGTTCCTGCGCAGCTTTTATAGCCACTTCATCACCAGATTTTGTAGCTTGTTTTAAATCAACCATTACTGATTGATACTCTTGTCTTGCTGTATTTAACAAATGTCTTTTTTCTACCATGCTAGCTACTGCTTCCTTATGCTCTATATTAACCTCCTTATCATTATCTTCTTCCAATACATCTAATTTTTCACTTAACTTATCTAATTCTTTAATTATATTTTGTGCCAAATCATATTTTTCTTTTTCTGTCATACTGTCATATTCAGCTATTCTTTCATTTACTATTTGTGAAATTATTTCTGCTTTCTTTGCATCATCAAAGGTTAAAAATACTTTAAGATTATCAAAGGCCTTATCAAAGAAATAAAACATACTGTCTGGCATAATTCCTGTATCCTTATCAACAACCTCACTTATATTTGCATCAATACTTGTACTTGTAGTAACTGAATTTTCAGCACCTGTTGCAAACACCTTTGTATTTATGCTTACTGTAAAAGCTATGGCTGCAACTAAAATAGCTACTTTTTTCATGTTAATTCCTCCTCATATTGTTCTTACGTAGATATCAAATGTTAAATGTTATCCCATATTTTTCATTTCCCTTATATATACGAAACATGGTAAGATTTATTAGAGGGTATTTCTATTATTTTTTGAATTATATTTTATATTTCTTTCAAAAATATATTTATGTTTCTTTTCCCTCTTAAAATTGGTAGTATTTACGTATACAGAATATAAGGGGTGGACAAATGAACTTGAAACTTCTTTTTCATAAAAACAAAAAAACAGTCGTGGCTTTAGATGAAGAACAAAGTTTTAATATGGATGTTTTAATTTTCGAAAATCGTAGCAATTTTATTGAATCGAACAAAGGTTTTATTTATTCAACTACAAGTAAAATCTGCAAAAGGCACTTGATTTGGGAAAATGATGAAGAACTTAGTATCTCTCTTATGGCTTTTAACATAGCCTGCGACAAATATGATAAAACTAAAGGAAATTTTTATGGTTTTGTTAAAATAATTATTAAAAACGCACTTATAGATTTTTTCAGAAAAAATAAAACTTGTCCAAGTCTAATCTTTGATAACAGTAAGGGGAGTGTGGATTATATAGATGGTAAAAATTCTATTAACAATTTTGAAATTGAAATTGATAATGAATTTAGAGCTTATGAAATAAATTTATTTTCAGAGGAGCTATTAAAATACAAAATAAATTTTGATTCTCTCATTAATTTATCCCCCTCTCACAAAGATACTAGAAGTAATCTATTAAATGTTGCCTTTTTATGCGCTAGAGAAGAATCAATACTTAATCATTTAAAGACTAAACGAAGGCTTCCAACTAAAGAAATAATAATATTAACTGCCTCAAATAGAAAATTAATTGAAAAATGGCGTATATATATAATTTCTTTAATATTGATACTTATAAATCCAGAATATGTGTATCTAAAATCCTATCTAAATATAAAAGAGGGTGAATTAAATGATTAAAACAGGTATTGTAATGTGTATTATGAATAAAAAAGCTGGAATTATGACCTCAAGTGGAGAGTTTGTGTATATAAAAGCAAGTAAAGTATTACCTAAGATAGGGGAACTTCACACCGGAGAGCTATATAAGAAAAACTTGTTTCACTACAAATATGCCATAACGGCTGCTTCATTAATGTTTCTACTTATTTCAAGTTCTTTTGCTCATGCTTACTACGCTCCAGTTACAACTATACTTCTCAATATTAACCCCTCTGTTTCTCTTAAAGCTAACAGGTGGAATAAAATCATTAGTTTTAAAGCACTAAATTCAGATGGCTCACTAATACTTAGTAATATTAAACTAAAAAATAAATCTATAGATGACGGTCTTGAGCTTTTAGTTAATGAAGCAAAAGCTGATAATTTTATAAACGCTGAATATGTAAATGATAAAAAAATTATTAGTCTTGATATTAAAGGGAATAAAGATAACTCTATAGATATTTCTAATTTTAAAAATATTATAGATAGTAATAATCTAAATATTATAATTAATGCATCTTCAAGTAATAATAAGAAACTGGATATTACAGCTAATAATAAAAAAATAGATATATCCACTTTGAATTCTAATAGTCATAAAAAAGAGTCCACTAATAAAGATGAAGATACTTTGAAAGATTCCCTAAAAAAACCTTCAGTACACATTAATACTAATAAAATAAAAGATAAGTCCTCAGAAATTAAAAACAAGGACAAAACAATTAAAAGTAAGGATAATAAAATCAACAAAGATGCTAAATCTGAAAACAAAAATACTAATAATAACTCATCAACTATAAAAAAATTTGTTGCTCCAGATAAAATTAAAGACAACTTTCACAATAAAAAAGCCAAAAGTGTAAAAGTTTTTAAAACCACTGAGAATTATGACAATTCTAAGAATAATTCATTTGAAATAAAAGAAAAACACAGTACTAATAAGCATTCTGATAGCTATAAAAATCCAAAAAAAACTGATAATACTCTTAATAAATTTCTTAAAGGTTTCAATGATTAATCCGCTAGAAATATAAAGCATATATTCTATATATTTTGCAGTATTAAAAACCTCGCATTTGTAAAAGATAATAACATAAAATTAAAAAGGGAGGTTTTTAATATGCGTGAAGGATTAATTCCAACTATGCTAGGTACAGTTGTAACCGCTGCCGGTGCATCGTTTTCAAGAAATAATATGAAAAAGAAAAATGTGCTTCCTATGATTGAAGCAGGCGTTATTGGATTTGGCTTGGCTCACATAGTACTAGGAGCCATTGATCTTGTGGAGCATAGAAGATAACTTAAGCTCGATTAGAGTTTGCTTATGAACACTTTAAATATGAAAAACTTTCCAAGAAAATATTTTAGAATAAAAGAAAAAACTGATTAGAAATTTTACTTTCTAATCAGTTTTTTTTATTTATCTTTTTTGAATTTTGACTTTAATAATATTTAGAAAAATATGTTATAATATCTTTAGTATAATATATTCAATCTAAAAATATTAATATAGCGAAATAGATTTTTTCATCTCATTTGCTATAAAATCGCTGGAAATTGAGGAGGTTTTTATATGATTTTAATTAAAAATGCCAATATACATACAATGGCCAAGGAGAATTTCAAAAATGGAATGATCTTAGTTGATCACGATAAAATTATCGCTATTGGAAATGACGTAAGGCCACCGAGCAATGCAGAAATAATTGATGCTAAAGGTAAATTTGTTATGCCAGGAATGATTGATGCTCACTGTCATCTAGGAATGTGGGAAGACGGAATGGGCTTTGAAGGTGCTGATGGTAATGAGGCAGTTGACCCCGTTACTCCTCATTTAAGAGCAATAGACGCAATTAATCCTAGAGACATATGTTTTAAAGATGCGTCAGAAGCTGGAATAACAACTGTTGCAACCGGTCCAGGCAGCGCTAATGTAATTGGTGGACAGTTTGCAGTTATTAAAACCTATGGAGATAGGATCGACGATATGATTGTAAATGATTGTCTTGCTATGAAGGTAGCTTTTGGTGAAAATCCTAAAAGAGTATATCATGCTCAAAAAAAATCTCCAAGCACAAGAATGAGCACTGCTGCTATCCTCAGGGAAAATCTTTTTAAAGCAAAGATGTATATAGAAAAACAAAATAAATCCAAAGAAAACCCTGATAAAGTACCCGATTTCGATATGAAAATGGAAGCACTAGCAAAGGTTATAAAAAAACAAATACCTTTAAAAGCTCATGCTCATAGAGCAGATGATATTCTCACTGCACTTCGAATTGCAAAGGAGTTTGACATAGATATAACCCTTGACCATTGCACGGAAGGGCACTTGATTGTAGATTATTTGAAAGAGGGTATTCAAAAGGGAATAATTCTAGGCCCCACACTATCTAATAGATCAAAAGTAGAACTTCAAAATCTAACTTTTGAAACCCCAGGAATTCTTTCCAAAGCTGGCCTGAAGGTAGCTATAATGACAGATCATCCAGTCATTCCACTTCAATATCTTCCAGTATGTGCTGGCATTGCTGCAAGAGAGGGTATGGATGAAGAAGAAGCTCTAAAATCAATAACTATAAATGCTGCAGAAATACTTGGTATCCAAGGCAAAGTTGGAAGCTTAGAACTTGGAAAGGATGCTGATATTGTTATATATAGTGGACATCCCTTTGATTTAAGAAGTAAAGTAGAATTTGTAATGATTAATGGTAAAATTATAAAAAGCAAATAAGCAAAGGCTGTTAACATAATTATTATGTTAACAGCCTTTTTATTTTATAAAGGGGGATTTATAAAATATCTACATTTTTACCTTTGTCTTTACTTCTACCTTTTTTGCTGCAACTAAGAAAATTACCATTGCTGCAATTGCTGCTATAATTCCTACTGGATATGCAATTCCTTGAGAAAGCTTAAAACCTTCTGGTGCAATTAAAATGTAAGAGGTACATACTGCAGTCATAAATGTAGCAGGCACTGTAGCCATCCAGTGTTTTTTACCTATAGTAACCATATACATACCTGCTGTCCATAAGACTATAGTAGCTAAAGTTTGGTTTGACCATCCAAAGTATCTCCATATTATTGCAAAATCCATCTTAGTTAGCATGAACCCTACTAAAAATAGTGGAATACTAATAAGAAATCTATTTATAATAGGACCTTGTTTAAATTTAAATGCATCAGCTATAGTTAACCTTGCACTTCTAAATGCTGTATCCCCAGAGGTTATAGGACAAGCTACAACTCCAAGTATAGCTAAGATTCCGCCAACTTTTCCAAGCAACCCAATTGAAACTTCATTTACTACCCATGCTGCTGTATGACCTGGTAAAGCCATAGTAGCATTTAACTTTCCTACTCCTCCAAAGAAACTCATTGCTGCCGCTGCCCAAACTAATGCAACTATTCCCTCTACTATCATTGAACCATAAAATATTTTTCTACCTTGTTTTTCACTAGATATACATCTTGCCATTAAAGGCGATTGTGTTGCATGAAAGCCTGATATAGCTCCACAAGCAATGGTTATGAATAACATAGGAAATATTGGATTTTTACCTGGGGCTGAATGCATATTTATCAAATTGGCTGGTATTATTTCTGGAATATGATATCCTCCAAAAATCAAGGAACCACCAACACCTACTGCCATGATTAATAAACAAAAACCAAAAATAGGATATATTTTTCCAATAAGCTTATCTATTGGAACCATTGTTGCTATTAAATAATATGCAAATATAATATATATTAACACTGTAACATTCATTCCTGTTAAACCTTTTAATATACTAGCTGGTCCAGTTACAAACACAACTCCTACAAGCACTAAAAGTATTACTGAAAACACTCTCATAAAATTTTGAAAGCCTTTACCAAGATATTTTCCTACAACTTCAGGAATACTTGCACCATCATGTCTTACTGATAACATACCTGAAAAATAATCGTGAACTCCTCCTGCAAATATACATCCAAAGACAATCCATAAAAATGCTGCGGGTCCCCACATTGCACCTGCTATTGCACCAAAAATAGGTCCGAGTCCTGCAATATTAAGAAATTGAATTAAGAAAATCTTCCATTCAGGCATCTCAACAAAATCTACACCATCCGCCAACCTCACAGCTGGAGTTTTAATTTTCTCATCTGCACCAAAAGCTTTTTCTACAATTGTGCCATAAATAAAATAACCTACAATAAGAGCAATAATTGCTAAAATAAACGATATCATATGAATTCCTCCTTCTATAATCTAGTTATAAAGTTTTAATAACTAAATTATAATAGGTTTTTGTGAATTGAAGACGATTTCATACATGAAAAAACAAAAAAAGCACATGAAGTGCTTTTATATACCCATTATTCGTTTAAACTCAATTATATTATTTCTACTTACTGGTATTTCCACGTTCTCTCCTTGTAGTTTTAGCATATAAGTGTTGTTAAACCATGGGATTATTTCTATTATTTTATCAATATTTATTATATATGATCTATGGCTTCTAAAAAACAATTCTTTTGGAAGCTTTTTATAGAATTCTGATATACTACAACTTACCTTGTATTGTTCCCCCTCTATATAAATTAGTGTTTCTCGTTCTTTTGCTTCACAGTAAGAAATTTGAGCTATGCTCCTTACAATCATTTTATTATCTTTCCAAAGTGTTATTTTACTATTTGTACATTTTTCATCTGAACATTTCTCAATTTTTTTCAATGTACTAACTATACGTTCTTCGGAATAGGGCTTTAATATATAATCATAAGCTTGAATTTCAAAAGCGTCTACAGCATAATCTTTATGAGCCGTAATAAAAATAATAAGAGATTTTTTGGGGAAGTGGCTAATAATTTTGCACAGTGCCATTCCATCCAGCTTGGGCATATTAATATCCAGAAAAATAATATCTGGTTTATTTAATTCAATGTACTCTAGCGCGATAATCGAATCATCAAATTCCTCAACAATTTTAATATTACTGAAATTGTTTATGAAATACTTTAGTTCTTCTCTTGAAGGAAATTCATCATCAACAATAATACAGTTCACATTGTCACTCCTTTATTTTCCTAACATTAAAATGGATTCTAGTACCATTCTCGAGTCTTTCTATTTTTAATCCTTCACCATAAATATATTTTAACCTATTATGAACATTTGACATGCCTATTTTATTTTCTTCCATTTTACTTTCATAGACTTTTTCTATAATCTCTTCTGAAATACCCACTCCATCATCTTCAATTACTATCATAATGTTATCGCCAATATTTTTTTTTATTTCAATTGTTACTGTTCCATATTTTTTTCCCTCTAAAATACCGTGCTTTATAGCATTTTCTACTATTGGTTGAATTATAAGACTTGGAATTTTAACATCTAGATTATCTTCAATATTATAAATTATATGAAGTTTTTCCCCAAACCTTGCTTTTTCTATCTCTATATAAGCTTTCACCTGCTCAAGTTCTCTATAAATATCCACAGGTTTCTCACCTGCTTCTAAATTATACCTTAAGTAAGTGGATAAATTTATAATTAATTCTCTTGCACGATTTGGATTAAGTCTAATAAAGGAAATTATAGTATTTAGTGCATTAAATAAAAAATGAGGATTTATTTGAGCTTGCAGTGCCTTTATTTCAGCCTTATTTGCCATATGCTTTAACTCTCCAAGTTTGCTTATTTCAAGTTGAGTGGAAATAATTTGAGATAATCCTACAGCTAAATTTATGTTTCTAAAGGAAATTGCGTCATCTTTGCAATAATATATTTTTAATGTGCCTATCATCTTATTTCCTTCCTTTAAAGGAGCAATAATTGCAGATTTTAAATTACAATTTATATTAGGACAATCTATCTGATTTGCATTAGTTAAGGAAACCAAATTCCCCTCCTGAATAACTTTTTTTGTAGCCTCCGTTATAATCCTATGCCCTTTTATATGATGGTCAGCACCTACACCTACATGAGCTAATATATACTCCTTATTTGTTATAGCCACCGCATCTGCACCAATAGACTCTCTTATTATACTACATATCTGTTCTAGTGAATTTTCATCCATTTCTCTAAAATATGGCAAAGTTTTATTAGCTATCTCAAGTGCAATTTGTGCTTGCTTTGCTGCTATCTCTTCTTTTTCCTCATATATTTTTTGAATTATCACTATTAAGATTGCAATACCTATAGCATTAGTAAAACTCATAGGAAAATATATACTTTTTACAATAGTTAAAGCTTTGCTAAAAGGGTGTGCCATTGTAAGTATTAAAATCATTTCTAAAATTTCCATTAGAAGGCCACCAATTAACCCATAGCCCCACTTGTTATTTTCATTTGATACTTTATATAATATTCCTGCAAATATTCCTGAAATTATAGTGGTTATCATGCAGGGTATTGATGTAATTCCTCCAATATCTACAAGTAACCTGTGCATTCCAGCAATTACTCCTGCCATAAGCCCTACAAAAGGGCCACAGAGTATTCCTCCTGCCATTACACCAATAATTCTAGTGTTGGCAATAGCGCCATTAACCAGTGTTCCTGTGTAGGTTCCCAAAATTCCAAATGATCCAAAAATTATTGAAAGCATAATTAAATCTCTTTTTTTAAATTTATCCCTTTGCACGATATTCTTAAAGCTTCCTATCCTAGAAACAAAAAAAGCGATAAGAATGACATACCCTAAATTATTAGTAAGACTTCTTATTAGTTCAATCATACACATAACTCCATTTCATCTAAAGGCACAAACAAATAACAAGTAAGCATAATAGTCTATTCTATTCTAGCTTGATTTATTTTCATGTACATAAAGAAGGTTTTATAAATAGTATATACAATATTCTCTAATATATAAAGATATAAAATCTATGCTATAATTAACGTAACGTTATTTTTAATGAATAAAAAAATAAAGGGTGATTTATTATGTTATCTTTAGAAACTTTCAAAAAATATTGCCTAAGTAAAAAGGGTGTTACAGAATGTTTTCCCTTTGATGATGAAACACTAGTTTTTAAGGTTGGCTCTAAAATGTTTGCCTTAACAAATATCAATAAGCCAATACTGGAAGTTAACTTGAAATGTGAGCCTTTTATGTGCCAGGATTTACGTAGAGACTTTGATGCAATTATTCCAGGGTATCATATGAATAAAAAACATTGGAATACCATAATTTTTGATGGTTCCATTTCTGATGATAAAATCCTATTTCTAGTGGATTTATCTTTCGAACTTGTATATAGTGGCTTGAAAAAAAGTGAAAAAGAACAAATAGAGTAGGCAGAACAATCCATAATTGTTCTATGCCCCAGACAACCGCAGGAGGGTATTTTAATGAAAATGATTTTTTTTGATACAGAAACTACTGGTATAAGACCAGGAAACATATGTCAGTTAAGTTATATACTTGTTGATACCAGTTATAAGCCTATAAAAACAATAGGTAAAAATATTTTTTTTACAGTAGACTACGTAGAACCCTCTGCAGAAGATGTTCATGGTTTTAGTGTAGATGCACTATTTGAACTAAGTGATGGCAAAACTTTTGAAGATTTATACCAAGATTTTATTAATGATTTTATAGATGCAGATATTCTTATAGGCCACAATGTTAATTTTGATATAAAATTTTTAACTCATGAGCTTAAAAATTGTGGACATACTCTTGACCCTAAACATATATTTTGTACAATGAAATATTATAAAGATGTATGCAAACTTTACACTGTACGTGGTGGCTATAAAAACCCCAAATTATCAGAAGCCATTAAATTCCTCCAATTAAATGAAAATCAAATAAATTTAAAGAGTAATGAATATTTTGGAGATACTGCAAATTTTCATGATGCTAGATTTGATACTACCGCAACCTATTTACTAGTAACAGAAGGTATTAAGAAAGGTTTTATCCCTAAACATTATTTTACGCAGCTTGCTAAGTAATTTCTAAACTACGAGTTTTTTCTTGGATTCTGCTATAACAAAAGGATATATCACTAGAAATGCATTCACAGCGCTAAGTAATTCTACAATTTATTAGAGCTTGTTCACATGCATTTTACGTGATATATCCTTTTGTTAGCAGAATCCAAGAAAAAACAATAGAGTTAAAAAATCACATTCACTATAGTGGTACTAGATTTTCCCATACTAAGAAATAATACAGGAATATTACGATTTTAATATTCCTTGAATTTTATCCCTAACTTCACTTGGTAAGTTACCTCTTAATGATCTTTCAAATAAAGTAGGATTCTTTACTCCATTTAATAGTAGATAATCTTCTATCATCTTTACTTTTACCTCCCTATTAGTAATTAATTGATATAGTATATACCAATCTTCTAAAGAAGATAATGGGATATTTACTCCATTAATTTTTTCGAAGTCTGAAATAGAAGTATGATCAAAGATATATTCAAATGTTCCACTATTATAATTAATGCTAAGTCCTGCCATAACATCAATATCAAATCCATGGACAACATATTCATAAAAATATTTTGTTGAATATAAATCTGATTTTTCTCTAATTTTCTTTTCTCCAACACTTTTTAGAATTTTGTCTACTCTTTCAATATCCTTTAAATCTACTAAAATATCTATATCATTAGGATTTTCTATAAGCCCATAATTATGCAATAAGATAGAAGCCCCTACTGCCCATACAACTCCCTTTTCATTTAATTTTTCACCAATATAACCTAAAGTTTCAAAAATCATTTCTTCCCCCTAATTAACTAAATATTGTTTTCATTATTATTAATAGGACGTTATTCTGTCTTTTCAAAGAGTTTTTGAAACCTATTCCACATATCTACATTAGCTTTTTTAAGATTTACTACTCTAAATTTTTCATTGACAAAAGCGTGTGTTGTGCTACCTTTAGCTAAGATTTTTCCATCTTTCTCTCTTATAACATTATAATTAAATATTACCTTTGCACCATTTAGCTCTTTCATAAATGTTTGAATCATAATTATATCCTCATATTTTGCCCCTTCTATGTACCTACAAGAGCTCTCTACCACTGGTAACATAATATTGTTTTCTTCCATTTCTTTATATGTCATCCCTATTTCTGTTATATACTCCCCTCTACCTACTTCAAACCAAGCATAGTAATTTGAATGATGAACGATTCCCATCTGGTCTGTCTCTACATATCTTACTTTTAATTTTGTTTCATTAATATACATATCCATTTCTCCTATCTGCATAAATATTAGGTCAGCTTTCTTAAATAGATTAATATCGTTTTTACCCCCATAATAATAATAATAATAATCCTTTTAGAACTTAGATTTTTTTCTTAGATTATGCTAACAAAAGTATATATTGCGTAAAATGCGTTTGAATGTGCCTTAGTAATTCAGAATTTATTTTATTTACAGTTGCGTTAAGAAAAACATATGTTTGAGCGGAGCGAGTTTATGTTTTTTAGCAACTGTAAATAAAATAATTTTTAGAATTACTTGGCTAAGTGAACGAATTTCTAGCAAAATATACTTTTGTTATAGCATAGTCTAAGAAAAAACGCTTAACTTATAAAATATTAGAAGTCATATATTATACCATCGCAAAATACTCTTTTAATAACTCTATTATCTACATAAATCTGAATTGTATCACCTTTTTTTAAGTACAGTTCTACAGGTAAATTAATTTCATAAACAAAATTCCCTGATTTTATTTTTAATTTTGTCTTGTGAACATGGTTTCTTAAGGATAAATCAGCAAGATCTGCGCCTAATAACAAACCCTGTCCTGAGGATATGCTGTCAATTTGTATTCTTGGATAATCAATGATTTTTGCAACCATAGGAATATAATTTTCTAGTTTTTCATTTTCAATATAATCTATTTCCTCATCTATAATTATAGAGTTATTTTCAATTACAACATTATTAATGTCAATCAAAAAATACGCATTAATTTGTTCTTTTTTAATATTTTTAGAATATTTTTTTTCTTCATACCGTAATATTCTAAGATATACCAGTTTCAATAATTCATTATAAGTATTATCTTTGAATTTACCAAATTCTTTACTTATTATATTGTCTATACTTTTAGTTAATCTTGGTTCATTAATTTTTCCTAAAATGTTTTTACAACCCAAAAATCCAGCTAATTCAGATTTAATGTTATTTATATTAAAATCCTTGTCCGAAAGCTTTTCATCTGTACTAGCAACCATAAATACATTTGTATATTGTGGATATGCACACTGAATAAATCCTAAATATTTTCTATTTCTATCATATACATTAAAAGGCATATTAAGTCACTTCCTCATAAACTATTTTTAAATTATATAAATAAAATACTCCATATTAGTATTATACACACTATTTAAAATTGATAAATACAAATTTTATAAATTTTTATTTTATTTGGTTAATTGTGAATAAAATAATTTTTATGATATTTTTTCGCACAAATATTTTCATGATATTAGGGTTATATTAATATAAGCAATCCGAAAAAATAAAATATAATATTAATTATATTTCGAAGATGCTTTATAAATTAATATAAAAGGAGGGATATTTATGGACAATAATAAAAGTCACATGAAAACTGATAAAAAAACTAAGGCTGAACTTAGAAAAATGTTTCCGCAAAGTGGCGGGGATATTGGCATTGAAAATGGTGAAAAAATAGATGCAAATAATGATAAATTCACTAAACGTTCTAAATTATCTCATAACAAATAGTATTACTTACCACAATCATAAAGAGCAGGTACACAACCGGTTTCTGGTTAGTTACCTGCTCATATCATATATTTACAACTTTATTAAAAACCAATATATGTCGCTAGTGTGATTAAAAGGACCCATAATGGTTATTCAAGTGTAAACTTTACTTTCGACTTTTGTCTTTTATAAATATCAATATAGCAATAATAGAAATGTATGCAATAATAAACAACGTTATTTTAGGAACTAGATATCCAAGGATGGCTCTTCTTTGCATTTCACTTTTAATTGTCAAACATAAAAAAAGCACAATTGGAAATGAAAACCAGTAAATTTTCTTTTTATTTTTGATTTTAAATATATGACTTATACTATATGTAAATGCATAGTATACATTTGCTATGCTCTTAAGCATTGCTATACTCCATAAAAATAAGAATAAAAATCGTAAACTATTTAGAACTGATACATTTAATCCTTCTGTTACTAGTAAAACTGGCCAAATGGCTTTAGATGTAACCTTGTAACCTAAAGTATATATACATATCAAAGTAACCCAAACATAAATTGCCATAGTAATAAGTAAGGCCTTTAAAGTTATCTTTTTTATTTTTTCCTTTTGTTTTACAAATGGATAAATTAGAAATATTGCTTCCATACCTCCATAGGATAAGGCAGATTCAATGCTGCCACTAAAAATATTTTTAACACCTGATCCGAATATAGGAAACAGATTTAAATAATTTCCATTTTTTACTGTTGTTAATAGTGCTAATGTTAAAATAAAAATAACATACAGGGATATCTTATTGATTCTTCCCAATACCTTTATCCCTTTATTACTTAAATATATGGCTATTAGGATGGTAGGAATAAAAATCTTTATTGGTGTTAAAAATGGTGTTGCATATACTCTAAAAATATTACTTAAACTAACAATACCTTCTATTGTAAAAACACAAAATTGCGCCATGAATAAAATGTTGCAAATAGTTCCTAGAATCCGACCTAAATATATGTTGCTTAAAGCCAATATATCCTGGTTGGGATGTTTTTTCACATAATAGATAGATACCAAGACTATATATATAGGATGTAGACCACCACCTAATACAGCTATCCACCCATCTTGCTTTGCATCCTGTACAACTGCATTTGGTAATGATAGAATAGCCGTTCCGATTATAAATCCTACTAAGATTGCTGTAGCTTCGCCCTCTTCCAACAAGTTCTTTTTTACATTATCCATCATATTTACTCTCCATATACATTTAGTACTGTCCAATTCCAATTTTATCAATTTTCACCACTACATTTACTTTAATGTCTGCATTACAAACCTCTTCATTCCAATCTACCCCAGTTTCCCTGCCATATTTGGCTGCAGCAACCATTCCTAAATTTAAGCAATCTATTTTATAAACATTTTTCATTTTATCAAGAAAACCGTAACACATATTCTCTATTTTTTTTTCCATGAGTTCTTCAAATTCACTTTCATTTTCTTTTTTCATATCTTTATATAAGGTATTATTTATGATGTCTCCCTTAAAATCTAACTCAATGCTGAATTCATATTTTCCTTCTTTCTTATTACATTTCACCTTCCTTTTAACCACTGCATCATAACTAATATACTTAGCTGGGTCTTCCTGCAAACTTAAAATCCCTTTTCCTGTTTTCTCTCTAAGCATATTCATAATTTTACCCTCATTCATAGGTAATACATAAGCCATTTTATCGCCTTTGAATAGAGCCATACCTGTAATAGAAATCTTTTCATCTTTTATCTCTTGATAAGGGAGCACTAAATTTTCTCCTTCTGATTCCAATGCTACATATATATTCAATAGTGTATAGTTGTTATATAAAAAATTATACCTTGCTGCATTACCAATTATTCCGCTCATATAATCTGCAGAACTAGGATACCCTTCAACATTAAAACGCATTATATCTTCTGCCTTACCTTTGCATATTGAAAAAACACCTCTATCATTAGTTTTCGCATTGGCAAACAGTATATTTATTATGTCTTTGATGCCATACTTTGCTGAATCTGAGCTTATTATAGCTATTTTTTCAGTTCCGATTATTATAGGTTTGCTAGAATTCAATTGTCTTTGTTCTCTTGTTTCACCAATACTACCTGCCTTAGACTTTACATTAGTACTACCTTGTTCAGTAATTTCCGCCTTTTCAGCAATTCTCCTTGAACTTTCTTTTTCCTTCTTTTTGAAATCATATATAGTAAAAGGAATGCTATATTGCACATTACCATTTAACTCTCTGACAATATCATACCCAAAACTTGCTGCTATATTTAACTGTTCCATGGGAGTTACCTTTAATTTTTCTGCATAAACAGGAACTATTAAGGCCGCTAAAAACATAATTATTATTATTTTCCTTTTCACAAGGGATCACCTTCTATTTCTTCATACTTATCTTATATTTAATACTCCCCTCTTCCTACTTTATCTACATTAACCTTTGCATTTACAATAATGTCAGAGTTACAAATAACCTCATCCCAATCTACGCCTGTATCTCTTCCATATTTTGCTACAGCCACCCACCCTAGCTGCAAAAGATCTACTTTATATTCATTCTTCATCTTATCCAAGAAAGCAGTGCACATTTCCTTAACCTCTTTTGCCATGTCTTCTTCAAACTTTTTCATTATTTTTGTATCTTCTGCCATGTTTTTGTATAAAGTATTGTTAATAATTTCTCCTTTCAAATTTAAGTCAATAATAAAAGTATATTTATTCCCTGTTTTTATACATTTTATTTTCCTTTTAGATTGAGCCTCATAATTTATATATTTTCCTGAATCATCTTTTATAGCTAATATGCCATTTACCTTATTTTCCCTTAGCATATTCATTAATTTTGTATCATTGATATCTAAAATAGCAGCAAGCTTATCCTTTTTAAAAACTGCCATTCCTGTTATTTTAATCCCATCTTCCATCATTTGAATATATGGGCTAACTATATTTTTCCCCTCTGCATCCATTGATAATAATGCATTTTTAAACATATAGTTTTCCTTGAAAAAATTATAGTTTGATGAACTTTTAATCATATCGCTTATATACTCCGCAGAATTATCATATCCTGGGATGTTATATTTAAAATATTCTTCATTCCTACCTTTACACACCACTAAAAATGAATCATCATTAACCACAGGATTCTTAAAATTAACGTCTATTAACGCTCTTATTCCATATTCAGCATAACCCTCTTCTATTAAATAAATTTTTGAAAGTCCTAAAAAAAATTCTTTTCCTATTTTTTTTTGTCTGTTTTCTCTTGTTATACCAATAGTACTACCTACTCCAGTACCTAATATACTTTCAATTGTTTCATCTTGTTTATATTCATTAGCAGTAGTAGATACCCTATATATTATATCGCCTTCTCCATTTTTATCTATCCCCATCCCAACTCCCACGGAAATACCTAAATCCTCCACACTGAGTGATCTCATTTTTTCACCGGTAAAAAACACAAGAAAGAAAGTACTGAATAAAAAAACAATAAATATTATATTCATATATTTTTTCATTTTACACCTCCTTTTTTTATCCATATTAAAATTGTGATCAAGGTTATATATATTAAATTGTATATAGTACTTATGTTAGATGTATACTTTGTAATTTGGTCCAACGCTACTTTATCGCCATAATAAGTCTTTGCAATGATAATAACAGAAGTAGCAATAGCTACATATATTATCTTTTTGCTTTTTATCTTTTTAATATCATCTAAAATAAATACACACACATAATTAAAAATAGCTACAGATTTAATTGCAATAATCATCCAAAAAGCTACAAAAATATATCTAAAATTGTTTATTACTTCAACTTTTACTGCTAATGTAACCGTAAAAAAACTCCATATTGTCTTAGGAATAATATCTTTTCCCATATAATACATAGTTATAAAAGTAACCCAGGTATATATAATAGTAGTAATCCCTACTGCCTTTAAAGCAGAGTTCTTTATCTTGCTACTATCATTTATAAATGGATAAATTAAAAATATAAGTTCCATTAATGAGTAATCATAAACACAAGCCATGCTCCCTTTTAAAATGTTTAATATGCCTGATCCGAATATAGGACTTATATTTAAATAGCTTCCTTGTTTTAAAATAGAAATAGTAGGTATTATGATTATTAATAACATCCCAAAAGTGATAGACCCCATCCTTCCCAACACTTTAATTCCTTTACTGGCCGTGTATGCTCCTACAAAAAATAAAAATACATAAATTTTTAGTGGAGTTAAATCAGGCATTGCTTCAGTTCTTGTAATTATGGCAAAGGTTGAAATCAAGGGTGGAAAATAACTAAAAAAACTCAGTAAAAAAAGAAAATTTAATATTGTTCCAATGGTCTTACCCATGTATCTTTTACTCAACACTAAAATATTGTCCTTAGGGAATTTCCCGCTAACATATATAGCTAAGAGCGCTACATATATTGGATATATAGCCCCTATTATTACAGAAATCCACCCATCTTGTTTTGCAGCCTCCACTACATCATTAGGTAACCCTGCTACTGTTATATCCAGCATAATTCCTACTAATAAAAATGTAACTTCATTTGGAGTTAGTAGATTTTTCTTTTCTATCTGCATCCTTAATAATCTCCTCTACCCTGTAAATCCACCTTAGCCTTTACATTTACTTTAATATCTGCATTGGAAACCACCTCGTTCCAATTTTCGCCTTTTCGTCTTCCATAGGTTGCAGCCGCTTCTCTTCCCAGCCCAATACAGTCAATCTTATAATCATTTTGCATTGTTTTTATAAAATCATAACATTCTTTTTCTATACTTTTCGCCATGTTTTTTTCAAATTCTTTTTTTTTGTTTATATTTTTTATAATATCAACATACATTTCATTATTAGAAATTGTACCTGTAAATGATAAGTCAATAATGAAACTGTATTTATTTCCTTGCTTATAACACTTGATTTTTCTTATACCAGTTTTTGCATCAAAATCAATGTATTCTTTAGGACTCTTTTGTAGTGAAATTATCCCTTTTACTGCATCGTTTTTCAACACATTAAGAATCTTAGCATTTTTTATATCTGCAACTACTTCCATTTTATCCTGCTTAAAAATAGCCACACCAGTAATTTCTATTCCTTCTTCTGTTATATCTATATATGGAAGAACCAACTCTCTACCCTCAGCTCCAATCCTCACATATGCATCTATTAGTTTATAATTATTAGAAAAAAAACTGTAATCACCATAAGTTTCTATGAGCCCACCCACATACTCTGAAGAGTTGCTGTACCCCTTTTTCTGATATTTTAAGTAATCCTCTGTTTTCCCTTTGCATACTGCCATATAAGCCATATCATTTGCTTCTGAATTTCTAAATCTATCCTCTATTAAAGTTTTTAAACCATACCTTGCATAATCATCGCTAATCAATATTACCCGTTCATGGCCTTGGATAAACTTTTTATCCATCTGTTGTTGCCTTTTTTGAATTACTTCTCCTAAATTTTGACCTCCATCTTTAAATATTAAATTCACTTGGGTGCCACTAGGCTTATAAATATTTGTACTAATCGGTACAATATATTCAATGATATTTTCTCCTTTTCTCTCTATATCATAGCCAATGCCATTAATAATCGCTACATCTTCAATAGGAGCCCTGCCTTGCCCAAGCATAATAAATACATAAACAAAAATACCTATTATTATGACTATGTATTTTTTCTTATTCAATTTTTACCTCCTCCCTTAATAAATATACATACAGCAATAGCCGTCATATATACTAAGTTAAATATCACATAGTAAGGCATAATACTTTCACTAATGCTTTGTCTACTTATTTCATTGCCATATGTTAGGGCTAAATATACAAGAATTGGATATATTAAAAAACAAATTTTTTTCATTTCTATTTTAGGTTGAAAATCTTTTATAATATGCATACTTGCGTATCCGTTAATGCTCATACTTTTGAATGCAATTAAACTCCAAAAAGTCATAAAAACATATTTATAATTATTGATTACTGATACTGTTACACTTCCCATCACCAATAAAAGTGACCAATAGTTTTTACTCACAATATCCGGACCTAGATAATAAGTGGTTATAAAAACGCACCATGCATACAAAACTATAACTATAGCTACACTTATAATTGAAGAGCTCAGCATCTTATTTTTCTCTTTAAGAAAAGGATAAATCAGTAAAATTATTTCAGCTCCTGCATAACTAAAAACTGATTTCACAATTCCCTTTGATATTGAATTAATACCAGAACCAAATACAGGGGAAATATTCACCATATTGGCATCTCTCAGCGCTACTATAGTAGATAAAAGGAGAATTAATGTATAATAAAAAGAAATTTCACTAATTTTCCCTACTACTTTCAAACCTCTAGAAGCCGCATAAATAATGCAAATAAATAGGATAGCTATGATTTTAAAAGGAGTTAAAAATCCTACTATATAATTTCGCATTAAATTTGTATAATAACTAGCTATCATTGATGCAATAAAAATAAAATAAGTAGCAAAAATTAAATTAAACAGACTTCCAAAGACTTTACCAAAATATTTTTTGCTTAATACTAATATACTATCACCCGGAAACTTTTTGCTAATATAGCTAGCTATTATGACAACATACAAGGGATATATTCCCCCTATTAAAGTAGAAATCCATCCATCCTGATGAGCAACTTTTACTACACCATTGGGAAGTGATAAAACACCAACTCCAACAATGCTACCAAATATAATAAGTGCAAACTGATTTACAGTTAAGTAACTTTGTTTTTTACTCGCGCCTCCTTGCATTTCATTCACTACCTTTTTTTCTTAAACTTATTCCTAAAATTCGTCTGCCTTATTGGATTTCCATTGGGAATAGCCTCTGGCCGTTTGTTCATCTTCCACAAGGGTGCTCTAATAAAGGTATCCTTCATGTCACTTTTATGAAATTCAAAATATGGTACACCTAAACTATCTAAAGAGGAAAGATGAACTAAAATTAAAAACCATCCTACAGCTATTCCAAATACGCCCATAAGATTTGCTAGTATAAGCATGGGAAACCGTAACAATCTAATAGAAAGCGACATATCATAATTAGGTATTAAAAAAGTAGTGATTACTGTAATTCCTACTATAAGCAAGGTAGTAGGACTCACTATTTTAGATCTAATTGCAGTATCACCTATAATAATACCACCTACTAAACTTAAGGTTTGAGCTATTTTCGTAGGTAGTCTTAATCCACCCTCTCTTAAAAACTCTATAACTAATTCCATAGCCATAATCTCTAAAAATGGAGTTAAAGCAATTCCTACCCTTGATTGAACAATAGGGGTTACAAATTTTATGGGAATAAGTTCTACATTAAACTTTATTAATGTTAAATAAATAGAAGGCAGGGTAACAACAATAATTGCCGCCAAAATTCTAAGAAGTCTTGCAAAAGATGCTATCACAGTTCTTTGAGTATAATCCTCCGTGGCCTGGAAAAATTGCATGAATGTTGCTGGATATAAAAGAACCATTGGTGTTCCTTCTACAATAACAATTATTCTTCCCTCTAACATATTTCCAATAGCTCTATCTGGCCTCTCTGTACTATAGGCTTGTGGAAACATTGAATAAGTATAGTCTTCAATATATTGCTCTAGCTTTCCAACTGAAAGTACAGAGTCTACATCAATGGCTTCTATTCTGTTTTTTAATTCTTCCAATACCTGTTTATCTACTATATCGCCTATGTAAACCATTACCACGTCACTCTGAAGTCTTCTTCCTACATTAAATGACTCAATGGTGAGATTCTTATCCTTTACTTTTCTTCGAATAAGGCTAACATTTACTTCTAAATTTTCTACGAAACCATCTCTTGGACCTTTAGCTGCTGTTTCATTCATAGGCTCCATAATTGCCCTCTGTTGTCCCCCTGTAGTGTCAGCTATTATAACTTCTAGAGCGCCATTTATTAAAACTGCAGTTTTACCTCTTTTAAGATGATCAACCACTACATTTAAATCTAATTCTACGGATGTGTTGCTCATAGAAATATATCTTTTACAAAGATAATCTCCTATATTCGCCTTTCCATATAAATTTTCTCCTATATGAATCATCAGAGGATTTAATATGTCCCTATCAATAATATCCTTGTTTGTAATCCCATTAACATAGATAATAGCAGCTTCCAAAGGTTCATCCATACCAATATAAAAATGCTTTACTACCATAGGACTTTGCGTGCCGAGCCCAGCTCTGATCAAATCTATATTTCCATTTAGCTCTCCATTTTCCATTGCAATTACCATCCCCTTTTCTCATAGATAATCATAAATAGAATTATTAAAATTTAATTCCATTTTGTTTTTTATATTACATAGTTTCTCTTCTTTTAATTAAAATATCCACTTTTATTTCTCCTATGCTGTTTTTGAATGTATTCCTACTGAAATAATAGATACTATATCTACAACGTAATATAAGAGCACTAGATTTTTACTACATAACAGTATTCTATCCACTGCTCTTATATATGATGAATTCTCAATATTTTTTATTTTGTTTATGACTAAATTATAAAAAATAAATTTCGAATAATTATCTTAATATTATGTCAAATTATATAAAAAACCCTATAAGATTAATTCTTATAGGGTATGCATTACTTATTCATACTATCTTTTGAATGATGGCTTGTTGTTTTGTTGTTTTCTTGCTTTTCTACACTCAACGCATCTTTGTGGTTCATTTTCGAATCCTTTTTCTTTGTAAAAAGCTTGTTCGCCCTCAGTGAATACAAATTCTTTCCCACAGTCTTTGCAAATAAGATTTTTGTCTGCCATTTTAAATATTCCCCCTTTTATTTGAAAATTAAGATCTAAATTTGATTAACAATAATTTCCTAAACAAAAGAGGATATGTTGTTTATCAGATTAGATTCTTCTACATAATAATTTTTCATCACCATGTATATACTTATTTTAACATATTTAAAAAAATTTACAATATATATTTGTATATTGTGTTTAATTTTTTCAATTAAATATTGCCACTTAAAAATCATGTCGCCCTGTTTATTTTGAATTAAAATGTGATTATATCATTATAATTTTATGAATATATATCAGAAAATTCAATACTTATCCTTTCTACATTGCTGTGAATGGATGCGGCAACTTCTTCTTGAACATAAGATTGTTCTTCTACTACTAATACTGGGAATTCCATTATAAATTCGCTTCCAATCCCAAGACTGCTTTCCAAATTAATTGTTCCCTTATGAAGTTCTACAATTGCTTTTACTAGTGAAAGTCCAATTCCACTTCCCTCTGCTTCTCTCCTTAAAATAGAATCCACTTGTGTAAATCTGTCAAATACTTTTTCCTTCATATCTGATGGTATTCCTATACCAGTATCTTTTACAGAAATCAGTATACTTTCCCCTTTATCATATATGCTCACTATTATAGTCCCACCACATTCTGTAAACTTTATAGAGTTAGAAAGTAAGTTTAACATAACTCTTTCAAGTTTTTCTGCATCACAGGAAACTATTTTTTCTTCTATTTCTGTATCAAATATAAGTTGAATTCCTTTGCTCTCTACGAATTCTGCAATAGAAAGAGTAATATTTTCTACCACACTAACAATATTATAATTTTTATACTCCATATGCATAAACCCTGAATCAAACTTACTAATATCGATTAAATTATTAATTAGTTTTACCAGTCTAAAGCAATTTTGCTTAGATATATTCATATACTTTTTTAGTTTTTCATGATTAGTACAAAATTCTTCCTGACAAAAAGTTTTATCTACTAATTGAACAACACCTAATATTATATTTAAAGGTGTTTTCAATTCATGCGATATGGTACTAAAAAATTGATCCTTATTGTTTTCATATTCCTTTGCCTTTTCTATTAAATTTTCTTTTATCTTAACTTCCTTCTGCAACTGGTCTATTTGTATTTTTTCTGTAATGTCTCTAAAATTCCAAACCATACCACTAGATTTATTTTCTATTATTAACGGTTGAACTAACAATTCAAATACTCTTCCATCTTTAAAATTAATAAAATCTATTTCCCTTTGCAAAGCATTAAGTTTTGCTTTTATACTTATATCAAGTTCATTTGGATCCGATAATTGATTTCTAGCATAATTAATCATTTCTATATTATTATTTCTCTCTAAAATTTCTTCAGACATTCCCCACATGTTAGCGAATTTATTGTTATTGTGAATTTTTCTTCCATCTTTATTCACAACTAAAATACCATCACCAGTTGAATCTAATATAGATTGAAGTATTTTCTTTTCTTTTACCATCTCTTTCTTTACTGTTGTAAGTTTCAAAATATTTGTAAAAAGGAAAAAAATAATAAGTATTAAAAAAATAACTATAAAAGCAATATGAGCATATAGAATCATATCTAATTTTATCCCCCTTTTGATACAATAATTACCATACTATATAATTACACATAAATACATTTTTTCCTCTATTTATAGTTTAAAATAAAACTAAATAATCATCAAAAACTGTATGTTCACTTTTATATGTATGTATTTTATTTGTTTCCATATCAATAATAGACGTACTTTGTCCCTCTCTACTAGTAGAAGTAATTAAATAACGACTATTTATACACCCCTTTGGATATCCTAATTTTTTTTCATAAGTATAATCAATATTACCATTTATAATTTCTTTCACTTTTAATTGCTTATCAGAAATAATACTTTGTCTAAAAACAACTTTATACTTTCCATCTAAGTTCCAAGAAAAAGCGGAAGAATTTATAAATGCACCACCCTCACATTCTGAAAGTAATGCAATAGTGCTTTTTTCAAAACTTTTCTTGTTTAATATAATCATAGCGTCACTATTTTTTTTCCCAAACTTATTTACTTCATAATATATGTTGTCTTTATCTACTCCAGAAAAAAACTCATAACCATCAAGCCCCTGACTTTCAATATCTACAAAGCTTAATTTTTTATAGCTACCTTCAATTTCACTAATGAATTTTTTTAATGTTAAGTATTTAAGACTATCCCAGTAAAAAAATTGATCTCTTTTAGATTTTCTTCCCCTATGCACCTCATTATATATTTGCTCTTTATCATAAGGTTCTAAATAATTTTCTTCATAAACTACACATTGTTCATTTTTTAAAGCGGTCTTAAAAAATACGGAGCGGACTCCCCTTAAGAACGCTTTATCCTTTACTTCAAAATTCTCACCACTATTTACATTATAAAGTATTGCCTTTTCATACCCATAACTTTCAATGGGCGTTTTAAAACTCTCAAATTCTTCAAATGTTAAATTATGTTCTTCCTTGAAAAATACTAAAAATTTAGCCACATCTAATTTTTCTAATAGCAAACTATCAAATCGCGTGTCCATTTCAAATTTAAATACTGATGTAATCTCAGATGTATTAATGTTAACACTATTCAATGTATATTCATTAATTAAAAGTTGTTTTTTAACAGTAACATAGTAAAAACCATCTTCTCCTTCTACTTCCTTTTGCTGAAAAAAATCTAGTAATATTTTTTCACTCCCTACATTAATAGAAGACATTTCTTTATTCTGAATATTATAAGTGTAATAATTTGTAATGTCTGAGTCCTTAAATAAGTCATCAAAAACTTTTACCGTTTCCCTTAAAAAGAGTTTTCCTTCTAATTTGCAAACAGGTTCTAGCTTCTTATCTAACATTTTTTTCAAATCAATTATTTCCATTGTCTACTCCTTATTATCTTATTTATTATATACATTGTAATTATTTACATGTATTTGTGTTTTATTCAGAAAAATATAGATAATAAAAAAATAACAAGTCGGTATGATAACATACTTACTTGTTATTTTTTATGATATTTAAATCATCACTTGCTACGCTGACATATGGTTAAAATGCAAAATTCCCATTTTTAAATACAGGTATTTCACTTCCATCTGCTTTAATCCCTATTATTTGCAGGTCTTCTGTGCCAACCATAAAATCTTCATGCACAGTGGAATCATTAACTCCTGATTTTGAAAGCTCCTCGTCACTTAAATTTTCACCATTTTTTATACATACTGGATATGCTTTACCGATAGCCAAATGACAAGAGGCATTTTCATCAAAAAGTGTATTGTAAAACAGTATATTTGAATTTGATATAGGGGAATCATATGGTACTAGTGCTACTTCACCAAGATAATGTGATCCTTCATCAGTTTCAATTATGCTCTTTAAAATATCGTAACCCTTTTCTGCTTTGAAATCTACAATTTTCCCATCCTTAAAAGTAATGGAAAATTTTTCAATTAAGTTCCCATTATAGTTTAAAGGTTTTGAGCAAAATACTGTTCCATTAACTCCATTTTTTTTAGGAAGTGTAAATACCTCTTCAGTCGGCATATTAGCTATAAACTCTACGCCCTCTGGTGAATATTCCGATCCTCCAAGCCATAAATGATTTTCTGGAAGTTCAATGAGAAGATCAGTTCCCAATGAATTTTTATATTTTAGGTATTTAAAGTTACTGCCATTTAAAAAATCCATGCTTTTCTTTAGATTGCTTTTGTGTGTTTCCCATGAAGCAACAGGGTCGATTGTATCTACTCTTACTGTTTTAAATATAGCATCCCAAAGTTTTTCCACTGACGCTTCCTCTGATAATTCTGGAAAAACTTTTTTTGCCCAGGCTATAGTTGGAATTGATGCAACACACCAAACATTTCTATTGCTCATAAGCCTATCTCTATATTCTTTTATTGCATTACTAGCTGCTTTATTTGATTTCGCCATCCTCTCAGGGTTAACATCCTTCATAAGTTCAGGGTCAGAGGCTAAAATACTTAAAAAAGCAGCTCCCTTGCGTACATTTGACAAGTAAAAATCTCTCTGCCAGTCTGGATATTCTTCAAAAACCTCTTCTGGAGCATGCATGAATTTGATTTTTGAAGATAATTCATCCACCCAATTTATAACTACCTCTCTAGCACCTTCAACATAAGCAATTTTAGATAGAGTTCTAGCAAAATCAGCACACTCTATAGGAGATTTGATTACAAGTGTTTGATCCTTTTGAATATTAATTCCCGTTTTCACCAATAAAAGAGCATATTTTTCTAATAATTCATTTTTCACAATAAAACTCCTCCTTCTACAATCTAAATATGTGTCTTCTGAAATAAACTAACCACTATACTATCTAGCAATTCTTTGAAATTCCTAATTTAAATACTATTATAAGTCTAATTATGATATTTTAACATATACTTTGAGAAAGTAATATCACAAAAGGTCATTTTAGGGTATTTAAAGTGATTTATTTAAAATTATCTATTTTTTTTATTACACCTAAGAACAATAATATTTATAACTGCCATAATAGTTGCTACCATAGCTAAAACCTGAAATGCAATTTGCAAAGAAAATTCATCTCCAAGTTTACCTATAATAGGGAATAACACTATCATGTATAAACTAAATATCATGCTTGCCATTGAAAGTATTGTGGCCCTCTTCTCTGAAGGTATTAATTTATTTATATAATCTCCAACTGCTACAAAAACAATAGAATCTATAGTATTTATTACTATAAAAAATATACAATAGTATTTACTTAAGGCGACTCCCCATATACACATAGCTATAATTATAGGAAATAATGATACGATTACTTTCTCCCCTATTTTTCTCTCAATTTTATGTGTTTGAGATGCTGTAATCGCAGCTGCTAATGCTGAAATAGCTAGTATTACACCTATATTTCCTTTTGAAATCCCCTTATCCAATAAGTAGTTCTGAAAATAAAAGAATATACTTGCATTGAACATAAAAATCCCTTGGGAAAACACAATTAAAAATGCTAGTTTTTTATTTCCAGCTATAATGTGAAAACTCTCAACTACTTGGTTTTTTAATATTTTGAAGCTCTTCTCTTCAATTTTTATTTTAATATTAGGTTCAGTAAAAGAAAAGGCTTGGATTATAGATCCCATGCTAACTAATATAGTTATACCATAAGCATAAATATAACCATAATTAGATAAAAAACCACCAACTAATAGCCCACAGGTATGAGCCGTTTGCGTTATTATTTCATTTATACCTAATGTCTTCATATATTTTTTTTCTTCACCTATTTCTTTTAAAGAATCATATAATAACGCTTCCCCTGCACCTGATTCTAAATTGTAAGACAATGCTGATACTATAAATCCTACTACAAAGCCCCAAAAACTATTTGAATATATTAATATAATAGCAGCTATTAATGCGCTGATTCTCCCACATATTCTACTAGCTTTTCTTCCCCAAACATCCGCTACTGCTCCAGTAGGTATTTCCATTAGAAATGAAGTTATATGAAAGATAGCTTCTACCAATCCAACTTCCGCCAAAGATAAACCTTTTGATGCTAAATATATCATCCATATTCCGCGTGTAAGATCAAATCTATTAATAAAAGTAAAGATATAATTTTTAAATACGTTTTTTCTTAATTTATTTATATGTTCCATTTTGCCACCCCCCACTATTAAGAGTTTTCTATTTCCATCCACTTTTCAATGGCTTTATCTAATTGTTCTTGAACTTTTTCTTTTTCTTTACCTAGCTCTAACAATTTTTCATATTCACGGCCCTTTTGATTCATTTCAATATCTATCTCTTTAAGTTTTGCTTCAAGGTCTTGTATTCTACTTTCTAAGGTTTCTACTTCCCTTAGTTTATTATTGCTTGTTTGTTTTTGAGTGTTTTCTCTATATTTTAACTTTTTCTCTTTTTCCTTATTAGGAGTCTCTATTTTATTTCGCTTAAATTCATTTTTCTTTTCTTTGTAATATTCATAATTTCCCTGGTAACTTACAATCTTTTTATCTTCTATTTCACATATTCTTACTGCAAGCTTATTTATGAAAAATCTATCATGAGATATAAATAATATAGTTCCACTAAATTCCATTAAAGCTTCTTCAAGATTTTCTCTTGAATCTATATCCAAATGATTTGTAGGTTCATCAAGTATCAATACATTTATATCATTTTGAATTAGTTTGCAAAGCTTAAGTCTACTTTTTTCTCCTCCTGAAAGATTTTTAACCTTTTTGAAAACACTCTCCCCATAAAATAAAAATTTAGCAAGTATTCCTCTAGCTGGGCCTTCCAAGATAAACATATCCTCTCTAAAAGCATCAATCACAGTTAAATCTTCATTATTAAAAATTATATTTTGAGGAAGATATCCTATTTTGGTGTTAGACCCTAACTTGACTTCGCCATAATCCCCCTGAACTTCACCTAAAAGTGTTTTTATAATAGTTGATTTACCGCTTCCATTATCTCCTAATAAAGCAGTACGCTCACCATATCTAATATCTAAATTTAAATCCTCTAATATTTGCTTTTGGTCAAAGCTTTTACATAAACCTTTAATACTTACTACATCCCTGCCAGATCTATCAGTCTCCCCAAAATCCAATTGAATTTTAGGTTGATTTATTATTGGCTTATCAACTCTTACTACTTTATCTAACCTTTTTTGCATACTTGCTGCCCTTTTAAAGAATTTTTCGTTATCCGCCTGAATAGCCCATTCCCTTAATTGCTTTATAGCTTTTTCCATAGCCTTTATTTTTTTCTGTTGATCTTTAAATGCTTCAAATTGTTCAACAACCCTTCTTTCCTTTTCTTTTACGTAATAAGAATAATTACCATTATAAAGTGAAGTTTCCCCATCCTCAATTTCAACTATTTTTGTTACAACTCTATCCAAAAAATATCTATCATGTGAAATAACTATTACTGTACCTTTGTACCCCTTAAGATAAGTTTCAAGCCATTCTATAGATGTTACGTCTAAATGATTTGAAGGTTCATCTAGAAGAAGTATGTCTGGATTTTCAAGTAAAATTTTCCCTAATATTACTATGGTTTTTTCACCACCACTTAGACTTATAAATTCTCTACTTAAAAACTCCTCAGTAAACTTTAATCCAGTACATACCTTACTCATTTTTTCTTCTATTTCATAACCACCTTTTGCTTCATAAAGTTCATTTTGCTTACCATATTTTCTTAATGCATATTCTAATTCACTGTCCTTTAAACTCGCCATTTGCTCTTCTAATATTTTAAGTTCCCTATTTATTTGGTATTGAATTTGGAAAGCAATTTTTAAAACATCTATTACTTTAAACTGCAGCGGATAATCTGGTATTTGATGTAAATATCCTACAGTAGCATTTTTCCTTATGGATATGCTACCTTTATCTTGGCTTTCCACACCAGCAATAATTTTAAAAACTGTAGTTTTACCACATCCATTTCTCCCTATTAACCCAACTCTTTCTCCATTTTGAACTTCGAAAGTAATATTTTCAAAAATCCTATTACCTCCAAAATATTTTTCTACTTCTTTTAACGCAAGTTCTATCATTATTAATTCCTCCTCTGTATTTACAATATAGATTTTGACTCGCAAAATAATAAAACCCCAGCAAGAAGCCCTTGCCGGAGTTTTGTATTTTGATTTTTCTAAATCAGTTAAACTAATCCATTATATAATCGCAGTAAAAAACCAGGCAAGACAATCCCCACCTGGTTTCAAAATAACATAATTATAATGTATTTAAGGCAAAGATAACTCACTTCTTTTTAGTGATATATTCAATTTTGGACAGACTTCTCCCGTAAAATTGAAATCAGTATGCGTAATTCCAGATAATGCCATCGGTAGTCTATCTAAAATTGTATTTTCTAAAAAGAGCTTAGCCATCATTTTCACCTCCGTATATTAAAAACTAATTAATCCAATATTACCATAAATTTTATTAAATATCAATATTGGAATTTTTTATTTATTATTATACTGTTTTTTATTTTTTCAAGTAGCCACATTTTTTTTATAAGTTCAGTAATTATGACTTTATAATTTTAATTAACATATCTCCTATACCCACATTATATCCACTACAGGCATAGATTCCATTTATACATTTATTGTTAATTTCTTGATCATTATTGCAATTATTAGAAACAAGCACCAAAGGAAGTTTATCTGGATCTAAATACATTCTTCTAGCTATGGCATTTACATTTTCAGTAAAATCATCAAAATAAGTTTTTATGCTTGGAATTAGTTCATACACTCTTTGTAATGTTTTATTCTGCTTTGCAGAAGTGTCTCTTAGCACAAATATAATTTGTCCCTTTATATTTTTAAAATCTTGTTGCCGTTCTATCATTTCATTTAGGATATGCTCCGCAGGCTCTTTGCCTGCTTCTATCCATATAATGATGCTTTTTTCATCTTTTATTAAATCAGTGGCATGTATTAAATTTCTATTATTATCCCTAAGCCTAAAATCTTGAAGCTCATAATTTTCCAACATGTCTGAAAGTTTCGCATCTCTAAGGCTTATATTTATAGATTTTGTTTTTTTGTGCTTAACCTCAAAAGTATGCTTATTTACAAATGTGCTTCCATTAGGTAATCTGTTGGTGGTTAAAATTCTATAATACCCAGCAGCAACAGTAATATTTACTTTATTGCCCGGTAATATATCCTTACTTAAAACAAGGGTTCTATACACTCCATTTTCTAATAATGCTATAGTCCAATTCTGATAGTACTTAATCTCTATTTTACTCCTATTATTAATTATAACCTGAGAATTTACTGAGTTATATTTATCCTCTACCTTTATAAAGCTTCCGCGACTTTCATTATAATATTTATAATATTCTATAGATAAATCACTATTATTTATCCTAGCAGGTATACCTATGCTTCTGCATATAGCAACAAAAAAAATCTTCTTAGACATAAGACTACCCCTTCCCATTTTAAGTACTGCTGCAGGGGTGGCATATAACTCTTCATAGTCATACTCTTGAAGTTCTGCTATATTTTCCTTAATATAATTCCATACCTTTGTAGGATTTTTTATAAAGCTATCTTTTATATTACTAGTAAAATAGTTAATAATAGGTTGCCTAAAATCCGTAATTTTTTCCAGGTATATTCTTGGACAAAGTATATATTCATAAAATATTTTTTTAGGATAATTTCCCTCAAAACCATCAATACTATTAATGTGAGAATTTAATATGCTGCATCTGATGTCTACATAATCCTTGTTTGATAAACACATTAATAAATCTATCCTCTTTTTTAAGTCCTCATCATTAAGATTATAATTTAAAAATTGTAATATTTCAGTATAGTTTCCCATAGCAGCTAATAGTATATCTCTAATTTCAGAATCATATTTACCTAAATACTTAATTTTGTCTATAGCCGCCATTATTTTATTGTTCTTTTCTTCTCGAGTTTTATTGCAATATTCAAATCTCTTTTTTCCTGTGTCTTTTTCTTCTTCTGTTATGTTGTAAGGCAAAGCCCTTTTATCAACTGGAGGTACTATATCAATTTTTTGTCCATGCATTTCCTTTTCATAATCTACTGCATCATCAATGTTAAATATGATTTCCGTGGAGACTCTTGTATCAACCATTTTATAAATAAATCTACCATATTTCACTACATAAATAGCTATGGTTCCAAGTCCAATATTTATGTAGGCTAATCCTTTTTCATCTGTGCACAATATTGCTACAGGTGTTAATTCAGAATAGTTAAGCACTTCAAATCTCACTACAGCGCCCTCTACAGGCACATTTTTTGAATTTATAACCTTAACATAAAAAGCTTTTGAATCAGCATATTTACTAATATTGTTAATAGTTGTTACTGCCTTATTCTTTGATATTATATCCTCATTTTTGCAATAACCTGAAAATACCCTACTATGAATAACCATGGCTCTAGAAGCTGCTGTGGTAAACCACCCTTTGTCCAACATTGGTTCTGGCTCGCATGCTCCCAGATAGTGCCACCGTCCATCACACCATGCCTCTACCCAAGCATGGTTATCATCACAATGAGCCCATCTCGGAGTATATATCTGCCTTGCTGGTATTCCCACACTTCGAAGAGCCGTAACTGTAAAAGTAGATTCTTCTCCACACCTTCCATATGAACATTTTAATACTGTGAGAGGTGAGGCTGTTCTTTCATCCGTTGATTTATATGTTGCATTCTCAGCGCACCAATAGTTAACTTCTAAAACCGCCTTATACATGCTTTTATTTTCTAATCTATGATATATCATATCATAAAATATTTTTCTACAGTCTTCTATAGCCTCATTATTAATGCGGTAGTGAAGCACATAATTCAAAAAAATATCTTCAGGAATTTTATCACCCCAAGGAGTATTTGCCCTTAAAAGTACAGCATGTTTAACATATTTATAAAAAAGTTCAAAATCATAATTAGAGATGTCACTTATAGTCATTGTAGAATATAAATATTCCATTAAAAACCTATCCTCTTCCTTACATAAGGAAAGCTTATAAAGTATATCCTCTCTTTTATATCCAAATAAGTCTAATGATTCTATGAATTTAGAATTTATATATTGTTTTACCTCCTCTGTATATACCATATTCCATCTCCTTTTACACATTCTATACTCATTCACTTGTCCATTTCATCTAAAGCTTTTCTAAAATTTCTCTAACCTTTGCTATTTCTTCACTTTGAGTTCTTAGAATAACATATTCACTAAGTATAGGAAATCCCATACTTATATCTCCTTTTCTATATTTCATATCACTCTTAATTTCCATCTTTCCAGAAGTATGTACCGCATAGGATTTAGTATATCTTATTACATCCTCTACATTACCTGAATTTATACCACTTCCTATGAGAATTTCAATCTTGTCTTCTGATTTTTCTACCAACTGCTTTAAAAGTTCTCTCCCTTCCGTACATTTATTTTTCTGACCTGAGGTCAAAATAGAACTGATTCCTAATTTTTTTGCCTCGTCTAAGGTAGTAAAAGGATTTCTGCAAACATCAAAGGCGCGATGAAGGGTTATATGCATTCCTTCTGCCTCTGCTATAAGCTCTTTCATTCTATCTATATCCAAGGTTCCATCTGGTTTTAGCATTCCTATAACTACTCCATTGGCACCAGCTTTTTTGAACATTTGGATATCTCTTTTCATTATCTCAAATTCATCTTCTGTATAACAAAAATCACCATATCTAGGTCTGACTAAAACATTCACTTGTATATTGGTTTTTTCTTTTATTAATTTAAATAAGTTTATATTAGGTGTAGCACCTCCAATAATTAGAGCACTGCAAAGTTCAAGACGATTCGCTCCACCTTTTACTGCTTCCATAGCTGACTCTACTGAATCCACACAAACTTCTAAAATAAATGACATAGTAGTCTACCCCCTCTCTACCCATCCCTTAAATACTTATATTTAATGGAAGCGCTCCTCAGTGATTCCATTTATTTCTGATTAGTATTCTATAGAAACCATACTATATCCTTCTATTTTGTCTAGATTAAAGATTATACAGTTGTCTAATCTTTGAAAATCTATGCTTTCAAGCTTAGGAATTTTTTTTAATGATTTTATATTTTTATCCCCAACATATATTTTGAATTCTGTGTTGTAGATTGGAATAATATCCTCTATAGTGTAGATATCCTCTGAACGTTTTTCAGTTATATAGTGTAGAACATGTAGTATGTCTCTATGCTCCTCGCACTGTGTATTTAAAGCTGTAATAATGGTAGAGGGTCCATTGTGGGTAAGGAGTTTGTCCTTAAGAAGTAGTTCTATAGCATCCTTCATTATTGCTTTGCACCACCTAGCGCAATTTTTTCGATAAATTTTAAATATAGGATGAGAAAAATATATAACATTATTTTTCTTGGTTACAGCTGGGTAGCCAAGCTTTCCTGAGGATGGAGTGTGTTGATGAGAACAGAACATATCGCCTTCTCTATTAAAGTAGGGTTCTACAGAATACATTAAAACTTCAGCCTCTTGAACTTTTGTTTCCATTCCTCTAAGGTACATAACATATTCTTCCTTATATAAGCCTTTTCCTATAACTTCATTTGGTAATATGAAATCCCTATAATAATCTGACTCCTTCTCATAGGAAATACCATACAAACTACTTATTTTGCTTTCTTCACTTAAAAGAGATTTATAGCTACCAATTACCTTACCACCATTTTCTACATATTTAATAAGCTTATTTTCAAACTTAGGTATGAAATTTATATAATCTGGCAAAATCAGTAATCTATATTTATTAAAATCAAAGCTACTGTCTATGATATCAAACTGATAAGCAAGCTCTTGAAGCATTCTCACCGCTCCTATTAAGGCTGGTGGAATCCCTAAATCATAATCCTTAAAGGAGTAAAATTCTTCAGGTGTAAATACTGCAATTTCTGAAATTGGCTTTGCACCTATGCAGTAGTCTTCCCTTTCTTTTACTTTTTCATATACTGACCCTATTAACTGGTAAGCCCCTTCAGACAACTTACCGCTAGGATGAAGTTGGTCTCCTATGGAACAACCTGCACCTAAAGCTAACATATTAAAACACTCAAATTCTAATGCAGCCTTGTTTTTAAGAGAATGAAAATCTCCCCAATAGGTGTGAAACTTACCTGTCATACCCAATATATTCTTTCCTAAACTTCTGGCATATCTCACTGTTGCTGGAAAATGATCATAACCCCAGCCCCCACTAGGAAGAGACTCTAGTTCTAAATGAGTACACTCCTCCACACTTTTTTTGCTATTAGGACCTATATGTGAACTATTATAAAAAATACTGACACCCGGAACCCTATTTTTTATAAACTGAGTTATTTCTGTTTTAAATTCATCCAGCATCACTATAGAATATTGAATTCTCTCATGCTTAGCTTCAGGGTTAAATCCTAAAGCAGTCATTTTACTGATACAATTCACACAATTACAATCTACTTTAAAAAGAATATCCATAAAGAACCCATCTACATTTTCTGCTCCAACTACATCAATAATATCCTGAAGATGTTCCTTAAAATACTGTCTATAGCCACTATTTATACAAATAGTGTAGTAAAAATGAGGCTTCGCTATCTTTTGACTGTTAATAAACTCACCATTTTCGTCCACCGCTAACCACTCCGGATGGATTTTTGCAATATGCCCATCCCACTGCACAGTAGTATATATAGGAACCTTTATATCATTTTTATGACAAGCTTCAATTTGCTCTAATAAAAGATTTTTATCTACCAAATTAGGATGTATGAACTCAGGTGTAATTTTTGACGGATAATACAGCCATCCATGATGGCATCTTGCAAAACAGGTAATAGAGTTTATATTTGCCTTTTTCAGAGTAGCTACAAATTTTTCTGGTTCAAATTCTTGAGCTACCATAGGAATATATTCACTGGTGTGAAAATCTAAATGCACTTGTCTATATCTTAGTTCATTCATAACTAAATCCTCCATAAAACCCTTTTATCCATAGGATATGGGTCATATATTTCTCCTTAAATTAATTATTTCATATCATTTACTTATATAGATATCATTTACTCATATAGATATTATACTGCATAATATCTATATGTATATTTTTAATAAAAAAAAAGGTCCTATAGAATAGATAAAAGTCCAGCAAATTTTTTAAATTTGCTGGACTTTTATCTAAATCTTATAGACTTTTAATTCTATTCCTTGATTTTTCTTTCCCTGTGTTATTTAAAATCAAATGTTTTACTATATTGCGTAGCTGCAAGTATAGCTTATTATTTATATCTTAAACTCTTTCACCATTTCATTAAGCTTTTGAGCAAATTCAGATTGACTTTGCGCAATAATAGCTACCTGTTCTATGGCTTTCGTAGTTTCATCCATACTCTCTTTTATTGTTTCAGCCTGTTCATTGGATTTTTGCGAAGATTGCGCCATATTCTGCACTGCTTCACTTACTTGACCTACTGTTGCTGTAATCTGTTCTGACATAGAAGCAATTTCCTCTGACTTTTTGCTTACAAAATCAGAATCATTATAATACTGATTTCCTGCTTCTCCATAAGCATCAAATTGTTCATATATATCTTTATTAATGAATTGTAATATATCACTACCGGTATCAGTACTACTTTTAAATGCATCCTGAACCCTTATAATTGTTTCTTGAATACTTGTTACCGCCTGTGATGATTGTTCTGCAAGCTTTCTAACCTCATCAGCTACTACTGCAAACCCTCTTCCCTGCTCTCCAGCCCTTGCTGCTTCTATAGCAGCATTTAGTGCAAGTAGGTTAGTCTGTTCTGCAATGCTTGCTATGGTATCCGCCATAACCTTGATACTATCTACTACCTGACCATCTTCAATTGCTTTTAGCATCTTATCTTGCTTCTCAGCATATAGTTTTTGAGTATCTTCTATAGCCTTTTCGCTACTCTTTTTAACTTCTGTGGCCCTTTCCTTTGCTCCATTTGCATTATTACTTCCTTCCACTGCCTTTTGTGAAAGCTCATTAATGCTTGAGTCTACTTCTTCTACTGATGCACTTATTTCCTCAGTTGCTGCACTTGACTCCTGAATTTCATTTGCAATATTCTTAACAGCGCCATCTATCGTTACAATTGTTGATGTTAATTCCTCCATGGTTGCTGAAAGTTCCTCAGATGATCCCCTAAGATTTTGTGAATTATCCATAATTCCTTTTATCAAAGAAGACACTCCATTTTGCATATTGCGTATTGAATTTGCTATTTTGCCCATCTCATCTTGTCGTTTTATAAGTTCACTGATTTCATCGCTATCAGTCAAATCAAATTTCCCTATTTTATCAAGCCCAACTACCATTTTATTAAGTGGGGCGAGAGCTTTACCAAAAATAATCATAAGTAATATACTAATTACTATAAGTGAAATAATAAGTAGTATGAATTGAATAAGTAGTATTTTATTTACAACCTCTGTTATACCCTTTTCTGGTATACCAATATCAAGTACTCCTATTAGTGTTTTATTTTCATATATTGGAACCATAATGTCATATGTCCAATACTTTTGAACATCTGCATAAAACCTAGAGGTTTTTATATTCCCATTTTTTGCTCCGTCTATGGTATAGTCATCATCATAAACCTTTCCTATTTTCTCCTTATCACTATGAGCTATGGCCTTAACATTAGTATCTATTATAACTGCATATGTAATATTACTCTGCTTTGCCTTGTTAACAACAAAACTTTGCAAGGCTTCAATATTAACTTCTTTTGTATCTAGTATATTATTTACTTCATAGGAAATTTCTTTTGCAGTTTCTAAGGATTTATTTAATAAAACAGTCTTCATCTCATTTTTTATGAGAAAGCTTACAATAAATGTACTTAATACTAATACTGTTAAAAAAATAGATAAGGTTATAAAAACTAACTTTCTCTTTAATGTCTTTGATTTTTGATTTTTCATTTGTATCCCCCTTAAAATTTAAATTACACTACATTTTTTTATTTTCTATAATATTTAAATTATAATTTTAATGTAATAATATCATATTTTAGAAAACTTTACTATCTAAGTATGTAATTTGTCTTACTATGTCAATAGTTTTTTTAAACTCTTACTTTCACCAAGTTTTTTGTATTCTCTAAACACTTTTGAATGCAACTATTCCTCTTGGGTCCATTGATTTCACGTCGATTTTAAATAGCCCCAAAATATACTAATATATTTTGGGGCTATTTTTTTATGTTTATTCAAAATTAATTTATAATCCTCTACAATTTCAATAAATTACCGTCATCAACTACTTTACCATCTTCTAAAATATGGATTTCTCCTTTATTGGTCACAACGCACACTCCATTATCCCAATCTTTATCAGAATATGTTGTACTTTCAAATTTCAACATTCCTTTTTCATCCAATATTCTTATTTGTGGTACTACCTCATTATGAAAGACAAACCATGCTTTTTCTCTACTCACCTATGATACCCCCATTAACTTAATTTACTATTAATTGTGACAGTGTTAATATTATTATGTATCACTTCATAAAAAACTCTAGTAAGTTTCATCACAAAACCCACCCTAACACCTATTAAGTAACATGTTATGATAGCTTCATATACATTGCTTTAGTGTAAAACTCATTGGATTTTAAATATTTTGGTATATCCTGTTCTACATCGTTAATGGTAATATTGGCATATTTTTTTGCAATTTCTAGGCTATAGACATTGTTATCATAAGATAGTTTACCTATACATCTTAGTTTTATTTTTAAATCTTCATCCAGTTTATTTATATTAAATATGCTTAAAAATCTCTTGCATCTTCCCTTAAACGCTTTTTCTGGATCGAGATTCTTAATATTTTCGTTATCAAATATAAAATCTATATTAATTACGCCATCCTTAAAGTATATATCTGATTTACAAAACTCACGTATAAATTGTCTGTTCATATTAGCTCTAGATATTCTTGAAAATTCTTCTAATTCATCTATTAGAATTAACATATCTGAAACCTCATCTATTCCTTTTATTTGCTTGGCTTCATTTGTGTGGTCAGAAATAGCACTTAGTATTTGCATTTTAGTTTCCAATGCTTTAACATCAAGCTCCTTGAGCTCTAAATTTAGATTATCAGTATAATTAAAATTAATATTACTAAAGGATTTAACAGTTTTCATAAGCAAAAAAGCACTCATAATACCATGTTGATATTGTTCAAAATCGTTAAAAAACTGTAATCGTTTGGTTAGATTTTCTTTAATTACACATTTAAATTTTAAAGAATCCTTTAAGATTTCACGTTCTCCATTAGTTAAATTCTTTATTTCGGTTTCATTTAGCCCCAGCATGCTACCATTTTTATCTATATCAAAAATTCTAACAGTCAATTCCTCTAATTTTTTGCCCGTATTATCATTTGAAAATGATATATTCATAGTCATAAGTTTTATAAAATTCTCTACAAAATGTTGTTGAGTAGGACTATAGTTAAAGTTAAATTCATTATAATTCTCCAAGGAAAAATAAGGTAATACCTTTCCTATACAATTATTTATTTTATAGATTTTTTTAATAGGATATCCTAGGTCATGAGTTAAAGCGGTTACGCACCATATTGAATCTTTGCATTTTGATGCATCCACAGCATGACCGAAATCAGTGAACTTTTTTAAAATATCTGCTATGCTAGAGTTCTCTATTACTGATACTAAATTAGCTATAGAATTGGATTGTAAATCTAATTTATTAAACAATGGACTAAACTCTTCATTCTTGGTGAGATATTCTCCAAGGAAGTAAACCCATAAGCAGTGTAGTGTATGATCCCTATAAAAAGAATCAGAAGCAAAGATTAATTCTTCAAAGTTAACATATTCATCAAAATAAGTAAATAACTTATCATAACCCCTCATATCTGAGTCAATGTAACTCATGGAAGCTGTAAATAATGATTTCCACAAATTTTTAGCTGTCTGTATTTTATCATGCATGTCCTCTGCATCTCTTAATTTTACTATGTTTTCTTTTATTCTTTCTTTAAACTCCTCTCTTCCATCTAAGAATACAATATTGTTTTTCTCAATTTGCTCTAAATAAAAACATAAAACCACATTTTCATTGATATAATCCATTTTTATCCTCCTAATAACATATATTTATATATTATAGTTACTATATCATGTAAAATTATACATTGCTACTTTATAATGTAAGCAATTTTAAATAGAGTTTTTGCACAATAATAAATTTAATTAAATATGTATTAACTTTCATGAATAAGTCTTGTAAAAATGCCTTAAAAGGAGCATGCTATTTATTAGAAGACGCACAAGCATTATATGTTTTCATAAAGGAGCGTTGCGTATGTTTAGTTATATCCTTATTTTTTTCGCTAAAATAATTGAGGTTTCCTTAACCACAGTTAGAGTAGTACTCATAACTAGAGGTGAAAAATTTTATGGAGCTATTATTGGTTTTTTTGAAGTACTTATATGGTTATATGTAATTAGTACTGTACTTGTAGGAATAAGTAAAGAACCATTCAAAATGGTAATTTATGCATTAGGATTTTCTTGTGGAAATTATATTGGTTGTATTTTAGAAGATAAACTAGCGCTAGGACTTATGACCATAAATGCAATAGTATCTGAAAAAGATGGCAATACACTTGCTGAAATATTGAGAGCAGAAAATGTAGGGGTTACTCTTATTGATGCAGAAGGATTAAAGGAAGATAAAAAAATGCTTATATTACATGTTAAAAGAAAAAGAAAATCTCAAATATTAAAAATAATACAAAATTCACATATAAAGGCCGTAGTTTCTCTAATGGATACTAAAACTATATATGGTGGTTATGGTATTAGAAAATAATACTTAATAATAAGACACATAGATATTTTAAAATGGATCCTATGTGATAGACACTAAAAAAGTCTATTCATATGGGATCTTTTTTTGTACAATTAAATTAGAAAGGTTGTGGGCATTATGATTAGAAAAGTATTTACTAATGAACAAATTTTAGCACTCTCAAAAAATAGATATATTAAACGAGTTAGTGAAAAGGGAATTACATATACAGATGAGTTCAAATCCTTATTTGTATCTGAGCATATAATGGAAAAATTAACGTCTCAGATTTTTCAAGATGCTGGGTTCGATATAGAAGCACTTGGTACTAATAGAATCAAGTCATTTAGTAAGAGATGGCGCAAGGCTTATAAGGAGTCTGGCGAATTAGGACTTAGAGATACTAGAAAATTTAGCAGCGGACGCCCACTTAAACATGAATTAACCCTAGAAGAAATAATCACAAGAAAAGATGCTGAGATTGAATACTGGAAGGCGGAAGCAGAACTATTAAAAAAAATCGAACTGCAAGAAAGGCAGGTGAAAAGCGGTAGTTTACGGATTTCTTCAATTTTTGCACTTATTCAGAACATCCTCTCTAAATCTAAATATAAAAATACGATTAGGCATCTATGTGATGTAATTGGAGTATCAAGATCAGGTTATTATAATTACCTAAAATCAGAATCTACACGTAATATTCGAGAACAAAGAGATTTGGAGTTAAGGAATATAGTTCTTAAGGCATTTGACCATAGGGGTTACAAGAAGGGTTCACGTTCTATTAAGATGGTACTAGAGCAAGAGTTCAATTTAATTATTAATAGAAAATGTATTCAAAGAATTATGCGTAAATATAATATTAAGTGCCCTATTAGAAAAGCCAATCCGTATCGTAGAATGATGAAAGCCACTAGAGAGCATACCGTTGTACCAAATCTTTTAAATAGGGAATTTAAGCAGGGCGTAGCCGGAAAAGTTTTGTTAACAGATATCACCTATATGCCATATGGAGCTTCCTGTATGGCTTATTTATCAACGATTAAAGATGCTTCTACAAATGAAATACTTTCGTATCACTTATCAAGACGCATTACATTAGATATTGCAACAGAAACGATTGAAAAATTAATTAAATCGCATAAGAAATTATTGACTTCAGAAGCTTTTATACATTCAGACCAGGGTGTTCATTATACTAGTCTAAGGTTTCAAAAACTACTTAAAAAATATAAACTTGGACAGTCAATGTCTAGAAGGGGAAACTGTTGGGATAATGCCCCACAAGAATCTTTTTTTGGTCACATGAAGGATGAGATTGACTATAAAAGTTGCGATACATTCACTGATTTACAGAATCTAATTGATAATTATATGGATTATTATAATAACTATAGATATCAATGGGGATTAAAAAAGTTGACTCCTGTACAATACAGAAATCAACTTTTAGTTGCATAGTCTTTTTTAAATGTCCTTGACATAGGATCCATTTTATTTTATCTATGTGTCTTATTATTAAGGGTGGAACAATGGACTGTGATATAATTACGTTGAACGCTAAAGAGGTGAAGTTTATGAGCCAAAAATATAATTTCAAAGATATAATAAAAAGCTCTCAAAATAACTGTAGGAAATACAAAATTAATGTGCAGAGAATATTTCCTACAACAACACTTGAAGGAAAGGCATTCCATGATTCTTTAGATAGGAATAGTCAGTTAATAAAAATATCTAGACCATTTATGGAAACACTATATAATTTTTTAAAAGGATCTGGATTTGCATTATATCTTACAGACAAAGTAGGTTTTGTGCTTTTTATTACAGGTGATGATAATATAATTAAATGTATGGCAGAAGTAGGCATTGTGGAAGGTGCAGATATGAGTGAAAAAAGTACTGGCACAAATGCAATTGGGACTGCGATTCATGAGGACTTATCAGTTCAAATTTCAGGTGAAGAACATTACATTACTGCATATCATACGTTAACATGTTCTGCAGCGATTATTCATAATGAAGAAGGCACTATTATCGGTTGTCTAAATTTAACGGGAAAACGTCAGTTAGCTCATCCTCATACCTTAGGGCTAGTTGTGGCTGCAGTTAAGTCCATTGAAAGTCAATTAAAAGTAGAAAAGTATCAAAATATGTATAATTTGGCTAACAAGCGCACCGGTAAAAATGCAAGCTACAATTTTGAGGACATAATTGGAAACAGTGAAGTAATAATCAAAGTAATTGAGCAGGCAAAAAACATTGCAAATAGTCCCTCAACGGTTCTAATTCAAGGCGAAAGTGGAACAGGTAAAGAACTTATAGCTCAGTCAATTCATAACAATAGTAGTAGAAAAGATAATAGCTTTATTTCAATTAATTGTGGAGCAATAACAAAAGGCTTAATAGAAAGTGAACTTTTCGGATATGAAGATGGAGCTTTTACAGGTGCAAAACGAGGTGGACAACTCGGAAAATTTGAGCTTGCAAATGGCGGTACTATATTTCTTGATGAAATAGGAGAAATGCCCTTTGAAATGCAAGTACACCTTTTAACCGTACTGCAAACTTCTTGTTTTAATAGAGTGGGTGGAAACAAATATATAAATGTAGATGTAAGAATTATTGCTGCTACAAATAAAGATTTGAAAACCGAAGTGAAAAACGGGAATTTCCGAGAAGACTTATATTATAGATTAAGTGTAATTCCTATATTCCTTCCACCACTAAGAATGCGAGTTGGAGATATTGAAATACTTATTGAGTATTTTTTAAAAGCTAAAGCTATCAAACTAGATAAACCTGTACCCAAAATATCCTATGATATTTATAGAACGCTCGTAAATTATACTTGGCCCGGCAATGTTCGTGAATTAGAAAATTGTATTGAAAACATTGTAAATATGGATGGAGATACTTCATTTAACTTTGAAGATAAATCATTAGAAAAAAAGGAATCCCCTCTTTCAACCGAAACCTTTCAATATGATATGTATACATTGAAACAATGGGAAAACATGGCAATAATAAATTGCATAAAAAAATGCGGTGGAAATATAACTAAGGCATCTAAAATATTAGGAATAAATAGAAGTACTATCTATTCAAAAATAAAAAATCATAGTAGCTAACTCTAATATTATTTATTGTTTAACTATTTTTTTAAAATCTATTGTTAAATAAAAAACAATTGTTTCAATTAAATATTGTTTAAAATTACAACAGTGTTGCGAAATACAACGATGTTTCATTAGAAACCGTTGCGTTTTACATCACTTTTATTTTGTTGAAATGTGGATTGGCTACTCACTGGCTCTATTAAATGTATTTTTTTTTGGCATGACTATTGCTAATAGTATAACTGTACAATATAAAAAGATTGTTAAAAAAATAGCTTTAAATATAAGGCTAACTACTAAACCATAAAATTATTATGGTTTAATAGTTAATAAAATATCAACCCTATTCAAACAAAAGCTATAATAACAATACCAAAATATTAGGAGGTTTTTGAAATGAAAGGTTTTGCAATGTTAAGTATCAATAATGTAGGCTGGATTGAAAAAAAGAAACCAGTTGCAGGTCCATATGATGCAATTGTTCGTCCACTAGCAGTATCACCCTGCACATCAGACATTCACACTGTATATGAAGGAGCAATTGGGGACAGAAATGATATGATTTTAGGACATGAGGCTGTAGGTATAATCCATGAGGTAGGTTGTGAAGTAAAAGATTTCAAAGTAGGAGATAGAGTAATAGTTCCTGCAATAACTCCTGATTGGAGAACCCTAGAGGTTCAAGCAGGTTTTCCACAACATTCAGGTGGAATGCTTGCAGGTTGGAAATTCTCAAATTTTAAAGATGGTGTCTTTGCAGATTATTTTCATGTAAACGATGCAGATATGAACTTAGCTCTTTTGCCAGATGAAATTTCTTTAGAAAGTGCTGTTATGATAACAGATATGATGACTACAGGCTTTCATGGTGCAGAACTGGCAAATATTGAAGTAGGCTCAAGTGTTGCTGTCATAGGAATTGGCGCAGTTGGACTAATGGCAATAGCTGGTGCTAAATTGCGTGGTGCTGGTAGAATAATAGCAGTAGGCTCTAGGCCAACCTGTGTTGAAGCAGCATATTTTTATGGTGCTTCAGAAATAGTAAATTATAAAACTGGTGATATTGCAAAGCAAATAATGGATTTGACTAATGGAAAAGGTGTTGACCGTGTAATAATCGCAGGTGGAACCCCTGAAACACTAATACAAGCTGTAAGTATTGTTAAACCAGGTGGAGTTGTTTCAAATGTTAACTATCACGGTGAAGGCGATTTCCTTCCAATACCTCGCGCTGAATGGGGATGTGGAATGGCTCATAAAACAATAGTTGGAGGTCTTTGTCCTGGAGGCCGTCTTAGAATGGAAAGGCTAATTGATTTGGTAAAATATAACCGTGTTGATTTAAGTAGATTAGTAACACATGTTTATCATGGTTTTGATAAAATTGAAGAAGCCCTTCTCATAATGAAGGATAAACCTCAGGATTTAATCAAACCTGTAGTAATAATATAAAAATAATAAATAGCAGCAGCCTGAATAAACTGGTTGCTGCTATTTATTATTTTTGGGGCAGGCTAAAGTTAAAAAACATAAATCAAACTGTATCTTCATTGTACTAAATCTAACATATTCTTGGAAGCTGAATTCCAGATGGCATATCAACTAGTCTTTTTCCACCCACCACTGTGTTTAAATAAACTTTTTGCCCCAGCTCTCCAGTAACTTTCCCTATAATTGCTGCTTGAAGACCAAGCGGGTGCTCACGCATTGCACTCAGTACCTTTTGCGCATAGGCTTCTGGTACAAAAACACAAAGTTTTCCTTCGTTGGCAATATATAATGGATCAAGTCCCAGAATCTCAGTTGCACCTTTTACTTCTTCTTTTAATGGTATAGCATTTTCCTCAAGAGCTATAGTTACATTGCTAAACTCACTGATTTCATTAAGTACCGCTGCTATTCCACCTCTTGTAGCATCACGAATAACATGGATTCCATGATACGCTTCAAGCATTGTATCTACTAAGGAATTCAAGGAGGCACAATCACTTTTTAAATTCCCTTCCAGACCAAGTTTATTTCGCGCGCACATTATGGTCATACCATGGTCTCCTAGTGTTCCATTTACTATTATTACATCTCCCGGTCTTGCATTGGCACAATTAATATTTACATTTTCATAAATTCTACCAATACCAGAAGTGTTAATATAAATTCCATCCACATTGCCTTTTTCCACAACTTTTGTGTCTCCAGTTACAATTTTTACCCTAGCTCTCCTGGCTTCTTCTGCCATAGACTTCACAATCTCTTCTAATTTTTCAATAGAGAAGCCCTCTTCTATAATAAAAGCACTTGTTAGGTAAAGTGGTTTTGCTCCACTTACGGCTATATCATTTACAGTACCGCAAACTGCTAATTTACCAATATTACCACCATTAAAAAATATTGGATTTACTACAAAAGAATCCGTAGTAAAAGCAAGTTTTTTAAAATCTATATCTATTTGAGCTGCATCATTCATCTGATTTAAAATATCATTATTAAAATATTTAAAAAACACTTCATTAATCAATTTATTAGTTTGTACGCCGCCACTTCCGTGACTTAGAGTTATCTTGCCTTTCATTCGAAGCCCTCCTGTATTCTCCTTATAATCACATAACCATTATCAATTTTTACGCTCCTGTTATTTAGTGTCTTTGTGGTATCTATAATATGCAGCACAGGTACCTTCTGATGAAACCATGCAGGAACCAACTGGATTTTCTGGATTGCAAATTTTTTTGAAAAGTGGACAATCTATTGGTTTAATTTTCCCTTTTAGTATTTCTCCACATTTGCAGCGTGGACTACCATCATATTCTTCATAATTTATATTAAAATGCTTAATTGCATCAAAATGTTCATACTTACTATTAAACTCCAAGCCACTTCCACATATTCTACCAATTCCTCTCCAACTACTATCCACAATATCAAAAACACTATTTAAATATTCCAAAGCATATATGTTACCCTCAGTTTTAACTATTCTTTTATATTCATTGTAAATCCTATAATCCTTTTTACTTATTAAGCTTACTAATGTATTTAAACCTTGAAGTATATCTAGTGGTTCGAACCCTGTAACTACGGCAGGTATATTATAATCTCTACTCAAAAGTTCATAGGGTTTTGTGCCAATAATTGCACAAACATGCCCAGGTAGTAAAAAACCATCTATTTTCAATTCCACATCTTGAACTAGTACTTCCATAGCTGGTGGAACAATTTTATGGGCCACAAAAAAGAATAAATTACTTATATTATTTTTTTTAGCCTCTATAGCAGTAATTGCTGCCATAGGAGCCGTAGTTTCAAAACCCACTGACAAAAATACTATCTTTTTAGAAGGGTTTTGTGAAGCCATTTGGAGGCAATCCATAGGTGAATATACTATTCTTACATCTGCACCTTCTGCCTTTTTCACACTTAGTGACCCTTTTTTTCCGGGAACTTTCATCATATCCCCAAAGGTTGCAATAATTACATCCACCTTTTCAGAAAGTGTTATTGCTGTATCTATATAGCTTTGCGGTGTGACACAAACAGGACAACCTGGACCGGATATCAGATTTATATTGACAGGAAGAACATCCCTAATACCATATCTGAATATAGCCATAGTATGAGTACCACAAACCTCCATAATGTTTATCTTTTCTGTATTAATATTATTTAACTTTTCAACTAGTTTTTTAGAGCATTCGCTATTTCTGAATTCGTCAACAAATTTCATTTTCTATAAGCTCCTTGAAGATATCTAAGGTTATTTTTGCCTCTTCTTCATCTATCATTTGAATTGCACAACCCGCATGCACAAGTACATATTCATTCACATCTACAGATGGCACTAGATGCATATATACTTCTCTTCTCATATTTCCAACCTCAACAATACCTCTATTTCCGTCTAAACTTAAAACCTTTCCTGGAATTGCTAGACACATTTCCCTTCCTCCTTTTTCTTCTTTCATTTAAGTGTATTATCCAAATACTTACTTCATACATTAATAACATAGGAGCTACCACTACAATAACTATAAAACTGTATTAAACATCTAAATAATTACATTAATATAGCCTAAATTAAAAAAATGGATTTACGATTTCATCAATTATTTCCAATAATTGCATTAGCTATAATTATCTGCCCAATCGCTACACCTCCATCATTAGAAGGTAAATCTTTATGAGTATAAACTCCAAAATTATTTCTTTTGAGATTGCAACATATTTTCTCTAATAAAAAAGAATTTTGAAAAACACCTCCACTCAAAACAACTTCATTTATACCTACCTCTTCTCTAATTCGCAGGCAAACACTGACAGTTAAATTAACAATAGTATTTTGAAATTTTGAAGCAATAATTCTACCTGATACGCCCTTTTTTTTATCATTTAAAGCCTCAATAATCATTTCATAGGCCTGTATAATATACATATCCTGTTTTAACACTTTATAAGTGTATGATTCTTCAATATCCATATCTGATATAGCTTCAAGTTCAATGGACGCCTGCCCTTCATAGGTAACCACCTCTGAAATCCCAATTATATTTGCCATAGCATCAAAAAGCCTTCCCATACTGGAGGTCTTTGGACAATTGATATTTGAATTTAAAATATTCATTAAATCAATACCTTTTTTACCGTATAACTCAAATATAATGTCATTAACTTCATTTTTACTGCTTAGTGCACTTAAAGCCTTATAAACATAAGAAACTCCCATTGTCCAGGGTTCCTTAATAGCTTTTTGACCTCCAGGCATTTTTATATAATCAAGATGAGCTACCCTTGTAAATCCAAGACGGTCACAAATAAAAAATTCTCCACCCCATATTTTTCCATCAGTGCCATAACCAGTTCCATCAAAACAAACTCCAATAACCTTTGCATCTAAATTATTTTCAAACATGCAACTAACTATGTGGGCATGATGATGCTGAACCCCTATCTTAGGCAAATCATATTCTAGTGCATACACAGTTGACATATATCCTGGATGCATATCATGGGCTATAAATTGGGGAGAAAAAGAAAATATCTTTTTAAAATGCTCAACATTTTTTTTATAGTGTTCAAAAGTCTCTAAATTTTCTAGATCACCATTAAATTGACTTAAAAACAAAGACCCCTCTTTACTTATGCAGAAAGTATTTTTCATGTTAGGGCCACAAGCTAAGATATTTCTAGTATTATTCCATTTAAAAGGTTCAGGTACAAAGCCTCGAGCTCTCCTTATGATTGTTTGTTGTTTGTCTACAACCTTTAAAACAGAGTCATCAACTGGCACATATATTTCACGGTTATGCATGAGAAAATAATCTACGATACCTGTAAGTCCTACTCTTGCAGAACTGTCTTTATACTCTATAGGTAAACCATTAATATTTGCACTAGTCATAATAAGCACCTTAAGTTTTGCTGAAAACAATAAAATATGAATAGGTGTGTAGGTCAGCATTACTCCCAATGTTTTTTGATTAGGTGCAATGTTTCCAGGTAAATCATAACTTTCCTTTTGATTTAAAATAACAATTGGTTTTTTTATCCCAGTTAATATTTTTTCTTCTAGCTGTGACACTCTACAATGACTCTTTACTGTTTCTATATCCTTTATCATAACCGCAAAAGGCTTAAAGGGTCTTTTTTTCCGCTTCCTTAAATTATCCACTGCAGTTTCATTTAATCCATCGCAGGCAAGATGAAACCCGCCTAGACCTTTTATGGCAAATATCTTCCCTTCACAAAGCTGTTTTTGAGCAAAGTCTATAGGATCATCTATATCCAGTCTATTACCTTTAGAATCTTCTAGCCAAAGCTCCGGACCACATGACCTGCAAGCATTTGGTTGTGCATGAAACCTCCTATTTGTAGGATCTAAATATTCACTATTACATTTTTCGCACATTTTAAATTCACTCATTGTAGTAAGTCCCCTATCGTAAGGCAATTCTTTAATTATAGAAAACCTGGGACCACAATTTGTACAATTAGTAAAAGCATAGCCTTGCCTTCTATTATTTAAATTCAGTATATCTTCTGTGCAATCACTACAAGTAGCTATATCAGGGGATATAAAAGTGATTTTATCTAAACTCACCTGGCTTTCTTTAATTTCAAAACTAGAATAATTTAAGACACTACCAGATTTTATTGTTATTTTTTCTATTCTAGCAAGAGGAAGCGTATTATTTTTAAGAGCTTTTAAAAACCTATCTATATCTTCCTCAAATCCCTCAACATCTATATAAACTCCTTGAGAGTTATTATTCACCCAGCCTTTTAACCCAAAATCTTTTGCTAGATTATATACAAATGGACGGAAGCCTACACCTTGAACTATTCCTTCAACCACAATAAAACTTCTCTTTTTATCCATAATACACATCCCTCATATGATTTTGAGTTCTCAAAATTTATACTCATCGCATAACTTAAGCTAAAATAGCAAGATATGCAACAGTGTCCATTTAATATATGTATTTTGGTCCTTTATTATATCTGTAACAAAAAAAATAGTGAATAGATAGCTATTTCACACTATCTATTCACTATTTCTAATACTCTATTTAAATATATTTCACTAATTTCAACCTCTTAGATTAATCCATTGGATGGTTATAAATCATACGATCATATACATGGTTAAATCCCATCTTACGATAAAGATTTTTCGCACGCTTATTATCAAGATCTACGTGAAGTGACAGATTACCATCTGTAAGTTCTATTGCCCGCCCAATCAGTTCTGATGCCACACCACGTCCTTTATTACCGGGTTTAACACCAATATAAGCTAAATGATAAGTGGAAATAAACGTCTCAAATCCCATATTTACAACAATACAGATACCTTGTTCTTCTCCATTTCGTTTGGCTATTAACAAAAATCCTTCCTTCATAGCCTTTTCTATAGCATCTACGGTCTCTCCCACTGAATCATTATAAGCTGCTAGCCAAGTTCGTGTCATCTCCAGTAAATCATCTTTGTTTTTATCATCAAAACTTGTAATTTCACATACTTCAACTTCACTTCTTGCATCGTTCAGAATAATTAAATGCTTTCCATTTTTAAGCAACCCTTGTTGCGCTTTCTTGATAAAGGCTGCCATTGCATACGCTTCTTTCCTTGAAATAACAACGCCCTCTGTTTCACGTAGCATAGTAACTGCCTGCTTGAGATCTTCTTCTTCAATGCCAAACATTTCGACACCAGTCTCCACAATAATTTTATTAATGCTTTCAACTATATCTGTATCTCTGCCTGGTGAATACAAAACTGTTTTTTTAGTGTTATTAGTTTCAATTTGTCTAATGTTCATTTTCCTAACATATTGATTGAGATCCTCTTGCCATGATGAACTAGCCCCACATAATAATTGAGGTATTTCACTCAATTCTTCATGTACCCAGCTTTTTATTAAGCCACTATAAATACTTGAAAGTGTATACCCAAATCCTAATTTAGTGGTTATAGTATCCACTTTAAAATCCATACGTTCCAAACATTCTTTAGTCATGTCCTCAAAGATGAGATGACTTATAATGGTGTTTAAATCCCATTCACAGGTCAAGTACATGTTGCTTTGCTCTGCTATATTTCTTAATTGGGGACGTGAAAAATTATCTTTTTTTTCTCGCAAATCTAGTAAAATATCTTTATCTAAACGAGATATTTTCCATTTTTCATTTTTGAACAGTGGAACCTTGACTTCAAGTTCTTTAAGTTTTGCAAATAGCATTACTGATTTTATGTAACTTTCAGAACCATCAACTAAAATTTGCTTAAAACCATTAGCAACAGCATCTTTTACTAAAACCTCTGAAATACGGTCATATTTATGTCCTGAAGGATTAGCTCCTTCAAGTTTCAAATATATCTCTCCGATATTTAATACTTTTTCTAATTTCTTTGCTCTCATTAACGGTGTTCTTCCACTTTTTCGCATAATCTCTCCTTCAAAATTTACTTATAAATAAATTCAAAAAAACTCTAACCTTTTTGTTAAATGTAGAGTGCTTGAACTTCAACTGTCTATCATATTTCACTATCTAACATAGTATGCCCTGTTTCTATTGCAGTTATAAAAATTTTTTTATGCATTTTTTCACCTTACTTAAAAGACTTCCAACAATCTAATCAGTTTTAAACACATCGTTGACTACAATCTCATCTACTGCAAATGCTTAATTTACTAAGTTTATCTTGTGTTAAGTATAACATTTTAAGTCGAAACCTGCAAACGCAAGGAAATTTATGTTATTATTTTCTTAAATTTATTAGTTTATTTTATCAAATCTTCAAATTCCCCTTCAACAATATCCTTTAACAAATTCGGATTAATTTCTATTTGAAATCCTATTTTCCCAGCACTTACAATTATGCTTTGTATCTCAAGAGCACTTTCATGGATAAATGTTCTATACTGTTTCTTCATACCTATAGGGGAACATCCTCCTCTAATATACCCAGTATAGTGTTGGAGTTCACTCAAATCTAACATTTCTATTGTCTTCTCGTTAGCTACTTTAGCTACTTTCTTAAAGTCTATTTCCTCTCTAACTGGAATTAGAAAAACATAAATACTTTTAGAAATCCCCTGGGTAACTAAAGTTTTATAGACATATTTTTCATCTCTACCCATCTTTTTTGACACAGATATTCCATCTATTTTATCATCTTTTACATCATAAGTTATAACATCATATTCTACCTTCATTTTATCTAACATTCGCATGGCATTTGTTTTTATCATTGTTTTCCCCTTTGTTTTTATGCATTTATCACAATATCAATTAACATAAGTCTCAATTTATTATAACCTTTTTCTTACCTTACGCACAATTCCCCTAAATATTATACAGAATATCAAAAAAATTAATTTAGCTATAACAATTTGGAGTATAGTTGTTATTTAATAATTTATAGATTGTATCCCTAGTCCTACTGCATCTGTAAGTATTATTTTAGATTCATTAAATATTGCGCCTCCATTTATTGGATCCCCACTGCATAGAACAGGACCATCCAAATCAATTTTAGTTATAATACTCTTTGCACAAGCTAAATGTACAGCAGCAGTTACACTTACCTTTGCTTCAAGCATACATCCTATCATACATTCAACTCCATAGATTTCTGCTAAGGAACATATTTTAAGAGCGTTATATATCCCACCTGTTTTCATAAGTTTTATATTTATAAAATCTGCAGCTCTCCTCTGCAGGATATTTAGTGCATCCATAGGAGAAAATACGCTTTCATCTGCTAAAACAGGTATATATACATTATCTGTTACAAATTTTAGTCCATCTATATCATGAGCTGAAACTGGTTGTTCTACAAACTCAATTTGTAGTCCTGCATCCTCCATTTTTCTTAATACATTTACAGCTTCCTTTGGCTTCCAACCTTGATTTGCATCAATTCTAAGATTAACATCATAACCTACAGTTCTTCTTATTGCTTTCAATCTTTCCATGTCTCGCAGGGAATCTTTTCCTACCTTTATTTTCAAAGTACTGTACCCTCTGTTTATAGCATCTAAACTATCCTTTGCCATTTCTTCTGGATCATTCACGCTGATAGTTATGTCAGTCAATATTTCACTTCTATACCCACCTAACAACTTGTATAGTGGTGCCCCGTATAACTGCCCATATAAATCATATAGCGCTATATCAACTGCGGCCTTTGCACTGGTGTTCTTTAAAATGCAACTTTGCAATTTTAACATTAGATCCTCAAAATTTTCTATTTTCATGCCAACTATAACTTTCTTTATATGATCTTCTATAGCTCCTATTATGGCTCCTGTAGTATCACCTGTTATAATCCCTGTTGGTGGTGCCTCGCCAAAACCTATATTACCTGTGTCAGTGTGTATTTCCACTATAACATCCTCCACACTATTTACAGTTCTTAAAGCAGTTTTAAATGGTGTTCTAAGCAGAACAGATATTCGTCCTATTTTTATATCAGTTATTTTCATGAAAATTCCTCCTTAAATTCCATTTACCTTATTTGTTATAAGCATTGTACACTAATTTTGATATCTTACCTATTATTTCTCGTCCATCTTTGTTGGTCTCTGTGTCGTTAGTTAGAATACAGATAATATAATCACAGCTATTAAGATATACTATACCAACATCATGTTCAAGGTTATATAGGTCGCCTGTTTTGTGGGCAACAATCACCTCTTCAGGCAAATAGAGTGTGATCCTTCCATCAACTTGCTGCCTTTTTAATATATCTATCATAATATTACTGTATTCTTCATTAAGTATTTTTTTATTATATAATAATTCAAAGAATATAGACATATCCTCTGCACAAGTTAAATTTTCTCTACCTGCTCTTGCCGCAGCTGAGTCCATCATTCTTCGCTGTAATTTTGTATGATTCATTCCAAGGTCCATAGCCATCTTATTAACATTTCCAATCCCAGCCCTATTAATAAGAATGTTAGCCGCTGTATTGTCACTTATAATAATCATTAAAATTAATATTTCTTTCAGAGTATATTTATTGTCATTATTTAATTCTTTTAGTATTCCATCGCCATCTGTTTTAATTTCCTCAGTTATTTTAATTGTTTCATCTAAAGAAATTTTTTTTTCTTTAACTTGTCTCAATATTTCTGCCATAATCACAAGCTTAATTGTACTTGCTGATGGAAATACCAGTTGTTCATTAAAATTTAGAATCTCATTAGTGCTGATATTTTTAATAGCTATACCAACATTACCCTTATTTTCATTAATTATTTTTTGAATAGCATTTTTTATCTCCATAAAAACCACCCTCAAATTTTGAAATATTGATTGCTCTTTTTCATTAAATATCTTAGATATTTAATATACCAAAAAAGCCCCAGTAAATGTACTCATTCACTGGGGCTTTTTTACAACAATGCTTTAGGTATCTGTATAAACAAAATACTGAAACTCCCACACCTAAAGAGAGTAGTCTTTCCGCACAAATTCTTTATAATTTAAAATTAATTATTCTTTTTCTTACATAATATACTGAAAATACAGAATAGTCAATCTTTGGCAAACTTATCATCGCCCCTCTATTTTTTACTGGCGCCTAAATAGGCTTGTTGAATTTTAGAGTTGCATTTACAAAAAACAGTAACACAAAATACTATTTCTCATATTAATATATTGTATAAAATGTTTATAAGGAGATATATATGGAAGATTATTCAATGAGGTCCAAGAAATCTAAAGATAAGGCAATGAATCAAATGATGGGTATGAAACCCATGACACACATGATGCCAATGAACCCTATGATGCATATGATGCATATGATGCACATGATGCAAATGTGTATGTGTCAAATGATGCAAATGATGCCTATGGATCAAATGATGGGCATGAAACCCATGATGCACATGATGCCTATGGATCAAAACATGGGTATGAATCCCATGATGCACATGATGCCTATGGATCAAAACATGGGTATGAATCCTATGATGCACATGATGCCTATGTGTCAAATGGGTATGAATCCTATGATGCATATGACAAATCAAGATGATATAGGAGAATAGTTTATTACTTAAATTAAAAGAAAGTAGTATAACCCAATGCTGTGCTTAAACTGCATTGGGTTATTTATATATATAATTGCTAGCTAGTGAATATAATTATTACAAAAATAAGCTTTCCCTCAGGTACCTGGCCTATTCCCCTTTTAACGATTTTATAGGATCTACAATGCTCCAATATTTTAGGTCAATCAAGTTATAACCATAGAAAAGTTGAAAAAATATTTAAAATGATCTATTATATTAATAATAATCTAACATAGCACATTATAAAGGGGTGAATAGTAATGAATAATCACAATCAGCTTCTGTGTATAAATTTAAGACATAAACTTCATGAAAATGCTGAGATTTCAGGACATGAAAATAAAACTATGGAGATTTTAATAGATTTCCTAAGAAATAATACTAATTTCAACATCGTTCTGAAAGATGGATATTTCATTGCAGAAAAAACAGCAAATAAAAATGTCATGAATATTGCCTTTAGAGCAGATATGGATGCTATTCCAATGTTAGAAACAATAGATATTCAATATAAATCTAATAATATAACAGCCGCTCATAAATGTGGGCATGATGGACATTGTGCAATACTCGCAGGCCTAGCATTAGAAATAGAAGAAAAACCAATAGAACATAAGAATATATTTTTATTATTTCAACCTTCTGAAGAAACAGGCGAAGGTGCTAAAAAAATAGTTCAAGATGGTTTTTTACAGGAAAATAAAATTGATGAAATATATTCACTGCATAATATTCCTGGTTATGAGCTGGGAAGCCTTATTTATAAAAGAGGTGTATTTGCTTGTGCTTCAAAAGGAATTATAATTAATTTAAAGGGAACTCCCTCTCATGCGGCTTATCCCGAGTTTGGAATAAACCCCTCATATGCCGCTGCTGATATTATTAATTTTTTAAATAGTAGTACTAGTTCCAGTATTTATAGTGGAATGGTTCTTTGCACTATCGTAAATATCAATATTGGAGAAAGGTCCTTTGGCACAGCTGCAGCCTCAGGTGAAATTTTATTAACATTACGAGGAGAAAATGAAGAAGATTTAATGAAACTTGAAAACAGCATATTATTATTTGTGAAGCAGTGCTGCAGGTTGCATAAAATAGACTTCAAAATTAGCTATTCTGATGAGTTTCCAGAAACAAGAAATCATGATATATGTATTAATAAAATACTAGAAGTGTGCACTAATAATAATTATACTTATGAAGAACTTCAGTATCCCTTTAGATGGTCTGAAGATTTTGGGTACTATTTAAAAAATATAAAAGGTGCAATGTTTGGCCTGGGTGATGGCAAATTACAGCCCCAACTTCATACCACTGATTATGATTTCCCAGATAGTATTATTAAAACAGGTGTGGATGTTTTCTACAGCATTGCAAAATTAAAATAAAAATATAGATTAGTCAAAATGAGCTTACTGCTTTCGAAAGTTATTTCTAAAGGTGTTAAATAGTGATAGAATTATAAAGTACGTTTAAACTAAAAATATAAATGCTGTTATTTTAAATAATTGATAAAGTTTATTTTTCTTTAGGAGGAGCCAATATTGAATAATTCAACATTAGATAAAGAAAATTATGAAAAGATGGTAAACTTAACTCCACAAATTTTATGTATCGCTTTTTTGGATGGTAGAATTAAATATGCAAATCCAGCTTTTAATAATGTTTTTGGATATAGTAATGATGAAGTAAAAGAGTTATATTTATTTTCTATTATACATCCGGCTGATAAAAACAGCCTAAATAATTCATTATTATTAGCTCATAAAGAGCGACAAAATATTATAAATTTAGAATCTAGATATAAGTGCAAGGCTGGCAATTACAAATGGATTTCATGGAATATAAAATTTGAGTGGGATGAAGGAATTATCTATGTAGCTGGCAGTGATATAAGTAATAAAATGGATCTTGAGCAAACAATATATGCTAGCAATGAAAAATTAAAGGCAATTATTGAAAATATATCTGAGGCCACGTTCATTTCTGATAAAAATGGTAACTATACAACATTTAATCGATCAGCCAGGGACATATTCCCCTCTACATTTCATAATTTCAGTAAAATAGGAGATAGTCTTAAAGAAAATAAATATTATGATATTGATGGCAACTTAATCCAACTCCAAGATATGCCCGGTTTTAGGATATTAAGAGGCGAGAAAATATTGGGGTATAGAGTGATGAAAATTAATGATAGTATTACTTTTTATAATATAAATGGCATTCCTATTTATGATGATAAGGGAAATTTTATTGCAGGAATACAGTGTTGGAATAACATTACAGAAACTGTGTTACATGAAGAAATATTGCAAAGTCAATTTGACCTTCTGCATACAACCATAGATACCCTTGATTTACCATTTATAAGATTATCATATCCTGATTTTAGTATAACTGACATTAACCAAAAGGCATTAAATATTATAGAGGGATTAAATCCTGAGATGAACTCTATTGATATTGTTAAAGGACAAAATTATGGAGATATCATTACCGAGTTTGATAAAACTGATGTTTTTTACCATTTTCAAATGATTAAGGAGAAGAAAGAAACATCCTACATAAAATATAAGGAGTTAATTGTCTTTGGAAAAAAAATATTCGTAAATGTATTATATCAACCAATACTTGGCCTGGAGGGTAACATCAAGCAAGTAATCGCAATTATAATTGATATAACTAAAGAAACTAGGGCTAAGCTACAACTGGAAAAGAACTTGAAAATGCAGGAAGAATTTTTCATAAACATTTCACATGAGATTAAAACTCCTTTAAATGTTATTTTTAGTACCACTCAACTATTTGGCTTATATGTAAAAAACAATTCCATAATAGAAAATCAAGACAATCTTGAAAAGTATATTAATGTTATAAAGCAAAACTGCAATAGGCAATTAAAACTAGTTAATAACTTAGTAGATTTATCCAAAATTGAATCTGGTTTTTTCAAGTTACATATGTCCAATGAAAATATAGTTAATGTTATTGATGACATTGTTCAATCCGTATCAGAATATGTTGAAAATAAGGGACTAAAGATTATTTTTGATACTGACATAGAGGAGAAAAATATTTCTTGTGACCCCACTAATATTGAAAGGGTTATGCTAAATCTTATTTCAAATGCAATTAAATTTTCTCTGGCTGGAGATGAAATTTCCGTAAATATACACGATAAAGTTGATAGTGTTGAAATATCTGTAAAAGATACGGGTATAGGAATTGAAACTGATTATTTAGATGTTATATTTGAAAGATTCAAGCAGGTTGATAAGTCACTATCTCGAAATGCTGAGGGAAGTGGTATAGGATTATGTCTTGTTAAATCAATTGTTGAACTACATGGTGGAAGGATAAATCTACAAAGTGAACTAGGAAAAGGCAGCAAATTTACAATAGAATTTCCAAACAGACTAGTAGCAGTTCCTTGTGACACAATTGAAAATAAAAGTATAAGAAGTGAACTTCAAACAATTAACATTGAGTTTTCTGATATTTATTCATAATATCTTAGCATGTGGATTACTTACTCTAAATGTTACAAAAACAAGCCAATGTCAAGTTTATTGATATTGGCTTGTTTTTTATTTAAATTTTATTCATGGTTTTCTTTTCATATCTGTTGTACATTGTTAACGCAACAATAGCAAAAAATAATGGTCCAGCAATGCTCCAAATTGTAGATGACAAATCTCCATCCATTGCAGGTTGTATTATTGTAAAGAAATTTGCAAATCCTACCGTGAAAGTAACAATAATACCCCAAATTAACGCACTACGGTAGGTTTTAAAAATTTCAAAGGATTTTTTAATATTTTTATTTTTCTTAAATGCAATAAATGCTATTGATATAAATACATAGGGAAGTGTCATTGCTACATTTGTCATTAATACTAATTTATTAAAAAATTTTGAAGCTGCTTCCCCACCAAAAGATAATAGTAATACCATCACAACTACTGCTATACATTGAATCCACATGGCATTATGCGGCATTCCGTCTTTAATTTCTCCCATTTTCCCAGGCCATAACTCCTTTGGAGTACCTTCAATTATTTGTTTTAATGGAGAATAAGCCAAGACAAAGAAAGCTCCCGTTAATGCTAAAACCATTGAGATTCCAACATATCTAGCCATCCAATCACCCATTGATACTGAGAAAACTTCACTACCTCTGAATACACGTGCTAATTGATATCCTAAATTATTCATTGTTACATACCCAACGTTACCCATATGTACTCCCTTTAGGGAAAGAACATTACCCCAGTTAGTAAATATACCAACCGTAAATATACCTATCGAGTACCCAACTGCAATAACTATTGAAGCAAAGATAATACCCTTTGGAAATGTTTTTTCTGCATTTTCGGTTTCATCTACTAATCCTCCAGCTACCTCTATTCCACCATAAGCAAATAGTGCGAATACTAAAAATGCAAATATAGAAATTGTGCTTTGATAACTAGGATTGGGTGACTTTAGCAATGATGAAACACTTTCAATAGGTTGTGCTAATCCACCGCCATTTCCTATTAAAACCGTTATTGCTCCAAATATTAATATAACATTTAGTAACATAACCGCAGCACCGCCCACCGAAGTTACCTTTCTAATTTTATCTAAGCCTTTAGTTGCTGTAAATGTTACACCCACTATCCATAAAACACCTAATACTCCTATTGTTTGTGTGGAATTTAATCCAAACAATGACCAGCTTGCAGTTGTATCTCTTCCAAATATAGCATTTGAAAACACAATCCATATTGCATTGGAAATATTAACCATCCACACTATATAAGAAGCATACCACATAAATGTTCCAACGAAGGCATACTTAGGACTTACTGATTTGGACATCCATGAATATATACCGCCTTTTTCTTTTCTAAAGGCTGCACCAAATTCACCTATCATTAGCGCAAAGGGAATGAAAAAAGTAATGCCTGATATTATATACCATGGAATGGCTCCATACCCCATTAAATAAAAGGATCTTGGAATATTATTAAATCCGAACACTGAAGTAAAAATCATTAAGACTAATGATATCAATGTTAATTTATTATTGCTTTTACTACTTGACTTCATTTTGTTCCTCCTTAGCATAATTATTAATGCATTGATTAATAATTATTGTTCTCTAATCCACAAAAATAATTCATCCTGTTTTAGGGCTATTTATTTATTTTTAAATCATCACTATAAAAAAGAAGAAGACTTGAGTTTAAACAAGTCTTACTTATAATCTTTAATAGGATTTACTTTTCATTAGAGGTTGTACCGGCATCTTTTGTAAAATTGCCACTTGTAGCTCCGCCAACACTACCACAGGTTTTCGAGGTATAATCACCCCAGTACCCATCCTCAGGTATTTTTACCCCCATAATTTTAGCTTGGTCAGTTTTACTTTTAGCCTTATCTATTTTATCATCCATAAAAACACCATCCTTTTATCCAATATAATATAAGATAGTATTTGCCTTTTATTACTAAGTTATGTAAGTTGTATTTTGTATCATCAAAAAAAAACAAAAACACTGATGTTTATCATCAGTGTTTTTGTTCCTTTGATTATAAATCTATAACCGTGCCTATGTTCATTTTTAATGCACAATTGTAAATATCATACGCAGTTACAACATCCATAACGGCTATACCTACTGTTTTATAAATGGTTATTTCATTATCATTTTTTCTTCCTTCAATCTTTCCTAGCAGAACTTCACCAATTTCTCCGTCTATTCTGCTTTTATCAATAATACCCTTATCTATTGGTATTATCAGATCTCCTGATTCTGAAAGAACTGCATCCTTAGAGTCAACAAATACTTTATCCGCATTTTTTATTGTATATTCATCTATTTCCTGCATAACCGGAGTGTACGAACCTACTGCATTTATGTGAGCACCTTTTTTTACAAATTTCCCATCAATAACAGGCATTTTTGAAGTTGTTACAGTTGTTATGATATCTGCATTTTCAATAGCTTCCTGTGTTGTTTTTGCAAAACTTATTTCTGTATCGAATTTAGCAAATTTTTCAGACATTCTTGTGCAAAACTCCTGTGACCTTTGTAAATTCATATCAAAGACTTTTACTGATTTAAGTTTTCGAACTGTTAACATTGCCTCTAACTGACATTCAGCTTGTCCGCCAGTACCTATTAGGGCTCCTTTTTCAGCATTTTTAACGGCAAGTACATCAGTGGCAGCACCAGAACCTGCTCCTGTTCTTAACTGCGTAAGATATGTGCCATCCATTATGCAACAGACGTCACCAGTTTTTCCATCCATCAGTATCATTTTTGCAGGTACTGAGGGGATTCCCTTTTCAACATTCTTTGGGAATACAGAAACTATCTTTATTCCTATACTATCTATGTCCTACACATAAGCTGGCATAAACAGACTTTGACCTGACAATTTGGGGATATCAATATTTGTTCTTAATGGAACCACACTTTTATTCTGTGAAAATAATTTAAAAGCGGTTTTATCCGAATCAATTGCATTTTTCATATTAAAAATATTTTCTATATCATGTTTTGTAAGTAATAACATTTTGTACCTCCTATATTGTTTATTTCAACCAACCTTTAAAAATATTTATTAATATACCACCTATTTTATATTTGAAGAATTTCTTCAAATATAACTATATTTTTTCGAAAATATTTCTAATATTGCCCACAGATTTTTTAAGTTCTTTGCTATCGGAATTATTGACTGATTTTATAAGTTTAAGACAATAAGCATCATGTTTCACATATTCCTTAGCCATAAAAACCATTGAGTAATTTTGTGTCCAAATTACTTCACATATCTTATTATTTTCTATACAACCAAATAATACTTCATTTGAATCGGACACTATAGTAACCCATCTTCCAGGAATATCTTTAATTTTTTCACTTTCAAAACCATGCTTATACAAAATGTTTAAATCAACATCGTATTTATGATCTGCACTGTACAAAATAACTAGAGGATCAATTTTCTTTGATTCTAATAATTTCAATTCATCAAAAACTTCATCTATATCCTCCCGCCAAATTTGAACGAAAAGTTCTTTTTTTGTATTTTTTATAATCTCTCTGCACTTATCAAAAATATTATTATAACCTTTTATATGCCAAATGAAATCCATATTTATGCTTTTATCATATTCTAAAAGTTCACTTTCTATCTCTTCAAGTAAGGAGTTATAGTTATCCTTCTTTTTTGATATGAGTTCCTTTACAGGAATACAGGTGTAATATTTAGGATTTTCAGATTTTGAACAAATTGAAAAATTCTTCCGAACCAAGTTTTCAAGTACTGCATATACTTTCGAACGTGCTACCCCAGAGATCTTACTAATTTGATAACCCGTTGAAGGACCATTCTTTAGGAGTTCTACATAAACTTTTGCTTCAGAATCATTTAATTCAAGTGACTTTAAAAGTAATATTATTTTATCCATAAATTAGTCTCTCCTTCAAAATAGTAGTTACCTATGGTGACTATCATATAATATTGATGAAAATATGTCAATAAAAAAAATAGTATATTAAATAACAAACATATTATAATATTTTTAATAAAAAAATGCAATTTTCAAAAAAAACAACTACTATCATATACAAATAAGTCATAGATAAACGTTTTCATATGGTATAATAGTAAAAATACTAACGGTACATACTCCAAATCTTTTCAAAAAATAAACAGGGGGCGAATTATTTGACATCATCCACTATTTTCAATATCCAAAAGTATTCAATTCATGATGGTCCTGGAATTCGTACTACAGTTTTTTTTAAAGGATGCCCGCTAAATTGCTGGTGGTGCCATAACCCAGAAAGTCAAAATCCAAATCCTGAAATCATGTTCTTTAAGGAAAGATGTACTGGCTGCGGCACATGTGTCAAAAGGTGCCCGGCAAAAGCCATAAAATTGGTACAAGGATTCCCTGTATTTAATGAAAGCAAATGTACTCTTTGTGGAAAGTGCAGTGATTTTTGCCTAAGTAATGCCCGCGAACTTGTAGGAAAAGATATAACCGTTAAGAACCTTATGAAAGAAATAATTAAGGATGAAGTATTTTATGAAGAATCAAATGGTGGAGTAACATTTTCTGGAGGGGAACCATTAATGCATGCAGATTATTTATACAATACCCTTAAAATTTGCAAAGATAAAGGTATCCATACAACAGTTGACACCAGCGGCTATGCATCTTGGGAACAATTTGAAAAAATAGTTGATAAGGTAGACCTTTTTCTATTTGATATTAAACATATGAACAATGAAAAACACATTAAATACACAGGCATGGAAAATACTATAATCTTAGAAAACCTAAAAAATCTTTCGGGAAAGGGTAGCACTATTTATATACGGCTACCACTAATTGCTGGTATAAATGATGATGATGAAAATATTGATGCTACAGTTAATTTCCTATCTAAGCTAAATATAATGCATGTAAATTTATTACCTTTCCATAAGATGGGTATGGACAAATATAGAAGACTTAATAGGTCATATAAATTATCAGGTATGGAAAAACCAAGGGACGAAGTTATAGATAAAATTGCAGATAAATTCAAAAATGCTGGAATAAAAATTATAATAGGGGGTTAGTGTATTATGATGAGTGAAAGAGTAAAAAAATTAAGAGAGCAAAGCTTACGTGCAATCCCACACATTTCTATGGAAAGAGCAATAATAGTTGATGAAGTTTACAAAAAATATGAGGGCACAGTTTCAATTCCCGTACTTCGCGCATTGGTTTTAAAAGAGATTATGTTAAAAAAAGAGCTTTGCATTAATGATGGTGAATTAATTGTTGGTGAAAGAGGTGAATCCCCTGCTTCAACTTGCACCTATCCAGAATTATGTTGCCATACTTTGCAAGATTTTGATGTTATGAATGCTAGGCAGCGAATATCCTTTAAGGTTGACACAGAAAGCAGAAAAATTCAAGAGGATTTAATCATACCTGCCTGGGAAAAGAAATCAATGAGATATAGAATACTTGAAAACATGACGGAGGAATGGAAGGAATGCTATGCAGCCGCAATGTTTACAGAATTCATGGAACAAAGAGGACCAGGTCATACAAGTGGTGATGATAAAATATTTAAAAGAGGCTTTTTGGATTTTAAAGTGGATATAGCTAATGCTATTTCAAAGCTTGATTTTTATAATGATGACGAGGCTCTTGATAAAAAAAACCAATTAGATGCAATGGATATAGCTTGCGACTCAGTAATAATTTTAGGCCGGCGCTACAGCGACTATGCAAAGGAACTTTCCCTGAAAGAATCAGATTCAATACGAAAAAATGAACTTTTAGAAATAGCTGAAATTTGTACACAGGTTCCTGCACATGCTCCAAGAAACTTTAGGGAAGCTCTTCAAATGTATTGGTTTGCTCACATATGCGTTATATCAGAACTCAATCCTTGGGATGCATACAATCCAGGAAGACTTGATCAACATTTAAACCCTTTTTATGAAAGTGAAATCGAGAATGGAGAATTAACTAAAGAAGAGGCTATAGAATTTTTAGAATGTTTCTGGGTGAAGTTTAACAACCAACCCGCACCTCCTAAAGTTGGCATAACATTAAAGGAAAGTGGAACTTATACTGACTTTGCAAATATAAACATTGGTGGAGTTAAAGCTGACGGCCAGGATGGAGTAAATGATGTAAGTTACCTTCTTCTTTATGTAATAGATGAAATGCAGCTTTTACAGCCAAGTTCAAATGTACAAATAAGTAAAAAAAGCCCGCAAAAGTTTGTAAAGGCAGCTTGCGCGATATCCCGAAAAGGCCTAGGTCAGCCCTCAATGTTCAATGCTGATGCAGTTACTCAGGAACTTGTTAATGCTGGTAAAACACTGGAGGATGCAAGATGCGGAGGCACTAGTGGCTGCGTTGAAGCAGGTGCTTTTGGAAAAGAAGCTTATATTTTAACAGGCTACTTTAACTTACCTAAAGTAATGGAAATAACACTTAATAATGGAATTGATTTAATGAGTGGAAAAAAATTAGGGCTTGAAACTGGAGATGCATCAAAGTTCAAGACATATGATGAATTATTTGAAGCTTATAAAAAACAATTAAAACACTTTATAGATATAAAAATGAGAGGAAATAGAGTTATTGAAAGATTATATGCAACACTTATGCCAGAACCTTTCCTTTCAGTATTAACCAGCGATTGTATTTCAAAAGGCAAAGATTATAATGCAGGAGGTGCAAGATACAATACGAACTACATTCAAGGTGTTGGTATTGGCACAATTACTGATGCCTTTACAGCTATAAAAAAACATGTATTTGAAGATAAAAGCATTACTATGAATGAATTAATAGAAGCAATGAAGACTGATTTTAAGGGGCATGAAGATATATTAAAGCTACTAAAAGGCAAAACTCCAAAATATGGCAATGATGATGATTATGCTGATGATGTTATGAGAGAAATATTTAATTCCTACTATAAAGAAGTAACTGGAAGAAAAAATGGAAAAGGTGGAGAATATAGAATAGATATGCTTCCTACCACCTGTCACATTTACTTTGGTTCAGTTATTGGAGCTACCCCTAATGGAAGAAAAGCTTTTATGCCTGTATCTGAAGGGATTTCTCCTGACAAAGGTGCTGATGTAAACGGACCAACTGCAGTTCTTAAATCTGCAGCAAAAATGGATCACTTAAAAACTGGAGGAACATTACTCAATCAAAAATTTACGCCAGCTGTTGTAGAAGGTGAAGATGGCTTGAATAATTTATCAAATTTGGTAAGGTCATATTTTAGATTAGATGGTCATCATATTCAATTTAATATTGTAAGTAGTGATACACTACTCGCTGCACAAAAAAATCCAGAGGATTATAATGATTTGATAGTAAGAGTTGCAGGATACAGTGATTACTTTAATAACCTAGACAAGGTGCTTCAAGATGAGATAATTGGAAGGACAGATCAATCCTTTGGTGGATGTGGCTGTTAAAAAAATAGCGGAGGTATAATATGAATAAAATAATAGGATTTATTGGATGTGGCAACATGGGCCTGGCAATGATCGGTGGAATATTAAATGCTAATTTAGTAACACCTAGCAGTATTATTGTAGGTGACTTAAATGAAAAGAGTTTAGCTGAAGCTACTCTAACATATGGTATAAAGACTACTACGGATAATAATGAAGTTGCTAAAATTTCTGATATTATTGTATTATCAGTAAAACCAAACTTATATCCCATAGTAATAAAACAAATAAAAGATCAAATTAAAGAAGATGTAATAATTGTTACTATTGCAGCTGGGAAAGCTATTAAAAGCACAGAAGAGATGTTTGGCCGAAAACTTAAGATAATTAGAGTAATGCCTAATACCCCAGCACTTGTAGGCGCTGGAATGTCTGCAATTTGCCCCAGTGAAATGGTTACAAAATCAGAACTTTCTGAGATAGTTAATATATTTAAAAGTTTTGGGAAAGCAGAAATAGTTGATGAGAAATTAATGGATGTAGTAACTGCGGTCAGTGGTTCATCTCCAGCTTTTGTATATATGTTCATTGAATCAATGGCTGATGCAGCGGTCCTAGGTGGAATGCCTAGAAATCAAGCTTACACATTTGCAGCTCAAGCAGTGCTTGGTTCTGCCAAAATGGTACTAGAAACAGGAAAACATCCTGGTGCTTTAAAGGACATGGTATGCTCTCCAGGTGGAACTACTATAGAAGGTGTAGCTGCTCTTGAAGAAAAAGGCTTTAGAAATGCAATTATTTCAGCTCTTAGAAAAACAACTCAAAAATCTATAGAATTATCTAAATAAAATTAAGGTGCCGTTTTACTGCGGCACCTTAATTTTATACTTATTTATTCTGTTTTTTGTAATATTATGCTACTATATCTCTTTTAGTAAATCCTATATATGAAATAACATTGAAAATTACAAAATAAACTATTAGTACAATAATTGAGAATTTCATTGTCATACCTTTAACTAAAGGCTCCCCAGTAATATATTGGTTCAAATCTGTATTTGCAAACAAAATATATTTTGACCAATTAAACTTAGTAAGCATTAGTGTTATGACATTTCCTATAGTTAAAAGGAAAACTCCAACTCCTGTAGCCATTGAACTATTACGGAAAACTGTAGAAATCATAAATGCTAAAGTAACCATCATAATTAAGTTTATAGACTTAAGTCCATAAAGTTCCAAAATGTGTACTATCATATTAACCTCAGTAATTTTCCCACTTGAACTTGTAAGGAATGGAGTACCTGCACCACTAAAGCTAAATAATATTCCTCCAAGAAGGAATGACACTATAAAAAGCACCAAAAGCATTAAAAGAGTATATCCTATAACAGCAATATATTTAGACAGTAAAATTTTCCATCGCTTTGAAGGTCTAATTAGTAATAGTTTAATTGTACCCTCGGAAAACTCATTTGCTACTATTTTGCCACCCATTACAATTGCAAAAAGAGCGATTAGAGATATTATACCGCCCATTCCTTCTACAAATCCCCATAAGGAGTTACCTTGCACTGGTTGTATATCATGTTTAAGACGATATTCATTAGATTGCAAATTCTTTTTATATACATCTTTGTCATCTTTAGGTATTTCGGGATTAGCTAGATCTTTCTTAATATTTTGATTTGCAATTGTTATATCTGCTTTCCAATCACTTTTAGGCGCCTGGGTACCTGTAAATCTAGTTAAGAGCCCAACTGCTACTATAATAGCAACTAATATCCCCATCATTATCCATGTACTAATGCTATGAGAAAGCTTCATGTTTTCATTACGAACTAAATTAACCATCTTACGCAATTTCGTTACCCCCTGTCATTTCTAAGAATTTTTTCTCTAAGCTTTGTTGCTCCCTGCGAACGCCGTAAATTTTAATTCCCTTGCCCACAAGTTTTTCAACGAGCTCAGGTATATTTTCTATATTTTCTATGATTTCGATTTCCTTATCTTTTATTTCTGGTTTATATTTGCTACTAAGACTTTCTAAATATGCCTTTGCAGTTTCAATTGGCGTAACAGTTAGAGCTATAACCGAATCTGCCTCATCTTCAAGCATTTCCTTCATATCCTGAATTCTAACAAGTTTTCCGTTTTGTATAATTCCAACCCTATCACACATAAGCTCCATTTCTGAAAGCAAGTGACTTGATACAATTACTGCAACGTTTTCTTCTTTTGCAAGGGTCCTCAAATGATTACGCAATTCATGAATACCAGCAGGATCTAGTCCATTAGTAGGTTCATCTAGTACCAATAGTTTTGGAGAGTTAATAAGTGCTTGTGCAACCCCTAGCCTTTGGCGCATCCCTAGTGAATATGTCTTTATTTTGTTGTGTATTGTTTTTTCTAGTCCCACAATTTTTATAACCTCATCAATACGTTCCCTCTTTATATCTGGATACATTCTCCAAAAATGAAGGAGATTTTGATACCCTGTTAAATATTTATACAAATCTGGATTTTCAATAATTCCACCTACTTGAGCTATGGCCTTTTCAAAATCCTTCTCCACATTAATTCCATCAATATACATTTCACCTTTAGTAATAGACATAAGTCCTAAAAGCATTTTAATAGTAGTAGTTTTACCCGCTCCATTTGGCCCCAGGAATCCAAACACCTCACCGGAACGTACGTCAAAAGTAAGGTCATCTATTATTACTTTTTTTCCAATTTTCTTTGTAACATTCTTGATTTGTACAATAGTTTTCATTTTCATGTTCAACCCCTTAATATAAATTTAAAACTGCTTCTGCTAGTAAATTGGTTATTTCCATATTTTATTATATCACTGGTTACTTAAAACCTCAAACCAGCAGCAATACTTAGGCTCCGACCTCATAGAAAACGTAAATTTTTATAAATATAAAAGCACTAGTTACTCTGCATCTTTCTAACAAAGTAACTAGTACTCCTATTTATAACCACCCACTTAGTTAACATTTTTATCTAAAATATATGCTGCAAAAGTTGTTTCTGTTTTTGGATCATAATATACAGATAACACTATTCCATTATATTTAAAATTACTATATGCAAAAGTTATATGTTCTTCCACTGCTTTTCCGAATACACTCTGAAAACTGCCTATTTTACTACCAAGTTTTGCCCCATTAAAATCCACATCCTTATTATCAATGTATACTTGGTCTACTGGGCCATTCCCATAATCTTTAAACCAAACTCGAATATCTAATTGTGAAAACTCCAGTCCCCCCTCATCAATAGTAGTTGATTCCTCACCAAGCTTTGTGATAAGTTCTTTTTTGCTTAGACCTATCAATTTAATATATTTTTTAAAACTGATATTTTTTTCAGAAGCTTCTTTAGCACTTTCATCATTTGGCAGTTCATTTTGAACTGTTTCCTTTGTAGGTGGATTATTCCCTTTAGTCATAGCCTTTGATGTATATGCCACTGTGAATAATGTTAATAATACCACTATGGCTAATGTAGCTATTTTTTTCATAAAAAATCGCTCCTTCTAATAAGCTTATCTATTAATACTTATTATATGCGATTTTCTCTACCACTTTATATCAAATCAATGTCAATTACACTACAAAATAGTTACAAATCCACTTAATTATTATGCCATTTTCCAGACCTCATGTAGATCATGCACATCACAAGTGATGCAAATGTTGCTAGTGGAGACGCAAACCCAATTTCATATAGTGTTATACCTGGAACTCTACTTAGTGCAAAAGAGACTGGAATACGAATGCTAAAGGTAGTAATAAGACTGTGAATCATTGGAAATAATGAATTGCCACAACCACTGAAAAATGAATTCATACAAAAGACAAAACATACCAAGATACAGTCGATACTGTATGATTTAAGGTATAATGCAGCTGTTGCTATTACCTGCGTATCTTTCGAAAACAATGATGTCAGTGATGTTGGATTCCACTGTGCATATACATAGAATATTATTCCGATGATTAAAGAACCTCCTATGCCTATGTACAAACACTGTTTTGCTCTTTCCGGCTTCTTCGCCCCCATATTCTGAGCTGTCATTGCTGCAATTGCTGAAGCAAATGCAATAGTTGGAAGCATCGTAAATATAATTATTTTTTCTACAACACCTAAAGATGCAGAAGCAGTAAGTCCCATTTTATTAATAACTGCTGTAATTATTATAAAAGAAATGTTAATTAAACCATCCTGCAATGCAATTGGTAGTCCTAACTTAAATACCTTTTTTACCTTCCCTGATTTAAGCCTAATATGACTGCGATGAAACTCAAAGGCAAAACCCATCTTTTTTATATAAAATACCCCAAGTATGAAGCTTATAGCTTGAGCAGATATGGTAGCAATTGCGGCTCCTGGTGCCCCCATATTAAAGCCACCCACTAAAATTAAATCTACAGCAATATTCGTTACACAAGCTACCGCAATAAAAAATAACGGTGCTTTTGAATTGCCTAGCCCTCTTAGAATACCGCTTAACGCATTGTAACCAATAATAAATGGGATACCACAAGAACAGATGAGTATATACTGTTTTGTGTGTTTAATTGCCTCTGTTGGTGTATTCATTAAATTTGTAATACTACCTGTAAGAAGCACCATAATTGTAGTCAAAATAACGGCCATTATACCAAAGATGCAAATGATAGTCCCAACTGAATCTGCAATATCTTTATCTTTTTTCGCACCCAAATAGTGGCCTATTAAAATAGTGCCACCTGTGCTTAATCCAAGAATAACTCCTGTAATTGTCTGCATAATCTGACTTCCTGTAGCCACCGAAGAAACTTGCGCCGAATTGTCAAATTGCCCAACAATAAGCAAATCAGCTGCACCATAGAGTGCTTGAAGCAAACTTGCGAGTAGAAAAGGAAAAGCAAATTTTAATAGTGTGGGGATAACCTTTCCCTCTGTTAAATTGTTTTGTTGTTCCATAATAAATAAACCTCCCATAAATAAAAAAAAATGCTGGATAAGGCAGTTGGCTTTATCCAACCATCTTATCCAGCATATAGTAATCTATATACCCTCCGATGAACAGCATTCATCATATCATATACACAGAGTGGTGTCAAAAATAAGCAACAATAAGCATTAGCCCCGCTAGGCTTAATTAAAATGCTGGTAAAGTAGCGCCCTTGTATAATTCTTGTATAACTTTCTTTGTTTCATCTGTTTGGTATGCCTTAACTAACTTTTTTAAGGTTGCATTGTCTTTGTCTCTAGTCTTTACAGCGATTATATTAAAGTAATTTTTTACACTTTCTTTTTTAACATCTTCAGTAAAAATAGAATCTTTAAGTGGTGAATACCCTGCATCTACTGCAACACCATTATTTATAGCAGCAATATCTACATCCTGTATTGATCTTGGAATTTGTGTAGCTGCAAGTTCAACTATCTTAAGCTTCTTTTTATTTTCTATGATGTCTTTTATTGTAGGAGTTATACCAACCCCATCCTTTAATTTGATTAATCCTGCTTCCTGAAGCAATATAAGTGCCCTTCCACCATTACTTGCATCGTTTGGAATAGCAATTTTGGCTCCATCTTTAAGAGTTTTTATATCCATAACTTTTTTAGAATATATTCCCATAGGTGCTAAAACAGTATTTCCTATTGATGTAAGGTCTAATTTATGATCTGCTTTAAATTTATTAAAATAGCCTATGGTTTGGAATGCATTTGCATCAATTTCCCCATCACTTAATGCTTGATTAGGTCTTATATAATCGCTAAAGTTTACTAATTGTAAATCAATGTTTTCTTTAGCTAATTTTATTTTTATCTTATCCCAAAGCACATGTTCATCCCCTGTAACCCCTAATTTAACTACTTGTTTTTTAGCTGGTGTATTGCTTGGAGTAGTGCTTACCGCTTTTGAACTTCCACAACCTACTAAAGCAGTTATTGTAATTAACGCTATTACTACTAACATTGATATTTTTTTTATTATCATTTTAAATCCCCCTTTATTTTGAAGATAGTGTTAACACTATCTTTGTTTTAATGATTTAATTTTTTTAGTATAAATTCTCCAAAACTTTGTATTGATGTTACCAATACAAGAAGAATTAATATTGTTGCCACCATTATATCCGTTTTAAAATATTGATAACCATATCTGATTGCGAAATCTCCTAAGCCTCCTCCACCAACAGTTCCAGCCACTGCAGAAAATCCAATCAAACTGACAGTAGTAATGGTAAGTGCATATACAATTCCAGGCAGTCCTTCTTTAAGTAAAACCCTATATATTATTTCAAAAGAACTTGATCCCATGGCCTGAGCTGCTTCTATAACTCCTTTGTCAATATCCAAAAGGGCTGATTCAATTTGTCTTGCCACAAATGGAATCGAACCAATAACTAGTGGGACTAAAGCCCCCTTCATTCCAATAGTAGTCCCAACCACAAGACGAGTAAAAGGTATTATTGCAGCAAGTAATATTACAAATGGTATTGCTCTGAATATATTTATACTTTTACCCACTACGTTGTAAATCCCACTATTCTCTAAAATATTATCTGGCCTTGTAACTACTAAAATGATTCCTAAAGGAATTCCTATAAGTGTAGAAATAAATCCTGATATGCTCACCATTCCAATGGTTTCACATAATGCTTTTATCATATCAGGAAATAATTCCACTACATTTGGCAGGTAATTTACTAAAAACTGATGCATGCTCTATCACCTCCACATTTATATTATTTTCTTCTAGATATTTTATTGATTCTACTATCCCTTCCTTAGTTCCATTAAACTTTACAATTAAATTGCCAATAGGTATATGTTGAATAATTTCAATATTCCCAAACAAGATACTGGCATCTATTTTAAATTTTCTAGATAACTTAGAAATAAAGGCCTGTCCCGTATTTTGTCCCACAAATGATATTTTAGCTACAGTTTCCCCTTCTGCAAATTCTACATCGCATAGGAAATCATATATCTTATCATAATTAAAAACAGTAGATATAAATTCTTTGGTTATTCCAGCCTTGGGATTTGTAAAAATATCAACTATCTCTCCACGTTCAACTATTTGTCCGTCTTCCATTACCGCAACTTCATGACAAATTTCTTTTACTACTTCCATCTGGTGGGTAATGATTACTATAGTTAAATCTAGCTTTTCATTAATTTCCTTTAACAATTTTAAGATTGACCCTGTGGTCTGTGGATCTATTGCCGAAGTTGCTTCGTCACACAATAAAACCTGTGGATCGTTTGCTAAGGCCCTAGCTATAGCAACCCTCTGTTTCTGACCTCCACTTAATTGTGATGGATATGCTAGAATTTTATCACTAAGGCCAACTAACTCTAGAAGACTTAAAACTTTTTGTTTTTTATCCTCCTTAGTATAGCTATTTCCCTTGAGTGGATACTCAACATTTTGAAATACATTTCTACTGCTCATTAAGTTAAAGTGTTGAAATATCATCCCAATTTTTTTCCTACTGTCTCTTAGCTCTTTTTCAGGTAGCTTGGTTAATTCTTTATTGTTAACTATAACCTGTCCACAGGTGGGTTTTTCCAATAAATTTATACAGCGTATTAATGTACTTTTTCCTGCTCCACTGTATCCTATTATTCCAAAAATTTTACCCTTTTCAATATGTAGATCAATTTCTTTTAATGCTTCAACTGTTCCCTGTTTATTTACATAAACTTTTCTTACTCCTTTAATCCAAATCATATTTCCCCTCCTTAAATCATCACCTTATCATCTGAAACCCCACTAAAAATCTCAATAAAAAAATCCCCTTCTTTTCAAAAAGAAGAGGATAAATACATAAAAAAACCCATAGAAGGGTTGACTTTTAATAGTACCTTCACTCATCTTTCAGAAGCAATGTTCTGATGGACTTAGCACCTTACATGCAAATAATAACATGTGGTTGCTGAAACTTCATCGGGCCAATCCCTCAGTTTCTCTCGATAAGAATAATTATTAAATTTTTATTTTTGCAATTTTTGATTGCTTGAGATTCATTATACTTACTACTTTTAAAAATGTCAACAATGAAACTAAAATATTTTCCACTGTTGACAATATTAAATAAAAGCCTTATTATAACTTTTAAACAACTTAATAACAAAATTCTTATCAAGAGAGGTGGAGGGACTGGCCCTTTGAAACCTCGGCAGCGGGTTCTTTTAGAATACTGTGCCAATTCCAGCAAAATGATTCTTGAAAGATAAGATGGCTATATTTTAACTATAAATTAACCCTCTTCTTTTCATAGAAGAGGCTTTTTTGTTTAAAATGAATTATTTACTTCATGCACGCACAGTTATCTTATAATTCAAAATTCTAATTTTCGGTACACCCGTCAAATCGTAAAAAAACTGGAGGAACAAGTATGAAATTTACATCAGAAAAAATCAACGAATTTAAAAACACAATTTTATCAAACATTGAAGCCAACAAAAAAAATTACATACAAATAAGTCACAGCATCCATAAAAGACCAGAACTAGGAAACCAGGAGTTTTTTGCTTCAAATATTCTTACTGAAACACTAGAAAAACAGGGATTTAATATAGAAAAAGGAGTAGCTGGTCATAAAACTTCATTTATAGCAAAAAAGTGCTCCAAAGAAAAAAAAGGTGCAACTATTGGTTTTTTAGCAGAATATGATGCTCTTCCAAACCTTGGGCATGCTTGTGGTCATAATATTATTGGTACCACTAGCGTTGCTGCTGCTATTGCTCTATCAAAAGTAATAGATGAGGTAGGAGGAGAAATAATAGTTTTAGGTACTCCTGCAGAAGAAGGAGGCGAAAATGGAAGTGCAAAGGCAAGCTTTGTAAAGTATGGTTTACTTAAAGGCATAGATGCTTGTATAATTGCTCATCCTTCAAGCAGAACTGGCATTACAGGTGATTCCCTATGTGTAGATCCATTAGACTTTGAATTTATAGGCAGACCCGCTCATGCAGCTGCTTGCCCTGAAAAAGGTATAAATGCGCTAGATGGTGTTATACAATTATTTAATGGTATAAATGCCTTAAGACAGCATTTATCAAAGGATGCACGTATACATGGCATAATAACTCATGGAGGAGATGCTCCAAATATTGTTCCTGAATATGCCAAAGCAAGATTTTTCATTAGAGCTGCCACTCGTAAAAGTTGCGATGAAGTAACAACTAAGGTTAAAAATATAGCTAAGGGAGCTGCTCTTGCTACTGGCTGCGCAGTCAATATTATAACTTTTCAAAATAGGGTAGATAATATGCTTAAAAATAGTGTTTTTGATAATATCTTTGTAGAAAATTTAAATTTTTTAGGATTTGATACAGATAGAAAAAAAGCATCTGGTATAGGTTCCTCAGACGTAGGAAATATAAGCCATGTTGTTCCAACAATTCAGCCAACTATTAAAATTGGACCTGACACTTTAGTAGGTCATACTAGTGAATTTTGTGATGCAGCAATATCAAAACAGGGAGATGAGGCCTTAATTATCGGTGCTAAAGCCATAGCACTTACAGGGCTTTCACTGTTAGCTTATGAGGATAAGCTTAAATCTATAACAGATGAATTTCACAGAGCTTTAGCCACTGAATAACACTCTAATTTTCTGCTACCTAATAATCATATAATAAAATTATTTTAATTTCCATATTGACACTGCTAATGTTCTAGTGTACTATTAACATATGTCACTAGAACATAGATGCACTTTCTGAAAGGAGATGGAACAATGAATACAGAATTTAATGACAAAACGCCTATATATCTACAAATTATGGACCTTATAAAAATGGACATCGTTACAGGAAAACTAAAATCAAATGACAAATTACCTTCTGTAAGAGAAATGGCAGGCAATTTGAGAGTAAATCCGAATACACTTCAAAGGTCCTATCAAGAACTTGAAAGACTTGGAATAGTTTTTACACAAAGAGGTACCGGAACATTCGTGGGGGAGGGTAAAAATATGGTAGATGATTTAAAGAAAGAAATGGCAAAGGAAGTTATCGATTCTTTTATACTTAGAATGAAAAGCTTAGGCTTTACTACGAGTGAAATAATTGAATCTGTTTCAAATGAAACTACGGAGGTAAAACAGAATGACTAATATATTAAAATCTGAAGGAATTTGTAAGTCCTACTTAAACAAAAAAGCTTTACGTGGAGTAGATCTGGAAATAATGCCTGGTAAAATTGTAGGACTTCTTGGTCCCAATGGTAGCGGTAAAACTACCTTCTTAAAAATAGCAGCTGGCATTCTGCATTCCTCTAGTGGAGAAATACTCATAGATGGTCAAAGACCTGGTGTTTATACAAAGTCTATAGTTTCCTATTTGCCTGATAATGAGTATCTTCTAAAGTGGATGAAAATAAAGGATGCTATGAAGTATTTCAAGGACTTTTATTCTGATTTTGATGAAAAAAAAGCAATAGAAATGCTCAAATTTATGAAACTTGATGAAAACAGCACTGTAAAAAGCCTATCAAAGGGAATGAAGGAAAAGTTAAAGCTTACCTTGGTACTTTCAAGATCCGCAAAGCTTTATATACTTGATGAGCCACTTGGTGGTGTAGATCCCACTACTAGAGAACAAATATTAAATGCTATAGTCAATAATTTTACTGAAAATAGTTCCATGCTAATTACAACACATCTTGTAAATGATATAGAGCGAATTTTCGATGATGTAGTCTTCATAGACCATGGAGAGATAGTACTTCAAGGTAATGCAGAAGAATTACGAATGAGTAAGGGAAAGTCAATTGATGAATTATACAGGGAGGTATTTAAGTAATGTTTAAGCTTATAAAATATGAATTAAGATCAACTTTTTTAACCATACTCGGCATTTGTATATCTGTTATAATTGCTAACCTGTTTCTTATGACAAAGAAAGATACCTGGGGCGTTGCAGTACCCGGATTATCTACCTGCTTAATTATTGGTGCCATAGTAGTAATATTTATATCTTCATTAAAAATTATGAGCAAATATTTGCATGGAGATGAAGGTTACCTATTATTTACACTTCCGCAATCTGGTATGTCAATAATAACTTCAAGGCTGATAACTGCTTTAATTCAAATATCTATTGTTCTTTTCGTATCCATTTTAATGTTTAATTTTACTGTACCAGACAAAACATTTTTAGATTTATTTAAAGATTTCAAGCTCAGTCAAGTATTCTTCTCTATAATTGTATATATATGGGGCCTTGTTTCTTCCTTAACCTTTATATACTTCTGCATGGTTATTGGAAAAGTAGCCTTAAAAGGTAAAAAATTAGGCAAAATAGGTTCTTTTATAATTTTTATAATACTATCAATAGCAATAAGCTGGCTGTCTACTAAAATTACAACCGCATTTCCTCAAACACTTAACTTTGGTGGTTTTACACTAGCTAATAGTTTTAAAACACCCAATTCTAGTTTTTCCCTTTCAGGCGTAGCATTAAATATTAATATTGCTAACGTCATATTTGAAATTATTACTTTTGCTGGATTTTTCATAACCACTACCTATCTAATAGATAAAAAATTAGATTTATCATAAGCTTTAATAGTTTTAAAATATCTTAAATTATAGTATAAAAAACTGAAAATTAAAATCATATCTGGAGGTTGAACATGAAAATGAAAACTATAGTACAAATCAAGAATGTTACAAAGAAAATCGGTAAAAAGGTAATAATAGACGATCTTACTTTTGACGTACGTTCCGGTGAGGTGTTTGGATTCCTCGGACCCAATGGTGCTGGTAAAACTACTACTATTAAAATGCTTTTAGGACTTATGTCTATTACTAAAGGTGAAATGTATATTGACGGATTAAATATTGAGAAAGATTTTGAAAAGGCCATTGCTAAAGTAGGTGGGATCATTGAAAATCCAGATTTGTATAAATATTTAACAGGATATCAAAATCTTATACATTTTTGGAGGATGTACCCAGATTTAAAGCGGGAACGTATTGATGAGGTTATAAAACTTGTTGGCCTTGAAAAAACAATAAATAACAAAATAAAAACATATTCACTAGGGATGCGCCAAAGACTAGGGATTGCGCAAGCACTACTTAATTCTCCAAAATTATTGGTACTAGATGAACCTACTAATGGACTGGATCCAGCTGGTATTCATGAACTACGTAGTCATTTAAGAACCCTTGCAAGAGAAGAAAATGTTGCAGTAATTGTGTCAAGTCACTTACTTTCAGAAATGGAACTTATGTGCGATAGAGTAGGAATAATACAAAACGGGAAATTGGTTAGAATCCAGGATATGAAAGAAATGCTTGAAGAGGAGTCAGATTCAGTTATAGCGCTAACTGTTACTCCAATTACAAAAGCAAAATCATATTTAGAAAGTCTTAGTAGCAAATATAAACCAGAAATTAAAGATAAGGAAATTGAAATTAGTGAAACCATAGAAAAAGTTCCTGAACTCGTTGAAAAACTTGTGGGCCAGGGAATTAAAATTTACGGTGTCCGCAAAGTACAACAAAGTTTAGAATCAAAATTCTTAGAAATGACAGGGGGTAATGAAATTGCGTAAGATGATTAATTTAGTTCGTAATGAAAATATGAAGCTTTCTCATAGCATTAGTACGTGGATAATGATGGGACTATTAGTTGCTATTATAGTAACACTTGGGCTGGTAACTAGATTTACAGGCACCCAGGCGCCTAAAAGTGATTGGAAAGCAGATATATCAATTCAAAATCAAAATATTAAGAAAGATCTAGCTAATCCAGAAATACCTAAAGATGACAAAGATGTATATAAAAAGAATTTACAAACTAATGAATATCGTCTTAAAAACGACATACAACCAGTGCAAGAAAACTCCTTATGGGGATTTGTAGATTCAACAAGTGGTTTAATAACTTTAATAGCACTTTTCGCCATTGTAATGGGTGGTGGAATAGTAGCCAATGAGTTTTCAGGAGGCACAATTAAACTATTACTAATTAGACCTTCCAAACGCTTTAAAATTCTAATTTCAAAATATATTTCTGTTTTAGGATATACTCTTTTAATGCTTTTGGTACTTTTATTAGTGTCATCCCTTGTTGGAGGAATATTATTTAGCTTTAAAGGTGCAGGTACAACATTCCTTACAAATACTAATGGAATAGTTACTGAAGTTAATATGATATCACATATGATACAGGTTTACGGACTTCAGTGTATAAACTTAGTTATGATGGTTACTTTAGCATTTATGATTTCTTCAGTTTTCCGTAATAGTTCAATGGCTATAGGAATTGGTGTTTTTCTTTTAACTGTAGCACCAGGAATAACACAACTACTCAGTATGAAATTTAATTGGGCAAAATATATATTGTTTGCAAATACTAATTTGAATCAATATATTACTGGACAGCCTTTAGTTGAAGGAATGACAATGACCTTTTCAATTATTATACTTATAGTTTATTTTGTAATCTTTAATGCTATTTCCTATATAGGATTTACTAAAAGAGATATAGTAGCCTAATATTTATATTGCTTAAAACAGAGCTTGTCAGTAAACTGACAAGCTCTGTTTTTATTTTTTGGAACAATAATTAAGCTTCTGGTTGAAAGCATGGGACAGTTACCTTGGCTTTAAATAGATCTCCATCAATTTCAATACTAAGATTTCCTCCTTGAAGCTCTAAAATGCTCTTAGCAATGGAAAGTCCTAGACCTGACCCTTCAGTATTTCTGGACTTATCTCCCCTAATAAATCTTTCAAATATTTCTTCTTTGTCAAAATCCATTTCATAAGAGGAAATATTTTTCATAGTTATAATTATTTTTTCATCATCCACTACTAACTCAATATATACTCTAGTTTTCGGAAGCGCGTATTTTAGTATATTATTTATGAGATTTTCAAATACTCTCCAAGTCTTTTTCCCATCTAAATTAGCATATACCTTTTCTTTAGGCATCTTTAACTTAAATATTAAGGATGAATTGTTAATTTTCTCATGGAGTTCTGCTAAGGCTTGCGAAAGTAGTGCAGTTACATCTACTTTTTCTATATTAAGTTCCACTTCGCCACTAGCCATCTTAGATGCTTCAAATAAGTCATCAATAAGTATTTTAAGTCTCTGAGATTTTCTATCTAATACATCTATATACCCTTGTGATTCTTCTTTAGATAAGCCTTCTTTTTTTAGCAAATCAACATAATTTATAATGGATGTAAGTGGAGTTTTTAAATCATGAGACACATTAGTTATAAGTTCAGACTTAAGCCTTTCACTTTTTATCTCATTTTCAAGGGATTTTTTAAAAGAAGCCTTCATATTGTTTATGTTATGGGCTAGTTTAAAAAGATCACCTCTCCCTCTTTCTTTTATAGTATAATTAAGATTTCCTGAAACTATTTCTTCTGTCCCCTTTATAATATTATTAAAATCTCTTGTTTTATTAAATTTGTGAATTAACATAAACATCAGGTAACAAAATATATATGCTATTGGTATTATTATGAGCATGGACTCCTTCATTAATGCAATAAATGCAGCAAATACACATAGTGCAAATACTACCGCACGTAAAATAATACGTCTTACTTTAAACTTAGGGCTTTGAACTATAGGGCTGACTTTATGAAATAAGCATTTTTTTACCTCAGACCTAAATTCTTCCTTGTTTGTTTTTAAATTAACTGCCACCCTTACATTAAATATAAAGTAAAATATATAAAATACTACAATAGTAAGTTTATAAAGATGTCCAAAACTATATGGTTTGTAGAAAAACGCTACCTTATTTATATATAAATTCATTATAAATGAGTAAACTATAAATATAAATATCCTCAAGTCTAGAGGCACCTTATTATACCATTTCGTTAATTTTTGAATAAAATCTATTTCTTCATTATTTTTCTTTAATATATATATTAGCATGATAAGCCCTATAACAAATGCCACAAATCCTATAATAGACTCCTTAACAATTCTTTGTCTTACGGAATTATAATAATTATAATTATTATATATATAACTGCTTTGATCTATATCCTTAGGAATAATAAAATATGCTTCTCCATTAGTACCTAAAGACTGATTTATTGAAACCAATTCATTATTATTCACTAAAGATTTCTCAGGAAATTTTATACTGTACAATGCATTGTTTTTTACATATAAATCTATATCTGAAACATTTTCTATGTTGGTATCTATAACATTGTTTTTACCCTTTGTTATGTAATATTTTATTATAGTTTTCCCCTCTACAGCTCTTTTAATATTCTCATAGTCTTTAGTCTTATATGCAGCAACTTCCTTTTTCAAAGTCTCTAAAGTTTTTGAATTTTCCTTTTTAAATTCATCAAGCTCTTTAGTTTTTGCATCTATTAGCCTACTTAGCTTTGCTTTATTACCTTGTTGCTCCGCTGCTACTATATCATTTTTATACTTATCATTTATTTCATATTCCTTATTTTTAAAATTAGAATCATACACTGTTTTAGATGACATCAGCTCATCTTTTGTAACTTTTTCATCAACTGACTTATGTGAATAATCTTTATATATACCATTTAATGCTTGTATATTATTAAAATAACCAACTAATTCATTCTTGAATTCCGAACTACTAAAATAAGGTTCTGGTCTTAAATAACTTTTATTTTTTACAAAGTCTGTTGCTGAAAGTACTGAAAGCCCCAACATATATACACATAAAATAAAAGCTGTAATAAATACATATTTATTTTTCGATTTTATATCCAATACCCCACACCACCTTTAAGTACTTAGGTTCCTTTGGATTTATTTCTATCTTTTCCCTTATTCTCCTTATATGAACTGACACAGTATTTTCCCCATTATAAAAAGGTTCTTCCCAAACTCTTTCATATATTTCTTCAATTGAAAATACCCTTCCCTTGCTTGCCATTAAAAGTTCCAATATCTTATATTCAATAGCTGTAAGACTCATTTCTTTATCTTCCACTGTTACCATTTTTGAGTCTTTATTTAATATAAGTCCTCGTACATTTATCTCATTCTCACATTCTTTATAATTTCCAAGGCTTGTATATCTTCTCAGCTGGGACTTAACTCTAGCTATAAGTTCCATTGGATTAAACGGCTTTGTAATATAATCATCTGCACCTATATTAAGACCTAGTATTTTATCGCTATCTTCTGATTTAGCTGATAGCATTATTATTGGAATGTTTTTACTTTCTCTAATTTTAAAAGTAGCTTTAATTCCATCCATTCTAGGCATCATTATATCCATTAATATAAGATGAACTTCTTCTGCTTTCAAAATCTCTAAGGCTTCTATACCATCTATAGCATGAAGTACTGTTATACCTTCGTTTTTTAAATATATTTCTATGGCTTCCCTTATTTCATACTCATCATCTACAATTAAAACGTTAAACTTATTCACGCTAATCACCCCTTATACCCCTATTATATATCTTAACTAGAAAACTTTACAATCATCCCTTTCTCATGAAGAACGAAAAAGCATCTTTATCAGCACCATTAGCTTTAGTTACAACATTTATGTTCCGAATATGATAGACTTTACCCTTATAATCCTTTGCTTGATTGTCACATATATATGCATAATCGTAGTTCCCTTCCTTTACCCATTTCATGAATACATAGGTGTGAGTTGGAAAACCCTTATTATCATCTGTAGTGAAACATATATCTCCAGGCCTTAATTTTTTATAATCCCTTTGTTTTTCAAATCCCTTCTCTGTAAGTAAAGGTATAAGTTGCTGCGTATTGCTTGTTTCCATAGGTAGCATAATATTATTTTCCCTTAGCACTTCTGACATAAAATAAACACAGGTATTCGCCGTGCTACCCTGATTTAATTTTATGGCTCGACTATAGACAGCTCTTTGATTTGACCCAGTCTCTAGATAATTATAGACATTTTGACTTAAGTATATTCCTTCTGCTTGTGCATTCTGTTTAATAATTTTTGAAAAGATTATTGCTAAACTTGTTACCACTAGCACAACTATAATTAACTTTGGTTTTTTCATTTGACATTCCCCCCAATATAACTAACTATAACTAATTATACAGGGTACTTTTTACAAAATACTTATCATAATTCTTACAAATTTATTAAGAAAATAAAAAAAACACTAGCAAATGCTAATGTTTTTGTTCGAGTAAGTCTATAAGCCGAGTTCTGTATTAGACAATCATCTATCTAGGCCTATTGTTTCCAATAGGCTCAAGCGATACACCCGAAAGCGGGACGGGCAGTCCCAAAATGCTTTCCTATTCGATCTTGCTCCAGATGGGGTTTACATAGCCGCAAAGTCGCCATTGCGCTGGTGAGCTCTTACCTCGCCTTTCCATCCTTACTAGTATATTCAAAAGTTCAGAAAAACTGACCTTTAAGAATACCTTTAGCGGTATATCTCTGTTGCACTTTCCTTAGAGTCGCCTCCACTGGTAATTAGCCAGCACCCTTGCCCTATGGAGCTCGGACTTTCCTCTCCTGTATTTCTACAGCAGCGATTGTCTGGCTTACTCGCATTAATAATAATATCACAGTTTTGCTAAAATGTCGAACTTATTCCTCTAGCATAAAATAATATTGTCTTTCATTGGCCTGTATTATATTACTATTTAACTAAATATAATCCAAACTTAACCTACCATTATTTTTTTTATTTCAATTTCCTAATCAAATTTACTTGCGCTCTAACAGGTGCTTTAGATGAACTATTTCCTCTTACTGTTACTTTGTCCACATCCATATTAAGTTCTCTAGCTATTATAGCCTTGACTCTAGATTTACAAAAATTAGCTTGGCAAGTTCCCATTCCTGCTCTTGTCCTTCTTTTAATAGCATCTGTAGAATTAATAGGTATATTTCTATGAATAGCATCCACAATTTCTGCTTCTGTAACTACCTCACATCTGCATATTATATTCTTTTCTGGATCTTCATCATCAATTTTTCCATGAAAATTATTATCTTTTTTAACTATTATTCCACTTCTATGTGAAATAAAATTATCTTTCTCCTGGAGCACTACTCCTGATTTCACAAGTATATCTGCTACCATCTCAGCTATTGCTGGTGATGATGTAAGTCCTGGTGAATCTATACCAGCAACATTTATGAATCTTTTAACGGGGCTTTCTTCAATAATAAAATCCCCTGTATTGCTACTAGCTCTTATACCCGAAAAAGTAGTTAATGTCTTTCTTACATCAAAATCAGGTATAGACCTTCTAGCTGTGTCTATAACATCTTTTAAAGTCTTAGTTGTAGTTGCTACATCATCTTTATCACTTATTTCTTCTGAGTTAGGTCCTATCATAAAATTGCCATGATAAGTGGTAGTTACTAATATTCCTTTGCCTTTATCTGTGGGCACTTGAAAAATAACAGTATTGACCAAGTGACCTTGATCTTTTCCCATCAAGATATATTGACCTTTTTTAGGCATTATTTTAAAATCATCCATACCTAACATATTAGCTATTTTATCGCTATATTGCCCAGCAGCATTTATAACGTATCTTGCTTCAATGTCCTCTTTATTTATATGTACAATAAATTTTTCTTCTAGATTTTCTATAGATAATACTTCACTTAAAAGCTTAAGCTCTACACCATTCGTAATAGCATTTTCTACTAATGCAATAGTAAATTCATAAGGTGAAGTAACCCCTACACTTTTAGCATATAGTGCTACCGTTACATCACTATTTAAATTTGGCTCTATTTCTTTTAGTTTCTCTCCTCTTATTATCTCTAAATCATCACATCCCATTTTTAGACCATTTTCATAAAGCTCCACAATTTTCTTCTCGTCCTCTTCATTAAATCCAATGACCAAAGCTCCTGTTTTCCTGTATCCAAAGTTTAGTTCTTCCTGGAGCTTTCTGTACATTTTGTTACCTTTTCCACACAATTGTCCTTTTAATGTACCATACTTAGCTGCGTATCCACCATGAACTATTCCACTATTGGCTTTTGACGCTCCAGTTGAAACATCATCTTCTTTTTCTAAAATGCCAATTTTCAAATTATATCTTGAAAGATTCCTTGCTATAGCGGATCCTACTACTCCTGCTCCTATAATAACTATATCATACATAAATATCTCCCTCTTAACCTATTATTAGTAATGAAAATTAATAATTAATCTTTGTTAATATCTATTATAGTATAAATTTCTGTATTATAATAGATATTTATACTTTATAGGTTTTTATTTACTGCACAGCAACTGTCCCTCACTATAAGCTTTGTTGGTATAACTACTTTTTTAGCTATTTATCTTCCATCTTTTAACTTTTCAATCATTAAGTCTACTGCTGTTTCGCCCATAAACTCCATGTGTATTTTAACAGTAGTCTTTTATTGTTGTCATAATTTTCACACTCACTTATTTTTTCTATAGACTATTTATAAATCTACTAAAAGCTCCTATTCCACTTTCATCCCTTTTAAATACTCCGGAATGTTCTAGGACTTCTAAAAATATTATACCTATTTCTTTTTTTAATATTTCACCTACATTTGTTTCATTTATATTTGAATATTTTCGAACTAATTGTAATGCCCATTTTTTATGTTTCACAAGCTCTGTGCAATTGTCCAAATCATTAATTTTATTCTTATTTACTAAATAATAACTAAGTCCTTTTATCTCTGTTTCTAGTCTTGCAGGTAATACTGCAAGTCCCATAACCTCAATAAGACCAATATTTTCTTTCTTTATATGGTGTAATTCTTCATGAGGATGAAATATTCCATCTGGATGCTCTTCTGAGGTTCTATTATTTCTTAGAACTAAATCCATCTCATAATCATCACCTCGTCTTCTAGCTATCGGTGTTATTGTATTATGGGGCATCCCCTCAGTAAATGCCCTTATATCAGCATTTTCATCTGAATAATTCCTCCAACTATTTAAAATATAATAGGCTAAATTAACCAAGGTTTCTCTATCATTACCCACTACTCTAACAACACTCATAGGCCACTTAACTCTACCAATAGTAGCTCCCATAAACCCGGCCACAACAAATTCTTCCTCCACAGGTGCCTTTGCCATAGCAAATTCATAGTTTCCACCTTGGAAATGGTCATGACTTAATATAGAGCCTCCAACTATTGGAAGGTCTGCATTAGATCCTAAGATATAATGTGGGTATTGGCGTACAAAATCTAGTAGCCTCCTAAAGGTATTTTTACATATTTTCATAGGCTCATGTTCACCCTTAAGTACTATACAATGTTCATTATAGTAAACGTAAGGAGAATATTGCAAAAACCATTTTTCACTATTTAATTCAATTGGTATAATCCTGTGATTACTTCTTGCTGGATGATTTACCCTACCTGAATAACCCTCATTTTCTTTACAAAGTAAGCAGGTTGGATAGCCACTTGCCTTTAAGTTCTTCGCCCTAGAAATGGCTTTAGGATCCTTTTCTGGTTTGGATAAATTAATAGTAATATCTATATCCCCAAAGGTTGTTGCACATTTCCACTTTAAATCCTTTTGTACTCTTTCCCATCTTATATAATTTGAACTAATTGACAATTTATAAAAATAATCTGTTGCACTCCTTGGACTTTCATTATAGTGTTTTTTAAATTCTCTTATTATTTCCGATGGTCTTCCTATTAAACAAGCCATTATTTTTGTATCAAATAAATCTCTAGTAACTATACCATTGTCTTCTATTTTTTCATTTTCATAGGCCCAATCCGTTATATTATCTAAAACTTGTTGTATTCCATAGTCCTTATCCCCAAGGGCTTCATTTTCAATTTCATGCAGTGATAAAGCTTCTAAAAGCCTATTTCTTGTATATATTATATCCGCAGGTATTATTAATTGCTTTCTTAGTGCATAATAAAGTAGCTTTTGAACCTCTATGGAAATATTCACCATCATGTTACCACCCCTTATTTGTCCTCAAACCCACTTATATTGTTTTTATGAAAATTTCAAACAGAACCTATTATATTTTTCTTGCACCATCACCTATTTGAGCTACATAAAACACTGCCTCATATCCTATCTTTATTTTATATTCCGCCGAAGCTTTTTTAATAAAATCATCTACACATTCAGCTTTAACTATACTTACTGTGCATCCTCCAAAGCCTGCACCAGTCATTCTTGATCCTATGACTCCTGGGGTTTTCCAAGCTATTTCAACTAACGTATCTAACTCTATGCCTGTAACTTCATAATCATCTCTTAGCGATATATGAGATTTATTTATTAACTTTCCAAATAACTCTATATCACTATTCTCAAGGGCTGCTGCAGCCTTTAAAGTTCTTTGATTTTCATAAATAGCATGCTTTGCACGCCGCACGCAAACTTCATCTTTTATAAGATGTCTATTTTTTTCAAATTCTTCTTCATTTAATTCACAAAGAGAATTTATCTGGAGAACAGTTTGCAAATCTTTAAGAGCTGTTTCGCATTCTGTTCTTCTTTCATTATATTTAGAATCAGCAAGTCCTCTTCTTTTATTGGTGTTTGCTACTACTATAGTTGCTCCATTAAGCTTGATACTCGCATATTTATATTTTAATGTGTTTGTATCTAAAAGTATTGCGCAATCTTTTTTGCCCATTGCTATAGCAAACTGATCCATAATGCCACAATTTACACCTATAAATTTATTTTCCGCTTCTTTACTACATTTTGCGATATCAACCATATCAATATCAAAATTATATAAATCCTTTAAAACAATACCTGTAAGCACTTCTATAGATGCAGAAGAAGATAATCCTGCGCCATTTGGAATATTTCCATAAAATAATATATCAAATCCACTATCTATTTTCATACCATTATTCTCAAAAGCCCAAATTACTCCCTTAGGATAATTTGCCCAATCATCTTTTTTGTTATATTCTATCTCATCTATATTCACGTCAATTATCCCCAAAACTTCAAAATTCCTTGAATAAAATCTTATTTTCTTATCATTTCTCTTTGTAATTAGTGCATAGGTACCAAAAGTTAATGCACAAGGAAAAACATTACCTCCGTTATAATCTGTATGCTCTCCTATTAAATTCACCCTTCCTGGAGCAAAAAAAACTTTTTCTGCCTCATGGCAGTAAACCCTTTTAAACATGTCTTTTAACTTATTAATCATATTTTACTCTCCTTTTAATAGTATATTCATTACCTTTGAGCATCATCTTTAATATAACCCTTACTAAGCAAATAGCAGCAGTAACCTCTCGGATTTTCAATATAACTTAATATAATTACATTAATATTTGTTTTATAGAAGGAAATCCCATATTTATGTAGAATACTACAATTAGGAAACGGTTACAAAAGGGTTACAAGTTATAAACATGGGGGGAATATTGATGAAAAAGTTTAAACGTGTGGCATCTTTTGCTCTTGCTTTAGTTTTTGCAGGTTCAATAAGTATATGCTCTACAAATGTACAAGCTACAGAAATTGTATTTGGAACAAACAGTATTGAATTAGCTGCAAAAGAAACTAAGCTTACAGGTGCTACTATTGTAGCCTATGCAAAAAAACTCACTGGTATACCCTATAAAAGGGGTGGAACTACCACAGCTGGATTTGATTGCTCTGGTTTTACTATGCATGTTTATAATCATTTTGACATAACATTACCACGCACCGCCAAAAGTCAAACAGCAAAAGGTACAGCAGTTAGTAAATCTAACTTACGTATAGGAGATTTGGTTTTTTTTGGAGCCGCAATAAGTCATGTTGGCATTTATGTTGGAGATGGACAGTTTATACATTCGCCCAAACCAGGGTCAAGCGTTAAAATTGCAGATCTAAAGTATATGCCAAATTATAACACAGCAAGAAGAGTAGTATAATGGAAATAATTCTAAGAGATTAAAGGGCATCTGCATATTAACTATGCAGATGCCCTTTCCCATCATGCGGAAATTATTCCTCACCATTATTTTCATCTGTAGTTAATTGTTCCATATGAGAAGCATACCATTTACTAATTAATACCTTCAAAGAAGCCGCAACAGGTACAGCTATAAGCATCCCTACAAGTCCACCTACACTTCCACCTATAATAATAGCAAGCATAGTGAATACAGGATGTAATCCCACACTATTTCCAACAATTTTAGGTGCCAGCAAGTTATTATCTACTTGTTGAACTACAACCATTCCAATAGTTGCCCATACTGCTGTAATAGGTTGTCCACTTAGTAGTGCCATAATTATTGCAAGAATAGTTCCAACAATAGGCCCGATATATGGTATCATATTACAAATACCTGCAATAATTCCTATTACAAAAGCATAATCTATTCCAATAAAATACAGTACTGTACCTGATAAAACTCCTACAATGCAAGCTTCTAATAATTGACCTCTTATATATTTATAAAATGTATCATCTATAATAGATAATATTTCTTTTATTTTATTTCCTGATTTACTTTTCCCAAATATAAGGTTAAAAATTTTATTCCATAAGTTCACAAAATACTTAGAGTCCTGTATTAAATAAATGCTTAACACTATAGCTATAAAAAACGAAGCTATATTCCCTCCTATAGATACGGCAGAATCTGTCATTGTTCCAATACTTGTAGTAAGATATGATTGCACATAGCTTACAATTTTAGCAATCTTACCATTCAAATCTCCTAGTATTGAAATGTTTGTCCTTTCTAATTTTTCACTAATAGCACTAACTGACAATGTGGAATTCTTTAAATAATTAGTTAGGTATTCAGTCATATTAGCTATGGTTATATTATTGGAAATTTTCCCGCCAACCATAATATATATTCCACTAACAATAGCTAGGAAAACAGCAATTACTAATGTGTACACTGCTAAAATTCCAACTGCTCTTCTAGTAGCTGCTTTTCTAAATATTCTTTTCTTTTCTAAAAACTTTTCAATAATTTGCACCCCAGGTTTCAATATATATACAATTATTAATGCCATAAGAAGCGGCTTCACAAGTCCAATAATTTTCCCTAATGTACTTGATACTAGTGATAATATACCACCTATATTATTTAAAATCGTTATACCTATGTAAATTAGAAGCACGGTGCCCGTAGCATATAAGCAGTATTTTAATAATTTTTTATCTATTTTCATTTTACCCTCCCCTTCGTAGCTAGCTCGCTTTTAAAATTGTTTCTCTTACTACTTTACATTATAATAAATTCAATGGCAAGGTAAAGGTTAAACTTTTTAATCCTCATTAATCAAATATAAGAGATTGTCATCTAGATTATAATAAAGTGGTGCTATCAAAATATTAGGGTATTTATTTCTTAGTCTCTTCGCCTCTTCCAAAACAAACTCTATCTCATTACCAATCTCAAACATTGGAGCAAAATTCATGAAATGATCTTCTGCCCTTTGCCTATCCCAGCCCACTACATCAACAAGTCCCTGAATAAACTGCTCCCTTTTCGACATCAGATTAACCATTCCACAATGATTATGAGCTATAAGTGCAATAGTTTTAATTTTTCCTATTGCTATTGTATAAGAAACCTTAAATTCACTAAATCGCAAAGTTCCTCCACCAGAACGAATGATATATGCGAAATTGTCTGGTATATGAAGATATTTTCTATTATCCATGCACATTCCTATTAACATCTGTGGACTACTTACAGCTTCATAGTGGGTGTTTAAGTTATGGTATTCTAATAAAACACTGATTGGTGTATTTTTATATTCTGCAAATATATCCTCTTTAGTATTAATCTTTATTAATCTATCCATATTGTTATTTATCTCCTTAAATTTATCTATATTTTTTGTTCTAAATTTAAATTTATTTTTATTATATCACAACCTATTAATTTCTAATACTACAACCTAACCTTAGGAATAATAATTGATTGCCCCTTATAAACAACAATGAAATGCTATAACTATAGCATTTCATTGTTGTTTCCTGTCTAAAAATCAAGAGTTACCCTAGTGCTAGATGTAACTTTACATATTTATATATTCTTCTTTACAGTAGAACTGATTAGATTTTAAATAAGTAGGAATATCTTGTTCTACCGCATTTACAGTAATATTAGCAAACTTTCTTCTAATTTCTAGTTCATATATACTGTTATCGTAAGGAAGTTTTCCAATACATCTTAATTTAATTTTTAGGTTTTCATCCATATCTGTAATGTCAAATAAGCTTAAGAAGCGGTGGCATCTTGCTTTAAAGGCATGTTCAGGATCTAAATTATCAATTTTAATGTTATCGAAGGTAAAATCAATTCTAAACACAGCATCCTCTATGTAAATATTTGTTTTGCAGAATTCGTTAATATACTGTCTGTTTTGATTTGCTCTAGAAATTCTAGAGAATTCTTCTAATTCATCTATAAGTGTTAAGAAAGATGAATGATCTTCAATAGACTTTATTTGATATAAGCTACTTGTATGGTCCGTTATAGCCTTCAAAATATTTTGTTTAGAGATAATATCACAAAAATCAATACCGCGTGATGGTACATTTGCATAATCTATATAGCTTAATTTTAACTTGCTAAAAGAGCTTACGGTTTTCATTAACAAATAAGCACTCATTATGCCGTGATTATACTGTTCAAAATCGTTAAAATATCTCATGCGACTTGAAACGTTGTTAAAGATCTTAGGAGTCAGTTTAAGCATTTTTTTTAAAATTAACTTTTCCTCTTCTGTAACTTTTAATAACTCCTCGTGATTTACTTTCATAATATTCTCTTCTTTAATAAATTCCAACACTCTTTCAATTAGATTTTTAGTATCAATAGTATCCATTGTAACATTAAAGTCATTATTAATATCAATGCTTATAAAATTAATTAAGTCCTCAATAAATTTTTGTTGTATTTCTGTATAATTAAAATTAAATTCATCATAGTTATTTATAGAAAAATGAGGAAGAATTTCTTTTATACACTTATTGATTTTGCTTATTTTTTTTATAGGATACCCTAAATCATGGGTAAGCGCAGAGACACATCTAATGGAATCATCGGCTTTAATATTTATCACTTGTTTCATTAAAGATATCATTTCAGTAAATATATCATATTCATTACATTCCTCAAGATTATTTAACCATTTTGTAAGACGATTATTTTCCTTATACATATTTTCTAACATAAAGCTAAATTCCTTATGTTTTATTATGTATTCACCTAAGAAATATACCCACAGACAATGAAGAGTATGATCTCTATAAAAAGAATCAGAAGCAAATATAAGCTCCTCAAAATTAACATATTTATCGAAAAATTTAAATAAATCATCATATCCTCGTTTGTCAGAATCTATGTAGCTCATAGCTGCTTCAAATAAAATTTTCCACAACTTTTTAGATATTTCTATTTTATTATGCATGTTGTCTTCATCCCGAAGCTCTAAAACTAGACTTTTTACTATTTCCTTATATTTATTTTTGTTTTTTAAAAACTCAATATTATCATTTTCTATTTGCTCTAGGTAAAAATTCAAAACTATTTTTTCATTAAGGTTTTCCATAAGATTTATTCCCCCTATTTATTAGTACATCTAAAATTAAACTCACAAAAATTACACTTCTAAATAATATTATACATTTAATATATATAATACCATATTTGCATACATATATATAATTATAATGTTATTTAGAATTTTTTTAACCTTTTGGGTGTATTATTAATATAATCCTGCTACTATATACACCATAATTCGAATAGTTTAAAATAGAGGAAAGAATGTTTTTCCTTTTGTATCATGTACAGTAGTGATACAAGAAGTAACACTCTTACTATTTTTGAATTTGTTAAGGAGATGTTTAATTTGAAAAATAAGTCTAAGCTATTATTATGTATAATTATTTCAATGTGCTTTGTTGTAGAGGGTTGTACCAAAAAAGCTGAACCTGGTACTACTCCTAGCCCATCAAAACCTACAAAAATAGAGGCCCCTGTTAAAATCCAGCAAAAATACTTTGCCCCCTATACAGGTGAAGATGTAAAAAAAGAAATATTAGATAATATTGCTGTACTTGCCATAGTTGAAAACTCAGAAGCTGCAAGACCTCAATCGGGAATAAACGCTGCAGATATAGTATATGAAACCCTGGCTGAAGGTGGAACCCCAAGATTCATTGCATTATTTCAGAGCGGCGATGCTAAGAAGATTGGACCAATTAGAAGTGCCAGATCTTATTTCTTAGATATTTCAAAAGAATATAACCTTCCCTTTGCTCATTGTGGAGGCAGCCAAGAGGCTCTAGACGAAATTAAAAACGAAAATTTAATGAGTATGAATGAAATGGCCTATGCTTCTACTTATTGGCGAGATAACCAAAGGAAAGCTCCTCATAATCTTTATACTTCTACGGAAAAATTAAGAGAGCTTGTTAAAACAAAAAAATATGTAAAAGCTCCTATTGTAAATTTAAAATTTGACAAAATCTATTGGGATAGCGATAAACTTTCGCCAGCTACAAATGTATTTTTAAGAATAAACAACCTTTATAACACTAGTTATGCCTATAAAGATGGTCTTTACTTTAAGAGCATGGATAAAGTGTCTTCAATTAATAAAGAAAATAAGCTTCCCTTAGCCTTTAAAAATATAGTGGTGCAAATCACTTCCATAAAAACACAAAAGGATGAACTTCATTTAGACATTGCTCTTGTAGGCAATGGAAATGGTTATGTTATTAGCAATGGTAAGTTTGTTAAAATGCACTGGTCTAAGAAAAATGCAACTTCGCAAACTCTTCTAACCGATGAGGACGGTAATGATTTACCATTAAACCCTGGGAAGACTTGGTGGAATATTGTAGATAAAAGTTCCAAAGTAGATATTAAATAAAGGCTGGCAGTTACAACTTTAGTTGCTATGTTTATTCTATAGTTTATTGAGAAAATAAAAAAGGGCTGTGTCAAAACAGAAAATAATTCTGTTTTGACACAGCCCTTTATATTACTCCTTGCTGTTTTATCTCAACAAGTTCTAAATATTATTAAATCATCATCTGCGATGCTACATTTAACGACTTCAGAAGGAGATTTACCCCCTTGTAGGGCTCTGGAGTAGATAACAATTCTCAATTGTTATCCTCCCACTGAAGTTTTCTTTTTGTTATAGCATATTACCCCCACTCATAGAAGTGGGAGACTTCCTTCTGAAATGTCGTTAAACAGAAATCTTGCCCGTAGCCGCCGCTACTATCATAACTATGGCTATTATAACCATAGCTATCATTGCCACCTTTTCCCTCTTAATAATGACTTCATTTTTCTCTTTTTTAGCTTTTAAGTAAAACCCTATCCCTAATGCATAAATTATAAATGCTAGTCCTAAATATCCAATTCCTACTGCATATATAACATAAATTGAATATATACATGCGAGTACTGCTATAATTTTCTCCTTAATATGTCCACTTTCTTTATTAAATACCTGAAATGCAAACATAGAAGATAACAAATATGGTATTAATATATTTGTTGTACAAATATGTGTGGCAATGTAATAAGCCTTTTGCAAAGCTTCCGAAAGCATAGCTAGAAGACCTATTTGTGTTGCCACAATTGAAAATAAAAGAGCATTTATAGGTACATTTTTATCATTATTCACTTTAAACCACTTAGGCATTAGCCCATCCTGTGCTGCTGGAGTATACAAAATTTCTGTAGTTAGCAAAAACCAGCAAAGCAAAGCACCCATAAGAGAAATTAAAATTCCCACTTTAACTATAATAGCTCCGGAACTTCCCAATGCAGTTTGTGCGAGAACTGCTGCCAGTGGTGTTTGCGCTGCAACTAAATCCTTAGCAGGTATTATACCCATTGACAATATAGATATTGATATATAAAGTGTTGCTGTTATAATGAGTGAAATTATTGTTCCTTTTCCAACCACTATTTGGGATTCCGCTCTTTGAGACAAAACTACTAAACCTTCAACACCTACGAAGCACCATAAAATTGTTCCCATTGCTCCACTTATCTGTTTTCCTAAACTAGCGGTATTTCCATTGGATGCTAAAATTGTCTGCCAATTTTCCACATTAAAAATACCTAATTTAAAGGCTGAAAAACCAAATATAATTACTAAAAGTAGTGGTATAACTTTACCAATTGTAACTATTAAATTCAGTATACCAGCTTGTTTAATGCCCCTCGCTATTACAAAATAATATATCCACAAAAGGATAGATGCAAGTGAAAATGCTAAAATAGGTGGCATTGAATATCCTTCTCCAATTAAACTATTTATAGTCTTAAAAATTAAAATAACAAATGCAACATTACCAATGAAAGAACTTGTAAAGTAACCCCACGCTGAATTAAAGCCTATAAAATCACCAAAGCCTTCTTTAGCATAGGAATAAATTCCACCTTTTAACTCTGGTTTCTTATTTGAGAGCAAATAAAATACCAGTCCCAGCATTATTACACCAAAAACTCCAATACCCCATGAAATGAGAACTGCCATTGGATTTGTTGTTACTATTAAGTCAGTAGGGCTATTAAAAATACCTGATGCAATCATAGTACCTATCCCTAAAGCAACAAGTAACCCAAGTCCTAATTTCTTATCTTCTTCTGCCATTAAACAAATTCCTCCCTTATGTCTATATAAAAAGTAATGACGCCCTCCTTCCGATATAATTGTTGTATCTGAACCCAACAAAGATTCAAGAGTAAGGTGTCATTATTAGTATGATTATATCAGTATTAACGACATATAATCAACTAATACTTATTGCATATCTACTTTATATTCTTTGCCATAAATAAAATTTTGTATATTAGTAACGAAAAAAATACCTATAGTCCAAATACTTTTTTTCAAAGTGTCCTTCCTATAGGTACCATTATATTTTATATTCCACTCTTTTTCAACATAATTTATACTTTAAAATACTATTCTAGTTATTCCTAAACTCTTAAGAATTCCCGTTGAAATCGCCTGAGCTAACTTTGTTTGATAAGCCTGTGTAACTAATAGTTTTTCCTCTGTTGGATTAGAAACAAAGGATGTTTCTACCAATATAGCAGTAGCATCGGTATTTTTTAAAACATAAAAACCTGCAGTTTTAATCTTTCTATCTACTCTTCCAGTCGCTTTAATCAATTCAGTCTGAACAGCCTGAGCTAGTTTTTGTCCGGCTGCGCTACCACTATTATAGAAAGTCTCGATGCCACTAACTGTAGAAGCTGAATAGCTGTTTGCATGAATACTTACAAAATAATTTGGTTTAGCATTATTTGAAACATCACATTTTTCTTGAAGACCCTGAGTTTTATCAGTTGTTCTTGTGTATGTGACTCCCACACCATTCTTAGCTAATATATTTCCTACTTTTAAAGTAATTGCCAGTACTATAGTCTTTTCTTTAGTACCCATTTGTCCTACTGCTCCTGAATCTGCTCCTCCATGCCCTGCGTCTAAAACTACACTATACTTGTTTTTAACTGCCTCTTTTACATTAATTGTAACTTTAACTTTCTTATTATAATTTTTTATAACTCCTTCATAGGTATAAGTACCTGACTTAGTAAAAGAAACTAAATCTTGAAGCCATTCTACTCCAACCTCTTTTTTTGAGTTATTACTCATAGTAGCCAGTACAGTTTTAGGAAATGTATATTTGCCACCAATTTCTAAATTAACACTTATATCTGCCACTGAAGATATTTGAAAAAGAGAATCATAACTAGTGTCTGTATTTGCAAAACCCGCATATTTCATTAGCCCATTAGCTATAGCCTTTGCAGCGTTATTTTGATAATCTGCACTAGTTAATAATATCTCTTCTTCTGGATTACTTAGAAATCCTAATTCCAAAACTACCCCAGGGCAGCTTGTCTTATTTAATATTGCCAAATTTTCTTCGTTACTTGCCGCTTTTATTCCCCTATCTTTAGCTTCTGTTGCTTTTATAAGTTCGGTTTGCATTAACCCTGCTAATACCTTATTATTATTACTAATATCAGATAGATAATATGTTTCAATACCATTTGCAGTGTCTGAAGAATATGAATTGGTATTTATGCTTAAAAATACATCGGCCTTTGCCTTGTTAGCTATTGCAGCTTTTGCATTATCCTCGTTAAGCTTGTCCCAAGATACTGAATCACTGTCTCTAGTATATACTACATTGAATCCCCTTGTTTTTAGGATATTGCCTAGTTTTAACGCTGTATTTAAGTTTACATCCTTAGCCTTAGCACCATTTTCACCAGTTATGTCTTTATAGTACTGAGCTGGATCAATGCATACAGTAAACTCACTTGGCTTTGTAGCTGCACTTTCAGTATTAAAATTCATCCTGACTTCTTTCGGAAGAACCTTCCCATCTGCAGACTTAACCTTTTCTGTCACAATCAAAGTGTATTCCTTATTAGCTTCATAATTCTTTATAGGCCTTACTATTACATTTTTATTGTTATTAGCTAAACTAACATCAATATCTATGTTTTTATTCGCCTCTCCAAGAACCTTAATATTTGTGGTATTCACAGTATTAGAGCTAAGTGATTTATTAAAACTCACTGTCCAAGGTTTACTTACTACCACATTATTTTTAACCCCTATATCCGTATACGTACTAGCCTTAACTATTATTTGCATAGGTATACACAATGCAAAAGTTAAAATCATTAACATAATTGATTTAAAGATATTTTTCATATATTCCTCCCGAGTCCCCATAGTTTTCATATTTAATTAATTATATTATAGTTTGTATAATTTTAAATATGATTGTAATTTGTGGTATCATTTCTGAGTTAAGTATACTACAAATCTATTCTCTTCTCCATGTTTTATAAATATTTTTTTAATAAATTTAAAATTATATTAAAATTCATCATGAGGTTATAAACTTTGACACCAAATTGTGCTTTGCTAATAAAATTAACAAAGCACAATTTATTTAAAAAGCATAGTAAGAACTCAAAAATAACATGCAATAATTCAAATTCAAAATAAAATGACATTAAATATCGCAAAAATACGCGAATAATGTTACTATAAATAGATATCAAAAAAAATTGGCTAAATATGGTCGCTGTAAACGATTGAATACAATCATTAATTAATTGGAGGGAGTTCATAATATGAACGAGACAGGAGTTAAAAAACTTACGTGGCAAAATCTTGCACTTATAGCTTTTGTTATGGTATGGGGATTTGGAAATGTTGTTAATAACTTTGCCAATCAAGGTTTAAAAGTTGTTGGATCATGGGTACTTATTATTTCATTATATTTTGTACCCTATGCACTAATGGTAGGAGAATTAGGTTCTACTTTTAAAGATGGTAAAGCAGGGGTTAGTACATGGATAAAATCTACAATGAGTCCAAAACTCGCTTATCTCGCAGGATGGACTTATTGGGTAGTTCATGTACCCTATTTAGCACAAAAACCTCAGTCAATTTTAATAGCACTAGGTTGGGTAACAACACAAAATGGGAAATTCATTAAAGGTTTCAGCCCACTGGTGTTGCAATCAATAACATTATTGCTATTTCTCTTTTTCTTATGGTTTGCGTCTAGAGGTGTTAATTCCTTGAAGAAAATAGGAACCATAGCAGGGATATCCGTATTTGTAATGTCAATGTTATACATAGTGATGATGATTGCAGCACCTTCAATTACAGGCGTAAAAATTGCAACAGCACATATAACATTAAAATCATTTATACCAGATTTTAACTTTGCATACTTTACTACAATATCTATGCTAGTGTTTGCAGTAGGTGGCTGTGAAAAAATAGCCCCTTATGTTAACGATACAAAAAATCCATCAAAAAACTTTCCTAAGGGGATGATTGTACTTGCAATAATGGTTGCAGTATCAGCACTACTCGGTTCAGTTGCAATGGGAATGATGTTTGATGCAAATAACATTCCAGTAGATTTAAAAATGAATGGACAGTACTATGCATTTAAAACATTAGGTAACTACTATGGTGTAGGAAACTTGCTTTTAATCTTATATGCAATTGCGAATATGCTTGCTCAAATTTCTGCATTAGCATTTTCAATTGATGCTCCTTTAAAAATATTATTTGCAGAAGGAGATAAAAAATATATTCCTGCTAGTCTAATGAAAACAAATAAATATGGGGCTCCAATTAATGGATACAAAATGACTGCTGTTTTAGTTGGAATTTTAATAATTGTACCAGCCTTAGGTATTGGAGATATGAATACACTATTCAACTGGTTATTAGACCTAAACTCAATTGTTATGCCAATAAGGTATTTGTGGGTATTCTTAGCATATATGGCGTTAAGAGGCTTTGCTAAAAAGAAATTCTCATCTGAATATAAATTTATAAAGAATGATAAGGTAGCATTCATAATAGGGTTGTGGTGTTTTGCATTTACAGCATTTGCATGTATCATGGGAATGTTTCCAAAAGCAAAACCAAACACATCAGAGTATACTTTCCAACTTGTACTTAATTTATTAACACCATTTGTTCTTTTAGGACTCGGACTTATCTTACCTTTAATTGCAAAGATATCAAATAAGAAAAATACTATAAATAAGTCTTAAGTGTAATTGAGAATCTAGAAGACAAGTTATAAAAATATGAGTTGTTAAAAAAAACGCCAGGCAAGTTGCAATATAATCTGCAACCCACCTGGCGTTTTATATTTTATCTACTTTGTGCGAGGTCTGCTGAGACTATATATCTATCCGGTGCAGAGCCAATAAAATTGAAGGGATAGCACGTTGTCAATGTCAAAACTGCATGGTCCAGAGGAACGATAACAGTTTTGTCATTTTCATGAACAATTCGCGTGCCACTTACTTCATAGGTGAATTTACCCGCAGCTGTTTGCACAATAAGTTCATCACCTATTTTCAACTTGCCTATTTTCCTAAACACCGTATCACGATGCCCTGAAATAACACAATTGTCTTCTTCTCCAGGAAGTACACTTTGAGTGAAATGTCCCACACCTTTTTTAAGTTCCGCTGCGCCTGTGCCCTGAATGATAGGCAATTTCTGATCTAAAACTGGGATGCTAAGACTTCCAATATTATCACCCTCCGCAATATGTTCAGGGTAAAGTGCTTTATTAGGTGCTGACATATCCTGTGAAGGATTTGTTTCTATAGGACGCGCACTGTTTTCCTTTATCTTATTTATCTCTGTCGTAGCAACATTAGGAACAACATAGCCTCCTTGGGTATTATTCGCATAATATCCAGATTGTGGCCATATATTGAATATTGCGTAGGATATACAACCTATCCCAAATACTATAAAACTCAAGGATAAGATCCTAATTAAGGAGTGCTTGCCCCTTGATTGTTTTATTTTATTCATAACGCTTTCTGGTTTTCCAGCCTAGTGCTCCACCCATTGTTAAAACAGCACCTAAAAGGAGTAGCTCGTACAAATGTGTTGATGTTTTTGGAAGTTGTCCTCCTGTAACAGTTTTTGTAACATCTCTCTCCACGGTCACAGGCGCCGTAACGATAGCAGGTGCCGGAGCAACAACAGCAGGTGCATTAACTACCGGTTGGCCTCCTTCTCCATTACCGCTTACAATTGGTGGTAATGCAATGTCATTGTTAGTTATGGTTATGGTTTTATTATCACCAGGAGCTAAAGTTATATTACCCTTAGCATCACTATCGCCGCTATAGCTTGCGGTATATCCAGCAAAAACATCTTCGCTAAGTGAATAAGTACCTGCAGCTAGGGTGTATGTATTTCCCGGTGATTCAACACCAGGTGCTGGGCTTTTGGCAATATCATTACCAGAAGTCTTTACGTGTAGTTTAAAGTTCGAGGCAATTGCTTTTCCGCCATCATCATTAACAACATGTTTAATTACATGAAGAATAGCTGGCTCAGGAGTTGGTGTTGGTTCTGGTGTTGGTGTTGGTGTTGGTGTTGGTGTTGGTTCTGGTGTTGGTGTTGGTGTTGGCGTTGGCGTTGGAATCGGAGTTGTTACCGCCTCACATATCCCATTTGTTATGGTATTGTTGTCTAGCGTAACCGCACCATTCCTTGCCAACAATTGTCCTTGAATGGTTGCACCAGTATTGGCTGTTATGGACGCCATTGCTAAAATATGTCCTACAAAATTAGAGTTTGTTCCTAATGTAGCAGAACTTCCAACGCTCCAAAATGTTCGACAGAACCGAGCACTGTTAATGAGATTAACATTACTGTTTGATGCCGTTATTAATGTGGATGCAGCCTTAAATATAAAAACTCCATCAGGATCACCCTTAGCATCCAAGGTTACTTTTCCAGTTATCTGAAAAGTACCATCAGCTGAATCGTAAACGCCCGGAGTTAAAACAGTCCCACCAAGTTCACTAGGAATACGAGTTACAGGTAATCTTCCCACTGCATCGTCATAGGCCGTTACCAGGTCTTCTTTTGCCTTAACTGCTACAGTATCGGCAATATGTACAGCACCACCACTCACTGTTACGCTTTCCTTACCAGAGAATACAGTACCTGGAGATAGTCCAACATTTCCTCCCACACTTCCGTTGATTGTTGTGGTTCCAGTATTAGTAATAGTAGATCCAGCCAAAACAGCGAATCCTGCTGTTGTTCCTAAGTTCAATGTAGGTTGGGCCGCCATAGTTGTTATAGGTGCTGACATCATAACCACCAGTAGTGGTGTAAGTAGTAAAGATTTTAATTTCATTTTATTGAATGTTTTCATAAGTTTATTAGTCCTCCCTATGTAGATTAATCTCTTAATGACCTTAATAATAAAGATAACTAGGTCTTTAAACATGACATATCACAATTTAAATATCCCTTGTTAGTTATCCCTCCATTTATTTATACGTAAATATTTTTATTTTTCAGGGGGTAAAACCCAAATTCCTCATAATTTTATTTACTTACTAAAAAATAACAAAAGCTATTACCCTTAGGCAATAGCTTCTGTTATTTTTCTTATGGCTTATTTTGAGTTTACAAGTCCAGTTCTTTCATTAAATTGTTCAATCAATTTATCTAGTTCTGGTCCCATTTGATGCAATTTTCCCCAATAATTATCATAGTCATACCATTGTGCATTTAACTCATCCAAATCGTATTTTTGTTGTTCAATCCAAGTGTAGTACTTAAGATTGTGAATTCGTTTTTTACTTTGGTAAGTTAGCTCTTCCATACTGTCTGTTCTAAGACCTAAAACACTTCTGTTATGGTCAATGGCAGCATCAACTTCTAAGTAATCTCTGCCTCTTTCTGTTTGCATTTCTTTTAGTCTTGATCCATACATTTCTGCTGAATCTGTAAGTACTGTCATTACCATATCATTTTCTGTTAACTCATAGTATTTGGCAAATTTAATACAGGTTAATATATTTGCTGCACCAGATATACCAACATATGCAAGTTTAGTAATTAACTCCTCTGAAACGCCCTTCTCTCTTAAATACTCTTGACCAGTTGGTTCATTAAAGAGCCTAAACATAGCCAATGCATCATTATCATCAATAGCAACAACCATATCTGTATTTTTCACGTTATGAATCCAAGGAATATGTTTATCACCAATCCCTTCAATTCTATGATCACCAAAACCATTATTTAGTAATGTTGGGCATTGTAACGCTTCACCAACTGCTATTTTAGAATTTGGGTATTGATCTTTCATAAAGTCTCCACTTCCAAGTGTACCTGCAGAACCGGATGTTAAGCATACACCAGCAAATCTTCCATTTTCACCAGCTTCAGCTTTAATAATATCGTTCATAGCATTACCAGTTACTTCATAATGCCATAAATGATTGCCAAGTTCACCAAATTGGTTAAATATAACAACGTTATCTCTAGTATTTCTAAGTTCCCAAGTTTTATCATAAATTTCTTTTACATTACTTTCACAACCAGGAGTTGCAATAACTTCTCCAGCCACTTGTTTAAGCCAGTCGAAACGTTCTTTACTCATATTCTCAGGTAATATAGCAACAGCTTTGCACCCAAGCAGTGCAGAGTTATATGCTCCACCACGGCAGTAATTGCCTGTTGATGGCCAAACTGCTTCATGGTAAGTAGGATCAAATTGTCCAGTAACTAAACGTGGAACTAAGCAAGCAAAACTTGCTCCAACCTTATGGCATCCAACAGGAAAATACTTTCCAACCATAGCAAAAATTCTTGCTTTAACACCGGATATTTCTGAAGGAATTTCTATATAGTTTGGCAGTTCATTATATAGTCCGCCCTCTTTCACAGGCTGATTTTTCCAGGAAATTCTGAACAAATTAACAGGATCAATATCCCATAAACCAGTAGTCTTAAGTTTTTCTTTGATTTCTGCTGGTATCTTACTAGGGTCCTTCATCTGAGCAAAAGTTGGTATAACAACATTTCTTTCTTTAGCACTCTCCACGGTTTTTTTAAGTTGCTCTTCATTGATTGTTAAATCTATTAAATTTTTCACTTAAAATCCTCCTCTTTGCATATATAATTTTATTTATTCTCTTCAAAATTTTTAATAAGTAAGTCTATCTGTGGTTTACTTTTCCTACTTGCTACCACTAATTTATAATATTCACGCAATAATTGTGCCAATCTCATTGCTTAGCAGCATAGCCGATACCAATGAGTCCTGCTCATTTTTTTTAAAAAAATTTAAAAAAAATATCATAATGATAAATATTATCATTATGATAAAAATATATATTGTCTGAATTTCATTCATTCAAAATGTTAATGAATAATAAATTATCATTTTGATAAATTATATTCTTCAATTTTTCTATACAATGTTGCTATTCCTATGCCAAGTTTTATAGCTGCATTTTTTTTACCTTCAGTGGTTTCACCGCATCTTTCCAGTGCGTTTTTTATTGCGTTTTTTTCAAGATGTTTTAGTGTATATATCTCATCTTCATTATTAAAGATATTAGATGTATTATGAAAAATACTTTTAGGTAAAATTTCTTTTGTTATTATACCATCAGTTCCCATCATATTAATAATATACTCCACAGTATTCTCAAGTTCTCGTACATTACCTGGCCATTCATAGTTATAGAATATTTGCCATATGTCATCCCCTAATTTTATATCTAAAAAATTTTTATTAAATAAATTGCAATATTTCTCAATGAAAGTTTCTATAAGTAGTTTTATATCTTCTTTTCTTTCTCTTAAAGGCGGAATTTCAAGTGGAATTACATTTAATCTATAGTATAACTCTTCTCTAAATTTGTTTTCTCTTATGGCTTTTACTAAATCTTTATTTGTTGCGGCTATGACTCTAACATCAATATCAATAGTTTTATTTGATCCTATCCTTGTAATACTTCTCTCTTGCAAGACTCTTAAAAGTTTAGTTTGAAGATAAAGAGGCATATCCCCAATCTCATCTAGCAAAATGGTACCTTTACTGGCAAATTCAAACTTGCCCATTTTACCCATAGGATCTGCACCAGTAAAAGCGCCTTTTGCATATCCAAAAAGTTCGCTTTCCAAAAGCATATCTGGAATAGCACCACAATTTATAGCAATAAAAGGCTTGTCCTTCCTGTTACTTTCATCGTGTATAGCTCTTGCAAACATCTCTTTTCCAGTACCACTTTCTCCAGTTATAAGTACTGTAGATGAAGACATTGCAATTTTCTTAACTTTTTGCTTTAATTTCAAAATTTGTTCTGATTGACCAAAAATGTCCACACTCTTTATTATTTTATTAAAGGCAGCAAAATTTGATAACTTTTCTTTAAATTTCTTTGCATCTTGAAAGAAAAACATCCTATCATATTGTGCTTCATTAAATTTTATAGGGTGTATGCTACCAATAACAAAGAAAACCTCTTTATCTACCATTAGTTTGTATTCCTGAAGATCAAAAACATTATCTCCACTTATCTTAATTTGAACACTGTGATTTATAAAATTTCCTGATAAATTTAGTTCTTTCAAACCATTTTCATTTATATTTGTAATACAATTGTCTTTGTCTAGTATAAGTACCCCCTGCTCAGTTTTATCTACAACAAAATTCAGAAGTTGTAGCAAGGTCTGTGTTCTCATTTTTTCTCTTTTTTCATAGGCGGTACTACTTATAAACTCAGAAATCTGCTGTAGGAAGGCCATGTATATATCAAAGCTTGCCATTAGATGTTCCTTTTGCTCGTTGCTACTACATATTAATCCAATTACCCCTATAGTATTCTCATTTAACTTTATAGGTGTACTCATTTCAAATTTTTCCCCGCAAAATTCTCTTTTAGGGCAAGGGATGCAAAGTTTATCTTTTCCTGGCTCATATATAATTTGTGATTCTCCAGATTTTATAACCTTTCTATAAACATATCCTTCTTTTGATATATCCTCATCTATTTTATCTTTATAAATCCCTGTACCTGCTATTCTAATTAAATTATCATCTACTATTTCAACTTCTACCTGAAGAATCTGGGATATAATATTTGCATATTTAATTACCGCTTCCTGTATATTTTTCAATATGGAGTTCAATACTGCTTATACCTCCTTCGCAAATAATAATTTAACCTGTATCTAATACTAATTTTAAACTTTTTGTATATTTAAGTAAAGTAAATAAAAAAAAGCCTGTATCTTAATTAGTAAATAAATTAGATACAGGCTTTTTTATGTCTTTTTATCTATGAAAAATCTTTATTTGAAAGAAGGACTAATACTTCCCTTTGTCCTCTTCATTTTCATCTAAGGTATCATTTATCTTTTCCGCAACCTTATCTTTGACGTTGTCAACCTTGTCATTTATAGCTCCCTTTTGGTACTGAAGCTTTCCTTTAAGTTCCGTTTCTTGGTTACCGGTGGCTTTTCCAACAGCTTCCTTGGTTTTTCCCACAACTTTATCCTTTGTATTTTCTAATTTATTTTTTGATTCTGTCATATTGCACCTCCATTTTAATTTTTTTCACTTCCTAGTTTATTCATTACATTCATAAATCGACTATATTACTATTACTATGTCGTTATATATGTCCACAGTAACATTATTATACTCATCTTTCAACCCTTTTATTTAATTAAACTTAATATTGTGTATATTAAATCCCAGGTCATCATTTTAATGTGATTATCCAGGGTTTTTTTAGTATTTCAAGTCTAATTTTATTCCTTGAATGTTTTTGGAATTGCATCTTGAGGCAACTTGCCATCTAGCTCTAAATAATAATGACGAATAGGCTTCAAATTATCATCTAATTCATACACAAGTGGAATTCCTGTAGGTATATTCAAATTTACAATATTATCACTAGATATGTCATCCAGGTATTTCACTAATGCTCTTAGCGTATTTCCATGTGCAGAAATTATAACCTTCTTACCATCTTTAATTTTGGGTGCTATTTCCCCAAACCATTCCTGCATTACCCTTTTTATAGTATCCTCTAAATTTTCAGTTGTAGGAATCTCATCTTCTCTTAATTTACTATATTTTAATTCCTTCCCTGGATATCTTTCATCAGTTTTCAAAAGTTCTGGTGGTCTTACGTCTACATATCTTCTCCATTTATGAACTTGCTCATCTCCATATTTTTCTGCAGTTTCCGTCTTGTTTAACCCTTGCAATGCGCCATAATGCCTTTCATTGAGTTTCCATGACTTATATACAGGAATCCACATTAAATCCATCTCATGCAGTGCAATCCAAAGAGTTCTAATTGCCCTTTTTAATACAGAAGTATATGCTATGTCAAAGGTATAACCATTTTGTTTAAGAATTTCACCTGCTTTCCTTGCCTCAATTAAACCATTCTCTGATAAATCTACATCTGTCCAACCGGTAAATCTATTTTCTTTATTCCAAAGGCTTTCGCCATGTCTTATTAATACTAGCTTAATCAACTAAATCACTCCTTTTATAATTTAAACATTTCCATTATTTACATTTAGGTTGTTATACTAAAACTTTATCAAATTAAAAGTTTCTAATTATAATATACTCCAAATCATTATACATATCCAATAAAGCTAATATATTTTTGACCAAGTGCCTGGCACTTTTTTTATTTATGTAACCTATTATTAAAAACATCATATATTATGATTGTAAATAGAACAACTTATTGAATTTGAAGGATGTGCAAACAAAAATGACTCCTATTTATTTGGATAATAATGCAAGCACACATGTTGATTCAGAAGTACTGGTTGAACTGCTTCCCCTACTAAATGATAATTATGGAAATCCATCTAGCTTTCATAAGGTAGGCCAAAATGCAAAAGAAGTTTTAGAAATAGCTCGAAAAAGAGTGGCAGCATTATTAGGGTGCAATTCTGAAAATATTATTTTTACTTCTGGAGGAACAGAAGGTAATAATCTTGCAATTAATGGTTTAGCTAATAGTTTAATTGGAAAACATCACTTTATAACATCTCTGGTTGAGCATTCGTCTGTATTAGAAGTATTTCATGCTCTAGAAGAAAAAGGGCATAGTGTGACTTATCTATCTGTAGATAAGAATGGATTAATATCTCCTAGCCAAGTAGAAGAAGCTATAAAAACTCATAAAAATACAGCTTTAATCTCACTTATGTTAGCAAACAATGAGACTGGTGTTATATTTCCAATCAGAGAAATAGGCAAAATTGCCAGAAATTACAATATCCCATTTCATTGTGATGCAGTTCAAGGTATAGGAAAGATGCCTATAAATATTGAAGAATTAAAAGTAGATTTCCTCACTATATCAGGCCATAAGATACATGCTCCCAAAGGGGCAGGTGCTCTCTATATTCGTGAGCTTGATAGCATAGTCCCGTTAACAAAAGGTGGCGGTCAAGAAAAAGGAAAACGTAGTGGAACCGAGTCATTGCCTGCTATAGTTGGTTTAGGAAAATCCTGTGAAATTACTTTTAATAAATTAAATGAAATTATTCCAAAAATCACTAAATATAGAGATCTATTAGAACAAGGTATTCTTAAAATTATGCCTAAGGCATCAATAAATGGACTGAATTCTTTAAGATTATGTAATACTACAAATATTAAATTTTCTGGAATTCCTGGAAAAGAACTTCTTGAAAAACTCTCAATAAATGGAATATATATATCTCATGGTTCAGCATGCTCAAACAATAACATTGGGAATTCCCATGTATTAAAAGCAATGGGATTAACAGATTCAGAAATATGTTCAAGTATACGCTTTAGTCTGTCAAAAGAAACCACCCAAGAGGAGATTACTAAAGTCCTTAAGGAAATTTCAAAAATACTAACATTTATGTCTCCTAAAACGAATACTGAATTTGTTCAAACATCTAATAAACTGTCTTTAAGTGAAAATAGCGAAAATTTAACATCTTATGATATGTTTGAAAATGAATTGCAACTACTATGGTCTCTAACAACGGGAGATCCCCGCATTTGTATTGCTATATTAGATGGACAAGTTGATTTATCACATCCATGTTTTAATGGTGCTCAAATTGATGAAGTAGATTCAGTAATGCATTCTAATAGGATTAAAGGAGCAATAACACATGGAACCCATGTAACTAGTATCATATTAGGACAACATTCTGGAGGGGTTCATGGAATCGCACCAAGATGTAAAGGTATCATATTGCCAATATATTCGGAAGATATTAGTGGAAAGGTAAAATGCAACCAATCAGATTTAGCTAGGGCTATCATTAGAGCTGTAGAACTTGGAGCTCATATTATTAATATTAGTGGTGGACAGCTTGCAGCAGATGGACAGCCCGAGCATTATTTAAGCGATGCAATTAAGTACTGTCAAGAAAAAGGAGTGCTTATTGTTGCCGCCGCCGGAAATGATGGTTGTAGGTGTCTGCATGTCCCAGCCGCTGCTCCTTCTGTTCTTGCGGTAGGTGCTATGGATGCACATGGATCACCTAATAAATACAGTAACTGGGGCGGAGCATATCAAATTCAAGGAATTCTTGCTCCTGGTGAAAATATTTTTGGAGCTGTTCCTTACGGCGGAGTTATTGCTAAAAGTGGCACAAGCTTTGCAACCGCTATTGTTACAGGAGTTATTTCTCTTTTACTAAGTTATCAAATTAAGCATGGAATCACTCCTAATCCTATAGTAATAAGAGATGCACTTTTAAATAGTGCCTCCTCTTGCGAGCTAAACAGCAATTTAGAACAGGAACGCCGCTTAGTAGGTAAACTAAATATTTCTGGCACTCTAGAACGTCTACTAATAAATGCAAGTTCTAAATCATTGATTGACAATTCTTATGATATATTATCAAATTTAAGTGAAAATAATTTGAAAATGAAAGGAAGCTCAGAATTTATGAATTATGAAGATAATAATACAACCACCATTTCGAAAAATAGAAATGATTCTAATAGTCCCATTGATCCTAATAAAAATACTGAAGAATTAAAATCATGTAATGTAGCACCCTCTGATTGTGGCTGTAATAGCAAAAATTCAGCTCCAGCCCTTGTTTATGCCCTTGGAAATATAGGCTACGATTTTGGTAGTGAGGCTCGCCGTGATTCATTCACTCAAATGATGAGTAGTTCCCAAAATCCCCATCCTAATCCTTATTCACCTAATCAATTATTAGATTATCTTGAAAAAAATTCAACTCACGCTGCATCACTTATATGGGTTCTGAATCAAGAAGCTACACCAATTTATGCAATTCAGCCCCTAGGTGTTTTTGGATCTGAAGGATATAAAATTCTACGAGAATTTCTGAAGGATATGAGCGATGGAATTAGTGATATTGTTTCTATTCCTGGCATTGTTTTGGGAAATGTAACTTTAATGAATGGTTATACCGTTCCTGTAATTGTACCTGAATTAAGAGGCATGTATAACTGGTCTGTTAATAAGTTAATTGAATCTGTCCTTAAAAAACCACTGAATCATATTGATCTAAACTGTCAAAAAGATTTACAAACAAAGAAAGACACTATGGCTAATTTTCTTAAACGAGTATATTATGAACTCAGAAATTTTGGAATAACTTCTAAGGAACGTGCACTAAATTATACAGGAACCAATTTAGCCCAGATTCAGGAAGTTCTTGATTCAGCAATATTGAAAAATTTGTCTCTAGATACAATAGAAGCCGAGCGTAGTATGATTTGTCGACCTAATTCCGATTGTTGGGATATAAAACTAACCATGTTTGATCCAAAAAATAGACTTGAAAAAGCAAGAATTGTATACTTCTTTACATTAGATGTTAGTGATGTAGTTCCTGTTTCAATAGGTACTGTACGTTCCTGGGAAATATATTAATCTCTATATTAGAGATACTAACATTTAATTATTAAAATTAAATGGAGGTTTTACTATTATGAAATTACCAGATCAGTCAAAACCTATTATAAGAAATTCAACAAACATTATTTTAAATAATAGAAATATAAAGCCAAGTATGTTCTATGCATGTCAGGAATGCGATAATTTACCAGAGCCAGCAAAAACCGCTTGTAAAATTATGTGTATTCGCTTCTAAATATTTCTGCATAGCTATGAAGGGAGGTGAATTCATATGATGTTGCCAACTCAATCAAAACCAATTTCTAGAAGTTCCTCATATATTGTTGATACAGACAATAGTATATCTCCAAGTGGTTTATGTGAAAGCGCTTGTAGTCTTTTGCCAATAAACTATCAATCTATATGTAAAGGAGCTTGTTCGGCTGGTAGTGCACTCTGTCCTACCCTTTGTGCAGCTTTACCAATGCCTTTTAATATGATTTGTAATGGAGCTTGTAAGCTTTTGGTTTAATAATATATTTACGCGCTAAAAACTCTTCTTTCAAATTATTACTATTTTATCAACTAAAGTTAATATTGATTTAAGCAGAAGGTTAAGGGACTATCTCTTTTGAGTTAGTCCCTATTAAATATATAATTTTATTTTATTTAGTAAACTTGCACATCACCTACTTATTTGAAAAATAGAAATATGCTCCACCCATCACAGCTAGAATAGCTAAAATGAGTAACATTACTTTTACAATACTAACTGGAGATTCACCATCAACTTCACCGGTTTGCCCGTTTATCATAAACCTGTATACCTTGGTTTTATAAATATACGCAGAAATCCATATAGGTAATAAAATATGTTTAAATTTTATAGCATCATAGGAAGTTGAAAAACTTAAGTTTCTTACTTCATCTCCACCTATATGATTCCTAATCTCACCTCTTAAATCACTTTCTATTTTATCCTCAGCTATTTTCCAACCTGATTTTAAATCTATGCTATATCTTTCAGCCAAAAAACCTGATAAAAATTCCGGTTTATACTGGACCAGATCATTTAGATTAAAGGGTTCTAATTTGCTTATTATATGATTATTAATTTGCGCTGACGCATTAATTAATATATCATCAAAAAATTTAGAATAATCTCCAGATACATAGCTCCATGATGTTTTTCTAACTTGCTTTGTAACCTGCTTTCTTTCACCGTCCTGTTCAACCCATTCAGTTTCAGTTACGTAGTAGTATGTGCCTCTTTCTGCGGTGTAATCTGAAAATGTGTCACTGTCATATGTCCAGAAAGGTATATATACCCCCTTCATTTTGTCCCTGTTATAGCTAGATTTAAGTGCTCTAGGAGCGAAAAATAATTTTTTTATCCAATTTGAAAATAATTCTCCCGCTCTATCTTTTGATATAACAAAGGGTATTAGTGACTCAGGTACTATACCTGCAGCTTCCTGGGTTTTTATTATATGTGAAGACCCACAAAAGGCACAAAACTGTGCTGTGCTATTTTCATCCAGCAATGTCTCAGCACCACAACTCTCACACTTAATTATTCTTTTTTCATTTCCCCAATTTTTATTACCAGTATTCTCTGCGGTATAAAAGTCATTTTCAATTATATTTGTTTTTTCAAAATTAACTTCACTTTCACTAGAGCAATATAGACAAACTAATTTTTGTTTTTTAGGATCAAATACCATATTACCGCCACAGGAAGGGCAAAGAAAACGTTCTGTTTGTTCCTGTTTAGTATTAGTATTTTCAGTACAAGGTGTTTCCGCCATATTATTTTCCCCCTAATACACTTCTTTAAAAATTGTCAGTACGCTAGCATATTTTTCGTCATAGTATTTTTTTAAAGTCTAAGCATTGGCAGTTCCACATTCAGGGCAGAACTTTGCGCCTGGAGACATTTTAGCTTTGCAATTTGAGCAGAACTTTTCTAAATTCTGAGAACAACCACATTCTGGGCAGAATTTTGCATTACTATCAACATCTGCTCCACACTTATTACATTTATTCTTTAACTGCTCTAATGGTTTTCCACATTCCGGACAAAATTTATGATTGTTTAACACTTGTGAATGGCAGTGAGGACATTGAACTGTACTAGCCTCAGAAGAATTCTGCAAATGTGAATTTCCTTTTAATGACTCTGCCATAACATTCCCAATAGCTGCCCCAGCTCCTATGGAAGCTCCTACACCACCCATACCTGGATTTTGAGCAGCATCTCTTATTGCTTCTGCAGCTTGATACTGAGTATACTGATTTAGATTTCCAAGCACTCCCATAGAGGTTCTTTTATCCATAACTTTTTCAACTTCTTCTGGAAGAGACAAATTTTCAATTATTAGCGTTTTAAGTTCAAATCCAAATTCATAAAATTTAGGTTGTAATTTGTTTTTAGCTTGCTCGCTTAACTCATCATAATTCATAGCTAGATCCAGTGCAGGTATTTTTGATTCACCTAGTAAATCTGTAATACCTGATAGAATAGTACGTTTTAATTGTCCTGAAATACTTTCAGTATCAAAACGCTGATTAGTTCCAAAAACCTCTTTTAAGAATATTTCAGCATTAGTAACTCCATAGGAATAAATACCGTATCCTCTTAATCTAAGCATACCAAATTCTTTATCACGCATCATTATAGGATTTGACGTACCCCATTTTTGATCTGTAAATTGTTTTGAATTAACAAAATACACTTCTGCTTTAAAAGGAGAATTAAAACCATATTTCCATGATTTTAGCTTAGTAGTTATAGGCATATTTTCAGTAGATAAAATATATCTACCTGGATAAAATACGTCTGCTATAACACCCTCGTTAACAAATACCGCAAGTTGAGATTCTCTTACAGTTAATTGCGCTCCCATTTTTATCTCTTTGTTTTCTACTGGAAATCTATATACCATTGTATCTGTAGTATTATCAGTCCATTCTATTACCTCAATAAATTGATTTTTAATAAAGTTGAATAATCCCATATTTAAATCCTCCTAGTAATCCTTAAGTGCACATAACACTTTTAATAAATTCATCTATTTATAATTTTCTATACTCACTTCCGAAATCCCTTTTTTACCACTTTATTTCCTATTAACATTTCATAGTGCCACCCACGTGGCAAGTGGCAAAAGTGACAAGCTCTAGCATATAGATATTATCCACAGCCACTTCCGCAAACTGTTTCTTATATAAGAACAAGTGTAATAAAAAACACCCTTTCAAGTACCTTAGTTACTCATTTTCTTGAAGTAAGATGTAAAAATGCCGTAAAATTCAATTTCTGAATTTTACGGCATTTTAAGGTATTATTCTGTTTTAATAGTTGTGATGCTTAATAAGAATATCCCGAATCACTTAAATTTTTCTGGTTTTTCGACTCTCATGGATAAAATATGACCACAATTCGTGCAAATATCAGCATACCCCTTAAGTTTACCTTTCCCAATTTCATAGCATCCACATATTGAACATTTATTGTTAGAACTGGCTTTTAGAATGTTACGAACTAAATTTTTTTTGAAATCACTACTTAACATTTCTAAAAAATGTGTAGTCCTCTGATATAATTGGTTTTTTTATTCCACTAAACCAATTTTCATCACAATCAAAATTTAACTTACGACAAACTTCTATTGAAAACTCTCTGTAGGCTTTCCCCATTGCAGTAATAATATTTCCATCTGTTACAAGAGGTGCTTTTACAATATAGTCTCGATTAATAAAATCATACATATCAATATCTTCTTCATATAAACCTGCACAATATTTTCTCCCATCAAGTACACCAGCCTTTGCCAATAATATTGGAGAACTTGATATACTTGCAATGATAATCTTACTATTATTTTTGAACTGTCTTAAAAAAGTTATATACCTGTCGTCATTTAAAACATTAGGAAAACACCACATACCAGGTAACACTAAACAATCATAATCATCTATGATAAATTCATCAAGTCTTTTATCAGGAATAAAATGGAACCCCTCTTCGCTATCAACAGGATTTTTTTCAGCCGAAAAGACATCAATTTCTTTCTCGAAAATCTTAAACATTGCTGATAATATACTTATTTCATAGTTGCTAAACCCTGGATAAATGAGCATTGCTATTTTTTTTTGTTTTATCACAATAAGCCCTCCCTAATATTTAATAGTTTCTTCGCAAGCATTTCAATTTTCAAGGTTAAGATTCACCTTTTCTAATCCTGCACTCATATTATCGAGAGCACCATCAATCTGATTTTCTATTGACTGGCCTACATTTCATACGCAGAAACTTAAGAATATAAAATCACAGGCTTCAACGTAACCGGAATAGGCTATTTCCTCACTTACTTCATTTCTAATTATTTCATTCGTTTACATAGTTTCCTTTAATCATTTTTAAATACTACAGCAAATTTTTACTTTGTCACAAAGGTTATATTCTTTAAATCTATTTATTCCAGAAATTATATTATTTCTATACTCTGAAATATCCATTTCATCTTGAGCCCAAAAATTTTTAACAATCAGTGTTTTGCTTTTCTTATCTGTTTCCATTTCAATCCTAGCAATTAATTTATTATCACAAAGTATGGGTAAAACATAATAACCATACTTTCGTTCTACAATAGGAGTGTATACTTCCCATTTGTATTCAAAGTCAAACAACTCAGCAATTAATTTCCTATCCCAAAGTAAATTGTCCAGTGGGGCAAGTATTCTAGCGTAACTACTTTTAATAGGATTCTTTATTGAAGCTTGCAACAGTTCCAGATTTTCAGTCGCAATGTATAGATCTTGTTTCATGCCAACCACAGTTATTTTAGAAATTTTTCCATCATTGAGTAAAGCATTAAATGTTCTATTACGCTCTTCACTTTTTAGTCCATTTATACCAAGCCAAGCATCGCTCTGTCTATTCCATAATACACCAATACTATTAATTCTACGGAGTACAACCCACTTAAAATATTCTTCCTCTGTAGTGTAACGTTCCTGCATTGTAAAATACTTTTCTAATATGTACGTGTCAGATAGACAATAATATCTTCTTGTACCTTTTTTATGGTGAACAACAGCAATTCCGGCGTAACACATGCACTCTAAGGCTGCCTTTGCAAGTCTCTGTGGTCCATAATGCCAACCTACTTTTTCATCAAAGGCAAAATCTGAGGAACATGCAAAATCATTCACTTGCAAATACTCAGTTATTTTGTAAATGGTATCTTTGTGCTCATTACACCAATTCAAATAGCTTTTCCTATATCTTTCAAAATATGGCCAATCGCTTACAGCGCATATGGACATATTTTTGTCCCACACATCAAACAGAACCCTATCAGAATAAAGATATTTTTCAATATCACCCTTTTGATAACAGCTACATCGAGATTGTAATACCAAATCAGGATTTCGACCTACCACATTTAGAGGGTCATACTGAATACACCCAACCTTACGAATATATTCTACAATACTATCTTTGACTTGAAGTATTGAATCATCACATAAATGTTGATATCTAACTAAATAATTACATATTTGTTGTTTTTCATAATTGTTTGGTGAAATAATAATCACCACTTTCTTTTTAAATAATAATCATTATAGGGCACAATACTATTATTTCCGCACTTCTCAAACCTATTATTTTCCAAGGCTAGGGTCCTTTGTGTATCATCTTTGGTGGCTTTAATTATAATATTTTCAATATCGAAATCTGTATAAAAATTATCTTTTGCCATTTTTAAGATTTCAGAGAATACCTCTTCATCTTCAAAAGATGATAGAATATCAATCCTAAGGATGCCAATTCGACAAACACCATCTAGAAATCTTGTTGTATTAGGAACAGGTGCTATTTCTATAGTACCAATTATAGTATTTGTATGTTTATGTGTTACACTCCATCTAATATAAAATTTTGCATCAAATTCTTCTTTCCATCCAATAATACCTTTTTTTACAACATCAATATTATGGGTATCCCATTCACCACCGCAATTGTCATTGTTAATATGGCTCCTAGTAATTGGGTCTGAATAACACTTAAATAGTTCTATTGCGTCTTCATCCTTAACTTTTGTAAATATTAAGTTATCAGTTTCATATACTGGACACTTTATAAAAGGATTATTTCTTTTTCCATATTCTATAATCTTTATTATCTCCTCTTCAGAATCAAGGCTGTCATAATCTCCTTTTAAGCCATTGGAAACGTGATATGTAATTCCATTATTATAATTTATTTTTAGACATTTTACTAATTTCTCTACCCCTTTTTCTTTAGCAAAGCGATTAAAAGCACGAATACGAATATTTTGCATCATTTTTTCATCGCAGGGAAATTCAGAACACTCAAAGCATCCATTCATGTCTTTACTTTTGCAACACTTACAAATATTACATGATCCTTTGTTGCTACAACCATCTTTGTGACACCCTAAACAATCTTCCTCACTGCATAAAACACATGCTAAGCCACAACATCCAATTCCTTTTTCTTCATAAAAATTCACCCTAAAACCTCCTGTTTTTGCTTTTATTATACAGGATGATCTATGACAGCTGTATGTCGCTATTCATGGTACAACTTTAAAATTTCTATTGCTTTTTCTTTCAAGCTATTTTTTAACTCATCAGGTTCTATAACTGTAATATTATTACCAAATCCTAAAAGCACTGAAAACCACATTCTTTCATTTTTAGGTACATGGATCGCTAATAAAAAATCTCCGTTATCATACTCATTTATTATTTTTCCTTTAAGATATTCTAATACTTGTATTTTAACTTTTTTCTTGCACAAAAGTTTAATATCATAATACTGTCTGTTATCTTGTTTCTCCTGATTAAGAAGTAAAATATCAGGCGACTTATGCGCCTTAGTAAAGTTTTTTTGTGTCTTTTCTAAATTCTCAATTCTGCTGAGTTTGAATAAACAATAATCACACCTATTCGTGCAATAGCCAAGCAGGTACCATGAATACCATTTGTAAGTAATCGCCAGCGGTTCGATTAATCTGTGAGTGATAGCACTGTCAGCATTAGTATAATCAAAACATATTGACTTTTCTTCAGCAATTGAATTTTCTAAAAATTTTAGATATTTATCAGTATTATTTCCCTCTCGTAGGACATTAAAATCAAGAAATATTTTCTGTTTCAGATCAGTACTATGAAAAGATGTCAGTAATACTTTATCTATAGTTGCTTCTAATTTCTGATTGTTATAAGCCGAACATAATCCTTTTAAAGCTGTTACAATGAATAAATAATCCTCAGTATTAGTTATTGATTTATTGAGTTTAAAGCTATCGATAATTTCGTAACCGCCATTTGTGCCAGCACTTGATGAAACTGGTATCCCCGCTAAATTTAGTGATTCAATGTCCCGCTGAATAGTTCTTTGTGATACTTCGAATCTTTCTGCCAATGTACGGGCACATACTTTATCTCGATTAAGCAGATGTATTGTTATTCCTAGTAAACGATCAATTTTCATTAGAACACCTCCACGTAGTACGATTGAAGTGGAAATTAAAATAAGCAAGATATAAATAATTTCTGCGTTTTTTTACAGTTGTAACTTAACTACTAAAAATATCTTGCTTAATCATAAATTTTTAACTTGTCTTATAGTTAATCCTGTTTTATCTGCTATGATTTTTGAATCTAATACATCCTTTAACTTTTTAGCTATACTTATTTTCTCTTCTAACCTGCCTTCTTTTATATATTCATTTATCATATATTCTTCTTCATTTAAAGATTTTTTATTGTTTTTCCAAACACTCATAGCCTTTTGATTGGTACTTAGAATCTTTAATCCTTCCTCTGTTATCTTTATTTCTATTTCCATGCTCTCAAATTTACCCTGGCATGCCTCAGAGCATGTGTAATCAATTTTTCCTAACTTAACTAATTTTCTTACTCTCCATAATATATAATCAAAGGAAATTTCTACATCACTGTTTTCCATTATAGACCTCACAATTTCAGCTGAGTTTCTGAATTCTTTTGGGGTGTATTTTAATACATCTATATCAAAGTAATTTTCATCTACACTTTTTATTTGTTCATTTTTGAAAACACGCAATATACAGTTATCATTTTTTAATAATTCCCATGTATCAAGAAGTTGTTTATATTTATTTGAGTTCAGTTTTTGCTTTACACTGGTATATTTTTCTATATATTGGGGTACAATATCTCCAGTATCTCTAGCTAAATACACATTGTCTTTATCTTTTACTACTGTATCTGTTGCATTTATTAAATATATATTTAAATTCCTATCCTTTAAAAGTTCTAAGGCATATAACATTCCACAGAACTCTTGACTGGAACCGTACCATAAGTATAAAGTATCCTTGTCATCTATTTTAGAAATTTCATTGTAAAATATATTATAATTTTCCTTTAAGTCCTCTGCACCATAACTCGCAAAATACTCCCCTTCATCAACGATACTCCCCCAATTAATTCTTTCTGCAATGTTCAGTCCAACCTTTATAGGTCCATGTGAAAGATCATCTGAAAGAACTATAACCTTTTGCTGGGCATCCAGTTCACTCATCCTAATAGCAACTCTAAATTTTCCTCCTGCACCTTCTGAAAAACATATATTAACTATATTATTCATTTCATACTCCTTTCAAGTTCGCACACCAATAATACCTAGAAAAATAACATAATATCTTAAATCTAATCATTTCTTACATTAATTTTTCTCTATATTTTTAACTTGCTCTATGCTTAATCCTGTTTTATCCGCTATAGTCTCCATATCTAATACATCCTTTAATTTTTTCGCTATATCTATTTTTTCTTTCATTCTACCTTTTTCTCTATATTTATCTTTCATCTCTTGTTCCTGCTTTGACTCTTCTCTATCCTCTTCCCAAATCTTCATTGCATCTTTGTCAGTACTAAGATATTTCAATCCTTCTTTTGTTATTTTTATTTCCATTCCCATGAATCCAAACTTGCCGTTGTATTCTATTTTTCCTGATTTAATCAGTTCTTTTATTCTCCAAAATATATACTCATCCGAAATTCTATCTTCACTTTTACCTACCACATTACCTAAAGTTCTCATAGAATTTCTAAATTCTTTTGGTGTATATTTTAGTATATCTATATCAAAATAATTTTCATTTACACTTTTCACTTTTCCATCTTTAAGAACACGTAATATAGAATCATCCTTTTTTAATGATTCCCAATCATCAAAAAATTGTTTATATTCATTTGAATCCAGCTTTCTTTTTGCAGCAGCATATTTTTCTATGTTTTCTGGTATGATTTCTCCCATATCCTTAGCTTGGAATACATCCTCTTCATGTTTAATAACTGTATCTTTTACATCTATTATATATATATTTAGCTTCCTACCTTTTAAAAATTCTAAGGTATATAGCATTCCACAGAACTCTTGGCTAGATCCATACCAGAGGTATAAAGTATCACCGCTATCCAGCTTAGAAATTCCATCGTGAAATGCATTATAATTTTCTTTTAACTCCTCTATATCGGAATCAGTAAATAAATTTAATGGATCCGCTCTCTCAAGAATATTATACCAATTAATTCTTTGCTCAATATTTACTCCACCCTTTATAGTTCCCTGTGAAAGGTTATCAAAAAGAACTATAACCTTTTTATTATCCTGAAGTTCGTTGGTACTTACAGCCTGTTCTAAAGTTGCTCCTGCACTTTGTGAAAAACATATGTTTATTATCTTATTCATATTTATTCCTCCTGTTAAAAAATCAAAAATTTCATTAGCACGCTCAGGCAAAGCGCCCTGGCAAATCCCCCTAATAATTGGTCATTACTTGTAGAATTTTTAGTCTCTATATTTCCTTGTGTTTTAATTGATACATATACCTTTGCACTAGCATTATTTCCAATAGCTACTACTCTGTTTACCCCTTTTGCTATATCTATTGTTGTCTCATTCTTTTCATTACCCTTACCTGAAGTATGCTCAAATATTGTTATAAGCTTTTTATCCGGAGTACATAAAAGTAGCTTATACTTTCCTTCTTTACCAAATTCCAAATTATAATTTAAAGTTATCTTGCCAGCTTCCTTTGCATCTAAAATCCAATAATTTACTGCTCCATAATACCCCTCAACTTCCAAACTAACAATCTCCTTATTCTTTATATTGCCCGCATATGTTGAATAATAGGCTCCTCCACAATTATTAGCTATGTGCTCTTCATCATCATAGATACTTTTATAAGTCTCACTTATTTTCTCAGTATGTTTACTTGTACTTTGCTTATCGTTGCTTACTTCACTATTCCTGCAGCCATTAAAAATTACTATAGTTGAAATAATTATAGGTATGACAATTAATATGTAATGCTTTTTCATTGATATTAGCTCCTTTTATTATCTATTAGGGATGGTGACTACAAAGTATAAATTTCCAAGCACTACCCCTTAGACACTTGAAAAGAAATAATAAGCTTCGTCTATAACTTTAGTGTCGGATGAGGCAAGCTTACTGCCGGCGGAGTGTAAAATTATATAACTAATCGTTAGAACCGTAGTTTTTTACGAGTCCGACGCATTTTAGGAAAGATGTGAATCAAGTTTCTTGCAAGGATATAACATACCAATGTTATGTTATATTTTGTATTTACTTTTTTAAACCAGTTAATCCTCTATAAATTGAACCAGCAGATGGTAATGCTACAAGCATTACCACAATTACTACTCTTAAATCATGTGCATAAATAACATAAATCAAGGCAGATAAATCAATTATTACGGCAAAGCATGCTAAAACAAACAAAAATTTCTTAGTAAATAAATCTTTATATTTTTCCATCTTAATACCTCCGTTAAATAATCTTTACTCCGCAATTATTTACAATAGTGACACCATATTATAAAAATAATTTTCTAAATCATATTAGTTAATTGTGTACGCCATAAATAAAGCATCATAGAATCTATCGTTAATCTGTAAATTTCTAGTTATTATCCCCTCTTGTGTAAATCCTAATTTTTTATATACATGGATTGCTGAAAAATTATCATCTCTAACTATCAAGTTTATTTTTCTTATTGACCCTGACTGTTTACACCAGTTAATTAATTGTTTTATTAGTTCCGCTCCAATTCCATTTCCCCAATATTCTTTTAAAACACTTACACCAAATTCTCCAGTGTGTGCTACTCTTGGTCTTGAACCTGCCATGAAGTTTAAACATCCAACTATCTTCTCATCAATTTCAGCAATTATAAATATAGCGTTGTTTTGTCTCAATGTATTTTCAAGATGTTTTTCTTCCTCTTCAACGCTCATTATAAATTCTCCTTATCCAAATGTTAAAAAATCCGTTTCATTACTGATTGTATTCACATGTTCTAAAAGTTTAATTGCGTCAGAACCTCTTGCTTCTCTAATAACAACTGATTTTCCATTTTCTAATATCATATTTTTCATTTAATAAGCCCCCTTAAATATTACAATAAATAATTCTAATTTCATTACAAGTAAACATTATTTTACTGTTGTTACATAAAATATTTATTTGATTATACCATTGTTACCTTAAATTGAATATAAACACAATCTGATTTACAGTCTTAATAAGTAAAGCATTTACATTTTCGGAATCTTATTTTCCTTAACGTACGAAATATCATTTTTCCCTTTACCAGTCATTTTATCTAATTTATTAAGATTTTTATTCTGACTTTCCCGAAGATAATAAGTTGCTCTAATTAGTTTATCTTCTTCGTTTTTTTAGTATTGCTATTTTCTTCTGCTTGCCTTTTTTTCACAAGCATTTCAATTTTTAATTTTTCAAAATTATTTTGTTCTTTTGGATTAGGCAATTCCTTTCAGCAACCTCTCTATACTTTTAAAAATTCCGTGGTAGCTCCTTCATCATATTCAAGTTGCTCAAGTCCCTTAAGTTTTTCGCTGAGGTATAAATCAATTCTAGCTGCTCTATGAAATTCTGCATTTATTTCTTCTATATGTTTATTGGGTAGCAGATGAAGACCCTCTCTAGCATTAATAATGCAGTCTTCAATTTTTGCCGGTTTTCTTCTATCAATAAGATCATAAAATGTTTTCTTATAATTTTTTTCATTTACTTATTCCTCGCGTTTTCATTAAAATAGTGAATTTAAAATAGCTTTGCATTAGTTTTTGACTAATGCAAAGCTATTTTATGAGAAAACCGTTAGTTGTTGCAGGTAATCTACATACTTACTGTAGCCACTAAATCATCTTTATTCTCAGAAAAAAGAAAAAACTTCAGTAGGAGTATAAAATCTCCTTCTGAAGTCTTCAATGCGGTATACCAAACGGTTCTCACCATCAATTTTTCTACTCCAAAAACCCTGTAACTCATATTTTAATGGTTCGGGTTTTCCAATGCCAGTATATCCGTTGCAATCTATATCTTTAAGAAGTTGATTGATTTTCTTTAATGTTTTTTATCCTGTGACTGCCACTCAACATAATCACTCCAAGATTCATCAGAGCATACTTTCTTCATTTTCTACCTCAACAATATCGTGTATTGTACCTTTTCCTTGATTAAGTTGATTGATAGATTTTTTCAAGTGTGCCATATTAGATTCATTATAAAAAGAATCACTTGCAGCAATTTCAAAAGGTATTTTTCGCTCTCTAACAACTACTTTTACAAAAATAGTAAATGCGGTTGTCATATTCATACCAAAATCCGAAAAAAGGATTTCTGCTTGTTTCTTTAATTCTTCATTAATGCGAATATTATGTTAATTATTCATTGGAAGTTACCATATAATATTTTATAATGGGCTTAATTGTGTAAATTTAAGATAGTTTTGATTAAATTTTTTTACGATAGCAAAACAAATTGTGTTCACAATTTGTTCATGACTCCCGGGTGTATTTATGAGCGAAGCGACTTTACTACTTCTATGAGTGTTTTTATTTCAATCCTAGCGATTAATTTGTTATCACCCTGGAAGCTGCAATGTCGTTAACAGATTTTCTCTCTAAATCCTTTAATTTATTAATAATGCCTATAAAATCGCCACTTTCCCTAACTGAATCAAATACTGCTTGACGAAAAATCTCGAATATATTTTCATATGAATTCATTGTTATTGTTCGCTCTCCATCAGGAATTTCATTAAAGCACCAAATATATCTAAATATCTCTGGTTTATCCATATCATTTCTACGTATGTCTTCTATCATTTTATGTAACATATCCATTGCCTTTTTCTTCTCATTAAATTGTAAGTAAGTTCGGGCAAAATTCAAATATTCCATTGATAACCTAAATACTGAATCTCCTTCAGGAGAAAAAGTTTTTTGAATATTAGTAGACAGGTTGTAGTATCTCTCTATCATATTTAAATCTTTTTCATCTTTCATATATGAATTAGCCAACCCTAAACATATAATACATATATCCTCTATATTCTTATACAACTTACTTTGAAGTAACTTTCTAGCTTTTTTCATTTCATTCTTTTGCATATATATGCTTGAAAGTATAACATCGGGGTCTAATTGACTTTTATGAATTTTTTTTAAAGCCTCTAGGGCTTTATCTTCTTCCTTCACAACTTGATAAAGAGCACCAAGTTGATATAGTGCCCGCTCAACTGATTCTTCTTTGCTAGAATTTTGTGCTACGGCCTCAAGTAATTCTATTGCATAGCATATAATGTTCATGAATTTTTCCTCACTATTTGCCGCTTTACAAGAATAAAAACTAAATAATAACCCTATTCTAAGCTTTAAATAATAGCATCCTGGATACTTTAATATATACTCCTTACTCTTATCTATTGCTTTATCTAAATCCCCACTGCTAAATAAAGATTCGCATTCACTAAATATTTTCATAACTTCCTCATCTGAAAGTTCGATTTTAAAGTTCAATAACTTATCTATAGAAACATTAAAGAAAGTTGCAAGAATAGGTAATAGTGTTATATCTGGATACGAAATTCCACCTTCCCATTTTGATACCGCTGCTGTTGATACACCAATAAAATTCCCTAATTGTTCTTGAGTAATATTTTTTTCTTTTCTTAATTTAAAAATAACTTCACCTATTGATAATTTATTCATTGTTTATCACTCCATGATTTTATTATAAAGCCCTATACTCTTAGTATAGCTTGATTTCGTCTTTATACCAATGGATACATAGTTGAATATAATATCAAAAATTCAACCCTAGGTTAAGCTAGAATCTTAATTCATAACAATCATGAATCTTATGGATATCTATAGCACTATATCTTTTTTCTTTATAATCAATGAACTTACTTGCGAAAATACTATTATATATATAACAGCAATTATTGCGAATAAAAATATACTGTGTGGACCGCTCTTATTTATGTAGGACGCAGCATACATTCCTCCACCTGGCATAAAGTAAATTACATCCTTTTGTACAAGCATAAGCATACTTAATATAACAGTAATTCCTATTCCTAAACCAATCATTGCACCACTATTATTAATAAATAGCGCAATTAAACTTATCATTGCACAAAAGGATAGTAAAGGAAGTATTAGAACGCCATAACATTTAATATTGTAAACAAGATTTTTTATAGTCTCTTCTTTTCCACCCAATCCAAATATAATAGTCCCTACAATATAACTAAAAATAAAACTAATAGCCATAAATATCAATGCATATAAAGATATAAATAAAAGCTTTCCAATTATAAAATCACTTTTCTTTATAGTTGTCATCAAAGAAAACTTCATAGTTCCAAGGCTGTAGTCCTCTGTTAAAACTTCTACTATAACCAACACCATAAATATTGGCACTATAGGTTTCATCACCATACCATCTAAAGTTGCTACCACAAAATTATTTGCATTAATTCTAGAACCCACTGCACCCATGAGGATTATACTGAAAATTAATATAGCGCACAGTAAATAAAACTTTTTACTACTAACCATTTTTATTATCTCATTTTTAAAAATCTTAAGCATATTTTCTTTCTCCTTCCATTATATTTAAAAAGTAATCCTCCAAAGAATTTTCCTTGCAGCATATATTTTCAATATTTATTTCATTGGAAACTAGTAGATTATTTATCTTCTGAAAATTACCCTTTTTAAGCCTAATTCTTATACCACTCTCAAATTTCTCAATCTTCATTGAAATATCCATACCTGTGAGAAGCCTTGCAGTCTTTTCCTCTTCTTTTGTATGAATTTCGATTATTTCCTCCTCGGTATTTAATAGTTCTTCTACACAACCTTGAACCCTTAAACAACCTTTTTCTATAATTCCTATTCTGTTACATACAGCTTGAATTTCACTCAATATATGAGATGATATCAGAAAAGTTACTCCATACTTTTCGGATAAATCATGTATTAATTTTCTTATATCTTTTATGCCCTGAGGATCTAATCCATTGGTAGGTTCATTTAGTATAACTATATTGGGATTGTTTAAAAAAGCTCTTGCAATTCCAAGCCTCTGTTTCATACCTAAGGAATATTTTGAAACCTTTTTATTTGCAGCTTCAGTCATATTTACCATTTCAAGTACTTCCTTCACCCTCTCCTTTGGAAGTTCATAAAGATTAGCCATGAGAAGAAGATTTTTGTAACCTGATAATCCACCATAAAAACTTGGTGCTTCTACCATAGCACCTATCCTTTCAATAGCCTTTTCTCTTTGACTATGAACGTCATACCCGTTTATAATAACCTTTCCTGATGAAGGCTTTATGAGGCCCATGATACTCTTTATAGTTGTACTTTTTCCCGCCCCATTTGGTCCAAGAAATCCATAAACATCTCCCTCATATATTGTAATGCTTAGATTATTCACCACTTTCTTACCATTATATTCTTTAGTTAAACCCTCAGTTTCTAATAAATGTTTTTGCGTCATATATAATCAGCTCCATTTCTCCTTGATAATTATATATTACCAATCTTTTAGTCCTATATTGCTTAGCTCTTCCTAAGTTACATTTAATCCTTCATAAAAAAGCTTATTTTTACGATAAGGCTTAAAAAACTAACTGTTATGAAAACTAAATAAATTCTCCTGCGCAAAAAAACTCTCTTAATCCTTCTATATCAGCCTTATCTATGTATTCTTTAAGAGGCGTCAACATAATCTGCGTATAAATGCACTAAAAGGGAGCTCATTAAATGAACTCCCTTTTTCTTGTATTTTGAAAAATCATAAAGCATTACAATTTGAAATTGCTCATGGAATTTTGTAGATCTGCAGCCATTGTAGTTAAGTTTTCAGCAGCACTCGCTACTTCTTTCATTAATGCTGTCTGCTGCTGTGAGCTAGCTGATACATTTTGAGAATTTCCTGATGATTCACTAGATATTCTCGATACATTTTCAACACCTTCAAGCATATTGTGAGTACCTGCACTTATTTCTTCTACTACAGCAGATATGTCCTGCATCTGAGATGACATAGAATTAACATCCTGCAATATATCCGCAAAGGATTTACCCGCTTCATTAACCATTCTAGTTCCATCATTCACAGCTATAGTTCCATTATTCATAGCTTGCACCGCATTTACAATTTCACTTTGAATTTCATGTATTAATCCAGATATACTTCCTGCAGCCACCGCCGATTGCTCTGCGAGTTTCCTTACTTCATCAGCCACGACAGCAAAACCTCTACCTTGTTCTCCTGCTCTCGCTGCTTCAATAGCCGCATTTAAAGCTAATAAATTAGTTTGCTCTGCAATAGATGTTATTAAAGATACTATACTTCCTATTTCCGTAGATTTTTCTCCTAATACCGATACTACTTGTGAGGAAATAGCTACTTTTTCACTAATATTATTCATATATTGGGCAGCAGAATTTACAACTCCATTACCTTTTTCAGCTTTGGTAAATGTAGCTAGTGAAACATTGGTAACTTCTTGAACATTTTGTGATATTTGTTCTATACCTATAAATATCTCTTTTGCTACTCTTGATGCATCAAGAGCAATCACTACCTGCTCTTCACTTCCCTGAGCAACCTTTTGAATAGCTAATGATATTTCTTCTGCTGACTCCTGAGTTTGATCTGAACTTGCTGTAAGCTCTTCTGATGTTGCTACAACCTGTTCTAAACTTTCTATGGTACTTGTAATTAGCGTTCTTAAATTATTAGTCATTTTATTTAAGTTACTTCCCATTTCACCTAATTCATTTTTACTATTAACATCTAATATTTTAGTTAAATCACCTTCTGCGATAGCAAAAGAAAGATCATTTACTCTCTTTATATTTTTTGTTATGTATGAACTAAATAGAAGAACTACAATAATAATTAAAATGGAAGCTACTATTAGAATTCCAGTAATCTTTAACATTAAATTTTGGAGTGATGCATAAAGTTCACTTTCAGGCATTACTAATGCAACTATCCAACCGGTTTCAGGTATTATTTGATAATAGACTTGTTTTTTACCATCCACATCTTTATACCCAGCATTACCATTTTTATCTTTTATAATTTTTTGACCTACTTCGGCTATAGCTTTGTTAGAATTGTCCTTAATCTTCAATTTCATTATATTTTCTTTGCTAGTACCTGCTAGATATGTTCCATCACCACTTAAAAGGACAGCTTTCCCAGAATTACCAACTTTAATTCCAGCTATTTTCTTTTGAATCGCCTCTAAACTCATATCCGCTGTAGTAGCTCCAATAAAATTATGATTAGCATCATAAAAAGGAGCTGTAGCTGTTACCATAGCAACCTTAGTTACGGCATCAACATATGCAGAAGACCAAACAACAACCTTTTCAGTGTTTTTACCCAAAGTATACCATTCCTCTTTAGTGTATTCATATTGTGTAGTTATGTACTCATCTGAATATTTCGGTTTCCCATTTTCTTTAAATGCATATGGCGAAAAATACTTTAAAGTTGCATCGTATTTATAAGGTTCAAACCATATTCCAAGTCCAAAAGTATCCTCATTGGTACTTATACTTTTTTGTGTAAGAGAAACAAAATTATCTTTTTTCATAATTTTACCCATAGATTCCACACTTCTTGATATTGAAGCTGGAATTTGACCGTTTTTTTGTAAATCTGTTTGTATGGAATTTATTGTTTCTTTTAATTGATGATTCATTTTTTGCTCAATCTCAGTACTTATCGTTTTTTTTGCATTATTATAAGCAAAAATTCCTATAGTCATAACCGTTAATAGAAATACAGGTAAAATTGATGTTAATATAATTGTATTTATTTTCTTTGCTCTGTTAAATAATTTAAAGCTTTTATCATTTGCTTGTTTCATAATTTCCTCCTAATCTTTCTTTTGTTTATATTATCGTTTTTTTTAGCTAATTCTTTATATATTTTTTTCACATCAGCCTCATTATTAAAAGGTATATAGTCTAGCTAAGAAGCTATTCCATATACCTTTTGTAAATCATACTAAACACGGTCATCTTACCCCCGATGACGTAATTACCACAATAAAAATGACAGTTTATGTTCTATTTATTTTTTAGGCAATTTCACTTCAACCTTAGTTCCCTTCCCATACTCACTTTCAAAATTTAATTCACCCTTATGTAGATTTACTATTCCACTTGATATTGCAAGTCCCAGTCCACTTCCTGATTTTTTTGAATTTCCTTTGTAAAACTTTTTGGTAATATTTTTTAAATCTTCTTCACTTATTCCTATACCATTATCTTTAATGGTTATTGCTATATTTTCCTCATTCTCTACATAGGATATACAAATTTCTTCCCCTTCATTTGTAAACTTCAATGCATTATCTAATATATTTATAAAAACTTGTTTTAGCCTGTTTTTATCTCCATCAATAATTGTAGTTTCGTAAATATTGTAAGTTAACATAATTCCACTTTTCTGTGCTCTTGGCTGAAATTCCATAATTATATTTTTTAAAAGTTTCCCTATATCAATTTTATCAACGTGAAGAGTAATCCTACCAGATTGAAATCTTGAAAAGTCTAAAAGCTCCTCAACCATTAGTGCCAATCTTTCACTTTCTTCAACTATAATATTAAGTGCTTCCTCTCTTTTAACCTCACCCGTAAATTCTTTTCTTTTTAATGTTAATGCCCATCCTTTTATAGAGGTTAATGGTGTCCTAAGTTCATGTGATATTGATGAGATAAATTCATTTTTCAATTTATCATTTTTTAATATTTCCTCAGACATATAGTTTAAAGTATCCGCCATCACACCTACTTCATCATTATATTTTTTATCTACTTTTATTGAAAATTTACCACTGGCCATTTCATTAGCTGCATTTGTTACAGTTTTTAAAGGCTCTATAATGCTTTTAGACATAATGAAACTGAGTATTGCTGTGACTAAAATAACAAGTACTCCTATTAACACAAATATGAAAAATATATTTTTAAGCAGTTTATTTACCATTTCCATTGATGTTATAAATCGTATAACTCCAACCTTACTACCATTTGATGTTAAACCCTTTGAAACTGCCATTACACTTTCGCTACTCTCTTTATATTTGCCCTTGAATACTGCTATTTTTCCATTTAGTGCTTCATCAATATCTGGTGATTTTATCTTTATTCCAGTTGAAACGCCTTTACTATCGTTAATTACTATTCCATTTGTGTCCACTATTTGAATTTGTGAGTTTGTTAAATAAGATAAATTGTCCATTATATCATTAGATGCCTTTGAAATATCTGTACCCACAGAGTATTTCTTGAAAAAATTACTTGATATCTCAGCTTGATTTTTCAATGTATTTTCAATGGCGCTTATATAATATTTTTTTATACTAATCATAAATATAGTCTCAAATATAACTACAATTATAATTATAAGTATTAAGTAACTTACTGTAAGCCTTGTCTTAATACTTCTCAAAGCATAACCCCCTTCATTTCCCAAACCTATAGCCTACGCCCCAAACCGTTTCTATGTAAATAGGTTTCGATGGATTATCTTCTATTTTTTCTCTTATTCTCCTTACATGAACATCAACAGTTTTTATTTCTCCAAAAAAGTCCTCTCCCCAAGCTAAATCTAAAAGATTTTCCCTAGAAAGTGCTTTATTTATATTTCCCATAAATACTTCTATAAGACAAAACTCTCTAAAGGTTAATTCTATTTCCACACTATTTTTGAAGAACTTTTTTGATGACTTATTAAGTTCCAATTGTCTATAGATAAGATTATCTGAATTAACATTATTTCTTTTTATTTTTCTTAAATTAGCATTTATTCTTGAAATAAGTTCCATAGGATTAAAGGGCTTGACCATGTAATCGTCAGCCCCAATATCTAGCCCTATTATTTTATCCATATCCTGTGCCTTTGCTGTTAACATAATTATGCAGCAGTCATAACCCTTTCCCCTTAATCTTTTACATACCTCATAACCATCTATATTAGGTAGCATTATATCAAGAATTACTACATCAGGTTTTTCAGTTTCATATTTAATCAGTCCTTCTTCCCCAGAAGATGCTTCTATAACTTGAAATTTACTTAACGACAAATTTAAAGTTATAAAGTCTCTAATATGTTTTTCATCCTCTACAACAAGAACCTTTTCATTCATTAAGTTCCACACCCCAAATTATTATTTTATTTCACTCAATTCTACATGGTCTTTTACAGTTTCATTTTTAAAATACTCCTTTTTTTCAAGGCTTTTAATTACGTCCAAATATTTTTGATAATATCCCATTCCCTTATCATCTTGTTTTAGTTTATAGTATGATTTTGCAAGTTCCAAATAAATATTTGATAAAGTTTTTTCATCGTTCATATAACTAAAATCATTTTTATCATCTTTAACCATATTATTTGCTTGTAGTTTCTTAAGTTGTTTTGCTGCTGCATCTTCCGAAACAATCTTTGCTTCCTCATATTTTTTAAGCCCATTTAATGACTGTGCCTTTAGTAAATAAAATTCAGTGTCAGTAAAAAATTTAAACGTTCCATTTTTATCATTATTTGCATCAATGCCTATCTTTATAGAGTTAATAGCATCATTGTACATATTTGTTTTCACCTGTGAATCCGCTAAAAAGTACCAATGTGCAACATCCTTGGAGTTCTTAGCCATTATATCTTTATAGTATTTTACTACATTTTTAAAATATTGTGGATATAAATCTTTAGCATAAGTGAATTTTTCACCATCAAATCTAATTAAGTCAATTCTATAGGATTTATCTGGTCCACATACTGACCATCCTGCAAAAACAAATCCCTTTTTATCATTTTCTAAAGAAGTATTTAATATCTCCATCTTATTCCATATTCCTAAATCTACTTTATTCATTTCATCATCATTAAACGTAAATAAGTTATATGTCGTCCCTGCATGGGTAGAAATAAGATTTCCAAATAGCAAGATTTTTTTACCATTTCCATATAAATCTATAAATTCACTTTTTAATATATTGTTCCCTTGATTTTTATACTCATAAATCTTATTCCATTTTCCGTCTTTTTCTTTAATTACCACAAACCCCTTTTCAAAGGATTCTGGAATATCAAAAAATCCTATAATCTCATCTTTTTTATCATTATCAAAATCCGCCTTAATAACAGACTTTCCTGTAGCTATCTTTGATACATCTACTAGTTTTGATTTATTAGGTAAAAATTGTTTTGCTATTGAATTTATGTCTTCCTTTTTAACCTGTGATTCTAAAATTTTAGGTGACACTATTAATTCACTTGGACTTGGTGCACTACATCCCCCTGTAAACATTAAAGAAGCCACTAGCGAAAAAGTTAATATAGCTTTTCTATTCATATAAAACACCCCTTAATTATTTTTTCCTGTCTATGTTTCTATTCTAAACCTTATTTGACATTAAATAGTTACATAGAAGTAAAAAATAGTTACAGAAAAATAAAAACTTCTTGGGTTTTACGCAGATTTAACCCTATACCAATACTTATATACTTCTTTAAACCCTATATTTGAATACACCTTTAGAGCTGGCGGATTATTTAGCATAACTTGAAGATAAGCTTTTTTTGCCCCATCTTTCTTTCCTAGCTTTAATAAATTTAACACAAGCTCCCTACCATATCCTTTGTTCCTATAATCTTTATCCACAACAATATCATATATTCCAATAAATCCCTTATCCAATACACCTAATCCACAGCCAATAATCTTACCCTCTACCTGCAATAAAATAAAATATTTTTGGGGTATAATATTTTTAAGCATGCTTTTCAATATAACTTTGTTCTTATCTGAAATATTGTCCATTTCACAGAAATAATTTAGCCACGCCTCATTAATATCATTATTGCATATTATATTTTCATTTGAAGGCTCAGATATATTATCTAATTCTAATACCTGCAAACTAGTAGCAGCATCTATTTTATAATGTAAATCCTCCAATATTGAATCTAGGTTGCTTGGATAAACATTAGGTGTTATTTTATAAATTACATCTAAATTTCTTGAATTGTAAATTTCCTCACAGTTTTTTATCTTTTGATTTATGTTTTCATTTGAAAAATACAATGGATTAATTGAATTTGCCCTCCTTGCATAACCATCTGCAAATCTTAACACCCATCCATCATATACCATATTTTGTAATGCAGGAAATGCATTAAGTGACATCTCCTCAATATCTCGTATCATTTAAACCTCCCCCTCTTTTATATAATTCAAAATCATTTTAAATGACTGCTCTATTTCTTTTATATTTAGTGAGTAATATATTGATTTTCCATCTTGAGAAAATATGTCCACAAAACCGGCATAGGCTATTTATATTACCATCCTTCTTTTCCTAGCAATTAAAGCAACTCCAAGTAGTAAAATTCCTACTGCCCCATAAACATATGGAATTCCAAGGTTAACAGCATATTTAGTAACACCTATATAATCAAGATATGGCATATCATTTAAAGGTTCCATATACCACATTAAAAGATATATCACCTCAAAAATCTTACTTCCACCTGTTACACTACCAAGTGCAAAGGCCATAGCTGGTACAAATACACAAGCAGATATTAAGCATAATACTCCTGAAAAATTTCCAGTGACTACAAATTTAATAAAAAAGCCTGAATTTATCAAGACTGCTACAACTACCCCTGATAAATATACCGCTAAGAACTGAGCTTTTATAATATTCTCACAGGTAAATACTAATTGATTTGTGCCAAATCTATTTTCCATGGTCCCCATTTTAGACCAGATTAATATTGGCAATATCATTGAGATTGATAAAATTATTTTATTTGCATCATTTCCTCTACTTGCTACTGATGCAATAATCACTCCTAAAACTACTATATACCCCCACCATTTTATACCCTTTAACATAAGCTTAAGCTCATTTTTCAGCACATTAATAAAGCTATATTTATGATTTGGTCTTGTGAGTTTTGATGCTGGTATAGCGATAAATGATTTTTTATCATACCCTTTCTCCTTTTCAGTCCTTGATGCTTTTTTAATTTTAGTAACCTTCTCTACATATGAATCAAATCTTTTGAATAATAAAGAAGCCACAAAAACTAATATTACTGCGAAAAGAATTAAGATGATCTTTTCTATGATATATTCACTAGTCCAGTTAATACCATTATAATGAAAAACCTTTAACGCTTTATTTGCAAGCTCTGGAGACGTTCCTATAACTAAATCACCATTATAATCTGAAAACCCACTAAGTGCTTTCTTAAAACTACTTCCAGCTATATTTACTCCACATATATCACTAAAAGCTCCAATAAAAACATTGCTTTTCCCCTTGACAGCAATTGAAGTTACAATAAAGCCAGTCCACAGAAAGAAGTATACTATATTCCCAAAACCTCCTCTAAGAAACTTAATATTTTCAAATAAAAGTGCCAGTGCAGCCACTAGTGCCATCATAGGAAGCACAATCATAAGAAATGGTGAATATAAATTCCATAAGTTAATTTTCATATCTTCAGCACGAATAAATTGCATTATGAGTGCCACTATACCTATAATAAAGGCCATAAATGAAAGAAATATAAAATTACTTAAAAATTTCCCAAACATATAATCAAATTTACTTATAGGCGTAGTTGCAATAATTTGCCCAACTCCTGTAGCCTTATCTCTTTCAATAGTGCCCTTAACAATATAAAAGCCAAAAAGCGAAAGAAATGTCACTGCAACAAGGGTTTCACAAATCCCAATCCATGCTGAATTGTAAATACCTCTATAAACTCCTAGGTGTAAGGTTAAAGTCTTTCCATACTTATCAGGTGTAGGTATCACATAAAATGCCACATACACTGTTATAAACATAGTTATAAGGAAGCTATATCTTCTTGTACGTTCTAAAAAATCTGCTTTACATATACTATATAGGACAATAAGTTTTTTCATTACCTTATCTCTCCTTTATTATTTGATATAAAGTATAAGTAAGCGTCTTCAAGGTTTGGAGCAATACTAAGAAGGCCCTCTTTAGGGGCTTTAGGTGATACAACTCTAATATGCACTCCATCATTTCTTCTTATTGTACCGCTGATAATCCAATTATTTCTTACTATTTCCAGTTCATTTTCAGGAACCACCCACTCCCATACCTTTCCTTCCACTTCATTTAAAAGCCCCTCTGGTGTTGAATGAGTTAGTAGCTGTCCCTTGGAGATTATTGCAATGCTGGCAGCTGTGGCTTCTATATCGGATACTATGTGCGTGGAAAATATTACTATTCTATTAATGGAAAGATCACTTATAAGATTTCTAAATCTTACTCTTTCCTCAGGATCGAGCCCTACGGTTGGTTCATCTACTATAAGAATTTCAGGATCATTTAAAAGTGCCTGTGCAATTCCAACTCTCTGTTTCATACCTCCTGAATAACCTGATAGAGCCCTCTTTTTAGCATCTCTTAGGTTTACAAGATCAAGCAGCTCCTCGATTCTTTTTTTTGTATCCCTTCCATTGATTCCTTTTATACCTGCCATATACTCTAGAAACTCCACTGCATTAAGATTCGGATATACACCAAAATCTTGAGGTAGATATCCAAGAACTTTCCTTATTGCATTAGGTTCTTTCCCAATATCTTTACCATTCCATAATATTTCACCCTCTGTTGCTTTTGTAATAGTGGAAATTATCCTCATCATAGTTGATTTTCCTGCTCCATTAGGACCAAGTAGTCCACAAACCCCTGATTTCAATTCAAGATTTAAATCCTTTAAAGCCCAAACATTATTATTATACTTTTTTGATAAATTTTTAATTTTAAGTTCCATATTACACCCCTCCCAAATTGGCTCATCAATTTCTAATTTCAATTGTTTCAGCTTTAAATCAGACATTGTATCGTATCATTAATACACTTTGTACTATTACAACAATACACTTTGTTTTTTTATTAGTCAAGAGTTCTTTTACAAATATAGTAACCTTTTCCTCTTTATTTCTTTATACGTAAAAAACACATTAAGTAAAATCTTAATGTGTTTTTTTTCACTGTTAATATGAACATTTTTATAAATATGCTTAATTATAAATTTAAATGTTTATCTATAATTTTTGAACAACCAATGAAGCTAGCAATCATAAAAACAATTACCAGAAATATATTTGTAATATTATAATATGAATTTTCAACTACAGGTATAATAAACATAACTTCCCCTTGATTTGGGATTCCCGTTGGCAATTTTAAAGTAATAAACAAATTTAATAAATAGGAAATAGAAGTAACTACGAATCCATAAAGCACAAACATCACAATAGTAGATATTAATCCTGCTATACCATTTTGATAAAATAATGTTTCGCTTAAAGCAATGGCAAAGTACACAAATAAAAACATCATTACTATAATAGCAATAACTAATATTGAACTACTAGAAATAACGCCTAATGTTTCCTTTAAGAATTTTATAGGAACTTTAAAATTCTGTATAACTACAAGCCTTACTAAAAAGCTTACAAATAAATTTAGAAACGCAGCTAAAACCACATCTATCAGTAATATTACAAGCCTTGATAATACTATAGAATATCCCCTTACTGGAAAAGAAAACAGCAGTTTACCTCTATCATTATAAAATTCATTTTTCATAGATATAATATGTAATAGAATTATAACCGCCAGTGAAATTCCAAATGCAATATCATATCCTTCATATGGATTCTTACTATTATTTGTACCTATCTCAATTATTCCAGTAAAAAATGTATTAATTAAAATTAGTCCTATAATAATTCCCACAGAAAATTTAATTCTTTTTGAAATCTGATATTTAACTAATGTACGCATTTACGAACATCTCCTTAAAAGCTTCTTCAACTGATTTCCCTGTATTCATTTTTAACTCTTCCACATTTCCCAATAATTTTATACTACCTTTGTCCATGAAAATAATATCATCAAATATTTTACCAACATCTTTTATGAGGTGAGTTACCATAATTATAGAACACTCCTCATGAAAATTATCCAAAAACATTTCTATGATCTTTTCCCTGGCCATTGGGTCAATGGATGCTAAAGGTTCATCCAGTAAATAAAGCTTTGCATCTCGAGAAAATGTAATAATAACATTCAAAATCTCCTGCTTTCCCTTAGAAAGGGATGATATTCTGTCCTTAGTAGTCATTCCATAAGTACTCACCATTTTTTCAGCCTTTTCCCTATCAAAATCCTTATAAAATGATGAATATAGCCTTATACAATCCTTTATACTCATCCATTTTTCAAAACACCCTATTTCAGGAAGATACGCAACATAGGATTTTGTATCAAATCCTACTGCTTTTCCACCAATCAGTACTTCACCTGAATTATAGCTTGTTATTCCAGCAATAATTTTAAGCAAGGTTGATTTGCCACTAGAATTAGGGCCAAAAATCCCCATTATACGCCCTATTCCTAAATTGAACTCAACATTATCAAGAATCTTTTTATTAAAATGTTTTTTTGATAGTCCATTAACACTCAATATTTCTCCCATTACTCACACCCCCCAAGATACTTATTAATTATATCTATTATTTCTTCAGGGCTATATCCATAACTGTTCATTTTTTCAATATAATTAGTGGCAGCCTCATTAGCCATTTCATTCTTAGCCTTAGTAATGATATTCAAATCCTCTGTGATATAATTACCCGAGCCTCTTTCACTTCTTAGAAGTCCTACCCTCTCAAGCTCCTGATAAGATTTTTGAACTGTGTTAGGGTTAATCTCAAACTTCTTTGCAAGCTCTCTTACAGAAGGTATTTTCGTACCAGATTTCATAACTCCAGTAATGATCTGAATTTTAATAAAACTAATAACCTGAAAGAAAATAGGTGTAAACTCATCAAATTCTATTTTCAATTAATTCAACTCCAAACCCATAAATTGTACTACAAAAATAATACACTCTGATTTATACCAAGTCAATAATCAATTTAATTATATACCTCAACTAAATAACTAAGTGTCCCTTCTTCTCAGCCACAGTAACAGTAGCTTGTATTCCCGAATTAAACTCTAAAAAATCATTTTCAACACCATCACTAAAAATTACTCCATTTTCTGGCATTGAAGAAAGAATTTTAAGAGGTACATATTTTGATATTTTACCGAAGACAAGATTTGCCTCAGAGTTCCTGCTAGGGAAAGGCTCTCTTACGGAATAATACAAATGTTCTTCGCTCCAATCTATTCTTTCTGACCTTGTGTTATTAATTTTATTCTGGGACACACTATTTACTATACTGTAAGCACCTGAAAGAACACTTTTTAACCACCCAGTTGATCCTAGACCTGTAGAAATTATTATGCCGCTAGAAGACTGTTGTTCTTTATTACTGCCTTGCTGAAGCTGGTACCTTGCAGATGAATGAGTTTTTTGTCCAATAAACAAATCATTCACTCCATATATAACCTGCCCATCATTTAATGAAGCTTTAGCCATAGTTACTTCTTTTATACTTCTTTTTTTATTAAATACATCAAGCATCACAAGCTTTAAATCTGATACCTGAAAAGGCAATAATACACCTTCCCATCTTTTAGGATCAGGATTTACACCAATTAATGACTGATTTTCAAGATACTTAAGTGTATTTGCCACAAGGCCATCTTGTCCAATAACTATTACCACATCTTCCCTTCCAAAGATAAAATTGGGCACATATTCTCTATCCACAAGTTGTACCCGTCCAATGCTACTAAGAGTTTCAAAGGCCTGCTTTACCACTCTTTTATAGTTTTCATCCTCTAAAATATAATCTGAAAAATCTGCTCCTAGATGTTCGATATAAAACTTAGCTTGCGCCACAGTATTGTACCGTACAATAAGTTCCTCAAGCCTTGTTCTTCTCTTTATAATTATAATTTTATTTTCGGTTAACCTATTCATGATTATTTTGATCCTTTTATAATATCTGAAAGCAAATCAGGTGTAATATTTAATTGACCAATTTTGCTTGCATTTGCTGCCATCTCTTGGAAAGCAATTGCGATTAGCTTATTAGGCTTCATACCCATACTTGCTAGTGTTTGAATTACATTTGGGTTTATATTGTCAAAAGCCCTCATTATGGAGGATAACTCATAAGCCTTTTCATCTGCCTCTACTTTAGAATTCTCCACTGCTTTCTCAATTAGCTCTTTTCTTTTTCCTTCAAGGGAAATCTCAAAGTTCATATTTTCATCCTTAAGTTCGTTTTCCTTTTGCTTTATAGCTTTTTCTGATTCAAGTTGAGTTTCTCTGATTTGTCTTTTCTTATTTTCTATAGCTATTTCAGTATTAAGCTCATTTTCCTTTACTTTTCTTTCCTGCTCTATTGAAGCATTGCGTCTTTCGTATACTGCTTCATCTGCCATTTTTAAAATTTGCTCTCTAGCTTGTGCTTCCAAGGCCCTTGAGGTCTCTTTATTGGGTTGTATATTAAGGATAGAAAGCCCCAAAATCTCAATGCCAAGTAAATTTATTTCTTCAATTTCTTTTATTTCAGTAATCACAGTTTGTGCTATGTTTTCCGTAGATTTTATAGCTTCTCTAAGTTGTAAACTTTCAAGGTGTTTTTTAGTAGAAACCTTAACTATATTTATAACCCTCTGTGTTAGCTTCTTTGGATCATCTGAAACATAACCTTTTCCACTAGTATCCAAAGTATAATTCAAAAGATTGCATACTTTTTTCTGATCAATTATTCTATAAGTAACTTGACCTTGTATTGTAACAGTTTGATAATCCACTGTTAATCCTTCAAACATAAAAGGCTCATCATTACTTCCTATTGGAACTACAACAATAGAAGTAGTAGGACCATAATAGTTAAAATATATCCCTGTGCCCTCTTTAACTACTTTACCATTTTTATACTTTAGGACATATTCGCTTGGCTGAAACTTAATAAACCTAAAACCTAACATAACAAGACTCCCTTCCTAAATACTATTTTATTTACTATGCTTCATTTTTATCTTCTGAATTTTTATACCTTTTAATTAATTCCTGTTTAACCAGCCAAAGTTCCTGAGATAAATCCACATAGTATTTATGAGGATTAGAAAATCTCCTAACTTCCTCCCATATGCTATCTACTTGGTTTTTACAGTAAGTTCTTATTTCTTCTATGGTTGGTAATTCATATACACATTCTCCCTTAATGAAAACTGGAACTTGAAGCTTTTTAGCATAAAAATTGGTGACTCTTTTCTTCTTCCAAATAGAAACTGGGTCAAAGATAGTATAAGATACTGCTTCATTTATAACCTCGCCCGCCAATGTGATAACATCAGCAATTGCCTTATGTGTATTTTTATCATATAATCTCCAAATCATCTTGTATCCTGGATTAATAATTTTCTCTTCGTTTTCACTTAATTTAATTCTTGGTGAAATTTCTCCGTTTTCTTCAACAGCTACTAATTTATAAACTCCACCAAATACCGGTTCTGACTTAGCAGTAACCATTCTTTCACCAACACCAAATATATCTATTTTAGCATCTTGATTTAATAAATCCGTAATTATATATTCATCTAAACTGTTGGAAGCTACTATCTTACAGTCTGTAAGACCTGCGTCGTCAAGCATAATTCTTACTTTCTTAGAAAGGTATGCAAGGTCTCCACTATCTAACCTAATTGCTTTCAATCTCATTCCAATTGGTTCTAGCACATCCCTGGAAACTTTAATAGCATTAGGAATACCACTATTTAAAACGTTATAAGTATCAACAAGCAATGTGCAAGAATCTGGGTAAGTTTTTGCGTAGGTCTCAAATGCCTTATATTCATCTCCAAATAATTGTATCCAGGAATGAGCCATTGTACCAGTTGCAGGAACTCCAAACATTGTTTCCGCCATTACAGTGGCAGTGCCAGTTACGCCCCCTATATAAGAAGCTCTTGCTCCCATTATAGCTCCGTCAGCTCCATGTGCTCTTCTTGCCCCCAGTTCTAAAACTGGTCTACCTTTTGCAGCCCTAACAATTCTATTGGCCTTAGTAACAATTAAACTTTGGTGATTAACTGTTAATAAAAGCATTGTTTCAATAAGTTGTGCATCAATTACCTTTGATTTAACCGTAACAAGTGCTTCATTAGGAAATACTGGTGTTCCCTCAGGTATTGCATAAACATCTCCTGTAAATTTAAAGCTTAATAAATATTGTAAAAATTCCTCTGATAGAATTCCTTTGCTTCTTAAATAATCAATATCATCTTCTGTAAATTTCAACTTCTTTATAAAATCAATAAGTTGCTCAAGACCTGCAACTATTGAGTAACCTGCTCCATCTGGATTCTTTCTGTAAAACATATCAAAATACACAATAGTATCTGAAAGCCCATTTACAAAATACCCATTTGACATGGTTAGTTCATAAAAATCCATTAACATTGAAAGGTTTCTTTCATCTTTAAGATTAAATTTGTTTAATAATTTACTCATTTATATCGCTCCTTCTTAATTTTAAATTATACTATCTACTACTTCTATACCATTTGATTGCATTTCCCATAGTGAAATAACTTTCATTAAATCTCCATCGTGAATTCCAAAATCAAAGGTTTCAACGGAGTCCACAGGAACTATTATTCTTCTGCATAGGTTTTTTTGATTGAAGTATGTCTTTAGTGTTGTAGCAAACTGACTTACACAAATATCTACTTCACAACCTACAATAATATAGTTTTCAATGCTCTCCTCGTTCGCATCAAGCCATACTTTAAATTCTGGTGCATGAAAACCATTAGTACTATTTTTAGATATCATTGTAGTGTTGCTATTACAGGTAACATCCTGACCTCTTAACTCTGGAATAAGATCTGATTCTATATTATCTTTTAAACAATGTTTAGCATAATTTTTAAACTCCACTGAATTTTCATCATGCTGATCTAAAAAAAATATTTTTTTATACCCAAGTGTCCTTTCATTAATAGTTACTAATTTACTTATTATCTCTGTAACTCTTTGTGATGATAATGCACCTTGGTGTACAAATCCATTTACCATATCTACTATAATTAGCGCTGTTTTTTCTTTTGAAAGGTCTGATAAGTTAACGTTCTTACCCCTTATTTCTTTTTCCATATCAAATATTTTATTTATCATTAAAGCCATCATATAAATCACCCTCCCTATTTTTATATTTAATTTAATATAATTTATTTTCCATTATTCGTCAAAAAAGCTATGTTCCCAGCTTTCATTAAACCTATAGCAAATTGCAGGTCTTCCTGAGGTTAATTTTTCTTTTTCAGTCTTTATTACCATTTTTTTAATTTTTCTTCTAAAATTAGCTCTTGAAAATGGTTTTTCTACATTTAATATTGCTTCATAAACCTTTTGAATTTCTCTTAAGGTAAAATATTTAGGTAAAAGAGTAAATGCTATTGGTGTATACTCTATTTTATTTTTTAATCTTTCAATGCCGCAATATACCAAATCAATATGATCAAAGGCAAGCTCCTCTTTACTCCATCCTAAAAGCTCATAAGAAGGTACTTTAATTGAAATAATACCATTTTTAATAAATCTCTCAGTGACAAGATACCCTATCTTGACCTCACCATCATCAGAAACAAAAGTTAGATTATAGGTATCAACTCTCTCTATTCCTGAATTATTAGATGTAATAAAATCTTTGCTTACCGTAAACCATTGTGCATAAGAAGCGTCGTCTCCAGCTACTGGCTTAATATTACTTTTATCAGCTAAGGCCAAATAAGCTATTGAAATAACTCGCATTCTTGGATCTCGCTCTACTAAATCACCGAAAGTTTTTAACTGTTCAAAATATACGCTGTCAACATTAGTTTCTTCTTTCAATTCTCTAAAGCAAGCAGTGCTTAAGGCCTCATCAATATGTACAAACCCTCCTGGAATAGCATAGCATCCCATGTATGGATGGTCTGCTCTTTTTATTAAAAGCAATTTAAGTGCTTTATCTGGGTCTTTCCCTTTTATAGGTACATCATCTACCGTAAAAAGCAACATATCCACAGTGTTCGCTGGACTTTTATAATTGCCTGGTATATAACTATCTAAAAACTCTTTTTCAGTTAATCCATCTTTATTTTTTATATCCATACTCCTCATAATCATTTCCCTTTCTTATTTATTATTTTTATGAATATGTACAGTTAATCTTCTTTGTACTACTTTGATACTATAACCTTAGCACTACTTTAGTACAAAGTCAATATATTTTACAATCTTTTCTATATAATAAAAAAAGCCTGCTAAAAAACAGACTTTAAATTAAATCATCACCTATGCTGTTGAAATGTCTCTAAACTAATCAGTGGACTTGCCTAACACTTTTTCTATAAACACCACTATAAGTTCTTCATCAAATTGAATACCTGCATATTTTTGTAATTCAGCAATTGCAATTTCTTCCGATAAGGCACTTCGGTAACTTCTTTCACTAGTCATTGCATCATAAGAATCCGCTATAGCTATTATTCTTGATTGAAGTGGTATTTCTTCACCCTTTAGACCTTTAGGATATCCACTACCATCCCACTTTTCATGATGAGCTAATATATATTCAGCCATTTCAGACATATCGTTCACTGTGCTAAGTATTCTATATCCTATTTCAGGGTGACGCTCAATTTCATCTCTTTCACTCTCATCAAGCTTACCAGGCTTATTAAGTATATTTTCATCTATAGCTATTTTCCCTATGTCATGAAGCAAGCCAACGGTTTTGAGTTCATGAATTCCTACTTCATTTAGCCCAATAGCTCTACCCATACTTTCACATAATGAGGAAACTCTATGGGAATGTTGCTCCTCCCTTTTATTTTTTTCATGAAGGGTCTTAATAATAGTGTTTATTGTTCTCCCCCGCATACTAGGGCCTTCAAATATCTTTCTTTTATACATATGGTCTTCAGCTTTTTTGAAAATTTCTTGAGTTTTTTCACTTATACTATTCTTTGTTTCATATCCAAAAGAAATCGATATATCAACAGACCCTACTTTTTCCTCTTGGGCGATTATCTGTATATTCTTAATGATTTGCTCAGTTTCATAAATATCTGTTTTACATAGCAGAATGACAAACTCATCTCCTCCAAGTCTAGCAACAATGTCAAAAGCTCTGCACCCCTTTAAAATAACTTTAGCAACCACCTTAAGCAAATCATCTCCGACAGCATGTCCAAATGAATCATTGACAAGCTTTAAGCCATTTACATCCGCCATAACAATAGTTAAAGGTAAGTTCTCTTCCAAATCTAATAGTGCTACCTGTTCTTCAAAAAACCTTCTGTTATATAATCCTGTTAATTGATCTTGGTACCCTAAAGATTCTAACTTTTGTTCCATTTGTTTTCGCTTTGTTATATCCCTAATAATACCTAACACAGTATTTTTTCCACTCGCTACCAATCGAGCTTCAAAATCTCTCCTACCATCTTCTATATTTAAACAATATTCAATTGTCTGAACTTTTTCTATTATACAGTCCTGATTAATTAAAAATGTAATTTGTTTAGATATCTCAATAGGCAATATATCATAAACATTTTTATTTATATAATTTTCCTTATTAAAACATTTGATTTTCTCTTCCATTGAATGATAATCGATGATTTTGCCATACTTATTAACCAAAATAAACATATCTGGAATGGCTTCTAAAAGTGCTCTGCTTCTTGACTCACTATTTTGTAGTTCTTCAATGGAATCATATAATTCTTTTGTCTTCTGTTTAACCTTGCTATGTAATGACCTATTCCAAACAATAAGTAGCAATACAAATAAAGTAATGCCTATTATTCCAAATACACTAAACTTAAAAAACTTACTCTTAAAAAACTTACTCTTATAAAAGTTCCGCTTGGTTTTCCCAAACCATTTTTTATCAATTGACTCATATTCAGCTTTTGATATCTTAGAAAATCCTTCATTTATAACCCCTAGGATATTTGTATCCCCTTTTTTTACTGCCCTATAAAATTTGCTTGTATATAATGACTTTGAATAATTAAAATTATCCTGGATTTGCATTTTATATAAATAATAAAGTCCTGGAGATTTACCTAAAACAAATATTACAAGTTTTTGTTCCTTAGCAGCTTTAACAATATCCTCTGAACTATTATATTCTATTATGTTTGTAATTCCATTTTTCTTAAGAATGTCGATACTATTATCACCTTTTTTTGCTCCTACAGTAAAGCCTTTTAAAGACTCTACATTAGTAATTCCCGAAATATTCTTTTGAGAAAAAATTGGAACATCAATTACTGCATAAGGCTCCGTATAATCAAATATTTTTTCTCTTTCCACATTATAAGAAATTGTGTCAATTACATCAAATTCACTATTTTTCATAGCTGCGTATGCTTTACTCCATTCCATACCAGTGATTACAGGTTTTATTCCTGTTTTGACCTGGAAAAGTTTCCATTGGTCAATAGTTATGCCTTGCAAATTTCCGTAACTATCTCGAAAACAATAAGGTGGATAATTATCATCCATTACAACACTTATACTCTTAGTGTTCTCAGAATTAGCATATGTTTCACAGGTACCTATAATGAAAAACGCTGCAAATAATATAGCGATAAAGTAATATTTCCTTTTACTTTTAATCATGTTCACCTCACTAACCCTATATTTTATTTTTTTTATTATAGTAATAATTTTCATAATAACAGAACACTTTATTACTATATATTACCACTTATATCGCATATTTTCAATTGTTTATTACAAAATCATTGCAAATAGATTGAATTTATACAATATTCCCTATATTTCAATTTCCTCCTATTTCTAACCAACACTCACGCCACTCCAATGAACCTTACTTGGTTTACAATATAAACTTATTATGAATTGATAATTTTTCTGTATTATAACCTTTAAAACCTACCTTTGTTTTAGTATACTAGTTATATACAGCTTAGTAAGGAGACGATAATTTATGTATTGTTCTAAATGTGGTTATGAATTAGAAGATGGCACTAGTTTTTGCAGAAAATGTGGAAGTAAAAATATATTTAATAATTTAGTACCTGCTGAAAAAAAATCGACTTTAGATTTAAATACTACTTCAAAAGAAATTAATACTAAACAAACTAATTCAAAAAAAAGTAATACTAAACACACTAAGCCCAAAGGTTTTATTATACTTGGAATTTTAATACTCCTTTTATCTGTAGGTTTTGGCAGCTATTACATTTCGTTTTCAAAATTTTTCTCTGATAGTTCTAAAAAATTGGAGAAGGCACCCACAAAAAATAAAGCTACACCTACTGAAACTACCCCTAAAAAAGATACTACTATAAAACCAGCTGTTCCTGCATCTGTAGATAAAACTGATATAAGTAACCTCAATTCCCCAGATTATTATATCTTTCCTAAAAGTGCAAGTGAAAAGCTAATAGAATCCGATGTTTCTAAATTAATGAAAGAAAACTTACCTTTAGCTAGAAATGAAATCTTTGCTAGACATGGGTTTGTATTTAAAGCTGAACAATTTAAGAGTTATTTCGGAAAAAAATCTTGGTATAAACCAAATCCTAGCTTTCAAGGCTCTGATGGAGAATTAACCGATATAGAAATGTATAATATCCAATTAATTTCAAAATACGAAAAATAACTACCATTAATATATAATAGGGACTGATTCAGTCCCTATTATATATTAAATACCTTTTATCATTTTGCTTGATTTTTAGACGTAGAAACTGTAATTGCAATAGTCCCTATATTTTTCACATAGCATTCCGCTACATCCCCGTCTTTAAGCATCTTTGGAGGATGAAACCCCATTAAAACATAACAATAAACTATATTTTCTAGGAGGCAACATTATGAGTAAAAAACCAATAATAGGAATTTCAGGTAGTCTGATAATAGATCAAGGCGGAAATTTTCCTGGCTATGAGAGATCATATGTTAATGACGATTATGTTCAGTCAGTAGCTAATGCTGGTGGAACTCCATTTATTATTCCCATGGTATATGATGAAAACGTATTAATAAGCCAAATTGAGGTCATTGATGCATTAATACTTTCTGGTGGTCATGATGTAAATCCCTTGCTTTATGGGGAAGAACCCATCCAAAATTTAGGTGGAATTCTTCCTAAAAGAGATACTTTTGATATAAAGCTAGTTAAAATTGCCCTGGAAATGAACAAGCCTATTTTAGGTATATGTAGAGGCGAACAAATTTTGAACGTAGCCGGTGGCGGAAGTTTACATCAAGATTTATCTTATATTGATGGGTGCTTTATAAAACATAATCAAGGCTCATTACCAAGTGTGGCCACACATACTGTGCAAATATTAGAAGGCACAAAATTACATGAAATACTTGGTGATACAGTTATGACTAATAGTTTTCATCACCTAGCTATTAAAGAAGTAGCACCTGGCTATAAAATATCCGCTATTTCAAAGGATGGTGTTATAGAAGCAATTGAAAAAGAAGGAGGCGGATTTATATTAGGCGTTCAATGGCATCCAGAGATGATGGCAAAAGATCATCCCGTTATGCTTAAAATTTTTAAAAAGTTAATAGACAAAGCTAAAGTGAAGAGAGAATAAAAAAGAAAAAATCCACTCTTTATCTTTTTAAAATCTTGCTTTTATAATATAAAAACTTATCAAAAGAAAGTATCTTAAACATAAATAGCACTGAAATATATCCTACATATATAACTGTTTTATAAATTATATTGATAAATACATTACCAAACCCTATCATACTTATAAGATAAGTACCCAAACATATTGCCATATTCATAATAATAACCTTCCAATGCCATTTTATATAATAGCATTTTTGTGCAACAATATATGTGGCTATAGAAGAAAATAAGTATGCTACTAGCGTTGTATATGCTGCTGCATACATCCCATACTTAGGAACAAATATAAAGTTAAGTACTATATTAATAACTGCTGATATAGCCGTTACTGTTGCTAAAAATTTAGTCTTTTTAGCATAAAATATACTATTTACACTCATAAAATAGTATCCATGAACAACTGAAACTAATATAATTATAGGTATTATCTTATATGCTACCATGTAAACCTTACCGCGAGCCAATAGTATAATTACTTCTTTGGAAAACATAGCAATGCCTAATCCTAATGAAAGAATCAGTACTGAATAATATTTTAATATATCCTCGAATATCGTTTTAGCATTTTCATTCTCATCTATGGTTTTAAAGAAAAATGGAACATAAGCCTTATTTAAGGCTCCAACTAAAAAATCTAATAATGAACCTATTTGATATGCTAATCCATAAATAGCTACCTGTTTAAGGTCTCTGTATCTATCAATAAACCACCTATCCGAAACATTAAGAACCCATCCGCCAATAGCATGTGGAATAAGGGGAATACCATACTTTAAGCTTTCTTTTAAAATAGGAACGGAAAATTTACATTTTAAATCCTTAAATGTTAATACCAAATATAATATTGCAAATACAAAATTACACAGAATATATCCCTTTATATTTCCTGTTGCTCCTTGTTTTAAAAAAACTACAAAATAAATAAAAAAGCTTACATTTAAAACTGTGGTTAATATGTTGCAAATACCAAATTTAAATGCTTGTTCTTTCATTCTAAAAAGAGTTAATGGCATTACAGAAAAAGTAGAAAAAAAACAATTTACAATCATTAATTTAAAGAATGGGTCAAAGGGTACATTCTTAAATACTAACTTACTTAATCCTCTTCCAAATATAATTAAACAAACACTTAATATCAAAGTATATGCAAATAAAAATATCCATAAAGTACTAATAAGTACTTTTCTCTTTTCTTCATCTTTATCACTATAATAAAATCTACTTAGTGCTGCATCTAATCCCAATAAATAGAAAGTAGTAAATATAGATCCAACAGGCATTATAAGATCTACTATTCCCTTTTGGCTAATACTTAAGATAGCCGGATTTGTATATATTGGAATCATAAAAACTGAAATTACTTTTGGCAATAAATCTCCAATAGTATATATTACAGAATTTTTAATAAGTTTGCTTTTTTTCATAACTATATTCTCCTATTTATTATATTTTCTATCATGTTAATTAGTTGTTTCTTAGGATGTCTTAATCCCTAGAAAATATAAAAACGCTGCATATGGACAACGATTCATATGCAGTGTTAATTATACCTATTAAGACTTTAATTAAATTCTAGATAGAAATTCTATTCTCTTTTCAAATTCAGACTTCATTGTAACTGGTGGTAGTTGTGACACTAACACTTTTGCAAACAGAATATCTCTCTGAGATTTGCTTCTTTCCGCCTTATTAACAGCAAATGATGCAATGGTTGTTTCAAGTAGTGCACTCCTATCAATATGTGCTTGGAAAATTACGCTGTGACCCTTATCTGTAGGATGTGGGTCTAATTTCCCTTTAGCTACATTAAAATTAACTAAGGGGTCTGTCCCATTATAATCCTTAAATACCTTATAACTATCCACGACCTTATAGCTGCCTGGAATTGAACCTACTTCCATTATTCCATTTATAACCTTTATATATTTTTCAAAAAAATCATGTAAAGAATCCTGCGAATTAAATGGATTATATATAGTTGTAACATAAACTTTTGCTTTAGGTGCAAGTGTATTTATTGATTTGATTATATCATCCCATTGTTTAACAAATTGTACTACTCCTTCTGCTAAAGCTATTGGTAATTTTCGCGATTTAGTTAGCCCTTCTATTATGGCATCTTTTTTAGGATTTGAGGTAATTGCAGCTGCTATCTCATTCATAAAATTGGGATTATTATTAGAATTCACAGCAAAAGCCCTTGAAACTTCTTGAATAACAGTGGACAATAAATTGTTTCCACCAATACTTATAGTTATCACAGTTGCATCCTTAAGAGTATCCTTCATAGAAACATTATTTTTCAATTTATTAAGTAAGTCCTCAGTTGTATCCCCAGGTTTTGCCAAATTGTAAATTTGGATTTTAGAATTTCCAGGTTGCGACTTTAAATAATCACCAAATAAACTAACATAATCCTTTCCCTCTGATGCACTCATACCAAAACCTATAGAATCCCCTAGTGCTACATACTTATATATATTTTTAGGTATAGTACTTGTTTTCGTTGATGCAAAAGCAAAATTTGCCGGTGTAAATATAACGCATATTACTGTAATAATACTAATTGCTATTTTATAAATGTTTTTCATTTTATTTCGCCATCCCCCGTATCATAATAATAGAGTCTAGCATAAATATATTAACAATATTTATGCTAGACTCTATTATACAACACTATAGGAATTTGTTGTATATTTTTCTATAAATTATAAGTATTTCAAAGTCCTATTTATTTCTTTTCCCAATAGAAACTCTACCACTATATTTTTTAGTTGCCTCTATAACTGCTTTTATATTTTCAATTGGAGCGCCGCTAGGAATATCACATCCTGTTCCAATTATATACCCTTTTGGACTATCTGCTCCCTTTTGTATACAGTTTTTAACTTCTCTATACACATCCTCAACTGTTCCATTTCTTATAACAGAAACAGGATCAATATTTCCAATTATACACATCTTATTCCCTAGTATATTTTTCACTTCTTCTATATCTTCACAATTATCAACACTAAAAGCCGATATATTTAGATCACGTAATTCACTCCAAATTCCTTTTGTTTTTCCACATATATGAAGTGATGGCTTTTTACCTGTTATCTTATATATTCCATCTATAGTTTTTTTAAGATATGGCTTTGAAAATTCATTAAACAGCTTAGGGCTTAGTAAATTTCCACAAGATACTGGATCCCCTATGCCACAGACTAATCCATGTTCCATATAGACTGCGCGAACATAGGCTAAGTTACACTCTGTTATAAATTCTAATAGCTTATGTAAGCCTTCTTTGTTTTGTAGAAAATCTCTCATAAGATTCTCTGTGCCTCTAACTAAGGCAGCTGCGCTAATAGGCCCTGATACTCCACTTCCTACACTTGCCTCATTGCCTAATTCCTTTTTTATCTTACCCAATGCCTCTAATATTATTGGAAGTCTACCATCTTTATAAGGGTTTACAATATCCATATTATCTAACATTTTATAATCTTTTAAAACAGGATCTATTAAAAAGGAAGCTCTTGTAGCGCTATAGCCTATATTACTTCCAAGGGCTTCAGCCATTCCCCTTAAGGTTACATTAATTCCACAGCTTTCTGCTCCAAATTCTCTTACTATAAATTTTTCAGCTTGAAGCATTTTATCAGAGTCAAAATAATATTCTTTAACATTTATACCTGCGTATACTGCTGCTGTTTCTTCAAACATAATAGCACAAGGTAACCTGTCTACTTCTTCTCCTCTAAAATAAGCTTCTCTTCTCTCAATAGACGTCATTTCATCTCTAAAAATACCCACTCTTCCACCTTCCCTTCTAATTTATAGTATTATCTATTTTTATATTTTTTATCTTTAGCCTTCATAAATTAAAATAGAGGTGTTTTTGTTCCTTTACTTTTTTCTTTTATAAAGATTTTAACTTCATTACTAGTTAAAGCTTCTTCAACTTCCTTTGCCCATTCTTTTTCTTCCTTTGTTACTAAAACAATACCTTCTATTTAGGCTACCACCTTCATATGATTCAAGTCCATTTATACACCTTAATAGAGTTGATTACCCTGCTCCACTTACTCCTAAAAGGCCATATATATCTCACTCATCTATTTCCACATTTATATCACGTAATCCTTTTATATCTCCATAACATTTTTGTAAATTTGATATTTCTATCATTTATTGTAGCTCCTTTTTAATAAATTTCCTTACAAATTCTAACCCTTCTACTTATAATTTTTAAGAGCTTACCTAATAGCCTCTATATTACCTATAGACTCAGCAAGCATGCTGGGCATAAAAATAAACCGCCACACTTTTTGACAGTCACTCGCTCTTGTATAGCCTTCATTAAAAGTTAATAATTTTGCCACTCCATTGTCATTAAAATGTAATATACTATTAATATGGTATATTTATGATTAAATTTCAGATTTCACACAATAAAATATACATATTGGAGGAAATATTAATGAAAAAAATTAAAAAAGTTAAATTTAACAAAATTGCTGTACTAGCGATTATAGTATCAATATCTGGTTCAGGTTTACCTGCTTACGCACTTACTTTATCAAATAGTAAATCACAAAATAATAATACTTCAAATGCACAACATTATAAAAACAGTATCAATATTATAAGTAAATTAGATGGTCTTGTTACTTCAGGCAGTATTAACCAATTTCAAAAGGCCGCTGTGATAAAATACCTTGTAACTTATAAACAACCAATGCCAAACTCAAATATTGATAAATTATCTCCCACTGGAGCAGTTTCTAAAACAGATGAAGCTATTATAAGCAATCTTTTTGCAACTTATAAAAATTCTATTTCAAAAGCTATTAAGGATAATTTTAGTTCTAGACTAAATACCCTTATAGATTTAGGAACTATTACTGAGCTTCACAAAAAAGAAATTATGAATTTATATCCTATTTCTGAAACTAACCCCGAGGTACTGATTGATATTAGTACCCTTGTTACAAGTAAAACTATAACAAAAGATCAAGAAATCACTATATTAAATTGCTTTAACTATTGCAAAAAATCAACCTCTAAAACTATTAATGACATTTTATTGTCCAAACTTGATAAGTTAATTTCACTGGGAACTATAAATGGTGATCAAAGGGCTGCTGTAATAAATCTTGCTAAAATTCCTAATGATGATTCAAAAAAGCTAGAATTACATAGAAGGCTAGATACCCTTGTTGCTATAGGCACCATATCTAAAAACAATGAAAGCAAAATAATAAATGCTTTACTTTAAAAATAGACCCTACATCTCCTGTGTTGTTGTAAACATAAGAGATGTAGGGTCTTCACGTATTATAAAAGCTTTTTTCCTTACCTGTTTAAAACAAATAAAATATTGTATTGACATATATAGGAATAGATGATAATATAATTTATATTAATGAAACGTTTTCATTAATCACAATCTATGCAGATGTGGCGGAATCGGCAGACGCACTAGACTTAGGATCTAGCGCTTTACGGCGTGCAGGTTCAATTCCTGTCATCTGCACCAAAAAAAAGCATTCATTTTATGAGTGCTTTTTTTATTTTTCACAATTAGAATTATCTTTCATTATATCTACTTCAAAGCGTTCTTGCCACTTGCCACGTGGGTGGCACCAACTACAGAATATTTAAGAAACCCCTTATCCATATTTAACTCTATCATTCCTGTTTCATTTAAATATTCAACATAGGATCTTAACATTCTTACTATTATGGTATATCTATATTTACTTTTTACATGAATATTAAAATTTTCAATAGCAGCCTTTAGGATATCTTCCATTGTCATAGCTCCTTCGATAAGGGTATATATTCTTGAAGCCCTGCCCTTATAAAAGTTTATATTATCAATTATAAGTTCTGTAATATCATCGTACATACCTTTATGCGCCACTATATATTTGCTATATTTTAAGTCATAAAGCTTTAATTTACTTTTCAAATCCTCACTGAGTATATATGCGTAGGGCATTTTAGCACCCCTCATGACTTCATAGCTTATAAGGGTGTCACCTAAATATGCAACATCATCAGGGGTAGTGATACATATATGTGCTGGACTGTGTCCTGGTGTATGAATAATCTTAAATTTAATGCCATGAACAGTTATGCTATCCTGGTTATCCAAAATCATAATGTCTGTTTCACAAACCATATGTCCAAAATGCTCTGTAACCTCAGATAAAGTTTGGCTATTATAATAAAGCTTGAGACTTACTGTGGAACTGCAAATAAGAGCTTCATAAGCTGGCATAGCAATAACGCAGTTATATTTTTTCTTCAAATACGCATTATTCCCTATATGGTCTACATGAGCATGACTACATATTATAGCAACTACCTTAAAGTTATTTTTTTCCAGAAGCTTATCTATTCCTTCTCTTTCCCCTTCTGCCCATCCTGAATCCAACATAATAATTTCTTGATTATTAACTTTATAAAAAGGTATGTCTGTCATTCCAGTATCAATACAAAATGTATTTCCCTTTATTTCTTTTATTTCCATGTATTATATTTAGCGAGATAGTGTGCTATACGTACACAAAAACACCAAATAGTCACTTCCTTTCCTTTTGTAAGCAAAACTCATTCATGAATAGTTAATTTTAAATCTCACGTTACTTGTGGATATAGTATTCTATCAAATAGAACACCATCCTATTATACTACTATTAGTGATTCCATGTTTATAAATTCTAAAACTGATTACCTAGAAATTAATTCTACTAGTAAGAGCTGATTACTAAAATAAGTGGCTAAAGCTTTAGCACTTATACAATAGGCATACTTAACCAATTTCACTGCTTAAGGTTGCAAATCCGCACAATGTTAACGATACTATAATAACTGGAAATATGTAATAATGTACATATAGAATTATTGACTGTATAAATTAAATATATTTTTTTGAAAGGGGTTTGAACATGAGAAAAAATAAATTTAAAGGGTTTTCTTTTTTGTTAGCATTGTTTTTATTAATAGGAGTAAATTCAACTATAGCTGAAGCCAAAACTGCAAAATATAATATACCTGCTGGTTATAATGCAGCTTGTATAACCACAAAGTTATCAGCTCCAAGATTTGGACAAACTATTGAATATATGTATTTACCTGCTCCTGCTGCACGTAAATTTGCAAGAGCAATAAAAGGATCAAATACATCTACTGGTGCACAACTCATTGCTGGATTATTTTTACCTCAACCATATGGGGGTATATGGTCTGTAAGCACTGCATTTAACGCTATGAAGAATGGCAGTATAGGGAATAACATAGAAGATCTTTCAGAAAAAGGTCCCGTAGAAATAAGATTAATAAAAGATAACTATAGTACGAATGTAGCTTCATTCCCATGGAATGGAAAAAATATATCGTTATCTCTTAGAGATACATCTGCTTACGTAAACGAAAGCGTAGTAAGAATAACATATTTAAAAAGATAATTAAATATATTATCTAATATATTTATATATAGATTAAAGAAGATTTATTATGTCAGTAATTCTATTATTTTCAGATTTTTTTTATTATTTCGAAAATTATAATAGAAGTTTCCGCTTCATTGCTGATGTTAACAGTGTACCAAGAGTTCATGCTACACAAGATTCACTATATATAATTAATAACATCTTAATTATTAAAATCAGAGAAATAAGGATACCAAATTCGGTATCCTTATTTCTCTGATTTTCCTATAACGTTGAATATAAGTTTTTAAATTTCTTTAAAGCTTTTAATCCTTTAATTTTTCAACTAATGACACCAGTTCTTCCATGCTATCTACAACATAATCGGGTTCATGCTTAAGAAGCATATCCATAGGTAATGCACTCCAACCAACAAGCACAGAAGTAATTCCTGCATTTTTTCCGCATAAGATATCATAGGGACTGTCCCCCACAAGTAATGTCTCCTCAGGTTTTCCTCCCAATTCTTTTAAAGCCATCAATGCTGGAGTAGGGTCTGGCTTATGTACATCAGTATTATCTGCTCCTACAATACTTTCAAAATAATCCTTAAGTCCAAAATGGTTTAACCCCCTCAAGGCGGATTCATTTAAACGTGAAGTTACAATTCCAAGTTTATAGCCCTGATTATGAAGCTCTATTACCCCTTCCTTTATCCCACTATGGATGGTAATTAGCTTTTCGAAGTTTCCAACTTGGAAATCTCGATAGGTTTTAATACCTTCAGCGCCGTCCTCACCAAGTTCCCTATCTAAGGTGACTTTTAAAATTTCCCCAAAGTTTTTAATAATTTCTGTGTTACCCACTTGTTTATTCAAGTGTTTTTGATAAGTATGTTTAAAGGATTGTATAATTAATTCATTTGTATCTAATAAAGTTCCATCCAAATCAAATAAAATATTCCGAATAGCCATAAAATTTTCTCCTTCTTAATTCCAGTAACAGAGTTACTATAATATTTATTTATTATTAATTCTCAATCATTTATTTACAATATCAACGGTAGTATTCAGAAAACTATTTTAAACAGCAATTCTTATATTTTTATCTTTTTTTAATAGCACCTTCCTTATGTATAATGATTAAATCTCCAATCAGTGTTCCAAACATGGAAATGAAGGTATATATAAAACACCAAATTAAAAACCCTGGATTAAATATAGTAAATGTTACAATCAACCAAAATACAAAGTTAATCAATAAAATAATAAGCATTCTCTTAAATATAAGTTGCATTACTAAAGATGTAAGGACAACTAATAATGGGTATATGAATAAAATCATTACCATTGATTCATTGCTATAAGTATTAAAGATGTTAAACATATTATTATCACCTACCTCATTCATCCTTATAATTAAAGTTTACTTATTTTTTTATATAATACAATACATAATCCTCATAACGTACATTTTATTACCTAAACGGAACTCACTAGTGATATTTCTTGTAACTTATTGTATTATATTAAATATTGAATTAAAGTTGATATAGGTATATATTATACTTATACCACATATTTACATTAATAGATGTAGTTAATATTTTCACAACAGATTTAATATCTCCCTATTTATGGGACACCGCAGGAACAAAAATAAAGGGAGGTAAGAATAAATGTCGGATAGTATCCAAATGTTCATGCTGTTTTGTATTACCTTAATAGCTGTTCTTGGTGTGACATCCGCAGTAGTATGTTTTTCAAAAGATAAAGTGAATTTTAATATAAAAGCTCGTACCAAGCTACCTGATCAGACTGAAACAGAATTTGGCATTGAAGTAGCTAAAGATCCTGAAAAAACAAAATAGATAGTTAGGCGTACTATCTATTTTAAATAATCATTCTTAATCTGTTGTGTCCTGCGGTATCCTTATTATATATACTAAACAATTATATTGTATGTAGTTTAACTACAAATTGTGCATGTTATAAAAAATAATTATTACATATCAACTTTACTTACGGTACGAAGTCTGCCTTTGATAGGTGTATTTTGTAATTCCTGGAACACCGACTCACCCTTATTATTTAATATTTCTACAAAAGTAGATATATCAACTATATTGATGATTCCTATATCATCCTTTGTCATTCCTTTAACATTGCAAAGAGTACCTACTATATCCATGGCCCTCATCTTTGTTTTCTTACCTGCATTAATATGTAATTTCATAATTTCTTTGCTTAGCTCTGCGCCTTTTGCCTCTTTAATTTCAGGTCTTGTATTCATTTTATCCTCAAATTCTTCTTTGGCATTGTTTACAGTTTCCACTTCTGGTTTTGTCTTAAGCGGAATCTCTTTACCTATATATTCCTCTATATCATCTAAGAATCTATTTTCATTTTGGGTAACAAAAGTAATTGCGTGGCCCAGCTTTCCTATGCGCCCAGTTCTTCCTATCCTATGAACATAGCTTTCCTTATCTTCTGGTATATCATAATTAATTACAAGGGTAATATTATCTATATCTATCCCTCTAGCTGCAACATCTGTAGCTACCAAATATCTAAAATAACCACTCTTAAAATCATTCATTACTCTTAATCTATCACTTTGTTCCATACCACCATGTATTTTCTTACAAGTATAATGAAGCTTAACCATCTCATTATAAACCTCATCTACCTTTATTTTTGTATTACAAAATATGATACAGCTATCTGGGTTTTCTACTACTGTTATATCGCTTAAAAGTTTTATTTTACTCTGTTCATTTACATCATATCTTTCTTGACATATTCTATCTGCAGCTTTATTTTGGTCCTCTATGTCAATGCGCATAGGGTCCTTCATGTATCTTCTGCATAAATTCTCTATATCACTAGGCATTGTAGCTGACAATAACATGGTGACACGTTCTTTTGGAAGGCTCTTTATTATTATTTCTATCTGATCTACAAATCCCATATTAAGCATTTCATCGGCTTCATCTATTATAAGATACTTTATATTTGATGTATCCAATGTGCCTTTATCCAAATGATCTATAATACGACCCGGTGTGCCAACAACTACATGTGTTTTTTGCTGGAGTTCTTTTTTCTGATTGTAAAAAGGTGACTGCCCATAAATTGCAGCTACTTTAAGTCTTTTAAATCTACCTATATTAAAAATATCTTCTTTGACTTGCATAGCAAGTTCTCTTGTTGGTGTAAGCACTAATGCTTGAGGTTTATTTTCTTCCCAATCTACAAGTTCGCAAATAGGAATGGCATATGCTGCAGTCTTACCACTTCCTGTTTGGGACTTTACTACTACATCCTTTTTCGCCAGCACAGCCGGTATAACATGTTTCTGGACTTTTGTTAAATCTTTAAAATTCAACATACTAATTGCTTTTAATAAGTCACTACTTAATTTAAAATCTTCAAATTTTTCTTTTATCATATGATCATCTCTTTTCTTATATTTCCACTACTGCTCCTAGCTCTAGGCTGTTATATTATTTTTTTCTTTGCTTCTTTTTAGTAGCTTTTACCTGCTTTTTATTTGTTTTGTTTTTGTTATTTTTTTTCATCTTATTAATCCCTAGCATAAATTGTGATTTAGTCTCACTACTCTTAGTAAAACATCTCCAGCAGCCTAGCTCTTCTATAGTATCCGCAATAAATGAATACCCCTCATCTTTTAATTTGGGGAATTTTGTTTTATCATGAATTTTAACAGCCCCATCTACTTCTTCTAAAGATATACATTCCTCGTCAACTAATTCATCTGCGTAAGCTTTTTCTATGTGTTTATACAATTCACTAGGACCTGCTTCACAAGAATCATATATAAGCTCATTCCAAACTTGTGAAAATTCCCTCTCAAGTTTTACTTCAAATAAACTTTTATAGTATTCAATAACTTCACTTTGTGATATAACACCTTCACCTAGTAGTACAATATATGATTTAATAGCAGCACATCTAACATATTCATTAACATTGCTATCTTCCACTAATCTCTTTATTGGCTCTGTGTCTCCACCACAAACTGAGGCTAAAATTTTATGTAAATCTTCTGTAAGAAATTCTCCAAAAATATCATCTGGAATTTCCTTTGGCAAACTAATTAAATCTATAATTGACTTAAAACTTTTCTTTTCTTTAAACTGTGCTAACAAGAAAGTTGCATATATATGTGCAAAATAATTAGGTTTATCTAAAATCTCTTCATAATTCTCTTTAGCATTTTCTAATATCTGGAGTAATTCAGGTATAAATTCTTCTCTGCGACTTATTATTTCCTTTAATTGCTCCTCTGGAAACTTTCCATTATTATACTCAATTTCTTTAATTAATTCATTCATAAAATAAAACTCCTTCTTCATTTGAATTTTCACTAAAATTGCCCATTTCTGCTCTATGGTAGAATTAAACTCGCCAGTGACTCTACTTTATTATATCCTGTTTTCTTGCTTTACGCACTATTTACCTAAACACTATAATTAACATTTTATATATTTAATTAAAATATTTTTGTTCGTAAAAAAAGTAATTCAAATTAAAATCAATATAATAAAAAGTGCTGTATCTCCTTTAATTTAAGGAATTACAGCACTTTTTTATTTGTAAAATTACTAAGGCCCTTTATGCTCCAAGATAGGCAGTTTTTATACTATCATCATTTAAAAGCTCATGGGCGTTCCCTGTCATTTGAATACATCCATTTTGTATAACATAAGCCCGATCTGCAATTTTAAGCGCCATAGTTGCGTTTTGTTCTATAAGTAAAATTGTAGTTCCCTTTTCATTAATATCTTTTATTATAGAAAAAATTTGTTTTACCATTAAAGGTGCAAGTCCCATAGAAGGTTCATCTAAAAGAAGAAGTTTAGGTCTTGCCATCAGCGCACGCCCAATAGCAAGCATTTGCTGTTCTCCTCCTGAAAGCGTTCCTGCCATTTGATTTTTACGCTCTAAAAGTCTTGGAAAGGTTGCAAATATTTTTTCATAGTCCTTTTTAATTTCAGATTTATCCTTTCTTGAATAGGCCCCCATTTCAAGATTTTCCATAATGGACATATTCATAAAAACTCTTCTGCCTTCTGGTACATGGGAAATTCCAAGACCCACTAGCTTTTCTGCATTTATTTTTTGTATTTCATTACCTTTAAATAGCACCTTCCCACTCTTTGGCCTTAAAACTCCTGATATAGTTTTAAGGGCAGTAGTTTTACCGGCTCCATTGGCACCAATTAAGGTAACAATCTCACCCTCCTGTACATTTAAACTTATTCCTTTTAATGCATGGATTGCACCATAATATATGTTTACATCAATTAGTTCTAACATGCTTCATCCTCCCCCCCAAGATAGGCTTTTATAACCTTAGGATTCCTTTTTATCTCTTCTGGTGTTCCTTCTGCTATAAGCTGACCATAATCAAGCACATAAATTCTGCTACATAGTGCCATTACAAGAGGCATATCATGTTCTATAAGCAAAATAGTAATATCAAACTGCTTTCTAATCCAAGTTATAAGTTCCATCAATTCTTTTGTTTCATTTGGATTCATACCAGCAGCAGGCTCATCAAGAAGAAGAATTTTAGGACCTGATGCAAGTGCTCTTGCTATTTCCAGTCTTCTTTGCTGTCCATAAGGCAAATTTTTAGCTAAGTAATCTTTTTTATCATAAAGATTAAAGACTCTAAGGAGTTCTATTGTTTTTTCCTGTGCAACTTTTTCCTCACTATAAAATCTACCCGTTCTAAAGAAAGATGACAATACCCCATAATGTATATTTTTATGTAGTCCTACTTTTACATTTTCTTCTACTGTCATATTGCTAAAAAGTCTTATATTTTGAAAGGTTCTACAAACGCCAGAAGCGGCAATTTTATAAGGTGCTTTATTTTTTATGGGGTTTCCCTTATTAAAATTATATACAATCTTTCCTTCCGTCGGATTGTATATACCTGTAAGCAAGTTAAAAAAAGTGGTTTTCCCTGCACCATTAGGACCAATAAGACCTATTATTTCACCATGCTTTATGTCCATATTAACACCAGATACGGCCTTTACCCCTCCGAAAAATCTAGATAAATTACTTACTTTTAGTACTGACATTTTCAAGACCTCCTTTCTTGAATAGTTTCATTTTATAATTTCCCATAAGTCCCTGAGGTCTATAGACCATAATAAGGAAAAGTATAACAGAATAAATCACCATTCTAAGCTCAGGTATATTTTGAAGTGCTAAGGAGATTAAAGAAAGTACAATTGCACCTGCAATAGAGCCCTCAATGCTTCCCATACCCCCAAATACTAAAATCACAAGTATATCTATAGATTTCATAAATCCAAAGGCTTCTGGTTTTATAAAAAAGAAATATCCAGAATATAAAGCGCCCCCAATACCTGCGAAAAAGCACCAATGGCAAAGGCAAGTACTTTATAAAAAGTAGTGTTAATGCCCATGGATTCTGAAGCGATCTCATCTTCACGAATTGCGATGCAAGCTCTTCCACTCTTTGAATTTATGAAATTTTTTATAAGTATAACTGTAGCCGCGGTCATAAAATAAAGCCATGTCCAGTTTGTACTTTGAGGAATGTCATTTAATCCGCTAGCCCCACCTACATATTCGTTATTCAAAATTATAATTCTTACTATTTCTCCAAATCCTAAAGTGGCAATAGCTAGATAGTCACCTTTTAATCTCAATGTAGGAATTCCTATAACAATACCAGCTAGAGCTGCACTTACAGCTCCAAGCATCAGAGCTAATGCAAAGGGGAGTCCAAAGTTCATAGTAGCTACAGCTGACACATAAGCTCCAATTGCCATAAAGGCCGCATGTCCTAGTGAAAACTGACCAGTGAATCCTGTAATAAGGTTAAGACTTACAGCAAGTATAATATTTATTCCGATAACTACTATATTAAGAAAAATATACGAATCTATAATTCCAGCATTTATGAGTACTTGTCCCAATATATATAGTAAAATCACTATAGATGAGCCAAAGACATTGTTTCTATTTACTATTTTCATGTTATACCTCCTATACCTTTTCTTTTACATTTCGACCTAAAAGTCCATTGGGTTTTATTAAAAGTACGAGTATTAAAATTGCAAAGGCTACTCCATCTTTATATAAAGAGCCTCCATAGGCACTTACCATAGTCTCTGTCATACCAAGGAAATATCCACCAATCATAGCTCCAGGTATAATACCAATCCCACCTATTACCGCTGCGATAAAGGCTTTAAGTCCAGGTATAACTCCCATAAGAGGATTTATAGAATTATAATATACTCCGACAAGGACTCCTGCCGCTCCAGCAAGAGCAGAACCAATTGCAAAAGTAAAAGATACTGTTTTATCAATACTTATGCCCATGTATTGTGCCGCTTCTTTATCCATTGCTACCGCTCTCATTGCTTTTCCCATTTTTGTTCTATGTATTACATATTGAAGCAGTACCACTAATACTAGGGTGGTGAGTATGATGTAGATTTCAATAGTATTTACAACAATTGCTCCATTAAACAGCTGTAAACTCTTACTTGTAATTACCTCTGGAAAAGTTCTAGTTTCTGCTTTTACAAAGTACATGGTCCCATATTCTAGAAATAGTGAAACACTAATTGCAGTGATAAGTGCCGCGATTCTAGTAGACTTTCTTATGGGTTTATATGCCACTTTTTCAAGTACAACCCCCAAAATCGCACATAGTAGCATAGTGATAACCAGTGCTGAGAAAAAACTTAGATGAAAAAAAGTTGTAATTGCAAACCCGATATAGGCTCCCAGCATATATATATCACCATGAGCAAAATTTATTAAATTTATAACCCCATATACCATAGTGTAGCCTAAAGCTATTAATGCATATATACTTCCTAAAGTAAGACCGTTGATAAGCTGTTGTAAAAGTTGTTTCACTTTATATCACTTCCTTCTAAATTTAGTAAAAAGCACAGCATTTGTTTTCTGTGCTATTTTTTTAATTAACTTTAAATATATTATTGTGGAGAGAGTTTCTTCAAGAAAGTTTGTTCTCCATTTTTCATTTGAAGTATGGTGATTGCTTTTACCGGATTATGATTCTTATCTATGGAAATTTTACCTGTAATTGCTTTAAAGTCTTTTGTGGAGGCAAGAGCATCTTTAAGTTTTATAGCATCAACCTCTCCACTTCTCTTTAAAGCATCTGCAAGTAAATATACCATGTCATACCCAAGAGCGTTAAATGCATCTGCATTTTTATTGTATTTTGCTTTAAATGCCTTTTGGAACTTTACAACTTCAGGCGCTGTGTCTTTAGAAGAATAATGATTAGTAAAATAAACATCATTTAAGGCTGTCTTTCCTGCTAGCTCTGAAAGTTTCGGTGAGTCATACCCGTCTCCTCCAAGGATTGGCATAGTAATTCCTAATTCTCGAGCTTGTTTTACAATTAAGCCTACTTCCTCATAGTAACCAGGAAGGAATAATACATCTGCCTTTGTCCCTTTTATCTTTGTAAGAACTGCTTTAAAATCTGTTTCTTTAGCTTGATAGGCCTGCTCTGTTACAAGATTACCACCAAGCTTTGTATAGGTTTCTTTAAAGCTTTTTGCAAGTCCTTTACTATAATCACTTGTGTTGTCTACAAGTAACGCTACATTTTTCTTGCCAAGATCCTTATAGGCAAAGGTTGCCATTACAACTCCTTGGAAGGAATCACTAAAACAAGTTTTGAATACAAATTCTCTCACTTTACCATTTCTATCTACAGTAACATCGTCTGCCGTAGCAGAAGCAGATATAAGCGGAACTTTATTTTGAACAGCTATAGGTGCTGCAGATTTTGTATTTCCTGAAGTTGCAGGTCCCAGCATTGCAACAACCTTATCTCTTGTAGCAAGTTTTGCAGCTACATTTGCAGCTTCTGTATTTTCAGATTTATTATCAGCCTTAACGATTTCTATCTTTTTACCAAGAACCCCACCCTTGTTATTTATTTCTTCAAAGGCAAGCTCAATTCCATTAACTAGACTTTGTCCATATGTAGCTGCTGGCCCGGATAATTCATAATTTAGACCAACCTTAATAGTTTCCGATTTTGCTGCTGATGCTGTATTTTTACCGCAACCTGTAAATGAAGCTGTTACCAATAATGATGCCAATAATAATGAAACTTTCTTTTTCATAATTTTCTCTCTCCTCTTGTTGTCATATTTTTTTACTATGGTTTTTCATAAAGATCTAATATCATCCTCATCAGCTTGTGTTATTATTTCCAAGAAAATCTCCTCCTCTTTCAAAATTCATAAAAAAAACACCTCTATATGTATAAAAATACATATAGAGGTGTGATTAACACGTTACCACTCTATTTAACTATTACCTTACGGTAAATAGGACTCTGTAGGTTCTTATCAAACCTTGGCTTTTTAACGCGGCCTTACGGTATAGCTTACTAATTTTCAGCCATACAACTCTGAAGTGATTATTTCTATCTAGTCAATCCGGTTCTCAGCTTGTCCGGTTCTCTGTAATCAACTTTCCCATAGTTTTTTTCTTCGTCATCGTTTTTAAATTCTTGTATAATATTAGTAATTTAAACTAATTAGTTTTTCCTGTTGGGAATGATATTATCATGAAATCTGACATGTGTCAACTTTTTTCTTGCAATAGTTACGCAATTTTTGCAAATGTTACACCATATTAAGTTTACTGTTTCAATATTTTATGTAAACTACCATGACTATACTTTTGATCAATATACTATTAGCAAATATAGAAAAGGTGTTTATTTTAAAATAAATGACAGTTTACCAATTACTTTTTATAATTCCAAATATCAACCTATCTTCATATTTACCTGTTCTTCTATTATAAGCTGCTTCTTTTTTTAAACCCTCTTTTTCAAATCGGAGTTTTATATTTAATTTAATTGAGGCAATATTTTCAGGATCTATCAATGCCTCTATTCTATTAAGCTCTATAACCTCAAATGCATAATCTATTACTTTTTTCGAGACTTCACTCATTATATTTTGTCCCCAATATTTTTTATTAAGCATATAACCTATCTCTGATTTTGAATTCCAAATGTCAAAATCATGAAGTGTTATTAAACCTATAACATCATCATTTTTTTTAAGTGCAATGCACCACCTAATAAACTTTTTAGTCTTAAATCCATTTATAAAAAACTCCACTGATTTCTTTGCTTGTTCAATAGTTGACATAGATTTTATTTGCTGGTATTTTACTGCATCCTCATCAGAATATATATCATATATAGCTGGATAATCCGTTTCCACTACCTCTCTTAATATAAATCTTTCAGTCTCAAGCATAGGAAATTCATTAAATATAGAATCCATTTTTACCATCTACTTACAACTCCTTTTTTATAATAAGCCTCCTCCAAAACAATTTTTAATTAGTTGTTTTGGAGGAGGCCTTAATTTTAGGAAAACAAAAAAAGCCCACCATTTTTAAACAGTTGACTCCCCACCAACAAATTATATCATATTTAAACTAATTTTACAATATTAGCAACAGAATTTCATTGGGTAAATTTGTTGCTTTTATGTATAATTTGTAATATCATTATAATACTACTTGTATGAATTCATCTAATTATATACATAATTTAGGTTTAGGGGGATTAAATATGCTAATTGAAAATAAAAAGTATACTGTACTTGATATTGCACGACTTCCATTAAAGTGTTCACCACTGTATGGGATACTAATAGCAATTTCAAAAATATTAGATGGTATCGTTCCTAGTTTGTTAATACTGGCTACTGCAAAATTTATAGATATCTCCATTTTAGTGGTATCTTCCAGTGGAGATATTAAAAAAGTTTTCCCATCAATGTTCCTTGTAGTTGCACTAGTTGGCTATAGCTGGATTTCAGCAAGACTTATAAAATTTGTGGAAGTTAAGCTAGAAATTAAGCTTAGAGAAGATCTTAGATTAGGCATAGTAGAAAAAAGAGCAAGGTTATCTTATAAATACATAGAAAATAGTGATAGTTGGGATTTAATTTCAAGAGTTTGCAAGGAACCAGAAACTAAATTAAGTGGGGCTTATAGCAACTTTCTAAATCTAATAGCAATGATTATAAAGGTTGCTGGTCTTTTAATTATACTTATATCTCAGGTTTGGTGGGCTGCTTTAATTATTTTAAGTGTTTCTGTTCCACTATTTATGTTATCTATGAAAGGTGGAAAGGCTACCTATGAGGCTGATAAAGAAACATCAAAGTACAAAAGAAAATATGAATATCTTAAAGAAGTGCTTACGGGAAGAGAATGTGTAGATGAAAGAACCTTATTTGGGTTTAGTAATAGCATCAATAAAAAGTGGTGGGAGCAATATGAAATATCTAGAAAGATAATTCTAAAGACTGAAGCTAAGTGGTTTTTAAAGATGAAAGCAGGAGGTATTATTACATCTTTTATATCCATTTTTATAATAATAGTACTTATAAAACCTGTAGCAACAGGACTTATAACTATTGGTATGTTTATATCCCTTGTGAGTGCAGTGACTTCACTTGTTCAAATGTTATCTTGGACACTTTCCTTTTTTGTAAGTGAACTTACAAAAAATATTGAGTATTTAAAGGATTTAACAAATTTCTCTTCTCTTAAGGAAGAAGAAGGAGCTACTGATAATCCTCTAAAAACTACTGTTAAATTTAAGAGTTTAGAGTTTAAGAATGTGCGGTTTAAATATCCTGAGACTGAAAATTATATATTAGATGGAATGTCCTTTGTTATAGAGCACGGAAAACACTATGCCTTTGTAGGATCAAATGGAGCAGGTAAGACAACTATAACAAAGCTTATAACTGGTCTTTATGATGAATATGAAGGTGATATATTAATTGATGGTAAAAGTATAAAGAAATACAGTCAAAGCTACCTTAAAACATTATGTTCAGTGGTATATCAAGATTTTGCTAAATATTTCATTTCCTTTAAGGACAATATCTCTATTGGTAGGATAAATGGTGTTAAAAATGGAGAAAATGATGTACTTATTCATGATGCTGTTTGTACTATGTCACTTGATGATGTAATAGATGTTCTTCCACAGGGGATGGATACCCCTCTTGGTAAAATTAAAAGTAAGGGCGTCGATGTTTCCGGTGGACAATGGCAGCGTATAGCTATGGCGAGAGCTATTATAAACCCATCACCTCTTAGAATATTGGATGAACCTACGGCAGCTCTTGACCCTATAAGTGAAAGCAACATCTACGAAAAGTTTGAGGAGATAAGTCGCGGGGGCACTACTATATTTATAAGCCATCGTTTAGGTTCTACTAAGCTTGCAGATGAAATTTTTGTACTTGGTAATGGACAAGTTCTTGAAAGTGGAAGTCATAATGAGCTTATAAATAAAAATGGAGTTTATACAGAAATGTATGAAAGTCAGAAAGGATGGTATATATAATGGAAAAGAAAAAAGAAATATCTCTAACTAAAATCATAGCCAAGATTATTCCTATGTTGTTCCATTATTGTCCAATTCTTGCAATTTCACTTTTAATACTTGATTTTTTTCATGGGGTATCTTTTGGTATTATTACCTTTGCAACTCAAAAATTATTTGATGGAGTAAACAAAACTGTAGGTGGTAATGGAACAATAGATAGAGCAATTATGTTGGCATTTATGTTGGGCCTTGTTATTATCATTTCTCAAATATTAAATGGTGTTACTAATTTTCTGTATGGTGTTTTTGAAACTAAAGCATCTGGACATTTATTTAAAAAGATTAATGACAAATCTGCAAATATTGACCCTTTAGTATATGAAGATACTGAGCTGCTAGATAGTATAAACAAGGCTCAAAAGGGTGCTACCGGAGGTATTAGATTATTCATAGTTCTTGCAGGCTTATTTGCTTTCTATTTACCTTATTTTTTATTTATGGGAGTATATCTTTTTAGACTTGATAAGATACTGGCAGTATCTATAGTATTCATATTTATACCTGTAGCCTTTTCTCAACTTATACGAGTAACTGTCTTTGATAAGCTTGAAAATGAAATAGCACCTATACGTCGTGAATATGATTATTACGAAGGTTGTATATGTGATAGAGAGTATTTTAAGGAAACTCGTATTTTAGGTAGTTTTAACTACTTTGCAGACCTTTATAAAGGTTCCATGGATCTTTTAGGACAAAAGGTATGGAAGGCAGAAAAGAAGACGGGACTTATGGAACTTTACATGAAGCTTTTAACCCTTGCAGGTTATTTGGGAGTACTTTATCTTTTATTCCGTTCTTTATTTAAAGGAAACATCACCATAGGGGCTTTTGCTGCAGTATTTGCATCAATAAGTTTTATGATTGGTGTAATGGAAGAGATAATATGTAGGTACATTGGAAAGTTAACAAAAGAGCTTGGAACAGTAAGAAATTTTGTTAATTTTTTTGACCTTCCTGAAAGAGGCGGTAAGGATATAGAGCTTAGTGCTGAGAATGGAATTTCACTTAAAAATGTAAATTTCATATATCCATCAGCAAAAAATTACTCCTTAAAGGATATAAACTTAGAAATAAAGCCAAAAGAAATCATTGCCGTCGTAGGAGAAAATGGTTCCGGTAAATCAACTCTTGTAAGACTAATAACAGGATTATATTTGCCAACAGAAGGTGCGGTAGAGTTTGGTGGCATTGATACTAGAAAAATATCTGCAAAATCAATATACAAACATACCTCAGGGGTGTTTCAAAAATATCAAAAATATAAAATGAATCTTTCCGAAAATATAACTATAAGCGACACTAAGAATATTTCAGATGAATTTTTAAAGCTTTCCACTGAAAAAGCTGACCTTAATGTAGGAGATGAAACCTTCAAAGATGGCTTTGATACCATGCTTTCTCGTGAGTTTGATGGTATAGATTTGTCTGGTGGACAGTGGCAAAGGGTAGCCATCGCTCGTGGTTTCTACAAGAGCCACCACATGATAATTCTTGATGAACCAACAGCAGCCATTGATCCAGTAGAGGAAACAAGGATATATGAAAAGTTCGCATCTATATCCAAGGGCAAAACGTCCATTATTGTTACTCATAGACTAGGCTCAGCTAAAATAGCTGACCGGATTGTGGTTATGGATTGCGGTAGAATTGCTGAAATAGGAACTCACCAAGAGTTAATGAATAAGGGTTGCAAATACGCTAAAATGTATGAAGCTCAAGCCCAGTGGTATGTTAGAGCCTGAATATTTCCATCAATTCAATGAACCTTCTAGGCTTAATATAAAATAAAAAACACTAAGTTAGACTTAGTGTTTTTTTGTTTACCTGGCGACGACTTACTCTCCCACAAGGTTGCCCCTGCAGTACCATTAGCGCATTGAAGCTTAACCTACCTGTTCGGTATGGGAAGGGGTGTTACCTTCATGCCATAATCACCAGATTGAGAAAATTATATTCTCTCAAAATTGCACAGTGAAATTATCTTCTCGCTTTCGCTTGAAGCTTACGCTATATATATATTAAGGTCAAGCCCTCGACTTATTAGTATTAGTCAGCTGAACATGTTACCATGCTTACACCTCTAACCTATCAACCTGGTGTTCTTCCAGGAGTCTTACTTACACCGTGTTTACACA
>NZ_JBOITL010000024.1:0-180210 GCF_050717515.1 Clostridium sp. | reverse complement strand
TTCAATTTCTTTCATAACCATTCCTCCTAACTTAATTATTAGATATTATTACCACAAATACCATTTATTTATACAAAAAAAAGAATGTAGCTAGATTTATTTACACAAATCTAGCTACATTCCCTTTCAACCTATCTATTTACTACTTTTATTACACAACCTATTAACTCAACTCTTGGAATGGCAGGTTATAATCCATTTGTTGATGGATTTGATATCAAACTATTAATAAGCTTGGGGTTATGGATTGTAATATCTTTAATTGTTTATTTTGTTTTAAGTAGATTTCTTTTTAAGGAGACGACTAAAAAAGAAAATTAACAGATTTTACAGCAATTAATTAACTAAGCATTTTTCATATATAGTTCATCAATCATAAATTACGATACTTTAAGAATTAATAATCGTAGCACAATATTAATTGGATAGGAAATTTCTCCGAAGTGACTTGCAATAAGAAACGACAAACCTATTGTAATTCACGTAGGAGAAATTCCTTCCTTTAATATTGTATGTTTCTCACATTGTTAAGTACATTATAGACACCTATAGCTAATTGTTCCATGGTGGTATTGTCCTTTGGCTTAAATTCATTGTTTTCTATTTGTATAAATCTAAAAGCCTCTGCAATAGCAACATACCCTAAATTACTCTTGCTTATATTTGCTGCATCTTTATAATTAATTTTAAACAATTCACTGTGATCAGCCAATTTACTATAATTAGTATATTTAACTAAGGTTTTAGCCAGTTCCTCTCTATTAACTAATTTTTCTCCTATAAATTCACCATCTGAATTTTCCATAATTCCATAAGACACAGCCATTTGAAGGTATTTATAGTTTACATCAGATTTTGCAATATTTGAGAATTTAAGTTCTGCAGTTTTATCTGCCATATATGGTGTATAACCTCTTGCATTTACTAACATTTTTATTAAATCAATTTGAGTAACCTTTTTATCTAATTTAAAATCACCAGTTTCTATTAATCCTTTTGATGCTAAAATACTTAATTCTTTTTCTGCCTTACTACCTTTGATTTTCCCCTTAAATAATTCTACATTTTGGTCAATATTTTCACCACTATAATTTAGAAATTTACCAGTAAGAGCATCAATATTTATATTATCATACATCCCACTTGCATCACTTAGTTTATAAGCGAGTTTTACTTCTAATTTTGGTTTATCTGGATTGTCACTTTTATTTATTTGTGTATAAACAAGGACAGGCTTATACTTACTAAACATTATTTCACTTGCATTTCCCTTGCTTATAGCATTTTTAATATCTGGGAATTTAATATTTTTATCCCAATTGCAATTTAAATTACTCATGTCGCCGGTTACAGCACTGAAACCAATATTTATACTATTCTCATTAAATTCTATGCCATTTTCTGATCTTGAAAAGTTGAAATAGTAATTTCTTTCACCCATTTTATCGTAATCACTATATTTATAATGAAGTTGTTCTGTTTTTATTTGTTTTACTTTGCCTTGATAATACTTCACAACTACGTCTATCGCCTTATTGTATGCCTCTTCCCAAGATAATTTAGTTTCGAATTTTGCAGTGCCATTATACTCTTCATTAGAATATTTATAACAGCTTACTATTTCTCCAGTTAAAGCATCTATTGATACATTTCCACTTTCACTAAATTTTCCTGCATCTCCTTTATTAAAGGACGCACTCCAAGTTTTATTACTTGAACTTCCAAAGTTTTCAGCATATTCTTGATATCCTAGCCCTTGAATTACATAACCCTCACCATAAACCTTATTTATCAAACTTTTTATTATAGTTCCTGCTTCCTCTTCTTCTATTGCCTTTTCTCTAGTTGTTACCACTTTTGCTTTATTATAAAAGTCCACCTTTTCTTTATTACTCAAATCTTTTATTACAGGGCTGTTAGCATTATTAAATGGATCCATGAACTTGCCCTCTTTAGCATCTAACACATTTCCTTTACTAAACTCTGGAACATATAATACTTTTACCTCTCTTTTATTTTCATAATACTTGTAATTTTGTGTAAACGCCGTGTATTTCAAATTCATTTTAGCTTCAGTTTTAAAAGCTTCGACTGCAGTTTTAGAATCTACTATTCCTTTAATCTCTGGAAATTTTAAATCTGCATTCCAATTATTATAGTAAGAAACTACCTTTCCCGATGCCCCATCAACTTCTATATTAATACTATTACCATCAAATTCTAGTCCATTAACTTTATTTACATAATTAAAATTATAATTAGCTGATCCATAATTTCCGGAATTATTATAATCTTTTTTATTTAATTCATTGTATTTTTTAGATTGAATTTTTTTAACAAAATCATCACTGATTTTTTCTGCTTCCTTAGCTGTTATTGTTGGAACTGTATTTTCTTCATTTACGGCACGTTCATAATTATTTGCTTGAGTAACTTCACCAGTTTCTGCATTTAAGGTAACACTAATGTTAATAGTTTTTTCCATATTATTCATTTGCCAATTAATATTCCAGGAGCTACCCTGCTTCTCATTGTAATTAGATGTATTAAAATTACTTGTTTGTGTAAATTTGCTCTCATCTATTTCCGTATTAAAATAAGTTTTCATTACTCCCTTTGCAATTTCCTTTGCTTTTTCCTTTGATATTTTAACACTCTTTTCAGCTTCGCTATTTGTTGTAATTGCAGTTCCTGCAGTTGTGTTTACAATTGACGTACCCGTTTGAGCCTTTGTCATAGATTTTGCAAAAGTTGAAGTTGTACTAGTAAACGTTAATGCAGATGCTAATAATATTGAAAATATTTTTTTCCTGTTCATAATAATTCCTACCTTTCAATAATAATATTATAATGTTTCATATGAAAACCTATCTTTTGTTGAAAAGTATACTCCCTTTGATTTAATTACCATTTATATACATTATAAACCATTATAAATTCATATTAGTTACATATAAATTACATTTTTTTCTAATTTTTATAATTTTTTTTTCAAATAGATTTGAAACTTTATAAATCTTTTAAGGTATTGTATAATGAATAATGTTATAGAAAAAAAAGGCATGGGAGTGAAGATATATGACAAAAACTATTTTTAAAGGCAGTGCAATGCTAAATCCTGTTCCTGTAGTATTAATTACCTCAAAAAATAAAGAAGGTAGCATAAATGTTTTTACAGTCGCTTGGATAGGAACAGCTTGTACTAAACCGCCGATGATAACTGTAGCCATAAGGCCTGAAAGGCTTTCCTATGAATATATAAAAGAAAGTGGTGACTTTGTAGTAAATTTGCCTAATTCAAAAATGGTTAGACAAGTGGATTATTGCGGGGTACGCTCAGGACGGCAAATAGATAAAATTCGCGAAATGAACTTCACTACTGAACCCAGCAAGGACGTCATAGCTCCTTTAATTTCTGAATGCCCAATAGCCCTAGAGTGCAAAGTTAAAAGCATTACACCTCTAGGTACCCACCATTTATTTTTAGCTGAAATTGTTAATACTCATGTAGATAGTAGCTTAATAGATTTAAAAGGGAAAATTCATTTTGAAAGTGCAGATCTTATTACTTATTCTCATGGTGAATATTTTAGTGTTAATTCTAAACCTCTAGGCAAATTTGGTTATTCCGTTCAGAAAAAAAGCAATAGTGAAACTCAAAAAAACAAAAAATCACCACATAAAAAGAAAGCCTGATTAATTAAACTGGTACCCTTTTAAGATTATTCTATACAAAGGTACCAGTTTATTTTCAGACTTTCTTTTCATATTCAAATAAACAACTCAGAATGCTAATTTTTTTCCATCTTTTACTTGTTATTTATTTTTGTGTTCACTATTTATTCATTTTTAACATGTCACCTATTGCTGCTATACTACCAAAACTAGACAATGTTTCATTTGGAAGTATAAGTTTATTAGCTGGGTTCTTAGCCATTTCTTTAAGAGCTTCAATCTGTTTTAAAGCTATTACTGTTTCGTTTGTACCTGACTCTATAATAGCCGAGTTTATTCTTCTTATTGCATCTGCTTCTGCAATTGCAATAGCCTCTATAGCTTTAGCCTTACCTTCTGCTTCAAGAAGTTGAGATTCTTTCATTCCCTCTGCACGTCTAATATTTGCTTCTTTTTCAGCTTCAGCATTTAATATTTGAGCTTGTTTAAATCCTTCTGCTTTTTCAATCTGGCTTTGTTTTTCACCCTCTGCTGTAAGAATAAACGCTCTCTTATCTCTTTCTGCTCTCATTTGTTTTTCCATTGCCTGTTGAATTTCAGATGGTGGAATTATATTTTTAATTTCTACAGATAATATTTTTATTCCATAAGCATCTGTAATTTCATCGATTATTTCGAGAAGTCTTAAATTTATTCTATCTCTTCCTGATAATACTTCATCTAAAGTCATATCTCCCACAATATTTCTCATATTAGTTATTGTAGAATACACAATACCTGATTTATAATCCTCAATATTGTACACTGCATCTCTTGAGCTAATAACCTTATAAAATATAACATTATCAATTGATATATTTACATTATCCTTAGTTATAACATTCTGTGGTTGTATGTCGAGTATTTGTTGCTTTGTAGAAATTCTTCTTCGAACAAAATCTGCAAAAACAATTGTTAAATGCCAACCTGGCTCTAGTATCCTATGAAACTGACCAAACCTTTCTACCAAACACACAGATCCAGTATTAACGATTTTAATAGATGATAAAATCATAATAACTAATATTAACAATATAACCAAACCTATAACTGCTCCTATTTCCATTACAAATCCCTCCTTAAATTTTAATACAACTTATACTTTCGCTATTAATAACTTATTTCCTTCAATACCAATAATTTGAACTAAATCACCTTTTGTTAAAGGCTTTCCTACATTTTTCACAGTCCAATAAATACCTTGGAATTTAATATTTGCTTTTATGTCAATATCTTTTGGTATATTAAATTCAGTTCCTATATACCCTTCTTCCATAGTCAGTGTTTTGCTTACAGTTTTTTTTATGGTTTTCTTGACTATAGGATACCCCACAGCCGTGCACAACGCACTAACCCCTATAAAAATAATAGCTTGAACAACTACTGGCGCATTAAAGCCTATAGAAATTATTGCTGCAATTGCACCTATAGCAAACCATATAAAGAGAAAACTACTTGTTGCAATATCAATAGCTAGTGCCCCTAATGCTACAATTATCCAGAATATCATTGGTTTCCATTCCATGTTGTACCTCCCCCTTTCGAATATCAATTAGAGTTATAAACTTTCCAACATTATGATATTACTAATCCTTATCTAAGTATATCTCTTTTTTGCATTTTATAACACCATTTCTTTCTGATATTCCCACGCCAAAAACTTTACATGTTGTTAATATATTATTATATAGTATTTTTTATGCATAATAAAGTTTCGTCTTAGTACGCTATACGTTATTTAATACCTCATTATCGTTTCTTCATAGTATTATCTTATGTTTGCTTTCATTATCTCATTAATTCGCCTTTTTAATAAAATACCAGAATAATTTGAAAATACGAAAATAGTTGGGGACAGTTAACAATTATTTAAACTAAATAGTTGGGAAATAGCTGGGGACAGTTAACAATTATTTAAACTAAAGTAAAATAATTGTTAACTGTCCCTACTAATGAATCTAAGATAATGATATAATTTTAGTGAATATTGGTTATAAAAAATCAATTTAACAAATACTATACTTGAAAACCCAACGAAAGGTTGTGAATTAGTTTGGATACTTCTTTTATTAAGGTTTCTGCTGCTTGTCCAGTAGTAAATGTAGCAGATATAAAATCTAACTTAATTAACATACAAATTTGCATAGAGGAGGCTTTAAAGGAAAACTCAAAATTTATAGTTTTCCCAGAACTTTGCATAACAGCTTACACCTGTGCAGATTTATTTTTACAACAAGCGCTAATTGAAAAATCCGAAAGTGCAATTAAATCTTTATGTGAATTTTCTAAAAACAAAGATATACTAATTGCTGTAGGAGCTCCACTACATTTTAATAATTGTCTATATAATTGCGCTTATGTAATATTTAAAGGGAACATTTTAGGAATAGTGCCAAAAAGCTATATTCCTAATTACTCGGAGTTTTATGAAAAAAGATGGTTTACTGAAGGTCTTGGCATACTAGGCAAAACTGTAAATCTTTCTTTTGCAAAATCCATCCCTTTTGGAACTAATTTATTATTCACCTGTAACAATATTAAATTTGGTTTTGAGGTTTGTGAGGATCTTTGGGTAACCATTCCCCCTAGTAGCTATTTAGCCCTTCAGGGTGCAAATATAATTGCTAATTTATCTGCATCTAATGAATTGGTTAGCAAAGCTGATTACAGAAAATCCTTAGTTTCATCTCAGAGCGCAAGATGTATGTGTTCTTATTTATATGCATCCTCTGGTGTTTTTGAATCCTCCACAGATTTACTTTTCAGTGGCCATCTTTTAATTAGCGAAAATGGTTTATTATTAAAAGAAAATAATAGATTTCAAAGAGAAAATGAAATTATCACTTCTATTATTGATATAGATAAGTTAAATAGTGAAAGGTTAAAAAATATCAGCTTTAGAAATGGTACTTCTATTTGTCCTTTTGAAGCCTGCGAAATTCCTTTTGAATTTTCAAGTTTAGAATTTGGGGCTTTTGATAGATATATTGATAAGCATCCTTTTGTTCCTTCAAATGAATATCAGCGCGAACTACGTTGCAAGGAAATTTTTAATATTCAGTCCTCAGCGCTTGCTAAAAGATTCTCTTATACTGGGCTTAATAAAGCTATAGTTGGGATTTCTGGCGGACTTGATTCAACCCTTGCACTACTAGTTATAGTTAAAACCTTTGATATGTTAAATCTGCCAAGAAAAAATATTATTACTATTACTATGCCTGGTTTTGGAACTACAGATAGAACCTATATGAATGCGGTAAACTTATGTAAACATTTAGGTACTGAGTTTAGAGAAATAAACATAGTGGACGCTTGTTTGCAACATTTCAAAGACATAAACCATCCGGTAGAAAAACATGATGTAACTTATGAAAATGTTCAAGCAAGAGAAAGAACTCAAATTCTTATGGATGTTGCCAATAAAGATGGTGGACTATTAATAGGGACAGGAGATTTATCTGAACTAGCTTTAGGTTGGTGCACATATAATGGAGACCATATGTCCATGTATTCCGTAAACTGCTCGATTCCTAAGACACTGGTTCGATATTTAGTTAAGTATGTGGCCGATAAAGAGGCCTCAAAGGAAGCTTCCGATATACTTTTAGATATCCTTGACACTCCTGTAAGTCCAGAACTTCTACCTAAAGATGTGAATGGTGAAATCACTCAAAAAACTGAAGACATAGTAGGACCTTATGAACTACATGACTTTTTCCTTTACTATTTTATGAAGCAAGGAGCCACCAAAAGTAAAATATTATTCTTAGCTAAAGAGGCCTTCAAAGCCGATTATGACGAAGATGAAATTATCAAATGGTTAGATAAATTTTTAAAAAGATTCTTTACTCAACAATTTAAACGTTCAGCCTTGCCAGATGGTCCAAAAGTAGGAACTATAAGTTTATCCCCAAGAGGAGATCTTCGAATGCCATCTGATGCTAGTTTTAATTCTTTCCTTTAAATCATAATTTGCTATGCTACAATATTAGCTCAAAAAAGTACATATATTGCATTATGTTGTGTAGAGTTTATTTATCAAGCTTTACGCAATATGTGTACTTTTTCTACTTATAAACATCCACAATAAGTCCCGCAATTTCATCAATAGTGTTTGCTACATCAAGATTTTCTTTTTCTCCACTCAATAGCATTTGTGTAAGTTCTTCTAGTTTCAAATCCACAGTCTCCACTGTTATAAAATATTGCGTTTGCCAAAAACTAATATCCTTTTTAACCTCGTACATATGTTTTAAAACAGAGTCTAAGTATTCTCTAATTAAATTTTTATATGCCCTCACATCTGCAAAGCATTTTGTAATACTTAATCTATTCCCTTTCTTTTTTATGTCATCCATCATATCTTTAAGTTGTTGTTCTGATTTCTGCTGCCTAGCAAAACTAAAATTCTGAGAAAAATCTTTTTTACTAGATACAGTTTTCTTATCTGGTACAACAGATGAATTTCTTCTAGCTCTTGATATTTCCATGTTTTCCCACCTCCTGTTTTTCAAAATTAGTTGTTCTTAATGTTCTCATACCATTATATACATTATATCTAATTTTCCAAAAAAAAATATACACAATATGAAATTAATTCTTGCCATAATGTAAAATTAATTCTTTACTCATAAATTTGCCAATTATTTTTTATATTAGTATAATAATATGGTAAATACTATAGATTATAGATATAGGTTTTTGCTTTTAACTTACGCTAGAACACTATTTTTATCCATAAAATTAAAATTCTTAGGGGTGGACAAATGAAAAAATTACTGAATATGTTTTGGACTTTCTTTAAAATAGGAGCTTTTACCTTTGGTGGAGGGTATGCCATGATACCGCTAATAGAAATTGAAGTTGTCAACAAAAAAAAGTGGATATCTAAAGAAGATTTCTTAGATATAATTGTTATTTCTCAAACTTTTCCTGGAGCCTTAGCCGTTAATAGTAGCGTATTTATAGGCTATAGAATTAGTGGACTAACTGGAGCTATCATTGGGCTGCTAGGCGTTGTTTTACCCTCCTTTTTTATAATACTACTAATTGCAGTTTTTTTTATGAAATTCAGGGATTATTATTATGTGGATTTGGTTTTCAAGGGTATTTCTGCTGCAGTACCAATGCTTATACTCATAGCCGTAGTAAGTTTATCCAAATCTTTAAAGAAAAGCTATGCAAATCTTATTATAATTTTACTTTCCATGGGGAGTATATTATTCTTAAACATACACCCTGTTATAGTTATACTTTTATCTGGTTTATATGGGGTTATATTTCTCGGAAAGAAGGTGAAGTAATTGTCAATTTTAATAAAAATTTATCTCTCCTTCTTAAAAATAGGTGCTTTTAGCTTTGGTGGAGGCTATGCTATGATTCCCCTTATCAAAAGGGAAATTGTAAATAACAATAACTGGATTACCTCCAAAGAGCTTATTGATATTATAGGTATATCCCAGATGACTCCAGGACCTATAGCCATTAATTCAGCAACTTTTGTAGGTTTTAAAGTTGCTGGTATATTAGGTAGCATTTCTGCAACTCTAGGTGTGATTTCCTTTTCATTTATCTTAGTTTCTATAGCTAATCACTATATTGTTAAATTTAAAGAATCCTACATAATGAAGTCTGCACTTGAAGGTATGAGGCCTGCGCTAATTGGTCTTATAATCTCTGTATTCTTATCCATGGGAAGCGACTCTTATAAAGACATTAAAAGTATAGTAATTGGAATCATAATTTTAGGACTGCTGATTAAAAGTAAACTTCATCCAATTTTAATAATTGTGATTTCAGGGATACTCGGTATTGTGTTTTATGGCTTAATACCTATTTGATTGTTTCTCTTTATTTGAAATATATTTTAGTATAATAATTTTCTTGTTTTAAATAAATTAAGTTATAATAACAAATACTAAAAAGACGAGGTGATATTAATGTTCTTCAACAAAACTATTGAGGAAGTTTTAAAAGAATTTGGTTCTAATCCAATAACAGGACTTTCTCAAAATCAAACTGAGCTAAAAAGAGAAAAATTCGGACTAAACCAATTAACAACTAAAAAACCCAAAACTCTAATAGCAATGTTTTTTGCTCAACTAAATGATATTTTAATTTACATTTTACTTGCAGCCGCGGTGATTTCTGCCCTCCTTGGTGAAACAAGTGATGCAATAATAATTGCTATTGTAATTATTATTAATGCTACAGTGGGAATTATTCAAGAGTCTAAAGCAGAAAAAGCTCTTGATGCACTAAAAAAATTATCTACGCCAAAGGCTGTAGTTAAAAGAGATGGAGAGTTAAAAGAAATTCCATCAGAGGAAGTTGTACCTGGAGATATTATTATTATTGATGCGGGGAGATATGTGCCTTGCGATTTGAGACTTATTGAAGCTGCAAATTTAAAAATAGAAGAATCTACACTTACTGGAGAATCTGTGCCTGTGGATAAAGATGCTTCTCTAGTTCTTCCGGGCGAGGATATACCCCTGGGGGATCAAAAAAACATGCTCTTCATGTCTACCTTGGCAACCTATGGTAGAGGTGTGGGCATAGCTGTATCCACTGGAATGGATACTCAAATAGGTAAGATTGCTAAAATGTTAGATGAAAAAGTAGATGATGAGACCCCGCTACAAAAGAAACTAGCACAACTTGGTAAGTATCTGGGAATAGGTGCTCTATTCATATGTGCTCTTATGTTTATAGTAGGTGTTCTTCAAAAGAGAGATCTTTTTGAAATGCTACTTGTTTCTATAAGTTTGGCTGTTGCCGCTATTCCTGAAGGTCTTCCTGCTATAGTAACTATAGTGCTTGCTATGGGAGTTCAAAAGATGATAAAGGAAAATGCTATTGTAAGAAAATTACCTGCTGTTGAAACTTTAGGTTCTGTAAATATTATTTGTTCAGATAAGACAGGTACTTTAACTCAAAATAAAATGACAGTAACAAAATTCTATGCTGATGGTCACTTAGGAGCTATAGACAGTCTAAATATCGATCATAATGAACATAAGCTCTTACTAGAAAATCTTATTCTATGCAATGATGCAACTTACTCCGAAAATTCAAAAACTGGGGACCCCACAGAAATCGCTTTATTACAAGCTGGAGTAAACTATGGCATATTTAAAGACGACTTAGAAAAAATTCATAAAAGAATCGATGAAATTCCTTTTGATTCAGATAGAAAATTAATGACTACTGTAAATAAATACGATAATGACTATTATGTAATGACAAAAGGTGCTATTGATAATCTATTAAATCTATGCACAAAGGCATATATTAAAGGCAATATAATAGAAATCACGCAAGATATAAAAAAAGACATATTAGCTGCCTCAAATAATATGTCTGACAATGCACTAAGAGTTCTAGGTGCCGCTTATAAAATTCTTCCCAGCTCTCATGTAGAGATTGATTCACTAGAAAATGATTTAATACTTATTGGCCTGGTAGGTATGATAGATCCCCCAAGGCTTGAGGTTAAGGATTCTATTTCCCTATGCATGAAGTCTGGAATAAAAACTGTAATGATAACAGGCGACCACCAAAACACGGCTTTTGCTATAGCCAAAGATTTAAATATTACTAATGATTCTTCTGAGGTTATATCTGGCACGGAGCTTGATAAAATGTCTGATGAGGAACTAAATAATAGAATTGATAATATAAGGGTATTTGCAAGAGTATCCCCCGAACATAAAGTGAAGATTGTACGCGCTCTTAAAGCAAAAGGAAACATTGTATCCATGACTGGCGACGGAGTAAATGACGCTCCCTCTCTTAAAATGGCAGACATAGGTGTCGCCATGGGTATAACTGGTACTGACGTGGCTAAAGGTGCTGCTGATATGATACTCATAGATGATAACTTTTCAACTATTGTTGCTGCTATAAAAGAAGGAAGAAACATCTTCACAAATATTAAGAAAACTATAATATTCCTTCTATCTTGTAATATCGGAGAAATTATAGCACTATTTCTTGCAATACTTTTAGGCTGGGCTACTCCCCTTCGACCTATCCATATATTATGGGTCAACCTAATCACCGATACATTACCAGCTCTAGCTTTAGGTGTAGATCCTGGCGATCCTGATGTAATGAAGTATAAACCTCGAAATCCAAAAGATAGTTTATTTAAGGGTGAATCCGCAAATTTACTTCTTAACGGATTTCTAATCGGTATATTAACCCTAGCTGCATTTATAATAGGTGCAAAATATTATAGTGGAGACACTAGTTTATTTCCACTATTCCCGAAGAATCTTTCAGAGGATGCACTAAAACATGCACAAACCATGGCCTTTGTAGTACTTAGTGTATCTCAACTAGTACATTCTTTAAATATGAGAAATGAGAAGAAATCCATATTCCAAATAGGTTTATTTTCAAATAAATATTTAATTGGAGCTATAGTTTTTGGCATACTACTACAAGATTTTATAATCACTGTGCCATTTCTAGCAAATGTTTTTAGTGTTCATTCCTTAAGTTTAATGGATTGGGGTTTTGTTACTATTCTATCCCTTATGCCACTGCTTTTGAATGAAATTGTAAAAATATTCAAACGCAGTTCTTCCATAATATAAGGAAATAGATAACAAAAAAAAGTAAGAGTCTGATGACACTAAATCATCAGACTCTTACTTTTTTTAAAAATGTGAATATAATAAATTATTTTATTTTAGTACCCTCTTCATCTTGAAAAATTAAATCACTCTTCATAAGGCCACCTAATGCTCTTTTAAAAGCGTTTTTGCTAGTTTTGAAGACTTTCTTTATATCATCTGGAGAACTCTTATCATTGTATGGCATAGACCCATCAGAGCTTTTTAAATATTCTAATATTTGTTCTTCAACTACATCTCTTTCTTCTAGTCTTGGTTTTCTTACTGTTAAGTCCATTTTACCATCTTCGTAATATTTTTTTACTCTTGCTTTTAATCTATCTCCAGGCGTTATATTCATATAATTCTCATTTCTTAGAATAACCCCTCTATAAATATCATCAATAGCTATCATTACAGTACCATTAGTCTGTATTCCATATACTGTACCTTCCACTTCATCATCAATTTTATATGAATCTGTCTCATATAAATATTTATCAACAAAAGTAGTGGCTGCAATTCTTCCAGTCTTGTCTAAATATATATAAAAAAGATATTTTCTACCTGTTTCTAATTTGTAATTTTCCTCCTTAAAAGGAACCAATACATCTCTTTCTAAACCAATTTCTACAAAAGATCCTATTGCAGTCATATCAATTACCTTAAGGTAAGCTAAGTCTCCAACCTTTGCAAGTGGTTTTTTAAAAGTTGCAATTAACCTGTCACTCGAGTCTCTGTATATAAAGGCTTCAACTTCCTCATCAATGGCAAGTGCTCTACCTAAAGTACTTTTCATTGGAAGCAGTATGTCATCACTGGTATTATCTGTCCCAGCGCCTAAATAGTACCCAAATTCCGCGCGCCTTACTACTGTTAAATTATTTAAATCTCCTATGTTTATCATTTATTATCTCCTACCTTCTATTTAAACTTTTGACCAATCTATATATTTGTTAAGTTTACAAACAAATTCAACTAAATATTTTTCTTCAAGCTCTGTAAACCTCCCTACCTCTGGGCTATCTAAATCCAAAACTCCATAAACTACATCCTCTTTTATTATAGGTATAACAATTTCTGAATTTGTTGCAGTGTCACAAGCAATATGTCCTGGAAATTCATTTACATTTTCTATGCGCTGAAGTTTTTTTGTCGCAACTGCCCTGCCACATACGCCTTTACCTATTTGTATTCTGTTACAAGCGGGCATTCCTTGGAACATTCCAAGCACCAATACATTTTCACGTACAATGTAAAACCCTGCCCAATTTAATCTATCCATAACTGCTTTAATAATTGCAGCAGCATTTGATAAATTTGCTAGGTCATTTTTTTCTGAGCTGAGCTGTCCTTCTAAAAGAATAAGCATATATTTATATTTTTGCTCATTTGTCATCTTTTCTATTCCATTTAATTTTATCATTTTTTTCACTCCTTAAAAAAACAATAATTCCCTACCTTCTATTGTAGTTAAAAATCGGTGAAAATAAAAGCTATTTTGTCTATAATCTTATTTTTTTTTTTAAATAAGGCAAAATCAAAGCAAATTCAAAGCAAACCCAAAGCAAACCCAAGGGGACGGTTAACAACTATTTGTACAAATACAAATAGTTGTTAACCGTCCCCGCACTTTTTCACTTTTTTAGTTTAATTAGTTGTTAACCGTCCCCACACTTTTCTCCTTGTCAACGTACATAAATCTTATATAATCAAAATAAATATTACCTTTATAATGTAAAGTCTTATCAGTTTCTACCATATATATTTTTTTAAGAGTTATTGGTAGTGGCAGATTTTCTGGAATTTCTGCATAAACATTTTTCCATTCATCTTTCCAATTTACTGATTTTGCAAAATCTACAATGGTTTCCTTCCCATTTCCATCTATTATGCTAGCCCTAAGCCATGGAGCTATGCCATTACCATATACTTGCATGCCTATTTTCACAGGTCTTGTTTTAGATATATACCTACTAGTAATATCCTCGCCCTTGCTATTAACCCCTGTAGGAATGAAATCTATTGTTCCATTATATTTTCTTGCCCACTTTTCATCATAATTGTATGATATTTTATAGCTTTTATTACCATTTGATGACTTCTCAGAGGATATTTTTGAAGTTCCACCTACAAAGCCACCTACCCTGTACATGGCTTCATCATTGTGCTCAAAGTCTTCTATAAGTACAATAGACTTTGCCCCTTCTATCTTAACAGAAGCTTTTTTACCTCCCGCTTCTACTATTACATCACCTATCACCTCTTTAGCTTTGGCTTTAACTTTCAATAACCCATTTTTATCAATTTCCAAAGCATTGCCTGTCACAGACCATTTTGCCGCTTTATTATCAATTAAAACATTTTCACCTTTTTCATTGGTAGCTTTTACAGAAAATTGATAAGTGTCCCCCGGGTTTAATAAAATAGTATCTTTATCCGTTATACTTAAGGAAGCTAATGAATCTACCACAGTAACCTTTGTACTTCCTGTGATTCCATCTAAAGAAGCTTTTACTTCTCCAATTGATGATTTACTCCCAGCTAGAAACTCACCCTTAGAGGTAACTTGTCCAACTTTTCCTTGAGTAGACCATATAACCTTTTTGTCTAAAAAATTCATTGGATGTAAATTAGTATCAACTCCTTTGATACTAAAATTGTAAGCTGAATTTATATATATAAGTATATTTTCTTTCAAACTAATATCACTTGTTGTATTAGTTACAGGAGCTTTGTTAGTAAATAAAATAGCATTAGTTACCGCTCTTTCCGAATAATCAGATGGAGTATTTACTATGGTACTCGTATTATCTGCATAATGTTGTACATTCATCTGGGCCGACCCACCACCATCAAAATTCAAAGCAGTTGTTACACCTAATTGCAACATTAAACTCGCCATTTCTGGTAAAGTAGCACCATCACTAAATGTGGATGAGGCTCCTCCACCTCCAACTGTTAATGCAACAACCTTATTATCCTCAGTTATTCCAATAGCTGTTCTAGCTTTTCTAGAGGTTACAAGGTATTTGTCTACAACATCACTTACCATGGTTTCCTCTGATATTGTTTTCCCATCTTTAACCAGATAATTATATCCTCCCATGGCACTTACTATATCTTTTTTGCTAAATCCTAAGTTAAACTTCACCTTATTTCCTATTTTCAAATTATCTTTTACCCAATTTGCTTTTGTACCATTTGATGCAATAACTATGCCATCTCTCGGAATAGTTACTTCTTTGCTACCAACTTCTATGCTCTCAATTACTCCTGTGAACTGCTTGTCCAATAAAATAGGTCCCTGTATTCCTCTAATGATTGTGAACACTTCACTTGGAGCATAATCTGACTGTTTTATTTTTCGCTCTAGACTATAATCAGGTGTAAGTAACATTAGACTGTTTTTCGCGCTGTACTTATTTACTTGAAATTCATCAAATCTATTAAAACTATCTATAAGCACACTTTGTTGCTCTATATTATTTAATCCAGGTTCATCCAATGCAAGCCTACCATTAAAGCTCATGTTTTCTATAAAGACCTTATTATTTTTATCTATACCGAATATTGGATATCTACTTTCATCTGACTTGCAAGTATATCCTACCAAAGGTTTACCATCTTTAATTTGAGGTCCTACACTTGCGCCTATAATCATATTGAAAAAATCACCATTGATTCCTCCTACCACACTGTTATTTTTAGATTTTTCTTGTCCAATTTGTTTTGATACCGTATCTTTTGCTAGCACTACATCCTTTGCTTTAGAAAATATAAGACCCACATCAGGGTTATTCAGATCTGCCTTAATAATATTTAGAGTCTGCTTTAGTTGTATATCATTTTTATCTTTATCATAATAGTTTATCTTTTGCTCTATATAATGTACCCCATTGGCAATTTTTTCTTCCATAATAATTAAATCATCCTTCTGTGTTGTAGCATAAGCATTCGCAGCAGAAAAAATGCAAATGTTCCACACTAAACCAAAAGACATTAACAAGGAAATTAATCTTTTTTTCTTCTTTTCATTTCCAACTCTTATAAACTTCAAAATTTACGCCCCCCATATACCTTAATTTACCTTATAGTATTCTACAAAAAAATACAGTAACCTTCTAGTAAATAAAACTTTACAGAATGGTTACCATATTTTACTGCATTTATTCTATAATATATTTCTTTGACATCTCTACATAATGCTCCGCAGATTTTTTTAAACTTTCTTTTTCTTCTATGGTTAGTTCTCGAATTACCCTTGCCGGTACTCCCATACAAAGAACACCAGAAGGTATTTTCTTCCCTTGAGTAACTAAGCTGCCAGCACCGATTATAGTATATTCTCCTATTTCAGCTCCATTTAATATAGTACTTCCCATGCCAATTAAAGTATTACTTGAAATTTTACAACCATGTATTATAGCATTATGTCCTATAGTTACATAATCTCCAATATTAACTGATAAATCTTCATCAGTATGCACCGTACAATTGTCTTGAACATTTGTATAAGCACCTATAGATATATAATCCATATCTCCTCTTAATACAGCTCCAAACCAAATATTACTGTACTGTCCTATAAATACATTTCCTATTATATCTGCACTGCTCGCAATAAAAGAATTCTTGTGTACAGTAGGTATTTGTCCATCAAATTGATGTATCATAAGTTTCTAATCACCTCTTCTAAAATAATAAATTCATTTCTATTATACTCGATATTATATGAATTTATCTATTATTGATCATATTGTTGGTTAATAGTTCATGTTGATTTATATACTTTTTTATTATATAATAGCATTTGATTTTCATATTATTTTAATATATAATACCATATATGGTGATGAGTTTCTTTGTCCTCACTACATATTGTATATTATACTGTTTTAGCACATAATATCAAGTTAAACAATTAAGAGTGCTTTCTAGCTTAGCAACATCAAGCATAGGTGAATGCATTTTACATAATTTAAATTTATTTTTAAATTTAAATAAAATAATAGGAGGTGAATATACTAGCTTTTTTAGGCTAGTATACTTATGGCGGAAATAAAAAGTTTAATTAAAAGATTTTATACAAGTGCATTAGAAAAAGATAAAAATGTTACTGTTTATGATTTATTTCAGTGGAAAAAGGTAGATGTTTTTCTAAAGGATCATAAAACAAACAAAGTACTTTTAGATATGAAGGATTTAGAATTTCCAGAGCATTACTCGCAAAACTCTTGCGATATTATAGCTTCAAAATATTTTAGAAAATCTGGTGTTCCTACTAAGCAAGGCTATGAGAATAGTATGAAAATGGTAGCTCATAGACTTGTTAATTTTTGGTGTGAATCCTTAGCCGACGGAACAATTATTAAAACTGACGATGAAAAAAGCATTCTTTATGATGAATTAGTATATGCTTTTTTAAATCAAATGTTTGCTCCAAATTCTCCTCAATGGTTTAATACCGGACTTAACCTATCTTATGGTATAAAGGGTGGAACCTTAGATAATTTTTATTATGATGAAAGTAAAAAAATGATTGTTAAAAGCGAGGATGCTTATACAAGGACTCAAGCTTCAGCCTGTTTCATTCTCTCAATTGAAGATAAATTACTTGGCAAGCACTCAATATCTGAGCAGTATGTAACAGAAACAAAATTATTTAAAGGTGGTTCTGGTACCGGAACTAACTTCTCTAGCATAAGAGGTCGCGGTGAAAGATTATCTAGTGGTGGAGTTTCTTCAGGCCTAATGAGTTTTTTAAAAGGCCTTGATAGAAATGCAGGAGCAATAAAATCTGGTGGAACTACAAGACGTGCTGCTAAAATGCTATGTCTTGATATTGACCATCCGGAAATAATGGAATTTATGACTTGGAAAGCTAAAGAAGAAGATAAGGTACGTGCCCTTACCAAAATGGGTTATGACGGCAGCTTTGAAGGAGAGGCTTATGAGACTGTCTCTGGCCAAAACGGAAACAATTCCATAAGATTCTCAGATGAATTCATGATGAAGGTGGATGACCTTTCAAAAAATCCTAAGCAGACTATTACTCTTAAAGGAAGAGCTGACAGCTCAGTTAATAAAGATATAAGGGTTAAAGAACTATGGGATACCTTTAATAAAGCTGCTTGGCTATGTGCAGATCCAGCTCCTCAGTTTGATGATACCTTTAATGCATGGCACACTTGTCCAGCTGGAGAAGATGGATCAGTTAATGCAAAGCATAATAGAATTAATTCAACTAATCCTTGTGGAGAATATGCATTTTTAGATGATACTTCCTGTAATTTAGCCTCTATTAATATTTATAAATTCTATGACAGCAAAACTAAAAAATTAGATATAGATGGCTATGTTCATTTAATAGGACTTACTCAATTAATTCTTGAAGCTTCCATACATTGGGGTCAATTTCCTACAGAAGATATAGCAAGGAAAACACACTTGTTTAGAAGCACAGGACTTGGAATTGCAAACCTAGCTTCACTACTTATGGTAATGGGATACGCCTATGACTCAGAAGATGCTAGAAATTTAGCTTCCTCGCTAACTGGAATAATGACAGCGCAGTCTTATTATGTTTCATCCCTTATGGCAAAAGAACTAGCTCCTTTTGAAAAATATGAAATTAACAAAACATATATGCAACTAGTTATAAGGAATCACGCTAGAGCAGCTGGAGCTCTAGATACTAAATTTGAAAATTTAAATTATGAGCCTGTAAAAGTTAATCACTCTCTTTTAAAAGGAAATTCTCTTGGGTATATAAGTGAAACCTTAAAAAGTTGCTTCACAAAAGCATTACTTAGTGGTGAAAAATATGGTTTTAGAAATGCTCAAGTTACAGTTATAGCTCCTACTGGTACTATTTCCTTTGCAATGGATTGTGGTGCAACATCCATAGAACCATATTTCAGCCATTTTATTTATAAAAAATTATCTGGTGGCGGTTATATGACCATGGTTAACCCAGTAATTAAAGCTTCCTTAACTAACCTGGGATATTCTCAAATCCAAACAAATGATATTTTAGACTATATTCTAAGAAAAGAAAAAGTTGATGAAAACGGCTTTAAGTATGAAAAAATTATTGATGGAAAAATAGAGGGTGCTCCACATTTAAAACCTGAACATTTACCTATTTTTGATACAGCAAACAAGTGTGGTAGTGGAAAGAGATATATCCCATTTATGGGACATGTTCTCATGATGGCAGCAATAACTCCAATGATATCAGGTTCTATATCAAAGACTGTAAACTTACCTAAAAATGCCACTATTGAAGATTTTAAAGAAGTAATACTTAATTCTTGGAAATTAGGTGTAAAAGGCATAGCTTTATATAGAGATGGTTCAAAGGCAAGTCAGCCTTTAAACACTACCTTATCTCAAGATAAAGAACTATCCCTTGAAGATTTATCCTATGCGGATCTTTTAAAGAAAGCAAAGGCGCAAGAGGAGATTTCCAATCATTCTACAAGAGAAAAACCAATTGGAATCCGTTATGGCACTACTCATCCTGCTCAAATTGATGATGTAAAAATCTATACTACAGTAAATAGGCGTTCAGATGGAGAAATCTCTGAAATATATATAACTACAGATAGAGAAGGTACTATTATTACCGGACTACTAAATTCTCTTTCAAAGTCAATTTCAGTAATGCTTCAGTATCACGTACCTGCAGAAGATATTTCTAAAATGCTTCGGGGACAAAAATTCGAACCTTATGGTTTTGTACAAAAACATCCTTATATTAAATCTGTTTCTTCTATATCTGATTTAATTAGCAAAATAATTGATATAGAACTAGGTGACTATACAAGATGTCAAATTAAACCTGAAAATTACGGAAACGCTGATATACCTAAAAACCCACTAATGCCAGATGAAAATGAAATTTCAGCTAGCTTAGTAGAATCTGAAAATGTACCTAGTTTCAAAAATACTGAAAAACCTAAAGGGGAAAGGTTATACTCTGAAACCTGCTCTCATTGTTCAAGTACTAAACTTGTTAAAAGCGGTACTTGCAAGGTTTGCCTCGATTGCGGAACAACTACAGGGTGTAGCTAAACAGTAGAAACCCCGGGGAAAACCTAGTAAAAACAACGGGGACAGTTAACAACTAATTCACCTAACACAAAAAAGGAGTATAAATTTCAATGTGAAATTTATACTCCTTTTTTACTATTTTTTATTGTTTTTAACTCTATTTGGTTTAGCCTTAGGCCTCATTATAATGTCATCCTTCTTGTCTTTTTTAGTATTACTACCTGTATAATTTGTTGGAGTAGCAGTTCTCTTTTTAATAAAGCCTGACAAATCCATAAACCATAAAAATAAAAATACAAACAATCCTGGTATTACATAGTTAGCTACATATTTGGGCATAGCAGGCCATATTAGCATAGGCACCACAAATAATGTTATAGCTAATCCAAGTATTACCCACTTGTTAACTTTTATCTTATATAGTACATAAGCTTTTAAAAGACTATATACCACAAGAACAACAATTGAAAATGCCACGATGCTAAGTATTGTCATAAAGGTACTCATTTTATCCCCTCTTTTCTATAATTTACATAAAAATAAACGTATACTATACATTATCAAACATTTTTCAATATATATCAATAGCTTATGCATTATTTTATATATTTATATTTGTATTCAGAAAAAAATTATGATAAAATATTTGTGGGTAGTATCGGACACGAACTGCACCTAATTGTTTAACATATTATTAAAATAGTTTAGTTTGTTTATTCTGCTCATATCTTTATGAATGAGACAGCTATACAGGAGTCTCCCATCCTCAATCTGAGGTACTTTTATACTGTATTACATTGGAGGCGATATTATGGTTATCGGCTTTATTGGTTGTGGAAAGGTAGGTTTTTCCCTTGGAAAATATTTTTCTTTAAAAGGAATAACACTATCTGGATACTATAGTAAATTTTATAAAGATGCTATAGAAGCATCTGAGTTTACTAGCTCAAAAGCTTATGAAAACATTAATGATTTGGTCCAGGATAGTTCAATGATTTTTATTACTACTCCTGATGATTCCATTCATGAAGTTTTGCAGAAATTATCAACTTTAAACTTAACAAATAAAATAATATGTCATACTAGTGGTTCTTTAACCTCTAGCATTTTTTTAGATATAAACAATTCAGATGCATTCGCATATTCAATTCACCCTATTTTCCCATTTTCCGATAAATATAATTCCTATAAAAACTTACAAAATGCTCATTTTTCAATAGAAGGACCAGAGTATTATATACATGAACTTAAAGATTTTATTCGGTCTTTAGGTAATAAATCTTTTACTATTAATAAAGAGGATAAGGCACTTTACCACTTAGCTAACGTCACAGTATCAAATTTAGTATTATCTTTAATTAATACCGGGTGCAGTTACCTAAGCCAATGTGGTATTAGTGAAAATGATGCGCTACAGGCATTATTGCCCTTGATCCAAAATAATATTGATAATATAAAAACCAAAGGCTTTATAAGTGCTTTAACTGGTCCTATTGAAAGAAATGATTTAAACACAGTAAAACAACATATGGGGGCCGCGCCCATAGGGGATATTCAAATTTATAAAAATCTATCATTAAAGCTACTAGCCTTATCAGAAAAAAAACATATTGATAAAGACTATAATAAGCTTAAAGAATATTTAATAATGCAGGAGGATAATTAAGTGAAAAATTCTGTTTCAACATTTATATCCGCAAAAAAATCTGGTGAAAAATTAACAATGCTCACAGCTTATGATTATTCCATGGCGAAACTAATTGACCAATGTGGTGTTAATGGAATTTTAGTAGGGGATTCCTTAGGCATGGTTTGTCTTGGCTACAAGGACACCTTAAGCGTAACTATGGAAGACATGTTACATCATACTAAGGCTGTCACTCGAGGCACCACAAATGCCCTTGTAGTTTCAGATATGCCTTTTATGTCCTATCAAACTTCACTATATGATGCAGTTAAAAATGCAGGAAGATTTGTTCAAGAAGCTGGAGCTGAGGCCATAAAACTGGAAGGTGGCGCTATAGTTTGCCCACAAATTCAAGCTATAGTGAATGCTCAGATTCCTGTTATGGGTCATATAGGGCTAACTCCTCAATCTGTTAATATGTTTGGAGGCTTTAAAGTCCAAGGTAAAAATATTGTTGATGCGAAAAAGCTTATAGAAGATGCAAAAAAAATAGAGGCTGCAGGCGCCTTTGCTATTGTACTTGAATGTATACCCTCAAAACTCGCAGATATAATATCAAAGGAAATATCCATACCAACTATTGGAATAGGTGCTGGTGGTGGCTGTGACGGTCAAATTTTAGTATATCAAGATATGCTTAATATGTTCTCAGATTTCAAACCTAAGTTTGTAAAAACCTTTGCTAATGTTGGAGATATCATGAGAGATGGATTTAAATCATATATTAAAGAGGTTAGTGAAGGAACTTTCCCTAGCCAAGAACACTGTTTTAAAATAGATGATGAAATTTTAAAAAAATTATACTAATTAACATTAGAAAGGAAGTGAAATGGACAAAGTAAGCTGCATTTAATCACAACTTGTTTTGTCCCCCAAAAATGAATACTGTAAAAACTATTATAGAAGTTAGAAGTCAAGTGAAAGCTTGGAAAAAAGAAGGCTACAGCATTGCCTTAGTTCCTACCATGGGATATTTACATGAGGGGCATGCAAGTCTTATAAAACGCGCTGCAAGTGAAAATGAAAAAATTGTAGTAAGTATATTTGTAAATCCTATTCAGTTTGGTCCTAAAGAAGATCTGGCTTCTTACCCAAAGGATTTAGCTAGAGATACAATTCTATGTGAAGATGCTGGAGCACATTTAATCTTTGCTCCAGAAGTTTCAGAAATGTATTACGGGGACGGTTTAACAAATGTCTCAGTAAATGGCCTTACAAATGGCTTATGTGGAGCTAAAAGGCCTGGCCATTTCGACGGCGTATGCACTGTAGTTTCAAAGCTCTTTAATATAGTTTCACCTGATAAAGCTTATTTTGGTGAAAAAGATGCTCAGCAGTTAGCTGTAATAAAAAGAATGGTTCACGACTTGAATTTCCCTATAGAAATTATTGGGTGCCCTATTGTACGTGAAAAAGATGGCCTTGCAAAAAGCTCTCGTAATAATTATTTATCCTCAAAAGAAAGACAAGCAGCTTTGATTTTAAACAAAAGCTTAACTAAAGGTAAAGAGCTGTTATCAACCGGTGAAAACTCTGCTAAGCTTTTAAAAGAAATCATAAAAAATGGACTTAAAAGCGAAGTTTTAGCTAAAATAGATTATATAGAAGTTGTAGATGCTCTGTCCCTTACTACTATAGAAATCATTGATAAACCTATTCTTGTTGCCATAGCTGTATATATTGGAAAAACAAGATTAATAGATAATTTTATATGGCAAGCAGAATAAAAAAGACTAATAAGAAAATCAGGAATCATAACAGGGGGGGTAACAATTGATAATAACTATGTTAAAATCCAAAATACACAGAGCTGTTATTACAGAAGCTAAATTAAACTATGTTGGAAGTATAACTATAGATAAATTACTAATGGACAATGCAAATATTCTAGAATATGAAAAAGTTCAAATCGTTGATATCGATAATGGAGAAAGATTTGAAACTTATGCTATTGCTGGAGAGCCTGGCAGTGGAGTTATGTGTATAAATGGCGCAGCTGCAAGATGTGTTCAGCCTGGAGACAAAATAATAATTATGACTTATTGCCTAATAAGCGAAGAAAAAGCTAGAAAATTCAAACCTATAGTAGTCTTTGTTGAAGGCGACAATGTGATAAAAGAAGTCACCCACTATGAAATCCATGGTGAAATAAAATAATTTTTTTTATAATGCAGTAATAATTTTTAAAAAATTGTAAACACTAGTACTGAAAACTTATTAAAAAGGAGATGTATACGTTGAAAGCATTAGATACTACTGCACTCGTATTGGTTATTATAGGAGCTGTAAATTGGGGACTAATTGGATTTTTCCGATTTGACCTAGTATCAAGCTTATTTGGTACTGGTACAGCATTTACTAGAATTATATTTGCTCTAGTAGGTATAGCTGGTCTTTATTCTTTATCCTTATTAGGAAGAGACAGAGATACAGACAGAGATAGAACTGAAGTTAAATAACTATTCTAACATAATAAAAAAGAAGTTGAAGTTTAAAATTCAACTTCTTTTTTATTAAAATAAATTCTATAAACCTACTTTAAATCATCATCTGAAATATCGTTAAAACTTTTCAAATAAATCTTAACTGAACCAAAGCAGTTTTATCCCAAACTCTTATTACAATTAAGCTATAGGAATCTTTTTTGTCTATATCTTGTATAATCTTTAAAAATTTTTCATCTACCATCATTAATCTAATACCTGTTTTGCTCTGAAATTCATAACCCTTTGAACCTTTTACTATAAATAGATTATCCCAAGGCTGAGGCATATATTCACTAAAACATATCTCGAAAATCAACCCTTCTTTTTGTAGTAATCTTATTAGACTATTATATTCATCATGTAACACATCATTGCTACACTTTAATTTCTGTATATCAGACTTACTATGATCTAGTAAATTATTTTGCTGCATTATTTCTAATTCATATTGGACTTTTTTAAGGTCTAGCTTCTTAGTTTTATTTTTAATTATCTCTAAATAATAGTTGTTGCTATTTTTATCCATTAATTTTACCTTGCCTTTCCTAGTATTCTTTAGGTAGAATATAATTGAGGTGATTATATATGAATAAATTTATAGATTGGATTATTTCCAATTTAAAATATATACATGATAAAAATAAATTATTCCTAATTCAATTTTATAATAAAATAAACCTTTTAATCAATAATAATTTTACTTTAAACAAAATGTATAAACCAATTATTAGTGAGAAAATGGACACAAACAAGAAACTACAAAACACATTAAAGGTTTTAAATAATGAAAATAATGAAGCTCAAAATAATATATTAAAACTTAAAAATCAAAATGCATTACTACAATCTAAAATATCTATAATCCAAGACCTCATAACTAAACGGCACAACTAATCATCACTCTGTTGTTGTAATATCATTACAGTGCTCTAAAATAATAATATACTTATCTTTGGTTAATACTATAATGGAACACAAACAAACAAATTGCAAGCAAGTATTCTTGTTATTTGTTTGTTTCTGCCTAACATAACAATTTTAAAGCGGGGTGATTCATATTGTTCCATAGTATGTGCCAAGATAAAAATTATAAAAATTTATTTAATGGTGAATGGGTTACGTCTAATAATACCATAGATATTTTCTCTCCTGTTGACAATAGTTTAGTAGGTAAAATCCCAGCTATGAGCAAAGAGGAAGCTAATCTAGTTATTGCAAATTCAAAAGTTTCTCAAAAAATTTGGGCTAATATGGCCCTTAGCTCTCGCGGGGAAGTTTTGCATAAAGCGGCTACTTTAATCCAAGAAAATGTTGATTATCTGTCTCACATCATGCAAGTGGAAATTGCTAAAGACAAGCATTCCTGCATTGCTGAGATAAAAAGGACTGCGGATTTCATTAGATTTACTGCTGATGCTGGTAAACATTTAGAAGGGGAAACCATAGGTGCAGATAATTTCCCTGGTTTTAAGAAAAATAAAATATCCTTTGTCACTAAAGTACCAGTTGGCGTTGTGCTTGCAATCTCCCCTTTTAATTATCCTATTAATCTTTCTGCATCTAAAATCGCCCCAGCCCTCATTGGTGGAAATAGTGTAATTTTAAAGCCTTCCACACAAGGATCTATAAGTGCACTCCATCTGGCTGCAATTTTTCATGAAGCCGGTGTTCCACATGGAGTTTTAAACACAATAACAGGAAGAGGCTCCGAAATAGGTGATTATTTAGTAACCCACAAGGATATTAATTTTATAAACTTTACTGGAAGTACGCAGGTAGGAAAACATATAGCTGTAATTGCTGGCATGGTACCTATGATTATGGAACTTGGTGGCAAAGATGCTGCTATAATACTTTGCGATGCTGATATTGAAAGTGCTGGAAAAGATATCGTTGCTGGAGCCTTTAGCTATTCTGGCCAAAGATGCACCGCAGTTAAAAGAGTTTTAGTTTTAAATGATGTTGCCGATAACCTCACACGCGAATTAATGAAAAATATCAAATTGCTAAAAGTTGGAAATCCTGAAGATGATTGTGATATAACTCCACTCATAGATAATAAAGCTGCAGACTACGTTCAAGAACTTATAGATGATGCAATAAGTCATGGGGCTACACTATTATGTGGAAATAAACGAAATAATAATTTAGTTTACCCAACCTTATTTGATAATGTAACTACGGATATGAGGCTCGCTTGGGAGGAACCCTTTGGCCCAGTGCTCCCAGTTATTAGAGTTAAAAATATTGAGGAAGCTATAAATATAGCTAACAGATCTGAATATGGTCTTCAAACTTCTGTTTATACTAAAAATATAGATGATGCCTTTAATATTGCAAATCGCCTGGAGGTAGGTACCGTTCAAATTAATAATAAACCTGAAAGAGGCCCTGACCATTTCCCTTTCACAGGAACAAAATCCTCCGGCATGGGTACTCAAGGCATAAAATATAGTATTGAGGCTATGACCAGATCAAAAGCTACAGTTTTACTCATAAATCCATAGAATAATTTAAAGAAGCAGCTAAGCCGCACCGAGGTGATGACTAAACTGCTTCTTTTCTTATTTTTTTTCATTTTCCATATTTATATTTGCCTGGATTATATTTTTTACGATTTCTGACATTTCAGCTTTTTCTTCCTTTGACATTTTATCCATATATATAGGTTTATCTATAATAAGCTTAGCATTTGCTTTTTTAATTTTTCCATTATTACCTTCCATGGCTTTATAAGTATCATAAAAGGTTATAGGAACAATTGGTACCCCAGCCTTTATTGCAAGCCTCATACTACCTTTCTTAAATTCACCTACATTATTACTTCTACTTCTAGTGCCTTCCGGAAAAATAATCATAGAATATCCATTCTTTAAATTTTCTACCCCTTCTGAAATCGCCTTCAAAGCCTCTCTTGGATTTTCTCTATCCATAAATACAGAATGGATTTGCTTCATCCAGTAGCTCATTACTGGTATTTTTTCCATTTCTTTTTTGGCAACTGCGCCTGTGAGTCTATTCATGTTAGATAATATTACTGGTGTATCAAAATTACTTTGATGATTTCCCACAAAAACACAAGGTTCATTTGGTATATTCTCTTTTCCTATAACAGTTAAATGCAAACCTGCAATCTTAAGTACAAAATTAGACCACTCATCAACCACCTTAGCTAAATAAGCATCCACCTCTTCTGTAGTTTTATGCTTTTTTATGCTATTAAGTTTTATTTTCTTAAAAGCTTTCCCAATAAAATCAATAATAAAGCGTAAATAAAAATATACCGTTCTCATATGCTTATTCCTTTCATTTTAAGATTAAATTACAATTACATTTATAATTATACTATTTAATAGGCCTTATTTCAAATTTTTCCACAGGATAATAGTTAATAAGAAATCAATGATTTTTTTAGATATTGATATTTTTTTATTTAAATGGGTAAAATTCTTTATGTACTTTAAATATTATATAGGAGATTAATTATATGCCAAAGAAGCCTTGGTTAAAATACACCTTAATTTGCACTTTATTAGTTTTTGTAACTATAGCTATTGCTGCAGTTTATAAATACAATATAAAAACTAACATAAACTTAGAAAACAATATGGTCACTCATTTTATTGATGTAGGACAGGGTGATTGTATCCTTATTCAAGTAAACAATAAAAACTTATTAATTGATAGTGGTACCTGCGATTCAACTAAAAAAATAATTAGGTATCTAAAAAATAATAACATTACTAAACTAGACTACGTAATTGCAACTCATCCCCATGATGATCACATAGGGGGTATGGCTAGTGTAATTAAATCTTTTAAAGTTGGTGAATTTTATGCTCCTAAAGTTACCTCTTCCTCAGAATCCTTTGAAGATATGATTAGAGCTTTAAAAAGTAAAGGTCTTAAAATAAAAATAGCTAAGCCTAATATAACCTTAGATTTAGGTCCCAGTGTCACCTGCCTTATGCTATCACCAAATAAAACCACCTACAAAGATACTAATAATTACTCCTGCGTGCTAAAAATATCTTATAAAAATTCGACTTATTTGTTTACAGGTGATATGGAAAGTCTAAGTGAAGATGAGATTTTAAATAAAGGTTACGATTTAAAGGCTGAGGTTCTCAAAGTAGCTCATCATGGTAGTAAATCATCAACCACCCAAGAATTTTTAAATAGAGTTTCTCCAAAAATTGCAGTAATAAGCTGTGGAACCTATAATAATTATGGTCATCCAAATAAGGAAACCCTAGATAAACTTAAAAATTTAAATTGTATTATCTATAGAACTGATTTAGAGCAAAATATTGTACTCATAAGTGACGGTATATCCACAAGTAGATTGGTTGGAAAGTGAGCCTGTTTTAGGCCCCCTATCCTCCACAACATTCCTAATCCTCTTTCCATATATTTTCTAAATTTATCATATTTAACGAATGCACTTTCAATCCTTTAATTTTGCTACTATGAGCATAGGAAACACATATGTGTGATAAGAAAATATATGGTGCATCTTCAACCATTTCTTTTTCTATATTGCACATAAGCTCTCTATATTTATAAGGATTTCTACTTTTTTTTGCTGCATCTAGCATTTCCATTAATCTAGGATTATTGTAGGTATTCTTAATAGAAGAATTATTTATATCAATTAAGGGTTCTATGAAATTATCTGCTGTGCCTGAATCTCCTAGCCATCCATATAATTGCATATCATAATTCCCACTTTTTTTATTGTAAGCTTCAGCATCTAATTCTATTACATTTAAGGTTATTCCAATTTCTTTGAGGTTAATTCCAATTATATTTGCTAAAGTATATTGTAGTCCCTTTTTATTTTCATTAACACTTATTGGAAAGGTTAGTGTACCAGAACTAATGTTACTTTTTTTCATAAGTTCCTTTGCCTTTTTTAAATCTCTCCTATAACCCACTAATGTATTATTTTCAATAATACTTGTAGGAAATATACCCTTTGCAACTATTTCTGTATTGGCTAGCCCCTCCTTTATAATTTTTTCTTTATCTATACAATAATTAATAGCTTGTCTTAAATTCTTATTCCTTATTAACACATTGTTGCTATTAAAATTAAATAATATAAATCTAGATCCTATACATTCTGTTCTTTTAATTTCATAACCTGCATTTGCTACCTCACTTATATTGTTAGCGCTTACCTCAACATAGTCTAACTCATTCTTTAAAAAGTCATCAATACTATTGTCAATTCCTTCTCTAACAATAATTTCATCCATTAGTGCGTCGCCTAGTGCAAAGTCTTTAACTTTTTTTAAAATTAATTGTTTATTTTCTGTATCATGCTTGAAAAATTTATAAGGACCTGCACCTACTGGATTAGAACTCAAATTATTTATTTCTTCTTTGCACAATATTGAACATGAACAGTGTGCTAAATTATTTACAAAGGAACTATATGGATACTCAAGTACTATCTTTAGGTTATAATCATCCTTAATAATTATACCTTCTACTTCAGACTTTTTCCCTAAATAAAAATCTTCTGCGCCCTTAATAAAAGATAGAAACCATCTGTTGGGCGAATTCAATTTTTTGCTTAATAATCTCTCATAAGAATATTTAATATCTTTTGAAGTTATATTCCTTCCATTGTGAAATTTCATATTTTTTCTCAAACTGAAATTCCATGTAATATCATCATCCTCCACATGCCAATTTTTAGCTAGTGCCCCAATAACCTCAGTACCTATTCCAAATTGAACCAGTCCAATATTTATGGGCCATAGTACTTTTGTAGTGTCTACCTCTATTGCCATAGCTGGATCAAAACCCTTTACCCCTTGTGAATACATAGTAAAAGTAGATTTTGTAGCTAACTCCTCATTGCTGCTAAACTGACTAAGTTCATTTAAATTTTTTATAGTGTCTTTAAGAGTGTTCAAGGAGCCCTTTTGCCTATCTACATTAACTGATATATTTTCATTAAAATTTTTCACCCTATCAGACGCTATTACCATATCATTTATTACAGATGCCATATATTCATTTTTATTCGATTGTTCTTTAACTGCATATGCAATTTTCTGCGATATAGTTTTAGTATCCTCCACAGATTTCATCATATAATCTATAGCTTTTCCAGCATCCTTAGCTGTATTAGTACTATCTATAACTTTTGTAATACCTTGCATAATTATATCTAGAGTCTCATCAGTTACTTTACTAATATCTAAAATAATATTATCTATTTCATTTGCTGAAATAGAGCTGTTCTCTGCTAATTTCTTAACCTCGCCAGCAACTACTGCAAATCCTCTCCCTGAATCCCCTGCCCTTGCTGCCTCAATATTTGCATTTAGAGATAGTAGATGTGTAGTTTTAGCAATCCCTTTTATGGTACCCACAATACCTTTAATCTTATTTGATTTTTCTACAAGCTCCAGCATAATAGCTCTCATATTCTCTACTGTTCCTTGAACATTCAGTATACTCTCCATAACATTTATTACTGATTGTTGTCCAAAGGCTGCTTTTTCTAATGTACTATCTATAATCTTTATTGTTTCATCTACTTTAGCATTCACTTCTTTAGAAAACTCACTAACTTCAAAAGAAGCTCGAACTGTTTTTTCTATATGATTATTTTGCCTATCCATTTCCATATTAATATCTTCTACAGATTTAAGTAGGATCCCAGTTACATCTAAAGACTCTTCCACATCCTTATCAGCCTTCAGAGTTATAAGTTTTTGATATTTCTGATGGTTTACAATATTTATTAATTGTTTCCTATCAATTAACTCCATTTCATTTTGCTCTAGTTCCTTATAATTTAACTGTTGTTTTTTAAAAAGCATCATAGTCCCCCCCACAATTTTTCCTAATATTCAATCCTGAATTGTTACATTTATCCATATAATAACATATTCTTCAAACTAATTCCAGTTTTCTTTATGTTATATGTAAAAATATATAAGTTAATGAACTCTTTTGTATTTTTAGGCATAAAAAAAATAACCAGCTGAGTAGCTAATTATTTTTTACCTTGTCAACACTTTTCTATATTTTCTTCCAATTCATCGTTTGTAGCACTTAAAACATGGCTGAGCTTGATTACATTAACTTCTCATACTCTGTATCTCCGTCATTTACTGGCATATTTCTTCCTCAACTTCTTGAAAACTTCCTCACCATCTATCGGCGATAGTAGAAGATAACAGGTACCAGTGGAGACTAGTTTAATCATAGCACTCTCACTATTTCTTAAGGGCTACGCCCTCAGAGAAGGTGGCGTTGAACGTAAAAGCATATATTGCGTAGAATGCTCTATTAAAACAACAAGTATGAAATTACTCCGACGTGACTTGCAATAAAGAAACGACAAAACTATTGAAATTTCTTAGCTTATAGAACCTAAAATAATACCTCTTCTCAACTTACATATTTTTTCTTGTATTATGCTAACAAAAGTATATATTGCGTAGAATGCTTCTGAACAAGCCTTAGTAATTCTTAATTTATTTTATTTATAGATGCGTAAAGAAAATCACATGTTTGAGCGTTAGCGAGTTTGTGATTTTTAGCATCTATAAATAAAATAAATTTTAGAATTACTTGGCGCCGTGAAAGCATTCTAGCAATATATACTTTTTGTTATAGCATAGTATAAGAAAAAACTCGTAACCTATTTCCAGTCTTTATCTATAATATCCCACATCATCTTCCCAACCCTAGATATAGTAGTTATTCCATAAACATTGTTAGGTAAGTTGTTAGCCATTACTGTAAAAAGGAAATTCCCTTTTTCAATCATCATTAATGTTGTATCATTTTCAACAGTTTCAAGGCTACCCCCTTTATTTGCAACATTCACTTGAACATGCTTTGGTATGTAAAAAGGTAATTTATTTGTAACTTGTTGTTTTTTTAATATTCTTAAAAGCAAATCACTATTTTCTTGATTTAAGTATTGCTTTAGATATAACAATTTAAAACACTTACTTAAGTCAAAACTACTACTTGTATTCTCCAAATCCTCCTGATCCAACTTAATATCCGTTGTAATCCTTTTCAATTTTGTGTTTTTAAGCCCCATCTCTTTAAACAATTCCTCTATACGCTCGATGCTCAAAATTTCAATTATTTTATTTGCTGCGGTATTATCACTTTGTATAAGCATTGCTATTAATAAGTCAAATACTGAATAGTCTTTCCCTGAAAATTCATGTATAATTCCATTTGAGCCATGAATTTTATCCCCTGCTTCTATTTTAATTTTGGATTGTAAATCTATTTTCCCATCTTCCACTTCTTTAAGCAAAATCATAGCTAGTGGTAACTTTATGCACCCAGCTGATACCATTTCTTTATTTTCATTAAGCCCATAGAGATATCCACTATTTATTTCTTCAAAATAAAAACTATAATTACCTTCTCTTGTTTCTAAATATTTTTTTATTACTTTCATAATATCCTCCTGGTTTTTATCTAGAGTACAACAATAAGCTTATTGTTGTACTCCATATTTTAATTCAATACTTGGCCTATTAATCGCCAAAGGAAATTCCAATGCTTCTAGCGACTTTAACTAATTCTCCACTAGGTTCAACATTTTTGGTATCTCCTATAACGTTTTCTAAATGTGCATAAGATATTTTGTTTCCTGTAAGACAAACCATATTCCCAAATTTCCCAGCGTTGACTAAATCCACAGCCGCCACACCATACCTAGTAGCTAGCATTCTATCAAAAGATGATGTTATGCCGCCTCTTTGTATATGACCAAGTACTGTACATCTAATTTCGTGATTTTTTACTAGTTGTTCTAACTGGTAAGCTAATTTGTTACCTATTCCACCTAGTCTTATTGGGTCTGGACTATCTTCAACTATTTTACTAACTACAACGTTTCCACCTTTTTCCTTTGCACCCTCTGCAACAACAATAATACTAAATAATTTCCCTTCTTTTTCACGTTCTTCTATCTTTTCAACAATTTTAAAAATATCGAAATCTATTTCAGGTATTAAAATTACATCGGCTGATCCTGAAACTCCAGACTCTAGTGCAATCCACCCTGCATTTCTTCCCATTACTTCCAGTATCATTATCCTATGATGTGATTCAGCTGTAGTGTGGAGTCTATCAAGAGCTTCTGTTGCCACACCTACTGCGGTATTAAATCCAAAAGTAAAATCTGTAGAGGCTAAATCGTTGTCTATAGTTTTAGGAACTCCTATTACCTTAACACCTCTTCTGCCAAAATCCCTTGCACTTGTAAGCGTACCGTCTCCTCCGATAACTATTAGAGCATCCACGCCTTCTTTTCTCATATTTTCAATTGCTACATCTGATACATCTTTCTTAACCTCAATACCATTTTCTTCAACAGTATAATTGAACAAATTATCCTTATTAGAACAATATAGTATAGTTCCACCTTTATGTTGAATTCCTGACACTGTTTCTAGTGTTAATGGCATGGTTTCATTCTTATATAGCCCTCTATATCCAAATCTATAACCAATTACTTCATAGCCATAATTTAAAATAGCGTTACGAGTAACTGCCCTAATTACTGCATTGAGTCCTGGACAATCCCCTCCACCAGTTAATACACCTATTTTCTTTATTTTCTGCGCCATATACATTCCCCCAAACTCTATTTGACTTATTATACACCTTATAGTGAAAAATATAAATGATAGGCGGCTATTAGTGAAATATTCTCAACTTTTCACAAATAGCATAGCTTAATAAAGAAAAACATCATAATATAGAATATTATAGGCTGCAATATACGCAAATTTAAATATTACTAGAATATTATGTAGCACATTAAACATTAAACCAACATATGAGCTAATTAATAGCTAAAGCTAACGAAATTTTTCGCTAGCTTTACTCATAAAATATTATTATTTATATTTAAATATTAGTAAATTTAATTAAAAACAGCAATGTTATCCCCACAACTATTCTATAAATAGCAAAAATCTTCATAGGTTTATTTTTTAAATAAGAAACAAATTTTTCAACCACAACTAATGCGACTAAAAATGCCGTTATAAATCCAATAACCAAAGTAATAATTTCTCCATTACTAAAATTCATTCCACTTTTATATAGTGTTAATCCTGCGGCTCCAACCATAGTTGGTATGGCTAAAAAGAATGAAAATTCAGTTGCAGCAACCGTAGAAACACCACTAATCCAACCACCCATTATAGTAGATGCTGACCTAGACATTCCTGGCCATAGTGCAAAACATTGAAAACATCCTATTTTTATTGATTGTTTAATACTTATTTGTTCTATATTCTTTATTTTATCCAAATGCCTGAATTTATTTTCTATAATGATCATAAGAATTCCACCAACCACTAAAGCCAAAGCTACCGTGGTTGGATTAAAGAGATATTCATCTATTTTATCATTTAGAAGAAACCCTAAGACTCCAGCTGGTATAACTGCCACTATAATATTAGTCCAAAACTTAATACCTGAGGGTTTTGCCTGAAAAAAATCTACAACTGAGTTCCATATTTTATTCCAATATAATACTATAATTGCAAGAATAGCTCCGAGTTGTATTACTACCTCAAATGAATTTGCAAATGCGCCTTTAAAATTTATAATATTTCCCACAATAATCATATGTCCAGTGGAGGAAACAGGAATAAATTCTGTTATTCCTTCTACTATAGCTATTATTACAGCTTTTAGCACTAATATAATGTTTAAATCCATGTATTATCCGCTCCTTATAACAATAATTTATAAAATCTTTTTTATTATACTATATTTAGGCAATGAACATAGTTAGATTTATATTTTATTGTTTAAATGTTTATTTTTCTATTAGCACTTCCCTCTCTAGCGTCTTACCATCTTGTGATAATTTAATAGAATTTACTCCTTTGACAATTTGTAAATCAAAAAAAGTATCTACCTTTATATAATCACCGCCATTAACGCTTAAGAAATAATTTTTAAGCATATAACTATTCATAAAGGCTCCTACAGTAAAGTTCTGTCCTTCTTCTGTGTCATTTTTTAAATCTCTCTTTGCAAATATTAAAGTTGGGATTTTCTCCACACCTTTATTCACATATTCTTTTTTGGGAGATATTTTAAAAACTTTCGGATTATTAACAAATATAGTAGGTTGAATAAACCCCTCCTTTGTTTCTATCTTAGGGAGCAGTCCTTGTTTCAAAAAAGTAAGTTTAGAATTGCTCTTCAGCTCTCCATATTTATTATTATCCACAGATATACTATAACTTTCATAATAGTTCTTCATATTTTTAACATATTTATTAGTATCTTTTAAAACGGCGATTTTAACCTTGTCTATTCCCTTGCTTATTATTTCAATAGCACTTAGTGGAATCTCTGCATCTGTCATATAAGTTCCATTGACACCATCTATCATTATCCATTTATTGTATTTAACGCTCCATATTTCACATACATTAAAATATGATTTTCCACTATTTTTTTTATCAGTACTTCTTAATACTCCAGAGCGCACATTAATCCCAACAGAAGCTAAACACTCCTCATAAATAGTTGCATAATCACTATCTGATATTTTATTTCCTTCATCAGCTGCTTGCATTATTTCTAAAGCGTTTTTATCACTGGTCATAGAGTTACTTTGAGCTTTTACTTTTCCATTAATAAATTCCATAATTTTTATAGAGTTATCAAATTGATCCTTCTTTCCATCTATAAGTTTATCTAATGAATAGGTTTTTTTAAGTTTTAATAAATTCTCATTTTGGGGATTTAAGTAGTAAAAATGAATATTATCTCCAGTATAAAAATTTTCCCATTTAGTAATTTTCAATCCCTCTTCCCCACTATTTAAATCAGCTTTAAATTTAAAACTCAAAAAAATTATAGCCGCTGTTATAATAACAAAAAATGAAATCCTATAAATAATACTATTTTTTTTCATAATTCCTCCTTGCATTCTTAAAGTTAAACAATAAATTATAAAGTGTTATTTACACAAAAGTAGCTTGACATTTATTTAATGAGTATATCATATTTATAGCAAAATTTACATAAAAAAACCCCAGGTTATCTATTGCAATCTTTAACCTGGGATTCTTGTATTATATACTTATAGGACCAGCTTGTTTTATATTTTCTGAAACTCCCTTAAATTTACTAAAGTTCACAGTAAATTTAGAGGCAAGCTCTCGAGCTTTTAAATTATACGCTTTTTTATCTCCCCACGTATTTTCTGGATTTAGTATTTCAGAGGGAACATTTGGTACCGCCACCGGCACTGCCACTTTAAATATCGGATGCTGCGTATACTTTACTTCCTTAAGTGTGCCTTCAAGAGCTGCTTTTACCATGGCTCTTGTATAAGACAGTTTCATTCTTGAACCTACACCATATCCTCCACCACTCCAACCTGTGTTTATCAAAAATACCTCAGTGTCATGTTTATCTATTCTCTCACCCAAAAGTTTTGCATAAACTGCTGGTTTCATTAACATAAAAGGTTCTCCAAAGCAAGATGAAAAAGTGGCTTTTGGCTGCGTAATTCCACGTTCTGTACCTGCAAGCTTGCTTGTATATCCTGAAATAAAATGATACATTGCAGCTTCCTTGGAAAGCTTTGAAATTGGTGGAATTACTCCGAAAGCATCTGCTGTTAAAAATATTATGGTACTAGGATGTCCACCAATTCCGCTAAGCTGCGCATTTGGTATATATTCTAGTGGATATGCTCCTCTGGTGTTCTCTGTTAAACTACCATCATCATAATCAGGCATCTTATCATTATCAAGCACAACATTTTCAAGCAATGCACCAAATTTTAATGCGCCGTAAATTTCGCTTTCTTTATCTTTATCCAGCTTTATAGTTTTAGCATAGCATCCACCTTCAAAGTTAAACACTCCACTATCGCACCAACCATGTTCATCATCCCCAATAAGCTTTCTTTCTGGATCTGCTGACAATGTAGTTTTTCCTGTACCAGACAAGCCAAAAAATACTGCTGTCTCGCCATTTTCACCAATATTTGCAGAACAATGCATTGGGAATACACCTCTTAGTGGCAATAAAAAATTCATTATTGAAAAAATAGACTTTTTAATTTCTCCTGCATATTGCGTTCCACCAATTAACACAATCTTCTTATCAAAATTAACTATAATAAAAGCTTCAGAGTTTATTCCGTCAATTGCTCCTTTTGCCTTAAATCCAGGCGCTGCAATAACTGTGAATTCAGCCTTGTGGTGCTCAAGCATTGCTTTATCAGGTCTTCTAAATAGTTGATTAGAAAGTAAAGCCTCTGATGCAAGCTCATTTACTACTCTAATAGGTAGTTTATATTCTTCCATAGCACCAACATAACCATCAAACACAAATAATTCTTTATCGCTTAAATATTTACTCACTTGCTTGTACAACTCATCAAAAATATTTTCTTCTATAGGTAAATTTACCTCTCCCCAATTTATTAATTTCGCAACACTTTCTTGTGAAACTATAAATCTATCCTTAGGTGATCTCCCTGTATATTTCCCTGTGTTTACAGCCAATGCACCTGTTTCTGTTAAAGTACCTTCTTCTCTTAGCAATGCAAAATTTACTAAGTCAGATACCGGTAAATTCCTAAATATTTTTTTTGATGTCACTATGCTTAAATAATCTAAGTTTTCTAAATAATCCACAATATTACCCCCAATTACTATATTCACATGCTTATTAATTTAGTTATATACTAATATATTACAACACTTTAATTAAAATGCAAGAAAAAAATTATTATAATATTAATTTAACGTTTTTATGAATACGTTCCTTCATTATGATAATTTATCGTTGTTGTAGCATATTCTTTTTATATTTTATGATGCACTAATATATTTTATGCTTATATTTCCACTATTGTTGCTATACTTAAGCTCATCCTACATATAAGAATAGAAAATCTAAAGAGACTCACTTTTATTTTGCTGCTTCTAGGTTGTTTTCTAGATTAAATAGATTATTTAATCTTTATCAAAATGAATGATATTGGTTTTTAAAAATCACGCAATTAAAAAAGTATATATTAAATCAAATAAGTTTGATTTAATATATACTTAACGCAAGAGATGATTTAATTCTATCCTATATTTTTTTCTTATACTATATACTGCAGTGTTAATAAAATAGTGTAAACTCAGGAATTTTTAATTCTTGGTTATCTTTGCCCTTGGCATAACTTTCTTTTAGTTTCAAGACCTTGTCATAATTCTCCACAATGATTTTTTTAGTGTAGTCATCATATGAGTCATTCAACCCCTCATAAGCTTTCTTTATATTATTAAATCCTTTTTCTAAATCTTGCTGAAAAGATATATAATAGCAACCAGTATTATTTAAAGTCAAAATATCTTTTTCGTCTCCTTGATACGCACTATCAATTTCCACTTTTGCTTCCACTGCCTTATTCTGAGTCATGTATATAGTTGCTAAGGTTCTATGATACTTCGGCACTAATTCATTTAATTTACTACATATCTTTAAAATTTTTATTGCATCATCCATCTTTTTATCAGCCAACTTAATTAGTGCCATATTGTATTTTATCTCTGCATCCTGAGGTTTTATAATTGATGCTAAATTAAAATATTCTAGAGCTTTTCCACTATTATCAGCCTTGTACCAATAATAGTTTGCTAAATTAAGCATTATATTATAATTATAAGGCTCTTTAGTTAACGCAGTTCTAAAATAAGGCTCCGCTGCGAGTTTTGTGGACTCCTCTTTCAATATTTGCGGCATTAAAAATCCATAATTATCTGGGTACTCGCCATTAAGCTGAATAGATTTATTACAATATTCTTTAGCCTTCTTATAATCTTTCTTGTAAAGATAATACCAACCTGCGCTATGATAAGCTCTGTAATCATCTGGATGCAGCGAAATTACATTTCGAATTAATTTATCAGACTTTTCTAGCTCATTCATGTTTTTGCACACATTAGCTTTTATTAATTCAATTTGCATATTACCTACATTTTTATTAGAAAGTTCATTAATTAATTTGTTTGCCTCATCTACAGTATCTATGCTAAGGGAATATATCTTAGCTAACCACATTTTATATGATAAATCATTAGGGTGCTTTTTTGAAAGGGCGGTTATATTTTGCAATAGAGAATCCTTATTATAGAGTGCTGCTTGGGCTAAAACATCGTATATCTTGTATTCATCCTTATTTAATTCCCATGCGTTTTTTAATTCAGTATATCCCTCTTCCCATTTCCCCACAAGCATTAACATTCTAGAGTATTCCGCTATATCATAGGAAGACCTTATATCCACAGGATAGTTTGCCATTAGTTCGTTTGCAACCTCAAGCTTTTTATTTCCCATATAAACAGTAAACATTGTTTTTATTAAATTTTTATCTTTAGGGTATTTGCGCAATGCAAGCTCTCCGTCTTTTAGTGCAGCAGCCTTCTCTCCATTTATAAATTCCGTAAAAACCATAGAATTATAGCTCTGCGCATCTATTGATTTATATTTTTTTGAGATATCAATATATTTTAATGAGTTCTTTAAATCATTTTTAACAGAATAAACCTCAGCTATTTTAATATTCCATTTTGGTGAAAGCGAATCCTTCTTTGAAAGTTCACTATATTTTTCCACAGCTAAATCATATTCCTGTGCGAAAAAATGTGTTTCAGCCTCTGCAACTAATTTACTTAACTCTGACCTTTTATGTGTTATAGTTATAAATGTAATGCTAATAACTGTAACACACAAAACAACTAAATAAAGCGCTATTTTTTTAACTCCTAATTCTTTTAGCTTACTGCTATTTAATATAGGCTTTAGTTTATCTAATTTTACCATAGCTGCTTACCCCCTTATAAATTTGGTAGGATTTAAATATATTTCTAACACCGCTTCTAATTTCGTATATAAGCAATTAATTTTTCTTTAAATATACACTATAGTCATATTCTAACAAATACATAAATAAAAAGCTAGACTATTTAATAAATCATTACATTAATAGATTAGACAAATAAACAATAATGTTATAAAATTGTATTGACTTAAATATATAATTATTTATTGAAAAGCAAAGTACACTTATATAAAATGGGGGTGTTGTTTTGAAAAAGTCACGAAAAAGAATAATCAACAAAAAAAAAGCAATAAGAAATATATCCTTATTAATATTTATTTCTGTAATTTTAACCACCGCTGTAGTTAAAACTATTTCTTTTTCTTTGAAGAAGTTTAGTGCAAGCCATACTATTTCTAAGGAGGAAAAAAAGAAACCTACTGATAAAGCTACCTCTAATAATGATAAACCTGTGAACTCTGTGGAAAAAACTCCTGTGGCGAAAAATACTGAAGTACTCCTCTCAGCTGTTGGAGATTGCACTATAGGAACTGATAGTAAATTCGATTACGCTACTAGTCTTCCTGCTATGGTAACAAATTCTAATAATGATTTTTCCTATTATTTCAAAAATGTGCATAGTATTTTTAGCCGGGACGATGTTACCATTGCTAATTTAGAAACAACCTTTACAGGTTCAAATGATAAGGAAGAAAAGCAGTTTAACTTCAAAGCCACCAGTGATTTTGCTAAAAGCTTAACTCTAGGTTCTATTGAAGGAGTGAATCTCTCTAACAACCATATTTATGATTATAAAGAAAAGGGATTTCAAGATACAAAACTTTCTCTAAAAAAAGAAAAGGTTAACTTTTTCGGAGAAGGTTCGAAGTGGATTACCAAAATAAAAGAGCAACCTTTTGGTTTTTTAGGTTATAGAGGTTGGTCACTGGAACAAAGTTTTCTTGATAAATTAAAGAAAGATATACTAGAATTAAAAAAGACTAACTCAGTTATAGTTATAAACTTTCACTGGGGAAACGAAAAAGAGTATTATCCAATAGATGAACAAAAGAAGCTTGCTCGCTTTGCTATTGATAACGGTGCAGATATAATCCTAGGTCACCACCCTCATGTAATTCAAGGCATTGAACAATATAAGAATAGAATAATCGCCTATAGCCTTGGAAATTTTTGCTTTGGTGGCAACTCTAACCCTAGTGATAAGAGAACCTTTATTTTTCAAAGTAACCTAAAGTTCACGAATAATAAGTTAACAGCTATAGGTGTAAGGGTTATCCCTTGCAGTATATCTTCCGTAGATTATAAGAATGACTATTGCCCAACGCCACTCAAAGGTGATGCTAAGCTAAATCTCTTAAGCTACTTAAATAAGCTCTCACAAAATTCAGGTTTTAAAATAAGTGATGAGTTTTTCTATATTAATGTCAATAATAATAACTGATTGAATAATATGTAATTGAATAATTACATATTATTCTACTTAAGTTAATAAGTACAATTAAAGGATGTGTTGGAAATTAAAATTCAGTCATTTGTCAGTATAATAACTTCAAAGTTTATTATGAAATTATCAAAAATTTTATTTAAAGGTGGAACAAATTTTCCTGGCAAAATCGCCTTAAAGCTTGATCGTGATATTATGAAAATCATAGCGGCGAATTATGAGGTTATTCTCATAACCGGTACAAATGGAAAAACCACCACCACTAGTATGATTTATAACATAATAAAAAATAGCAATAAACCAGTAATTACTAACAATACTGGTGCAAATATGTATACAGGAATAGTTGCTTGTTTTATTTCTAATTATTCTTTTAAAAAATCTCCAGAGAAAAAAATTGCTGTTATAGAAGTAGATGAAGCCAATGTTAAATTTATAACTGATTATATATCTCCAAAAATTATTACTATTACAAATCTATTTAGAGATCAATTAGACAGATATGGAGAGGTATATACAACTCTTAAGAAGATACTAGAGGGCGTAGAAAAAACTCCTACTTCCACTCTTATTTTTAATGGGGATGAATCGCTACTTGGTAACTTAAACCTTAAAAACCCTATAGTTTACTATGGTTTTGGTACCAAGGTTAATGAGAACAAACTTGTAGATATAAATGCGGATGCTAAGTTTTGTACCATCTGCAAAGCTCCTTATGAATATAACTTTATTACCTATAACCATCTAGGTGATTTCTATTGCAGCAAATGCGGATATAAGCGCCCTGCACTTACATATTCCATAGATAAAATTATTGAACTTTCCACCAGTGGTTCTACTGTCCATATAAATAATAAAGAATACTACATAAACCAACCAGGTACTTATAATATTTATAATGCCCTGTGTGCATATTCCGTAGCTAATGTACTAGGCATTCCTGATAACACTATAGAGCGTTCTCTTAAAACTGTAGCCAGTAGCTTTGGTAGACAAGAAACCTTAAATATTGAAGGCACTGAAGTTAAAATAATTTTGGTCAAAAATCCTGCAGGCTATGATGAAGCTGTAAATACTATTAACCTAGACACACGAAAAATAAATTTAGCTCTTCTACTAAATGACAATTATGCAGATGGAAAAGATGTTTCTTGGATTTGGGATGTTAATTTTGAACGTTTAACTTCACTTAACATTAATAAAATTATGATATCTGGCATACGCCTGTACGATATGGCAATTAGACTTAAAGTTGCAGGTTTTGAAGCAGAATCATTCCTCTTATGCAACCATGATGAAGACGTTCTAAATCAGATTAAATCTTGTGATGGCGAAATAGTTTATATACTAGCTACCTATACTGCCATGATAGACCTGCGAAAATTTTTACACGCTAAAGGTTACATAGATAAGATTTGGTAATAACTCAATATTCAAAGATTTAAAAATTCAAATAGAAGGTGAATAATATGGAAATTAACATTTGTCATTTATATCCTGATCTATTAAATGTATATGGGGATGTAGGAAACATTTTAATATTGAAGCACAGAGCGGAAAAACGAGATATAAAAGTAAGTATTGTTAATGTATCAATGGGTGATATTTTCAGCGCAGAGGATTATGATATTGTATTTTTCGGCGGAGGACAAGATTATGAACAAGCCATAGTTTCCCCAGACTTAATAGAATTTAAAAAATCTGCTATTGATGACTATATCCAAAGTGGAAAAGTTTTTTTAGCCATTTGTGGAGGATATCAATTGCTTGGGAAATATTATACTACTCCTGACGGCGAAAAGCTTGATGGTCTTGGTATTCTGGATATTTATACCGAAGGCGGAGATAAACGTTTCATAGGAAACACTGTTATTCATAATGAAGCTTTTGATGAAACCTATGTAGGTTTTGAAAATCATTCTGGAAGAACTTATATTAATGACTTAAAGCCACTTGGCAAAGTTCTAGTTGGATATGGTAACAATGGAGAAGATGGTTACGAGGGTTGTGTTTATAAGAACACCTATTGTACTTATTTTCATGGCTCGCTTTTATCTAAAAATCCTGAACTTGCGGACAGGATACTTGCACTAGCACTAAACAATAAGTATAACGAGGTAGCTCTAACAACCCTTGACGATAGTTTAGAACTTAAAGCTAAAGAATTTATAATAAATAGAGAAACTTCAAATAAATAGAAAATTTTTCAATAAATTATATATTGGTATTGAAAATAAAATAAAGATGTAGGTTTAGGAAAATCCCTAACCCACATCTTTATTTCTATATCTACATCTTTTTTTCTAATTGCAATGCTAAACTAAAATACTTTATAGACTCAGCTACACTACCAAGTTTATGGTACATACTTCCCATTTCTAAGTAACGCCCATATATCTCTTGCTTTCCACCAAATTTTAATAGGGAATCTAAAGATAAATTCATATACATCTCTGCACTAGATGACTGCTCCTGTCTATTAAGAATAACAGCTTTGTAATAATAGCCTTTTTCGATGAATTTAATATCATCTAAATTAATTGCATAATTTAGAACTTCATCAGAAATAGTCTTTGCCAGCTCCAATACGTCATTTTCGATAAGCTCATTAACGCAATCAAGCATAAAGCTAACTAGTCCTATCATATTATCCCTAGGATAGCAGGCGAGTCCCTTCTTTATATATTCAACCCCTCTATCTTTCATATTACAGTCAAGCATTGTGGACCCATAATTATAAATAGCGCCTGCTTTACTAGAATCTCTATCTTTATATAACTCATAGGATTTTTTTTCATATTCCTCAAACTTACCATTTTTCATTCTTATAGATAGCATGGCCAGCATATGATATATCTCAGCTGCTTTAAAATCCGTATCCACATACTCTAGCAAATCTAATAAAGTTATTCCTACTTCATAAGCCATTACATAATTTTTCAACATAATATCACAAGCCGCTTCATTATAAGTGACTACAATTAATTTTTTATTATTAGGAACCTCACATTCACTTAACCTTCTTCGAACATTACAATAGTAGCTAGACGCTTGAAGATATTCTTCTTTTATATATAAATGCCTTGCCATGTCCATATAGTAAGTCAACTGACTATCATCTACAGATGTTTTTAAATATAAATCATAATACTCTGCAGTAATTGATTGAGTCTTCTCAAAGTCTCTTTTATCTAAGTAAAAATTAAACAACATGTGCATTAGCTCAATAGCTAATTCATAGTAATTATACTTCTGAGCAAACTCCAAATTGTAGGATGCTTTAGATTCAAAATCATCATCCTTAGAATCCAGACCATTTTTGACCTGCTCTCTTAATGCCTTAATATTTACCTCAACTTGCTGCCTTACATCTTCATTTAAATATGCAATATCTATGTCCAATTTTTTGCTGATAAGTTCTATTACCCAAGGTTCTGCCATAACCTTGTTGTTTTCTATACAACTCATCTTAGATACTGATATTTTGTCATCGCACATCTCTCTCAATGTATACCCTTTATATATTCTAGTTCTTTTTATTTTTTCTCCCGTTGATAATATTTCCATTCTCATCACCTATCTACAGATTAAATAACTATTCTATGAATCGCTCCATAAAATAGTTTCATTAAAATTATTTAATTATTCCCAGTTTGTTAAATAATTCCACGCCTTCATTTAGATATTTAGCTGCATCCTTATCTCTGCCACCATCAATATAGAACTTTCCAAGCATTATAGATATCTCAGCTGCTTCTTTTTCTTGCTCTTGTCGTTTCACAAAATTTAGCGCTAATAATAAAGTGTTTTCTGCTTCATTCATATTGCCTTCCAATAGATCAATTCTATATTTCAATAAATAATATTGGTTTAATACTATATGATTACCATCTTCTATATATTCTAAAATTTGCTGCAAGGCATCCTTAGCTTTACTTACATCCTTAAGCTTAATATGATTTTCACATATATAAGCTAAGGTATCTATTAACTTTGAGTCATTATTTTTTCGTCTAATTTCCTTGGCCTTATTTAAGTGTATAAAGGATTGTTCCATGTTTTCAAACTCATAAAATAACCTTCCTAAATTGTTCTCAATTTCAGAAATATAGTTTAAATTATCAATTTCATAAAATACTTTTAAAGTAATCTTTGAATACTTTATGGCATTTTTAATATCGCCTTTTTCATTATATTCATTTGCGAGTAATAAAAGTGAATTAGCGTATTCTTTCTTATTATCTATTTGTTTAAACTTTTCTTGAGCTAAATATGAATATTTTATAGCATTGTCCACATTTTCTAATTTAAAATAAGTGTAACCTATATAGTAATATATTTCACCGAGTAGAAAATCATTTCCCATTTCGTTGTCTACAAAAACTTTTTCTGCTTGTTGAAAATAGCTTGAAGCCGACTGATAACCCTTAAGTTCAAGTGTTATCTTCCCTAGTTTTAGAAAAGTCTTAATTATTTCTTCATAGGCGTTATTTTTGATAAAAATAACATTCGAGGAAAGGAAAACTTGTTGAGCTGCCGCAATTTCTTCCCTAGCTATGTATATATCTCCTCTTAATGACAAATTCCTTGCTTTTCTATATTCTAATTTATATTTTTCAGAATAATATAGTGATTTCTCAATATTTTGCTCTGCTTGCACTAAATCACTATTTAGAATAAGTGATTCTGCAATATTTTCATAATACAAACATATTTTTTCTGCTTGAGTTTCTTCTGACTCCATTAGATATTCCACAGTTGTATTTAGTGTATTCGCTAAATATTCTAATAGATCCATGCTAGGATTAGATTTGCTAGACTCTACAAGACTAATTTGTCCTGGAGTTATTCTTTCTCCTGCAAGATCCTTTAATGTCATATTAAGCTCTTTTCTTTTCCGCTTTATCTTTTCACCTAAAGACAATATTTCCATAATCACTCTTCCTTTACTGGATGGTAATATATATATACTATTAATATTTAAAACAACCTTAGACAATTTTAATTCAATTATAACATAGTTTTCGTTTAAACTGCAAAATATTTGAAAATAAAATGGAATTTTTAGTTATAAAAATAAAAACTCCAAACCACATATTCTATAATATGGTTTGGAGAATTTTAGTGATATTTATAATATATAATCCTTCACGCTATCATACATATCTTCTGCCATGTTTTTTACCATTTTGCCAGTTTTCCTAACTCTTCTTTTTGTGTTTCTATCCATATTAGGAACTAACATTGATGCTGCAACTACTCCAATTATAGCCCCTGTTGTAATTGTTGATACAAATTTACCACGCATAAGTAACACATCCTTTCTTTATTTATTCTTTATAGCATGTGCATTTTTCAAATATTTAGTCTATTTATTACCTTCTAATAAAAAAATAATAAAATCCATTTTTTCTTTATCCGTAAAATTATTTATTATACTCTTAGTTGCTTCTGGACTTATGTTATAATCACTAACAATTTCATCATACACATTTGCTTTAATTTCTTGCTTATTATTTTCATAATAATCAGCATTTATAACAATTATATTTTTTTCTCCCCCAGCAGCTATTTTAAGAATTTCTTCCTTTACGACCTTACTTGCTACTTTTATAATATTTTTTGTTAACCACTTTTCTACAGTCTTATCTGAATTTATCCCTAATTTTTCTTTACATTTTTCATCAACAAGCTCATTAAATAAATCTCCCGTGTGACTATCTACTTTAACAAATATAATTTCTAGTCCACTTTTCATGAACTCTTGCATTTTCTTGTAATATTCCTTTGAAGATTCTTCGCGCCGCACCCAGAAACCTGTAGCATGATAACAAATACCTACATAATCATGGAATATTACTACCTTTTTTTCACCAATGGACAGGGCATACTGAGCCCCTTTTACTGCTCCTTCTAGTTCCCCTGCTATTTGTCTTATATTTTTTTCTGAACCACTTATCAAAGATTCACTCTCTATATGTAAAACTACCTCATTCTTCACAACCACCATTCCATAGGAATACTCCTGGGTGGAAGCATTATAGCTACCATCAACATAAACATGAAGGCAATCTTTCGGATAAGTGTTATCTTCTTTCTTCAGTGAGTTTCCTGCATCATTTAAAAACTTTTCAGCTTCATTTATATCCTCAAAGCTTTTATATTTAGCGCCTTTTACGCCTTTTACATATTTTAAGCACTCTGCCCAAGTGTTGACTATTTTATTTTCTATTTTTTCATTAGTACTTGAATTAAAGCCTTCTTTTATTGCATAAACTTTTTTTCCCATTTTATCAATTCTCCTTATTCTATATCTATCATAAATAAAGTATACAACAAATATTGAATTTATCAATTGTAATTTTTACAATATTTACATTTCCAAATTCTATGATTATCGTTGGACAAGTCTTTATAAAAATATTATAATAGCCCTTGTAGTCCCTATTACATTAATAAAATTCTAATATAGACTATGTCCCTTTAAATTCGAAAAAATAATAAAAGATATATTATGCGAAAGGATGGTGAATGAAGCGACTTTGCGACTATATCAAAGATATAGTGGTTTAATAGCTTCTAGCTTATGAATAAAATTAAAAACAAGTATATTTTGCTTCCTGCTATCACTGCAATTTTTTCGTTAGTATTTCTCATATTCGTGAGCAATACCTTTAAAATATCTAAAGATAAATTATATGTTGATTTTCTTAAAGATACCACCTCAAGTAATATCTCCACCGTATATGTAACAACTTCTCCTAAAATTCAAGTTAAACTTAAAGATGGCACTATTTATCAAACTGATAACCCACGAACAAATAATTTCAAAGAAAACTTATTAAAAAGTGGTATAAATGTTTCTGAGCAAACTCTAACAAATCCTGCTGAAATAGCTTCTATTGCAGGTTTTGTTATATCACTTATAGTTCTTGGGATTATGGCCTTCAAATCTTCAAAGATAAAAACTAAAAGCATGTTCTCAGCTACAAATCTTGATGTCAGCGCAGTAGAAGATATAGGTTTTAACTTTGAAAATGTAGCAGGCAATGAAGAAGCTAAAGATAGTGTACAGGATGTAGTAGATTTTCTTAAAAACCCCGAAAAATATTCTGCCTATGGCGCTAGAATGCCAAAAGGAATAATTTTATATGGAGATCCAGGAACCGGCAAAACCCTACTTGCAAAAGCTGTAGCTGGAGAAGCAAATGTGCCTTTTTATGCAGTCTCGGGTTCTGATTTCGTACAGATATATGTAGGGGTAGGTGCAGGCAGAATTAGAAGCTTATTTAAAAAAGCAAGAGGTCACGGCCGTGCAGTTATATTTATTGATGAGATTGATGCTATTGGTAAAAAAAGAGATAATGGAAGTGGTAGTGGTGGTTCTGACGAAAAAGATCAGACCCTTAACGCTCTACTAACAGAAATGTCTGGTTTTAATGAAACAGAGGGCATAGTTATAATTGCAGCAACTAACAGACTTGATATGCTAGATCCGGCTCTACTTAGGCCTGGCCGTTTTGATAGACATATTGAAGTTACCTTACCTGATGTATCTGCCAGAGAGAAAATTTTAAAACTTCATCTTAAAAATAAACCTATTAAGGATATAGATTATGGTGAATGGGCACACAAAACTTCATATTTTTCAGGTGCAAAGCTAGAAAACTTAACCAATGAAGCTGCCATTATAGCTTGCAAGGAGAATGCTTCATTTATTCAAAACCAGCACTTGGACAAAGCATATTCAATAATGCTAGCGGGTTACGAAAAAGTTGATAGGGGTTATATTAAAGCTGAAGACAGAAAAATCACTGCCTTCCACGAAGCAGGACATGCTTTAATTTCACTTAAAATGCTACCAAAGGATAAAGTATCTAAAGTTACTATAATTCCAACTACCAAAGGTGCAGGCGGTTATACTTTAAGTATTCCTGAAGATAAATTATATCAGAACAAGGAACATTTAAAGAAAAAAATAATGGTACTTTTAGGTGGTAGAGCTGCTGAAGAGATTATTTTCGGACAGGACTCTGTAACCACAGGTGCTTGCAATGACCTGCAAAGAAGTACCCAGCTTGTAACAAACATGGTAACAGAATACGGTATGGGTGAAGCTCTAGGGCTCCTTACTATGGACAAACTAAGTGATTCAGGTCTTACAAATCAAGAAGCAGTATTTTCAGAATGTAAAAACTTAATCTCAGAATTATATGAAGAGGTTAAAAATATCCTAAGGGATGGAAAAGAATCACTAGAGGCTGTGACAGATTTATTAATCCAGAAAGAAACTATATATTACGAAGATTTAATTAATATTATTGGAGACAAAAACAATAATGTTGCATAAACTATTTCAGGCCCCCCAAGGTAAATCCCTGGAGGGCCTTTTTATTTCATTACTCTTCTGCTTTAAAACTAACTAAAAAGGCTATAAGCATTCCACCAATAAGTCCACCTATATGAGCAAAATTATCAATGTTTGGCAATGCTACTCCTATAAATATATTTATAAATATAACTGATAAAATACTTCTTATAAAAACTTTTCCGGTTTTACCTTTAGATTTAATTGCAAAAACAAGTACTGCCCCTAGTAATCCAAAGATTGCACCGGATGCTCCAATGGAAACACTTGTTGAGAAAATATAACTAAATATTGAGGCGCATATGCCGGAAATAAAATAAATAGCAATATACTTTGCCTTCCCATAAATCTTTTCAATCATTGGCCCCATAGAATAAAGTGAATACATGTTCACACCTAAATGCACAATTCCACCATGTAAAAACATACAAGAAACAAACCTATAATATTCACCCTTTTGGATTAACTCATTAACCTTAGCACCAAGTAAAACTAAAACATTAATATCACTATCAATTATGCTCCCATTTGCATAAACATAGCTCAAATAAGCTGTAACTAAGTACATTATAACATTTATAGCTATAATCCCTATAGTAATCCAGGGTTTATCCGCTAGACTTATTTTTTCACTATTGCTTTGCAAATTGTTATTACTCATGACGCTGGCTAGTTCTTGTACCACCTGTAAATTTACATTTTCGGAGTAGTTTACTTTTTTATCTTTTAGCTCTACTCTAATCATAGGTTTTTCTGCTAAATTAAGTATAGAAAGCGCTTTTGTATCACTTTCCATACTTAATTCATCCTCAGAGAATAATATATATATATTATTTTTGTCCTCTGGAATATCATATTGTTTTAATCCATCTAAGTTTTCACAGCTAATAAATATTAATCGATACGAGTCCCCATTAATATCTTTGCTCACTGTCCAAAGCTCAGATTTACCATCCACACTTCTAATGTCCTCTAATAAATACCCATATTGCTGGGTAATACCCTTTATAACAATTTTTATATTCTTTTCTTTCATATTTTACTCCCATAGGGTGCCACCCACGTGGCAAGTGGGTGGCACCCGTATCATATTATTGACTGCACTATTACGTTTTGGTATAGTAGCAAATCTAGTTCATAAAATTTAATAGGTTTCCTAGTTTCAGCTTCATAAAGCACCCTTATTATAGGCCTATCAGGAAAATTTTTATTTTGCCTAATTACATACCCTTCAACTCCGTTGGATAGCTTTAAACAAACACCTAATGGAAATACTGAAAAGGTTTCTTTGAACTTTTGTACTATTTCTTCATCAAAAGCATTTCCACAGCCTGCTAAAATTAGTTCATAAGCATCACTAGGATTAAATTTTTCTCTATAAGTTCTATCATTACTTATAGCATCATAAACGTCACAAACACAAATTATTTTTGCATACTTAGAAATTTCATTGCTGATAAGTCCAAAGGGATATCCCTTTCCATCAACTCTTTCATGGTGCTGTTCCACTGCTTTTAAAACTTCGCTAGATATAGAAAGATTTTTTTTTAAAATACTCCTTCCATAAGTAGGATGCTTCTTAACTTCTTCAAACTCTTCAGCTGTTAGCTTTCCCGTTTTTGTTATTATCTCTTTGGGAACTTTAGTTTTACCTATGTCATGAAGGATTGCTCCTATGCTCAACTCTTTTAATTCACTTTCCTTAAGATTCATTGCCATTCCAAGATAAATTGCCATAATTCCAGTATCTATAGAGTGAAGATAGGTGTAATTGTCATAGGTTTGAACGTCGAATAAACTTTTATTTACATCACCCAGCTCAATAATATAATTAACTAAGTCTTCCACTACTGCTAAGGATTCCTTAGTGCCTTTTTTATCTCCACCAGTTACATTTTTCATTATTTTAGACATATTTTTCATGGTTACTGCTTTTAAATTACTTAATTTTTCATCTTCTATTGATATGTCATCTAACCTTGCATCTTCTACATATATATAAAAAACACCTAACTCTTTAAGTTTTTCGATATATTGCTGCGTCAACTTAACTCCTGTTCGTAGCAGGATACTTCCGTCATTTGTAAGTATATTCCGCCCTAGAATTTCATCAACCTTTACACTATTAATAAATTCAAGTTTCATGGCCACTCCTATATCCTATTTATATTCTTCTTTTTTTCCTTTGATTTTTTCAAAAACTTCCCTGAGTTCTTGCTTTATTAATTCACATATTTCAATTATAGCGTCATTCACCACCATATGATCTTTTGAATACTTGAACCTAACTACCCAAGCTGGATTATACTCATCATCCACAGCCTCAATAGAATATCCTTTATCCCTAAAGGCTTCTTCATTGAAATAATCATAAATTGCTGTAAATTGCCATTCTTCCACATCATCATGAGTATCGAAAAACAAGTTTACGAGTTCTCCATAATAATTTAATTTTGTAACAAACTCCGCACCTTCAGAAGCTTCATAGCTTCCAAGTTCCTTAACAAATTGATTAGTCTCTTTATCTATTTCCATTAAAACTAATGAAGAAAATTGCATAAAACTCACCCTCTCTTATTTTTTACATTTATCACATTCTTTGCATTCCCTGCAAATTCCTTTTAAATAAACATGACTTTCTGTAAGCGTTATTCCTGTTTTTGCTTTTATTTGTTCTTCAATTTGAGGTATTGGGCAATCTATAACCATTTCCTTATGACATAAATCACATTGAATTATATGTTTATGAGCATTTGTAATTAGGGTATAGTTATACATATTGTTTCCCAAGTCAAATTTATTTAAGATTTTTTTACTTTCTAGCAAATCCAAGGTCCTATATACCGTAGACAAATCTATTTTTATGTTGTCCTTTGTAAGTATAGAATATATGAGATTTGCATTTATAGCCTCTTTACTAGAAAGTATAATTTCTAATATATTTTTTCTTGGCTGCGTAACCTTAATATTATTGTCTTTTAAATATGAAATTACATTCATTTTCATCACCTTACTACATTATTATAAAACAATTATAACAATTACAATATACCTCAATCCGCTCTCCAATACAAGCGGTGCTTTAAATATTGCATCAAAAATTTATTTTTAACGCAATATGGCCCCTTAATTTTATAAAAAGACTCCTACAAAAGTAGAAGCCTTTCTAAATCAACTAAAGTGGGCTAACCCACAATAGTTGGTTAACCCACTTTAGCGGGTTTATCCACAACAGCAGATTTTGATTATTTAATTTCCGCAAGTATTGCTACTAAAAAACTCCACATTCTATCTGTTGAAGAGATACTTAGGTGTTCTTTAGGAGTGTGTACATCGTATATATTAGGTCCGAAAGATATTTGATCAATCTTACCTCCAAATTTTTCACTAATTAATCCACACTCAAGACCTGCATGTATAGCTGCTATTTCAGGCTTGTTACCATTTATATCATTATATACTTTTTCTAGTATAGTCCTTATCTGAGATTTTGGATTATATTGCCATTCTGGGTAATCAGATTGAAATTCTATAGTTGCTCCTGTCATTTCTGCAAGTACTATAGTTTCATCACATATTGCCTTCTTTAATGACCTTACAGAACTTCTTACTGCAGAGTCAAATACTATCTCTTTATCAGAAGTTGTAAGAACTCCTATATTAGTTGAACTTTGTACGAGTCCTTCAATTGCCATACTCATATTTTTAACTCCATTTGGAATTAAGAAAAGTATTTGAAGTGCTTTTGTTGCAGTATCCTCTGCAAAAGTTCTTTTAACTTTATCTCCTAATATTTCCATAGCTAAATTAACTTCTGGGTCAGTTACAGTTAGTTCGTTTTTCAATATAGTATTCCACTGTGCTATTTTTTCAATAACTATTGCTTTATCATTTTCTCTAAACAATATAATAGCATCAGCTTCACGTGGAATTGCGTTATTTTTAGCTCCTCCATTTATAGCATTAATTTTGAAATCAATAGCTGATTTTAGATCCATTAAGAAACGTCCCATAAGTTTTACAGCATTCCCTCGTTCTTTATTGATTTCCATTCCAGAGTGGCCGCCATTTAACCCTATTAATTTTATTTCACAACTTATAAAACTTTTATCTGCTTCTTCCCAAATTATTGGAAGCACTATTTTTTCTCTTACTCCACCTGCACAACTTACTAAAAGCTTGCCTTCTTCTTCTGAATCTATATTTATCAATATTCTTCCATCTAAATTTTTAGGGTCTATAGCCTGAGCTCCACCCATACCTGTTTCTTCTTCAGTAGTTACTAGCAGTTCAATTGGTGGATGAGGTATATCTGTAGAGGCAAGCACTGCAAGACCAAATGCCACTGCAATACCATTATCAGCACCTAGTGTAGTTCCATTCGCTCTTAAAAAATCTTCTTCTACAATAAACTCAATAGGATCTTTTTCAAAATCGTGCACTACTCCTGTGTTTTTTTCACAAACCATGTCCATATGACCTTGAAGTATTATAACTGGTGCTTTCTCATAGCCTTTTGTAGCCGGTTTTTTAATTATTACATTTAATGCACTATCTTGTATTACATTTAATTTATGCTTTTTAGCAAAACTTACTAACCAATCGCTTATTGCTTTCTCATTACCAGAACCTCTTGGAACCTCATTCATCTCTTTGAAATATTTAAATGCCTCATATGAATTTAAACCTTTTAATTTTTCTAACATTTTTATCATCCTTTCTTTTAAAAAAACATCATTTTTAGCCCGAAAAATATTAAGATTATTCCCCCAATATAGTCCGCATACTTGCCTACAACTTCTATCTTTTTTAAATATTTAGAAACTATAAAGGCCAATGTAGACATTATAAGAGTTATTCCCCCAATAAACAATGTATCTTTAAATAATACAACCTTTGTTATATTATTTAATACTGTAAAACCTACCACCATTGCATCTATACTTACTGACGCTCCTAAAATAAAATACATCTTAGGTTTAAGTAATGGACACTTCCCGGCCTTTTCAAAGCCTTCTTTAATCATAACCACTCCAACCAAAGATATAATCATACCGCCAATTATTCTTGGCATGGTCGCTACATATGTGTTGAAAAGGAATCCTGCATAAGCCCCTATGTATGAAAATAGAAATTGAAATAACCCAAAGGAAATAATAAAGCCTATCTTATTTACTAATTTAGTTTGATTATTTAAGCCTATACATAAAGCTACTCCAAAAGCATCTAAAGATAGCGCTAAAGCAATTGTAAATAATGGGTATAAATCCATTGAATTCTCCTCCCAAAATAATACTCTACAATATATTTAGTCTAATTACACTTTTATTATTCCAATTTTCTGATTCATCATGTATAGCTTTTCATATACCATTATCGATTATTAAGGCTTTCTTGTCAACCATGGTTTAATCTTCTAATAATAATATATTAATTAATTATTAGTTGTGTATATTCCCTCTTATGGATTATAATATAACAGTACTTACACTTGGAGGTGCTAATATGATTTCAATATATAGCAGTGCAGAAAATAGACAATTATCAAAGCTGGAAAATGTAGAGCCTGGTTGTTGGATTAACATGATAGACCCGTCGGATGAGGAATTAATATTCGTATCTAAGAAGACCAATGTCCCTATGGATTTTTTAAAGGCTGCCTTAGATGAAGAGGAAACCTCCCGAATTGACATAGAAGATTGTACATTAATTATCCTGGATATTCCCTTTACTGATATGGATGATAATTCACTAACTTATGATACTTACCCCTTAGCTATGATACATACCGATAAAGTTATAATTACAGTATGTTTAAAGAATAGCAAAATATTATCAGATTTCACTGAACGAAAAGTGGGTTCCTTCTTTACTTTTAAGCGTTCACGATTTATGCTTCAGATTTTATATAGAATTGCTAATTATTATTTAATATACTTAAGACAAATTGATAAGAAAAGCTATATGGTAGAAAAACAATTACATAAATCTTTAAAGAATAAAGAGCTTCTCCAATTATTAGCCCTGGAAAAATCTCTTGTGTATTTTTCTAATTCTTTAAAAGCAAATGAACTTACCTTAGAAAAAATGCTTAAACTGGATATTCTTGAAAAGTTTGAAGACGATAATGACGTCCTGGAGGATGTTATTATTGAAAACAGACAGGCTATAGAGATGTGTACTATATATAGTAATATTTTAAGTGGCACTATGGGTGCCTACGCTTCTGTTATATCAAATAATCTTAATATAGTAATGAAATTACTAGCTGCCATTACTATTGTTATGGCTATACCTAATATGGTTTCTGGATTATATGGTATGAATGTAGCCGGGCTACCCTTCGCTACAAATCCTTTAGGCTTTTGGTATGTAGTTGCACTAATTGGCGTTATTGGTGCATTTTCCATTTATTACTTGAATAAAAAAGATATGTTTTAAAAAAATGAAACTAAATTAGATTTTAAATCGTAATATACTATGGTATGATTAACTTACATATGAATTTACATTAAAAACATTAATGAATTTTAACTTTACAAACGAAAGGGGTATAAACTTATGAAAAAGAAAAAAGTTCTATGTGCTGCTCTAGTTATAGCAGGACTTTCTACTATATTTGCAATGAAAACTTATGCAGCTCCAGCCTCAATGCCTGATGGTACTGTAATTATTGGAACAAAAGCCTTTGCTTTAAGCTATGCTAATGATCCTAAAAATTCAACTGAGATTAATGCATTAATCGTAGCTGGCGGTGGAATATATGTAAAAGGTTTTAATTCAGTTTGGATTGATAATACAGACTCTAAAACTATCAGTCCTAGCAGTATTCCTAGTGTAACTTATAAAGATACTACTGGCGGTGAAACCAAGTTTGCAGCCGGAGACACAATTGATAATGCTACAACAGCATTAGAAGTAATTAGTATAGAGTAATACTCCACGCAATGAGTAATATCTTATAAATAGAAGAGGAGAGATAGTTTTAAAACTATCTCTCCTCTTCTATTTATAAAGGTGTTTTTCAACCTTCATTTTATTTTATTTAACAGGGGCTCCCTTTTGAAGTTTTAACTCCACTGAATATGCCTCTTTACCATCTGCTTTTATAAACTTTATTACTACTTTGTCATCTTTTTTTCTGGCTGGAAAAGCTGTAGTACCTTTACCTAGGACTTCTTTTCCTGTTACAGGTTTTTTCTCATAATATACCTGATATTTCACAGCACCCTTATACTGTTTTTTACCTGCATCCGTAAGAGTTACATTTACTACAGAGCTAAAAGATGCCTCTCTTACTGTGGCAGTTATAAGTGAACTTACCTCTGCTTTGTTTTTCTCAGTGGCTGTAATGGGTGTTTTGGTTTGTGATTTGTTTTTTATGTAAAATACACCTGCTATAACTACTATTGTTACTATAATAACTGCTATACTAATTGCTTTTTTATTAATATTTTTTTTCATAATGTTTTTCACTCCTATTTTGCTGTAATTGATTGTCTTTATTTTTTATCGCTTAGTTTTATATCTAATTTTTTAAGGACCTTCTTATTTTCACCCATTAATTTTATAACTACTTCACTTCCAGCCTTTTGAGCAGGAAATATAGTTGTTTGTTTTTTTGTAATACTCTCAACTTTTGATATTGGTTCATTTCCCAGGAAAAACTGATAGTATTTATAACTACTGCTAAACGCACTGCCATCTACAATGATTTCTGCTTCAGAGCCAAAATTTGCAGCTTTAACAGCGACTGAAAGTCCCTCTTTGCTATTTACAGCTTTTGCACTTTCATCTTTGCCTTGCTGCGTAACATCTTTATTATCAGCACTTGTGACCTTTTCTGTTGATTTGTCTAAAGCAACTTTGGATTCCCCAGAAGAAGTTTTCCCATTATTCTTTTCTAACTCTTTCTTCTTTAAGGCTTCCTTCTTTAAGGCTTCCTTCTTTAACTCTTCAGTTCTTATAGTATTTTTATTGTCCTTATTAATTTTATTCTCCTTAGCTTTGTTAAAAAAGAAAAATAAGGCTATGATTAATGTAATTACTGCCAATAAAATCACTATTTTTTTAGAATTTTTTTTGCTGATTTTCATCCTTTGTCCTCCTATACTATGCTTTAAAATATACTTTACAGTTACTTATATCATAATCCTTATTAACAATATAATCTTCTGTTATGGTAAAATCATAAACTTTCGCTTTATGAGGATTTACATTTACATTCTCAATATCAAATATTCCCTTAGCAACTACTTCACCTTGTTCATCCTCAATTAATATTGGAAGACGCTCTAATTTTACAATTTTATCGCAACCATTAAGAATCATGAAAACTATAGAAATAGAATTATCCATGCACTTTAAAGTTTTAAACACCTCAATATTAACATCACCAGATCTTATTAAAGGTAACTTATTTAAAAATTTTGTAAAGCTATTTTTTAAATCACGATCCATATCTTCCGGCATTTCTTCCATTTCAACCTTTACAGTATTTATAGCGCTAATAGATTTTTCGAATTGTATTTTCCAATCATCCATTGGAATTGTATCAACAAATACATTAACCTTATCAAAATAAATTTTATATGGTCTTGCAGTAAAAGGAGGTAATATGCCAAAGTCATGCATGTCCATCATCTGCTTTGCTAGTATATCGCCCTTTTGGTTTATAATTACTAGTGGAACCTTGTGAAAATTAATTTGCTTTGACAATCCATTTCTTAAATAGACGCTAACCTCAATTTTATCTCCCATATCAAAGGTGTATACACCATTAATGGATACTTGTCCATCTTCTAATGTTGGTAGCTCAGCTAACTCTTCACTTAAAAATTCCTTTTGAAAATCAGACATAACCCCTTTATCATATTCATTAAGGTGCAGCTCTATTTTTACTGCTTCTTTTTCTGATATTATTACAGTATCATCTTTTTTCATATTAACTTCCTCCTAATAGGTTCAATCCTAATATTTATCGTCACGAATTACAATTTATTATATCATATATACTTAAATTAAATAATAAGTTTTCATTTAAATTGCCCACTATAAACTACGTTAAAGCTTGTAAATAGTTGCACTTTATTAATAATGAGATGATTTTCCACCCTGGGAATCACTTGCATTTGTACAAAAAAGTCAGTTTTGCAATATTACTGAAGTACGCTATGAAAACTATCTATTTTCCATTTTCCTTCTTCCAGCTTAAGTTTTATATCTGCATTATCCGCAGAAGAGTTTTCATCTGCATAATTTGCATAGGCTGCAGCCTGAATAGAACTTCCTTTATTGTTTCTACTTTTTATAGAAGTATAAGTATAACTTGCACCTACGCCTGAATCTCCAACTGCATAATATAGCTTTCCATCTTTTTCAATAAAGGTTTGACCTCCCATAAATTTCCCCACATATACTTCAGTGAAATATTTAGAGAGTGCATTCTTTATTTTTTCTTTGCTTGAATATGGCTCATATAGCCCAACATAAAATATAGAACCTTTTTGAAATTGATCTGAATTTCTTTTAGATTGAATGTCTAAAAACAGTTTATTAGCATCATTACAAAATTTAATTATATCTTGGTTTTTCAGGTCAGGGATATTTGCATTTGAAGTAGTTTCTTGTTTTTGTTTTTCCACTATTTTGATTTCATCAGAATAAACATACATCTTATTTGCAATATTATACAATGATATTTTATTGGCTTCTTCTCCAATGTCCATAAGCCTTACCTCATTTGTTCCGTCAATAGTAGCCATAAATATTCCATCATCATTAACATAATAAATGTCTTTGCCAATACAATTAAAACTAGTTACATTTTCTATAGTTACATTTTGTGTGTTATTTTCAATATCTAATTTTCCAAAACCAGTTTTCTCTACCCTAGCATTAACTGTGTTTCCATATATTTCGCCTTTATAAATTTCTGCAGAACCTAAATATTTATAATTGTTATTGTTACCCCAAGTAGGCTTACTTTTCCCTGATGATATAAACGAACCATGTTTATTGGTTGAACAAATATATTTACTGTTCATAACGTTAGTATATCCACTATTTATGCTGATATTTTTTTCCACGTCTTTGTTGTTAAAATTCATTTTATTTAAGGAAACTACAGGCCATCCATTATTTTCACTGGTGGTTTGTGTGTAGTATATACTATCTCCAACTATGTACACATAACCAGTGTTCTGCCTTATAACTTGCTTATTTTTACCTTCTAAGTCTGTTTTAACTAATGAACCATATTGACCACTTTTAGTATCTATAAAATATATGCTATTATCCACAATATTAATAAAGTAAGGTTCTACCTTTTCATCTAATTTTGTTTTTTGGCTTAAGTCTTCCTTCATTTTATATAGACCACTACCACTAGGCTCTCTAAAGTATATCCATCCATTTTTAAATGCCATTTTGCCACCAATAAGGTTATTCCCCATAGTATTGCCAGTAAACTCCAAAACTTCAATACCAAGGTTTACAACAAAACCTGTATATTTTTCTTTACATTGTATCTGAGTAAATCCTTCCTTTGAAGTATTTATCTTACTAGTATCTATATTTAATTTTAGGGAAACACTACTTCCCTCATTTATTGCTACGGGAATCATATCACTATTAGCAATTGGACTACCTTTAGTAACTTTTAAATACCCTTCTTTCACTTTTACATTTTTTATATTTAATGCCAATGCCTCAATAAGTAATTTGTTATCCTTATTTTTGTCCAGACCTAGGTATAATGCATCAATAGCCTTATTAAATTTATCTTTACTTACATAATAAGAGCTTAAATATGAATAAACTTTACTATTATCCTTATATTTAGACAATAGATTAGTATAATCATTTACAACCTCACTCTCTTTTTTTTGATTTTGTACATTTAATACTTTTTTAATATCTTGATTCAATTTATAATCAGTATACTTACCATATCCTCCAACACCTATTACTAATACAACTAAAATAGAACCTACAATTATTGCAATTTTTTTCATATGCCACTTCTCCTCGTCATAAACTTTAAATAAATTTACAGAATAGCTCAAATCATACCATTAAAGTTTATATTATACTATACTAAAACTTCACACACTAAAATTATGGAATTTTCTACATATATATTTATACTATACATTATATTTTGACAAATTAAAAAGGACTATTTGATTTTACATCGAATATATGTTAAGTGCATTAATAGCACTAATTATAAATTATAAAGTCGACTTAGGGGGGATACTATGACATATTGTAGCAACTGCGGTTGTAAAATTGAAGAAAACGTCTTGTTTTGTCCAGATTGTGGTACAAAAGTTAATCAAACCAGAAATGAAAATCTAAACAGCGAAAGGGTTAAACAAACATTTGAAAATGTTAAATCACTCACAAATCAAATTGACTTTGCTGAAATAATTAACACTTTTAAAACTTCAGCATTAAATCCAGTTTCCGGTGGCAAGCAATTCGTAAACGAATCTGGAAAAAACCATGTTATTATTATTGCTATTATTTTAACATTTCTACAAGGTATACTTGGCACTTGGAGAATTAGTCAAATTTTTGCCACCTTACAAACTATTGTCTCAAACTTGCTCCAAAATTTCTCTTCACTAGGAAGTTTATTTGGGCGAAATTCACCTTTTGATTTCACTTCTGGTGACTTAAAATATTTTAACCAATCTATAAATGAATTTAAGTCTTTAATTACTATACCCTACCCTAAAATATTCTTTGGAAATTGTGCCATGTACCTAATATGTGTATTTGTAATATTTATTTTCATATATTTAGGAATGAATATATTAGCAAAAATAAAATGTACCCCCTTCACATTATTTAAGGTTGTATTAATTTCTACCTTGCCTATTTTAACTTGTGAAATTATTTCAATTATATTTTCTTATTTTTCTTTAACCTTAGGAATAGGCTTTATTATTTTGGGTGCGTTAATTTCCATTACTACCTTAGTTATTATAAGCAAAGAAATCTTGCAAATAAAAGAAAACCTGTGTGTTTTAATTGTATCTATATCATTTTTATTTGCTTTAGCTGCATTTTTTATAGGATTACAAAATTTTATATCTTCTGATCTATCAGATATAGTTAGAACAGCAATAAACTCTTAATAACACTTCCTATTTAATAAAAAAAAATAGCATTGGGGGACTTAGATTGAAATTTTGCACTAAATGTGGCCATGAGGTTAAAGAAGAAAAACTTTTTTGCACTTTCTGTGGTAATAACTTAAGTAAAGAAAATATAAATGAAGATATTAATGAAACTTTGAATAAAATTGAACCAGAGTACGATAACAATTCAACTACTATTACATCTGAGAAAAGTCCTGTATCTAATTTTAAGGTTTCAAAAAAATCAAAAATAGCAATGGTACTAATAGCAATTTTAATAATAACAGTAATTGCTGTTGTTAAAGTTGGGAATTCTCTATCTGACCCCAATAGGCTTGTAACAAGATTTGAAAAAGCTGTTGCCTCAAATAATGTTTCTGATTTAGCAACCATTATGTACTCTACTGATTCTAGACTTAAAATAGATAGCAAAAGCATTACACCTTTACTCTCTTATTTTAAAAGCAATCCTTCATATTTTAATGATGTTATTCAGAAATTAAAAGAAGATGCCCTTACTCCTAAAGATATTAATAGCCTTAGCATAGCGTCAAGCAATACGTTAACTTTAGCTAGTAAAGGAAAAACCTTTTTTATTTTTCCTAATTATAAAATAAGTATTAAGCCCTCATTCATTGATATAACAACTACGGTTAAAGATGTTACCTTTTCAATTAACAATACTCAAATAGGTAAAAGCGATACTGACAAATCCACCAAGCAATTCGGTCCCTACATTCCTGGGACTTATTCAGTGTTAGCTAATTATAAAGGGAAATATATTACTTTAAGTAAGCCTTACCCAGTGGATCTTGTATCTACTAGCAATGGCATCTCAAAATTAAATGTATTTGATGATATGACTTATTTAAATATCTCCTCTGATTATTCCGATGCTCAAATTTTCGTTGACGGGAAAAATGTTAATGTCAAGGTTAAAGATGCTAATGCCTTTGGACCTATAGACAGTTCTACAAAAATATATGCTACCTACGTAAACGCAGGTAAAACACTTAAAAGCGAGGAATATTCAGCTTCAAATGGCACTGTGGACCTTCATTTAAGTTTTCAACATTCTAAGGATGCTCAAAGTAATGTTGAAAATCAATTAAAAGATCTTTTAAGATACTATACTTCTTATTTTACGGAGGCTGTTAATACTAATAATGTTTCATTAATTAATCCTTACGTAGCTTCTGGAAGTTCCCTATATAAAGAACAACAATTATATATACCAAAAACATTTGCAGCTGGAATAAAAGAGAGCATTATTTCTGCGGATATTACAGATTATAGCATTAGTGATGATAGTAAATCCGGCAGTGTAACTGCCTCCGAAGTTTATACCATAGTCGCTAAAGATGGGACTTCTTCTAATAAATCTTTTAAATATGTTTATAAATTTTTATATAATGATTCTACTTCTAGCTATCAATTCACAAGCATAAAGTAAAATTAATTAAAGATGGAGTAACAAGCAGTCGGAAATATATTTCCGGCTGCTTTTTTATGCTGCTTTATCTACTGAAGTTCAATTTCCCTCCTTTCGACACCATTAGTCTTACCCCTAGAGGTTTTTGACACAAAATGTAACATTTAAATTATTGACATTTTATTTAACATTATTTACAATAAATGTATAGATAATACATAAATGTAATAAATTTAATATATAGTAATGAGAGGCAATGAAATATATTCTATATGTGGGCACCTAGAATATACTAGCCAGTGGTGCAACCGACTCACTTTTAATATTATATTTGAGGTGATTTTTTTATGTATAATTTTGGACAACCTACATATATTTATAGTAATAATTCATGTATTTCAAGCTTTTGTCTTTGAAATAGCAATAAAAACTCAGCTCATAAACTTAAGTTTTATTACTAACTAATGATTTCAAAATAGGAGGGATAAATATGAAATTGAACAAGAAAATATTAATTGCTTTTTTACTTGGTGGAGCTATAGTAATAGCTGCCGAATCCGGAGTAGGATCCTATGCATATTTTACAGCTAAAGCTGAGAGCAACAAAAATGTTATTACTGCTGGGACTTTTAAGTTTGGCGAAAAAGAAATTGATCAAGCTGTAGGGCAGATGATTGATTTTAAAAACGCTTCACCAGGAGTAATAGAAAATATGAAGAATTTTGAAGTTAAAAATAATGGTAGCTTAGATATGGGGGTTAAAGTAACCATAAATGTTAAAGCAGTGGATGGAAATGGTAAAGAATTTAACATTAAGGATAATAAGTTAAAAATTAAATCAAATGTTTTATTAGGAGAAATTAATTATTTCCCCACTAATCCTGATTTTATAAGCATTGCTGAGTTTAAGCAATGGATAGAAAAAACAATAGATAGTCATACTCTAAAGGTAAATGAAACATTTAAAATAGCAGGTTCTGTAAAGCTTGATGAGACTGCTGGAAATGAATATCAAAATGCAAAAATAGAACTAGAAATAATACTTGATGCTAAACAAATAATTGATAGTGCTGAATATAGGAAATAAAAATATAGTCAGCTCATTATAAGTATTAATAATCGAGTAAATTAGTCTACTTGGGGGACTATGAAATATATTCTGTATTTGGGCACCTGGAATATATGGAGTCAATGGTGCAACCCACCCTTAATAATATACGAGGGGGAAATTATTATGAACAAATTTATGAACAAAAAGACTATTATGGGTATCGCTTTAGCAGGAGTTATAGCTGCTGGAGCAGGAACAGCTACAATGGCTGCCTACAAAAAGAACTTTACATCTGCAAATACCATTACTTCAGCAAAGTTTACAGTTAACTCTGATAAATTAACTGATAAACGAAGCACTACTGCACAAAAAGAAGCAATATTAACTTTAACGGGCTCTGCTCTAAGGCCAGGAATCGGTGGAGAATCAAAAACATTTAACATTACTAAGCAAGGCACAGAGTTACCTGTTAAATATGACATAAGTATCACTGGTACCGGAGATTTATTTGCAGCAAATACTCCAATACAACTTAAATTACTAAGATGCACAAACCCAACTGAAACTGTTGAAAGCAACAGACAGTGGCAAGTAATGCCTTCATTAAACCCTACTTTGCAAAGAGATGAGGTAAAAGATACAGAAATATTTAAGCTAGCATGGAATTGGGTTGAAAATGATAATAATGATATTTTATTTCAAGGACTTTCAGGACTTGTTAACGTTGGTTTGGTAGCCACAGGATTAAATCCAACTCAGGAGGCTACTATAACTGATAAACATGAATTAGCCAGTGCCCAATGTACTTTTACATGGGATAACAGATTAGGCGGCTTTGGAAAATTCCCTAATATTGAATACTATAAATCCAATGGAGTTAAGACTTTAAAAGTTGGGGATATGCGTATAGTAGGAACTAACGCTGCTACTCATAAAGATTCTATATTTGAAGTTAAAAACCTATTGCTTACAAAAATAGAAGGTACAAATCAATATAAAGCCTCCTGTGAAGGTATGTGGGATGGAAAAATATTCACTTATACTAATAATAGTGGAGGTATGGGAGTTTACTATGCTGACTTTAAGGTAGACTATGATCATAGCTTAAGAATTCAAACAAATAACGATGTTGCTAGTTGGTTTCAAAATTAATAAGCTAAACAGTAACATATAGAATTATTGGGGGACTGTGAAGTATATTCTATATCTGGGCACCTGGAATATATGGAGTCAATGGTGCAACCCACCCTTAAATAAAAAGGGGGAAAATATCATGAAAAAGAAAAGTGTTGTTGGTGTTTTACTAGTAGGAGTACTTGCCTTTGGAGCAGGTTCCGGAACTATGGCTAAGTATGTTAAAAACTTTAATAGTCAAAATAATACAGTAAAAGCAGCAAAATTCAATGTTAAGGTAAGCGGAGATGGAAAAGAGTTTAAAGACAGCGCCTTTGCTCTAGTTGGCGCAGATTTAAAGCCTGGTACAAACAAAAAAGTCTATGATTTTGAAATCACCAAAGAAACTGAGGTTCCAGTGGAGTATAACGTAGTGCTTGCAAAGGAGGGTGAATTATTAAAGCAAGGTTCCCCTGTTAATATCACATTGCAAAGATATATTGATAATAAATGGGAAACTGTTGATCTGAATTATAAATGCAACCCAAAATCAGATAATGATAAATTTCAAGTCCTACTTAACTGGCCAGAAGAAACAACAGGCATAAACGATGTAGATTTTGCCGGCAAAGAAGGTAAGATAAATATTTCAGTTACTGCAAGTCAAGTTATTGAAAAAGTAGGTCCTACTGCCCCATTAGTAATAGAGGATCTTTTCTTAACAGTTGGACCTCGTTGGTCATCTGCGGTTAAACACGCAGGTATATATCATAATACTCTTAAATATTATAAAAATGACAAGGGGTTAAAGGTTGTTCAAATAAGCGATTTATACAATGATTTATTCTCAGTAGATTTGAAAAATGTATTATTGACACAAAAAGAATTAAATTCTAATGAATTTATTTTAACTTGTCAAGGAACCGTCAGCGAAATTGAATATGCTGTTAAGACATTGAAGGTCACTGTAGACCAGCACACATTCGAATTTAAAGGTGTAGAAGATTCAAAATACGCTTTAGAGATAAAAAGTTGGAATATATTAAATAAAAAAAATGGTCCGGAACTTCTTAATTGGCTAAGTAAATAATTTATACTATTAGATTTATGATACCCTCAAAAGAAATTAAATCAATTGTTTTTGAGGGTATTTAAGTGCAGATAAAAAAAATAGTAATCATTATGGACACCCTTTAGGGTAGTCCAAAACATACAAGGGGGAAAATATTTTGAAAAAGAAAAGTGTTGTTGGTGTAATGGTGCTGAAGGAACCCCTGTTACTGTAACCGCAATTAAAGAAGGCGATTTTATGGGATATCTAGATCAAGGAAAGGTAAAAAATGGTAAGTGTGAGTTTAAAACTATATTAGATACGCCAGGTAAATATGTTGTTACAATGAACGGTTCTAAGGGAAAAGTTGTTTTTGAGGCTTTTGAAATAAAATAATTGAGCACCTGTAACCTATTAAGCTAGTGATGCAACCCACCTAATTTATTAATGGGTGGGTTTTTATCTTAACGACATACACTTATGATTAGAAAGGGGATTATTAAAATGAAAGCTTTAAAAACTATTTTAAAATGGATGGGAAATATATTTTTGGGGTTACTTGTTACCTTTGTACTTATTTCAGTTTATTTAAACATCCAATCAATAAAAAATCCAGATAAAATCCCATCAGTATTTGGTTTAAGAAATTTTACTGTTTTGACAGGTAGCATGATGCCTTATATTTCCCCAGGAGATATGATTGTTTCAAAAGAGATTACACCCTTGTCAATAAATGTAGGCGATATTATTACATATAAAGAAAATGATACTATTATAACCCATAGAGTTATAGAAAAAAAACTTGAACTTAAAAATTATGTATTTAAAACAAAGGGAGATGCCAACAATATTGGAGATGAAAATTTTATAAAAGAAAATCAGATAATTGGTAAGCAAGTATTTAAAATCCCTTTCATAGGCCATGTAGTAAGCTTTATGGGAAGTAAACTAGGGATAATCTTCATAGTAATTATTCTAGCTCTAATGTTTGGACTAAGTGAATTTAAAAGTAAACCAGGCATAGAAGATAAAATTATTAAAGAGTAAATTCTTATAGGACATTTTTCTTTATTATATTAAAGTGATATTACCAATAAATACAAAAGGTGGTAGATAACAAAATGATATCAAAAAAATTGAAGAAGGTAATAATTGCAAGCATGATACTATCAGCTGTTATTTGTTCAGTAAAAATTTTCACTCCTACTAATAGAGAAACATACTGTAACTTTAATGCTAGAGCAACCAGTTCTGGCAGTGTATCAGTAATTGCTGCAGAGGACATGTTAGAATTTAAAATAGAGGAATATAAGTACAATTTTAACCGTAGCTATGGAAAAGATCAGTTTATTGTAATTACCCCAAAAAAAGAATTAAAGGATAATTCAATGTTTTATTTTGAAGTTGAAGGAGAGATAGAGCCCTATATCTTGCACATAGATCCTGTAGAGCTTTCAAAATATTCCACTGAAATACAGCTTAAATCCTCAGCCCAGCAGCTAAAAATCAATGGTGAAAAATGTTTTATATCTTCAAATGAACAATATTTTGTTTCAGAGAAAGAAGAAAAATACTATGTACCAATATCCGCAGAGGTAAACTTAATAAATAAATATTTTAACTTAACATCTAAGCAGGATTTCCTTGGAAATATAACATTAAAATATTTAAATCAATTTATTGTAGATAAAAAACCCATGTCATTAGATAAAAACTATTTAATGCAGACTGGTTTATATGGAAGTAACCAAGACACATGGAAATATATAAAGGAACAAATGTTTAAAAATAATAGGTTGTTTTACTCTTTAGACAGTGCAGCAAGCAAAATTAATTTTGAAACTGTAGACATAGCTCCCAATATGACGGATAAACCATCTTATATGAATTTCGACTCAGATACCACTATTCTTAATGGTCAGCAGCAAACTATTATAGATATTATAGCAAAAGGATATACGGGTTATGTGAGCAACCTAAAAGAGTACATTCTAAAACTAGAAAACAATAAAAAAGAATTAGAGTATAAGAATAATCAATTAGATGCGAAAAATAAAGAATTAGAAACTATGGTTTATGAATTACAAAATAGATCTATGGAGTTTGAGAATAACACAAGTAATATTCAGTCTGAAAATAATAAACTTAATGTAGAAGTATCAGAATTAACTAAAAAAATTAATACTTTAATATCAAATCAGAATAAAGTCCCAAAAGTAGATATTCCAGCTCCTGTAGCTGATACAAAAGCAAAAGTAGAGCCTGAACCAAAAACAGAAATACTTATACCCCTTCCAACTGAGATTCCAAATAAATAATTAACCCCAGCGGTGCATAACACCCCTGGGGTTAACCCATTTCTTAATGATTAGTTGTTAAACCAATTTATCTCCGATTCTGTTGCCTTAAAATGAACATTTAATTCGGAATTGTTGGAACAAGTAAACGTGATATTCATAAATCGATTACCACTAGGTTGACTTATACTATCTTTTACAATAATTTCGAATTCTTTACCCTTCCAATCTCCAGCTGTGGAAGAAACCACATATGTTTTGGAACCAGCTTCTTTTTCAGTAAATATTACATTTTTCATATTCACTTTTTCTTTTGTACTATAGTTATAATTGAACTCGTAATCAACATCTCCTAATTCAAATACCTTAAGATCTTTTTCGTTTTTATAATATTTTATTTCCTTATTTTTTAAATTAAACACTGGATTTACGTCTGTCCCTCTATAAAAAACCTGACTATGCATATTCCAAGTTAGTGATATATCTTTATTTGCTTTTATTTCTTGAGGAACAAATGGTGGTTTAATCGCACCTTTTACTTGTTCAGCAGCAAATGCTACATTAAAATCACCTGTTAAACCTTGATATGCTGTATCATTTTCATCATTCTTGCTATCCCATGAACATACTAATTTAAATTCTTCAACTGATTTTGGTTTTAATGATGTATCTGCTTCATTTAAATCATTGAGTTCAAATGGTTTATTTTTGAAATCTTCTACTACTGTTATATATTGCTCTCCTACTTTTCTTTGAAGTTTAAATTTTATTGGAGAAGTATATTTATCTTTATCCATAAATATTGCATTTTTAGTTGCATCAGTTTTTAATGAAAGTGTATATTTTGTATCCACGTTAGTTTTATTTTTGTTTACTACTATTGGAAATTCCATTACCTCGCTCATAGGATTAAGCTTGTCCACATTAAATTTTGAATTAGCAAATGAATCTCCTGTAGGGCTGATATCAAAATACGATGCACAAATTGTGCTTACAGCCTCATGCCTTACTGCATATTTTGCATATGTTCCAACTCCTGCTGTACAAATTACTGAAGCTGCTAGTACAGCCGCTAGCATGGTTTTCATACTTACCTTTTTCATATAAATTCTCCCCTTTAAATTTATTTTTTGGTAGTTAATGTTTTTTGTTATATTCTATATTTATATTTTAAATAGATATATTTTTTATCTAAGGCTATTTATAAAATAAATTAGACCCAACCTTTTTAATAATAAAATTCTATAACAGCAAACAATTGTAAATAACTTCCATAACTATTATAACCCTTTTACCATTTATTGTAAATTAGTATTATATATTATTTACCGCCACTTTTCCCTATATATTTAAACATATATTCTCAACTTATTTTATTTCTATTGCATCATATTCTTTTTTATAGTGAACGAAAAAAGAGAAGAACAGTTTAAACAACTGTCCTTCTCTTTTTTCCATATTTAATTGTATTCTAACTCTTTCACTTTGACTTTTGAGGTTACCCCTGAGATCTATTTTACACAAAATATTTCATTCTAATATGAAAAAAATACCTCATGATGTCAACCATAAAGTCAACACATGAGGCATCTTCCCACTTATTTCACTATAATTCTAGCTTATAAGGTAACGTTTCGTTTGTTTTTATTAAAGGGCTGCTAATGCTGCTTGAGCAGTTGTTAATGTTGTTGCTGCTGTTGCTGCTGTTGCAGTCGCAGTTGTTAAATCAGTAGCTGCTGTTGCTGCAGTTGCAGTTGCAGTTGTTAATGTTGTTGCTGCTGTTTCTGCTGTTGCAGTTGCAGTTGTTAAATTAGTAGCTGCTGTTGTTGCTGCTGTTGTTGCAGTTGTTAAAGCAGTAGCCGCTGTTGCTGCTGTTGCTTCTTTTGCTATTAATGCATCTGGATCAGTACCATCATCATTTGTTACAGCTGTATCAGCTGCAGTTTTAGCAGTTGTAGCTGTTACTACTTCCGCATCTGCAGCCGTTTTAGCAGTTGTAGTTGTTACTACTGCTTCATCCGCAGTTGTTTTAGCAGTTGTAGCTGTTACTACTGCTGTATCCGCAGTTGTTTTAGCAGTTGTAGCTGTTACTACTTCTGCATCTGCAGCTGTTTTAGCAGTTTGAGCATTTGTTACTGCTAATTGTGCTGCTATACCTGCAGCATTTTCTACTGTTAAGTCATCAGTAGTAATAGTAACTATATCATTAGCATTATTTCCAGCGATATCTTTAAGAACTACGTTATCTGCTAATGTGATTGTATAGTTTCCTACATAATCAACTGTTGCAGGAGCAGTTAATGTAATAACTACATTTTTACTTGGAGCTGCAATAGCAGTAGCAGGTACTGATACAGAATATGCAGTAGTTGCTAAACGAACGCCATCTTTATTCTTAATTACTAATGCAGATTTGATTTCATTAGCATCTGCATAAACATTTTCATCAAATGCTAATGTAATACTGTTATTAGCATCATTTACATCAGCTTTTCCATTAACAGTAGCAACGCCAGCTGTTAATGCATCTGTTAATACGAATGAAGCCTTAGCTTTATCAGTAATGCCACTAACGAATGAACCATTTGTTAATGCTTGAATTTGACCTTGTACATTCTTAACTCCATCAGCTGTTAAACTAAATCTTAAAGCAGAACCTATAGCTATATCTGTTCCAACTACTTCTTTAGCAAGAGTATCAGTGTTTAAGTCACGGCTCATTTCAACTGTTACTGAACCATCTGTATTGTAAGATACAACACGAGTTGCTTGTGCGTATACTGTTGTAGTATCTGTATCAATTACTTGAATGTTGTTCAAGTTAACTGAAGCAATTACATTTGTTCCAACTGGCATAATCTTAACTTGATTTTTAGCAACTAATTGTACAGTATTTATAATTGTATTAGTAGCAACATAATTAGAAGCTGGTAAAATTGTGTTGAATTGATTTACCATATTACCTGCAACATCTTTTAAACCTAATACTTGAAGTGTACTTTGACCAGTTACAAACGTTAATTGTGCACTTGGAGCTGTTCTATTAATAACTAACTCTACTGATTTTCCGTCTTGAGCAGGATTAATTGTAACACTTGAATCAATTGGTGCATTATTTATTAAGTAGTTTCCAGAGTTTTGAAGTGTTGCTCTATCCATTACTTCATCAAAGAAAATAGTTAATTTTGTATCTAAAGCATCAGAGTCACTATTAACAGTAACTACACCATTTTCTAAAACTTGAACAGGATTAGTTGCATTAGGCTTAACTGCATCTAAAGTAGAGAGTGCAAATGTTTGCTCTATATTTGTATTTTTACGAATTGAAAAATCATTCACAGATTCTTTTTTAAGTTTCAAAGAATAGTTTCCACCAACATTTACACTTGAAGCTAAAGTAACATCGTAAGCTTTTTTACTAGCTACGTTATTTACAACTACAGGCGCTAAACCAGTAATTCCTGATGATACAAGTTTGCTATCCTTATCATAAAGCTCTAAGTCTGCAGTTGTTAATCCTTCAATATCCTCAGAGAAAGTTAAAGTAACAGTGTTATCATGATTAAGAACACTAGAAGTTACAGTTGGAAGTACAGTTTCATCAATAGCTTTGAATGAAAATGTTTTTTCAGTAACAACAGAGTTATTGTAGAAATCTTTAATATCTTTGTATTTAAGAGAAGCATCTACAACAGCGCCTAGGCCTAAAGCAGAATTAAGTGTTAAATCATAAGATTTTTGATCTCCTGCTACTGCAGCAACTGAAGCAACAGTTATAGTAGAACCACCAATAGAAAGTGAGAAGTTTCCAGCTACTGGAGCATTTATTACTTCATCAAATGTAACACGAACTTTATCATATTTTATAACTGAAACAGCTGCAACTGATGGTGCTATTGTGTCAGTTGCTAAAGTTGCTGTAAATTCTTTTTCTGCAATTGGGAATCCAGCGATATCTTTAAATCCCATTACTTTAATTGTATGTGTACCTGAAGTAAGTGCATTGTTAAGTCTTAATTGCATTTTACCAGTAGAGTAATCCATTGTAATGTCATCAACATAAGCATTTACTCCATCAATTTGTACTAAATTTGTCAATACACCAGCAAAGTTATCCATTCCTGATGAAAACATGCTGCTTGTTACAGTTTCATTGAATCCAATTTCAATAGTCTTTGGTGAAGTAATACTAGCATTGCTAACAACAGGAACCATAGTATCTAGTGCTGTAAACTTGCTATCATATTTTGTAACCGCTAATCCGGCTACTGATTTAGCTCCTTCAATTTTTAATGAATATTCTGCGCCTTGTGTGAATTGTCCAGCAGCAGCAAGAGTTAATACTTTACCGTCTGCAGATAATACAGTACCTTGAGTTGCATCTAGAGCAACTGTGTTAAGTAATGAATCTTTAAGAGTGATAGTTCCTAGAGCATCTTTATCAACAGCTACACTGAATGTTATTTGTACAGTTTTAAGGTTAATAGCACTTACTGATGTAACCGCTGCAGTAGTTACTACATCTGCATCTTTAGCATCAAATTTAGTTTCTACTCCAGTAGCACTTTTATAAGTCACAGCTGGTATAACACTTGCATTCACTATTAATCCTGTAGTATTGTCTATCCAATTACCTTGGAAATCTTTAACGTAAACTACTCCACTAGCAACTATTGCATTAGTGATTTCTTGAGCATTTGTTGGATCATTAGCATAAGCTAAATCAAAAGCTTTATTTCCTATCACCACTGTACCATTAGCCATTGCAGCAAAAGCTGAGAAAGATGTTGTTCCTGCTATCATTACAGCAGCAAGAACTGAACTTGTAATTTTCTTGTTCATATATTTATACCTCCATCTAATTTAGTTTTTTTAAACATTATTTTATTAACTACCCTTAATCAAATATTAATTAAGGAAAAAGTTCTTTTAAAAGTTATTATTATTACTCAGCAGCTACTAAAGTTGCTTCATTTGTACCAATTATTGTTCCAGCTGCATTAAATGCTTTAACTGTAATTTTTTCTCCAACAACTTTTCCTGGGAAAACTGTTGTAGTTTTTCCTAATTCAACTATAGATGATATAGCATTTGTGCCATCAAATACTTGGTATTTAACTGCATCCTTTTGTGTTGAAGTAACATTAACTGATGCTCCAAATGTAGCAGCTTTTACTGTAGCTTTAACTTCTACTGTAGTTGGATCTACTGGTACTATTGGTGCAACTTCAATTGTTCCTGATTGTCCTAAAGCAACTTGAATTACTTTAATTTCTTGTGTATTTGCATCAAATAATTTAACATTAACTTTATCGCCAGAAACTTTAGCTGGGAAAACTGTTGTAGCAGTTCCTAAATTACTCATAGCTGATATAGCGCTTGTACCATCAAATATTTGATATTGTGTAGCTGTAGCAAAGTTTTTAACGCCATCTGCTGTCATAGTTACATTTACTGCTGCTCCAAATGTAGCTGCTTTAACAGTAGTATCAAATACCTTTACTGTATCTTCTGCTTTAACTTCTACCTTTATTGTTTTCCAAGCCTCATATGTTCCATATGTTGACTTTTGATTAGCTACTGTTTTATCTTCTGCAAGATAGTTTTTCCAAGTTGTTGATTTTGCTGTATTGGCATGTACAACAACCATGTAAGTACCTGGTTTTGTAAATTTGTATGAAGGATTTTCAGTATACTCTGTTACTCTTTTTGTCCATCCATCATTTGTTGCTGATACTGCTGTTGGATCAAATATGTGTAGTCTGTATGAGTATGGGCCTGCGATTCCGCTCATTCCTTCTACTCTATTGAATGTTAAGTTCATTCCATTAACTACGTAAGTTGCTTCTCCGTTTGCATATACTCTGTTGTCATTGTCTTTAGCTACACAATTAAGTGCTGATACTAAGTAACTATCAAAGTCACCGTTTTTGTTTGATTTAATTCCTGTTTCTCCAGCTCTTTTTACCCAAACTGAAAGTTTGTATTTACCAGCGTCAAATTTTGCTGTTTCTGGTAATACATATGGTGTATTAGCACTTACTGCTACTTGGTTATATCCTTCTGTTAACTCGCTCCATTTATTAGCTTTTTCATTATAAAGGAATGCTCTGTATTGAACATCACCTGTATAAGTTGAAGTGATTGTAAATTTCTCAGTATCTCCTACTACTAGTGGTGAATGTTCTACTCCAATATAATTTATTACTGGAACAGTTACCTGTGCAGCTTTTACTGCAACATTACCTAAAACTCCAGCCATTACAAATATTGCTGCCATAAATACGCTTAGTGATTTTTTGATTTGTTTCATATGATTTATACCTCCCATTAATATATACTTTTTATTTTTTTAAAAATAAAAACATAATTATAATTGCAGTCTCCTTAAAAGAGTACAATTCTATCTTCTTTAACTACACCCCCTGGGGAGCTATTTTTTTGTTACTATAAAACCATGGATTTAGTTTTAAAGTAACATAGTAATTAAAGACTTGATTTTCAAGTTTCACAGTATTTTTTAATTAAATTATTATTTCCAATAGAATAATAATAGTAATTATAACAAATTTATATAATATTCATGTTATTATTCTATTATATACCATCTTTCGGCAAATTTCAAATTTCAACCATTTAATGAAATACTTTCTTTCAAAGAACAAAATAAATTTTAATTAGATAGTTTATTATTGTTTTACATGAAAAGTAAAATCGTTGCATGATTAATCGCAGAAAATCTTTCATAATAATTTAAAGCTTGTACCACTTAATAGCTTAAAAAAATTCTATTATTCTATTTCACTTTTCAAAGCTTGTCTTAACATTTAACCTTTCAACATTATATATCCTGTAGAATATTCTTCAAAACATTTTGTATTTAATTGTTAAACTAATTGTATTATACTGCTAATTTGTCGAATTGCAACAGGTAAGATAATACATATTTTAAGGTAATTTAATCCATTATTTCACAATGCATTAATCAAATTAACTATATTTAAAAACTTCTCCAAATACCGCTCGAACACTGTCGAAATAGCAAATTACGATTCCATTATTATTTTTTATATAAATGGGATGTCAATACTAAATTAAACTATGTTGTTAAAATATTGCACATGAATTTCAAAATGCTATTTTAATATTTGTTTTTATGAAAAGTAAAAAAAATACCATTATAGCTTTAATTCTAAACGGATTTTTCATGGCAAAATCTGAGTTTTTAAAAAAAAGTAGTAAGAAGCAATTTACAACCAATCTAATTTCTTCCTATAAATCTCTTATTTTATATTTTCGACACCATTCGCCTTTTGCCTACAGTAATTTAATTTAATTAAAAAAATAATTATATTTTTTTTTTTATATTTTGATTAATTACAGCTATTTATCTATATATTTTAGTTTTTATTTTTTTATCGTTAATATCTACAAAAATATTTGATTCTGATTTATGCTCTTTGTTTACAATGTTTATTTTTTTTGCAAATGATTATACTTGCATCAAATAGTATGAAAAAAAACCTACATAGTTTATCTATATAATGTACCCTAGTCATTCTGGATAAGTGAATTTTTATAGGCTGTAACATGAAATATAGTTATTCACCTGTAAATATGTTGCTTTTAAACCCTAAAACAATCAAGAAAGACTCTAATGTCTCCTGTATAGCTCTCTAAAGTTTTAGGTACTTTACATCTGAAACTAGTGTTTCTTCAATTTCTATTTATCTTAAATCTTAATTTTTCTCCACCAGATTCAGATTTGTTATAAAATTGTATTTAACGATTAAAAAACTACCCAAATATATTTGGGTAGTTCCTCTCCCTGGCTATCGCCAAGTTTTTTTCTTTTCTTTTCTCATTCCCTTGCTCCGCTTTGTTGTTCACATAATGTTCACAATACCCAGGCGTCCTTGCGAAAGGACCGTGAAGGACTTGAGCTTGCTAATTATAAACTTCGCAGATTTACTAATAAGCATTATGTGGTTTTACTTTTACAAATTGCTCTCCACCATTTTGTTTAAAGAAATTAATTACATCACCGCATGTATCATTATTAGTCTGATGACCTATACCTTTATATGTTACAAATTGTATTGGGTATGGAAGGTTTTTAAATATCTCTTGAGTTTTATTCCATCTATCAGGCAATTGATTTTTTCCAATTAACTTATATATAAGTTGCCTTTCTGGTTCATCATACCCATCGAAATAAGGAACATCATCGTTAGTATCTAATTCACCCATATATATGTACTGTTTTACTTTTTTATATGCTTCCAGGTTAATATCTCTTCCAAGTATTTTTTTAGCATCACCAATTCCTACAGGATATATCAAATTTTGTCCTTCAAGCATTTCTAAAGGTAGAATAGGATTTGAATTTATTCCTCCCGTAGCTACAGCTTGAACTAATTCTGGATGCAATAATGCAAACCTGTTAGTGAATCTTGCAGATGCTGAAAACCCTACCATGAACACTTTTTCTTTTACAGAAGTTATGCCCTCTTTATTTATAACACTTTTTGCATCTTTTATCATGTTTACTAATTGATCATCTATTCTGATCTTTTCATTATCATTCCCTAATATAGTGTCTCTATCCAATTCGTGAGTATAAAGATTTCCATTTTTCTTTCCTTCTGCAGTTACCCCTCTTGGAAAAACAGGCATTAAAATTATAGAGTTCAGTTGTCTATTTATATCAGCAGCTAAAGACCATTCATTTAAAATCTTCTCTTTAACCAAATAATCTTGAGCCTCTACATTTCCTGTTTTCCCACCATTATTAGGCTCTACAATTATGTTTACATTTTTTGAAGTCACTAAATCACTGGGAATACTTAAATAATAAGGATAAGAAAATCCACTATCTTTTCTTGGATATACCTTTATAACTTTATCTTTTGACCTCTCAGTAAATTCATATTCTATATTTGAGGCAGTAAATTTCATAAAATATTTTTTACCGTTACTTAATAATACTTTAAGTTTATACTCCCCTTCTAGAAATGGTTTTACTGGTGTTATATAAACATTACTTGAATCATAACTTATATCCACAGCTACAAATTTATTATTTTGTTCTATAACAATTGCATCAATATTTTTTTCTGCTATATCCTTTGTAAGTGCAACCGTAATAGTTTTATTAGCAGGAATGTTATCCATCCTTTTAAACTCTACCCACTGATTTAATGTGTCTGCTTTAGCTATAAATACTGGATTAAAACTTAGTAGAAATAATAATGTAAATGATACTATTTGCAGTATTTTTTTTTGCATATCTAATCCCCCTATTTCAATTAATATATTTAAAGTAATATAACAAACAAGCACCCACAATGCTTAACGTTATAACTTGCTTTTTAATTATAGCCACAATACCCATTGTTGTCAATAATGTCCAGTGTAAGAACAAGTAAGAGCCTCGCGGCTTTGGGTTAAACGTGAGTTTGCTAATTATTAAAATTGTAATTTAAGTCTATTAAATAGCTGTACAACCGCCCTATGAGCATCTTATACACGTTTTTGACTTTTTGTAATAATAAGATGTTAATATAAAATAGGTTTGTGCAAACTTGGACATAATACAAAAAAATGTTAGTTAGGTCATAGTAATTATTAGTTACTTATAGATTTTGAATTATATACTATGAAAAAAGAAGGGAAGCGTCAAAATGAAATTTTTTATAAATTTAAGTGTAAGAAAAAAAGTTATGTTGGTATTTTCAGTGGTTTGTATTTTTATAGTTTTAATAGGAGTTGAGGGTATATTAAGTTCTTCCAAAATAAGTAAAAGTGCAAACAAAATGTACAGTAATAACTTAATATCTATTAGGGATTTAGAAGAAATTCGTGGTGGTATAAATGAAACTAATGCTAGTCTGCTAAAAATCATTTTTGAAAGAAATAGAAATACTTTAGATGATGAGATAAAAACTATTGATGATTCAGATAAAAAAAGCGAAAAATTTATAAAGGAATATGATAGCCTAACTACAATATCAAAGGAAGAGGATGAAAGTTACGTTGATTTTAAAAATTATTTATTGAAATATAAAGAATTAAGAAGTAAAGCAATAGAAACTGTAAAATCTAATAATTATGATGAGGCCACTAAAATCTATAATTCGGATATAACTTCGATAACAAGTACTATGCTGGGAAAACTACAAGCATGCATTGACATAAATGGAAGATCCGCTGAGCAAGAAAATTTAAATAACATAGCTCAGTTTAACAAGATTAAAAATCTGATTATAATTTATACAGCTATAGCATTTTTACTTATAATTTTTATGGCATACATATTAAGCAAAAATATAATGAATCCACTAAACAAAATAAAAGATTTAGCTAGTAGGTTATCTTGCTACGATTTTTCAACTTCAATTACTATTTCAAGGAAAGACGAATTTGGACAAACAGGTTTAGCTTTAAATACCGCCCAGGAAAATATGAGTAGCTTAGTAAAAATAATCATGGAAAATTCACAGGATTTAAGTGCGTCCTCAGAAGAACTATCAGTAACTGTTGAAGAATTATCTTCTAAAGTTGTAACTATTGATGAAGCAATAAATGTTATTACTTCGGGCGCTGAACAGTCCAGTGCCTCCTCTGAAGAAATAAGTGCTTCTGTTGAAGAAGTAGATTCAAGTATTAATATGCTTACTTCAAAAGCTATGGAAGGAAACAATAATGCAATACAGTCTAAAGAAAGAGCTCTAGTAGTTCAGACCAGTAGTCAAAAAGCTTTAGATCAAACTCAAAAAATATATGTTGAAAAACAAAATAAGATGTTAAAGGCAATTGAAAATGGAAAAGTAGTAGACAGTATAAAATTCATGGCAGATACCATAGGAAACATAGCAGAGCAAACAAATTTACTTGCATTAAATGCTGCAATAGAGGCAGCTAGAGCGGGAAAACAAGGCAGCGGCTTTGCTGTTGTAGCAGACGAGGTAAGAAAACTTGCAGAAGAATCTTCACAAGCAGTAACAAGTATCCAAGAAACTATTGTAAAAGTTCAGCAGGCATTTAAGAGCAGTATAGATACAGGTACTGATATACTAGAGTTTATTAATACAGATGTAAAATCACAATTTGATGCCTATGTAGAAATAGCTAATCAATATTATAATGATTCGGATTTTGCAAGTAAAATATCCCAGGAAATTGCCGCTATGTCTGGAGAAATCACAGCTACGGTTGGACAAGTAAATGGCGCTGTTCAAAACATGGCGCAGACATCGCAAAGATCCAGTGAAGAATCAGAAACGATAAAAGAAAGCATAGATGAAACTACAGAAGCTATACAACAAGTTGCATTAACAGCACAAAGCCAAGCCGAACTTGCTGAAAAACTTACTGAAATAATTCAGAAGTTTAAGATATAGTCCTATTTTTCAACCATATGAATTGCTTGAAAGAATGCAGACTACTAATTTTCTTATTAATAGTCTGCATTCTCATAGTTATTCTGGATAAGTGAATTTTTATAGGCTGTAACGTGAAATATAGTTAACTTCACCTGTGAAGATGTTGCTTTTAAACCCTAAAACAATCAAGAAAGGCTCTAATGTCTCCTGTATAGCTCTCTATAGTTTTAGGTACTTTACCATCTGAAACTAGTGTTTCTTCAAAGTCACTTACTCTTTTTTTCGCTAATGTTAAATTATCATTCATGGCTAATCCGCTTTGGTCGTTCACGTTCTGTTCACTTTCACCGAGGGGCCTTGCGAAAATATATAACTTTTTCTAGTAATGTTAAATCATCACCTATCAATTCTGTACTATCCTTTTTAATATTTACTGCTAACTTACTCCTATGTTCTAATAACAGTTGTGAAGGTTTTAAATATATTTTAGCACCTTCTTCTATTAACCTATTTGTTCCTATACTTTCTTTACTATAAATACTATTGGGAGCCGCAAATACTTGTCTATTTTGCTCCTTTGCAAATGCCGCAGTCAAAAGCGACCCACTTTTTTCTCCAGCTTCCACCACTAAAAGTTTTTTACACCAAGCACTTATTAATCTATTCCTCATTGGAAAATGATTAGCGTCCGGCTTTGTTCCTGGTGGATACTCTGAAATAACCACACCTTTTTCTATAATCCTATGCATAAGTTCTATATGTTACTTATAGCAAAACTATTAACTACTGCTGCCATTTACACCACCTCCTTGCACCCCATCAACATTTATTTTTATAGCACTTTCTACAAATTTTCTGTATAACTCTTTATTGTTATCTCTCTTAAAGTAAGAAAGTATATTTTGTGAAACCGTAAATCGTTCCTTAACTAATCCTATAAATATACCATAACTGCTCCATTTATACTCTGCTGGTTTATTTACCATATTGGCTCTCACGGGGTTCAAATGAATGTATCTACTAGTAGTTAACATCTGTGCATCATTCTCAATAATTTCTGTATGATATCTGTCTTGATATAAATGTCCTATATGATTTTTTATAAAATTGTATTTAACGATTAAAAAACTACCCAAATATATTTAAATATATTTGGGTAGTTCCTCTCCCTGGCTATCGCCAAGTTTTTTTCTTTTCTTTTCTCATTCCCTTTACTTTTCAATCAGACTTCTCTTCTAATTAATCCGCATCAGATGTTTCATCTTCGCCTTGTTGTTCACGTAATATTCACAACCCCCGGGGGTTTTTGTTATTATTTACTCATATCTCGCCCTTCGCGCTTTGTTCACGCCCATTAGGCTTTTTCCGAAGTGACTTTGCTCATTGATTGTTTTTACATATTCCCCCAAGGGTCTGACCCTTTGCGAGGAAAATATGACTGAGCTTGCTTATTTTATGGCTCTATTTTCAATAATTACATTACCTATTTTGTTAATTGTTCCTTCTGTATGTGCAACTTTATAAGTAATATTATCAATCTCTGCTTTATGTGTAGTATTACTGTGTTCAATAGCCTTTACAACAGAAAATATTTCATCTTGCCTTATTTCCATGTTTTTTTGTCTTTCTTCCATGACCTTTTGGCTTTCTTTCATTTCCTTTTGGCTTTCTTTTATTTCCTTTTGGCTTTCTTCCATATTGTCTAATTTATTCATCAACATTTCAAACATTTTCTTTGTTTCATTATCCATCTCAAACCACCACCATTATTTAATCTTCAAGTAAAATAATTATAACATCTTCAAACTTCTTTATCAACCTATAAAATTTCACATCTTTCCAATGTCGTGCAACCTAACCTTCCCGACGAAAAAACTACTCAAACATATACTCTTCTATATGTTTGAGTAGTTCCCCGACCTGGCTATCGCCAAGTTTTTTTGTTTCTATTCTCTTCTCATTCCCTCTACTTTTCAATCAGACTTCTCATCTAATTAATCCGCATCAGATGTCCCATCTTCGCCTAGCTCCGCATTGTTGTTCACATTTCGTTCACGACCCCCGGGGGTCCTTGTGAAAGGACCGTGAGGGACTTGAACTTGCTACGCTTTTCTCTCAACAGAAAAAGAGAACCATCATTTCTGACGATTCTCTCTTTCTCAATTTGCTTGTCTTTCTTCGTTCGCGCTTTGATCACGCCCGTTAGGCTTTTCCCGAAGTGACTTTGCTTATTGATTACTACATTTCTTTCGTATCGGCACCTTTTAGGTTACCCCTGAGGGCTTTGCGAAGGAAGTGAGTTTTCTAGTTTTTAGCTACAGTAATTGGATCAACTCCTGTAACTGGTATAGTTACTGTAAATGTTTGAGTAAGAACTGTTGCTCCTACTGTAATTGTAGCTGTTAATGTTTCAGTTTGTACTGCTAATGTTCTAGCAGGAGTAGTATATACTATTCCTACTAAATTAGCAGGAACTGAACATGCCCAAGCTATTTTTGTATTAGCTGCAGGTGTAATTGTTGATGTAGCTGCTGCAGGTGTTGCAACAGTTAATGCAAGTGTTGCTTTAATGCCTGTTGCAGTTATAAGATCTTGTGCTGCTACTACTTTCGCATCAACTAAATCTGTTCTAACTTTGAATGCATTTATGTCACTAACTGTTAATCCTGTTGTAACTATAGTAGCTTTTGCTTTCGCTGCATCTACTAATGTTTGTGTTGTTAGTATTAGACCTGCTGATTCATATGCTGCTACTTTTGATTCTACTCCATTTTTTAATGTAGCATATGATGCTGCTTGGTCTGCTGTTGTTTTACCTTCTGTAATAGTTATATCAAAATCTCTTGTTAGTGTTGTAATACCTTTTTTAATTGTAGCTGTTAAAGTTACTACATCATCTTTATTATCAGCAACACTGTTTTTTATTGTTGCTACATTTCCACTTACACTAACTAAATCTAAAGTATCAACTTTTTCAGCCCAAGTTACTGTTGAATTATTTGTTGTAACTATTGGAAGTACTAGAGTAGATGCAACACCATTATAAGTTACTGATAAATCGGCTGCATCGCTTGTTATATCAAGTTTATCTTTTTCTGCTACTGTAACTATTCCACTTAATTTAACTTTTAAAGCTTCTTTAGATGGTGACTCTGGCAATGCAGTTACTAATAATTGTGCTGCATCTATATCAACTACTAATTTAGTAGAAACAGCTTTATTTACTGCTACTGTTGCTTCTAATAATTTAGCTACTGCTGCATCTGATATTAAATTTTTGTCAAACGCAACTCTAGCTGCCTTTATTGTAGTATTAGCTACATTAATTTTAGCAGTGTATAATATTTTGTAATCTCCAGCTACAAGTTTATTTACTGCAGCTGTTGCAATTATTACTTCATTTTCTGCTGCTTCTAAGTCAGCTTTTAATTTTAAATCTTTTGCTGGTGCTATTGTTGCTTCTAATTTGTTTACTGCTGCATTTGCAAGTATTACTAATTCTGCTTGAGTAGAGTTATCTACTGCTCCGTCAAGAACTCTGTTTTCATTATACATAGCCTCAGTATATAATACTTTAATTGTTTCAATTACTGGTTTACTATCAACCATTTTAAATGTAACTTGAACTGCTGCATCTTTTGCTAAAGCAGCTACAAGTTTTTGATTAGCTGTTTTTCCTAAAACATCGTTAGTTAATACTGTAGCTTGGTTAAAGTCATTAACAGTAAAGTCTTTTGATGTTGTTGTAACTAAACCTGATGAAGCAACGCCTGTACCAACACCTGTAGCAACTGAACTAATATTGAAGTTTATATATCTGCTTCCAGGAATGTTAAGTTGTACTTGACCTGCTTTATTAACAGTAGCATCCAATTTACCAACAAATGTACCTGCTGCTATACTTGCTTCTACACGAGTTACTGCATCAAATGTTGCTCTAGCTGAAGAAGTTGATGTGAATTTACTTAATAAAGTTCCATCTACATTAAATATTTCAGCACTTGCTGTAACAGTTGCTGCTGCTCCAGAAGTTGAATTTGTACTCTTAATTAGTAATGTTGGTTGTGCTGAATTAACATTACCAGCGATTGTTCTATATTGACCTGGTTTAACTATTACTGATGTATCTGCAGCTGTATCTTTTTGATCTACTACGATTTTACCTGCATTGAATACATTTAAGTTAACAGTTATATCATCACTACCTGTATTAGCTACAACATAATTCATTCTTGCTGAACCTACAGGACGTGGATTTGTTAAATCATTAGTTTGATCATATAAGTTGAAAATAAATGATGCGTTTTCAATTTTTGAAACACTATCACTAACTTCAGTGTTATCAGTAACAGTAAGTTTTCCATCATTGATAAATGAGTTTACAAAAGTTACTTTATTAAGCTTTTGAATTGTATCTAAAGTTGCATCATACTGTCCGTTAGTCTTTCCTGTATACATTGCTGGTGTATCTCCATCAATCCATACAACAGGAGTAGCTACAGTATTAATTCTATCACTTGCTAAAACAAATGTAGCTTGACCTTTAGCATCAAGTATTATAGATGTTTTAGTTGCTTTACCTTCTCCGTCATTAACTGTACCTGATAGAACATTATTTGAACCATTATTGAATGTTATTGGTGTTGTAGTTGGGTTACCTGTTGCAGTTGCTATTATACGAGCTCTTGAATCGTAACCATTTAACAATTCGTTTACTCCTACATTAATAGTTCCACCAGCAAATACTGTTCCATCTGCTTTATTTACAGTAATAACATATTTTTTTCCTCTTGTGAACGCTGTGCTTGAGCAGAAAGAATCAACTGTTACATCTGATGTAATTTTATAAGCAGAGTTAGTAAATGCTGCTGTTGGAGCTACTGCATTTAATTCTCTTGCATCAAATCTTTCATTGTTATTTCCAGCGAAAGAAGCTAAGTATTGGCTTGAATCATAAAGTGAATTTGTATAGAAAGTCTCTTTATCATAGAACACTATTGGAGTTACACTTTCATGGTTTCCTGTAACTGTAAACTTAGCGATTCCATCTGCATTAGTTGTAAGCAATAATGTATTGTTTTGACCATTAACGTCTTGGAATAATCTTTTTGCTTGGAAATCATTATTACTTGTTGCTGTTGCACGAGTTCCCTCTGCTCCAATGTTTTCCTTGAAGATTACTCTTAATTGTCTTCCAACCATTGCTTCGCCTATTACAGGGTTACTAAGTTTAGCTGTATAAGTTACTGTACCACCACTTACAGGAGTAACTGTATCTGCAGTAACTGTAAGTATTTGTTTAACACCCCAGTATACTTTAGAAATTTCTGTTCTGATTGCTGAATTTTCTTCAGCATATGCTACTATTGTATCAGCATCTGCTGCATTTCTTACATAAGCTTTTCCATCTTCGTTTGTAAGAGTTGCAACACCATCTTTATCAGCTACAACTGTAACTTTATATTGTTTGTTTTGGCTTTGAAGTGGTGTAGTTACTTCAAATACAACTTTTGCTCCTGGTACAACTTTGCTATCTTTATCAGTAGCTACTGCTGTAATTATACCTCTTGTACCAACAACTGCTTGAGATGATACTGAAGAAGTTAATTTAATTGAACTTACTGTTGAAGCTGCAACTACATCTGTATCTTTAGCATCAAAATTAGTTTCTTTTCCCTTAGCATCTTTATAAACTACTGCTGGTATAACTGATGTTTCTACAGTTTTTCCTGAAGTATTGTCTATCCATTTTCCGTCGAATCCTTTAACATAAACTACGCCACTTTCAACTAATGCTTTACCGATTTCTTCAGCATTTTTTACGTCATTTGCATATTCCATATCATAAGCTTTGTTTCCTATTACCACAGTACCACTAGACATTGCAGCAAAAGCTGAGAAAGATGTTGATCCTGCTATCATTAAGGCAGCAAGAGCTGAGCTTGTAATTTTCTTGTTCATATAATTTATACCTCCATTTTTTTGGTCAATTTTTTTTATTATTTTATTAGCTATCCTTAATCAAATAATGATTAAGGATTAAAACTCTTTTAAGTGTATTATTTAGCAGCTACTAGAACTACTTCGTTTGTTGCAACTACTACTCCAGCTGCATTTAACAATTTAACATTAACTTTAGCTCCTGCAGATTTTCCTGCTGGAATTGTTGTAGCTTTTCCTAATTCAGTTGGAGCTGAGATAGCTTTTGCGCCATCATATATTTGGTATTTAACTGCGCCTTCTTGAGTTGCAGTAACTGTTATTGCTGATCCAAATGCTGCTTCTTTAATTGTTGCTTTAACTTCTGATGTAGATGGTTCTACTGCTTTAATTGTAATTGTTCCTGATTTTCCTAAAGCAACTTCTATAGTTTCAATTAATTTATCAGTTGAATCTAATAATTTAACGCTTACTTTTTCACCCTCAACTTTTTTAGGGTAAACTGATGTAGCTGTTCCTAATGTAGCTATAGCTGATACAGCTTTTTCGCCATCAAATAATTGATATTTTGCAGCTGTAGCAAAGTGTTTAGCGCCTGCAACTGTCATAGTTACATTTGCAACTGGTGAAACTGTTCCAGCTTTAATTGTAGTGTCAAATACAGTTAATACTTCTTCTGCTTTAACTTCTACCTTTATTGTTTTCCAAGCTTCATATGTTCCATAAGTTGACTTTTGGTTAGCTACTGTTTTATCTTCTGCAAGATAGTTTTTCCAAGTTGTTGATTTTGCTGTATTTGCATGTACAACAACCATGTAAGTACCTGGTTTTGTAAATTTGTATGAAGGATTTTCAGTATACTCTGTTACTCTTTTTGTCCATCCATCATTTGTTGCTGATACTGCTGTTGGATCAAATATGTGTAATCTGTATGAGTATGGGCCTGCGATTCCGCTCATTCCTTCTACTCTATTGAATGTTAAGTTCATTCCATTAACTACATAAGTTGCTTCTCCGTTTGCATATACTCTGTTGTCATTATCTTTAGCTACACAATTAAGTGCTGATACATAGTAACTATCAAAGTCACCGTTTTTGTTTGATTGAATTCCTGTTTCTCCAGCTCTTTTTACCCAAACTGAAAGTTTGTATTTACCAGCATCAAATTTTGCTGTTTCTGGTAATACATATGGTGTGTTAGCATTTACTGCTACTTTGTTGTATCCTTCTGTTAACTCGCTCCATTTGTTAGCTTTTTCATTATAAAGGAATGCTCTGTATTGAACATCACCTGTATAAGTTGAAGTAATTGTAAATTTCTCTGTATCTCCTACTACTAGTGGTGAATGTTCTACTCCAATATAATTTATTACTGGAACAGTTACCTGTGCAGCTTTTACTGCAACGTTGCCTAATACTCCGGCCATTACAAATATTGCTGCCATGAATATGCTTAGTGATTTTTTGATTTGTTTCATATAGTTTGTCCCTCCCATTAATATATACTTTTTATTTTTAAAAAAAAATAAAAACTTAGTTATGATTGTAATCTTTTTAAAAGAGTACAATTCCATCTTCCTTAACTACACCCCCTAGGGAGCTATTTTTTTGTTACTATAAAACAGACTAATTCAGTTTTAAAGTAACTTAGTAATTAAGGACTTAAATGTGCTTGTGATATTTTTAGAATATATGGTTTTTGTTTACCATATTATGAAATGCCATGACATACTTGTGCTACTGTTAATTGTTTTACACAATATTCATGATATATGTATTATATAACTCTTTTGGTTAAATTTCAACTTTTTATTAAAATTTAACTGCATTTCATTTATTTTCACATCTTACACTTATATAACGTTTATGGATATATTTTAGTTGCAAATCTCGGAAAACTTTTTTACTTTTTCTTACTTGGTTTAATTTTCACATATAAAATAAAATTCCCCTTATTTCATATGTTTTCTTGTTTAACACTTATATAACGTTTATAATCTTATTTTAGTTGCAGTTTTTTTAATTTTTTTACTTTTTCTTACTTGGTTTAATTTTCACATATATATTAAAGTTTCCTCTAATTCATATGTTTTCTTGTTTTACTCTTATATAACGTTTATGGTTATATTTTAGTTGCAAGTTTTTGAAAACTTTTTTTACTTTTTTTACTTGGTTTAATTTTTACATATATAGCAAAGTTTCCTATACTTCATATGTTTTCTTGTTTTACTCTTATATAACGTTTATGATTATATTTTAGTTGCAGGTTTTTGAAAACTTTTTTATAAATAAAATTATAGAATACCCCTCTATACTTTAGTATATTTTTAGCCCTTTATATGTTTATTACAATTAAACATTACTTATTCCAATAAATTTTAGTAACCTTCTAGTATTTCTCTTCATATATTAATATAGTAGAAATATTTGAAGGGAGCCTTTTATGTTCTATTGTCCAGAAAATGTTTATAATCCTTATTCTCTATATAGGGAAAGCCCTTTGACTTCATATTTAAGAATTCTTCACGCTTCTCCTAAATCCCCTGCTGTTGATGTATACATTAATGATATGTTAAAATTTAAAAACCTTGCCTATGCTGATTTTACAGATTATATAGAGGTTATAACTGGTAATTACAATATAAAGCTCTATGCAGCTGGAACTAAAACTTCTCCAGTACTTAATAAAAACCTTTTTGTTCCCCCTGAAAAAATTTACACCATCGCTGCCATTGGAATATTGCCGAGCATTGATCTGCTACCCGTTCCTGAAACTAAAGTCATGCACCCTACTGATAATGTATATATTAAATTTGCTCATTTATCACCTAATACTGGCCCTGTGGATGTTGTATTACCTGATGGCACCATGCTCTTTAAAAATATTAGTTACAAAGCATTTACGGATTATATACAAGTTCCTCCAGGAACCTATACTTTAGAAGTTAGACCTACTGGCACCAAAACTACAATTTTATATGTTCCTAATATAAGACTAAAATCTCAACGTTTTTACACCGTTTACGCTATAGGTCTGCTCAAGGGTCAACCAGGCCTTCAAGCATTAATCCCACTTGATGGCAGTTCTTATTTAGAAGTACGAGAAGACTAATTTCAAGGTGGTGCCACCCACGTGGCAAGTGGCATGTTTAAAGACATTTCAAAAGGCTTCTATAATACAGCAATGTATTATAGAAGCCTTTATTTTCATGCCCCATGCTTTTTCTCTCCGCCTTATTGATGTCTTTATAAGGAGATGTTATAATGTTGTCAGTTTACACATGTATATACACCAGTATATATTTTATTAGGAGGAGATCTCATGGAAAAGTTTAAAATTTTTATAAAAAAAGCCCTTAAACGATATTTTCTAGATGCCTTAAGTGCCATGGCATTAGGGTTATTTGCTTCATTAATTATTGGACTAATACTAAGTCAATTATCAAAAGTCCCTGGACTAGCGTTCCTTAAAGAGTTTACAGCAATTATTTCAGCTAAATCCCCTGTAGTTGGCTCGGCTATAGGTGTAGCTGTAGCTTGGGGCCTCAAAGTTACCCCACTTGCCATGTTTTCCTCTGCTGCAACTGGCGCCTTCGGATATATGTATATGGGAGGTGGCCCTGTAGGAGCCTTTGTTGCTGCAGTAATAGGTGCAGAACTTGGAAACTATGTGTCGGGAAAAACAAAACTTGATATTGTTATAGTTCCCATTGTTACCATTGTTACTGGAAGTATAGTAGGTAAATTTGTTGGCCCTTATATTTCAGTCTTTATGACAGATTTAGGTTCAGTAATAAATTCCGCTACAACGCTTATGCCTATACCAATGGGGATTGCTGTATCTACTTTAATGGGCCTTGCCCTTACCGCTCCAATTAGCAGTGCTGCCATAGCAATTTCGCTGAATATGTCTGGCCTTGCAGCCGGTGCTGCCACTGTAGGTTGCAGTGCACAAATGATAGGCTTTGCTGTTGCCAGTTATAGAGAAAATAAGATGAGTGGTCTAATATCTCAAGGACTAGGCACCTCCATGTTACAAGTACCTAACATAATAAGACGTCCTCAAGTTTGGATACCCCCAACCCTGGCCGGTGCAATCCTGGGACCTCTTTCTACAACGATTTTCTCCATGAAAAACAATTCTCTAGGTGCAGGTATGGGCACCAGCGGCCTTGTAGGTCAATTCGGAACCCTAGCAGCCATGCAAGGAAGTGAACCTACTTCTATAATAGTTTTAAAAATATTACTTCTACACTTTATAGCCCCTATAGTTTTAACCTTAATCTTCTCAGAGTTTATGAGAAAAAAAGGCTGGATTCGCGAAGGAGACTTAAAGCTAAAGCTTTAAGTCTCTAGTGCCACCCACGTGGCAAGTGGCATGTTTAAGGTTTACAAAGCGTCTATGATACATAAGTGTATTGTGGAGGCTTTTGTTTTTCCCTTCTATTATAAGCGATACTTATTTTCAAATATATTTTAGGCGGTAGCCTGCTTCATTTTTATGATTCCAGGTCCTATTATCATTTTTCCTGCTAACACATATTCAACAACCCATAATATTATAATTGATATTAAAATAATGTGCGTCAGTGCCTCTCATACTCTCTGTTATCTATATTAGATGAATAAAGCATATAGTAAGTATTAAATTTCATTGGAGTGGCCTTCAATATGAAGTGCTGTAAGATTTTTCTGAGACAACAGAAAAATCTCTGCTTAATGCGGAGATTTTTTATGAATATGGTATACTATAATTACAATAATTCAAAAAATTAGAAGGTCTTGAATATCTCCTCATAAAAAATAACCTTTAATTTAAAAGGTTATTTTTTATTTTAGTAACTAATTTTCAATTAAAATTTCTTAGTGGAATTTCTAGTTTCAAGCCCCTTTGCAAGGCACCCAGGAGAAATCTAATAATTTGATTATCTGTTTGACCTCTAATTCTTCCCCTCCATATACTGTATAGATAATCTCTGGTTCCACCCACGTGGCAAGTGGCATGTTTAAAGTTTATAAAGCTTCTATGATACATAAATGTATTGTGGATATTTTTTTAGTTTTAACGTTATTTTAAAAACTAGTGTAAACAAAAAATTGATATGATATAATTAAAGTAATTAACGAAGTACAAGGAAGTGAATAAATCTTGGAAAAGAAACATGATTTTGATGCAGCGTGGAAAGCAATTTTGGAAGCATTTGAGATAGAAATAGTCGAATTACTTTTTCCAGAGATATTTAATAAAATAGCTTGGGAACTCGGAACAGAATCATTAGATAAGGAACTACAAGAAATACAAAAGGATATATTTGATAAAGATAGTAGTGAAAAAGTAATATCGGATAAAATAATAAAAGTGAGATTAAAAGATAAGAAAAGCAAGATATTATTTATACATGTAGAAGTCCAAAGTTATGGCAGTGGGCATGAAGTTTTTGGGCAAAGAATGTTTAGATACTTTTATAGGATATGGGACAAATTTAGATATAAGTATAACGATAACTCCGAAATAGTAGCTGCTGCAATTTATACCTATAAAGGTGACCGTGGAAAGGATAAAAGCTATGTATATAAATTACCAGAGATAGAAAATACCATACTAACATATAACTTTAAAACTATTGATGTTGAAAAAATAAAGCTTGAAAAAATTAATGATGATAACCCCTTGAAATTAGTTTTTAAAATGGCGAAAAATTTATTAGAAATAGGTGCAAGAGATGAAGATATATTAAAAGCAAAAATAGAATTAGGAGAAGAATTATCAACTTATGATAAAGTTAAAAATAGTGAACAAATAAAATCATTAGTTGATTTTTTAGAATACTTATTTTTAATCCAAGATCCGGAGTTAGAAAAGAAGTATGAAGATTTTAAAAAATTAAGAGGAGGTGCATTTAAAATGAGTATAGAAGAAATTAGGAAATTGCACTACAAGGAAGAGGGGAGAGAAGAAGGAATAGAAGAAGGAATAAAACAATTAATACTTAAACAATATAAAAAAGGACTTTCTATAGAATATATTGCAGAAATAAACGATCTTGATATTGAATATGTAAAAAACATATTAAAAAACAGTCACCAGTAGAATATCTCCTCATAAAAAATAACCTTTAATTTAAAAGGTTATTTTTTATTTTAGTAACTAATTTTCAATTAAAATTTCTTAATGAAATTTCAAGTTCCCAGCTCTTATTGCAAAGCACGCAGGAGAAATTTAATACTCTCGACTACCTTCTTACCCTCTAACTCTTCCCCTCCATATACTGCAACTTATATAAATTACTATACAACCCTTGCTTTTCAACTAATTCCGCGTGGTTTCCTATTTCTCGTATCCTCCCTTTATGCAAAACTATTATCTTATCCGCATTTTTAATAGTAGATAATCTATGGGCCACAATAATTGTAGTACGATTTATTGTAAGCTTATTTAATGCATCTTGAATTAAGCTTTCAGTTTCTGTATCTATATTAGAAGTAGCTTCATCCAGTACTAGGATTGGTGGATCAAAAGCTATAGCTCTTGCAAATGCTATTAACTGCCTTTGACCTTGTGAAAAGGTTGACCCTCTTTCATTAACAGGGGCGGAATATTTCTCTGGCAATTTTTCAATGAACTTATCAGCATTCACATATCTACAAGCTTTTACTATTTCCTCATCAGAAATCTTTTCATTGTTTAACCTTACATTGCCTTTTATATCCCCTGCAAACAGGAATACGTCCTGTAGCACTGTAGCTATGTTTTCTCTCAGTTGCTCTTTCCTCATATGCTTGATATTATGTCCATCCACCAATATTTCGCCCTTTTGAATGTCATATAATCTAGTTATAAGGTTTATAATAGAGGTTTTTCCAGCACCTGTAGCTCCCACAAAGGCTATTTTCTCACCTTTTTTAATGTTAAAACTAACGTCCTTTAAAACCCAATCTTCCTCTTTATATGCAAACCAAACGTTTTTAAACTCTATATTACCCACAAGTCTATCCACTTCTATTGGATTTTTAATATTATTAATTTTATCCACATTATCCAAAAGCATAAAAATTCTTTCTGAGGATGCCATGGAGGATTGAAGTATATCATACTTTTCTGTTAGGTCAAATATAGGCTGGAAAAACTGCATTAAATAACTTATAAAAACAAATAGCACACCTAGCTTTATATTTCCATCAATTGCTCTTATTCCACCAAACCATAGAAGTACTGCTAAGGTTAAGGAGGAGAACAAATCCATGGTAGGCCTAAAGATTGCAAATACTTTTATTTGCTCCATGGTGGCTTCTCTATAAGATTTATTTACCTGGCTAAATTCCTTATACTTTTTCTCCTGCTTGCCAAAGACCTGAACAGTTTTCATACCAGATATATTTTCTGATATGGAAGAATTTATTCTTGCAAGTCTGGCTCTTACTTTTCTGTAAGCTTGCCTATCATATTTCTTGAATAAATAAGCCGTGAAAATTACAAAGGGTAGTGCTCCTACAGTAATTAGCGCTAATTTAACATCTAGTATGAACATTGCTATAACTATTCCCACTAGCATAAACAAATCTTTAAATAAATTAACAAGGACAGCTGTATACATTTCATTTAGCGTTTCCACATCATTTGTTACCCTAGTCACAAGGCGCCCCACAGGGTTTTTATCAAAAAATGATAAAGATAAACTCTCTACTTGCTTAAATACCGCTTCCCTAATGCTAAACACAATCTTTTGCCCCGTATATTGCAATATGTATATTTGAATATAATTTAGTATAAAGATTAGAATAGCTATTATAACAATATATACTGCAGTTTTTATAACCTCCCGAGCATCGGTTTTTCTTAGTATTTTCAGATCTGCAGACTTTATAATATCTGCTTTATAGGTAATGCCTCCTTGCGTAAACTTATCAACTTTTATATTGAATTCAGTGTTTTCTTGTACTTTTCCATGGATTATATAGTAACTGTTATTAAGATATACCATAGAGCAGGGTTCACCATCTTTAATATCGCCTTGCACTAAATACTTATCACCTAGAAGAATACTATTATCCAGAGGTTTAGCTACAATGGTGTAGGCTTTATTGTAGCCCATTAGATTGTTATCTATAACATTCTTTATGAGGTATGGTCGAGCTAAATCCATAGCTGTTACTATTAGCATTATGAATATTACAAGTAAGATGTACCACTTGTATGGTTTTGCAAATTTTAGAAGTCTCCTCATAAGCTTTGAGTCATATTCCTTAGTTATACTCTCTTCTTCATTATTATAGTTTTCCATTAGTTTCCACCTCCTCTTCTGACTGGATGCGCTCCTCTATAAGCTGCTTTTCATAAATGTCTTTGTATATACCAACTTCATTTATTAGATCTGCGTGGGTTCCTCTTTGAATGATTTCTCCCTCTTCTAGCACAATTATTGCATCTGCATCTTTCACTGCAGAAATTCTGTGGGATATTATAATAGAGGTTTTTTCCTTCATTATTCTGTTTAGGTTTTGAAGAATTTTAACTTCCGTTTTAGCATCTACTGCAGATAAACAATCATCTAAAATCAATATGTCTGGATTTTTGATAAGAGCCCTTGCTATAGAGGTTCTTTGCTTTTGTCCACCGGATAGTGTTACTCCTCTTTCTCCAACAATGGTTTCAAAGCCCATAGGGAAATCCATTATATTATCATATATGTCTGCGTCTTTAGTGCTCTGAATTATTTTATCCATGTCTAGCTCTTCAAAAGCTAAATTTATATTCTCTGAAATTATATTAGAAAATAAGAAGGAATCTTGAGATACAAAGCCTATGTTTTCTCTTAATGTATTTAGTGGAATCTTATTTATATCTTCATTATTAATGAAAATTTTACCTTCTTCTACGTTATAAAGCCTTAGTAGTAATTCAACCAAGGTAGTTTTACTACTGCCTGTGCGACCTACTATACCTAAGGTTTGTCCTGACTTTACAGTTAAACTAATATTAGTTAAGGCAGGCTTTTCCATAGTTTTGTACTTAAAACTCAAATTACGTATAACAATATCTCCTTTGAGTGTTGCTGCCTCGTTAGTATTTACATCAAAAATTTCTGGCTTTTCTTTTAGAATTTTTTCTATTCGCTCCAGTGACGCAAATCCCCTTTGAATAAGATTAATTACCCAACCTATAGCCATCATTGGCCAAATTAGATTTGCAAGATACATATTAAAAGCTATAAAGTCCCCCAGAGAAATATTTCCGTAAATTACATACACTCCACCTAAAGCTACTAATAGTACCAGGCCTAGAGATGCAATAAATTCAATAAGTGGTGAAAATAATCCCCATATTCTAATAAGCGACATATTAGCTTTAAAATTATTAGTGTTTTCTACATCAAACTTTTGAATCTCACTTTCTTCTTGTGCAAAGGATTTAATAATTCTTATGCCAGAGAAATTTTCTTGAACCATATCCGTAAGCTTAGCGAAGGCTTCCTGAACCTTGGTAAATTTTTTATGCATTATCTTACCAAACTTAAGTGATACTATACTTACAAAAGGAAGTGGCAAAAGTGATAATAGCGTAAGCCGTACATTTATGCTAAGCATAATAATAATAGTGGCTATAGTTAGAACTACAGCATCTATAATCATAATTACACCCTGTCCTAGTGCCATTCTCACTGCATTAAGGTCATTAGTTGCTAGAGCCATAAGATCTCCTGTTTTATTTTCATCATAAAAGTCTGTAGATAGACTTTGCAAATGGGTGAAAAATTTGTTTCTTATATCGTATTCCACATATCTTGAACTACCAACAATAAAAATTCTCCACACGTATCTACCTATTGCCATAAGGGCTGCAACCAAAATTATGAACAATATGTATTTTAGCAGTAAACCTTTACTTGCTGTACCTTTCGAAATATTGTCTGTTATAAATCCTATTAATTTTGGTGGTATTAGCTGACATATATCAACTATTATTAAAAATACAATTCCAAACAAATACCTTTTTCTATAATCGTAGGTGTACTTAAAAAGTTCTCTGATTTTTTTCATCCTTTCCCCCTCTTTCTGGCTGGTGCCCTTACTTGGTTGTCGTGAGCGCTGGCCTGGTTGGCCCAGTCGCTCGCCTGGTGCCACCCACGTGGCAAGTGGGTGGCACCTATGACATTGAATTATGTTTAGACACTCTAATTAAATTTTATATGTAATATATTCTATATTTTTCTTTAAATTCCTTCTAATTTTGTAAAATTTACTATAAATTTCTTTTAGACTATATGATTAACATATATGCTGGATGTAGAACAAACTACCGAAGTATTTCGATAGTTTGTTCTTTGTTTATTTAGAATAGATAAATTAGATTTACTTTGAGTTATTTTCAAAGAAGTGCTTATTCCAGAAGCAGTTTATAATGTATTTAATTTCGATTTATTATATTATTAGTAAACTATTTCGTAACTAATATATAGAAAATATGTTATAATTTCCTTATAGACTATATATAGTTTAAAAATACGATACACACAGCATTGGATAAAATGTTATGTAAATATTATCTTATATTTGGAGGAGGATTAACTATGAAAGATATTTATTCATCGAAAAAAATCTCGATAATATGTTATGGAGTTTCTGCCTTAATTTTTTTGGCAATTTATACTTTTGGAGTATTTCTGTCTACGGGTGACGAAATGGGCTATTCTTTGCTTAATTTTTACATTGTAATGCCTTTAACAACGCTAATTGTTTCCCTTATCATTAGTATTAAAAAAGGATATCTATTTTGGTTTTATCCTGTATTTGTTGGTGTGTTAGGCATAATAATTCCGTTTGTAATATTTAGCACATTTGAAATGCTAAGTTTACTATTTGCTTTTATTCCTGCATTGATTGGACTTATAATTGGTAGGATTATCAGAGTTAAAACAAAAAAATATGAAACAAATTAAAGTTATTAACAGAATGAAAAGTTAAACACGAATATTCATAGTTTTGTTTAATAATTAAAGCAGAAGGTTATCTTAAACCTTCTGCTTTTTCTATTGTTAAAATACATGCTATTTGGTGTGATAATTGGTACATATGCACCTCAAAAGTGAACCCGTTGTCAAATTCACCTGCAACTCTTTATTTTAAAAAATATTATTTGTATAAATCATTATAAATTATCTTAAATACTTCTAAAGCTTCTTCTATTTTATCTTGCAATAGGTATTTCTTATTTTCTAATTGCATTATACCCACATCGGTGATTTTATAAATTTTCTGTGCTTTCTTCGCGTTACTCCATTGACCAACTACCAATTTTTCCTTTTCTAATCTTTTTAAAAGAGGATATATTCCGCCTGTACTAGGAACCCAAAGACCATTGGTTCGCTCTCCTATTTTATGAGATATATCATTTCCATTAGTTTCGCCTAAACTTAGAATAAATAATACGTACAGTGGCAGTAATCCTTTTGTGAATACTTGCCCCACCGCTTCTTTTTCCTTTTGAACTTTTCGCAGTTCTAAAAGTTTTTTCTTATATTCTTCATAAAGTCTCTTTTCTTCTGCCCTAATGTCTATCTCACTTGCTTTAACCACTGTATCATCCATTTATATTTAAGGTTCCTCTATACAAATCATTCCTACTAAACCTGGTCCACTATGAACTCCTGATACAGGGCTTATATATCCACCAAATTCTATAGACATAACGTTTGGATGAGGACGTATACTCTCCATTACTTTTTTAGCCTCTTCTTCTGCTTCACCGTGAACTATATAAACTTTACACTTCTTTTTATCCAAAATATTGTTTGTAAGTTCTACAAGCTTATTAAGAGATTGCTTTCTACCTCTTACCTTTTCACATGTAATATACTTACCATCAGTGTCAATGGCGATTATAGGTTTGATATTTAAAAGCTCTGCTATAGTACCTGAAACTTTTCCTATTCTTCCACCTCTTTTTAAGTACTCTAAAGTACCTACTACAAAATATAGGTGGATTCTCTTTTTAATAGATGGAATAGCAGCAACAACTTCTTCGAAGCTTTTTCCTTCTTCTATGAGTCTTCCACATTCAGTTACTATTAGTCCTTCGCCAAGGGCAATGGATTGCGAATCACATAAGTGAGTAATAATACTTGGGTGATTTTCACTTGTAAGTTTTATAGCATTAAATATACCCGATAACCCAGTTGACAGCGTTATTGTTATAGCATGCGTATATCCCTGCTCTTCTAATTTCAAAAACAGCTCCTCCATATCCTTCATTGATGGCAATGAAGATGTAGGTACTTCGGTTTCCATATTTTTATAAACTTCTTGTGGTGTAATATCTACATTATCTAAATATTCTCTATCAGAATAGATAATCCTAAAGGGTAATACATTAATATTATATCTCTCTATGACTTCTCTACTTAAATCGCTTGTAGTGTCTGTAATCAAGGCTATTTTGTTCAAATTAACTCCTCCTATATTGCATTATATTGTCATTATATCACTATAGATTATATGTATCAATAGTGATACATACAACAAAAATATTTATTTATGAGGTGTATGTGGGTTATGCGGGGACAGTTAACAACTAATTAACTTTTATATGTGGGGACGGTTAACAATTAATTAAAATTTATAGATTTACGCTCAAATTAGTGCGCCCAAATTAGCGGGGACTAGCGGGGAACTAGCGGGGACAGTTAACAACTAATTCAACTAGATACACAAATTGTGAGGACAGTTCAAACAACAAAGAACACATAAAAAGAACCCACTTTAGCTACTATAACGCTAAGCAGGTTTATTTTTCAAAAAACTAATCTAACTCCATGTATTCTCCTATAATATCTAATAAATCTTCACACTCTTCTGCCTCAACTAATTTCCCATTTATTCTAGCAATTAGAGCATTCCCACATTTATCACAGGCACCTATGCATTTATTTATGGTAACTGTGCACTCTGGGTACTCATTTCTAACAGCTTCAACAACTTCTTCTATTCCTTCATTATGCTCACAAAAACTAATCTTCATCTGTGTAATCTCCTTCTGTAAATTTTACTAAATCTAAAATATTTTCTACTAATGTATTGTACCAAACAATTGGAATAAAAGGAATATAGTTATTCTTTTGCCTGTCACCTATTTAAATATCTCCTTAAACCATTCTAAGTTGCCAAAAAAATGCACATGTCCATAGGCTGCTAAGGTATTTTTCAAAGCATATCCACATTTCCAATTTTTCAAGCTACCATCATAAACCTGTTTAGAAAGTTTGAATACCTTTTCTGCCTCCAGCTCAACAGTAGATTTATGAAATTCCTGACAGTTTATGCTCATGTTTTTGGATATAATATTATTTTCTACCTCTACCTTGATTTCTGCATATCCAAAATTTTGGAGTGTTTTTGTCAAGGTATAATAACCTTCAAAAAAACCAACTGCATTATGTGATATTTGCTCTTCCACGCCTCGTTTTTCCTCTTGAGGTTTTTCTCCCTGCGTGAGGTACATTAATCCTCCACATTCCGCATAACAACACAGTCCATTATTAAGAGCTCTTTTTATACTATCTAGCATAGATGTATTTTGAGATAACTCTTTTATAAACACCTCTGGATATCCTCCACCTATATAAAGAAAATCAATATTACTTGGAAGCTGGACATCCTTAATTGGACTAAAGTATATGACTTCTCCCAGTTCCTCTAAAAGCTCTAAATTTTCTTTATAATAAAAACTAAAGGCTTTATCATAGGCCACGGCTATTTTTTTCCCCTTATTCTCCACATGAAAATTATCTACATACTTTTCACTTTTTTTAAATACATCTAACAATAAATTCATGTCCAAATGTTTTTCTAATAACTGGGCACATATTTCAATTTTCTCTTCTAAATCCTCTACTTCACTGCTTTGAATTAACCCTAAATGCCTACTTTTTAAATCTAATCTATCATCCCTCGGAAGATAACCTAAAACCTTCAAGTTACAGTTTTCTTTAATAGCGGCTTTAAGTAAATTGTAATAACCTTCTGTTACATTGTTTAGTATTATGCCCTTTATATTAGCGTCTTTGAAATTCACTATTCCATTTATTTCTGCACAAAAAGTTGCTACCTGAGCCTTTGGCGACAATACAAGTATTATAGGCAAGTCTAAAACCTTTGATATGTGATAAGTAGAATTGAATGTATCTATACCTTTCCCATCATATAAACCCATAACGCCCTCAACTACTCCTAAGTCCCCATCTCCCCTAGAAAAGCTAGCCTTTACTCCTGCCTCTCCCATAAGATATAAATCTAAATTCCTTGAATCACTACCGGTTATCTTTGTATGAAAAGCTGTATCTATATAGTCAGGTCCTACTTTATAGCCCTGTACCTTAAATCCTCTATTTTTTAGTGCTTTCATAATTCCCAGTGTTACTGTTGTTTTACCACCACCACTACAATTCGAAGCTATAACTATACTCTTCATTTTTGCTCCTCACTCCCTTATTTGCTAAAGTTAAAATAGTTGTTACCTGTCCCCACTTAATTAACCTTTAAATCTCAAACTTTCTAGCATTGCCACCAATTTTTCATTACTACTCCGATCCTTAATAGCCAGCCTTATATACTGTGTATCAAGTCCCCTGAAATTGTCTGCTTTTCTTATGACAAAGCCATGTTCTAGGCAAATCTTATAAAATACCTCTGAATTTAGTCCTTTTTCAAAGGCTAGTCCATTTAATTTGCAAAGCACATAATTTCCATAGGTTAAAAACACTTTTTCTATAAAGTAAATACTTTTCAATGATTTTAGGAACCTAGGTCTTTCCTCCCTTATCCACTCTTTGCTTTTTTCAATGTATGCACTATCCTTTAACACATGAAGTGCTGCAACTTCTGCAAAGCAGTTTATGTTCCAGGGGTTTTGTTTTTCTTTAATATTTTTTATTAAAGTAGCATTACTACTTACTCCATACCCAAACCTTATACCAGGCATTGCAAAAAATTTGGTTAGTGCCCTTATTATAAATAAACACTTGTACTTTTTAACTTCCCCTACAAAACTATGCTCAGAATCTCCCGTAAATTCAATAAAAGCCTCATCTATTATTATTACTTTATTATTACTCTCACAATACTCAAGAATTTTTTGAAACTCACCTCTATCAACGATATTGCCATTAGGATTATTGGGATTACCTAAAACCATGGCTTCTACCTTCTGTAATTTACTCAAAATATCTTCATAATCATAGGAAAGCTGAGCATATTCAATATTTAATGAGTCCTTGTAATTAATATCCTCTTTTAAATATGAATACTCTATATTACAACCCCACTTTTTAGCATCAATTTCATACTCTACAAACGAGGGCACAACAATCAGTAAGCTTTTATGACAAGCTATAACCAAGTCAATTATTTCTGCAGCCCCATTACCTAAAACAAAATACTCTGACCGGCAATTATTATATTCTTTTAAACCCTTTAAAACATTTCTATATTGAATATCTGGATATCTTGTTAAGGCATTTATTCCTTCATTAATATTATCAATGAAGCTTTTAGGAACCCCTAATGGATTTATGTTAGAACTATAATCTATTAATTCTCGGCCCTGAAGTAATCCATCAGTATAAACATCTCCACCATGTATCATTAAATACCTTCCTTTCTATATTATAGCTTTTCAGAAGTCGCCCAGCTTATTCCATATACTATTTTTTAAAAACACAAAAAAAAGTAGTAAGCTTAAGATAGCGACTACTTTTTAATTAATTCATAATTAAATTAACTATATTAAAAAGCTATTTCCCTCCGAAATCTTTGTTAACATCATTTAGGCAGGTCTCCTGGCTTTTGAAGAGCTATCCTCAATTACAGTAGCGGGGGCTGCTGCGGATTTAAACCGCATTCCCTTTTCACCTATTAAAAGGCACCTAAAATTCTATTCTATTTTAGCTATAGTTTATTATAATTACAACCTGCTGTCAATATTCTAAAAAGCTTGGGGACAAAAAGCATGGGGACAGTTAACAACTTTTTAACCTATGAATATCTTCATCATCCAAAGGCAATAATATAAAAAACTTTGTGTTGAGAGGTGATTTTTCATGGCAAGAAAAGCAAGATTAAAATCAAATGACTCTATATTTCATATTATGTGTAAGAGTATCAGCGAGGTAGATTTATTCAGGGATGATGAGGATAAGCAAATGTATTTATGCCTTGTTAAGAAGTATAAAAATCTCCATCATGTTAAAATTTACGGTTACTGCCTTATGGATAACCATTCACATCTGCTAATTGATGCTAATGGTGCAGATATATCTAAAGTCATGCATGGAATAAATTTTTCTTATGCAAGGTACTTTAATAGAAAGTATAAAAGAGAGGGTCATCTTTTTAAAGACAGATTCAAAAGCAAAATAGTTAATAGTGAAAGATACTTGAGGACTGTATCACTATATATACATAATAATCCTACAGATATAAGTGGATTTAAAGATTGTCCTGAAAAATATACTTTTTCTAGTTTGGGAATATATATTGGAAAAAGACGTGACCATTTCAACATAGTTGATTACGGATTTGTAATGGGCTTTTTTGGTAAGGATCTTGAACTTGCAAGGAATTACTACTATAGCCTTGTTTTTGGATGCACCGACGAAAAATTAAAAGAAGAATTTGAATTTAGAAATGAAGCAACAAAGTATAGCAGTGTAAGGACAATCCTAGTAAGAAACTTTAAAGCTGAAGATATCATAGAATTTATAGCAGTAAAGATGAATATATCAAAGTTTCAACTTCATATGAAATACAGTAGAAAACTTGTAGAAGCAAGGGCATTAACAGTTGTTTTAATGAGGAGTATCTGCAATTTTAATTTAAGAGATATATCCAACCTACTTGGAAACATTACACCAGCTAGAGTATCCAAATTAAGCACTATAGGTATAGAGTTAATTGGAACTAACAAAAACTATGAAAATATCCTTGAAGAATTTATTAAATGTTACACCCGATAAACTTAATCCTTGATTGTATATATTTTACTTTTTTAAAAAAATTACAAAATAATATAAAACCATTTTTAATTTTAAAATTAGGACAAGCCCCCTAGAAATTTAATAACTAATTAAGATATACAGTAAAAATACTGAAACCAAGTACTTAAAAAATCCTTAATTACTTAAAAAGTACAAGGCTTCATAAAAACCTTGTACCAAAATATAGTTCAATTAATTGTTAACTGTCCCCTCACATAGTTCAATTAATTGTTAACTGTCCCCTTACTCTCACCCTCACCCTCATCCCCACATATGCTTGCTTAATTCATAGCTACAAATAAAATCATAGTTAAAATTTCAACTAATTCATTATTAGCCCCTAAACTATCTCCTGTAAGTCCAGTAATTTTGCTTTCACAAAATTTATTAAATAATAAAGTTAAAATGAGCCCAGATGCTATTAATATAACACTTTTATTAAATCCTATTAGTAACGTCACAAGTATAATAGTTGTAATACCTGTAATTCCAATCCTTTTAACATCTATATTGCCAATAAATATATTACCTGAGCCCTTTTCTTTAGCATTTTTTCCAATAAAAGATAAAAACACTACAGAAAATCTTGCAATTATTGGTGTTGCAATTAATATAAGTGGCAAATTTAATTCTATTATAGTAAATACCGCAGCATATCGGGCTAACATATCAAATACTATAGCAATACTTGCATAAGTACCTACTCGACTATCCTTCATAACTTCTATTATTTTATCTTTATCACCTTTTAAGGAAAAGAAACCATCACAGGTATCTCCCAGTCCATCTACATGTAATCCACCAGTAATAACTATTGGTATAATAACTACAAATACTGATGTAATATTTATTGGTAGCGCTTTTATTAATATATAATAAACTAGCCATTGTACAATTCCAATAAATAATCCCACCACAGGAAAAAATATAGCTCCTCTCCTAAAGTTTTGTTTTTCACATTTTAAATTTATGTTTATAGGTATACGTGTAAAAAACTGAAAAAACAGTAAAAAATCATTTAAGTATTCTCTCATTTTATTTGCTTGCAAAGACTTATCCTTGCAAACTTCACCTCTTTCCTAAATATGCGTTATGCATAATGGTATCAATATATAAATTACCATATTCATATTTTATAACGCTTATATCTCCATTTTTACAACCAAATTTCCAAAATAAATCTATGTTCTCATTCATAACATAACAATATATAGCTCTTATGACTCCAGAATGAGTACAAATTAAAATATTATCACACTCTAATTTTTTAATATCCTCCATAAATCTCTTAACTCTTTCACACAGCTGAATATAACTTTCACCTCTAGGAGGTACAAATTCCATCCAATTATTTTGCCAGCAAAGACATTCCTTGGGATAGAACGTCTTAATTTCCTCGTAGGTTTTCCCTTCAAAATCTCCGAAATTAGTCTCATTTATTCTATTATCCTGTATAACCTGGATTTCCGCTTGTCCTAAAACTAAATTAGCCATCTCTGTGGTTCTTTTTTTATCGCTAACATATACTCTATCTAATTCTATATCATTAAAGAAAGCATTAGCTTTATTTCCCTGACTTATGCCAATTGCATTTAGACTTATATCCAAATTACCATAATAAGAACCTCTTCTATTTTCTTCCGTCTGACCATGCCTTAACAAATAAATATTCATAATTTCCCACCTAATCTTACCCTAGGGTATTATCCCTTATATCTATATACTTTTTGCTATCCAAGGTTGCCTCTTCAAATGTTCCCATATTATCCATTGTGAATAACGCCGCCTCAATTATATTAAAAGCAAGAGGGCATCCTGAGCCTTCTCCCAGTCTCATATTCAAATTCAGCATAGGTGCAAGACCTATTTCCTTCATTATAACCGCTGCTCCCGGTTCCGCAGATAAGTGAGATGCAAATATATATTCCTTTACTAGAGGGTTTAATTTATAAGCACAAAGTGCAGCTGCTGATGCAATAAAACCATCAATAACAATAGGCACTCTATTTTTAGCAGCTGATAGGAAGCACCCGCATAATCCTGCAATATCGAATCCTCCAACTTTTGAAAGTACATCAATAACATCATTTTTATCTGGTTTATTTACTTCAATAGCCTTTTTAACTACTCTTTTTTTATTAGTAAATTGCTCTTCCGTAATTCCTGAGCCTTTACCTACCGACATATCCACATCAAGTCCTGAAAGAACACTTAGAATTGCTGCACTTGTGGCAGTATTTCCTACACCCATTTCCCCTGTACCAAATAAATCGTAGCCTTTACCTGCCAAATCATCAATTGTTTCTATACCAATTTCTATAGCTTTAATTGTTTGTTGCCTAGTCATTGCGGGCCCCTTAATCATATTCATGGTGCCATATGCAATTTTTCTATTTATAATTTTAGGATTATTAAAATCCGCATCAACACCCACATCTACAACTGTTATATCGCTTCCAACAAATTTTGATAAAACATATACTCCGGTAATTTTTTTAGTAAAATTGTTAGTAACTGTAGCCGTTACGCTTTTAGGGCAATTAGATACTCCTTCTTCTACAACTCCATTATCGCTGCACATTATAACCACATTTTTTTTATTAATTTTGTTATGTATCTCTCCAGTAATACCTGCCATCTTGGCTATAATATTCTCTATTTCACCAAGACTTCCTATAGGTTTTGTTAAACTATCAATTCTATCCCAGGCCTTTTTCATAGCTTCTTTATTTGCTGGTTCAATGCACTGCAAAGTGCTTTTAAGAATTTTCATAATGCTTATCCCCCTGTTCTGATCTAAGTCTACCCTCTAATTTTAACACATAAACCTTAAATAGTGTTCAATAGTTACATTAGTTTAATTAGTTGTTAACCGTCCCCACTCGCCTTAGTTTAATTAGTTGTTAACTGTCCCCTTGGACTCACCCGACCTTAAAAAAGCAGGGACAACCTAATGTCCCTGCCTCCTAATAGATATCGTTATCGTCTATAACTGGTAAACTGTCTAAATTATTGGATTTCTCTCCATCAGGTAAACTTCGAAGGAATTCTTCCCCTCTTTTTGAAGTAGATATAGATACTCCGCCAATATTACCTTGCTTAGCCAAAAGGACTGCTTGTTCTTTTGAAACTATATCCCCATTTTCGAATTCATAGGCTGTTATTTCTCCACTATTGTCCTTAACTACTTTACTAATCATATGAGTTGAGCTTTCCCTATTATTCATAATTACACTTCCTTTCTTATTTCATTATTTAATATGTTTATATATATAAAGTATTCACCTACACATACAGTTTTACCAATTACATAATTATTTATGTATGGTGGAGTAGTGCCATTCACGTGGCAAGTGGCAAAAGTGACAAGCTCTAGCCTATAGATGTTATCCTCAGCCATTTGCGCAAGCTATTTTCTATATAATAAAAAAAAACTATAAAAGGTATTTATACCTTTCATAGTTTTTCTAGAAGTTGCACATATATATTCACACTTTTTTATAAAATCTTTACTTCGAGTAGCATCTTCTCATCATATTTTTTTCTTCCCATAAGCCTAAAAATAATATCCGCTTTTTTAATGCCTTTATCATTAAACTTGCATTCCTTAAAAAGTCTTTTAATCATACCCTTATTTATATTGAGCAGTGGTTCTAATTCCTCAATGAGATAAACTTCCTTTATTAAAATATTTTCAAGTTTTCTCTGCATATTGAGCTTATATTCTAAATCTAGTATTCTGTTTTTATGAGGTCCAGTGTTTCCTCTATGATGAAGCGAGCAGAGGTATCTAAAGTTAAGTGGAAATTCAATACCACCTTGGCTTTTATAAACTATATGATGTTTATCTGCTGGCTTTCCACAAACTTCACACTGAAACAAAATTTTACCCTCCTTATAGATTATGAGGCAAAACAATTATTAGTTGTTTTGCCTCATAGTCTTTACTAGAATATATAATTTTTATTCGAATTTAAAATCCTTAAATTTATCTTTTAATATATCTCCTAAAGTTAAGCCTTGTTCTTCACCATTATATTGTGAAAGATCACCATAACTTTTATCTAATGCTTCTTTAATACTTAAGCTTATTCTTCTATCTTTTTCATTTATATCACCAATTTTAACTTTTACAACATCTCCAACTTTTAATACATCAGAAACTTTTTCTATACGATCTTCTGATATTTCTGATAGATGAACAAGTCCATCTATACCTGAAGGTAGTTGAACAAAAGCACCAAAGTCCATTATTCTTACTACAGTTCCCTCAACTATATCATTTGTTTTATATGTGCTTGATATATTATTCCAAGGATTTCCTGCTGCTGCTTTAAGTCCTAGAGATATTCTTCCTTTTTCTCTATCAAGATCTATTACACGAACTTCCAATTCTTCTCCAACAGATACTACCTCTGATGGGTCTTGAACTCTTTTCCATGATAATTCTGAAATGTGAATAAGACCATCAACGCCACCTAAATCTACAAAAGCACCAAATTTAGCGAGTCTAGTTACAACGCCTTTTCTCATATCGCCTTTTTTAAGTTCATCCCATACTAAGTTTCCCTTAGCTTCGTTTGCTTCTTTTTCTATAGCTTTTCTAGATAGAACTAATTTTTTGTTTTCTTTATCTAATTCAATTATTTTAACTTCCATAGTTTTTCCTTTGAAATCTTGTAAATTTTCTATGTAGGCACTTGACATTTGTGATGCAGGTATAAATGCTCTAATTCCTTCTACATCAGCAGTAGCTCCACCTTTTACTATTTCATTAATTGTAATTTCTAAAGTTTTATCTTGATCTAAAATTTCTTGTAATTTACCCCATATTTCTTCAGCATTGTCCTCACTGTTAATTGGAACCATAGTTTCATCGATACTGCCCATTACGTCGTTCATTGTTACTTCTTCTGTATTTTCTGTTGTTAAATTTTCTGTTGTCATATAATACACTCCTTCTATTAAATAATTATTATTAAAACTATCCTTGAACTACCTATATAGACTAGTATTCATTCTATATATGCTTATTCAAATCATGGTTATTTTGATGATTTCATAGACCGTACATAAAATCAGTTTTGCTTATCTGATTTTCTTATCATTGTTACCATTTAAATATCACACTATCCATTATACACAAAAAAATCATAAAATACAAAGTTGTTTGAAATAATTCATAAAATAGTTGGGGACGGTTAACAACTTTTTGAACTATTTGCAATTAAAAGTGCATTAATTGTTAACTGTCCCCCCTGATTTCCCCCATGATTTCATGATTTTAAAAGTGCCAGCAATTTTAACTATTTTCTAAACAGTGCATCACTGGCACTTATCTTTCTTCCCTAAAATAAGCATTAGAAAGTCCAGCCGGCGGTGAATTTTTGCTAGATTTCCTCATAGACACTATTACTAATATAATTATTGTAACTACGTAAGGTAGCAAATCAATAAGATATTGAGATACTGTGAAATTAGGTAAGCCTTGAAGTCTAAAGCCTAATATGTCAAGACCACCAAAGAGATATGCTCCTATAAGTGCTCTGTGAGGCCTCCAAGTTGCAAAAATTACTAAGGCCACCGCTATCCACCCTCTGCCTGCAGTTACATTTTCTTGCCAGGCTGGTACATATACAAGAGATAGGTATGCCCCACCAAGACCACAAAGAGCTCCGCCTATTAAGGTATTAACATACTTATATAAATTAACATTTATACTAGCTGCGTCAGCTGCTGCAGGATTTTCGCCCACTGCCCTGGTGTTTAAGCCCTTAGCTGTTTTGTATAAATATATGTATATAAGTAGGGTTATAACATATCCAAGATATACAAATGCATCTTGATTAAAAAATATATCACCTATAAAAGGTATATCTCCTATTAAAGGAATTCTTTTAGGTACAAAAAACCTTTTAATTTTATCCGGGGTAACTTGCCCAATCAATATTTTACCTACCATACTTGAAAACCCAGTTCCGAATATAGTTAGTGTAAGTCCACATACAACTTGATTTGCCCTTAGTGTTATAGTTAAGAATGCATAAATAAGCGCCCCAAAGCCTCCTGCAATGGCTGCAGCTAACATTGCTATAATTGGACTTCCTGTACTTAAACCTGCCATAAATCCAATCACAGAGCCCATAAGCATCATACCTTCTACACCCAAATTAAGATTTCCTACTTTTTCAGTTAATATTTCACCTAAGGTAGCAAAAAGTAGAGGCGTACCAGCTACAACCGCAGCGGCTAAAAATGTTGTTATACTATTCATTTTTATTTGCCTCCTTTTTTTGAAAATTTACAGCTCGAAAGTTTATTTTATATCTTGTAAAGAATTCGCTACCTAATACGAAAAACAGTATAATAGCCTGTATTAGTTGTGCAGCCGCTTGAGGTATTCCAAATGCCGTTTGGATAAATGAAGCTCCCTCTAAAAGTGCAGCAAAAAGTATAGATACTATTACTATAATGGGTGCACTTAAGGCTGATAGCCAAGCTATAATTATAGCTGTAAATCCAGCACCACCTGCCACTTCTACAGTCAAGGTTCTACTTACTGCTGATGCTTGAATTACACCGGCAATTCCACATAGAGCGCCGCTTAAGAATATAGCTATATACATGGTTTTTTTAATTTTAATACCTGCATATATAGCCGTTTTTTCACTTTCCCCTAGCACTGCAATTTCATAGCCCTTTTTAGTATATTTCATGAAAATATAAACTAGAATAACAAGTATAATTGCTATTATCCATCCCATGTGTATACCAAAAACCTCTGGAAGAGTTGCATTTGGTGAGAAATTAGGTATTTTAGGGAAGCCCATTGCTCTTTTGTCCTTCCAAGGCCCATATTGCAAATAGGTAATAAATTTTAAGGCTATGTAATTTAGCATTAAGGTTACAATTGTTTCATTAGTTTTCCATTTTCCTTTAAGCAAGGCTGCAATTAATGCCCATAAGCCCCCACCGAGTATTCCTGCGCAAAACATTAGGAGTAATAGCGGCAATTTATCCATATGAGGAAATTTTAATGCAAAAAAGCTAGCAGCAAAAGCTCCCATTACTATTTGTCCTTCTCCACCGATATTCCAAAATTGCATTTTAAAGGCTATAGATATTCCAAGTGAAGTTATAATCAGTGGTATTGCCTTTATAAGTGTTTGCTTAATACTATAAGTAGAGCCCAGGCTACCCTCTATTATTGCAGCATATACGTCTATTGGATTAAGTTTAATTACTATCAAAAACATGCCTAATACCAAAAGGGATAGGAGGATTGCAATACATCTAATTTTAAAATTGTCAGTTTTACTTATTTCAGCTCTTTTAACAATGTGCATGATTATATCGCTCCTTCTTCAACTGTTTTTCCAACCATCATCATGCCAATTTTTTCTCTTGAAGCATCCACTGCTGAAACAATGCCAGTTACCTCACCATGACAAATTACCATAATCCTATCACATAATTGAATTAATACATCCAAATCTTCTCCAATGAATAATACCGCCGTTCCTTTTTTCTTTTCCTCACTTATCAGGTCGTAGATTGTATAACAAGTATTAATATCCAGACCTCTTACGGCATATGCCATAATAAGTATTTTCGGGTACATGCTTAATTCTCTTCCCACTAATATTTTTTGAATATTTCCACCGGATAAATATTTTATAGGATGATATATGTCTGGTGTTTTAATTTCAAACTGCTCTAACATTTTTTTCGCTTTATTTATGACTGGTTTTCTATCTATAAATAGTCCTTTTTGTTTATGGTAATCCTTTAATAAAAGGTTATCCACCATATCTAACGACGCCACAAGACCCATGCCTAATCTATCCTCTGGTATAAAACTCATGCTTATACCTTTATTAATAATGTCTCTAGGAGATTTGCCTACTAAATTCTCCCCTTCAAAGAATATTTCGCCACCAGCTACCTTCTCAATTCCTGCAATGGCCTCGCATAATTCCTTTTGTCCACTGCCCGCAATTCCTGCTACACCAAGAATTTCACCGCGTCTTAAGCTGAAACTCATACGTTTAATTATTTCTGCCTTTTCAGCATTTAACACTTTCAAATCTTTTACTTGTAGCAATATTTCTCCTGGCTCTTTATCTACACGATTTATAGATAAATCAGCCTTGCGCCCCATCATGAGCTCAGTTAACTCTTTTGGATTAGTTTTTTCTTTTTCCACGGTTTTTATAGCTTCACCTTTTCTTAAAACAGTAATCCTATCACAAATCTCCATTACTTCATCCATTTTATGGCTTATGAATATAATGGCACAACCTTGCTCTTTCATCTTTTTCATTATTTTAAATAATTTGGCTGTTTCACTTTGCGTAAAAACTGTAGTAGGCTCATCTAATACTAAAATGTCAGCACCTCTATATAGTACCTTCAATATTTCAAGATTTTGCCTCTCTCCCACTGCCATATCACAAACATATTTATTTATATCTATCTCTAACTGAAATTTTTCACATATATCAAGAATTTTTTTAATTTCCAACTTGTCTTTAAAAAATATGCCACTATTTTGACCTAGTAATATATTTTGCTTAGCAGTCATTTCCTCAACTAATTTAAAATGTTGATAAATCATTCCTACTCCGGCTTTTATAGCATCCTTTGGGCAAGTGAAATTCATATTTTTCCCATGAATAAAAATAGAACCGCTATCAGGGGTATATACCCCTGATAGCATGTTCATAAGAGTGCTTTTACCTGCTCCATTTTCACCTAAAAGCGCATGAATTTCTCCACCCTGCACCGTTAAATTCATATTCACATTAGCTATTACTTTTCCGAAGGTCTTACTAATATTTTCTATAAATACATAAGGGATTTTATCCATATTTTAGTTCTCCTGTCCTTAATATTTTCTTATTTTTCTATTTTTCCTTCTACACCTTTAACAAACCATTTAAATTGTAATAATTCCTCATCTGTCATACCTTTACCCTTTGCAACTTTAACCGCTCCACTTTGATCTTTTAGTGGACCTACAAATATCTTGTTTTTACCGCTTATAATAGCTGCCTTACCAGTTTCTACAGCATCCTTTGCTCCAGTTGGTGCATTTTCTGTTAGTGGTGCAAGAGAAACAATTCCAGACTCTAATCCCTTCCAATAACTTCCTGATTTCCATGTGCCTGCTTGAATAGCTTTTATTTGTTCAACATAATATGGTGTCCAATTCCAAACTGGTGATGTCATATATGCTTTAGGTGCTTTAGCTTTCATATCCGTATTATATCCAATAGCCGATATTCCAGCTTCTTCTGCTGCTTGTAATGGCCCTGCAGTGTCTTGATGCTGAGTAACTACGTCAACGCCTTCAGCAATTAGTGCTTTTCCTGCCTCTTTTTCTCTAGCTGGGTCATACCAAGTATTAGTCCATTTCACCTTCACTATTGCTTCTGGTTTCACAGATTGTACTCCTAGTGCAAAAGCATTGATCCCTCTTATTACTTCTGGAATTGGATGTGCTGCTACATATCCTATTTTGTTAGTTTTAGTCTTCATTCCAGCAACTTTACCAGAAAGATATCTTGCTTGGTACATCCTTCCAAAATAGTTTGACATATTTTCTGAAGTTTTGTATCCAGATGCATGTAAATATTTAACATCAGGGTGCTTTGCTGCTGACGCTTCCATTCCGTCCATAAAGCCAAAGCTTGTTCCTACAATAACATTCGCCCCTCCATTAATCATTTCTTCACATACCTTTTCTACTTCTGCTAAATCTTCTTTTACTGATTCTTTAGATAATGTCTTTACTCCTAGCTGTTTTTCAAGCTCTTTTCTTGCCACGTCATGAGAATAAGTCCAACCTTCATCCCCTATTGGTCCTACATATATAAATCCTACCTTTATTTCCTTTTTCGCAGTATCTTTAGTCTCAGTTTTTTTCTCACTACCACATCCAACTAAGGCTATAGACATAATTAGTGTAAATGCTATTAGTAAACTTCCTAATTTTTTCTTCATTATAAATTCCCCCTTTATTTTTCTTTTGTATATAAATAATAATCGGGGACAGTTAACAACTATTTGATGTTTAAAGCTGTCCCTGCTGGTTTAAAAACTACTTAAAAACTACCTTGCTATCTTTTATAGATTTTACTATGGCCAGTGACTCTACTTTAATACCTTCTTTTTCTATGCGGCTACGTCCATCTTGAAATGCTTTTTCAATTACAATTCCCACTCCAACAACTTCAGCGACCGCCTGACGTACAATTTCTACAAGTCCCATGGCTGCATTTCCATTTGCTAAAAAATCATCAATTATTAAAATTTTGTCTTCGCTATTTATGTATTTTTTACTGGCTCTTATTTTATAGTTCTTATTTTTTGTAAAAGAAAATACATCTGCTTCATATGTTTCGCTATCCATATTAGTGGCTTCGTGTTTTTTTGCAAATACTACAGGAACATTACCAAAATATTGTGAAACAATACATGCTATTCCTATACCCGACGCCTCAACTGTTAGTATCTTTGTAATTTCATGCCCAGCAAATCTTTCTTTAAATTCTTGTCCGATTTCATTAAAAAGATTTATATCAATTTGATGATTCAAAAAGCTATCTACCTTTAAGATTTCACTACCTATTATCGTTCCCTCAGATATTATTTTATTCTTTAATGTCTCCATATTTTTTCTCCTTTATTCATTAAATTTTTAACATGTTTAATACAACAAAAAAACTCCTTAGTTAAATTTAACTAGGGAGTTTATAATAAAAATTATAAACCTAAATTTACAAGTATAAAGAATATTTTCTTTATACTTTGAAATAAAGGCAAGTACAATAATCTTCTTAAAATTATTGCATTATTTTATTAAAACACCCATAGTCAAGTATTTTACGGTTACTTGGTAGAAACGCTTAGTCCATATCTCTAAGCATATATGAGTTTACGAATATTAAGTTTTGTTTTTTTATTAATCGTTCGTATATGTATTCTTTATAATAATATTACAACATTTAATTTATTAATTCAACATTTTTTTTATTGATTCGACTTATTAAGATAAAGTTAAGATAAATGGGGACAGTTAACAACTAATTAAAATTTTAATTAGTTGTTAACTGTCCCCACCTTGAATCCCCTCATGAACCCCCCAGAAATCCCTTCATGAATCCCATCATGCCCCCCCAGAATCCCGTCATGAATACCCACATAAATCCCCTCATAAAAAACAAATAACAAATCAAGTATGCCAGCTTATTGGTAGCTAACATAATGACTTGTTATTTGTTAAAATCCATAATTATAATTTAATGCTAACCGCTGGTGTATCCCAAATTTCTTTGGCATATTGTTTAATGGTGTTATCACTGGAGAACATTCCAGACCTAGCAATATTTATAATGGCCATTTTTTGCCAAGTAGACTTTTGTCTAAATAAAGAATCAATTTCACTTTGAGCTCTTACATAAGAATCGAAATCTTTAAGTACGAAGAACTCATCATTGTGTGGAATCAAACTATCATATATACTCATAAATTCCATTTTATCCGTTTGTAAAAATCCATTTACTAGCTGATTTATAATGGTATTTAATCTAGCATCGCTATTATAAATGTCAGAAGCTCTATAATTTTTATTTTTATAATATTCTATTACCTGCTGGGAGGTTAGTCCGAATAAAACTATATTTTCTTTTCCAACTGCATCAAATATTTCTACGTTAGCCCCATCTAAAGTGGCTATTGTTATAGCCCCATTCATCATGAATTTCATATTACCAGTTCCAGAAGCTTCTTTAGACGCAGTAGATATCTGCTCACTAACATCAGCACAAGGAATAATTTTCTCCGCCAGTGATACTCCATAATTTTCAAGGAATACTATCTTTATTTTACCACGGGCTATAGGATCATTATTTATCTTTTTAGCTAGTGTATTAATGAGTTTAATAGTTTGTTTTGCTAAATGATAACTTGGGGAAGCCTTTGCACCAAATATAAAAGTTCTTGGCACTATATCTAAATTTGGATTTTCCCGAAGCTGATTATATAAATGCATTATATTGAAAATATTTAAAAGTTGCCTTTTATAGGCATGCAGTCTTTTTGCGTGAACATCAAATATAGAATTCGGATCAATTTCTATTCCATAGTTTGTCATTATATAGTTTGAAAAAGTTATCTTATTATTTGTTTTTATATCTTGTATTTTCTCTTGGAAAGTAGCATCCTCTGCATAATCCATTAATTTGCAGAGTTCATTTGGAGACTTTATCCAGGTGTCACCTATAGTTCCAGTTATAAGATTTGCTAGATCTTCATTAGAATTTAATAACCATCTTCTATGAGTTATGCCATTAGTTTTATTATTAAATTTTTCTGGAAAGAATTCATAAAAATCCACAAGTTCTTGGTGCTTTAATAATTCTGTATGCAATTTTGCAACTCCATTAACAGAATGACTTCCTACAATAGCTAGATACGCCATCCTAATATATCCATCTTGAATAATGGACATTTTATTAACCTTGTTCCAATCTCCATTGTACCTATGGTAAATTTCATTACAAAAACGTCTATTTATTTCTTCTATAATCATGTAAATACGTGGAAGTAATTTTTTAAACATCTCTACAGGCCATTTTTCTAGTGCTTCTGCCATAATTGTATGGTTAGTGTAGGCCATTGTACCAGTTGTAATAGTGAAAGCCTCATCCCAAGTAAATCCATGTTCGTCCATTAAAAGTCTCATCAGTTCAGCCACAGCTACAGCTGGGTGGGTATCATTTATCTGTACCGCCACATGCTTATGAAATTCACTAAGTGAAATATTCATTTTTTTATAGCTTTTTATAATACTTTGAATCCCAGCACTTACAAAAAAGTACTCTTGCTTGAGCCTTAGGAGTCGTCCTTTTTCAAAGCTATCATCTGGATATAAAACCTGTGAAATAGCCTCCACTGAATATTTATCCTCACCTGCTTTTGCATAATTCCCTTGACTAAAGGATGAAAAATCAAAATCTTCTTCCATAGTCTCGGCACTCCAAAGCCTTAGGGTATTTACAGTATTATTTTTATATCCTTTTATTGGAGTATCATAAGGTACTGCCCTTACAGATTGATAATTTTCATGGATAACTTTCATTTTGCCATTTTCTTCCTTTAAATATATATCTCCAGAAAATCTTACTTCTACAGCCTTATTTTCTTTTCTTATTTCCCAAACATTACCGTTTTTCAGCCAATTATCAGGAACTTCTACTTGATAGCCATCTTCTATTTTCTGTTTGAATAGTCCATATTTATACCTTATACCACAACCATGACCGGGCACCTGCGTAGATGCCATGGAGTCTAAAAAGCATGCTGCCAGCCTTCCAAGTCCACCATTACCAAGTCCAGCATCCAGTTCTATATCCTCTATATCTATCCAACTAATTCCGAGATCTGCAAAGGCCTCCTGGCAAACATCCTTTATTCCTAGATTAACTAAATTGCTATTGAGTAACCTTCCAACTAAGAACTCCATAGAAAAATAATACACTTGTTTTGTTTTACTTTTCCCGTATTCTTTATTGGTTTCTATCCAAGATTTAGAACAATAATCTTTTATTAATGCACCTAGTGCAACATATTGATGCAGCCGTGATGCATCCACTGCCTCTTCTGCAAACATAGTCTGTAATTTTTCTATATAATCTACTTTGAATTCTTCTTTATCTATTACCACAATATTCACCGCCTAGAAGTTTTAAAATTTACTCTAATAAATCACTATATAAATCTATATAATTTTTAGCTGAATTTTCCCAACTATTGTTTGAATTCATGGCATTATTAACTAATTTATTCCAGGAATCTTTGTCCTTATATAAATCTAGAGCCCGAGTTATGGCATCCATCAATTCATCACTACTGTAATTTTCAAAAGAAAAGCCATTCCCATTACCAGTATATTTATTATATGGTGTAATGGTGTCCTTTAGCCCCCCTGTTTCACGTACAATTGGAATACTTCCATATTTTAAGGCTATAAGCTGACCAATACCACAAGGCTCAAATAAGGAGGGCATTAAAAATATATCTGAAGCAGCATATATTTTCTGTGCTAGCCCCGCATCAAAAACAATGTTTGTGGATATCCTGCTTGGGTATATAGACGCATAATATTGGAATATATCTTCATAGTAGCCATCACCATTGCCAAGCAAGACTATTTGAATAGGAAGGCTTAACAGTTCTTGGAGTTTCTCAACTATTAAATCTAAACCCTTTTGCTTCACTAGTCTAGTGACAATTCCAATCATTGGTATGTTTTCATTTACAGTGAAACATAGTTCATATTGAAGCTTTAATTTGTTTTTCACCTTTTGTTTTAAAGAGTTTGCATCAAAATTATAAAATATTTTTTTATCCACTTTAGGGTCGTAGAGATCATAATCTATACCATTTACTATGCCATATAGTTTTTCTGATTTTGAACATAATAATCCGTCTAGTCCTTCCCCATAAAATGGAGTCTCTATTTCCTTTGCATAAGTTTTGCTTACAGTAGTTACTGCATCTGCGAAAACAATTCCACCCTTCATAAAGGATATAGCATCATAGAACTTAAGTGCATCATCGCTAAAATACCCCTCATCTAAATTTAATAACTCACCGAGTATTTCTTTTGGAAATACTCCTTGATATTTTAAATTATGGATAGTGAATACACTTTTTATTTTACTGTACATTTCCTCCTCACTATAGGAATCTTTAAGGAGTGCTGGCAAAATTCCAGAGTGCCAATCATTGCAATGAATTATATCTGGCACAAAATCTCCCATGTGTTTTATAGATTCTAGTACAGCTTTTGAAAAGAAAGAATATCTCTCTCCATCATCATAACATCCATATATCTCAGGTCTATCAAAATAATATTCATTATCTACAAAATAATACGGGATGCCCTCATAAGCTAGATATTGCAAACCACAATATTGATTTCTCCATCCAACTGGCACAGTAAAACTAGCTACATTTTCTATACAATTTTTAAAGGATAATGGAATACCACTGTATTTGGGCATAATTACTCTTACATCAATACCCATATTTCTCAATGCTTTAGGTAGTGCATATGCTACATCCCCAAGCCCTCCTGTTTTTATAAAAGGATACGCTTCCGCTGCCACAAATAATACTTTCATACTAAACCTCCTTTAGCCTTTTTATTATTCCAAGCTGGATTTTTTCTCTATAACAACTGGGAAATCTTCATCCCCTTTTAATATTGTATTCTCATTTATAATAGTATTTTTATCAAGAATAACATTAGTTAATTTACATCCTTGTTTGATTTCACAATTTTCAAATATTATGCAATTTTTAAGTTCTGCACCAGCATGAACTGTGACCCTTCTTGAAATTATACTATTCTCTATACTTCCTTTTAAAATACATCCATTGGATATCAGTGCATTTTTAACTTTTGACTCATTAAAGTATTTAGTGGGTGCTCCGTCTTTACTTTTTGTATAAATTAACCCATTATTAAAAAATAATTCCTTGGTTACTTTTCCATTTAGCATATCCATACTAGTTTTGTAATAATTTTTTACAGAATTTACGCATTGAACATATCCTTTGAACTCAAATGCATTTACATTAAGCTGCGAAACACTATTATAAATAGCAGCTTTTATTGAATTATGATAACCTGTCTGAACCGCCTTGTTTATCATATTTATAAGAGTGCTTTTTTTCATTAGAAACATTTCCATAGATATATTTAGTTTATCCTCTGCTCCAATGTTTTTCCCTATGCTCAAAACTTGATTTTCCTCATTAATATATATAGTGCTACAATTCAAATAATGTTTCTTCCCATTATTTGTTCTTTTATATAGCAGGGTTATGTCGCTACCTGATTCTTCATGAAACTTAGCCGCCTCATTGTAATCCATGTTACATAACATATAGGAAGAAGATATTATTACATAGTCTTGCTTTGTTCTATGAATATATTCCATATTATCACTTAATATATCTATATCTCTTAATTGAGATCCATCTGTTGTGAAATTAAATAAAAATAGCCCGTTTATTTTTCTATCTAAATCCCAAGATTTACCTGAACCTAAATGATCTACTAGGGATCTAGATTTTGTGTTAGCGAATATACCTATATTATGGATACCTGAATTAACCATATTTGAAAGAACAAAATCAATAATTCTGTATCTTCCACCTATAGGTATAGATGCTATAGGCCTTGATTTTGTAAGACTTTTAATATTATCTTCATTTTCATTTAGCATTAATATTCCTATATAGTTTTTAAGCATACTAGCACCCCCTTAATTTATGATTTAGTTGATATTTTAGAATCAACTTTAATGTCTTTTCCTTGTTCTATAACAATAATATCTTCTCCATTGCCAATATGCGAATTACGTCTTATGCAAACGTCACTTCCAATAATCGCTTTATCAATAACCACATCATTTCCTATTTTAGTATTTGGCAGAATAACTGAATTGGTTATTTTTGTATTTTTCCCTATATGCACTCCTTGGAAAAGCACACAATTATTTATCTCTCCAAAAACAGTGCAACCCTCATTTACCATAGCATTACTTATCTTCGCCTCAGGTCCAATATATTGAGGTGGCAACATAGCATTAACTGTATATATTCTCCATTTAGTGTCATGTATATTCAAATCATTATCTTCAGATAGTAAATCCATATTAGCTTCCCAAAAGCTTTCAATAGTACCAACATCTCTCCAATATCCACTGAATGGATAGGCATATAACTTCTGATTATTTTTTATCATTTTTGGTATTATATTTTTCCCGAAATCATTATCGGAATTTTTATCAAGGTTGTCCTCTTTTAAAAGATGTTTTAAAGCAGACCATTTAAAAATATAAACTCCCATAGATGCTAAATTGCTTTTTGGGTTTTCCGGTTTTTCCTCAAATTCATAGATAGTATTATCTCCACGAGTATTCATCATTCCAAATCTACTAGCTTCCTCCTTTGATACTTCTAATACTGCAATAGTAACATCGGCAGCTTTTTCTTTATGATAATCTAGCATTTTGGAATAATCCATTTTATAAATATGGTCTCCTGATAAAATAAGCACATATTCTGGATCATAGCTATCAATATAATTTGTATTTTGATATATAGCATCAGCAGTACCATTGTACCAATTTCCACCATCTTCACTTTGATAAGGCGCAAGCATGCTCACGCCACCATTTCTCCTGTCCAAATCCCAAGGTGCACCTATTCCTATATGAGAGTTTAAAGCCAAGGGTTGGTATTGAGTAAGAACTCCTACAGTGTCTATATTAGAATTGGAACAATTACTTAGTGAAAAATCAATAATTCTATACTTTCCGCCAAAGGGAACTGCTGGCTTTGCTATAATTTTAGTTAATTGTTTTAATCTTGACCCTTGACCGCCTGCGAGTATCATAGCTATCATTTCTTTTTTTATCATGCTAGTTCTCTCCTTTCTAAACCCTAGTGTATGCCTAAATATCTCCTATCTCTTAATAAATAAAATTTAAAACCCATATCTATAAAAAATAAATGTTCTACATCCTTTAAATTTTTAATAATGAAAATCAAACTTCCTTTTCTATCATTTGTTAGAATATTTTTAATAATACATTTAATAATATGTTTAAAATTATAGCATATAAATATTGAAAAACGTTTAAAAAACCGGAAGTTTTTATTTTTTCCAATTATATTTAATTAAACCATTTTTTATTTAGAATATCCAGGTATTGTTTCGCATTTTTTGTAAAATTATAGTCTTAATAAGTTACTAGCTTAGAGCCCTTCAATAAGCTATAATTTATAATAGGAATACATATATAAACTTGGAATTTTACTAAAACTTTAACAGGAATAGGAGAATAAACTATGAACGATCTAAATATATCATCTAGATTTAAATTTATACCTTCACGTATACGCGCAATCATTAAATTAAATAGTAAAACCATTCTTAAAATAACTTTTTCTATACTTATAGTTCTTTTGATTTATTTTGAAGGTAAAAAAGAATTATCAAACCTTAATTTAGCAGATTCCCTTTCCCTATTAAGAAGTTTTAACCCTATAAAGCTTCTGTTATTTTTCATTGCAGGTTCTGCCGCTGTAACCTGTATGACTCTTTATGATTATTTTATAATTAAAAATTTAAAATACAAACTATCACTTTTAAAAACTTGGAAAATTTCTTGGATTTCCAATACCTTTAACAATTTTCTAGGTTTGGGCGGGTTAACGGGAGCTGGCATTCGTACCATGCTCTACAAAGAAGAAAATGCGTCTAACAAAGAGTGTCTATTTATAAATGTTTTAGTTGTTCCAGCAACTACAACTGGTCTATCAATACTTGCCTTACTTGGTATATTTAATATATTACCTATAAAGCCTATTTTATCGGAGCATAAATGGTTTTCCATAGCTGTAATTTGTTTTGCTATATACTTATTCATATACTTATTATTATTTAAAATTAAATGGATAAGAGATAAAGTATTACCTGAAGGCATCTCGGTTGCTTCTTCAGCTCCTTTAAGAATAGAATTAATTTTCGCTTCAATTTTAGAATGGGTTGGAGCTGGTTTATTCCTTTGGTATATAAGTTCAAACTTTATAAGTAATATTAACCCACTTCAAGTGTTTCCAATACTTACAGTTGCAGCTTCTGTAGGAATATTAAGTATGGTACCTGGAGGCCTTGGCTCCTTTGACTTAGTTACTATTCTCGGTTTTAAATTAATTGGTGCATCACCTAGTGAATCTCTTGCAATATTATTTATTTATCGTGTTTTCTATTATCTTATACCTTGGATTTTGGGAGTTATAATGATTATTATCGGTATGATTACTAAAAATAAACAGAATGATGTGTCAGTGCCTTCACTATTTAATAAGTTTCTTACCTTTACTAAATGGAAATGTTTTCTTAAGTGATTTAGGTGTATGGCTCTAAAAAAAGCTAATAAAATAATTCTTATTAGCTTTTCCCTCTTTTATTTTTTATCCTAGTGCATTTCTCTGCCTCTTGTCCAATTATAATTATACCTTTTTCGATATCTTCAGCGGATACTCTAGAAAACCCCAATCTTATAGTATCACTACCGCTATCATCCGTATAAAATATATCTCCTGGAGCAAATATAACCTCTCGCCTGTAACATCTATCTAATAATTCTCTTGCATTAATTTCATCTAATTTTATAAATATATATAGCCCACCATCACCTAATATGTATTTATGTGGTATGTATTCTTTAACAAGTCTTGTAATTAACTCATATTTTTCTTTATATATGTTTCTTGCTTTTTTTACATATCTTTCAAAACTTCCACTTTTCATATATTCATATAAAACTGCTTGATCTATTGATGAGGTGTGAATGTTTCTGCTTCTTTTTACACATTCTAATACATCTATTAGTTTTTCATCAGCAAGAATCCACCCTATCCTTATTCCTGGAAAAAGTATTTTTGATAAACTTCCTATATAAATCACTGAATTCTCCTCACCACTAATGGATACTATAGGAGCAATATGAGTCCCTAGATGCTGAAGTTCCTCATTGAATCCATCTTCAATTATTGGTATGCCCTGTGATTTCAATAATTTATAGATATCTTCTCTTTTTTTATAAGGCATCACCATTCCAGTTGGATTATGATAAGATGGAACAAGATAAGCAGCTTTTATATCCTTGCTTTTAAATGCTTCTTTTAACTTATTTGTGTTTATGCCATCCTTATCAACCTCAATACCTATTATATCTAACTCATGAAGTTTCATTAACTTTATGGCTGTATTGTGGGTAGGGTTTTCACATATTATTTTATCTCCACTTTCAGTAATTGAAGATAAAACAATATCAAAGCCTTCTGTAAATCCATTAGTTATTAAGATGCTTTTATTAGTTGTGTTAACTCCCTTTTGTCTCATATACTCCAATAAAAAATTAATTAGAGGTTTATATCCCTTTGCATAACCATAATTAAGAATTTTTTCACCTTCCTTTGAAATTGTGTTTAGGAAAGCCCTTTTAAATTCTTCAACATCAAACAAACTTTCATCCGGTGCTATAGTTTTAAAAGAAATCATACCTTTTTTATATAATTTTTCATGCTTCATAATATCTAGTTTTTCAGCATAACTGGCATACCTAGTAATATTATTTTCCCATTTAACATTCCACTCATTATTCTTATTTATATCTATCTTAGAGACAAAGGTGCCTATGCCATCTACAGTGTAAGCCAAATTAGAATCGCAAAGAAGTTCATAGGCTCTCATTATAGTAGTTCGGCTTCGCCTCATAAGCAACGCCATCTCCCTGGTTGAAGGTAGCTTGCTTCCAGAGGGAAGCATGCCATCTTCAATCATTTCCTTAATATATTTGTAGACCTGAACGTAAATAGTCTCATGTTTGTTAAGTTTTATATCAAAAAACATTAGTGCACCTTCCATCCATAAAGATATAACTTAATTGCTTTATTATTACTGGAAAATTTCTTATTTAATTAACGAGTACTGGATTATTTCATCTAAAAGCTGACTAAAATTTAGTCCATAAGCCTTAGCGCTTTTAGGAAAAAGACTGTTTTCAGTCATACCCGGGAGAGTATTTATCTCTAGCACATATACCTCTTCACCCTTTATTATCATATCTATTCTAGCATACACCTTTAGTTTAAAGGTATCCCAGGATTTCAAGCAAATTTGTTCAACTTTATCTCTTAGCGTTCTAGGCAGTTGAATAATTTTTTCTTCAGCGCCACCCCTATCATATTTTGAACTATAGTTAAAAATTTCTGATTTAGAATTTATAGAGATTATTGGAAGCACCTCCCCATTTAATATTGAGCAGGTTATTTCTTCGCCTTTTATATATTCTTCAATTATAATTTCATCATCATATTTTAAAGCTTCGTAAACCCCTTCTTTAAGTTTCTCTCTGGAATATGCCATTATAGTCCCAATACTTGAGCCTCCACTATTAGGTTTTACTATTATAGGGTATCCTATATTTTCTACTAAACTATAATCAATTTTATTTTCATCTTTTACTATTATCCACTTTGGGGTTTTTATGCCTTCTGATACCAACAATTTTTTGCTTATATTTTTATCCATGCATAATGCACTTGCTAAAACACCACAACCTGAAAAAGGTACTCCTAGACTTTCTAGTATGGCTTGAATACTTCCATCCTCACCGAATCTTCCATGAAGTGCAATAAATGCAAACTGCAGTGATTTTACACTATCTATAAACTCCTCTTTGCTATTTATTAGTATAGGTACAATCTCATATTTATCACTATCCAAGTTTTCAATAATCTGCTTTCCAGTCTTTCGTGATACTTCTTTTTCCGCTGATATTCCACCCATTATAACTCCTACTTGCATACACTCACCCCTAAATTTATTTTCTTAATATTATTGTATGTGATGTATGCTGTTAACGTAAGAACCACTACATCGTAAATTTCATGATGTAGTGGTATCTATGTTCAATATATTCATAATTTTGATCCTATGTATTTGAATGTTCCTTATATGCTTTTCTGCCGCAATATCTAGCAAACATCAAAATCAACATTTTCTTCCTCAGCAGTTTCAACTAATTTTATATTTGCACCCAATGATACCAAATCTTTAACAATATCCACATATCCACGTTCAATATGTTCCACCCCAGTAATATATGTCGTACCTTCTGCAATTAATCCAGCTAAAATAAGAGATATTCCAGCTCTTACATCTGAAGCATTTACCCAAGCTCCTTTTAAGGAGCGATTACCAGGAATTATTGCACTTCCTTCTTTTATAATAATATCTGCTCCCATGAGATTTAACTCATGGCAATGATTAAATCTTCCTGGATAAACAGTATCAATAATAACGCTATGACAGTTTGCTACTAACAGCATGGCAGTTAGTGGCTGTTGCAGATCCGTTGCGAATCCGGGATACATAGTAGCCTTAACATTTATACCCTGAATTTTTTCCTCCATATGCGCTCTTATAAAATCATTACCTTCTTCAATACATACCCCTGCTTCTTCAAGCTTTGCTGTGCAAGAAATCAGATGCTCAGGTATTATGCCGCAAACTTTAATATCCCCTCCGGTTATAGCCGCTGCCATTAGATATGACCCTGCAATTAATCTATCTGGTATAGCGCAGTGAGTACCTCCGCCTAGTGCTTTTACACCTTCAATAATAATTATGTCTGTTCCTGCACCCTTAACTAAGGCTCCCATTTCATTTAAAAATATAGCCACATCTACAACTTCTGGGTCCTTTGCTGCATTTCTTAATATTGTTTTGCCCTGCGCAAGTACAGCTGCAAGCATTATATTTATGGTAGCACCACTTGATATTACATCTAAATATATATCTGCTCCAATAAGTTTGTTTGCCTGGACCACATAATAATCTTCATAGAAATCAAACTTTGCTCCTAATGCTTCAAGTCCTTTGATATGTTGATCAATAGGTCTTGACCCAAAATCATCGCCTCCTGGATATCCTATAGAAACCCTTTTATATTTTGCAAGCAATGCTCCGGCAAAATAATAAGAGGCTCTAAAGTGAGCAGATTTATTATGGTCTATAAGTGAATTATTAATATTAGATGGATCTAGTATTAACCTATCTTTTTTAATTATTATCTTCATCCCAATATCCTTAGCAATATCACATACTAAGCTAACATCAGAAATATTAGGTATATTTTTTAATACAACCTCTTCATTACATAAACAGCACGCAGCCAGTAGTGGCAATGAGCTGTTTTTTGATCCTGGTATAGTGATACTACCTGTTAAAGAATTACCCTTTGTGATTTCTAACCAACGCATGCACGACTCCTACCTTTTTTGTTTTTTGCTTTCATTATATCATTATTCCTTCTATTTTGTTTATGTTTCTCCTTTATTTTCCTTAATATTTTCTTATATTTAAAATATAACAAAGAGTTTTATGACCTTTCTGATTAAATTCCTCAGTTTCTATAATTAGGGGCTCTGCTATCCACAAAATATCCCTACAAAGACACCATCTATGAAATTCATTCCCTGCGGTTCTGAAATGTGGTTAAAGCAAAAAAATAAGACTTCAGTGGGAGTATTAATACCCTTTTGAAGTCTTTAATTAAGCCATTTTAGTGAATTCTAAAAAAATCAACCATTAGAAATATCCATACCATAAAATATTTCCACCATTTCTTTTTTTAATTTCTTTATAATATCACATTTTTCATCTTGGTTTAGATCTTCTTCTTTAATCTCGAATAAATAATTATCAAGTTCAAAATCATTTAATATCATTTTTGTATGAAATATATTAGATTGATATATATTCATATCAATTAAATTGTATCTATTTATAGTCTCACTGGCAATATAATTTTGTATAGAATTAATTTCATGATCTATAAAATGTTTTTTACCATCCATATCTCTAGTAAAGCCACGAACCCTGTAATCAATAGTAATAATATCAGAATCAAAGCTACCTATTAAATAGTTTAGAGCTTTTAATGGGGAAATAGTTCCACAAGTGGCTACATCTATGTCCACTCTAAAGGTGCTTATATTATTTTGAGGATGGCTTTCAGGATAAGTATGTACTGTTACATGGCTTTTATCTAAATGAGCCACAATATTCTCACGAATCGGAGTTAAAACCCCTCTATTACAAGACGGATCTACCATATATAGTGGAATTTCTTCCTCTGAAATAAGTAATGTTACACTTGCTCCTTGAGGGTCATAGTCTTGCTTCGCAATGTTTAATACGCTAGCGCCTATTATTTCAGTAACATCAGTGAGGATTTTTGTTAACCTCTCGGCATTATATTGTTCATCAATATACTCTATATACTTCTTGCGGTCTTCTTCCGTTCTTGTATAGCAAATATCATAAATATTAAAACTTAATGATTTTGTTAAATTGTTAAACCCATATAACTTTATCTTATTTTTATCATTTTTAGCCAACTTTATTCCCCATTTCTCTTAGACATCTTCTAAAAAAATTATATATCTTATGGCACCATTGTCAAGCATAAATTTATGTACATATCTATTCTATATAATTATTTACTTGAAGTATATACTTTTTAACATTATAATCATTAATAATAGTAAGCTTTATATAATTTTATATTTATTACTATTACTATTACTATTACTATTAACTTTATGACTTAGATATGAATATATATAAATATAGCATTTATATTTTGAAACAAATGTATATCATTAAAATATGGAGGTATCAATACAATGGATAAAAAATTAAAAGTTGGTTTATTAGGTGGAACTGGATTTGTTGGTCAACGTCTTGTTACACTGCTAGCAGATCACCCTTATTTTGAAATAGCTGTTATTGCTGCTAGTGAAAACTCTGTGGGTAAAACTTATTTTGAAGCAGTAAATAATAGATGGAAATTAGATTTACCTATGCCAGAGTGTGTTAAAAATATAGTAATAAAAAATATAGATGAGGTAGATTTAATAAGCAGTGAGGTAGATTTTGTATTCTGCGCTGTTAATATGCCAGCAAATGAAATTAGAGAAATTGAAGAAAAGTATGCAAAAGCTGAAACTCCTGTAATTTCAAATAACTCTGCGCATCGACATACAGAGGATGTTCCAATGGTTATTCCAGAAATAAATGCTGACCATTTTGAATTAATTAAGGCTCAACGCAATCGATTAGGCACTAAAAAAGGTTTTATTGTTGCTAAACCTAATTGTTCAATTCAAAGTTATGTTCCTGCTATAAGTGCACTTATGCAATATAAACCTAAAAAAATATTAGTTTGTACCTATCAAGCTATATCCGGCTCTGGAAAAATATTTTCAGACTGGCCAGAAATTAGTGATAATGTAATACCCTATATAGGTGGAGAAGAAGAAAAGAGTGAGCAGGAGCCTCTAAAAATTTGGGGCCATATAGAAAATGATAGTATAGTTAATGCCGTGGATCCTATTATTTCAACTCAATGCATACGTGTTCCTGTATCAGATGGTCACTTGGCTGCAGTGTTTGTTTCCTTTGAAGATAAACCATCTAAAGAAACTATTTTACAGCATTGGGCAAGTTTCCAGGGAAAACCGCAACTTTTAAACCTCCCAAATGCCCCTAAGCAATTTCTAACCTACTTTGAGGAAAATGATAGACCACAAACTAACCTAGATAGAAATATTGAAAAAGGCATGGGCATAGCAATTGGTAGACTACGAGAAGATAGTTTATTTGACTATAAATTTGTTTGCCTATCTCATAATACTCTACGTGGTGCAGCCGGTGGTGCTGTGCTTACAGCTGAACTTTTAATGGCTGAAGGGTATTTGACTTCAAAATAGAAATAAAAATATAAATATAGGCCCCCTTATTATTTCAAGATAATTTTCATTTTGAAGTAATAAGGGGGCTTTTAATTTAAATGAATAACAACGAAAAAAGCAGGGGGACGGTTAAGAAAAGTACGGGGACAGTTAACAACTAATTAAAGTTTGGGAAAAAAGTACGGGGACAGTTAACAACTAATTCACTTTAAAAAAACATGTGAAAAAACACGGGGACGGTTAACAACTAATTCACTTTTAATTACTTATCCACCGTTAAATAAATAAATTGTAATTTTATCCACAAGTTGTTGTTAAATACTCACCAAAAGAACATTCCTATTAAGTATAATATTACTAAACAAAACATTGCCCCATACATTAGCTTTATTGTATCGATTATATGTTCCTTACCTAACTCTTTTATTTTATTTCCTATGGTGGGTTTGTACATTATTTCTCCAAAATATACATTTGTACCACCTAGTTGAACTCTCATAGCACCTGCTGCTGCACCTTCTGGATAAGCACAGTTAGGGCTTTTATGATTTTTTCTATCTCTTATCATTACTTTCATACTACTAGCAATATTCCCGCCAACCAGCGGTGCTGCTAAACAAATTAAAAATCCAGTTACTCTTGCAGGTATAAAATTAAACAGGTCATCTGTTTTCGCTGGAAAGAATCCAATATATTTATATTTTTCATTCATATATCCAAGCATTGAATCCATAGTGTTTATGCCCTTATACATCATAGCTAAGGGTGCTCCCCCCAATATTGCGTATAGGATAGGTGCTATAACACCATCTGCTGTATTTTCTGCAATGGTCTCCACATCTGCCCTTACTATTTCATATTCACTAAGATTTTTTGTATCCCGGCCTACAAGGTAAGATATTTTAACCCTTGCATCATCAATATCATTTTTAACTAAGGAGTCATATACTTTTTTGCCTTCTTTATGTAGGCATCTAGTAGCTATGGTTGTCCAAAGCAATATTATATTGAGGATATGGTATAACCAAAAAATCTCACTAGAAATCTTTAAAATTATAAAAGGCACTAAAAAACTAGCGGATGCTACTAAAACTACAATAATTCCTCCAAAGGATTTAATTTGCTTATTGGTTTTACATAGCTTTCTTCCCATCTTATCTAACGCAGATATAAGTTTTCCTATATAAATCACCGGATGTGGAAACCAATATGGATCTCCAATTAATAAGTCTAGGACAACTGCCAATATTAGATCTAATACATTCATCGCAAATAGAATTTCCATGTTAATTCCTCGCTATCTTATAATGTTTTAATTTTTGATAAAGTTGTTAACTGTCCCCAACTTTTTTAGCTTAGTTCAATTACTTGTTAACTGTCCCCAACTTTTTAGTTTAGTTTAATTAGTTGTTAACTGTCCCCAACTTTTTTATTCCCATGATTTTGTAGATTGAATCCATGTCTATACTATCTCTCACTATATCCGCTAGCTTGTCTATTTCTTTTTCCCTTAGACTTTCGTAGGGCTTAGATTTCTTAGGCTCCATAGCTTTTTTTATTCTTAGTGTATTTAGTATATATTCTCTAAATTCTACTCCATCTAAAATCCCATGAATATATGTACCCATGATATTTCTACCTTCATTAATTGCTCCGTCCAATAAAGATTCTTCACCTTCTAAGTAATCGGATTCACCATTCTTTTCATATATTTCAAAAAGTGGTTTTGCCTTATAACCGTATTTACAAATTCCCATATGTATTTCATAACCATAGACATCAATACCATCAATACTCGTATAGATGCTGCGAGCCTTTACTCTTGTAGTTATTTTTTCATCTTGGAACACTGTATCTATGTCTAAAAGCTTCATACCTTCTATTTTTTCTAAATTTGTTTCTACACCTTGAGGATCATTTAAGCTATTTCCTAGCATTTGATACCCTCCACAAATGCCTAATATGTTACCTTCTATGCTATATTTCACAATGGCATCCGCAAGTCCGGTGGCTTTTAAGCTCATTAAATCCTCAATTGTGTTTTTAGTTCCGGGTATAATAAGTAAGTCTGGATTTCCTAATTCTTCTTTAGTTGTAACAAATCTAACTGATACATCTTCTTCAACCTTTAATGCATCTACATCTGTAAAATTAGATATATGTGGAAGCCATATTACAGCAATATCAATAGGTGCCGTGATTTTTTTGTTAAATTCTACTGTGCCATCTTCATCTTCTAAATCTAATCTAAAGTATGGAACTACTCCTGCGCAAGGAATATGTATAATATCCTCAAGCATTGTAAGTCCTGGCTTTAAAATTTCTATATCCCCTCTAAATTTGTTTATAATAGTGGCTTTAACTCTTTTTTTCTCTTCATCATTTAATAAAAGTAGCGTTCCTGCAAGGGACGCAAATACCCCACCCTTATCTATATCTCCTGCCAGGATTACAGGGGCATCTATAAGTTCTGCCATTCCCATATTTACTATGTCTCTATCTCTTAAATTAATTTCTGCAGGGCTTCCTGCTCCTTCCATTACTATAATATCAAATTTTTTCTCTAATTCCTCAAACTGCACCTTTAACATATCCTTAAATTCCACTTTCATATTATGATATTCCATAGCTGTACTATTTCCAAAAACCTTTCCATTAACTATAACTTGGCACTTTTGATCTGAGGAAGGTTTTAATAAAATTGGATTCATAAATACCTCTGGCTCAAGACCCGCTGCATAGGCTTGAAGCACCTGCGCACGTCCCATTTCTTTTCCATCCAATGTAATATATGAATTCAATGACATATTCTGTGACTTAAAGGGACATACAGAAAACCCATCTTGTTTAAAAATTCTACAAAGTGCTGTTACTAATATGCTTTTCCCTACAGATGAAGCAGTTCCTTGAACCATTATTTTAGCCATTATTATTCCTCCTTTTATGCTTTTTTGTGCAAAATAAAAAACAGCAAGCTCTCGCACCTGCTGTTATGTGCAAAATTTCATCGCACTAACTTAATCTCTACAAGTTCTTTCCCGCCGAAAGTTTAATATTACTGTTTTAGGCAGGTCTCCTGACTCTTGAGTCACTCTCCCCTTTCCCTTCCCCTTGCAGGTGGTTATAAAAGGTTCGTCTTCAATTACAGTAGCGGGGGCTGCTGTGGAATTACACCACATTCCCTTTTCACCTTATTAATTAATAAAAGGCACCTAAAAATATCTATTCATTTTTCTACTAAAATATTTACATAAAATTAAATTTAACAATTCCAAGATTCAATGTATTTCTATATAATTAATTTTATAGTATTACATTAATTATGTCAATAATTAAGAATTTCATATGCGTTTCCTATTTAATTATATAAATACTCATTATTCTGTTTATCTGTTTTTTCTGTTTTATTTACTTTAATTATTGGTATTACAATAATTTCTCCACTTTTAACATCCTTATATTCTCGTTCCCCTAGTGTACCCTCTATATTTACCCAAGTGCCTTCAGCGAGTATTTCTCCCTTAGAATAATCACACAAAATACCAACTAATTGAGCATCTGCCGCACAACAACTTACAACAATTCTAGATAATATAAATTCAGCTTTATTAAGTCCTTTTTGATTATATATGAACCCCTTCATATTAATGGTTCTACCAACATACTTGTGGGGATTTCCATATATATCTTCATAAGTATTTATAAAATTTCCACTGGTCATATTTATATGGTTTTCTTTTAACAGTGATCTACTTTCTAAAGACTTTTTTAATGAGACATTAGCATTTTCAACAAAATGAGTATTTTCTTCGTTATGATCACATACCTCTGTTCCATCCTCTAAAACAGTATGTTTATGCTTTAGGGCATTAATTTTCAATTGTGAAGTTAATGAAAACCCCTTATTTATAGCGCCATCAACACTCACCCCCACCGGTTTTAATAGAAATCCTAGAGTAAGTGGGATTAAGAACATAATATATCCAAGCTTTAATGTTTTAGCTTTTTTTAATGTATAAATATTCTTTCCTTGAAAAATAACCAAAACAATAAAAAAATATAATGCAAACTTTACGTATTTAACCATTTTGGGATGTACAAATAAAGTCAATTTATTTGTGCTAATAATCCTGTAAAAATAACAAGTAAACCCAATGAGTATAAGAAACCATATTAATTCATTTAAATTTAATTTCTTTTTCAAACATCTCCTCCTAATAGCTCTCTGTAAATAGATAGGAATAATTAATTTTTAAACTCATAAACCAAAAGCATTACTTAACGCCGCAAGTGGAAATATGTTCGCTATTACAGCTAAAATAAAGCAAATAGTAATTATAAGAAAAACCAGTTTAGCTACAAAACTTAATTTAAAACTTCCACAAAGCATAATTGTATTTTTTATGTCTATCATAGGACCTAAGATTAAAAATCCTAAAATAGAACCGTTGGTAAACTGCCCTAAAAAACTTCTAGCTATAAATGCATCTGTTTCTGAACAAACTGATAATACAAAGGCCAGCATCATCATCACTATTATGGAAGATAAAACACCCCCACCTATAGATAAAATAAATTCCTTAGGTATGAAAACTTGCATACAAGTTGATAGGAATACTCCCATTATAAAAAATCTACCTATATCATATAACTCTGCACTAGTATGTGATATTATTTCCTCTATATTCCTTATAAACTTATTGCTATGATTGCTATGATTATGACTGTGTCCACAAGAACAGCTACCATTATTTTCATCTATGTGACTATGATTATGTTTAATAACATTGATATTTTTATTGCTTTGTACATTATGATGTCCATTACCACAACTTTCTTTATGTGCAGTGACTCTAGGCTTTTTAACTACTTGCCTCTTAAACGGACTATCTTTATGCAGCATCCCTATAAGAACACCTATTGCAATAGAACCAATCATGCCAAACATAGCTCTTGCTATTACCATATATGACATTCCCATGAACGCATAATGTGTTGACAATAAAACCACGGGATTCATTATTGGCACCGATAGCATAAATGTAACCGCAATACTTAACGGAACACCTTTTTTTATAAGTCGCCTAGTTATAGGCACAATAGCACATTCACATACTGGAAAAACAAGTCCAACTAAGGAAGCAATTAAAACCCCTACAAACTTATTTTTAGGTATTATTTTGGCAATTGCTTCCTCTGATACGAATATCTGAATTATAGAAGAAGCTAATGCCCCAATTAGAATAAAGGGTATACCTTCAAAAATTATACTAAGAAAAATTGTAGAAAAATCATTTATAACTCTGAAATCAAATTTAATAACCCCGGTACTCTGTGTAAAATATATTCCCAATAGTAAGACTATGATGATAATTAAAATTTTTATTAGGTTAATCTCACTATCATATAGTTTTTTATTTTCCTGGTTCAAGTGCCCAACTCCTTGCTATTAATATTTATACGTTCTGAACTATTATATTATCTTAAACTGGTTACTATGCTACTTATGCTATTGTACTTATTGATTTTTAAATTATCTTTATATTGTTATAACTGTTTTGAATTCTATTGATTTAAGTCGAGAAATAATTTATTATGTTATATGTTGGTTAAATTTAAAAGGGGCGATTATATGAATTTAAAAAATTTTAAAATGAACAGTATTCGTACTAAATTAATTATTAGCTTAGTAGGAATTTGTGTAATTCCATTATTAATAACAGGTTTTGGCTCTTACACTCAGTCAAAGGCAATCCTTAGTAAGAAATTAACACTTACAAGTACACAAACACTTACGGAAATAAATCATGGATTGGATGATTACTTTAAAGGATTTTCCAAAACAATTTCAATGACATCAACTAATTATAATTTCGTAAATGTGGATACAGGTAATAACTCTAAATATGTACCTGATATATTGAAAAGCGTAAAAGAAAGTGACAAAGATATATTTGATATATATTATGGCACTACCTCTGGTAAGTTTTTAACATATCCTATAGAACCACCAGACCCAAGCTATGATGCAACCACAACAACTTGGTATAAACAAGCTTTAGAACATAAGGGTCAAGTTATAATAACTCCTGCGTATAAAGATAAGGTAACTAAAAAAAATGTTGTTACACTTGCACAAACTGTAGAAAAAAGTGGACAAGTAGTTGGCGTTATTGGAATGGATTTACCATTAACTACACTTGCACAGCGAATATCTACAAAGAAGATAGGTAGTACAGGCTATGTGTTTATTTCGGAGGTATCAGGCAACGTTTTAGCTCACCCACAGAAAGAGCTTATTAGCACAAAAGCAGCCTCTATATTGTCTTTTTGGGATAAAGCAAAATCAGATAATAGTGGTTTTGTTAATTATGAAGATAATGGTACGAAAAAATTTGGAGTATATCAAACAAATGAATTAACAGGTTGGAAATTAGTAGCTACGTTAGCCGAAAGCGAACTATCCAGTGATACAAAGTCTATTTTACAAACAACTTTTTTAATAATATTAGTAATGGGATTAATTTCAGTATTTATGTCATTATTATTAAGCAAGGGGATATCTCATAATATCCTAAAGTTAAAAGAAGTATTTGCGAAGGCATCAAATGGAGACTTAACTGTATCAATTAGTGCTTCAACAAAAGATGAATTTAAAGATTTAGCCATATCCTTTAATTTAATGATAAAAAATATATCAGATCTTATGCATAGTGTTACAAAATCCTCTAAGACGGTACTAGACACATCAACAAATCTTGCCAGTATGTCAGAGGAGGTAACCTCTTCTATAAGTGAAGTAGCAAGCGCAATAGAAGAAGTTTCTGTAGGCGCAACGCAGCAAGCTCAAAATGCTCAAAACGGTGCTTCTCAAATGGAGGACTTATCAAACAGAATAGATAAAATTAGTATTAACTCTAATGAAATGGACAAAATTTCAAGTAATACTAAAGATTTAGGATCAAAAGGCCTAGTCATGGTAAATACCTTAATTGAGAAATCAAATAAAACTAAAATAGCTACTACAGAAGTTAACAATATAGTGCAAGATATGAATGAAAGCACTAAGCAAATAAATGCCATCTCTGAAACAATAGCCAATATAACAGAGCAAACTAATCTTTTATCATTAAACGCAAGTATTGAATCTGCACGTGCAGGTGAAGCTGGCAGAGGATTTGCTGTAGTTGCAGACGAGATAAGAAAACTTGCTGACCAGTCAAAAACTTCAACTGAAGAAATAAAGGCAATTATAGCAAGCATACAGAAAAAGTCAGACATAGCGGTAAATGCTATCAAATCCACTGAAACTGTAGTAAACGAGCAAGACTTAGCCGTAGTTCAAACTCAAGAGATATTTAGTGAAATTCTAAAATCAATTGAAATAATGATTACTAAAGTTGATGAAGTAAAAATATCTATTATTGATATAAATGAGAAAAAACAATCTACAGTATTAGAGATTGAGAATATTTCAGCTATATCGGAACAAACAGCCGCTTCTTCAGAAGAAGTTACAGCTTCTACAGAAGAAATAACAGCTACTATGGAAGAGTTTACAAAACATTCAAGTGAGCTCCAAATATTGGCGGAGGAGTTAGGGACTGAAATAAATAAATTTAAAATCAATTAATCCCACTCACTTTTCACAAATAAATTCATTGAAATTTTGCTGTAACTATGCAGATTAGACATAGTTATTCCTAAGTATCCCTAAAATAAAAATTATCCACACTAAAACCAAATTTTATGGTTCTAGTGTGGATAATTCTGTTCATAACTATAACTATATTTACATTTTCAAAATTTTATTTATTGTCTACAATTAGTCTAGCTCTCAAAAACATAGCCTTCATACCAAGGCTTGCAAATTTAGCTTCGTATTCTGTAACTACATTGTCTTTAAAATCACTATTGTGCAAGTCATAGGTTGAAAATAATATTTCAAATCCGCATTCTTTGAAATACTCTACTGAGTCTTCAAATAACTCTGTGTTATCTGTTTTAAACCAAACTTCAGATCCTATTTTTAAGAATTTCTTATAATTCGTCAAGAACTTAGTGTGTGTTAATCTTCTTTTATTATGTCTTTCTTTTGGCCAAGGATTACAGAAATTTATATAAATTCTACTTATCTCATCTTTTGAAAATACATCATCAATAAGCATAATATTTAAAGGCATAAGTCTTACATTTATATTTTCTGCCTCCTTAACTTCTCTTACGCTCATTACTTTTCTAAGGGCAAATACTAGCACCTCATCCTTTAAATCTATACCTACAAAGTTAATGTTAGGATTTTGCTTAGATCTTTCTGATATAAATCCACCCATGCCGCAGCCGAGTTCTAGATGTATTTCATTAGTATTTTTAAATTGGTCATTCCATTTTCCTTTATGAGCATAATGGTCTGTTACTACAATATGACTAGACTCCAGCTCTGGCCTAGCCCAATGTTTTTTTCTTAGGCGCATATATTTTCTCCTTTTATTTATAATATTAAAAAATTACTACATAATTTTTTTCTCAAATTCACTTTATTATTATATCACAGGAATTGCGCTAAACAAACTTTATACTTCTAAAGTTACATTAGTTATTGCCTGTTTCCACCCCTAAATGTCAATTAATTGTTAACTGTCCCCAACCTTTCCGTTCCTTAAACATCAATTAGTTGTTAACCGTCCCCAACCTTTCCGTTCCTTAAACATCAATTAGTTGTTAACCGTCCCCAACCTTTCCGCTCCTTAAACATCAATTAGTTGTTAACTGTCCCCAGCTAAATGAACCTTTCCACATTTCTATCCTTTTTCATTTTATAAACTGAGATTAAAAAAAATGTAACTGCGAAAGCTAATAATACTCCTATATTGCCTAATATATCTTTAAACTGCGCTCCTGTTTGAATCCTTCTTATAGCTCCTAGTGCCCAACTTTGTGGAATAAAATCTGATAGTCTTTGCATAAATGGTGGCATTACAGAAACTGGCCAAAAACAACCTCCTAGCATACAAGTAGGAGTAACAATTAAGGTGGAGAGGCTACTTGCCGATCCAGTAGAATTAGAGCATACTACTATTAAAAGCCCCATTGCTACAGCTACTATGCCAAAGCTCATTAGTATAATTAACAACTGCATAGCTGGTATATGAGTGTTATAGTTTAAAACTTTAGTAGTTAAAAACAGAACTATAGTAATTTGAATAAACACAATAAACAGGTTTACTATTACGTTGCCAAGTATATACTGTTTTGAACTTACAGGTGAAGCACATATCCTCTGGTAGGTGCCATCTCTTTTTTCTTTTAAAATCAATGTAGAAGTTGTACCTGAGGCAATTAGCATTACCATAATGAATAATCCCATTGTATTTTGAGTTGCATTTGTTCCCTTTGTATTATCTGTTACAAATTCACTTTGAAATTTTAATTCTCCATTTGAATAGCCTTTATATATTTTATTAAAAGTTACTTCTTCTCCATTTGAAGCTTTTGATATACTCATTAAATTTTTCATATACATGTCTATATAATTTTTTATCCATACAGTGGCATCTTCACCTTTTATAGATATTATTTGGATATTGTCGGTGTTTTTGCTTAATATTTTTTGTTTCATATTTTCAGGAATTATTAATGCAAATTGCACATCTCCACTGACTACACTATCCTCTAAATTCTCTTGGTTTATTGGTACAATTTTAAATTTCTTAGTAGACTCTAAATATTTAAGCATATCCGAAGCTATTTCTGTTTTGTCTTTATTAATAACTCCCATTGATACTTTAGACCCAGAAGAAGGACCTTGCAAACTCATAAAAATCGTAACTAGTGCTATAGGTAATATTATATATACTATTACATTAGATCTTTTCTTGAATATAAGCTTAAACATATTTTGTGCTATTAAAAAAATATTTCTCATATTATGCTCTCTCCTTTCTAAATATCAAAGTAGCTATAGTTAAAAATACTGTAGCTGCTATTAAATTAATAGCAATAGCAGTAAATACATCACTAAAATTCCCACCATATATTACTTTGAAAATAGTGTCATTTGCCCATTTCACTGGAGAAAGCACAGCTATCTTAAATAGAAGTTCACTATTGAACTGCTCTAATGGAACATATCCTCCACCAAGAAAAACCATGAGTGGTATTAGAATATTTAATACTCCTGACATCGTAGCTTCCGTTTTGAAAATAAAAGCAGCGCCTATTCCAAGGGATGTTGCCATAAAAGCTTCCGATGCCATTATTAAAAATACTACTCCTGGACTATTTCCCCAGTCTACATTTAAAACATTTCTACTGAAAATTATCACTATTAATAATTGAAATATTAAACTTACAAAAGCTCCAATATTCTTTCCTATAAAATATTCATACTTTTTTATAGGAGAAGTTAATATTCTATTCCCTGTTTTCCTTGTTTTTTCTCCATAAATGGCAAAGCCCCCTGAAAAACATCCATACATTATAATTAATGTTGTCATGGTTATCCCATAATAGTCAATTGCTCTTGGCTGTTTTTTTCTATCAATGGATTTTACTTCTACGTACTTTTTAGAATCTTCTTTTAAAACTTCTTTTACGGAAGCTGGATTAACCTTTGCTATTTCAGCTACAACATTATATTTTTGTACAAATGCTTGAAAAACTACTTCTACAAATGCGGCTTCAGAATTATATCTTTCATTTTTAAAAAGCTTTATTTTATTTTCCTTTTCATTAAAATCAATATAGCAAGCATACTCTGTTTGTTTAACACTATTGATTCCACTATCATATCCTTGTATCCTTGTAGCCTTTATCCCAAGTTTTTCTACTTCTTTTATAAACTCTTCAAAAGCCTGCACCCTTTGGCCTTGACCCTCAATAGAATAAGCTACCTTTGTATTATCAAACATTGATGAATTTCCATCCATTCCACCAGAGAACGCTGTTCCTAAAATCCACATAAGAACTATAGGAAGTGCTATCATTATAATCATTATTTGCTTATTTCTTATATTATGCTTTATTTCCTTCACTACTATATTAAAAATTCTCATTATTTCCCCCTTTTATGCCTTATAAGTACATAACTGTTATAAGCAAGTTATGCCCCCAGTATTCCTTATATTCACATAACTGTTATGAAAATTGCCTGCCTAATCCCTAAGTTTCCTTCCTGTTAAAGTAAGGAATACTGACTCTAAATCCGGATTTTTACTTTCTATATTCTTAATAGAAATATTATTGGAAGTAAAATATATTATTATCTTATCTAAATTAGTAACATCTTTTTTGCTTTCTATTTTAATTTTCTCATCCTGGACTTCTATTTTCACAACTCCCGCTATTGCCTTAAGTTCCTCTATATTCAACACTTCTACATCTTCTACAGTAATCTCAACGTAATTTACATCTGTAACTATAGACTTTAACTCCTCCACAGTTCCTTGTGCAATTACTTTTCCATGGTCCATTATAGCTATATTCCCACATATAGCTTCTACCTCTTCCATATAGTGAGTAGTGTAAATTATAGTGCATCCTAATGAATTTAATTTTTTTACAGATTGTAATATATGATTTCTTGATTGAGGATCAATTCCTACTGTTGGTTCATCCATTATAATTAACTTTGGTCTATGAGGTATAGAGCATGCAATATTTAATCTTCTTTTCATTCCACCGGAAAAACTTTTTGGGTACTGTTTTTTCTTGTCTAAAAGTCCAACAAACTCTAGTGCTTCCTCTACTTTCTCTTTAAGTTCAGACCCTTTTAACCCATAAAGACTAGCAAAAAACTTAACATTTTCATAGGTTGTTAAATCTTCATAAATAGCAATTTCTTGAGGCACCACACCAATATTTTGCTTAATATAGGTACTTCTAGTTTCAATGTCTTTTCCTAAAATTTCAATTGTACCCTTATCCATTGTAAGTAATCCACATAATATATTTATAATAGTACTCTTCCCTGCTCCATTAGGACCCAGTAACCCATAAATTTCGCCTTCTTCTATAGTCAAGCTTACATTATCTACTGCTATCACATCTTTGAATTTTTTTGTTACTCCATCAATTTTAACTATCTTCATATATAACACCTCTTTATAATTTTTATTATTTAAGTACATTTAAGTAACAAGTCAATAGGCTAATCTGTTTTCATGTACCTTATATTTCTATTATATAAAAAAAATGACTTTCTAATAAGTATTGAAAGTCACCTTTTCTATATGACTAAAGTCACATAAGACACATGAGAATAAATAGACTAAGCTGCTAGTCCATTTATTCTCATGTGCCTTATCCTATATTTCGCCTTTTAAATAATATATTGCAATTTGAGTTCTATGTTTCAAAGCAGTTTTATTCAAAATAGAAGTGATATAGTTCTTAACTGTCCCCTCTGATATATAGAGTTTACCAGAGATTTCTTTATTAGAAAGACCTTCTGCAATGGCTTTTATTATATCTATTTCTCTTTCGGTAAAAACATCTTCCTTTGGAGCTTTATCAAGCCTTGTCATTTTGAATCCTTGTGTAAATTTATCTAGTACAACATCTTGCATAACAATATTCCCACCAAAAACAGTCTTAATAGCATCTTTTATTTTATCCGGGGAATTATTTTTCAAAAGATACCCTCTTGCTCCATTTTTTAAAGCCTCGAATATATACTCATCCTCATCAAATGTAGTTAAAATCAAGGTTTTAGTTGTAGTCTTTATAGTTATTTCACTTACTGCTTGTACTCCATTCATAACTGGCATTCTAACATCTAATAATGCTACATCTACGGTTTGTGCAATACACATTTCTAAGGCTTCCAATCCATTTGAGGCGCAACCAACCACTTCAAATTCGCTATCCAAACCAAGTATAATTTTCAAGCCTTCTCTTATAAGTATATCATCATCAGCTATCAAAACCTTAATTGCCATACTCCTAACCCCTTATTTATTTTTTATTCCTTCTTCCTAATTAATAAATGTGCATTAGTTGTTAACTGTCCCCCACTTTTTCACTCTTCTAAATGTGCATTAGTTGTTAACTGTCCCCCACTTTTTTCACTTGGTCTAATGGAATAATTGAGATAACTGAAAAACCTTGGGCTCCGTCGACAATAACCTGTCCGCCTTCATTTCCTATCCGTTCTTCCATGCCAATAATACCTAGGCCCTTAATAACATTACTGCAGCCTATTCCATCGTCCTTAACTTCTAATTTTATGATTTTATTGTGAATTTCAATATTTACATTAACCTTGGAAGCTTTGGAGTATTTTATTGTGTTAGTTAAAGCTTCATTAATATTGTCGTATATTAGTCTCCACTGCCTTGTAGTTATTTTTTTTATGTTTCCATTATAAAGAAAATTAGACATTATACCACTATTAAAACTAAATTCCTCGATTAATAGTTTAAGTTTGTTTATGCCTAATTGTTCTGAGGGTGGTTTAATGTTTTTTAAAGTAATTCTTATATTGTCCAGGCCTTCACGTAGTACATTAATGGTGCTTTGAATCATTGTTTTTGATTTAGGTATATCAATGTCAAGCAAAAGCTTAGCTGCTTCTAGTTGCATAATACCTCCGGACAACGTATGTCCAATTTTATCATGTATTTCCTGGGCTATTTTATTTCTTTCTTCAAGCTTCGACATATATTTAAATTGTTTTTGGAACTGCACATCTTTATTTAGTCTATCAAATAGTATAGTATTCTTATTATTTAAGCTTTCATTTTCTTCTGTAAGCCTTTGAATTTTATTAAAGCTACTATTCACTAACATATATACTAAATAACCTAATGTGGCCACTAATATATATTCTTGTAAAATATCATGTTTTATAAAATGTACACTAATGATAATAGCTAATGCATTTGTCCACTTATGCTGGTTACTCTTACCTATTAACATATAAATATTAATAGGTAAGAGTAATATTATTAATTTATAAACATAAGCATATTGGAACAATATTAGTATTAAAGTCACTATCAATATAATACTCTTGAGTTTAGCTTTACTAAATATATAATAACAAGTCTTAAGGCATATATAGGATAAAATCATGAATATAGCAAAAGTGGAATTTTCCATTCCACTTTGTACGTAATTGCTTATACAATAAATCAAAATAGAAAATTCATAAAGAATAATCCATCTTTCCATTTAAATCATCACCTTCTGAATATCATTAAATCATCCTCTTCGAAGAAGAAATGTAGTTAAATCATCCATACAATATTTGTGAAAAAATTAAATAACGATGATCCTGGTACATGCACAAGATAATAAAAAACTGATTGCCCACCAAATAGTGGCAACATTAATAAAATAAATATTGGGAATTGATACCTAGTAATTGAATCTGATAAATCATAAAAAAACTTAGGAAATAAATCCCTAACTATATGAAATCCATCAAAACCTGGTATTGGTACTAAATTAAGAAAAAACAAAACACAATTCAAGGACCCTGTAATTGCTAGTATAGTATAAATTATTTTACCTAGTTCACCATGAATTGGTGAAAACTTTGCAAATAATACAGTGAAAATTGCAAATACAATACCTAGAATCAAATTAGCAATTGGGCCCGCCACAGAAACTTTCAAGTCATCCCTATAATAATTTTTATAGGCACTGGGATTTGTCTCAACGGGTTTTGCCCATCCAAATCCTACTAGTAAAATCAAAATAAATCCCATTGGGTCTATATGCGCAATTGGATTCAGTGTAATTCTTCCTTGGAATCTTGGAGTTTTATCTCCTAACCTATCTGCTGTGATAGCGTGCGCATACTCATGAAAAGTAAATGCTAATAAAATTGCTGGTATCATTAAAATTTTATATAATATTTCCTCTTTACTCAAATTTATACCTCCTAATATTCCTACAGGTTAGATATCAACTGCTAATTGTTACTTACAATGTAGGGCATCTTTAACTTTTATTTTTTTAGATGTCTAATATATCTATTATAGCAAAGTTTATTGTTATTTTGAATGCATTATTTTAAAACAAAAGAATATATTTCTTAAGTTGTATTTCTTATGCTTAATTTATATTTTTATGTAAGGCATCTTTTTTAAAGAAACTAGTGAGTATGCTAGTATGTTCTATTTAAAATGCCACCAAAAAAGACCTTATCTTTAACAGATAAAGTCTTTTTTAATTCAAATACTAAAGTATTTCTACAATTGTGCTGTTTCTTCTTCATCCACTGCTAAAGATAGTATTAAAATACCGTATAGACAATATATTACTATACTGTCTACACGGTATTTTATTGTAAGATTCTTTTTTAAGCCGCAGTTACCAGCTTAGCCGATGTTGCTTTTGTGTAAGCTTTGTAAATATAACCTACTTTGCCATTGTAAGTAATTTTATACCAACTAGCAGTTTCTGAAGTAACCTGAACTACTGTGCCATATTTAACTACTCCAAGTTTCTTTGAAGATGATGAACCTGCTACTCTGAAATTCAATCCATTTTTAGCTGTAGTCATAACATATTTTACCTTAACAGGTAATACTGGTAGTGTTACTACTGGTTTTGTTACTACCGGTTTTGTTACTACTGGTTTTGTTACTACTGGTTTTGTTACTACTGGTTTTGTTACTACTGGTTTTGTTACTACCGGTTTTGTTACTGCTGGTGCAGTACCTGAAACAAGATTATTATTGTTTTTAACTGATATAGCCTTAACTTGTTTTAATTCAGTTACTAACGCCTCTCTTATTGGAATCATTGTATCTAGTTTATTTGTTGCACCTGTAAAGTCAAATTTATCTCCGCCTGTAGCCATAAAATCATTAGTTACAACTGTATAAGTTTTGTCCATTTCAACTGGAGTTCCATTTTCTAAGACCATAGCTGTAATTCTATTACCAAACTCAGCTTTTTCATTATAGTAAACTTTAACTCCGCCTACTTGAACCCAACCAATCTCTTTATTGCCTATTCCATTTTCAATCACTCTCTTTAAATCTGAACCCTTAAGCTCCATTTTAAATAAGGTATTATCAAATGGCATAACTTCATACATATTTCCCATTGTAATGTTTCCAGCAGCTACTGGAACTCTTAGTCCACCACCATTGGTTATACCAATTTGTGTTCCAGCTACTTTTCTCATAACATCAGTTGTCCATTGTCCAAGTAATGATGTTCCAGCCACATTTCTATCATGAGGCAATTCTTTATCTGTTTTTCCTATAACTTCACTAAGTATAGGTTGTAAATCTTTAGTATATTTATCAGCTATTGCTTTTACAGTAGCATCTTCTACTAAAGTAGTTGGTCTCTTATATAAATCATCTACTGAAGGTACTATTCCTACTATTTTACCACTAACATCCATTTTAATTGTTAATCTTCCTAAAGTTCTTCCTGCATTATATGCCTGAATTACAGGAATCCCATTAACCATTCCACTTACAGTTTGGTGAGTATGAGCTGAAATAACTGCATCTATATTTGGAATTCCACAAAGCTGTGTGGCTTCTCCAGTAATTTTACCACCCTTATCTTGGAAAGCTCCTAGATGAGTTAATGCAATAACTACATCTGCGCCCTTATCTTTTGCAACTTTAGCCCATTCTTTAGCTGAAGCAGCGGGCTCCTTAAATTCTAAATTTTTAACATTTTCTGGTTTAGTTTTAAATTCTGTTTCTGGTGTTGCAATTCCCACAAGGCCTATTTTTACTCCACCCTTTTCAACTATCATATAAGGCTCAGCCCATGTTACTGGCTTACCAGTTGTTTTATCATAGATATTTGAAGCGAGGAATTTGTATCCACCCTCTTTTGCCCACTTAGCTATTTTATCAGTACCCCAATCAAATTCATGATTTCCTACAGCTGAGGCAACTACTCCAACTGATTTCATCATTTCATTTACTGGTTCTCCATAAGTTAAGTTAGACATTGCACTTCCTTGATAGCTGTCTCCACCTGATACTACTATAGTATTAGGATTTGTATTTTTTATTCTATTTATTTCTCCTGCAAATTTAGCTATGCCTGAATTTTTGTCTGTTGCTGATGACTGTACAACAGCACCATGGAAGTCATTAAATGTAAGAACATTAATTTCTTTTTCTCCTGTAACTTTTACAAGTTCACTATAATTTATAGATGATACGTTTGGTGTTCTTCCATCTTCAGATTTTGGTAAAGATAATTTACCATCATTAATAGCTTTTACAGCGTTAGCTCTAGCTTGTAGATCCCAATTATTTCCGATTATTTTCCAATTATTATCTACCTCCGGAGTTATAACTCCCTTCTTTTCTTCAACAATATATTTTCTTATTAAATCTCTTATACGTCCATCGTCTCCTAGAGTTTTAAATGAGTCATATAATGTTTCTACACCTTCACCCTTAAATAATCCTGATGTTTCATTAAGAAGTGTTGTACTGGCTCTGTAATTATTAACTGCTAATTTAATGACATCTGTATCTTTTATTTGTGTTCCATCCGTTCTAGTTAAATTAACAATTCTTTTCCCTTTTTCCTTTGATACATCAACATCATATTTTACTCCTGAGAACATATCATAATTATATCCTCTTACATTTTGATCAAAGGAAACTGTTAAATCTCCTGGTTTAAAAGTATTGTAATAGCTTGCTGACCATTCCATATATCTCTTTAACTGCTCTCCATTTACCTTAAGAGTTATTAAAGTATTATCAAATTTATATATATCAGCTGTACCAGCTTTATTTATTTTACCTTGTTTAATATTTGCATCATTTTTAAATGCTGCTGCTGAAGATACGTCAGCCCCACCATAGAACATTTGAACTTTGTTAATTAAGTCTATCATTGCTGTATCTTGCACTTGCGCTGCTGGTATCCCTTTAATCACATCGGCTGGAACTAAATCTCCGCCTTTAAGTTCTCCAATAACAATTTTAGCCTCTGCAATAGCTCTATCGCTATAAGGTTGTAATTTAGATGAAAGATCTGCATCTGCTACCGCTGCTTTTCCACCTTTAGGAGTTACATAAACTAAATCTGATTTAGCATCTACTACAGAATACTTACCATCAGCTTTTTTAGTAAGTTTAACATCAATTTTTGATAATTGAGCTGCTCCTTTATTAGGTTCAGTAATAATAACATTTCCTTCTTTAACTTGAGTTATAGTTGAGTGAGCATGTCCAGCTACAATAGCAGTTAATTCTGGGCAAGCTTTAGCTACTTCTCTAGCACTATCGCCATTTCCATACTCTGCATTTTCGCCTGCATGTAGAGTTACTATCATAACATCAACTTTGCCTTTAAGTTCATCAACAACTTTTCTAGTTTCTTCAACTGGGTTTTTCACTGTATATCCTACTAAATTAGGTCCGTCCCATTTTGTTATATGTGGACTTACCATACCAATAATAGCAATTTTAACTCCATCTTTTTCTATTATTTTATAAGGCTTGCCTAAAGACTTGCCATCTTTATCAAAAACATTACCACAAAGAACTGTTCCAGTGAATTTAGATGAAATTTTTTGTAATGTAGGTATTCCATAGTTAAATTCATGGTTTCCAAGTGACCAAGTATCATATTTCATTTCATTCATTGCAAGTACCATTGGATGTATTTCGTCATTGTTAAATAACGATGATGAATTATCTTGAATAGTATCACCATTATCTACCAAAATAGTATTTGGATTTGCTTTTCTTAATTCTTTAACAATTGTCTGAAGTTGAGCCATACTTCCTGATGTGTCTGCTGCATTAACAGCGTAGTCATAAGGCATAAATCTACCGTGCATATCACTAGTTGCCAGTATTTGTAAATTCATTTCCTTGCTTTCTGCTCCAAAAACATTAACTGGTTGAACTAAAGTAAACACCATCATTAATGTTAATACCCATGCTGTCAATTTCTTGCCCCTAAAATTATTAAACAAATTAACCCCTCCATTCTTTAAATACTAATTTCATCCTATAATTTTTATATTAATCTATATTATGCATTAACATGAAAATTTTAGGACAAGTCAGTAAACATATTATAATACTAAAAAAACTTTTTGTAAACGATTAATATTTTTTTTATAATATTTTAATTCACTATAATTTGTAAGTAACCAAAAAAAACCATGCCAAAGGCATAGTTTAAAATTATTATTAACTATTTATATGAAGATACCTACCTATTTAAAAGGAACAAAGGATATTTTAGTACCCACTAAAGATACAACACCTTCAGTATATATTTGTAAAAACTTTCCTTCATAACTAGTTTCTGTTCCAGAATTAATTTCTTTTACTACACCTTTTAACGTATCATTTTGATACACCTTACCATCAGTGGAAACGAATAAAGCATTTCTTTCACAAGGTGTTTGTAACTCAATAGATTTCCAGTCTGTAGTTTTATCTGCTGTTTTACCGTAATAAATTTTGCTTACTAATTTATCCTTTAATTCTCCAAGATACACATTATCATTATTATCAATACCAACTATTGTAAGCTTGTCCACACCTTCAACAGTTATAGGTTCTTCACGACCTATAGCATATATTTTATTATAAACTGATCCTTCGTACACCAGATTATCTTCATGACGTGCTAATACGATATTACTCACATAACTAGGTATTGTATCAACTTTTGTTACCTTTTCTTCAGTAACTGCACCCACCATTCTTTTAAACCTATATATATTGCTTCTCTCACCTTCACTTGCAACATTTACGTATAAAAATCCTGTTAAAATTGAGAATTGAATATCTTTTACTTCGGATTTTGCATTAGCCCAGGCTAAATCTTTAATCTTTACTTTTTCACCTTTTGATAAATCATAAGAATATAATACTAATTTACCAGACTCATCATCACTGTTTTTCTCTACTAAATACATTCTATTTCTATCTGGAAGCCACTTATAAAAACAAATTTTGCTTCCTTCTTTTGTCTCTATTTTTTTAACTTTTCCATCCTTACAATCAACAATTTTTAATTGCTCGTCTTCATAATAAGATAAATATTCAGCATCATAGGAGGCCAATATCTTTTCTGCGCTCTCTGGTACCGTAATATCGATTTTTTTTGTTTTTTCACTTTTATCTTCAACAATTTTTTTTGATTCCACTTTTGAATCAGTAGCTAAAAAATAATGATCTATATAAAAGAGGACTAAACATTGTAAAGATAAAGATACTATAATCCAAATACTTATTCTTTTCTTCCATTTCATAATGCTTTCTCCTTTAATTTAAAATGTAATACGCTAAGTTTTAACCCTATTATCTACTCTCAACATAAACAATTGAAGGTATAGATCTTTCTCCATAACTGTCACTAGGATTACTTATAACTTCATTTTTGTAAAACATTGTAGCAGAAGAACCTCCATCTAAGTTACTAGCATGATAAGCTTCATACTTATACAAAACGTCTTGAACATCTTTTAAAGTAGCCCCTAAACTACCTATTTGTCTACCGTCAATAACTAATAATATTATTGCGCCATCTAGCCTTTGTGCAATAGCTGTTCTAGGTGCAGGGCCCTGACCCCCATCATTCCCCTCATTAACTATAGTTTTCTTTCCATTAACTATAAGTGCCGGTCCAAAAGATACGGCTTCTGTTACCCCCCGTTCTTTCATTTCTTTAATGCTATGTTTTCCAACTAACAGGTCTCCAGCTTTAGTTATTGCAACAACATCTGTTTCCTTATTTTCATTTTTTATATCATTAAAAACATCTTTTCCATCAGTCCTTATAATTCCCACGGGCTTTGCTCCCGTTCCTGCCCATTCTGCTCCAGCCGCTTCATCTACGAAGGCGCCACCATTAACCGCCGCAATTGCATTATTGGTTTTAGCAATTTCACTAGTGCGCTCGCCTTCCTTAAGTTGCCCAGGTTTGTTAAGCAGTTTACTACTGTAACCTACTCTTATCCTAGTTGGATCCTTAATTATTAACACATATCCTTTGTATTTGCTATTCTTTACTTCATATCTTTCAATACTATTATCATTTTTACTTTCTACCTTTACACCACCATTTACGCCACCTGGTTTTTCTTGAGCTATAACAGCTACTGTTTGGCCCTTCAAAATTTCATTTATTTTCGCATCAGATAAAAACGCTTTTGCTAGCCACTGTACTGTGAGCGTACTCATTGCTGCACCCACTACTGCAGTCTTCGCCTTTTTAAATGGACCATAATAAAGCATATATGGGCCTGTAATGGTTGTGAAAACAAGTTCAAATACTATAAATAATATAACTAGCTTGCTTGTACTTATTTTTTTCTTCTTACATTTTTTTGTTTTTCTCATGCTTCCCATCCTTTTTCTTATTAGGTACTATCTTATTGTACAATAAAACTTTATATTTTAAAACAAATTTTTAATGTAATTTTTGTAAACTTAATTGATAATTTGATAATTTCATACAAAAAGAGAGTATAAATCCATATACTCTCTTCTAGAAATCAACATATTTATAGTTTTTTTGAGCCTTCATATGCTAGGGGCGATCTCTCACATTCATCATATTTTAAAGTCACCTGATAACACAAATCACTGCCCTTCATTTTTTCAGCGGCATAACACAACCCATTTGATCTTGAATCAAGAAAAGGATGATCTATTTGTTCAGGGTCACCTATAAGAATTAGTTTAGTACCCTCACCAACTCTAGTTATAATTGTTTTGACTTGTTTTGGTGACAAATTTTGTGCTTCATCAATAATCACCCAATTTTTAACTATGGACCTCCCCCTAAGGTAAGCAACAGCTTCAGTAGTTATAATTCTCCTATCAAATAAGTCTTTTATCTTATCTGTTAATTCCTTTTCATTTTTATAGCGTTCTTTTTCATCTGTATCCACAAGTATCTCTAAATTATCAAATATGGGCCTCATAAAGGGCGATATTTTTTCTTGCTCTGTACCAGGCAAAAAACCTATTTCCTCATCCATGGTAACATTCGGTCTACAGACTAAAATTCTTCTGTAATGCTCGCTATTCTCATTTAATATTTTTTGAAGTCCTACTGCCAGGGAAAATAGCGTTTTAGCTGTTCCCGCAGGTCCTTTAACAATTACTAAGGGTGCTTTTATTGCATCCAGACTTAGCGCTTCTAGCATAAATCTCTGCCCAACATTTCTTGGTATAACTCCTAAGGGTTTACTTTCCTTACTGTAAAGTGGCACTACATTTTTGCCATCATATCTACCCAATGCAGTTTGTTTAGGATTTTCCATAGAATGAATTATTAAAAATTGATTTGTATATAAAATTGGTGTTATATACTCTTGTAAATTCTCATCATAATTAAGTAAAGCAGCAACTTCCAAACTTTTTTTGCTATAAAACTCCTTAAGTTTTTCTGAAGATACCAATACTTCTGCTCTTCCTGTATATTGATTGTCATATTCTGGCACAAATTTTTCATAAAAATCTTCTACATTAATATCTACAGCATCTGCCTTGATTCGCTGAAATATATCTTTGGTTATTAACCAAACATCTTCCCCTTGCTCTTTAAGTCCTTTACATACCTGTATTATTCTATTATCAGCCTTTTCTTTGCTCCAAGAAGTAGGAATTTTGATATCATAGTGATTCATTTCTACCCTAAGTCTTCCCCCATTTGCCAGCTCAACACCCTCATTTAGTTTTCCCTCAAGCCTTAGTTTATCAATTAGTCTAGCTGCATATCTAGCATTAGCCCCTAAATCACTTTTATCTTTTTTAAAACTATCTAATTCCTCGAGTACCACTTCAGGTATTATTACATCATTATCTCCAAAAGATAATATAGCACTGGGCGCGTATAGAATAACATTGGTATCTAATACATAGGTTTTTTTCAAAATATCAGCCCTCCTCTCTATATTACTAATATATGTTTCTTATTCTATAAATGAATTAAAAATTCAATATAAAATTTAATTTTCATCAGTATTAGTAGTATTATTTGTATAATTTGCTTTGACAAGTAATAGTTTTTATTATATAATAAGTTTTATAACGATTAATTACATTATAGGATGGTGTATATGGATAACATTACGACAATTTTTAGAGAGAAAAAGTTAAAACTAACACCTCAGCGTATTGCAGTTTATAAATATTTAAAGTCCACAAAAGAGCATCCTTCAGCAGAAGTGATCTACAAAGCCTTACAACCAACCTATCCTACTATGAGTTTGGCTACAATTTACAAAGCATTAAAAACGCTTGTTGGAGTTGAATTGATAATAGAGCTTAATGTAGGTGAAGGTAACTTTAGATATGATGGCAACATGGCTTCCCACCCTCATGTACAATGCATAAGTTGTGGTAGAGTTGATGACATAGAAGGCATATGTTTTTCAAATCTAAATGAAGATGTAAAACAATATACTACTTACGAAGTTTTAGCAAATAAAATATATTTTTATGGATTATGTGAAAATTGCAAAAAATGATTTATTAAGTAAAAAAAAGAAGTATAAAAATATACTTCTTTTTTTTATTTAATAAATCATTTGTATGATTCTTTTAACAATTCTTCCCATTCTTTAGAGTTATACCCACCAGCTAAAATCCTTGTCAAAGCTATCGATACATTCTTTTTAATCTTATCAGGTAAATTATATAATATAAAAATACTATTATCATTAGCCTTATACATATGTTGAACCATTATTTTTCCGATACCTGATACTTTATTATTTGCAATTTTATTTCCACTTATAATTCCTTTTTGCACAATTCTTGCTTGAACCTCATCACTATATATATATTTAATAAAAGCGTTAGCATTATCCCCATTTTTTGCATTTAGAGGAATACCTACTAGAGAATTAATTATAATAGGCATATTAGAACCATAATTTGAGTTATTATCATAATCTCCTATTATACCAATATTTGTTCCATTAAGTTTAGAATTGTAATAGGAAATACATGCTAGAAGCGCCGCATCACCATTATTAAAATTAATAATACTTTGTTCATTCCCAAGTTCAAAAGACCCTTTAGCAATTCCACTACTTTTTGTTAGTGAATTAAATTGATTAAATATCTCTTGCATGGCTTTAATTTTTTTATATGATTCTATACCACTGTCATAACTTTCTTCAAGATCATGCATATTTACCACTTTGTTAGCTATTAATGAAAACAACAATCCATTAGTATCCATATCCTCAGTTAACACTATTGGAGTTTTTATTCCCTTACCATTAATTTGCTTCAAAACATTTAACCATTGTTCTAGGTTTTTAGGATTAGTTATTTTTAATTTTTCCAAATTAGCTTTATTATATAATAGCTCAATAGAATATGGTACCACCCCTATGCCATAGTATTTATCCCCTACTCTACCATAGGAACCTACGATATCATAATATTTTTCACTTATACCCAATTTTTCATAAACACTTTTCATATCACTAAGTACTCCCTTTTTGCTAAGCTCAATAAGAGTATTCCTATTAGTGAAAAGCAGGTCAATTTCAGTACCAAGATTAATACTCTCCATGATATCACTTTTATCACCTAATACATCATTTAGTTTTATTTCGGTATCTGGATTTGTTTTTTTAAAATCCTCAATTAAAAATTTAATTACACTAGAAGAATATTTATCAGTTGTATCTAGGAATATATTTATTTTTTTTTGCTTTTCACTTTTATCAGATTTACAGGCTGAAAGTGTAAATATCATAATTAAAATTATAATAAAACTTAATAGATTTTTTAGTGTTTTAAATGGTTTTTTCATAAGTTCACCTCTTAATAATAATAAATATGAATTTTTTATTTTTTTTTATATAAATTAATTAAATGTATAATTGTTACATATAATTTAAAGGGGGTGGAATATATGAAATTGCAGATATTTTTTTTAAAGAAGAAATTTATTTACTATACTTTAGCATTTGTTGTTTTTTCAACAACACTTATCTTATTCTTATTAATCAGAAACAAGTCATTAAGTACATTTAATATTATTACTGAAAACAAAATGATGCAGGCTGATTTAACAGGAGATGGCACTAAGGATATTCTCTACATAAAAACAGAAACAGATAAATATCATATTCAAATAAATTCACAGGATAAAAGTTATTACCTGGAACCTTCTAAAAAAATTAACACTGTGGGAAATTATTATACGGAGTGGCCAATGCGACTTACTTTAATGGACATATCTAGAAATAACACACCGGAAATATTTACCCAAGCCTCTGTAAAGGGTACATCGTCCATAAATAATAAAGCTGTTCAGCATATATTTCTTTGGAATATTGATAAATTTGATGATATATTTTGCAGCACCAATAATATTTTAGGTTTTGTAGATAGTAAAAATAATAAATCACCTAAAGTTTTATCTGGAACTATTAAAGATGGTAAAATGACTTTTATGAGTTATATTTTTGTTAAAAATTGTTTAAAATCTTTTGACTATAACTATGATGATAATTATATGGGTAAAAACACCATAACAAGTTTCATAAATCTTATGGCAAGCTCTCCACTATCAGAATTAGATATATCAAAAGAACTTTTCTCACCTAATTTAAATGGTAATGATATATCACTATTAAGCAATTTATGGAGCAAAAAAATATATTTTCAATTCCAAGATGCTGTTTTTAAAGATTATAACTGGGACAAAGAAGGCAATGCCAGTGAAATTCTTTGGACTATAAACTTTAAAGGAACTACTGCCAAGGATTTAAAAGACACAAAAAACTATACCATAGAACTAATTCTTAAACCTATACCTAATGTGGATAGTGTTTCTACATTGAAGATTAGTTCTATAAGTATTAAGTAATAGCATACATTTTTAATTAGATAGTTAATATATAGAATATTAATATAATTACGGATTAAAAAGGGACCGTATTATCGGTCCCAAGGGGGATGGGGGGGTTCCGCATAAAATAATTAATTTTATGCTAATGGAGATTTAACTCCGATTACATTTATAATATTAACCTTTTTGCATAGTTTTATTCATTATAAATGATATTTTAAATTTTTTTTAAGAAGTTATTACTATTTAGAAATATAAATTAATTTAACATTGGAGGAGTGTTCATATGTTTAATAATAAGGAGAAAGACGTAAATAGAATTGAAACTTTAATTGGAGACCAATGCTTTATAATTGGTTCTTTAAATGTTAATGGATTAATAAAAATAGACGGTTCCATTGATGGAGACATATTTTGTGAAGATGATGTAATACTCGGCGAATCCGGGCATATAAAAGGTAATACGATATGTAATAATGCCTCTATAAACGGAACTCTTAATGGAAATATCTGTTGTAAAAGCACATTGTCCATCGAAAGTTGTGGCAAGGTCAAAGGAGATATTTCGGTAAAAAAATTGATGATATCTGAAGGCGGAATTCTTGATGGTAAATGCACTATGGTAAGTTATGAAGATCCTAATAGTGATAGTGATAATTTATAAGACAAACACAAAAATAACAGGTCAAACATGCACGCATATTTGACCTGTTATTTTTGTAATGATTGACATAAAAAATATTATCATTGCAATACACCTGAATATAAGCCTTAATTATAAAAATTCTAATGCATCTAATTAGAATTTTCTTCTACAATCTTGTTGAGCAATTCAAGTTTCCTATCATCTACTAGATGAGCTAATATATATATTAACTGTCCCATATCCTCATCTTCTAAGTTTTTCACAATACTATGTGTTCTTTCTTTAGGGTCAGTATGTTTAAATTCAACATCATTGCTTTCAATAGAATCATTATTCAAGAGAGAATTATTATTAGACAATGAATTTATCATGTCACTAAGGTTTGCATTATTTAAATCTAAGTTATTTAGATCTATTCCGGCTAGCATATTTGAGATTTCACTTAAGTCTATACCGCCCATACCTGAAAATATATTTGATAAGGTGCTATCTTTATCATCAACATTAGAATTTATTGAATCACTATTTTCACTTAAATTATTTTTATTATTTTTTACAACACTTGATGTTGACTTTGAATTTGAATTTGAATTTGACTTTGAATTTGAATTTGACTTTGAATTTGGCTTTGAATTTGAATTTGAATTTGAATTACCCAGGTTTAAATTATTCGCTAAATTTCCTAGTATGTTATTACCCTGACCATTTAAATTACCCATCAAATTTGCTAACATATTGTTATCTTGGCCACCTAAATTACCCAACATATTTCCTAACATATTATTATTTTGACCGCCTAACCCTGAAAGTAAACCTTCCAGCATATTGTTGCCACCACCATTGTTGCCAGAAAGAAAACTAGATAATAATGCCATCATTGGATTGTCAGAATTCCCACCTAGCATTTGTGTTAATGGATTATTGTTAGAATTATTATTTCCGTTATTATTACCATTACCGTTACTATTACCATTATCGTTATTATTATTATTATTATTGTTATTTCCATCATTCATATTATTTCTATGGTTCTTGTGATGTTTTGACACATTATTCACCTCATTTATAAATGGGAGAGCATAAGCTCTCCCTGATTTTTATGACTAACAGCAACATCCATGTTTTTTAACTGGCATAACTGGTACAACTGGAGCGCTTCCACCTTTACAACAACAACAAGCCAAGTATATTAGTATTAGTAAAAATGCGTTATTGTTTTGAAGTAGACACGTTTTTTGAAGTATAATTAATATTATCACTGCACAAGCTGGATTTGCACATAAACTTTGAATCCCACATGAATTTACAGGTTGAACTGCGCAACATGAATTATTACAACGTCTTCTTTTTGACATATAAAACCCCCCTTTCTGGGCATGTTTCAATGCATTACATATTTTAACTAAAGGTAATTAATAATTTAATTTATCAAATGTTCACTTATAATCCACTACCTAGTTTATTCGTCACAACAGTCGTTATTGTTTGAGCAGCATCCTTTGTTTTGATTGCCGCAGAAGCATACAAGTAATAATATTATTATCCACCAGCAACCGTTTCCTGAACCTAATCCACCCAGTCCACCAAATCCACCGCATCCACCAACATTACTTGAGCCACATCTACATAATTCTTTGCAGTGTTTTGGGTCGCATCCACAAACAGTACCACAATTTTGTCCTTGACCACCAAATCCTCCACAGAAACATAATAAAATGATAATCCAAATTATTCCTCCGCCGAAGATTCCGTTGTTGTTGTTGTTGTTGCATCCACATTGGCCTCCGCCACCATGTCCGCTACCACCTGAGTTCCCTTGAGAACTCGCTAATCCGCTTAGTAAGCCATTCATATCCACTTTACTTCCCTCCTTTTATTTACTATTAGTTAAATAACAAATATTAATTGTTCTCTTCCTCTGTTTAACTCTTAATTTTAAAAACCTTTTTCTTTTGTTTTCTAATATATACTATTCTCATATAAATAAATTGACACTGAATTTTCAATTAAAATACAAAAAAAATAGACCTCATTATATCGTGCAATAAGTACTGTTTTGCACGATATAATGTAGGTCTATTTATTTATCACATTATTTTTATTCTATAGTTTCAGAGTGGCTAAATCATCATCTTCAGTGTCGTTAAATCATCATCTGCGATGCTGCAATTAACGACTTCAGAAGGAAATTTAGACTCCCACCGAAGTTTTCTTTTTGTTGTAACATGTACCTCCACTTATAGAAGTGGGAGACTTCCTTCTGAAATGTCGTTAAACATATTTCCGAGTAGCTCTTTGACACCTATTTTTTTTAGCGATGAAATATTGATAATTTCTTCACTATCCTCTAAATTCAATGTTTCTCTAATTAATTTATTATTTTTTACAAGTTCTGCTCTATTTAATTTATCTTTTTTTGTTGCAACTATTACAACTTCGTAGCCAAAATGTTTTATCCATCCGTACATTAGAAGATCATCTTTAGTTGGCTTGCGTCTACAATCCACCAATAATGCTACTTTTTGAAGCTGAGGTCTTCGGATTAAATAGTCCTCCATCATCTTACCCCATTTAGCTTGTTCAGTTTTTGATACTTTGGCATATCCGTACCCTGGTAAATCAACAAAATAAAAACTTTCGTTTATCAAAAAAAAGTTTATAAGTCTTGTTTTTCCAGGTGTACCACTAACTTTAACCAATTTACGTCTATTTGTTAAAGTATTTATTAAAGATGATTTTCCTACATTGGACCTGCCAACAAAAGCATACTCTACTCTATTATCTGTAGGATATTGAGCAGGTTTTACTGCTGAAATTATGAATTCAGATTGTTTTATCTCCATTATTTATCTCTCCAATTAATGCATTTTCAAGTACATCTTCTACTTTACTTGCAATTATAAATTTTAGTTTATCCTTAATACTCTTTGGTATCTTTTGTATATCCTTTTCATTATCTTTTGGAATTATAATTGTATCAATGCCTGCTCTATAGGCAGCTAAGGATTTTTCCTTAAGCCCTCCAATAGGTAACACCCTTCCTGTAAGAGTAATCTCACCTGTCATTGCTACGTTATGTCTTACTTTTCTGTTAGTTAAGGCAGATACCATTGCAGTAATCATGGTTACCCCAGCAGATGGACCATCTTTAGGCACTGCACCTTCTGGTACATGAATATGAATATCCTTATTTTTATAAAAGTCACTATCAATATTATATTTAACTGCATTAGCTCTAATATAGCTGTATCCAGCTTTGGCAGATTCTTTCATAACATCGCCTAACTGGCCAGTAAGTTCAAGCTTACCAGTTCCCTCCATAGCACTTACCTCTACAGGCAAAGTAACACCGCCAACTTCAGTCCACGCAAGGCCAGTCACAACGCCTACTCCATCTTCCACATCTGCTTTATCATAGGTATATATAGCAATCCCTAAATACCTTTTAACGTGGGCCGTTGTAACATTAACATTTTCTTTACTTTTTTCTACCATTTCTGTTATTGCCTTTCTGATAACAGAAGCAACTTGTCTTTCAAGATTTCTAACACCTGATTCCCTAGTATAATTTTCTATAATACAATTTATTGAAGAATCTGAAAAACTTATTTTGCTCTCCTCCATATTATGTTCTTTTAACATCTTTGGAATAAGGTGATTCTTAGCAATATGGAATTTTTCTTCTGATGTATACCCAGATACCTCAATAATTTCCATTCTATCTAATAATGGTCTTGGAATTGTATCTAATTTATTTGCAGTAGTTATAAATAAAATCTTTGATAAATCAAAGTCCAGTTCCAGGTAATGATCCCTAAAGGTTGCATTTTGTTCACTATCTAAAACTTCCAGTAGTGCGTCTGCAGGATCACCCTTAAAATCACCACTCATTTTGTCAATTTCATCCAATAAAAATAATGGATTTTTAGCTCCTGCTTGTTTCATTGCATATATAATTCTACCTGGGATTGCTCCCACGTAAGTTTTTCTATGTCCTCTTATTTCAGCCTCATCTTTTACTCCACCGAGAGACATTCTAACAAAATTTCTATTTAATGCATTAGCAACAGACTTTGCTATAGATGTTTTTCCAACTCCTGGCGGTCCTACCAAACAAAGTATAGGTCCTTTAAGGGTTTTGCTGATTTTTTTAACTGCTAAATATTCTATTATTCTTTCCTTAACATCCTCTAGACCATAATGTTCTGCTGCAAAAACTTCTCTAGCCTTGTTAATATCAATGTTATCTTTAGTGAATTTATTCCAAGGCAGTTCTAAAATCCAATCTAAATATGCTCTTATTACTCCACTTTCAGCAGAATAATTCCCTGCACTTTTTAACCTGTTTAGCTCATAAATCGCTTTTTCTTTTGCCTCTTTAGGAAGTTTTGCCTTGTTTATCTTAATTTCATATTCATCTGTTTCTCTTTTATTCTCGTCATCTTCTCCTAATTCTTCTTGTATAGCTTTTATTTGTTCTCTTAGATAATATTCCTTTTGAATTTTATCAATTCTACTTTTAACCTTTGTTCCAATTTTCTTTTCTATTTTTAATACTTCAACTTCATTTTTTAATATAAACAGTAATTTTTCCAATCTTTTAATAACGTCTAATGTTTCAAGCAATTTTTGTTTTGTTTCTGGTTTTAGTATTAAATATGAACTTACAATATCACAATATCTTCCTGGCTCTTTGGTCTCTTCCAAACTGAATAGTGCATCGGGAAAATTATTAGCTGACAAATTTATGTATTCTTCAAAAGCTTTATCTATAATTCTAACTAGTGCCTTACACTTCTTATTATCTACCCAATCTTCATCTTCAATAATTTCTACTTCTGCCCGTACAAAAGTTTCATCATCTTTGTACTCTGAAATCTTCCCTCTTTTTAATCCTTCAACTAGTACCCTAATTGTATCTCCTGGTAACTTTAATATTTGCTTTATATTACAAACAGTACCAATACTATATATATCCTTTTCCTCTGGTTCTTCAATTTTTGATATCTTCTGTGAAACCAGAAAAATCTCTTGATTATTTAGCATAGCATCTTCTAGTGCCAGTATAGATTTTTCTCTACCAACATCAAAATGCAACACCATATATGGAAATATATTCATACCTCTTAGTGGAATTAGCGGAAGAAGTTTTGTATTTTTATCCATTTTCTCCCTCTTTTCTAAATTAATATATAGAAACTATAAATATTAATTTATTATATTTTTATAAATTTTTAGCAAAACCACTATGCTTTTTTGCTTGTGGCTGAATGCTTTTTTAAAATTTAATACTTAACCTATTCAACCTTCTTGTCATGTTTACAATTCACTATCCCATTTGGACAATTGACAGCAACCATAATTATAGTTGCTATAATTATAGCACCATTACTATAGTATACCTATAATACGATTAATTTTCAATACTAGAAAATTTAAAATAAATTTTAAGGCACATAAAAACAAATAACAAGTCAAATATATTATCATACTTACTTGTTATTTGTTTTTATTAGATTTTTAATGCTTCCGCTGCTATAACATCAACATCTGACTCAAATGCAATTAAAATGTTTTTAGGGCTCTCCTGGATCAAAGCTTCGCGAATTACCTCCGTAATATTACTCACTGGTATAATCAAAAGGTTTTCAATATTTTTAAAGCTATCCTGCCAATTATCCCTGGGAATAATAACCCTTGTAGCTCCTGCTTTTTTTGCAGCAGCAATCTTAGCATTAACACCACCTATAGGCTTTACATTACCATGAATTGATATCTCTCCTGTCATTGCAACCATGTTATCAACTGGTATACCTTTTATCGCACTATATATTGCAGTTGTTATGCTTATGCCAGCAGATGGTCCATCCACAGGTGATCCACCAGGAAAGTTTACATGAATATCATAATCATCACAATCTATGTTAAAATACTTTTCCAGGACTGTAATCACATTTTCAACTGAGGATCTTGCAGTACTTTTTCGTCGTAGCTTTTTATTTGTACTACTTATTTCTTCCTCTTCAATAATTCCTGTAATTTTAAGTATACCTTTTCGGAGCTTTACTTTTTTAGCAGAAGCTTCAATCTCCATTACAGCTCCCATATTAGCTCCATAAACAGCTAGACCATTTACATATCCAATTTGTGGTTTATCTGATATTCTAGACTCGGACCTTGGCGAATACTGTCCATTTTCTATAACCCATTCAATATCTTCAATGCTTACTTCATTTCTTTCATCATTAATGGCAATTCCACTAGCTAACTGAATTAAATTAACAGTATCCCTTCCATTACTAGAGTATTTACCTACAAGCTTTAATGCTTTTTCACAAATTTTAAGTCCAATTTTATTTATTGCGTTTTCTGCAATTATCTGCAATTCTTCTGGAAGTAATTGTCTGAAAAATATTTCTACACACCTGGACCTTATTGCTGGAGTTATTTCTTCTGGGCTTCTCGTAGTTGCTCCTATAAGCCTGAAATCAGCTGGGAGACCTCCGTCAAATACCTCTTTTATATAAAGTGGCGTATTAGGATCTTCTCCATTATAATAAGCACTGTCTAAAAATACTTTTCTATCCTCTAAGACCTTAAGAAGTTTATTCATTTCTATAGGATGCAGCTCTCCAATTTCATCAATAAACAGAATTCCCCCATGTGCTTTTGTAACGGCTCCAGGTTTTGGTTGAGGCACTCCAGCTACCCCTAGTGGTCCGGCCCCTTGATATATGGGATCGTGAACAGATCCAATAAGTGGGTCTGCTATACCTCTTTCATCAAATCTCACTGTGGTTGCATCTATTTCTATAAACTTAGAACCTTCATTAAACGGTGATCGTGCTCTTTTTTTAGCGTCTTCAAGTACTAATCTTGCTGCTGCTGTTTTACCTATTCCTGGTGGACCATAAATTATGACATGTTGAGGATTAGGGCCACATATTGCTGCTTGCAGAGCTTTAATTCCTTTTTCTTGTCCTATTATATCTTCGAATTTTGTTGGTCTACTTTTCTCTGTTAGCGGTTCAGTAAGGCTTATGCTTTTCATTATTCTTAATTTTTCCATTTCTTTTTTGCTATCTAAATTAACAGACACCTTTCCATTATGGTGACTTTTTAATGCATTAAAGACATATATCCCAATAACTACTGTAAAAAAAAGTTGTATTATCATTAAAATTTGCATAGTCATATTATTAAAAGTTTAATACCCAATTGCATTAAACTAATCCTCCTTTCTAATTTTATATAACAAGTTTTAGTATGTATTCTATCATTTGATATTATGCTCAAGTTGTATTTAATATATTCTTTTTCTTCCAAATAATAATATCCTAATTTACCAAAAAATAAAAAAGACAGATACGTAATCCGTCTTTCTAATATATTTATATTTTATTTTTATGCTGTTTCTATACCTTTTTTACTTTTAATTTTTTTTGTTAACTTTAATTTTTCTCTTTTCCCACTTTCAGCTAAAATTAGTTGTGGGTTTCTAGTTTTAATAGTTTCTTCGTTAACTATTACTTTAGCTACTTCTTCATTCGATGGAATATCAAACATAATTTCCTTCATTGTATCTTCTATAATAGATCTTAGTCCACGAGCTCCAGTTTTTCTTTTAATAGCTTCTTTGGCTATAGCTTTTAAAGCTAGCTCTTCAAACTCTAACTCTACGTTATCCATCTCAAACAATTTCTTATATTGTTTAATAAGCGCATTTTTAGGTTCACTAAGAATTTTAACCAATGCCTCTTCATCTAAAGCTTCAAGAGTGACTACTATAGGAAGCCTACCTACAAACTCTGGAATTAAACCAAATTTCAGTAAATCTCCTGGCATTATAGATTTCAATAGTTCCCCTACATTTTTTTCTTCTTTAGATTGTATTTCAGCTCCAAAACCAACTGAAGTAGTTCTAGTTCTTTTTTCTATAATTTTATCAAGTCCATCAAAGGCTCCTCCACAGATAAATAAAATATTAGCTGTGTTTATCTGAATAAACTCCTGATGAGGGTGCTTTCTTCCGCCTTGTGGTGGTACTGATGCTGTAGTTCCTTCTAATATTTTAAGTAATGCTTGTTGAACACCTTCACCAGATACATCCCTAGTTATGGAAGGATTTTCTGATTTTCTAGCAATTTTATCTATTTCATCTATATAGATAATACCTTTTTCTGCCTTTTCTACATCATAGTCAGCATTTTGTATTAATTTAAGCAAGATATTTTCCACATCTTCCCCTACGTAACCTGCTTCAGTAAGTGTAGTTGCATCTGCTATAGCAAAAGGTACATTTAAATATTTTGCCAAGGTTTGAGCAAGAAGTGTTTTCCCGCAACCTGTAGGTCCAAGTAGTAAAATATTACTTTTCTGAAGTTCAACTTCACCTTCATTAATATTTGAATTTATTCTTTTGTAATGATTATATACTGCCACAGCCAAGGATTTTTTAGCGGTATCTTGACCAACTACGTAATCATCTATATACCTTTTTATTTCTGCAGGTTTTGGCAATGTACCTAGGTCTAATTCCACATCCCCCTGAAATTCATCTACAATTATTTCAGAACATAATTCTATACACTCATCACAGATATATACTCCCGGTCCTGCTATTAATCTTCTAACTTGGTCTTGGGTTTTACCACAGAAAGAACATTTAAGTTGTTTTTTTTCATCATACTTTGGCATATTTTCACCTCAATTAATGTTATTTCTTTTTACTTATAACTTCATCTATTAATCCATACTCCATTGCCTCTTGCGCACTCATGAAATAATCTCTTTCAACATCATGTTGAATTTTCTCTATTGATTGGCCAGTTCTTTCACACAATATGTTATTTAACGTAACTTTAGTTCTAAGAATTCGTTTTGCATGAATATCAATATCCGTTGCTTGACCTTGGAATCCACCCAGGGGCTGGTGTATCAAAATTTCACTATTAGGTAATGCAAATCTTTTACCCTTTTCTCCAGCTGCTAGTAAGAAAGCTCCCATGGATGCTGCCATACCTGTGCATATAGTTGAAACTTGTGGTTTTATATATTGCATTGTGTCAAAAATAGCCATTCCTGCTGTAATTGATCCACCCGGACTATTTATATATAAATAAATATCTTTATCAGGGTCTTCAGACTCCAAATACAATAATTGAGCAACAATTAAACTAGCAGTAGTATCATTCACTTCTTCACCTAGAAAAATTATTCTTTCTTTTAGTAATCTTGAATAAATATCATAGGATCTTTCTCCCCTATTTGTTTGTTCAACAACCATTGGTACCAAACTCATATAATTCCCTCCTCTTGTCTATTAATAGAACTACTTCCACCGGTAATTCACCTGTAATTCTATCCTATATAATTGATTTTTAACCATATAATTTTATCCTATATTTAAAATTAATTGCCAGAAAGATATCTGGCAATTAATTTCAAAGTATATTATGCAATAACTTTAGCGCTATCAACTAACATTTTTATTACTTTTTCATTTACAACATCAATTTTCAGATATTCTTTTTGTGCTTTCAGAATTAAATCTGCTGTTTTATCTATATCTTTTTGTCCATATTGCGTAGCAACTTCTTTAGCTTTTGCAAGCAATTCTTCATCAGTCGCTTCAACTTTTTCTATTTTTGCTATTTCTGTTATTATTAAATCTGTTTTAACCCTTTTTTCAGCTGCTTCTTTCATGAATTCTCTAACTTTTTCTTCTGTATTATTAGTATACTGATAATATTGCTCAAGATCTAACCCTTGATATTTTAATTTCGTTTCTAAATCTTTGAGCATTACATCAGTTTCTCTTTTTATCATAACTTCTGGAATGTCCATTTGAACATTTGAACAAACTGCATCTATTACTGCTTCTTCAAATTCTTTAACTTCTCTATCTTTACTTGATTTTTCAAGGTTTGTTTTAATGTCATTTCTTAGTTCTTCTAAAGTATCAAATTCTGATACATCTTTAGCAAATTCATCATCAATAGCTGGTAATTCTTTTACCTTCATGCTTTTAATAGTTACATTAAAAGTTGCAAGTTTTCCATTTAAGTCTTCTCTTCCATATGCTTCTGGAAAATTAACTTTAACTTCTTTACTTTCTCCTGCTTTGAGTCCCACTAATTGCTGTTCAAAGGTATCGATAAATGATCCTGAACCAATTTCAAGTTCAAAGTCTTTTCCTTCTCCGCCATCAAAAGCTGCCTCTTCAATAAATCCTTTAAAATCTATAACAGCTATATCGCCCATTGCAACAGTGCCATCAACCTTCTCTTCGATTCTAGCATTTTTTTCTTGCATACCTTTTAGTTGGTTTTCAATTTCATCATCTGTTACATTATATTCAGTTTTCTTAGCTTCAAGTCCTTTGTACTCTCCAAGTTTAACTTCTGGAATTACTGCTACAGAAGCAGTATATACAAAATCTTTTCCTTCGCCTATTTCAATAATATCAATTTTAGGATAATCCAATGGACTTATGTCATACTCTTTTAAAGCCTCTGGATATGTATCATCACAACAGAAATTTATAGCGTCTTCAAAGAAAACACCTTCACCATACATTTTCTTTATTATAGACATTGGTGCTTTACCTTTTCTAAATCCAGGTATGTTTATAGTCTTTGAGTTTTTTGCAGAAGATTTTTTCAAAGATTCATTAAACCTTTTTGCTTCCACTGTTATTTCTAATTTAACAATATTTTTTTCTAATTTTTCCATTTTAACTTTCATTATATTACTCCTCCTAATCACCACAAATGCTTGTTAACCTTAACATTATAACATAAATTTTAAGGTCTTTACAAATATTATTAAGCATCTATACTTATATAGTCTAATATTACTGATTATAACCAAATTTTTTATAATTTACAACATAATTTTAGTAATGTTATAATCTATTAACATTTTTCAATTACATAATACTCCAAATATTCTATTCTATTGCTTGCCCAGTGGGAGTTACATATAACACATTACCATCTATAAGTGTGGTAAGACCCTTAGGAGTGATATTTTTAAAAGTGATATTTTTACCAGATGCTGGTTTTACCTGCGTATGAACATTACTTTTCAAATTCACCTTCCATATATATTGTACTGCGTTTTCGTTTATCCAAGGTAATTCACTAACATATGCAATGTTATCTTCATCAATGAACTTAGGCGTAATTGACCAAATGTAGTTTTTATGTGTTTTAAATAGTCCATCCTTTGAAAACATTTGACCTTTGCTAGATTCATGTGTTTTTTTTGTAATGTCTTTGCTAACTTTGTTTACATCAACGTATAGCAAATCCTGATTGTTTTTACTCTGTATAACTATTGATTTCTTACTTGGACTTATATCATATGAAATATTTTTATCATCCGTTACACCTTTTATAGTTTTCTCTGCTGCCTTAACACTAAATTCAATACTTATTTTTTGCCCATCAGATAGGTTCACAGCAAACACTTCATTTTTCAAAGCTACTTCCGCTTGAACCGCTTTGCTCTTTTCTGAATCTAATTGTTTTTTAACAACTTGCTGTTTTTTTTCAACTTTCACTTCACTACCCTGCTTGTCTTTTGATTTATTTAATAGGATGTTATTTACACCCTTCTTAATACTTATCCCAGTATTTTTTAGCGCATTAAAATCTGTAATCAAAAATATAGTTAACCCCATTATAGGGACAATAATCAATAGTGCTATTTTCCTTTTTCTTTTTTTTATTTCTTTCTTATAATCCTTGCTAAACATGCTAGGTTTTCTCATATTTTTAAACCTCCATTATAATAATACATTATACCAATACATTATTATTATAACGCATTATAAATGAAAAGAATATTAATTTTTATAGATTTATTATGTCTTTCCCAAATACAATTTTTTTTCAAATTTCAATCTGAATATTTCCTTAAAATTAAAGTGGTATAAATTATTGTATCTTTAAATATTTTACATATGCCCCAATTAAAATCAATATAATATCCTGTTGTTTCGCATTAAAATTCTTCTGTTTCATTGTTTATTTTTATATTTTTTTACTGGTAATGCCTTTAATATCAGTGCTTATATAATTATTGTAATTTTCTAAATTTTGCAACTTTTATATAATCACTTGAACTGTTTCATTTTTAATATTACAATATATTATATTAACAGATTAAGTTTTAATAACATATATGGCTGTTAATTATTTTATTAATCTTATATGAATTTTACTTTTGTGCATTAACAAATATAATAAAATATTGTGTGATGTTTTAAAGCAGTATTCAATATCAACTAATATTCATTATTCGACATGTTTTACTCATTTAATTTTAAGGTTTAAGAATTAATCTAAAAAACGGCCTAAAATTAGTGTATTATAAGGAGGAAAAAAAATGTTTAAACAATGGAATGGCTTTAAAGGCGACGAATGGAAAAACGGAATTGATGTAAAAGACTTTATTCAAAAAAATTATACTTTATATGAAGGTGACGATAGTTTTTTAGTAGGAACAACAGCTAAGACTGATAAAGTTTGGAATAAAGCTAATGCACTTATTATAGAAGAAATAAAAAAAGGTATTATAGATGTAGAAACTAATGCAATTTCAGGAATAGATAATTTTGCTCCTGGATATATAGATAAAGAAAACGAAGTAATTGTTGGACTACAAACAGATGCTCCATTAAAAAGAATAGTAAACCCATTTGGTGGATTTAGAATGGTAGAACAATCACTAGAAGAATACGGCTACAAATTAAACAGTGATATAGAAGAATACTTTCCTAAGTACAGAAAAACTCATAACGAAGGAGTTTTTGATGCATACACACCTGCTACGAAAGTTGCAAGAAATGTAGGACTCCTAACTGGACTTCCAGATGCATACGGTCGTGGAAGAATAATAGGAGACTATAGAAGAATAGCTCTTTACGGAATAGATTTTTTAGTGGAGCAAAAGAAAAAAGACTTAAATGAATTAACAGGACTAGCTACTGATTCACTAATAAGACATAGAGAAGAATTAAGTATGCAAATAAGAGCCCTTGCTCAAGTAAAAAGCATGGCTTCAAAATACGGTGTTGATATTTCAAAACCAGCTACCACAGCTTGCGAAGCTGTTCAAGCGGTTTATATTGGATATCTTGCAGGAATAAAAGAAAACAATGGTGCTGCAATGTCTTTAGGACGTACTACTACTTTCTTAGATATTTATTTTGAAAGAGATTTAGCTGCAGGAACAATAACTGAAGATGGTGCACAAGAAATTATTGATCAATTTGTAATTAAACTTAGAATGGCAAGACATCTTAGAACACCTGAATACAATGAATTATTTGGTGGAGATCCAAATTGGGTAACAGAATCAATAGGTGGAGTAGCTCTTAATGGTAAAGCTATGGTTACAAAGAATTCATTTAGATTCCTTCACACATTAACAAATTTAGGATCAGCACCAGAACCAAATATGACTGTGCTTTGGTCAGAAAAATTACCTGAAACTTTCAAAAAGTACTGTGCTAAAATGTCCATAGAAACGGACGCAGTTCAATATGAAAATGATGATATTATGAGACCAATTTACGGAGAAGATTATGGCATAGCTTGTTGCGTTTCTGCTATGGAAATAGGTAAGAGAATGCAGTTCTTTGGAGCTCGCGCAAACCTTGCTAAATCATTATTACTATCACTTAACGGTGGTGTAGACGAATTAAAAGGTAAGCTTGTAGTACCTGGAATTCCAAAGAATAATGATGAGATTCTTGATTACAAATCAGTTAGAGAAATGTATTCAAAAGTTTTAGCATATGTTGCTGAAATGTATGTAAATACAATGAATACTATACATTATATGCATGATAAATATGCTTATGAAGCTGGTCAACTTGCTTTTCATGACACTGATCTTAAATACTTCATGGCATTTGGTGTAGCAGGGCTTTCAGTTGCAGCCGACTCTTTAAGTGCTATAAAATATGCTAAGGTTAAGCCAATAAGAAATGAAAATGGTATAACTATTGACTTTGAAATAGATGGAGATTTCCCTAAATACGGTAATGATGATGACAGAGTTGATGATTTAGCTGTTAACCTCGTTAAGGAATTTAGTGATGCTCTTAAAAAACACCCAGCTTATAAGAACGCTGAACATACCTTATCAGCACTTACTATTACTTCTAACGTAGTTTATGGTAAGAAGACAGGATCAACTCCTGATGGAAGAAAACAAGGTATAGCACTTGCTCCAGGGGCAAACCCAACTCAATGTCACGATGTAAATGGGGCACTAGCATCATTAAATTCAGTTGCTAAAATTCCTTATAGAAATTATTGCCAAGATGGAGTTTCAAATACTTTTTCAATAGTACCAGAGGCTCTTGGAATGGATGAAGCTACAAGAATAAACAATTTAGTTTTCCTTTTAGATGGTTATTTTGCACAAAGTGCACACCATTTAAATGTAAATGTACTAAATAGAGAAGTTTTAGTTGATGCTTATGAGAATCCAGACAAATACCCAACATTAACAATAAGAGTTTCAGGATATGCCGTTCATTTCAACAGATTATCAAAAGAACAGCAGCTTGAAGTTATTAGTAGAACTTTCCACAAAAAAATCTAATTAAGACATAATTTTATATAGTATGAGAGGCGCTTATTCTTATAAGTGCTTCTCATATTATATATAAATAATAATTTCATTTTATATCAAAGCAAAAACATTTTTTAATTTTTGTTTTAATATGAAATGAATATAGTTGTTTTATATCAAAGCTGAGGAGGAATATATATGGTAAAAGGTAAAATTCATTCTATAGAAAGCATGGGACTCGTTGATGGTCCCGGAGTAAGAGTAGTGGTTTTTCTTCAAGGTTGTAAACTAAGATGTGCCTACTGCCATAACCCAGATACTTGGAAGCTAAATGGTGGCATAGAAACGACTCCAGAAGACCTGGTTCAAAAGATTGTTAGATTTAAACCATATTTTAGTAGATCTGGCGGCGGAGTTACTTTCTCTGGTGGTGACCCATTAATGCAACCAGAATTCTTACTCCAGTGCTTAAAATTATGTAAACAAAATGGCATTCATACTGCCATAGATACCTCTGGTTTTGGTAATGGTGACTATGCTGAGATATTAGAATATACAGATTTAGTGCTTTTAGATATAAAACAGACAACTAGTCAAGGATATGTTAATTTAACTGGTAGAGATACATCAGATCTTAATTTATTTTTAGAGGCTTTAAGAAAATCAAAATCTAGAGTTTGGGTAAGACATGTTGTTGTACCAGGAATTACAGATTCTGTGGAACATATAACTAAACTCTCTAAAATTATTAGCGAAGAAGTTCCAAGAGTTGATAAAGTTCAACTTCTTCCCTATCATGTTCTTGGAGTAAGCAAATATGAATCTCTAGCTATACCATATAAATTAAAAGGTGTAGAACCAATGGATAAAGATAAAACTAATGAGCTTCAAACATTAATAAATAATTTACTTAATATCAAATAAAAATTCAAAATCACATACATCACAACATTTTATATGGTATAAAGGCCTCTTTTTTCTTATAGAATGCTATAAGAAAAAAGAGGCCTTTAATTATTTAATATTTTTACTGCCAAGTTGTGAAAATACCAATGTGCTATTTATAGTTTAAAATTTCATTTACAGGTGTAAGCAACTCAATAATTCATGATCATAATGTCCTTTTAGAAATAATATAAGATAGGTAATTTATCCGAAGTGACTTGCAATACGAAACGCAGAAACTATTGAAATGGAATTTCTAGTTTTAAGTTCGTTTGCAAGGTACGCAGGAGAAATTTCCTATCTTTTTTATCATGTGATTATTTTATATTTCTACTCCCTGGTTTTATATAAGCTGTTCCTTCTTTGCAAAGTGGGCAATCGGCCGCATCATAGCTTTCAATATCTAACTTTATAGCGCTGTAAATAGGATAGTCAATAGTACTACTCCCTCTATCTACAATACAGCATATTCCAACTACCTCTGCACCAAGTTCCTTTAAAACCTCTATTGTTTCTAATGAAGATTTTCCAGTAGTTACTACATCCTCTGTAATTAAAACCTTCTGGCCCTTTTTAATTTCAAATCCACGTCTAAGTTCAAAGGTACCGTTAACTCTTTCAGTAAATATAGCAGGCTTTCCAGTTTGTCTACCTACTTCATAAGCTACTATTATCCCACCCATAGCAGGGCCTACTACCACATCAAAGTCTATGTCTTTAATTTTTGCAACTGCTACACTGAGCACTTTCTCAGCCTTATCTGGATACTGAAGCAATTTTGCACATTGGCAATATCTATTACTGTGTCTTCCTGAGGATAACAGAAAGTGACCCTCTAGTAGTGCACCTGATTCTTTTAATATATCTAAAACATTAATACTCATAATTAACACTCCTTTTTTTTAGTGAACAGTTAATAGTCATCTTTTTCGCAAGGAAAAATTTCATCAATTCTAAACTCTCAATTGTATTAAATGATCCCTCTAATTTCACTTAAATCTTTAATACCTTGGCGTGTCATATAATCTTCAATCCCTTTTATTATATCATTACAAATATCCGGTTTAATGAAATTAGCAGTTCCAACTTGAATTGCTTGTGCACCCACCATTATAAATTCTATGGCATCCTCAGCGCTGCATATACCACCCATACCTACAACTGGTATATTTACAGCTTTACATACCTCATGAACCATTCGGAGTGCCATAGGCTTTATAGCTGGTCCTGATAGCCCTGCATATATATTATTAAAAACTGCTTTACCACGGTGTATATCCACTGCCATGCCTTTAAAAGTGTTTACCAATGATAATGCATCTGCCCCAGCTTCGCAGCAACGGCATGCCATATCCACTATATTCTCTGCATTTGGTGATAATTTTACCATAAGCGGTTTCTTGCAAATACTCTTCACTTCTCGAACCATTTCATAGGCTACCTTTGAATTGATTCCAAAAGCCATTCCCCCGCATTTTACATTAGGGCAAGATATATTCAATTCAACTATATCTATAGCTTCATTATTTAATCTTTGTATGGAGGCCATATACTCTTCTATATTGCCTCCTCCAACATTTGCAATTATAGCTGTGTTATATCCACGCATCTTTGGAAGTTCTACATTTATAAACTTTTCAATACCCGGATTTTGAAGCCCTACACTATTTAGCATTCCACCTCTTGTTTCATAAATGCGTATACCATCATTACCTTGTTTTTCATTAATTGTAAGGCCTTTAGAGCATATGCCCCCTAATTTTTCTATATCGAAATATTGCTTATATTCTTCTCCAAATCCAAAAGTTCCAGATGCCGCTATTACAGGATTTTTTAAATTCACACCACATAATTCTACATTAGTCATTAAAAATCAAATCCTTCCCAAGAAAAACTGGACCATCCTTGCAGGTTCTTTTATTTCCACCCACTGTTTTACAAGTACATACAAGACATGCACCTATTCCACAGGCCATGTGCGTTTCCATTGACACATATACAGGCACTTTAGCATCATTACATAAATTTATAACTTTTTTCATCATAATTTCTGGTCCGCAACATATAACTGTTCCATATTTTTGTGGATTTATTATATCTGTTACGTATCCCTTATGACCTTTTAGACCACTTTCTGTGGATAAATAAACTTTATTTACATATTTTTCCACAGTATCCACAGAATAGTCCACAGTCCTAAACCCTGAATACAAATCTATCTCACAACCAGTAAGCTTTTTAATCAAATAAATAAGTGGCGCTATTCCAATTCCTCCAGATACTACAGCAATTTTCCCTTTTATTTTCTCTACATCAAATCCATTTCCCAAAGGTCCCATTATCTGAACTTCCTCATTTTCCGAAAGTTTACTAAGAAGTTTTGTACCTTTACCTACTATTCCATATAAAAAGCTTATTTTCTCTTCGTCTACATCATAAACACTTATAGGTCTTGGTAATAACGGTTCCAGATCACCTACCTTTAACATAAAAAATTGACCCGGCTTTACGTTAAACTTGCCCTTTATAGAAAGCATATACACGCCTTCACTTATTTCAACATTTTCATATATTTTCTCTACTGAGCATATCAACTATATCCCTCCAGTATTTCATGAAAAATCACGGATTATTTTATCTATTTCCCATTATTCCTATTTTTCATTTATTATGCTTGCCGCTGCTCTTATTTCATCTCGCATTTTTATTGCCTCTTCTCTAGCACACTCTTCAAAAGGACTTCCGACCTTTTCTGCTTTCTTATATGCAAGTAAAATACTTCTAGAGGCATTTACCACTCCGCCATTTCCATTTTTCAAATATATGGCCACATCCTCAGCCCCGCCACCTTGTGCTCCATAACCTGGTATTAAGAAAAACATTTTTTCCAGTTCTTTCCTCATCTTTAATCCTTCATCTATATGAGTACAACCTACAACTCCACCCAGCGAACTATATCCACATTCGCCCATAAATCCACTTCCAATTTTTAATAGTTTTTCCCCTACAATATCATAAACCCTTTTATTTTCTTTGTTTTCTATATACTCTATATCTTCTGCCCCACTATTTGAGGTTCTTACTAATGAAAATAATCCTTTTTCCTTGTTTTTTAAATAAGGAAGATAAGGCTCTATACTATCCATGCCCATATATGGATTTACAGTTATAAAATCACTTTCAAAATCTCCTTCAAAATGAGCTTTAGCATACATTTCTGCAGTTTTTGCAATATCTCCTCGTTTGATATCTGCAATAACAATGCCACCTTTATTTTTTATATATTTTAAAGTATCTTTATATACTTTTAAACCTTTTAGTCCAAGAGCTTCATAATATGCTATTTGCACCTTATAACAAGCTGCTACATCAAATGTGGCATCAATTATTTGCTGATTAAATCTATATAAGGCATAATCCTCATATACAAACTTATTTTTAAATTCTGTTGGTAAGTATTCCAATGCTGTATCAAGACCTATGCATACATGACCCTTCTTTTCTACACTTTTAAATAATTTATCTATAATCATCAGTTACCCCACCTTTACTATTTTATTTATAAATCAACTTCTTTATTTAAAGCTCTTATCTTTATAAACTATATTTCCTGCCTTAATGGTGCACATCACTGTGCCTATTACACTCTTTCCATCAAAGGGAGAATTTTTTCCTTTTGATAAAAACTCCTTAGTATCAATATTATATTTAGTTTTAGTATCTAAGAGCACCAAATCTCCATCAAATCCTATTTTAATTTCGCCCTTGTTTAGTCCCATAATTTTAGCTGGATTTTTTGACATAAGTTCGGAAAGTTTATTTAGGGTAATATGTCCCTCACCTACGAGTTTAGTAAAGCATACTGGAAAAGAAGTCTCTAGCCCTGATATGCCAGGAGCCCCTTTTATTTTATCTTCCATACTATGTGGTGCGTGGTCAGTGGCTATAACATCCACAAAACCATCTTTTATAGCTTCGATTAAGAAATTCACATCTTCTGTTTCCCTCAGTGGTGGATTTACTCTATACTGAGTTTCCGAAGTTAATGCTATATGATGTGGTGTAACTTCACAGGTTATTCTTGCTCCCTGTTTTTTACCCACTATAATGTCATTCATAGCTTCGCTTGTACTAACATGAGCTAAGTGAAGCTTACAACCTGTGAATTTCGAAAGTGTTATATCTCGCACCGTCATGAGATTTTCAGCAAGTCTAGTATCAATGTCTACCAATTCTTCATTTTCAGCATGAGATATAATTGTTAAATTCTTTTCCCTGGCCACTACCATTGCCTGAAGCATTACAAGACTACTAGAAACTCCTCTGCCATCATCTGATATAAATCTTACTTCATTAGTCAGCTCACCTAGGTGAGCTATAGATTGCCCCAATAAATCCTCTGTAATAGATGCACATTGATGAATATCTACAAGCTTTATTTCTCTAGCTTTTTTTAATACCATATTTATGGTGTCCATGTCGCTACATACTGGCTTTGTATTTGCCATAAGATTTATGGCAGTATATCCACCACGCAGCGCCGCCTGAATTCCAGACAATATATCCTCTTTATAGGTATATCCCGGTTCTCTAAAATGACTGTGAAGATCTATAAAAGAAGGAGCTAAAATATATCCCTCTCCATCTAGAACCTCACAGTCTTTTTCTAATTTTTTTCCTATTTCATATATTATTCCACTATTTATATATATGTCCCCTATAAAATCCTGTGATGAATCAACTATTCTTGCATTTTTAATTAGCAATTCCATAATTATCCCCCTTCTTACACTAGATTGTGGCACAGGTCAATATACTTTTATTGACCTGTTATTTATTCCAATGCACCTAATATTTATATGTAGAATCTAAATCACAATTTAAATCCTGCATGTTTTATAATTTACTAGTCGGGTTGTTAACCTCATCACAATATATACATCTGTACTCGCCATTTTGCCTATCTGCTAAATAGAAACTATGCAAAATTTCTTGCTCTACAGATGTGATACATCTTGGATTATCGCATTTTATAACATGCTCAATTTTATCTGGCAATCTTAGTTTAACTTTATTTTCAATTTCTTCTCCAGATATTATATTTATTGTTATGTTAGGATCTATAAAACCTAGCACTGCAAAATCTATATCAATTTCATTCTCTATCTTAATTATATCTTTGCGGCCAAGCTTCCCACTAGTTGCGTTCATAATAAGAGCCACTGTATAATCTGCATTATCAAGGCCTAGATACTTAAATATTTTTATTCCAACACCGGCTTTAATATGATCTATTACTATTCCTCTTTTTATACTATTAATTGTAACCATTATTTATCCACCCCCAAAAGCTTAGCAATAAGTGCCATTCTTGCGTACATACCATATTTTGCTTGTCTAAAGTAGCAAGCCCTTGGATCAGTATCAATTTCTACAGCTATTTCATTAACTCTAGGAAGTGGGTGAAGAATTATCATGTCTTCTTTGGCGCTTTTCATTTTCTCTTTATCTAATATATAACTATCTTTAAGCCTTATATAATCTTCCTCATTAAAAAATCTTTCCTTTTGTACTCTAGTCATATATAAGATATCTAAATTTCCAATAACCTCTTCCAATTTTTCAACTTCCAGAAACTCTATATTATTTTTTCCCAATACTTCTGTTTTAATGTACGTAGGAATTGTTAACTCATTTGGTGAAATTAGTACGAATTTGATGTTTTCATATCTTGACATGGCTTTTATTAATGAATGAACTGTTCTACCAAACTTTAAATCCCCACAAATTCCTATGGTTAAGTTTGATAATGTTCCTTTTATATTTCTTATGGTTAAAAGATCTGTTAGTGTTTGAGTTGGGTGTTGATGTCCACCATCGCCTGCATTTATTACTGGCATTTTTGAATTCATAGATGCAACCTTAGGAGCTCCTTCTTTTGGATGCCTCATAGCTACAATATCTGCATAACATTCTACTGTTCTTATAGTATCTGCTACACTTTCTCCTTTTGCTGCTGAACTTGATTTTGCCTCAGAAAAACCTAGTACCTGGCCTCCAAGTCTTAACATTGCTGCTTCAAAGCTTAATCTTGTTCTTGTACTTGGTTCATAAAATAATGTTGCCAAAATCTTTCCATCGCAAATATGCGAAAACTTTTCAGGACTTTTAATTATCTCATCTGCATAATCAAAAATCTCCTCTAGCTCTAGTAGTGTAAAATCCATTGGGTCAATTAGGTGTCTTCCTTTTAACATATACATCCTCTCCTTCTCAGCCTCTCCGGACTAAATTTAAAGGTACTAAAATACTTTTAATATTAAGTTTATTTATTTCATTATTACTATCCAAACAAAAAACGCCATCTCTATTATGAGAAGGCGTAGCAATACCACTTTAAAACATCTACTTCCTTCTCAGCCTCTCGGACTAAATTAAAGGTGATTTATTATTTATTCTTTTATTTATAATACTATATATGCGCATTCCTGTCAACCTAATTTCACAAAACAATTCCTTGTTTTATTTACTTATTTGTTGGTTTATGAGATAATGATTCCATTATTAATTCTTTTAATAATTCATACTATTAAAATTTTAAGGGGGCATAAACATGGGACAAAACGCTAAATTATTCCAACAATTTATAAATGAAAATACTATACCTATGCTTACTAATAACAATATTGAAGGATTTACAACTTTTGTTATTCCTGAAGAACAATCAATTAAAGATGCCAAAGTTAAAGTTGTAGTAGCTATAACGGATGATGATGCCTACGCTGATATGTACATATACGATATTGCTAATATTATTAACGATGACACTATAAAAGCAAAATTATATAAGCTTTTAAATGATCTTAATAGTACTTACAAATTCATATCTTTTTATGAATTGGGCAATGTAATAAATGCTAAATGTTGCATACCTTTTAGTGACAATTTTGATGCAAAGTTAGTTTTTGATATCCTTTCAGTTCTATCACGTGCTGTAGAAGATGAATATGATAACATAATGAAAACGTTGTGGGATAAATAGTATCAAAAACTTTTCAATTTAATAAAAAAACGTCATAAACAATAATAGTTTATGACGCTTTTTTTATTTAATAGGTAATTCTGTAGAAACCATTTTCATTATATCAGTAAAGTTAAATGAATTGGTTGCGTTCACTTTTGGTAATAAAATATCAACTTTTCCATTGATATTAGTCCTATCAGTATTAAAATCCACAGCTATAGTATATATACCAGTAGGGTCGCTTAGGCTGCTAGCTTTTGAAGTGTTTCCAGCTAATTTAATTATGCTAGGTAAATCAACAACAAACTCAGCATTTCCTTTTTCATTTATAATATAACCATCCTCATTAACAGTATATCTAATTTTTATTCCATTATCCCCAAGAATTTTTAGGTTATCAATAGAATCTAGAGATTTATTTAAACTTGCAAGTCCTTGTGGCCATTGAGTTGTTAAATTATCAAATGCTTTATTCATTTCATCCTTACTACTTTTATCTTCCGCATCAGTTATATTATAAACTGACATTATAGCTGTCATATACTCCTTAACAAAGTTCATAGCATCCGTGTTTTTAGCAAGATTATTCACTGTATAATGCATTAACTCCTTAAAGGACTTGTCAGTTAATTTTATTTCGTAAGTATCTGTAGATTTCATTTTATTATCTTGTAAAAAGCTTTCACTACCTACACGTTTAATATTATCTGTAATTGGATTAAATTGTTTTGCATACTTAACCATAAAATCAACAAATTTAGGTTGAAATTCTTTACTAAAAGACATAAGTTTTTTATAATCAGTTCCAGGCATACCTTGAGCACTTGTCATATCAGCTAAATTCATTACCATATACTCTTTACCCTGTAACTCCTTCGGAAATTGAGAAATCATTAATTGAGGAATTTTAATTACTTCATTAACTAATGGTTTATCTCCAGTCATATCCACATCAGCCCAGACACTCATGTTTACAGATTCAGGCATTTGACCTAATTTTAAAACCATATCACTTTGAACTTTAGTAATTGTTTTTTCTTTATTCTGATTAGTTTTAGTTAGCATAGATATTTTCATTCCATTTATCATAGGCAACATTGCATTCATCATTTGCTGTTCCTGTGCTGACATATTAGAACCTGAAACTTTTACAGAAATATCAGTTTTAGCCTCCATAGAATTTATTGTTTGAGATTTTCCAAAAGCATTCATAAGCGCTAGTCCACTACTTGAACATCCAGTGAATACTGAAGCTGTCATAATCAAACCAACACTTAATGCTACTACTTTTTTAATTTTTATCATTTTGTTCCCCCTATTGATATTATATTTTAACATTTTTAATTTGTACTAATACCTATTACTAATATATTTCTTTACCCCCTACATTTATTACATAGACTTATACTTTTAATTATATTATATATATGAAATTTGTAAATACATTCTTTCCAAACTATACAAATACTTGACTCAAATGTCATTTCATATGTTTAACTTTTCTGCTACTTTATCCTTCTTTAATCAAATCAGTCAAATATCCCGTTTTAAGCATTACATTGATATACCCTAAGAAACGTGGAGTATGTTTCTCAATATCATCTTCACTTATACCCATAAAAATATAGCAAGGTTTACATTTCTGTAAACCTTGCTATATCAACGCTTTTGGTGCGCCCAGGGGGAGTCGAACCCTCGACCTTCAGATTCGAAGTCTGCAACTCTATCCAACTGAGCTATGGGCGCAAAAAAATAATTTTTAAAAAAGTCTTTAGTATAAATACTAAAGACTTAAATTGGAGCGGGTAGAGGGAATCGAACCCTCGTAATTAGCTTGGAAGGCTAACACTCTACCATTGAGTTATACCCGCGTATTTGGAGCGGGAGACGAGATTCGAACTCGCGACGTTCACCTTGGCAAGGTGACGCTCTACCACTGAGCCACCCCCGCATGTTGTTTTCTTGTAAATAGCATTTTACTTGTAAATAGTAATGGTGCAGGTGAAGGGACTTGAACCCTTACACCGTGAGGCGCTAGATCCTAAGTCTAGTGCGTCTGCCATTCCGCCACACCTGCGAATAATTACTATT
>NZ_JBOITL010000023.1:0-187544 GCF_050717515.1 Clostridium sp. | reverse complement strand
CCCATATCATCACTCTCCTAACTTGATGTATTAAGTATAACAAAAAGACCCTACAAAGTAGAGTCAGTTAGTTTTGAGTCAAGTATGGCTCTTTTTTTAAACTGTCTACCTTATAGGGTCCATTATATATTTTGAAATCATAGCTCTTTGTTTTTTAAAAAAATAATTAATATTAATAGGGTATGTTCAACAGAAAACAATCATGCTATAATAATACATAAATGTATAATTAAGTAAATAAGTAAATAAGCGAGTAAGCAATATTAAATTTCACAGAAAATACTCTTGACACAAACTGCATAAGGTTTTAATGCATTTTGTATATGATTTGTTTATTTTAAAACAACGAGGGGGATGTAAAAATGAAGCATGCTATGAGAAATATGGCAGTTCTGACAACTTTGATTTTTACTTTTAATGTAACTGCATTAGCGGTTGAAGTAAATGGAAAGTTACAACCGCAAAAGTATTCACTAACTAGAAATCAAACCGAGAGTCAAACAATTGAAAGAATAATAGAACAATATGACAATGAAATTGAAAAGAATATGGCTAAAACGGGGGAGAATAAAATTAAAATATTACAAACAGAAAAAGCAATTAAAAGTGTTGCGGAAGAGATAAATAAGGTTGGAAATGAAGTACAAAAGGAACGAGAATTATTCGACAGTAGAATGCGAACCATGTACATAAATGGGGTTGATGGATATACCCGTGTTTTACTTAATTCAGAGAACTTTGGAGATTTTGTATCAAGAGTAAAAAACATCAGAGTCATAATAAAGTTTGACAAAAAAGTAATGAGTGAGTTTGAAGCTGTCCAAAATAAATTAAATGAAAAGCAGCAGTGTTTAAATTATATGAAGGTTGAATTACTTAAATTACAGGTAGACAACAAGCTAAAGTTAGAGAAGATAATCCTCGCTAAAGAATCACAAAATAAATTGATAACCAAGTTAGATACCAAGGAAAAGTATCTTACAGCTAGGATGGGTAATGCACAAGGATTGGCAAATAAAAGCACAACAAAAACAAGTGGAATGCGAAAATCAGTGGCTAAATATACTCCTTCAAGAGGCTCAACTAATTTATCACAAGATTCTATAATAAGTTATGCTTCTAACTTCCTTGGCACACAATATTCACGGGGTGGTACATCACCTTCTACAGGCTTTGATTGCTCAGGATTTACACAATATGTATATAACCATTTTGGAATATCGGTGGGAAGGTCCACATATGATCAGATAAATGATGGTATACAAGTAGCTAAAAAAGATCTTCAACCAGGGGATTTAGTATTTTTTGGAAACAATAACAATCCTCATCATGCAGGTATTTACGTTGGTAATAATAATTATATTCATTCTCCCCGGACAGGAGATGTAATTAAAGTTTCACCTATGACAAGAGGAGATTATCTAACGGCTAGACGAGTAAATTAAAAAATATATATTTTTTAAGGCGCATTTAAATAACAAGTCAAAATGCTAAGTACATTGACTTGTTATTTATTTTTAAGCGACTAAGGAATTAATAATTTGCTGATTATAATATTATACAAATCTTCTTCATCATTACCCACTAACAGTTTCTTGTCCACCATAGCTATAGGATGACATTTGCATTTATGACACTTTCCAAAACATTTTTTTGTGGATACCTTTATATTAGGATTAGTTTCAGTTATCATAGTAATAACAGCATTATTCCATTGATTATGTTTGCAAAATTTAATTTTCATTAGATCAACTCCTTAAAATATAGCGGTATAAGGTGAAATAAACATATATTTATATTATATGCTAAATATTAGGAAGATATAATCTAGAAAGAGAATTAGATAGCTACAAATAGTTGGGGACGGTTAACAATTAATTAGCTTATATTTTCATGGAAGCTTATAACTGTAAACTTTAGATTATAAGCATCTAGCATGAAGATTTTATGAAGATTAAATCAGATAATTAATCATTTAATTTAAAAATATCGAAAAATATAAAAATTTGGAAAAATTTAAGGTACAATGTAATTAAAGTAAAAAATTCATGGATTGTTAACACAATTGTCATTGAAACGACATATATTTAGTATATTTTTATATTAAAAGAATTTTAGAGGGATAACAAATAATAATAGATAGCACTAACGAAGAAGTACAAGGGGGACGGTTAGATGAAAGGTAAGGAAATTTGCATTTGCATAGCAATAATAATGGCACTTTTTGCAACGACTTACTTAAACAAGCAATCGGTAGTGGCCGGGGGAAGTGTTGCTACGACTAATTATACTTCTACTAATAATAAAAGTAATAATTATGGAATATCTAAAGTCATATCTAAAACTGAATATGAAGATTTAGTTAATATACAGTCATTAGAGTACAAGCAAACCAAGGCAGCAGAAAATTCTAAGAAGCAAGCTCAGTTACAGGGTTTAGAAAAAGGGATTAGAACATTTTTAGGCAATAATATAAGTAAAGTTGGATTGGTTTACTATGATATAAATTCTAAAAAATTTATTGAAATAAATCAGGACAAGCAGTTTGTGGCAGCTAGCACAATAAAAGTACCTATAAATATGCTTATGTATGATATGATTCAGGAACAAAAAATTGATATAAATGAAAAATTAATATTTGAACAATGTGATTATGAAGAGGGTGCAGGAGAACTTCAAGGAACAGATTTAAGCAAGCCTATTGCACTCAAGACCTTAAGTGACTATTCAATAATTTATTCGGACAATATAGCAATAAATATGATTTTAAGAAAAGTAGGCAATGAAAATAAATATAATTATATCGAAAAAATAGTTGGGCATCCTACAGTACATAGTGAAAATAATACTACACCAAAGGATTCTTTTAAAATCTTAGAGAAATTATATTTAAATCTTGATAATAATAAATACTACAGTGATTTGATTGAAACCATGAAAAAAACAGAGTATCATGATAGGATAGATAAGTACATTCCTAAGCGAGTTGTAGCTCATAAAATAGGTGACTTTGGCGAGTGTGTAAATGATATTGCCATTGTAAGTAAGGATAATCCATATATTCTTGTGGTCTTTACAGAGGACCTTCCAAATGCAAATGAAACTATTGCACAAGTATCCAAGATGATATATGACGCCCAAAAGTAATAAGTGGGCAAGTAACACACTCGGTTAAACTTAGAAAAAAATAAAGAGGTTGTGCCCTAGAGGCTATAATCATTTGTTTTTGTACTACTCAAATCTATAGAATTTTTTAAGCTAATCTGAACTATGAACTAAAAACCTGGGGACGGTTAACAACTAATTAAAGATCGAATTAGTTGTTAACCGTCCCCGTAAAAGTTCACAAAAGGTTTGTTTAAAAAACATAGAAAATACTGTATAATGTTATGCATAATAGCAATTTTTTAGAAAGGCGTGAGTTAAAATGACTTATATGAAAAAATATGAAGAATGGATAAACAATGAATATTTTGATAAAAAAACTAGAGAAGAATTAAAGGCAATAGCAGAAGACCCTAAAGAAATTCAAGATAGGTTTTACATGGATTTAGAGTTTGGAACTGCAGGATTACGAGGAAAATTAGGTGCGGGACTTAACAGAATGAACATATATATTATTTCAAGAGCAACTCAAGGACTTGCAGATTATATTAAAGGTTATGGCAGTGAATATATGGATAGAGGAGTAGCTATAGCATACGACTGTAGACATTTTTCTGAAAAATTTGCAACTACAGCAGCACAAGTATTAGCAGCTAATGGAATAAAGGCTTATTTATTTGAAGAGCTAAGACCTACTCCAGAGTTATCTTATGCGGTGAGAAGATTACATACTGCATCAGGAATCGTAGTAACTGCCAGTCATAACCCTCGCGAATACAACGGATACAAGGTATATTGGGAAGATGGTGCGCAAATTTTGTCATCAATAGCTACGGATATAACAAAAAAAATTCAGAGTATTTCAGACTTTAGTGCTATAAAACTCATGGACATTGAAGAAGCTAAGGAAAAAGACTTAATAGTAATGCTTGGAAAAGAAATGGATGATGAGTACTTTGAAAAAGTAAAAGGTTTAGCTATAAGAGAAGACATAGACAAAGATATAAAAATTGTTTATACACCTCTAAACGGAACAGGAAATGTACCTGTAAGGCGTGTGCTAAAGGAACGAGGATTTACAAATATAATAGTAGTACCAGAACAAGAGAATCCAGATCCAGATTTTACTACAGTAGGATATCCAAACCCAGAGGATGTAAAAGCATTTAAATATGCACAGGCTCTTGGTAAAAAAGAATCAGCAGAATTACTTATAGCTACAGACCCAGATTGTGATAGACTTGCCATAATGGTTAGAGATAAAGATGGTGAATATGTTGCTTTTAATGGTAATCAAACAGGAGCAATACTCATAAAATATGTAGTCGAGGGAATGAAGGAAAAGGGAACACTTCCAAAGAACGCAGCCATAGTAAAATCCATCGTAACAGGGGATTTAGGCAAGGCTATAGCGGGAAAATACGGTGTAGAAACTTTTGAAGTACTAACAGGCTTCAAAAATATTTGTGGCAAAATTCCTGATTTTAAGAGAGACAATAGCAACGAATTTATCTTCGGATATGAAGAAAGCATTGGATATGTTGCTGGTACTTTCGTTCGCGACAAAGATGGAGTAATATCTTCCATGCTTTTATGTGAGGCAGCAGCCTATTATAAATCTCAAGGTAAAACTCTAATAGATGTATTAAATGAGATCTATGAAGAATTTGGATATTATAGAGAAAGCCTAATATCTATAGTTTTAGAAGGTATAGAAGGACAAAAAAGAATTTCTAGAATGATGGAAGAATACAGAAAAGACAATCCAAAGACTTTAGGTGGCGCAAAGCTAGTTAAATATATTGATTATGAAATAGAAAAATCTTATGACGTAACTCTCGGCACAGAGCAGTCTAGTGGAATTCCAGTATCGAATGTACTTAAATTCTATTTTGATGATGAAAGTTGGTATGCTGTAAGACCTTCAGGCACAGAACCAAAAATTAAAATATACATGTATTCTAAGGGGAAAACTTTAGAAATAGCAGAAAAGAAATTAGTAGAAATGAAAGAGATAATAATAGAAAAACTTCAAAGCACAAAATAAATATACTAAAGGGATGAAATTTCTCCTACGTGCCTTGCAAACAAGCTCGAAACTGGAAATTTGATTAAGAAATTCTAATGTTTTGCGAACGTGAAATTCCCTAACGCTCACATTCGGCATCCTGCCTCAGGTTCGCTAGCTTGCCGTCCTGGCAAGCTTACGGGAATTTAACATTAGCAAAACAAGAATTTCTAAATCGAATTTCAACAGCTTCTCCGCTTCGTATTGCAAGTCACTTCGGAGAAATTTCATACTCATTATGCTCTATTTACCCTACAACCACATGATTTCAACTTAACAATGGAGTACATAAAAATCCCCGCAGAGTAGACATATCATTGTCTACTCTGCGGGGAATTTTTTAGTTCAAACCGCTTATGCAGTCTTAAAATTAATTTTCATATAACCATTTACCCAATCAACCTCTAAATCTATCTAATGCTTCGGATTAGCATATACTATATCTATAGCTTTTGTAATAGCCATGACAACATTAATTTGCTCTTGCTTGTCAACCTCATTTAGTGCTTTGGTATAAATTTCACCTTGCTCAGAGACGATATATTTTGTGGACAAGGCGTTTAATGCTAAAGCCTTAATATCCAATTTACACTTTTCACATTTACAAATAGTATCATATCTATGTAATATCTCTTCTAACAGTTTATTTACTTCAGTTTCGGAAAAATTCTTTAAATTATACATTATAGTCCTCCTAGTACTTTTCTTGCTATATAACATAATATAGAAATTATAGCACATATAGTTATTATTTTATATAGAAAAAATTGAGTGCTTTTTTCAATAGGGAGATTTAATATTGGTCGAAGCTTTAATTTTTACAACTTAAAAAATGTATTTTTTCAAACAATTACAGAAAATTATAAAAAAATACAATTTTCCCATAAAAGCCTTGTATATAAATTACATAAGGACTATAATTAAATCAGAAATAGAAATAAAATTTAATTATTCCACATAAATACATAAAAAACAATTGCTAATAAAGAAGTTTTTTCATTGCATTAACAGTTTTGGTATTTAATTAAGGCACTGAAAATTCAGAGCCTTTTTTTGTTTTAAAATAAAATGAAATAAGTATTACAAATCTGACAATTACAATAAAATTTAAGGAGGGAAAGTAAATGAACAAGGTTGTATCTTTAGATAGAGTTAGACCATTACTTATAGACGGAATGTCAATAATGATAGGTGGGTTTTTAGCCTGTGGAACACCAGAAAAGATGATAGACTTGTTAATAGAAACAAATGTTAAAGATTTAACTATAATAGCAAATGACACAAGCTACGTAGATAAAGGCATAGGAAAACTTATAGTTAATGGGCAAGTTAAAAAGGTTATAGCTTCTCATATAGGAACAAATGCAGAAACAGGGAGACTTATGACAGAAGGAAAAATGGAGGTAGAACTTGTACCACAAGGAACACTAATTGAAAGAATAAGAGCAGCGGGAGCTGGACTTGGGGGAGTACTTACGCCTACAGGAGTTGGTACTATGGTGGAAGATGGAAAAGAAAAACTTACAATAGAAGGAAAAGAATATTTATTAGAGCTTCCAATTAAAGCAGATTTAGCACTTGTTTATGCAAGTGTTGTAGATGAAATTGGGAATGCAGTTTATTATGGAACAACAAGAAATTTTAATCCGACAATAGCTACTGCTGCAGAAATTGTAATAGTAGAAGCTGAAAAAATTGTTAAAGCTTCAGAGCTTGATCCAAATAATATTGTTACTCCAGGTGTATTGGTCAATTATATTATAGGGGAGGCTAACTAATATGATTACAGATAGTAAGCTTGCAAAACAAATTATTGCAAAAAGAATTGGTAAAGAATTAAAAGATGGACAACTTGTTAATTTAGGAATAGGACTTCCAACATTAGTTACAAACTATATTCCAGAAGGAGTACATGTTACTTTTCAATCAGAAAATGGTATGGTTGGCATGGGAGCTACTCCGCCAAAAGGAGAAGAAAACAAGGATGTAACTAATGCAGGTGGTCAATTTACTACAATACTTCCTGGTGGAGCATACTTTGATAGTGCAATGTCTTTTGCTTTAATAAGAGGAGGACATGTTGATATGACTGTTCTTGGAGCACTGGAAGTAGATCAAGAAGGCAATTTAGCTAATTGGATTGTACCAGGCAAAATGGTTCCTGGTATGGGTGGAGCAATGGATTTAGTAGTAGGAGCTAAAAAGGTTATTATTGCAATGCAACATACAGCTAAAGGAACTCCTAAAATATTAAAGAAATGCACATTACCACTAACAGCAAAAGCACAAGTTAACCTCATAGTTACGGAACTTGGAGTAATGGAAGTTACGGATAAAGGGCTTGTACTTATTGAAATTCATAAAGATACAACAGTTGAAGAAGTTAAATCACTTACTGGGGCAGAACTTATCATATCAGAAAATCTAAAAATAATGGATGTATAGATAATAAATTATACACAAAAATCGGGTTCCTCGGAGCCCTTTTTTACTTTCATAAAAAAAGAGGTGACTGCCTGTAGAAATTGCTTTCTACAGGTAGTCACCAGCTTAGATATTATAATAAAAACTTTTTAAAGAAAGAATAATCCGAGCCCAATAATAACACCGGAGCATAATAAGTCAACTATACAGAAACCCATTACATCCTTAGCACTGAGTCCAGCGATTCCAAGAGCCGGTAATGCCCAGAAAGGTTGAATCATGTTAGTCCATGCATCTCCCCAAGCAATAGCCATGGCAGTTTTCGCAGCAGGTACACCAAGGGCCGCACCAGCAGGCATCATAATAGGAGCTTGAACAGCCCATTGTCCACCACCAGATGGTACAAAGAAGTTAACAAGTCCTGCACTTAAGAAAGTGAAAAGTGGGAAGGTATGTTGATTAGATATACTAACAAAAGAAGTAGACATAACCCCTGCAAGAGAAATTCCAGTAGCGCTTGCACCTACCATCATCCCCATAATACCTGCGTAGAATGGGAATTGAAGTATAATTCCAGCAGCTCCTTTAGCAGCATCTGTAATTGCACCAACAAATCTTCTAGGAGTTCCATGAAGAGCAACCCCAAGGAATAAGAAAATAGCATTAACAATGTTTAAATCAAGGCTACCACCTTTAACAAAATAATAAATAATATAAGTAAAGCCCATAAGTGATAATAACATTGAGATAATAGTACTATTCTCAAGTTTATCAGCAGGAGTCATTTTTCCTTTAGACATTATAACTACTGATTCCTCAACCAAAAGCTTCGGATCTATAGTAACAGTATTAGCTTTGTCCGGATGCATAGCTTTGTTTACAAGAGGTAATGTTATTAAAAGCACAGCTAATATAATTAAATTAAAACCTGAAAACAATGTAGCACTGGTTGGTATAGCTGTAGTAACTGCGCCTGCAGTGGCTTTTGCTACGTCAGCACCACCCCCGGCAACTACTAGTGGTATAGAACCAGAAAGACCAGCATGCCATACTAAAAAGCCTGAATAAGCAGAGGCTATTAGAAGTCTATAATCTACACCTTTAACTTCTTTAGCAAGTTCTTTCGCAAAAATAGCACCAATAACTAGACCAAAACCCCAGTTAATCCAACAAGCTACAGTAGAAATGAGAGTAACAAGAACGATTGCTTGAGTTGGTGATTTAGGTATTTTCGCAAGAGTTTTAAGACCCTTTTTAAAAGATGGTGCATTGGCAAGCGCGTGGCCTGTAACTAATACCAATGCCATTTGCATTGAAAAAGAAAGAAGAGTCCATAAGCCCTTGCTCCAGTGAACAGTCATAGCTAAGGGACTTTGACCAGTAAGGAGTACCCCTAAAATCAATACAAAGAATGTTAGAAGTACAGCAAATATGAACGGATCTGGTAAATACTTTTGTACAAGATTAACGCAACCATTTGTGAATTTTTTAAACATTTTAATCCCTCTCCTTTAACATTGTTAAATTTTTAATAATGCTATGAAAACGTGATGCATAAGTCTTAGATATCATGTTAGTATTCGAATGTAAGAAGAGAAATTTATATAAATCTTCTTATATTACAATGCCAAGGTCAATAAAACATATTAATATAAAATTCGATGTATTTATTGAAGTTAATACCTAATTTACACTAATGTGTAAATTTATAAGGCTTATACATATTATTATTCTATATTAAAACATAAATACCTGCATATTTGTTAAAAAAATATTAATGTATATATAAAATTATGCGTTTAAACGCTCAGAGGTTACTATGCTTAACATGTTATAATAAAATAACTGTAATAGGATTACTCAAGAAAATGAAATTGTTGTGGTAAAATTATACATGATATAATATATGTAGGCACATTAAATTATAACACCTCAGGTGATAATTTAATGTGCCGAAGGCCTAAAAAGAAGGGATGTGTTTTTGTGAGTTTAAGATTTATATACGGAGGAGCTGGCAAGGGAAAAAGCAGGTTCTGCTTAGAAGATATAAAAGAGCGACAAGTGGAAGAATGTGAAAAATCACTAGTACTTTTAGTGCCAGAGCAATTCTCCTTTCAAGCTGAAAAAAATCTTATAAAAGTAGTTGGATCCACCGGAATAAAAAACGTCCAAGTGCTTAGTTTTAATAGGTTAGCTTATAAAGTTTTTAGTGAGGTTGGGGGCATAACTTGTAAACCTATGGACACCTCAGGAAAAGCAATGCTTATTCATAGCATAATGCAAAAAAAACAAGAAAAATTTAAAGTATTTAGTGCAGCCTCAAGGCAAAAAGGCTTTGTAGATAATGTAGCTGGTGCCATAACAGAGTTTAAAAAATATGGGATTTCTGTGGAAGATTTAAATGTGGTAAAAGAAAAATTAGGGGAAACCCCCTTGCTAATAGATAAAATAACTGATTTATCCCTTATATATGGGGAATTTGATAATATTCTAAATCAAAACTATGTGGACCCAGACGACGATTTGACCCGTCTGTATAGTGCCCTTGATGAATGTAATATTTTTGATGGCTGCGAGTTTTGGCTAGATGAGTTTACGGGATTTACACCGCAGCAATATGGAATAATAGAAAAGCTATATAAAAAGGCTAAAAGGGTAAACATAACCCTGCCACTAAAAAGCTCAGAGCATTCAAAAGGTATGGATGAGGCAGATGCTTTTTATTCTATAAAATTTACAGAAGACAAACTTTTAAAAATAGCTGAGGAGACTGGAACATCCTTAGAAAAGTCTATAGAGCTACAGGAAAATAAAGAGCATAAATTTAAAGATAATGCAGAGCTTTCTTTTCTTGAAAAAAATTATTTTGCTTTCCCATACACGCCATCCACTGAAAAGTGTGAAAATATAAAGGTGTTTAAAGGTCTAAATGCCTATTCAGAAATAGAGCATGTGGCAAAGGATATTCTAAGAATTTGCCGAGATGAACACGTAAGATTTAATAAAATTGCAGTGGTAACTAGAGATTTACCATCCTATGAAAAATTAATTAAAGCAATATTTACAGAATACAAAATCCCCTTATTTATAGATAAGAAAAAAGATATAACAAGTAATCCCTTAATTGTGTTAATAACATCAACTGTTGAGATTTTCACTAAGAACTTTAGTTATGAATCAGTGTTTAGGTATCTTAAAACAGGCCTTTTAGATATAGAAGTAGAAAATATAGATATACTAGAAAACTTCGTAATACAAACAGGTATAAAGGGCAAAAAAAAATGGGCAGAAGCTGAGCTATGGCAAGAAAAAATAGAATACTATTTTAGAGATTATTATGATGGCAAGGAAGCTGCAAAGGAGCTACAAAAGAACATAGAAAAGGTGGAAACTCAGGAAAATCAAAAATCAGAAATAAACATAGAAAACCCAGTCACCAGAGAAGAAAAGGAAGCTGAAAAAATAGAAGCTACCATTAAAATTCTAAATGATACAAGAGAGGCATTTATAAAGCCACTACTAGCATTAAATGAAAAATTAAAGGGTAAAAACAACACCATAAAAATTTGTACTGCCCTATTTGAATTTTTAGAATCAATAAAGGTATATAAAACTCTAGAGAAGTGGATAGAGAATTTCAAAAATCAAGGTGCTCAAGAGAAGGTGACGGAGTACAGCAAAATATGGAACCTAGTTATGGAACTACTAGATCAGATGGTAGAAGTACTTGGCACAGAAAATCTATCCTTAGATGAGTTTGTAAAGATACTTTCCATTGGCTTTAGCAAACATCAAATGGGACTTATTCCACCAGCATTAGATGGGGTTTCCATCACTAGTTTAGACCGCATAAAAAGTCATGATATAAGTGCCCTATACATTATAGGTGTAAATGATGGAGTGTTCCCAAAGGCAAATAAAGAAGAGGGAATATTCACAGACAGTGACAGATCAATTTTAAAAGAAAATGGAGTAGAAATGGCCAATGACACAAAAACAGAGGTCTTTAATGAGCAGTATTTAATTTATGCTACCATAACTATACCAAGTAAATATTTAAATATAAGTTATCCCATAGGAGATTATGAAGGCAAAACCCTAAGACCTTCTATTATAATATCTAGATTTAAAGCTTTATTTAAAGAGCTGGTAGAACAAAGCAATATAACGCAGTACAGTGACGCCCCACATGAGATGCAGGGCACCCAGGAAATTCAAGAGGCTGGTGAAATGTCAGAGGTATGTGCTAAAGTTCCCACTTTTAATGGCTTGATTTTTGCGCTTAGAAAATATTTGGAAACAGGATATATATCCTCACTTTGGGTTAAAGTTTATAAATGGTATCAAAAAGAAGCAGAGTGGAAAGAAAAGAGTAACAGCATGTTTAAAGGCTTTGACTATAAAAATGAAGTGAAAATGCTAGAAAAAGAAAAAGTGAAACTACTTTATGGAGAAAAAAACTATTTTAGCGTATCTAGAATAGAAAAATATGAAGAGTGTCCCTTTGCATATTTTGTGCAATATGGACTAAAAGCAAAAGAAAGAAAAACTTTTACCTTTTCTTCGCCAGACTTAGGTAGTTTTATGCACAGTGTGCTTGATAATTTTTCAAAGCTTGTGGATAAAAGCAAGATAAAATGGGCGGATCTTGATAAGACGTGGTGCGAGGCAAATATTGCAAGCATTGTAGAAACTGAAGCGGACCTTGGCGCAAGTGGCTATATATTAAACAGTACTCCAAGGTATAAGTATTTTACTGAGAGATTAAAAAGAGTTTTAAAGAGAACCATCTTTGTCATAGTTGAGCAGATGAAAAATAGTGGCTTTGAACCTTTTGGCTATGAAGTATCCTTTGGTTTTAACGAGGGAGATTATCCACCGATACAAATAGAATTATCCACAGGAGAAACCGTAAATTTAGTGGGGAGAATAGATAGGGTAGATAAATTGATAAATGAGGGAGAAGAATTCTACAGAATAATAGATTATAAATCCGGCAATAAGGATTTTAAACTATCAGATGTATATTACGGACTTCAAATACAGCTACTTACCTATTTAGACGCCATGCTTACAAATGAGATAGCTTTTTCTAAGCAAAGAGCGCTTTCACAGGAAGCAATTTTCCCAGCAGGTATACTGTATTTTAAAATAGATGACCCAGTAATAAAAGCTAAAAATAATTTAGATGAAGAGGAACTAGAAAAAGCCATAATGAAGGCTTTAAAAATGAAGGGCCTACTTCTAGCAGATACTAAGATAATTAGGGAAATGGATAGAAATATTCAAGGGGCCTCTCTAGTTGTTCCAGTCTCTATTAAAAAAGATGGAGAATTAGGAGCCAGGTCATCCGTGGCAACTAAAGATCAATTTGATATGCTGCTAAAACATGTAAAAGAAAATTTGATATGCACCTGCGAGGAAATGTTAAGTGGGGAAATAGACATAAAGCCCTACAAGAAAAAAGATATCACTCCTTGTGCTTATTGTGAATACTCAGCTATTTGTCAATTTGACCCTACATTAAAGGAAAATACCTATAAAATAATAAAGGATAAAAAGGATCAGGAAATTTGGGAACTTTTAGCGAATGAATCTGATATATCTAATGAAGAGATAAATCCTGCACCTGAAAATAAATCACAGGATGAGGCTCAAATAAATAGCGTAAATACCCAAGAGATGGGAGTGAAAGAGTAATGGATAAGGATGCAAGTGGAATTAAACAAGTGGAAAAAAAGGTTTCCTGGACAGAGGATCAACAAAAGGCTATAACAACTCGTGATTGTAATATTCTAGTAGCTGCAGCTGCGGGTTCCGGAAAAACTGCAGTGCTAGTGGAGCGAATAATAAAAATAGTAACAGATGAAGAGCGGCCAACAGATATTGATAAGCTTCTAGTAGTTACCTTTACCAATGCAGCTGCCTCAGAAATGAGAGAGAGAATAGCTGGAGCGATTTCAAAGGAACTGCGTATTAATCCAAAAAGTAAGTTACTACAAAGACAACTTACACTATTAAATAAATCCAGCATTACAACTATTCATTCTTTTTGTCTTGAGGTTATTAGAAACAATTTTCATATAGTAGATTTAGACCCTAATTTTCGAATAGCGGACACCACAGAAGCGGTGCTCTTAAAGCAAGAAGCTCTAGAAGAACTTTTTGAAGAAAGATATGTATCCATTGCAGAAGAAGAAATGGAACTATCAAAAGAGAACAATCAAAACCCTGAGCACTCTAATAGCTTTCAGAAAGAACATAGTTTCTTAAACCTAGTAGAATCCTACAGTAATAATAAAGAAGACCTAGGCCTTCAAGCTATAGTTTTAAGCCTTTATAATTTTGCCATGAGTTCCACAGATCCAACAAAGTGGCTACTAAATGCAGCAGAGGATTTTAACATTAAAGAGGGTTACAGCCTTAGTGATACCCCTTGGGCAATGGTTTTAATAGAGGATATTAAAATAGAGCTACAAGGCATTGAAAAAGTAATGATAAAAGCATTGAAAATCATAGAAGGAAATGAAGCCATAGCCTTGTATAATGAAGTTTTTAAAGGGGATTTGGAGATTATTTCTGATCTTTTATCTGCATCTAAAAATTCTTTTGATAATTTAGCAGGGACTATAGAAAATTTAAGCTTCCAAAAGCTACCTAGTATAAAGGCCTGCAAGGACAAGGAAAAACAAAAGGCAGTGCAAGATATAAGAAATAAGGTAAAAAAACAATTGCAAGAGCTAGGGCAGCAGGTAATGAGCGCAAATTCAGAGGTAGCTCTTAGGGATATAAAAAAACTATACCCGCAAATGATGGCGCTATCACAGCTAGTTATAGATCTGCAGGAAAAATACACACAAAAGAAAAAAGAACGTTCAATTATAGATTTCAATGATTTTGAGCATTTTTGTCTTTATATTTTAATGCAAAAAGATGAAAAAGGAGAAGTAGTACTAGATTCAGATGGAAAACCACAACCTTCCTCTGTAGCGGTGCAACTACGAAATAAATACCAAGAAATTTTGATAGATGAATATCAAGACAGTAACATGGTGCAGGAAACCTTGCTTAATATAATCTCAAGAGAAAAAATAGGGGCTCCGAATGTATTTATGGTAGGAGATGTAAAACAAAGCATATATAGATTTAGACAGGCAAGACCGGAGCTTTTCTTAGGTAAATATAGGTCTTATGAAAAGGTTGATGGTGCAAAAACCAGGAAAATAACACTATACAAAAATTTTAGAAGCAGAGAACCAGTTATAAATGCTGTAAACTATATCTTCAAAGGAATAATGTGCAAAAACATTGGAGATCTTGACTACACAGATGAAGAAGCACTAAATTTAGGAGCTTTTTTTGAAGAACTTAAAGAGCCGGGGGTAGTAGGTGGAGCAGTGGAGCTACATCTTATTGAAAAGGATGTTATAGATATCTCCCAGGGAAATGATGAGGATGAAGAGGAAAATCAGTCAAATGATTCAGAAGACCAGGATGCTAGCAAAGCATCAGAGGAAGAAACCCCTACAAATATTCAATTAGAAGCTAGAATTGTGGCAAAAAGAATAAAAGAATTAATGCTACATGATGGCTACGCGGCATTTAAAATTTATGACAAAAATATTAAAGCTTATAGAAATGTGGACTATAAGGATATTGTAATATTACTTCGGGCTACTTCAAATTGGGCACCTTCATTTTTAGAAGAGTTAAAACTTGAGGGTATACCTGTTTATGCAGATACAGGAACAGGATATTTTAATACCATAGAAATTCAGATAATCATGAGTCTACTTCAAATTATAGATAACCCAAGACAAGATATACCTATGCTTTCAGTGCTACGTTCTCCCATAGGTGGATTTACCTCAGAGGAGTTAGTAGACATAAGAATAGGTCAGAGGGAAATCTCTTTTTATGAGGCTATGGTAAATTTTTCGGATACTGTGGAAACAGAGCAAAATGAATTAATTATCCAAAAACTTAATAAATTCCTAGAAAAATTAAACCACTTTAGAGAAATCTGTAAGTATATGCCCATTGATGAATTCATCTGGTATCTATACACAGATACTGGCTATTACGGTTATATAGGAGCAATGCCAGGGGGCGTTCAAAGACAGGCAAATTTAAGAGTGCTTTTCCAAAGGGCTAGGCAATACGACGAAACTAGCTATAAGGGATTGTTTAATTTTATAAACTTCATAAACAAGCTAAAAGTAAGCAGTGGAGATATGGGCAGCGCTAAAACTTTAGGGGAAAATGAAAACGTAGTTAGAATAATGAGTATTCATAAAAGTAAGGGCTTAGAGTTCCCTGTAGTATTTTTAAGTGGTACAGGAAAAAACTTTAACCTAATGGATATAAATAAAAGAATACTATTTCATCATGAGTTAGGCTACGGTCCAGATTTTGTGGACCCTCTAAGAAGAATTTCTTACCCTACAGTTTTAAAACAAGCACTAAGAAAGAAAATAAAGATAGAAAGCCTTTCAGAAGAAATGAGAGTGCTATACGTAGCCTTTACAAGAGCAAAGGAAAAGCTAATTATAACTGGGTCAATGAAAAATATAGAGAAAAATATAGGAAGAATGAGCTTTAGTTTAGAAGAAAATACTGAAAAGCTTGGAGAATATGAAATTTTAAAAGCAAAAAGCTATTTAGATTGGATAGTACCCAACCTAATAAGGCATTCAGATGGAAAGATGCTAAGGCAGTTAATTGGAATAGAAGAGGATAACGTAAAGCTATTAGAGCATCCTGCAAGCTTTCAGGTTAGGCTTTGGAATAGAGATGACATAGTTAAAATACAAGATGAGCAGGAAGAAAACCTTGTGACTACGCAGGAAAAGTTAACAAGAATCCAGGAAAAAATCACAGATGAGAAAAATCTTGCGGAGATAGAAAAAAGGCTAGGATTTATTTATAAATATGAAATGTCCACAAAAATGCCAACAGTACTTACAGTAACGGAGCTTAAAAGAAAATTTAATTTAGAGCTTACAGAAGGTACCACAGAAAATATGTACCAGCAAAAACTTATAAGCAAGCCAAGATTTTTAGAGGAACTAAAGGGATTAACACCGGCAGAAAAAGGAACCGCTATGCATGCAGTGGTGCAAAGATTAGATTTAACTAAGGTGGAAACATTAAGTGAAATAGAGGAACAAATCCAAATTTATGTTGAAAAACTCTTATTGTCAAAAGAAGAGGGCAAAGCTGTACGGGCAGAAAAACTAGTGAAATTATTTAAAACACAACTAGGGCAAAGAATGGTAAAAGCCTATAAATTAAATTTATTAAAAAGAGAAGTCCCTTTCCATATGGAAATTAATTCAACAGATATTTATAAAAATCTTCCTCATGACATATATGGAGAAGAAAAAATAATGCTTCAAGGAATAATCGACTGCTATTTTGAAGAAAATGGAGAAATAATTCTAGTAGATTATAAAACAGACTCAGTAAAAAATGGTGATGCAAGTGAGATAATAGAGAAATATAGATCTCAGCTAGATTATTATGCAAGGGCACTTAAGGATACGCTTGGAAAACCAGTTAAAGAGAGCTATCTATATTTATTTAGTATAGATGAAGCCTTGCGGGTTAAATAGTGTCCTAAGAAAGGGGAGAATAAAATGAGAATACTTCACACCTCAGATTGGCATTTGGGGAAGACCTTAGAGCAATACAGTAGGCTAGAGGAACAGGAAGAATTTCTACAAGAATTTATAGAAATAGTGGAAAATAATAATATAGATTTGGTACTTATAGCTGGAGATATCTATGACAATGGTAATCCACCTGCAAAAGCAGAAGCAATGTTTTATAACACCCTTAAGAACATTACAAAAAGTGGTAAAACAGCAGTGCTTGTAATAGCAGGTAATCACGACAATCCAGAGAGATTAGTAGCGGCTAGTCCGCTTTCATATAAGCATGGAGTAATACTTTTAGGAGAACCAAAGAGTATAGCAAGAGAAGGTGGCTTTGGAGAATACAACGCTGATAATAAATGTGACTTTGAAATAATAGAAAGTGGCGAAGGTTATTTAGAACTTAGTATAAGAGGGGAGAAGGCAGTTATTATAACACTGCCCTATCCAAGTGAAAAAAGGTTAAATGAGGTGCTTTCAACAGGACTAACTGATGAAGATAGGCAAAAAAGCTATTCTGATAGAATAGGACAATTATTTGAGAAGCTATCCACTAAATATAGAGAGGATACCGTAAATCTAGCAGTATCTCACCTCTATGTTATGGGCGGAGAGGAAAGTGGATCAGAAAGAAGTATACAGCTGGGTGGAAGTCTTTCCGTTTCTCCACTTAAATTTCCTGAAAAAGCACAATACTCAGCCCTTGGACATCTTCATAGACCACAAAAAGTACCAGGAACTAAGGGAAAGATAAGATACTCCGGGTCTCCAATTCAATATAGCAAAAGTGAAATAAACTATAGCAAGGGAGCATATCTGGTAGAGGTTAAAGCTGGGGGCGAAGCTGAAATTTCACAAATCCTCTTTAGAAACTACAAGCCTATAGAAGTATGGAAATGTAGTAGCGTGGAAGAGGCCTTAGAAAAATGCATAGCAGAAAGCACGCGAAACATTTGGGTATACCTTGAAATAAAGACCAAGGAAATAATTAGCACAGAACACATAAAAGAAATGAAACGCAATCGCCGTGACATAGTTTCCATACAGCCAATACTAGAAGGATTAGCAAGGGAAGAAGATTTAGCAGAAAGCCTAAGGGAAAAATCCATGGAAGAATTATTTAAAGAATATTTTGTAAAGGAAAAAGCAGGGCTAGAGCCTTCAAAAGAGTTAATGGATTTATTCTTAAGTATAGCAATAGAGGGGGATGCGGAAAATGAAACCAGTTAATCTTAAAATAAAGGGCCTCAATTCCTTTGTAGAAGAGCAAACTATAGAGTTTTCAAAACTCACAGAAAAAGGACTTTTCGGTATCTTCGGTCCCACAGCTAGTGGCAAATCTACAATCCTAGATGGTATAACTATAGCGCTTTATGGGAAAGTATCCAGAGACACCAAGGAGTTTGTAAATACTGAAACCAATGTGGTAGAAATAAGCTACGACTTTGAAATAGGGGTAGGAAAAACTCGAAAGCTGTATAGAGCAGAAAGGTGCATAAAGAGATTAAAAACTGGATACTTCAAAACTGCCTATGCCAGGCTTATAGAAATAAATGTGGAAAATTCTGAAGAAAACAAGGTGCTGGCAGAAGGACCAAAGGACGTAGAGGAAAATATTATAGATATTATAGGGCTAAAAGTTGAGGATTTTACTCGGTCCGTAGTGCTACCTCAAGGTAAATTCAATGAATTTTTAAAACTTACAGGCAAACAACGAAGGGATATGCTAGAAAGAATATTTGCCTTAGAAAAATACGGCACAAAGCTTTATGAAAAAATAAAAAGAGTTAGAAATGAAAACTTAATATCTAAAAATGAGCTAGAGGGAGAAATGAAGGGCTATGAAAATGTAGGAGAAGAGGCCCGTATTGAGATAATTCAGACACTAGCCCGCTTAAAAAAAGAAGAAAGTGATCTTAGAACTCAGAAAATTACAATAGATAAAGAGTACGAGCACTGCAAAACTCTCTGGGAGCTACAAGAAGAAAAAAATCAATATGTAAATAAGGAAGCCCAACTAAAGCTTCAGGAAGAAGAAATTAAAAATAAAAATGAAAAATTCACTAAAGGAAGCGCAGCACTAAAGGTAAAGCCCTTTATTGACAATGTACTTGAAATTAAAGAAAGTTTAGCTATAAATAGTTCCACCCTCCAAAAATTAAACAATGCTTTTTTAGGTCTATGCGAAAAGCTAAATTTAACAAAGATCTCTTATGAGGGAGCTTGGATGGATAAAAACAATAAACTTCCTGGTTTAATTGAAAGGGAAGTAAGTCTTAAACAAGCTACAACTATTGAAGAAAAAATAAATATTCTGGCCCATGAAAAAGCTATTCTTTTAGATCGGCATAAAAACCTTATGATAAATATGAATGAAAATAATATAAAGTATAAACTGCTAGAAAGCAATAAATCACAAACAGAAAACAAACTAAAAGTTACAGAAGAAAGTTTAAATGAAATAGAAATATTGCCAGAATACAGGGAAAAACTTCAGAATGCCTACAATATTGAGCTAGAAGTTGACCTTGCTATGAAAAATGTAGATATACTTAGAAATAAAGAACAAGCATCCCAAAAGGATATAGGAATAACGGATGTAAGACATAGAGAGATATTACTAATTCAGGAAAGTAGTGGAAATAAATTAGTGGTTTTGCGAGAAAAAACCGTGGAACTTACGAATAATTTCCCGGGAGATAATAATTTGTTGCTAGATAAGCAGAACGCTTATAGTACATTCCGGGATACCTTAGAAAAAGCTGTAGAAAACAATAAAATATTAGGCGAGCTTAAGGAAAAATACCACAACATTAACATTAAAAGTGAAAAAGCTAGCTTAGATTTAAAAAATAGAGCAGAAACTATAGAAGTTGCAAAAGCTCAGCTTAAAACCCTAGAAGCTGAAATAAAAGAGATAGAATTAGGGGGCATGGCAGCAATTCTAGCTTGTAATTTAAAGCAAGGAGACCTATGTCCAGTATGTGGATCGGAGCATCATACGCATTTAGCTGAGGGAATAGTAAATTCCAATTTAGAAGGATTGAAAAATTTAAAACAAAATGGAGAGCTAAACTTAGAAAAACTTGCTAAAGAACTTCAAAAGGAGCAAATTACAGCAGCAGAAATTTTAAGAGATGCAGAGCATATAGATAAGAGTATTATAGAAGTTTCTGAAAAACTCAGAGGCGTAAATATGGAGGAGCTACAAGAACGGAAGAAGATAAGTGAAAAGGAATTACTTCAGTTTAAAGAAAACACAGAATCCTACAATAAGCGAAAAACTGAGCTAGATTTAGCCTTAGTTGTGCTACAAAATGAAAAAAATAAAGTAGACCTTTCAGAAGCTAAACTTGGCGAAAGCTTAAAAAAGGAAAAGGAAGCATTAATAGCAATAAAAATAGATTTATCTATTGCTACAGAAAGAGTAAAGATACTTCAAGATAAGTACCTCCTTTTAAAAGAAGATTTGCAAAGAGAAGAATACTTGCGAAGGCATGAGGGTACATTTAATCAAAAGCAAACTGAGAGTATAACGGTGCTATCCATAAGTGAGAAAATAAAGCAACTTAAAGTAGCAGACAATGAAATAATAAAGCTAACTGCCACAGTAAGGAAGTACAGAGCAGAGTTAGTAATACTAGAAAAGCAAAGAGATGAAGTGGATAAAATCTTAATGGGCCTTACTACCTCAAAAACAGAAATAGAAACCAGTGGCAAGGAAAAAAGAGCAGAAATAGAGCGTTTGACTATTCAAATTCTGGAACTCTGTGGATTTAAGCCTTCAAAGGAACTAACGCCTAAAATAGAAATAGAAAAGGTAAGAAATGAAATAAAAAGCATAACTTTGAAAGAGGCAAATTTAAAAGAAATTTTAGAAAGAGAAAATATAGAAAAGCAAAATGTGGAAACTCAGAAGACTAGTGAAGAAAAGGAAAATACAATGCTTTTAAAACTATTGGTTACAGGAGAAGAAAAATTAAAGATATCTCTTAGTGAAAATTCCTTTGAAAATGCTGATGTAGCTATTCATTATTTAATTTCCAAAGAAGATTTGAAAATTTTAGATAGTGAAATAAAACATTACGAAGAAGTGCTTCGTAGAATCCTAGATAATTTGCAAAGAGTTGAAAATCTTCTTTGCGGAAAAGAAATAGAGCCTGATTTTTGGGAAGAACTAAAAGAAAAAAGACAAATACTGCAAAATGTTTTAGAAGAAAAAAATAAGGCTGTAGGCGTTGAAAATCGTATCTTAGAGGAAATGGAAAGAAAGCTAAAAGAATTTGCAGCTCTTATAATAAAGCGCAGCGAAGTAGAACATATGCTAGGTCTTTTAAGAGAACTTGACACCTTAATTCAAGGGAATAAATTTGTAGAATATGTAGCCATGAAGCAGTTAAAATATATATCACTGGAAGCTTCAAAACGGTTAAAGGAAATAACAAGAGGTCGTTATGCCTTAGAGCTGGACTCTGATGGAGCTTTTGTAATGAGGGATGATTTCAATGGAGGAACAAGACGAGAAACCAATACCTTGTCCGGCGGAGAAACCTTCTTAACCTCATTATGTCTTGCTCTGGCACTATCCTCACAAATTCAATTAAAAGGTAGTGCTCCACTAGAATTCTTCTTTTTAGATGAAGGCTTTGGAACTTTAGACACGGACCTTTTAGAAATAGTAATGAATTCGCTTGAGAAGCTTCATTCAAGTACACTTTCTGTGGGAATAATAAGTCACGTGGAGGAGCTTAAGAATAGGGTGCCTATAAAACTAATAGTGACGCCGGCAGAGCAGGGACAGGGAGGGAGCAAGGTAAAGTTAGAGTATACGTAAGGGCATAGAAGTTCTCCTACGTGCCTTGCAATAAGTGCTTGAAACGTGAAATTGTATTAAGAAATTCTAATCTTTTGCCAATATAAAATTCTCTGACGCTCACATTCGGCGTCCTGCCTCAGGTTCGCTACCCTGCCGTCCTGGCAGGGTCACGAGAATTTTATATAGTCAAAAGAAGAATTTCTAAATACAATTTCAATGTTTCTGCGCTTCTTATTTCAAGTCACTTGGTCGAAATTTCACAGCCAAAGCCCTTCCACCAAAGACCTGCGAGGTATGTGAACATTTAGTGAAACGGAATTCCGAATGGAATTCTGACAACACGCACCTAAAGTCTTTTAGCCGTTAGGCTTGATGTTTGATATGTATCACGTAGGAGAGAACAAAACAAGAGATTCCGAATGGAATTTCGCTAACTTGCCCAAAATCTTTTAGCCGTTAGGCTGGATGTTTGACATGTATCACGTAGGAGAGAACAAAACAAGAGATTTCGAATGGAATTTCGCTAACTCGCTCAAAATCTTTTAGCCGTTAGGCTGTGTTTGCTATGTAGCATGAAGTAGAGAACAAAATAATAAATTCCCGATGGAATATCAGTTAACCCATTGGGGGCATTATTGTTAAAGACAAGCATTTAATATATAATTAAATCACTAGAATTCAATTGGAGGAAAAAAATGAAATTATTTTTGTATTATATTTTAGCTATTAATTTATACGGTATCTTTGTGATGTATTCAGATAAGAAGAAATCACAAAAGAAGAGGTGGAGAACTCCAGAAAGTACTCTTTTCATTATAGCCTTTGCTTATGGTGCTTTGGGAATATTTATGGGTATGCAATTATTTAGACATAAAACTAAGCATAATAAGTTTGTGATAGGAATACCTTTAATACTGATAGTTCAACTGTTTATATTCTTTACATATATTTATAAAGTACTGTAAGTTCCATAATTTAAGCTTTGAAATTATACCCTTTTGAGACTATAAAAAGTAAACTTAACATAGTGGCGGAAGAGATGTTGCAGATGTAAGTGAAAAAATAGAGTATATTGGAATGAACGTGATCTTTTCATGATGAAAAAGAAACTTTCTCAATAGAATTTATATTTAGACTTATTTCGTGCCTGTGTATAACTATTCTGTTAAATCGAATAAATTTCAAGCGAATTGGAGATATTGGTACTTTATGGCTTATAGAATGTATATTTAAACAAAGTTATCCTCTTTATGTGGATAACTTTGTTCAAATTGTGGATAAATTTTTAATTATCTGATAATATTTTATCTGAAAATATATTATAATATTAAATTTCACTATCAAAATAATCTAAATTTCTTAATATATTGAAAAAAATTCCTTGGAATTATAATAATAAAATTGAAGCCTACCAGATGAAAAATCTTTTGGAATCAGATGTTGAAAAAAACTAAAGATGACTATATAAATTACAATACAGATCTTCTTTTCTATCATCTTTAAGCCTAAAGGTTCCTCTAATCTGAGATACATCTTGATTGCAGATACCAGCTATAATTAGACCATCTTCCATATATAAGCTACTTATTATGTTTCCTAGTGGATCTATAATCATGGAGTCACCACTATAGTTTAACCCATTTCCTTCCCCAACTCGATTTATACCTGCTATATAACATTGATTTTCTATGGCTCTTGCTTTTAACAGGGTAATCCAGTGTTCGCGGCGCGCTGTTGGCCAGTTAGCTGCTACGGTAATTAAAGTGGAAGTTTTGGAAGCTATCTGAAATATCTCTGGAAAGCGTAAATCGTAGCAGATGAAAGGGGCAATAGTAAAACCGAAAGCGTTAAAAAATTCTATTCCGTTCCCACTTTGGTAAAATTTAGACTCATCTCCAAAGGAAAAAGGATGAATTTTAGTGTAGTTTACAAGTTCTGCGCCACAGGGAGCAACTACAGAGTAGTTATTTTTACTATTAGTGGTGCACTCTACATACCCAAAGCCTATGAAAATATTAAATTTACAACTCATTTCCTTAAAAAATTCTGTGGTTTCATTATTGTTTTCTCCTATTAAAGAAGTGTTCATAGAAAAGCCTGTTAAAGTCATTTCAGGGAAAAGTATCATATCCACCTTTTCAGTAGCTGCCTGTTTTATGAATTGTAAAGCAACTTTTTTATTCGCAGTTTTATCTTCAAAGGCAATATCTAATTGAGCTAGTGCTAATTTCACATTAAAACCCCCTTTTTAATTATTAATAATATCTTGCTATAATACATATTATAACAGAAGAAGGTAAGTATGAAATTCATCCTGGGTTTATTACATAAGATTATGCATATTTATATCAAAGGCAATTATAGGTGAAAGCATGTAGAAGTGTGAAAGATAGTATATAATAAGTTTTACAGGGTCTTAGGTTAGAAAATTTTTCATGGAATAAAATTAGAGTCTCTTAACAAGGGATCTGCTATCAGAACATTTTACATGCGGAACATACATATGTGATTTAAAATATGGAGATTGGAAAGGTGATTATATGTTTAATGATTTAAAAAAACTTGTATCAAGGGTTATTGATGATGACATTACTGCCTTGGCAGCTCAAGTTACTTATTATTTATTGTTATCTTTTTTTCCTTTTTTATTACTACTGCTTAGTATGCTAGGCTATAGTGATTTAAAGAGTAATGATGTGTTGGTATATCTAAGCCAAATAATGCCAAAAAGCACTTTTGATTTAATTTATACTACGGTTATTGAGGTGTTTGATAAAACAAGTGGAAATTTAGTATCGCTAAGTATAATAGGTTTAATTTGGACTGGGTCTAGCGGGTTCAGAGCTATAATAAAGGGATTAAATAAAGCTTACGATGAGAAAGAAACAAGACCTTACTTTCAAACTTTAATTATATCCGTATTATTTATGCTAGGACTTGCGGTAGTTATTATAGCTGCAGTAGCCTTAGTTGTATTTGGACAAATGATAGGGGGATTAATTGCAACACGATTACATGTATCTAGTGAGTTCTTATTGAATTGGGATATCATAAGATACCTAGTAACTTTATTAGGAATGGTATTTATATTTGCAGCGTTGTATCATTTTACCCCTTGTAGAAGACTCACATGGAAAGAAGTAATGCCTGGAGCTACCTTTAGTACTTTAGGTTGGTTGTTGTCTTCTTTAGGCTTTGCATATTATGTGAATAACTTCAACAACTATTCTAGTGTATATGGTGGAATAGGAGGAGTGATAGTGCTTATGCTGTGGCTTTATATTACTTCTATTATAATACTATTAGGGGGAGAGGTTAATGCACTTTTGGCATTTGAGAGAGAAGGCAAAGAAAAACCAAAGTGTAAGAAGTATTAAGTATGAGATTCTCCTACGTGACTTGCAATAAAGGCTCGAAACGTGAAATTCCATTAAGAAATTCTAATCTTTTGCGAATATAAAATTCTCTAGCGCTCACACTCGCCTTCCTGGCTCGGGTTCGCTAGCCTGACGTCCTGTCAGGCTTACGAGAATTTTATATTCGCAAAAGAAGAATTTCTAAATGGAATTTCAATGTTTTTTCGCTTCTTTATTGCAAGTCACTAGGTCGAGAATTCATACTTATTATACGTAGAAGGGGAAGGGAAAGATTACGAATGAAATTCTACTGCGTTAATTGCAAACGAGCTCGAAACGTGAAATTCCATTAACAAATTCTATTGTTTTGCGAATATAAAATTCTCTAACACTCACAATTATTTCACCTAAAAATATTGAGTACCTATTTCTTCTCCATTTTTGAACAATGAATTATCGTAATCAGAGAGGCCATAATGTATATTATCACCAAGGTTATCTCTAAATTTTTATTTATGTTGTTAATTAAAGGGGTATTAACTAACATTGCATATATAATAAATGGAATGATTAAATACTTTTGAGGCTTTTTAATAACGATGTAATTAGTAAGAATTAATACTATCATTAATGACATAGCAATAATATTAAATTCCATATATGACCACCTCACTATTTTAAAATTGTAAATCATTTTTTAGTATACCACTAATTACCTATTTATATAATGTTCTCATTGTTCTATTAATCTTATAAAAGTGATAGCCTGCGAAATATAATGTTATTTCGCAGGCTATTTAGCATCATGCACCTCAAAAGCGAACCAGAACTTAAAAACTTCTGATTTTTTTTCGTGCAGTTAGATTTAGTAATATTTATGAAATAAAATTGATTCATATTAAAGTAAAATAGAAAATCATAGCAAAAATAGAAGAAAACACATAGTTTATGTCGTAAAAGTTACAAAATATATAAACTTAATAAAAACTTAACACACATTTTGTAATATTATGATATACTCTACCATATGGTAAAAGTAATGTTCTGTTTAACGATTTTATTTAACCAAATATAAAAATATAAAATAATTACCAAAAATTATTATAAAAACAGAGCAAAATATCATATTGAGTCGATAAATGTATAAAAATGAAATATTCATAGGGGTCACTTAGAAAGTGCTTAGATTTATAAAAAGAAGAATTATAAGTATGTTTTAAAAAAAATTACAGAGAAAAAGAGGAGAAAATTTATATGAGAGTTAGAAAAGCTATTATACCAGCAGCAGGACTTGGAACAAGGTTTTTACCTGCCACAAAGGCATTACCTAAAGAAATGTTACCTATAGTTGATAAGCCTACAATGCAATACATTATAGAGGAAGCGGTTGCGGCTGGTATTGAAGAAATATTAATTATTACAGGAAGAAATAAAAAGTCTATTGAAGATCACTTTGATAAATCAGTAGAACTAGAGTTAGAACTAGAAAATAAACATAAAGATGACCTTCTTAAACAGGTTAGAGATATATCAAACATGGTGAATATACACTTTATAAGACAAAAGGAACCTAAAGGACTAGGACATGCTATTAATTGCGCAAGAGCCTTTGTAGGTAATGAGCCTTTTGCTGTTATGTTAGGTGATGATATAGTTGATGCGGGTACCCCATGCTTAAAGCAACTTATGGATTGTTTTGAAGAGAATAATACAACAATCTTAGGGGTTCAAGAAGTAGATGCTGAAAATGTAAATAAATATGGAATAGTTGACGGAATTCAAATTAGTGATAGGCTATACAAAGTAAATGACCTTGTTGAAAAACCACAAGTAGACGTTGCACCATCAAATGTAGCTATACTTGGTAGATACATAATAACTCCGGAGATATTTGATATATTAGATAATACGAAGCCTGGTAAAGGCGGAGAAATTCAGTTAACTGATGCACTAAAGACATTAATAGTACAGCAAGATATGTATGCATATATATTCGAAGGAAGAAGGTATGACGTAGGTGATAAATTAGGATTCCTTGAGGCCACAGTTGAATTTGCTTTAAAAAGAGATGATTTAAAAGGCCCATTCATGGAGTATCTTCAGACTTTAAAATATAATGAGAACTTTAGGAGTCTATATGAAGAAGTAATAAGAAGCAGCAGTTTCTAGTGACGAAAAGTTAAGTAATATGAATTCTAATACATAATTAAATAGCCAGAGGTATTGCAATTAGCTTAAGATGATTTATCACTTATTTGCATATTCCTAAAAAGGAGGAAATACAGATGCAACAATCACAAAGAAATTCAAGCGTTAAACAGGAGTCCACTGCTTGTGAATATAAGAAAAACCTAGGATATTTTATAATCAAAAGAATAATTGATATTATAGGTGCTTTATGCGGAATTATATTAATAAGTCCAGTGATGATTGTTGTTGGAATTTGGATAAAGCTCGATTCAAAGGGACCTGTTTTTTTTGCTCAGAGTAGAGTTGGGAAAGATGGCACACAATTTAAAATGTATAAATTTAGGTCTATGTGTTCGGATGCGGAATGTCTTTTAAAAAATCTTCAAAGTGAAAATGAGATGTCAGGACCTATGTTTAAGATAAAAGATGATCCTAGAATAACTAAGGTTGGTAAGTTCGTACGGAAGACAAGTATAGATGAACTCCCACAACTTTTTAACATATTAAGAGGACACATGTCCTTAGTTGGTCCAAGGCCAAGTCTGCCTAAAGAAGTAGTGCAATTTACATCTTTTCAAAGACAAAGATTAATTGCAAAACCAGGCTTAACTTGTTATTGGCAGGTAAGAGGAAGAAATGATATTCCATTTGAAGAATGGATGGAAATGGATGTTGAGTATTTAATAGATAGAAATACACTGGTAGATATAGGACTTATTTTCAGGACAGTGGGAGTGCTGTTTGGGGATGAGAAGGCAAGTTAGTATTGGATCTGATTTAAAGCGGAGAGTTCTTTTGAAAAGCGAGAACTTTTTAGTTTGAAAGATCAATAGAGGGAGGGAATATAGTTATGAAAGGTATTATATTAGCTGGAGGAACAGGAACTAGGCTCTATCCAGTTACACGAGCAGTATCAAAACAAATGGTGCCAATATATGACAAACCAATGGTTTATTATCCTATGTCCGTTTTAATGTTAGCTGGGATAAGAGAAATATTAATAATTTCAACACCAAGAGATTTGCCAGGATTTAAGGAGTTATTTGAAGATGGCAGTGAACTAGGACTCAAAATAGAATATGCAGTTCAAGAACAACCAAATGGATTAGCTGAAGCCTTCATAATCGGCGAAAAATTCATTGGTGATGATAAGGTAGCTATGATACTTGGAGATAATTTATTCTGGGGACAAAGTTTTACGCAAAGTCTTAGCAGGGCGGCGAAGCTGGAAGATGGTGCTGTGATCTTTGGATACCATGTTAAAAATCCGAATTCCTTTGGAGTTGTTGAGTTTGATAAAGAGGGAAATGTACTTTCACTAGAAGAAAAACCTGAAAATCCAAAGTCGGAATATGCTATTCCAGGACTCTATTTTTATGACAACACTGTTGTAGAAAAGGTTAAAAAATTAAAACCCTCGGAGCGAGGAGAACTTGAAATTACGGATTTAAATAGAATTTACATGATGGAGCGAAAGCTTAAGGTGAATTTGCTTGGAAGAGGACTTGCTTGGCTCGACACAGGAACTCATGCGTCAATGCTCAAGGCTTCAAATTTTGTAGAAGCAGTGCAGAATACTCAAGGTACATATATAGCCTGTCTTGAAGAAATTTCTTATAGAAATGGGTGGATAACTATGCAAGAACTAAAAACCCTGGCACAACCACTTTTAAAAACTGGTTATGGAACTTATTTAATGGATATTGCTATGGAATATAAGAAAGCAAATAAAGAAGCATTAAAAGAAGTAGCTGCTTGTTCCGGATTATAAAATTATAAATTATAAAATTAGAAGTTATAAAGTTTGGAGGGATAAAATGAAAACTTATTTAGTAACAGGAGGAGCAGGGTTTATAGGAGCAAACTTTGTTCACTATATTCTAAAGAAATATTCAGATGTTAGAATAGTAAATTTGGACAATTTAACTTATGCAGGAAATTTGGAAAACCTTAAAGGAATTGAAAATAATCCGAATTATATTTTTATCCAGGGAGACATTTGTGATAGTGAATTAGTAGGAAAGTTGTTCAATGAATACAATATTGACTATGTTGTAAACTTTGCAGCAGAATCACATGTGGATAGAAGCATAGTGGACCCAGAGATATTTGCTCAAACAAATGTACTTGGAACAGTAAATCTTTTAAACTGTGCTAAAAATTCTTGGGAGAGTGAAAGTGGTTTCAAGGAAGGTGTGAAATTCCTTCAGGTTTCAACAGACGAGGTATATGGATCGCTAGGCGCCACAGGTTATTTTGTAGAAACAACACCTATTGATTCACATAGTCCCTACTCAGCGTCAAAAGCTGGCAGTGACTTAATGGTGAAGGCATACTTTGATACATTCAAGATGCCAATGAACATAACTAGATGTTCAAATAATTACGGCCCATATCAGTTTCCAGAAAAGCTTATACCTCTTTTAATAAACAATTGTTTAAAGCATGAGGATTTACCTGTATACGGAGATGGTTTAAATATTCGCGACTGGTTATATGTGGTCGACCATTGCAAAGCTATTGATATGGTATTAAGAGATGGTCGCACCGGAGAAGTTTATAATATCGGTGGACATAATGAGAAAGCGAATATTGAAATAGTTGAGGGTATTATTTCTTATTTAAATGAGAATGTAGACAAGGAAATAACAAAAGATTTAATTATGCATGTTGAAGATAGAAAAGGTCACGATAGAAGATACGCAATAGATCCAGCAAAGATAGTGGATGAACTGGGATGGTATCCAGAAACAACTTTTGAAGTAGGTATAAAAAGTACAATTCAGTGGTATTTGGATAATGATAAATGGATGGGAAATGTTACCTCAGGAGAATATCAAAAATACTATAAAAAGATGTATGAAGGAGTAAAAACGTTATAATGGGAAAATTTAAGTTTATTGAAACTACAATAAAAGATTTATATATAATAGAGCCTACAGTTTTTGGAGACAACAGAGGATATTTTATGGAAACTTATAACTTTGATGAATTTAAAGGAGCAGGGCTAGATATGGTGTTTGTTCAAGATAACCAGTCTAAATCCAAAAAAGGGGTACTTAGGGGATTACACTTTCAAAAAGAGTTTTCTCAAGGAAAACTTGTTAGAGTTTTAAGTGGTGAAGTATTTGATGTAGCTGTGGATTTGAGAAGTGGATCTGAGACTTATGGTAAATGGTTTGGAGTAATGCTTAGCGCTGAGAATAAAAGACAGTTTTATGTACCAGAAGGCTTTGCTCATGGGTTCCTTGTAACATCAGAGCAGGCAGAGTTTGTATATAAATGTACTAATTTATATCATCCTGAATTTGAGGGCTCAATTGCCTGGAATGATTCGGATATAGGGGTAGAATGGCCACTTAAAGATATAGAAGAAGTGCTACTTTCTGAGAAAGATAAGAAGGCGCAAATGTTTTCAGCATTTCAGAAGGAAAGTCACTCACTTCTATAAGTGAAATTACTCAAACTTCACAAATAAATCGAAGGTTTAACGAGGTGTTTCCATGAATAGCAATAAAAAAATGTTGGTGTCTGTAATTATGAGTGTATACAACGAAAAAGAAAATTGGTTAATAGAATCAATAGAATCCATACTAACTCAAAGCTATAAAAATTTAGAGTTTATTATTATTTTAGATAATCCCAATAACAGTGAATTAGATATATTAATTGAAAATTATTGCAAATGCGATGCAAGGATAAGATATTTTAAAAATGAGAAAAATATTGGCTTAGTTAAAAGTTTGAATTTTGCATTAAGTCATGCAAAAGGTGATTTTATAGCAAGAATGGATGCAGATGATATATCATTGCCTAATAGATTTGAAAAACAAATAAATTATTTTAATAGTCATCCAGATATAGATTTCATGGGCGCCAGATGTATTAATATTGATGAAGACGGCAATGAACTATACAAAGATGCAATAATGCCAGAGGATATGAAATTAATAAAAAGTTGTTTAGTAAATGTAGATTTCATTAATCATCCAACCTGGTTTTTTAAAAAACAATGTGCAGATAAGCTTCACGGATACAGAGAAATTACCTGCGCAGAAGATTATGACTTTTTATTAAGACTTATAACTAGTGGATTTAAACTTGCAAATACTAATGAGTTCTTAGTTAAATATAGAATTAGAAGCAGTGGAATTTCCAAAAGTAATTCATTGCAACAGCTTTTATACTCTAAACAGGTTGTTAAGATGTATAAAGATAGGCTGAAATTTCAATTTGAAAGTCAATCAGTAGAATGTTTAAAGAATATTAAAATTGATGCTAATGAAGAAAGTAAATATAGTTTAGCCTTAGAAGGACTTACTAAATCAAAAGAATATAAGAAAAAAAATGAAGCTTATAGAAGTTATCTAATCCTTAAAAGCTATATAAGTTCAAAATATTTACGAGTTTTATTAAAGGATATTACTTTTCATAAACTCAAGAAGACTTTTCATATAAAAACTAATTAGTAATTAAGGGGGTATTCCGTTGAATAGAGTGGATGTCAGTATTATAATACCTGTTTATAATGTACAAGAATACTTGCCAAGGTGTTTAGATAGCGTTATAAAGCAAACTATTAATAATAGAGAAATTATTATAGTAAATGATGGATCTACGGATAATTGTTCTGAAATATTGAAAGAATATAAAATAAGATTCCCTGAATTAATTATTATAAATCAGAAAAATAGTGGAATTAGTGAGACTCGAAATGCAGGGCTCAGTGCAGCAACTGGAGAATACATAGCATTTGTTGATTCAGATGATTTTATTGAATTAAATATGTTCCAAAAAATGTACAACGCTGCTAAAAGAGAGAGTGCAGATATAGTTATTTGCAATTACATATTGTATAGCGAAACCAATAAGGAAAAACCGGATCAAAAGATAGAAGGGATGGATAAAGAGGGCTATATAGATAAAATTGAGGCTCTTAGGAAGTTTTTATTAAATGATATCAAAGCTTATGCATGGAATAAGCTACATAAAAGAGAACTTTTTACAGAAAATAAAATTTTGTTTCCTGATTTTATAGTATGTGAAGATACTCCTGCACTATTTTTAACACTTGCTTGTTCCAAGAAAATCTTTTTAATGAGTGAACCATTATATTATTACAGACAAAGAGAAGCATCACTTACAAAAGTATTTTCAATAAAGTCAATGGAAGATATGATAGCAGGCTGCTATATCATGAGAGATTATATAACAGCGGATCCATTGCTTTATGAAAAATTAATTCATTATTATAGAGTGTATATGATAAAAACTCTATGGGTAATACATAGCAAATATTGGACTGAGTATTGCGAAACGGGAGAAAAAAACAATTATTTAGATTTTAAAAAAATAATTAAAAAAGAGGTCAGAGCTTTAAAAATTTCTGAAATAATAGGTAATAGTAAGCTATCACTTAAATATAAAGTTAATGCGATTCTTATAAAGACAAGAACTTATGGTTTTATATTTCGCATAGTATACAAGCTTCGATATTTAAATAAATAATAAAATAGATGATTTAACTAATATTACAGCGCCCTAGGCGATAAGCAGCTACGTGGATGACAAGTAGCTGATGATTAAGGAGTGTTATTATGCCTCAGATAAGTATTATAGTTCCCATTTATAATGGATCAAAATATATTAACAATTGTATAGATATGATTTTAAATCAAACATTTAAAAACTTCGAATTAATAATAATAAATGATGGATCTACTGATAATAGTGTGGAAATGTGTAATGAATATGCAAAAAAAGACAGTAGAATAAGATTAATTAGTAAAGAAAATGGAGGGACTTGGGCTGCAAGAAATATAGGAATAGATGTTTCGGAAGGTAAATACATTATATTTTTTGATTGTGATGATTGGTACCAAGATAATCTACTTCAGGAAATGTATAAGTGTATTGAGGATCACCAGGTTGATTTAGTTATATCGGGGCAAACTAATGTTACTGTGGACGAAAGTGGAAATATTTTAAGGAGAACAAAAGTATTGCCAAGAAAACATTTTTTTGAGACAAAAGATGAGATTTTAAGTAATTTTATTTTATTAAGAAAAGAAGAAATTGGAGATACTCTATGGAATAAGATTTACAAATCAGAAATCATAAAGAAATATGATTTGAAATTTGAGAATTATAAACGTGGAGAAGACACAGTATTTAATGCTAACTATTATGAACATATAGATAAATGTATAGTCTTAGATTCTGCTTTTTACGAATATAGAATTGAGAAGGCGAATCCAGTATGGTTAAAGTATTCGGAAAATTATTTAAATGTTATTTTAGAAGAAAATATGACCCTTATAAATAAGCTGGAAAAGTGGGGTAAATATGATGATAAGGCAATAGAATATCAGGCAAATCATTTTATTTATTGCATAATTGAATATTTATATGGAGTGGTTAATGCTAAAAATCATTTAAGTTTAAAAGATAAATGTGAAAAAGCATCTAAAGTATTAAATGATGAAGGTGTTATAGAATATTTAGATAATTGTAATGTTATTGGAAAACTTAGCAGATTAATTGTTAAGTATATGAAATCGAAAAATGTTGTATTAGTATTATTTTTGGTAAAAATTAAATTAATACAAAATAATATAAGAGACTAAAAAAAGAAATTAAAAATCAATAACTAGGAGTAGATTATATGAAAATTTATATAAAACATATATGGAATACCTTTAATTACGGAAGCTGCATGATGGCAATAACATTAATTAATAAAATAAATCAGAACTATGATAATGTTATATTTTATGTGGATGTTAACTCTGATATAGATTTACAAAGATTAAAAAGTGAAGTAGGGCAGGCAACCATAAAAAGGTCTAAAATAGATGCTACTGATAATTTATTAAAAAAATGTATAAATAAAATTAGACGTAGAAAGTTAAATAAACTTATTGAAAACATAGAAAATATAATAATTATCGGTGGAGATGACATATCAGAGTACTATGGAATAGACCGATTAGAAAGTGAATTACATAAATTAAAAGAGGAAAGTCAGCGTAAGAATATATATTTAATAGGGCATACAATGGGACCTTTTACAGGTAATAGAGGGGAACTAGCTAGGCACTGTTTAAGTGAAACTAAAATTCATACAAGAGATGATAAAAATCTAGAATATTTAAAAAGTTTAAACTTTGAAAATGCAAAATCTGGAAGAGATTTAGCCTTTATTGAATTGCCAATGCAATATCAATATGATAACAAAGTAGGAGAATACAACCTTGAAGAAAATAAATATATAACCTTAGTGCCTTCAGGACTTGTTGAAAGCTATACAAACAATTTTGATGATTATATTAGAAACTGGGTAAATATTATTAATGAATTATGGAAAAGTGATAAATTCCAAAAAATAGTTTTACTTATGCATGTCTGCGAACCTAACGTTTTAGAATCAGATAATGATGACAGACGAGCAATAAATAAAATAATGGAAAAATTAGATAAAAAAATATTAGGGAAAATTATTCCCATAACAGAGGCAATGTTGCCATCAGAAGCTAGAGAAATACTTGGAAATGGATTATTTACTATAACAGGAAGAATGCATTCTGGTGTATCAACTTTTTATATGAGAAAACCTGCTATTTCATTATCCTATAGCGTTAAGTATTCAGGCGTAATTGGTGATGGATTAGATATGAATGAATTAGTAATTGAATCAGCAGATGAAAAACTGTGGGAATGTGATGAAATAAGTAAACTAGTAAGTGAGAAGGTTAAATTTGTTTTAAAAAACTATGATAGTTTAGTTAAAAAGATAGATATTAAGGTAACGGAAACTAGCGACATTGTAGAGAGAGAACTCCAGGAATTGGTTAATGATATAAGGAAATCAAATAAAAAATAGGCTAGTAATAAACGTAATAATTTATGCTATTACTAAAGACAAGGAGAATTTATTTTGGGAAAAAATCAACTTAAGGCAGGAGCAATTTTGTCATATGTTTCACTTTTTTTAAGTAGCATTATAAGTTTGGCTTATACTCCATTTATGCTACGTATGATGGGTCAGTCACAATTTGGATTATATTCGCTTACCGCGTCAGTTGTTGGATACCTTACTATCCTTGACTTTGGATTTGGTAATGCAATTATAAGATATACTGCAAAATACAGGGCACTAGATCAAAAGGAAAATGAATACAATCTAAACGGTATGTTTTTGATTTTATATACTTTGATAGGCATAATAACAGCAATAGCTGGGTTCATTTTGTATTTAAATATAGAAAATATATTTTCAGCTAAGATGACACTTGCTGAAATTAAAATAGCAAAAACATTAACCCTATTACTTGTATTCAACTTATCAATATCATTCCCGCTTGGTATATTTAGTTCAATTATGAATGCTTATGAGGAATTTGTTTTTTCTAAGGTTATAAATATCCTTAGAATTATTATTAACCCATGCATCATGTTGCCATTATTAATGTTAGGTTATAGAGCAATAGGGATGGTAATAATTACTACTATTTTAAATATTATATGTTTACTAATAAATATGTGGTTTTGTTTAGCTAAGTTAAAGATTAAGATGTATTTTAGGAAATTTGACTTTAGTATATTAAAAGAAATAGTTGGCTATTCATCTTATATATTTTTAGGGATGATTGTTGATAAGATAAATTGGAGTGCTGATCAATTTATTTTAGGAGCTGTATCTGGTACTGTTGCAGTTGCAATTTATTCTGTTGCATCACAAATCAACACCTACTATTTGTCTTTTTCAACTGCAATTTCAGGTGTTTTTTTACCAAGGCTAACTGCTATGGTTGCAAAAGACGCATGCGATAAAGAATTTTCAGATACCTTTATTAAAATAGGAAGAATTCAATATGTCATTATGGCATATATTTTAGGTGGTTTTTTGCTTGTAGGACAGGATTTTATAAATACCTGGGCAGGAAAAGATTACAGTAGTGCATTTTATATTGCAGCTATATTAATTATTCCAGTCACAGTGCCTCTAATACAAAATTTAGGGATTACCATATTACAGGCAAAAAACAGGCAGAAGTTTCGTTCTATTATTTATATTTTAGTGGCAGGCATTAATATTGCCATAAGTATACCACTGGGTAGAAAATATGGTGGAATAGGATGTGCTATTGGAACATCTATTGGTTTAATTTTAGGAAATATTATTGCTATTAACATTTATTATCACAAAAAGATACATATAGATATTCCAAGATTTTGGAAAGAAATATTTTTTATGACTATACCAGTTGTTATTGCTTTTGGATGTGGAATTTACATAAATCAGTTTATTTACGGTAGTGGATATGGGTCTATAGTAAAAAGGGGACTTATATTTACTGTAATATATATTCCACTGATGTGGTTTATGGGAATGAATGGGTATGAAAAAGATTTATTTAAGAAACCTGTTGTAAAGATATTTAGAAGATTAGGAACCAAGGTTGAATAGTTTAGAGAATTTTATATAGGATAAGCTAGGGGTGTGTTTATTAAACATGATTAAAATAGATGAAAAACGAAATTGCTGTGGCTGTAGTTCCTGCCTAAATGCATGTCCAAAGCAGTGCATAGAAATGAAAGAGGATAATGAAGGCTTTTTATATCCGCAAGTTGATGTACCCAAATGTATAGACTGTGGTTTATGTGAGAGAGTGTGTCCTATTATTAATAAAATTAATACAGATAGTACACCTATTGCTTATGCCTGTATAAATAAAAATGAAGGTATAAGATTACAAAGCACATCAGGTGGGGTATTTACAATTTTATCAGAAAATACAATCAAAAATGGCGGAGTTGTTTTTGGTGCTGGGTATGATGAGGATCTTAAGCTTGTACATAGTTACACAAATACGGTTGAAGGTTTATCTAAGTTTCGTGGATCTAAGTATGAACAAAGTAAAATCGGTGAAACTTATAAAAGAGCAAAAGAATTTCTTGAAAAAGATGTTCAAGTATTGTTTTCAGGAACCCCTTGCCAAATAGGCGGGATATATTCATATTTAGGGAAAAAGTATGACAACCTATTATGTATTGATATAGTTTGTCATGGAGTGCCATCACCTAAAGTGTTTAAAAAGTATAAAACGGGGCTTGAAAAAAGGTTTGGTGCGAAAACACGGAAAATAGTTTTTCGGAATAAAGATTCCGGATGGGCAAGGTACTCGGTGGCGGTGTCATTTAATAACAATAGTGAGTATAAGAAGGAATTTACACAAGATATATACATGCGAGGTTTTTTGCAGAATCTATATCTTAGGCCTTCCTGTTATGATTGCAGGTTTAAAACAGTAAATAGACAAAGTGATATAACTATTGCTGACTTTTGGGGCATCGAAAATATTTTGCCAAAACTTAATGACGATAAAGGCACATCACTTATTTTAGTTAATTCTACTAAAGGGAAAAAGGTATTCCAAAAATTACAGCATAAAATGATAGCAGTGAAAGTAGATCTTGATGAGGCTATAAAATATAATCCATCTGCTACAAAATCTGTACCACTAAATACTAATAGAGATAAATTTTTTGAAAAATTCAATTCATCTTCTGGTGATATAAATAAACTAATACATAAATATACAAAAGATAGCTTTAGAAAAAGAGTTTATGGCAAAACTAGAGTAATACTGTCTAAGGTTAAAAGGAAGTTAATAAATCAGCAAAAGTAAAATTTAACATTCTCATTATTATAATGAGAACAATTACCATGGAGGTATTTAAAATGAACTATGAAACTACTGTAGGTTATAAAGAGTTTATAAATGTTATAAAAAGAGGGAAATGGATTATACTACTTCTAACATTGTTATTAACATTAACAGCAACCGCAATTAGTATTTATTCAATGAAAAGCTCTAAACCAATTTATCAAACAAAAACAAGCCTTATAATAGGCCAAAAGGAAGATATAAGTAATGCTAAAGGTTTAATGGGTACATTTGAGGAAATTGCAAGATCTTCCACTATTGCAAAAAATGCTAGCGTAGCATTAAAAGGCTCTGTATCTCTTGCAAAAATTCAAGAAAGTTATGAAGTTAGTGTAGCAGATTCTGCTCCAATTTTAACAATTACAGCTAGTGGAAAGTCGCAAAAGGAGTCCGTGGTTATAGCCAGTGCAGTTTATAATTCTTTTACAAAAGAAGTAAAGAGAATATATCCTACACAGACCCTAAAAGTAATGGAAAATTCAGCTCAGAATGGTATTGTAAACAGTAAATTTAAAATTCTTAATGTTATATTGGCATTTTTACTTGGACTTTTTATTTCAATATTTGTTGTGACCTTCATAGGTTATTTTGATGAAAAAATAAGGACAAAAGAAGATGTAGAGAGATATTTGGGACTTGATGTTATTGGAAATTTGCCTAAAAGAAAGGCGACGGATATATAACTACATTTAAGAAAGGAGAGGTATTTAATGAGAAAAATAAATATTGCAGAAAATCACGAATTGGATTCAATTAATGCTAAAGCGTTTCACGAATTAAAAGCAAATATTCAGTTTCTGTGTACGGGAAGTGAAAGCAAGGTTATTATGATATGCAGTGCAGAACAAAAGGCTGGTAGGTCCACTACAGCTGCATATCTTTCTTTAGTACTGGCTCAAAGTGGTAAAAAAACTATACTTGTTGATTGTGACCAAAGAAATTCTAATATACATAATATGTTTAATTTAAAAAATGATGATAAAGGCCTAGTGAATTTTCTATCAGGAGATATTGTGCTTGAAGCAGTAATTAATACTACAAAACAAAAGAATTTATCTATAATAACTTCTGGCGCAAATGCATTAAACTATGCGGAACTTTTTGTATCAGAAAAATTCAATGAATTTACCGGGTCTTTAAAAAAAGATTTTGATTATATTATTATTGATTCTTCACCACTTACTGAAAGTGCTGATGCTAAGGCTATAGCAAAAAATGCAGATGGTTGTGTACTTGTGGTTAAGTATGGTGGGACAGAAAGAAAAACTGCTATAAAAGGTAAAGAAATTTTGGAAAAAGCAAATGCCAGTATTATAGGCGTATTTTTAAATAAAACAATTTAATAATAATTTTACAAAAGAGAAATAGAGGTGTATACAAATGTCAAATATATTTATTATAGGTTCAAAAGGAATACCTGCAAATTATGGTGGGTTCGAAACTTTTGTAGATAAGTTAACCCTTTATAAAAAAAATGATAGCATAAAGTATCATGTAGCTTGTCTAAATGTGCGCAATGAAGAGTTTTATTATAATAAGGCAAGATGCTTTAATGTACATGTAAAAGAAATAGGTAGCGCTAAAGCCGTGCTCTATGATTTGCAGGCTTTAAGCAAATCTATAAAGTATATTGAGGATAACAATTTATCTAATGCAATTATTCTTATTCTTGCTTGTCGTATTGGACCATTCTTATGCTTTTACAAGAAAAAACTAAAAGATTTAGGAATAAAACTTTATGTAAATCCTGATGGACATGAATGGAAAAGAAGTAAATGGATTGCACCAATAAGAGCTTATTGGAAATTCTCTGAAAAATTAATGGTTAAACATGCAGATCTGCAAATATGTGATTCAAGAGGTATAGAGGATTATATAAAATCCGAGTACAAGGTTTATAATCCTAAAACTACATTTATAGCTTATGGAGCGGAAATTGGAAGATCTAATTTAGGGTCAAATGACGCAGTAATAACAGACTGGTTTAATAAGTTTTCAGTAAAAAGAAAATCATACTACTTAATAGTTGGAAGGTTTGTACCTGAGAATAATTATGAGACTATGATAAGAGAATTTATGAAGTCTGATGTCCAAAAAGATCTGGTTATAATTACGAATTTAGAAAAAAACAAATTTTATGATAGATTACTAAAGGCCACCAATTTTACTAGTGATAAAAGAGTAAAATTTGTAGGAACTGTATATGATAATGAACTTTTAAAGAAAATACGAGAAGAGGCATTTGCATATCTCCATGGACATGAAGTAGGAGGAACAAATCCTTCACTACTAGAAGCTCTATCAAGTACTGATATTAATTTGCTTTTAGGTGTTAACTTTAATAAGGAAGTTGGGAAAGAGGGAGCACTGTATTTTAGTAAAAAAGATGGTGACTTAGCTTCCACAATAAATAAAGCTGAACAATTAAAAGAAAACGAGATAGAAATAATGTCTAGAGAAGCTAAAAATATTATCAAACAATTTTATTCTTGGGACAAGATTGTTAATGATTATGAAGAGCTATTCTTATAAATAAAGGAGGCGCAGCCTTATTAAAATATTGCATTATTCCCTAGGACTTCCCCCTCTTAGAACAGGAGGATTAACTAAATATTCTGTAGACCTTATGGTAAGCCAAGTTGAAAATGGAAATGAAGTTTCATTATTATATCCAGGACATTATTCGCTTAATAGGAAATTAAGGATTAATAAGGATAAACCCTTTAATAGTATTAAGGTATTCGAAATATTAAATCCGCTTTCTATCCCCTTATTAAGTGGAATACCAAATCCAAAAGCATATTTGAAAGATGTAGATCTGAATATTTATATTGATTTTTTAAAAGACTTAAAGGTAGAAATCATACATATTCACACATTGATGGGACTTAATAAAGAATTCATCGCAGCTGCAAAACAGTTAAATATAAAAACCATATTCACATCTCATGATTATTTTGGAATATGTCCTAAAGTTAATCTTATTAATTTACAAGGGTCAATATGCAAAGATTATGACAATGGGAAAAACTGTATAGATTGCAATAGAAATGGCTACAGTAAATCACTAGTGTTTTTAATGCAGTCAAGGACTTATAGAAAACTAAAGAATAGTTTGATTGTAAAAAAATTAAGAAATTATAAGCAGAAAATAATTATTAAAAGAAACAATAGTATAATGGAATACCAACCGGTAAAAGCAAAAAACAATAATAACACCGGTGCCAAGGACTATGTTAACTTAAGAAAGTACTTTATAAATATACTTAATAATATAGATTATATTCATTATAATAGCACAGTTGCAAAAAATGCATATGAGAAATATATTGACAATGTAAATAGCACAATTATTAATATTTCTCATTCAAATATAGAGGATAATAGAATAGAAAAAAATAGTAATGACAATGAACCGTTAAAAATAACATATATCGGATCAATAGAGAAATACAAAGGTTTATTTTTTCTATTGAAGGTGCTTGAAAAGTTAATGAAAAACAATGTTAACAATTGGACTTTAAACATTTACGGAAGAAATGTAAATATAGATACAAATAAATATATGGGAAAAGTAAATATAAAGGGTACTTATAATTATTCTGAGTTAGAGAATATATTTAAGAATACAGATGTGCTTATAGTACCTAGTATTTGGTATGAAACATTTGGGTATATAGCCCTAGAGGCATTTTCTTATGGGGTACCTGTGATTATGACTGATCTTGTAGGGTTTAAAGATATGATAATTCCAGAAGTTACTGGTATCATAATCAAAGCCTCAGAAGATGAATTGTATAATAACCTACAAACTATAATAGAGTGCAGAGAAAAATTATCTTATATTAATGGAAATATAATCGGGTTAAAAAGCATTTATACAATGAAAAACCATGCTGAGGATATAATGAAATTGTATACTGATTTAACCAGGTAGTTTAAGTTTTTAATGAAATACTAAAGAAATGGAGAAATAGTTAAATGGAAATGTTAATGGCATTATTGTATTGTTTTCATCAGATGGCTGCCAATTTACCCTTTGCGCCGAAAACTTTAACTGGCAATTTAGATTATTTTTATGCGCTAGGTATATTCGGGATTATTTTTGTTATATTTAAAAGAAAAAAAGACATTTCACTTTTAATAATAGCTGCACTACCTATTGCGATTTATGGTATCCTTCAAAAGATGATTATGGTTAATTTGGATATTCAAAAGCTTATGGTTAATGTTTCTAAAATAACTATATGTATTTCTCTAATGATTTTGGTAGGTAGGAAAGTTCATGATTTTAAAATTAAAAAATTTATTGATTATGTTTGTAGGATATACATAATATTTACACCCATGGCTTTGATATTTTCTAGTAACGAATATTTTTGGAGACTTCATGATACTATAAATAAATATAGCCTTACAAGACTAAATTTATTTTATATAGAACCTAGCGAACTGGGCTTTCATTTATCCTTTATAATTATTATATTAATGTATTTAATTATTGGGGAAAAAGATAAGAAGGTAAATCGAAAATACATAGTTTATACCGTGAATTGCTTAATTTTATTAGTGCTATCTAGAGCTTACGGGGCTTCAGTAATATTACTAGGCACCATACTATTTGTATCATTTATAATTATAATAGCAAAGCTGAACTATAAAAATATTTTAGTTGGATATGGATTAGCTATAATCTTCACTACAATAATAGTAGTATCTATTGTGACTAAATCATCAATGTATATGAGAACTGTTGATACGCTAAATGGAAGTGATTCTTCCAATAGTTATAGAGTAAATGTTACTCAAGAATTTACTAGTACAGCAATAACTAATACCGGTGGTCTTGGAGTTGGACTGGGCAATCTGAATACAGATAATACAAGGAAAATTTTCGCATCAACGGGCATGACAGCTGTGGTAGCAGCATCTTTCCCATACTTCATTGCAGAAGGCGGCTTGTTTGGAGTAGCATATCTTGTTTTATTAATAATACTTTTATTAATAAATGTACTCCACAAAAAAAATATGCTACTAGCAAACCTTCTGATCTTTAGCTTCTTATATCAGATCTATGGAGGTTATTTTACAAATCCAGTAAATTGGATTATATACGGATTAATATTAACCAAATGGATACCTGAGAAAATCTATGAGGAAAACAATATAAGCGAAGAAAAAGGGATAATTTAATAAATTATCCCTTTTTCTTTGTTCTATTTGCACCTTCTTAGATACATCTTATTGTAAATGACAATAAGATGAAATTCCTGGGGAAGTGACTCCAAATAAGAAGAGCAGAAACAATTGAAATTCCATTTAGAAATTCTTTTTTGCCAATATAAAATTCTCGTAAGCCTGACAGGAAGTCAGGCTAGCGAACCTGAGGCAGGACGCCGAATGTGAGCGTTAGAGAATTTTATATTTGCAAAAGATTAGAATTTCTAAATGGAATTTCATGTTTCAATCTCTTATTTGGAGTCACTCTTCGTTTATTTTTCAGTTGTCATTTTAGCATATTCATGAAGTGCATTTTTGTAACCTGATATTGTATTACTATCTATTTTGTTGTGCTGGTTTGTATTAGAAGTTGAATAAATACCACTCTTAGCTATAACTCCACTACCAGAGCTAATTTTATTATTTTTTATTGTTATATGTTGGGGATGAGATTTGCCATTTGAATCAAGTAATATTCCATTACCCTTTTCAGCAGCTTTAGTATCATTTTTGAGGTTTGTATTTGTTATAGTATTATTTGTTATAGTGCAATTTGCACTTCCTGCAGTTATATCAATACCATTAGTTTGCGAAGACAATACTTTGTTTCCCGTAACGCTGGTTCCATTTGTATCATAAAGACATATTGCGCCTAAATTACCAACACCGCTTATGGATTCTTCCACTGTATTGTTTTTAACAATATTATCATTGGCCTGCCATACCTCTATTTGATTAAATCTGTTGTTTTTACAATTATTGTTTATAAGAGAATTTCTACTAGTGACTTTCTTATCACCTCCATAAATTGTAGCACCTTCCTGACCATTGCCCTGGCAGAGATTATCGCTTGCTACGGAGTCTGTTGTACCTTTTCCTGTGGTGGAATTATAACCGAAGATTACACCTTGACCACCGCTGTTTTTTAAAATATTGTTTGTAACGGAAATTTTAGTTCCATTTAATGAGTAAACATGACCACTTATTTGTTCCTTAGCATAGCCAGCAAAAACTTTAGGGTTATCAAAATTATTCTTATGGATTTTAATATTAGATGAATTATTATCTATTAAAACCCCATATTTACGTATATCATAAAAATATGAATTTGTAACTGAGGTGTTTGATGCCTTGGAAAGATTAATGGCTGCAAAATCAATGTTATTTGTGAATCTGCAATCAGTTATCACAAGTCCTTTTTTTTCGGTAACATTTACAGCTGTAGCACAATTTTGAAATTCTATACCTTGGAAACTGTTATCATTACCTACAGAAAACAAGGTGTTTTTGCCTGTGCCTTTAATTACAGCATCACCGCCTGAAATTAATTTTATTCCATCCTTTAATTTAACGCTGCCGTGAAAATTATAGGTACCTTCTGGTAAATTCAATGTACTACCGCTAGGATAAGAATCTACCATTTTTTGAAATGAAGCAGAAGTATCAGTTTCACCAGTTATGTCTAATGAATATTTTTTTACATCACTTTTATTAATGTTATGAAGAGATGGATCTTTTGTTTTATTAATAATTACAAATGTTGTTATTATAATTGATAAAAGGATTATTATAATAATAACTACTTTATTTTTTAAAAATTTCATACATTCACCCTTTATATTTGTATTAGTAAATTTACTATACTGTATATTAAATTTACTATAATATACAGTATAGTATTTAATCCATTTGCTTATTTGTCACGGGTCAAATCAGCATATTCATGAATTCCAGATTTGTAGCCCGTTATTAGGTTGCTATATATTTTGTTATGCTGATTTTTATTAGAAGTTGAGTAAATAGCACTTTTAGCTATAATCCCACTACTTGAGCTAATTTTATTATTATTGATTGTAATATATTGAGGATCAGCTATGCCATTCCAGTCAAGTAATATGCCATTACCAATTTCTGCAGCATTACTATCATTTCTCAAATTAGTATTAGCTATGTAATTATCTGATATGGTGCAATTTAAGCTTCCCGCGGTTATATCAATACCATTATTTTGAGCAGACAATACTTTGTTCCCTGTAACGGTTGTACCGGTTGTAGCAAAAAGGCATATTGCTCCCATATTTCCACGACCTTTTATTGATTCTTCTACTGTATTGCCACTGACAGTGTTATTATCAGATTGCCATACTTCTATTTGATTATATCTGTTATTTTTAGAAGTATTGCCTATAATAGAATTTCCACTGCTAACCTTTTTGCTACCTCCATAAATTGTGAGACCTTCCTGACCATTGCCTATGCATACATTATTGCGTGCTAGGGAGTTAGTGGTACCTTTTCCAGATGTTGAACTGTAACCGAATATTATCCCTTGGCCACCGCTATTTTTTAAAATATTGTTTGTAACGGAGATGTTGCTGCCATTTAAACAGTAAACATGCCCACTTATCTGCTGCGTAGCGTATCCACCAAAAACCTCGGGGTTATCAAAATAATTGTTATTTATAGTAATATCAAAACTATTGTTATCTGTTTTAATTCCATATTTGAGTATGTTATAAAAATATGAATTAGTAACAGTACAATTGCTTGCCCCATAAAAATCAATTGCTGCAAAATTAATATTATCTGTGAATCTGCAGTTTATTATATTGACCTCTTTTTTATACAAAGCTCTTAAAGCTGTAGAGCAATTTTGAAACTCTATACCCTTAAAAGTGTTATCATTACCTGTAGAGAATAAAGTGTTTTTGCCAATTCCTTGGATTACAACATTATCATCTGCAATTAATTTTATTCCATCTGGAAGTTCAACGATGTTTGAGAATTTATATATACCTTTTGGTAATTTTATTGCGCTACCTACTGGTAGTGAATCCACCATTTTCTGAAATGCAACTGAAGTATCTGATAATCCCGTTATATTTAGATTATAATTTTTAGCTTCTATTATAGTAGGATTAGATGCACTAGAAGAAATTGCTGCTACATCCACAGCATTTGTAGTAGTTACAAAAAAACTACCAGTTGATAAACAAACTAATATAATAATTGGAATTATACTTTTTTTAATATTGATTTTTAAGATATTTAATCACTCCTTTTATGTGTGTTACATTCTAGTATTTTATAATGAGTATCCTTCTAATTATAACATTAATAGAGGTGATTAAGTTCATTCTATCTGTTAACAGAGCAACAACAAAAGACTTCAGAAGGAATATAAATATCCTTCTGAAGTCTTAATATTACAAAAATAAAAAAACCTTTGTATAAGTAAGAATTTTATCTAGTATATATTATTATTTTCCACAAGTGGCTAGAGCATACCAATGGTTTCCATACTTGTAGCCTTTCGTGATATTACCACTTATTTTGTTATGATGATTTTTATTAGAAGTTGAGTAGATACCACTTTTAGCTATAATTCCTTTACTTGAGCTAATTTTATTATTGGTGATTGTAATATATTGAGGATCAGCTACACCATTCCAGTCAAGTAATATGGCATTACCTTTTTCGGCAGTATTAATATCATTTTTCCTATTAGTATTAGCTATAATATTATCTGATACGGTGCAATTTGAAGTTCCTGCTATTATTGCTATACCATTAGTTTGCGAAGACAACACGGTATTTCCTGTAACATTTGTTCCAGTTGTAGCGAAAAGGCATATTGCTCCCAAATTTCCACGACCCAATATGGATTCTTCCACTGTATTTTCATATACAATGTTATTATCAGATTGCCATACTTCTATTTGATTAAATCTGTTATTTATAGATGTATTGCTTATAATAGAATTTCCGCTGGTAACCTTGCCTTTGCCTCCATAAATTGTAATGCCTTCCTGACCATTGCCCACGCATTGATTATTGAATGCTACAGAATCCGTTGTACCTTTGGCAGTTGTTGAATTATAACCGAAGATAACACCTTGCCCTCCGCTATTTTTTATAATATTGTTTGATACTATAATTTTAGTTCCATTTAAACAGTAAACATGCCCACTTATCTGTTCTACTTCATAGCCACCAAAAACGGTAGCGTTATCAAAATTATTGTTGTTGATTGTAATATTAGAAGCATCGTTATCTATTAAAATTCCATATTTATGTATATCGTAGAAATATGAATTTGTAACGGAGGAATTTTTTCCTCCATAAAAATTAATTGCTGCATAATCAATATTATTAGTAAATCTGCAGTTTATTACATTAAGGCCAGTCTTTTGAAAAACATTTAAAGCTGTAGAGCAATTTTGAAACTCTATGCCCTCAAAACTGTTTAAATTACCTGTAGAAAATAGAGTGTTTTTGCTAGTGCCTATAATTATAACATCACTAGAAGCAATTAGTTTTATATTGTCTTTTAATTTAACGGTGCTAGAAAATTTATATATACCTTTTGGTAATTGTATTACAGAGCCTTTTGAAAAAGAGTCTATCATTTTTTGAAATTGGCCTGAGGTATCTGATACTCCTGTTATATCTAAATTATAATTTATAGCATTTATAATAGTAGGAATATTAGTTGTGGTAGATAGGGTAGAAGATTGTGTTGTTAAATCATTAGTATTTACTATTAGATCAGCAGCGTTTGTAGTAGGTAAGAAGTAACTAACATTTGATAAAGAAATTAAAATTATTATTGCGGTTATACTTTTTTTGAAATTGTTTTTTAACATTTAAATCACTCCTTTTATTTCGGTGGCTAGGCTACCATACCTACGTAAGGCCCTATGGCTTTGCGTCCTTACCTTTCGATAAGTTTGCTATTATCGGTAAAAGATTTACATAGAAGATTAAATCATCACCTATGGGGCTGCAATATTATCATTAGGTTATATTATCGAAAGTAATATACTATCCTTTAGGTTTTTTAAATTAGTTATCAAAATGGGTAAATATATGTTCATTATGAAATTAAAAGTTTGCCATAAAATTTTCAAAGTTATATAATTAATTGTGGTCATTTTAGAGTCTGCATATCACTTTCGGAATTGATTATACTAATCATTATAGGAGGTGAAAATATGAAGAAAATGAAACCATGGATGAAGACTTTTTTAAGTGTATTTATTATTATTGTACTGGTTGGTGGAGCTGCATTTAGCTATACATTTTATCAACTAAGTCGAATAAATACATTAAAAATATCAAAAACCGATGCAGATTTAGGTATCAAGCCTGAAGCATCTGTAAAAAAAGAAAATGAAAACAAAATAATAAATATTGCACTCTTCGGTCTAGATAGAAAGGATAAAAATCAGCCAAGTCGTTCGGATTCTATAATAATACTTTCTATTGATGAAGATCACAAGAAAATAAAAATGTCCTCCATAATGAGGGATACCTACGTACAGATAAGTGGTCATGGTGAAACGAAGCTTACCCATGCATATGCCTACGGTGGACCACAGCTTGCTATAAGAACTATTAATGAAAATTTTAATTTAGACATTAGAGATTATGTCTCTGTGGATTTTTTTGCCTTTGAAAAAATAATAGATGATATTGGCACAGTGACTATAGATATTAAACAAGACGAAATTAGTGCAATAAACGATAAAATACTTGAAGGATCTAAAATCGAAAATAAACCAGTTACTAAGATTACAAGAGTGGGACTACAGGCTTTAAATGGACTGCAAGCTTTAGCGTATTCAAGAGTACGCTACACTTCTGGTGGAGATTTTAGGAGAACTGAAAGGCAAAGAACTGTATTATCAGCTGTAATTACAAAAATTCAGTCTTTAGGGGTAACTGAATCTCTATCTGCTCTGTCTAAGATGCTACCTTATACTGAAACAAGCATGAATAGTATGGAAGTAATAAAGAGTGGTAAAAGAGTGATTACTTCTAATATAAAACCCTTGGAGCAGGAGAGATTTCCAGTGGATGGCTACTGCAAGGGAAAAACTATAGATGGAGTGTGGTATTTAACCTATGATAAGTCAGATACTATAGATCAAATTCACAAATTTATTTACAAAGATATAAAGCCAGTGCCTAAAGCCCCGCTGTAAAGGTGGAATAGGTAAGGAGTTAAATTATTTCTAGTTGTAAGTAGAATATAAAGGAGAATGAATTATGAAGATATTAATTACAGGAGCTAATGGCCAGCTTGGACGAGAGCTGGCCAGGCAATATAAAGAGATAAAAGGTATTGACTTAATACTTGCAGGTAAATTAGATTTAGATATAACAAACCTACGTAGTGTATATAGTTTTGTAAATCAAAAAAAACCAGATGTAATTATTAACTGTGCTGCATTTACGGCTGTTGACAAATGTGAGTCAGAAATAGATATGGCATATAAAATAAATGCCCTAGGACCTAAAAACTTGGCTGTAGCTGCAAATGAAATTGGGGCAGAAATTGTTCAAGTATCAACAGATTATGTTTTTGATGGTAATACTGATAAATCACTAACAGAGTTTGACCCCGTAAATCCGCAAACTATTTATGGGAAAACAAAGCTTGAGGGAGAGATATTAGTTAAAAGCCACAATCCTAAGCATTATATAGTTAGAACTGCATGGCTTTACGGAGAAGGGAATAATTTTGTAAAGACTATGCTAAACTTAAGTAAAACTAATACAACAATAAAAGTAGTTAATGACCAAAAGGGAACACCTACAAGCACAGTGGATTTAGCTAGAGCTATAATAAAACTTATAGAAGATAAGAATTATGGAGTGTTTCATTGCACCTGCAAAGGGGAATGCACTTGGTATGAATTCACTAAAGAAATATTTAGACTTAAAGGTATTTCTACAGAAGTTTTGCCTTGCACAACAGATGAGTTTCCAAGGCCAGCCAAAAGACCTAAATATTCCGTGCTTAGAAATTATATGATGGAACTCACTTGTGGTGATATAACTAGGACTTGGCAGCAAGCAATTAGTGAATATTTAAAATAAGAAAGTCAGAAAACCATTCCGCAGTAGTAATCTTTAATTACTACTGCGGAGTGAAAATCATAGTAAAATAGTAAGCTAAATAGTATAATTACATTGTGGGTTTTTTATAACCTGCAAGGTAACTTAAATAATTTTGAAACCAATTGAAAGGGGTTGAATATATTGGCTATTTTAGTTTGTGGCGGAGCTGGTTACATAGGAAGTCATATGGTAGCGGAGCTTTTAGAAAAAGGTGAAGAAGTTGTAATTTTAGATAATCTTCAAAAGGGACATAAACGAGCACTTATGGGTGGAAAGTTTTATGAGGGAGATTTAAGAGATAGTAACCTATTAGATCTTGTTTTTAATGAAAATAAAATAGATGCAGTTATAGATTTTGCAGCAGACTCACTAGTGGGAGAGAGCGTAGTGGAGCCACTAAAGTATTTTGAAAACAATATAGGTAGTACTGTTAATTTATTAAAAGCTATGAGAGATCATAAAGTAAAACATATAGTATTTTCCTCAACAGCTGCAACTTATGGAGAACCGGAGAGTATACCTATCCTTGAAGGGGACAAAACAATACCAACTAATCCCTATGGAGAGTCAAAGCTTGCAGTAGAAAAAATATTAAAGTGGTGTGATAATGCCTATGGGATTACTTATACAGCCCTTAGATATTTTAATGCAGCGGGAGCTCATGTATCTGGGAAAATAGGAGAAGATCACTCACCAGAGTCTCATTTAATACCATTAATCCTTGAGGTAGCACTAGGAAAAAGAGAAAAAATCATGATTTTTGGGGAGGACTATTCTACAGAAGATGGTACCTGCGTAAGAGATTATATACATGTAACAGATTTAGCAAACGCACATTTACTTGCCCTAAAAAGACTTGAAAATGGTGGTAAAAGTACAATTTGTAACTTAGGTAATGGTAAAGGTTTTTCTGTTAAAGAAGTTATAGAAGTTGCAAGAAAAGTTACGGGATGCAATATAAAAGCTGAAATTGCGCCAAGGCGTGCAGGAGACCCTGCTGTACTTATAGCTTCTAGTGATAAGGCAGCAAGTGAGCTGGGTTGGAACCCTAAATATAATTCCCTTGAAAACATTATAGGAACAGCTTGGGAATGGCATAAAAATAATCCTAATGGGTACGAAAAATAACTTATAAAACAAGTAAGATTAATCAGTGTATAAGGAAATCACACTAGATATTAATAGGAGATGTTTATATGAGAGTTAAAAAAGCTATTATACCAGCGGCGGGACTTGGAACCAGGTTTCTACCTGCAACCAAGGCACTACCTAAGGAAATGTTACCTATAGTTGATAAGCCTACTATGCAATATATTATAGAAGAAGCTGTGGCTTCAGGTATAGAAGAAATACTAATTATTACAGGAAGAAATAAAAAGTCTATTGAAGACCATTTTGATAAATCTGTAGAACTTGAACTAGAGCTAGAAAATAAACATAAGGATGGCTTACTTGAACAGGTTAGAGATATATCAAATATGGTGAATATACATTTTATAAGACAAAAAGAGCCAAAAGGACTTGGTCATGCTATAAATTGTGCAAGAACCTTTGTTGGCAATGAACCTTTTGCTGTTATGCTAGGTGATGATATAGTTGACGCAAAAATCCCTTGCTTAAAACAACTTATGGATTGTTTTGAAGAAAAGCAGGCAACAATTTTAGGGGTTCAAGAAGTAAAAAAAGAAAATGTAGATAAATATGGAATAGTTGATGGAGTTCAAATTAGAGATAGAGTATACAAAGTCAATAACCTTGTTGAAAAACCACAAGTAGACTTGGCGCCCTCAAATGTAGCTATACTTGGTAGATACATAATAACTCCTGAGATATTTGATATATTAGATAATACAAAGCCAGGTAAAGGTGGAGAAATTCAGTTAACGGATGCTCTAAAAACTTTAATAGCACAGCAAGACATGTACGCATATGTATTCGAAGGAAGAAGATATGATGTAGGTGATAAATTAGGATTTCTTGAGGCCACAGTTGAGTTTGCATTAAAAAGAGAAGAATTAAGAGTTCCCTTTATGGAATATCTGCAGACTTTAAAATATAATGATAATTTTAGTGACTTATATAAAGAAGTAGAAAAAAGAAGATTGTAATTAGGAAAAAGTGGGGTTGTTAATTCACCTTGTGAAAGAATGAAAATTGAGAATTGCAGCATTAAAAATAAAGAGATAGAGTTTCTTATGGGAGCAAATCTATCTCTTTATTTTTTTGTAAGTTAAATAAAAAAAATACTATTATGTCGCTGCATGAATAACTGTGAAGCCTTGATATACAAGATGCCATGGACTCTTATTTTAAAAAAAACAACATTGAAACTGTGAAATAATTATAAAGTTGATGTATAGTAGAGCATATGCCTTATAACGTGGAATATTGACAAAACAAAAAATTGCTATAAGTTTTACATAGCTATATAATAATATTGGGTTTCTTTGTATAAATTAGGGAATTAAATAAATAATTTAATAGAAAGTAAAAACCTTATTATAAATTGCAAGTAACATAGTAAAAGTAGAAAACAGAAATTTTGTATGCTTTAGAAAAGAAGAGAAGAGGTAGATAATATGAAAGTATTAGGAAAATGGAAAAAGCCAATATTAATCTTAAGTGATGCAGTTTTAATAAACTTAGCATATATATTAGCATTTTATTTTAGATATAATTTTACAAGTTTCAAGTTTTATTCAAAAGGATACAAAGAGATAGCCTTAATTGTAACAGTTATTTACATAGCTTGTTTTTATCTCTTTAAGCTTTATGAAAGCCTTTGGAGTTATGCAAGTATAGATGAATTTATGTTAGCTATTGGAGCATGTCTTACAGCTAATCTTGCAACTATTGCCTTTGTTAGAACTTTCGGCCATGAGTTTGCTTATGGAGTAAGTATAATAGCCTGTGCTTTTTCCATCATTTTTATAGTAGGTTTTAGAATGTCATTTAGAATCTACGGTAGATTTGAAAGTATTCTAAATTGTAATGCAAGTAAAAATGAACGGAAAAGAGTAATGATAATTGGAGCTGGGGCGGCGGCCGCTATGGTTATAAAAGAAATGAAAAGCAGTAGTCAAAGTACGTATATGCCTGTAGCTGTAATCGATGATGAACCTTATAAAAAAGGAAAAAATATAGTGGGAGTGAAAGTTCTTGGTAATAGGAGTGACATACCTAAAATAGCAGAGCAGCAGTCTATAGAAACTATACTTATAGCTATACCAACTATAGATGATAAAGATAAAAAACAAATTTTAGAAATATGTAAAAAAACAAATTGTAAAATAGAAATCATTCCTGGTATGTATGAAATAATAAATGGTAAAGTTTCCTTAAGCCAAATAAGAAAAGTAGATATTGAAGATCTGCTTGGACGCAAAGCAGTGGAGCTGGATATGGATGGCATCGCAAGCTATATTCACAATAAGACTATCCTTGTAACTGGGGGAGGAGGGTCTATTGGATCAGAATTGTGCCGTCAGATTACAAAATTTGAACCCAAGCAATTAATTATTTTCGATATATATGAAAATAATGCTTATGATTTGCAAATGGAACTCCAGTATAAATATCCTGAATTAGATTTAAAAGTACTGATAGGGTCTGTTAGAGATATTAAACGATTAGAAAGTGTATTTAAAAAATATTCACCAAATATAGTTTTCCATGCAGCAGCGCATAAGCATGTGCCGTTAATGGAAGAGAGCCCTATGGAAGCCATAAAAAACAATGTATTTGGAACTTTTAATATGGCAGAATGTGCACATAAGTTTAAAGTAGAAAGGTTCGTTATGATATCCACGGATAAAGCGGTAAACCCAACAAATATAATGGGTGCTACCAAAAGAATGTGCGAAATGATTATACAATCCTTTGACAAAATAAGTGAAACACACTTTGTGGCAGTGAGATTTGGAAATGTTTTAGGAAGTAATGGCTCTGTAATACCACTATTTAAAAAACAAATAGAGCATGGTGGACCAGTTACACTTACTAATAAATATATAACAAGGTTTTTTATGACCATACCAGAGGCGGCACAATTAGTGCTTCAATCTGGTGCTTATGCCAAAGGTGGAGAAATCTTCGTGCTGGATATGGGACAACCTGTTAAAATATATGATTTAGCTTGGGATTTAATAAAGCTTTCAGGATTTGAGCCTAATAAAGATATTAAAATTGAAATTACAGGGCTTAGGCCGGGAGAAAAACTTTATGAAGAGCTGATGATGAGTGAAGAAGGGCTTGCCAATACTAAACACGAGAAAATATTTGTGGGGAGACCGATTTTTAGTGATTTAGAGGTTTTGAGAGAGAAAATTGGAGAGCTTAGGGAGATTATTGATAGGGATGATGTTGGACTATTAATTAAAAAAGTAGAAGAAATAGTTCCAACTTACAATAGAACTATGCAGGAATGTGCGGTTGACACCGTAGTAGAGTAATTAAAACTATCCAAATGCAGAGTAAACATGCATTTGGATAGTTTTAATTACTTTTTTCTTCATCATATTTAACATTTGGCATTAAGGGGGGGGTCTTACCGGCAGCTTTCATCAGGCTAGCATATACAATGTACATAATAGTTAATATAATTGCAAAAATTATAAATTTTGGCATAAAGACTACATCCTCCCCTATTAATAACAATTAATAGCTTTATATGAATATAAAGCTATATATAGATTATATGGCTAAAAGTTAAAAAATACAATGGATTAGAGCAAAAGTAAGGTTATTGTACTAATTATTTTTATTCAGCATATAAAATTAAAGAGGGTAAAAATATGAAGAAAATAAAGCCAGGGGTGAAGCTCATTTTAGGTGTATTGATTATCATTGTAGCTTAAATGAAAGATTTGATGCCTATTTAAATATATATATAAATAAATACCATTTACACCAGAAAATGTAAATGGTATACTTATATTATTGATTATGTAATAAAAAAATAAATAGGGGGACAATGAAGTATGCTCCATATTTGGGCACCTAGAGCATGCTGAGTCAATGGTGCAACCCACCCAATCTACAAGGAATTTATTTGTGTAGGTTGTTTTTTTTACGAAAAATTTAATAATATATGTATATAGTGAAAATGGTAATAATTATAAAGCGAACAGAGGTTTTGTTATTCAAACGTATAGTTAGATTTGTGGGGGCGGTGTTTTGTGATTAATATGGGCTTAGATAAAGTATTGGCAATAAAAAATTTAAATGGTGAGTTGAAAATTATTTATTTATACAGATATTTTTCCCTGTTTTTGACCTCCTTATTTTATTTAGCTAGTGATTTTCAGGTTGCATTAAAATATAAATTAATAGTGGTAGTATGTTTATCTATTTCATCAATTATTTTAAACCATCTTTATGTAAGCAACCCAAATATGAAGAATATCATTAAAATGTTGATTATTATTGAAATTATAGGAAATACAATACTTTTGATACCTACGGGTGGATTAAAGAGCCCATATATTTGGTACTCTTTAAATACTGTTTTAATATGTATATATTTTTTAAATATATATTGTTGCACTGCTAACATATTAAGTTATTTAATATTTTCTACAGTGATATCATTTGAAATATTTAACAAAGAAGGGGAAAGTATTGTTGAAATAGTTTTTAATAATTCAAATCTTATACTTAGTTTAATTTTAATAACTGTGTTAATGCAATTATTGTCAACATTAACAAAACAATTAAACAAGGAGAGCAAAAATTTAACGATTCTTAATAATGGTTTAATAGTCTCAAATGAAAGAACAAAAGAATCAATTGAACATATTAAGGCATTGTATCAAGCAACGCACTCTTTTATAAATCAGAGTGATAAGGGCGAATTGACAAAAATAATTACCTATTATGCCAAGGAAATTACCAAGTCTAATTTAACATTTTTCTGCATACAATCAGATAAAGATGAATTAGAAGTAGAGGTCAATGGGGAGTTAACTCAAAGCTGTAAAGATGATTTAGTAAAAGACATAAAGAGGCAGTGGGGTAATATGAATAATACTAATAAGGTAATTAATCTATATATAAAGGATGCAAAATTTGCTGCAGTTATTGTTGAATATTCCCATAGACAATATGGAGTACTAGGAATTGAAATAAATGATAATGAAGACAGGGTGTTTTATAAAGAAAATACAGGCCAATTAAAGTTTTTATCTGAATTAAGTGCTATGGTATTTGAAAAATTACAGTTAGAAGAAATAAATAACCATCTATTAATAGCTGAAGAGCAAAATCGTATTGCAAATGAAATTCATGATAGTGTTACTCAAAGACTCTTTAGTATCTCTTGTGCAACTCATACTTTGAAGGAGGAATTGAATCTTATTACTGAAGAAAAATTAAAAATGCAACTAAATACAATAAATGATTCGCTAAACAAGGCAATGAAGGAACTGAGAGAAACTATATATGGGCTAAGCTCAAGAAAAAGTGGGGTTAATACATTTCAACAGGATATTACAAATTATATAAATGATATATCAAAGCTAAATAATGCTTTTATATCTTTTAATATAAAAGGAAATCAAGAATTAATGAGCTATGATTTAAAAAAAGCATTATATAGAATTATATGTGAAGGAACGGGTAATGCTCTTCACCATGGTAAATGTGATGAAGTAGAAATAACTCTGAATATAAAAGATCAATTTACGGAGTTAATGATAATGGATAATGGAATAGGGTTTGATTTAAAAAATAAAATGGATAATAAGGAAATTGGGCTAGGAATTAATAATATGCTGAATTTAGTTAAATATCTTAATGGGGAAATAAATATTGATAGTAAAGATAAGATAGGTACAACTATCGTGGTAATGCTACCCAATTTTATATTAATAAATAAAGAACAGGAGGAAGTTGTGTGAAGTTAGTTATTGTTGATGACCACCCAATGGTAAGGAAGGGAATTATATCTATATTAACTAATGAAAAAAATATTGATGAAATAAAAGAGGCATCAAATGTTGAAGAGGCAATGAACATAATAATAAAGGATGAGATAGAAATGGCAATAATTGACCTAAGGCTAGGTTCAGATGATGGGCTGGAAATTGTGGCAAGGGTTAAAAAAATGAATCTAAAAACCAAATGTGTAGTATTAACTTCATTTATTCCACATGAAGATTTTAAGAGGGCAGAAAAGATGGATGTAGATGGTTATATACTAAAAGAAGCATTTGCTGAGGATATTATATATGCCATTAGGTTAATCAGTAGAGGAAAGAAATATTATGACCCTGAAATTTTAAAACAGAAAGATGTATTAAATAATAGTTTAATTTATCAATTAACAGACAGAGAAAATGATGTGTTAAAGGAAGTTGGAAAAGGCTTAAGTAATGAAGAAATAGCAAAAATCTTATATATATCAGAGCATACCGTAAAGAAGCATGTTAGTAATATTTTGTATAAATTGAATTTAAACCATCGTGCACAAATAGTATTTATGGTAAATACTAAAGTAGCTATGTAAATTGAAATATCGTTAAAAGCTTGTTAATGAGATGAATCAGTAATTTTTGAAGGTATTGGAAGTATGTAAAAATATAAATATGTTAAAATGAGGGAAAAGATGATGAAAAGTTGTAAAACTAAAGGGATAAGAACATCAGAATCTAAATGCTTTTTGCTGATTTGCATAATGTTAGGTGTTTATTTGTTAGAAAATCTGCCTTTAATTAAGATTAATAGCAGTACTTATTTTGCTTATATAATCAAGCCATTAATATGGTTTGGAATAATATTTATAGTTTGGATTTTCCCACGAGTTAGACCAAAGGGGAAAATAAGGTTTCAAAATGATTTAAAGTGGTGGGTGGGCTATTTAGCCGTTTTTTATATATTATTCACCTTTTTAGCTGGGTTAATAGAACATTTTGGTAAGAGCCCTTACGATTTCTCACCACTAGGAATAGTGAAAAATATAATAGTATTAGGCTCAGCATTAATTGCTCGGGAATTAGTAAGGGCATATTTAGTTAATAGCCTAGCAAATAAACATCCCTTCTTAACCATGGCCATAATAGCTATATTAATGACGTTTTTAAATTTATCATTAAATAGAATCATTAGTTTGAAAGAAGGTATGGAAGTTTTTCAATATATTGGAGAAATATTTCTTCCGGAATTATTAAAAAATATATTAGTAACATATTTGGTTTTTATTGGAGGGCCAACCCTTTCAATTGTTTATTTAGGAATATTAAATGGAGTGGTTTGGGTTTGTCCTATTTTACCAGATATAAGATGGATTACAACAGCTTTAATTGGAATATTGTGTCCAGTATTTAGTTTAATGATTATTCAATATATATATTTAGGGCAATCAAAGTCTCCAAAGATTAGGCATGCAGAAAAAGAAAATCCATTAGGCTGGATTTTAACAAGTGTTTTCTCTATAGCTATGGTTTGGTTTGCAGTTGGAGTTTTCCCAATACAACCATCAGTTATAGTAACAGGTAGCATGAAGCCAATGATACAACCGGGAGATATGGTGATAGTGAAAAAAATGGATGGTAACGAAGTCAAAATGGGAGATGTTATTCAGTTCAAGAAGGATAATATTTACATTTTTCATAGAATTATAGAGATAAAAGAAGATGAAAAACAATTGAAATATAAAACTAAAGGAGATAATAATTCAGGTGCAGATTCAGATTTGGTTTCAATTGGGGATGTTAAGGGGAAAGTTATTTATGTAATACCTAAGATAGGTTGGCCTACATTAATATTTAAAAGCAAAAATGTTGTGCCAAAAGAAAAGGTGGAATTCTAAGTGCTTAGTACAGGGTGAGATGCCCTGTTTTTTTATGTTTTAAATTAAGAGGAGATACTTAATTTAAAGCAAGGAGGGTGTATGTAATACTAAAGTAGTATATGAATTACTACTTTAGTATAGTGTTAAATAAATACAAAGTAGTATTAAAGAGTAAACATTCGAGGTGAGAAAATAGTGATTTAGTTGGATATAATTAACATATTAGGAATTAAGAAGTAGAAATCCTTTGGTATGATTCTGTGATTTTTATTTAAATGTAAATTCCATAAAAGAGAGGGGTAAAAATTATGAAAAAGACAAGAGTTATAATAGCAGCTGCAATGGTTACTACAATGTTAGTGGGAGCTGGTTTTGCAGCATGGACTGACAAGTTAACGGTTAATAGTACAGTATCAACTGGAGAATTAAATGTTAAATTTACTGAATGGACATTTTATAAAGATAATGACAAAGACAATGGTGACTATGCAAAAACAAGTTTCACTCCTTTTGATGTCCGAGGTAATATTAAGACTTTAGATTTAACACTTAATAACTTGTATCCAGGAGTAAATGCTACATTGGTTTCAAGATTTGAAAACGATGGAACTATTCCAGCAGTAATTAAGTCAGTAAAAGTTACTCATGAAGATGTTGCTTTAAAAGGTTTAAATAACAAGGATCTAGTTAAAATGACGGATGATGAAAAAGCAAAGATAACTGTAGTAGGTGCTATTACGCATTATAGAGGAAATGTAAATAATCCTCAAACTATTAAAACATTACCTATAAAGACTAATTTAAAAGATCTTCAAACAGCGTTAAATGGAACATCCACAATACCGGGTCTTGCTACATGGAAATTAGAACCAAATGATTTTGTTAAAATAGAAGATCTTAAATTTGAACTTCCTAGCGCTGCAGTTAAAGATAATGAAATGGAAAACACCTATGAAAAATTCAAATTACAAATTGATTTTGTTCAACATAATCAATAAAAATAAATTCTATAAAATTAATAAAGCAGGGTTAGTAAACTCTGCTTCTTTGGATAAATCTAAGATTTACTCTTAAATTAAAAACGATTTAAAGTGGGTGAAAGTAATATGAAAAAAAGAAGAATTTTAGTAGCAGCTGTAATAGTTACCACAATGCTTGTGGGAGCTGGTTTTGCAGCGTGGACTGATAAGTTAACAGTTAATAGTACAGTGTCAACTGGAGAATTAAATGTTAAATTTACTGAATGTACAATGTATAAAGATAATGAGATAGGTATTGGTGACTATGCAAAAACAGATTTCAATCCTTCTTATATTGAAGGAAATACTAATACAAAAAGTTTAGATTTAACACTTAATAACTTGTATCCAGGAGTAAGTGCTATATTGTGTTCAAGGTTTGAAAACAATGGAACTATTCCTGCAGTAATTAAGTCAGTAGTTATTACTGAAGAAACTGCTATTTTAAAAGGTTTAAATAACAAGGATCTAGTTAAAATGACGGATGATGAAAAAGCAAAAATAACAGTAGTTGGTAATATTAAACAGTACAGAGAAGCTGGAGATACTATTAAAATTGTTAAAAGATTAGCTATAAACACTAATTTAAGAGATCTTCAAACAGTATTAAATGGCACAAGTGAAGCACCTGGTCTTGCTACATGGAAATTAGAACCAAATGATTATGCTAAAATCGAAGAGCTTAAGTTTGAACTTCCTAGCCAGGCAGTTACTGGTGATGAAATGGAAAACACTTATGAAAAATTCAAACTGGAAATTAATTTTGTTCAACATAATCAATAAAAAATAAATATTATAAAATTAAAAAAATTTGAGGGGTGCATTAAATATGAAAAAGACAAGAGTTATAATAGCAGCTGCAATGGTTACTACAATGCTAGTAGGAGCTGGTTATGCAGCATGGACTGACGCGTTAACAATTAATAGCACAGTATCAACTGGAGAACTTAAGGTGCAATTTGATAACAGTGGGGTTTATCCTAGTACAAAGACATATTATTATGTAAATGGTGTTTGTTCACCAGATACAAACACTTACGTGGTGCCAAAAATTGAAGGGAAGAGTGAAAAAGAACTAACTATAAACTTTAGTAACATGTATCCAGGTGCATTAGCTCTTTATGAAGCAAAAATTGATAATAAAGGTACGATTCCTGCAGTATTTGATTATGTTAATGTTCAAATCACTGGTGATGGACAATTAAATGAAAAGTTAGATGTATTTGGAGCAATAAAGATTTTTGATAAAGAGGGTAAAGAGAAGAAGTTATATGGCCAAGATGGCAAGGAAATAGCTAATACTACAGAGGCTAGATGGTTCTATTGTAAACTAAATACCTTAGAAACTACTCTTAATACCTATTTGAAAGGAATAAATTTACAATTAGAACCTGGCGACTATGCAACTTTTGACATGCCAGATGAATGTAGAGCGCAAGTTGCTACAAAATACAAAGGATTAGAAGGTTATGCTGCTGTTAAGGATAGCAACTGTATTAATTTCTGGCTTGCACCAGAAATTACGGATTGCGAAAAAGTAACAGCTACGCTTAAAATGACAATAAACTTTAAACAGCATAATATTGGCTTTACTAAATAATAAGATTAACTTAAAAAACAGGGTTACCTAGCCCTGTTTTTTAGAAATTAGTAAAGGAGGTGCTAGGAAATGAAAAAAATAAGGGTTATATCCATAGCTTTAGTAACATCTTTAATGTTAATGGGTGCCGGATATGCAAAATGGGATGATAATCTAGTAATTAATGGTACAGTGGCAACTGGTGAATTTAATGTTAATTTCGTTGAGGATGACACATATCCTTCAGCTTGTGGGTCTGAAGATGTAAACTCAAGTGTACAAATAATTGGTGAGAAAGCACATACTGTTCAGGTATCATTGACCAATTTATACCCAGGATCCTGGGCTGCATTTAGGGTAACGGGCATTAACTCAGGAACTATTCCGGTAAAGCTTGATGATTTCAAAGTTGAGTTTAATGGAGATAGAAAACTGTTAGCCTATTTGACTTATGATGCTGGACTTACTATAGATGCAGATGGAGATAACGTAATTGATAAAGAAACTAAAAAAATCAGTGGAAATCTTGAAAATATTGCAAGTGATTTTAATGCAGAGATAAAGGAGTCATTAAGTGATTTAAAGATGGAACCTAATGGTAAGGGTAACTTCTCTTTAAATGTTCCTGAAGAGAAAGCAGATGACTTAAATGGAGATGGTTCAGCGGAAAAGTATATTATCATACATTTTGATAAAGATGCACCACCAGATACTCAAATGAAAACTTTAACATTCACCCTTACAACAAACTTTAAGCAAGATAACTAATAATATAATAGAGTTGTTTTTGACCTTGTATGAAAAGGGGGGGGAGTTAATTGATTTTAAGGAATACGTTAAAAATTTCATCAATTGTGATTTTTGTATTATTGACTATTTTTATATCTCTTCAGTCAAGTTTTCATGCTATAGCTGTTGAAACTGGAATTGTTATTGATGTTAAAGAGACAGGGAATGGGAATCAAGTTCCTATATTTACATCATGTGATGGATTATTAATACCAGGAGGGAGTGTAAGTAGTATATTTTCTGTAAGGAATAACTGTTCATTTAGTATTGTCATGGATAGTTTTCAACTAGGTGATTTTAAGATAAAGGATAATTCAGATAATGTACTCTCTTCAGAATCTCAGAAGTATATAGATTTCACTAAAAATGTAAATTATAGAATAATGAGAGGCGATTTATTATTATTTAGTAGCAGTGTTGAAAACTTAATTAATAAAACCGTAAGTGTTAAAAGTGATGTTGAATGTACGCTTCAACCTGGTGAAATTAAAAAAGTTAAGATAGTTGCAGACATGAATGAAGAGGCGGGAAATAGCGTTCAAAGGCTAAAAAGTACATTTATTATTGCTATGAATTTTAGAGCTGTTACATCATCTGGAGGAGGCGATACACCAACTGTGCCTGAGCCAGGTACACCAACTGTGCCTGAGCTAGGTACACCAACTGTGCCTGATCCAAGTACACCAACTGTGCCTGAGCCAGGTACACCAACTGTGCCTGAGCCAGGTACACCAACTGTGCCTGAGCCAGGTACACCAACTGTGCCTGAGCCAGGTACACCAACTGTGCCTGAGCCAGGTACACCAACTGTGCCTGAGCCAGGTACGCCAACTGTGCCTGAGCCAGGTACACCAACTGTGCCTGAGCCAGGTACACCAACTGTACCTGATCCAGATGGTCCCAAAGTAGTTGCTAGACTAATTCAAACAGGGTCACCCGTAGATATGACGGTAGTAATAACAATAGGGTGGTGCTTTATAGGTGGAGGAAGTGTACTTTTATATAAAAAGAAAAAATAAAAGTAAGCTTTAAGCAACACAACTAATAATGTAAGTAAGCAGGGAGTCTAACCCTGCTTACAATGTTTATATTGGAAATAAATAACTTATAAGGTACAATATACATATTAAATATATTAGGGGGGAGTAAAAATGAGGTCTAAAAATAAAAAAAACAAAAAACTATGTGCTATGAATACATATTTAAGGTTAGGTCTTATAATATCAACTGTTATTATACTAATTGGGATGTCAGCTTTTTTGTATAGAATAGTAAATAGTCATAAATTTACCGCGGAGAAAGTGCCTTTATACTCTTATAAAAATAACGGAAATATTAATTATAAAGTTTTGTTACTTCCTAATGAAATATATGGTAAAAATGACCTAGTGGAGGGTAATACTTATATAACCGATTATATAGATTATATAAATGCATCTTTTAAATATGAGTTTAGTGGTGAAAGAGCAGCTGATATAAATGGTGATTATGAGATTATTGCAGTGCTAGAAGGGATGACGGGAAGCGAAAAGGAAAAGAAAACTGTTTGGAAGAAGGAAAAGACACTTCAAGCAAAAACTAAATTCAATGTTAATGATAAAATATTTTTAGTCCAGAAGGATATACCAATAAAGCTTAAGGAGTATAATAATATTGTTCAAAAAATAATTAAAACATCAAGTGTTAATTTTAATACAAAATTGACTATTCTTTTTAGAGTTAATTTAGAGGCAAAAACAGATAAAGGAGTAATTAAGGAGAATTTGTCTCCTTCAATGGAAATTCCTTTGAATACAAAAGTCTTTGAGATTAAAGGTAATTTAGCTTTAAAAAAACAAGCTGCAATTGAGGAAGTAAAGAAAATACCAGTACCTATTAATAAAAAAATGGTTGCTATAACTTGTATTGCTATTGGGACGTGTATAGGTGCTTTAGTTTTTTTTATTTTCTTTACATCAGGATTAATTGTAAACAATCCCTTTGAGAAAAAATTAAAGCAAATATTTAAACTGCATGGTAATAGAATGGTTGCAATTGAAAATGATGTGGTATTTTCATGTGAAAGTACAATGAAGGTAGTAACTATTGAAGATTTAGTTAGGATGTCTGATGACATATGCAAGCCGATTTTATATAAAAGTAGTGGAGATTTAAACCAAATAAATAAATTTTATGTTATAGATGATAGCAAAATATATATATTTGAACTAGAAGAAAAATTATTAGAAAATGTGCCAGCTGATAAAAAAGGTGAAATTATAGATAAGTGTTTACAGAGTTAATTAACTCTATTTTTAGTAAAAAAATAACTTGCCTTTGATTTATTAAAATGAGTACAAAAAAAGTGAGATAGTTTAATAACATATCTCACTTTTAAATTTAGAATATATATTTATTTGAATATACCTTTTAGCTTACTCTATTAATTTTTTAGATTTTAAAAAGTCTTCTGCAACTTTTTTAGGATCTTCTCCATTATCTGCTTTTAAATTAAGTTTTTGCATATCCTCATCTGTAACTTTCCCTTCTAGTTGTAGTAATAGTCCCTTTAACTCGGGGAATTTTTTCAATGAATCTGTGCGAACTATAGGTACTGGATTGTAAGGCGGGAAGAAATTCTTATCATCTTTTAATAGTGCAAGATCGAATTTCTGTAATAATCCATCCGTGGAGTTTGCATCTAAAACCTGTGTTTCATTTTTATCAAGTGCTGTATATCTAAGTCCGCCATCTATACCTTTTACACTTTTAAAGTTTAGATTGTATTTTTTTTGAAGTCCAGGATAACCATCTGATCTATTTGTAAATTCCATAGTAAATCCAGCATTTAGTGTTGGACTTATTTTTGCTAAATCAGAAACAGTCTTTAAATTATTTTTTTTAGCAAGTTCTTTGTTTACAGCCATTATATAAGCATTATTAAAACCTATGGGTTTCATTAACTCTATACCATAATTTTTAGCGAAATCTTCTTTTACTACATTATAAGCTTTAGCTGGGTCGCTTATAGAAGCTTTTTTTAGTATAGTTATAAGCGCTGTACCAGTATATTCTACATAACAATCTAAATTTTTTGATTTCATAGCGTTAAATATTACGGCAGTTCCGCCTAAATTAAATTTTCTTTCTACTTTATATTTTGTCTTATGTTCTATTAGTGAGGCTACCATATTTCCAAGTATTATTTGTTCATTGTAATTTTTAGAACCTATCACTATGGTATTTTTACCCTTATTTAAACTTGAAACTAATGATCCTACAATTAGTATAACAACTAATATAATGGACCCAATTCTAATTTTTTTGTTTTTAAATAATAAACTAGTTTTGCTGACTTTACTTGTAGTTCTTATCCCTTCTGGAATTACTATGTTTTCTACCTTGCCTAAAATGAAATCTAAAATAACAGCAAGTAAACAAGCAGGAATAGCTCCGGCTAGGATCATATTATTATTAACGGTTGAAACACCAGAAAATACTAAATATCCAAGGCCGCCAGCGCCTATAAATGCGGCTATGGTCATAAGTCCTACTGCTGTAACTGAAGATACTCTAACACCTGACATTATAATAGGCATAGCTAGAGGAAAACGAACTTTAAGTAATACTTGAGTTTGAGTAAGTCCCATACCATCAGAAGCTTCAATAAGCGCAGGACTTATATTAGTTAGTCCCGTATATGTATTTTTTACAATAGGTAGAAGAGAATACATAACTACCATAATAACTGCGGGTTTACTGCCAATACCAACTACGGGTATTAAAAATCCGAGTAGTGCTAGACTTGGTATAGATTGAACTATATTTGTAAAGCCAATAACAGGACCTGAAAGTTTTCTAAACCTAACTATAAGTATTGCAAGAGGTATTGCAATTATTATAGACATTAAAATTGAGAATACAGTTAGTTGAACATGTTGCATAAGTAAATCTGATATTTCAGTTTTTCTTTCTATTACGAAATTTATAAAAGAAGTTATACTATTCATTATCAGTTGCCTCCTCGTCTTCATCATCTATAAATTGATTACTTAATATAGATAAAAGGCTACTTTTGGTAATAAGGCCTGATAGCTTTAAGTTATCGTCCAGTACTGGAACAAAGCTTATGTCTTCTTTCTTTATAAGTTCTAATATATCGATTATAGAGTCTTCATTATTTACTGTTATAATATTTTTTATCATTATATCTTTAATCATTTTAGTTTTATCTGGATTTTTTCTAATTTGTTTTAAGGTAACAAGTCCACATAAAAGATTAGCTTTATCTACTACAAGCAAACTATCTACATGACTAGATTTCATTATTTCAATTGCTTGCACAATTGTTCGCTCTCCAACGGATTTTATAGGCATTTCTATCATAATATCTTTTGCCTTAATTAGTTCAGGCTGATTCCATATTCTGTTTTTACCTACAAAGTCTCGTACAAAGTCATTAATAGGGTTTTTTAATAATTCCTCTGGAGTAGCAAATTGAACTACTGATCCAGCTTCTAAGATACAAATTTTATCCCCAAGTTTTAAGGCTTCATCCATATCATGAGTTACAAATATTATGGTTTTCTTGAAGTTTTGTTGTATATTGAATATCTCATCTTGGAGTTGAGTTTTTGTTATAGGGTCTAATGCACTAAAGGGTTCATCCATTAATATTACATCAGGATCCATTATAAGAGCCCTTGCCACACCAACTCTTTGTTGCTGACCTCCACTAAGCTCTTTAGGGTATTTGTTTGAATATTCCTCAGGAGCTAGTCCAACTAAATTTAATAATTCAACGACTTTCGCCGCTATTGTATCCTTTGGCATTTTTTCTATAGATGCTATTAAAGCAATATTCTCACCTATAGTCAAATGAGGTAGAAGACCCGCTTGTTGTATAACATAGCCCATGTTACGTCTAAGCTTTATAGTGTTTTTAGTGTTGATATTATCTCCATTAATTAAGATTTCACCAGAAGTGGGGGTTAGTAATTTATTTATCATTTTTAGTGTTGTAGTTTTTCCACAACCACTAGGTCCGATAAAAACAACCAGTTCTCCTTTTTTTATAGTAATGTTTATATCCTTTAATATTATTTTTCCGTTTATACTTTTATTTACATCTTTAAACTCAATCAAAATGTAACCTCCTTAAATTTTCAAAGTAACAACTTAAGTATATCACCAAGTTGTTACTTTGTAAAGAACACATGTTTATATGAAAAAAGAGTAAGTTTCTAATGAGGGGTGGTAAAGTGCTCTAAGAAGCCTAAAAAGAGCGTGATATCCTAATTTGCTAGTATATCACGTTCTCTTTAACTTAATCCATCAATTTTATAGACCTTAAAAAGTCTTCTGCAACAACTTTAGATTGTTCTCCACTATCTACTCTATAGTTGAGGTCTCTCATAGTTTTATCACTAATTTTATTTTCTAAAAGTAATAATACTTCCTTTAACTCAGGATATTTCTTCAATGTTTCTGCTCTTATTACAGGAACTGCATAGTAAGGTGGGAAGAAATTCTTATCATCTTTTAAAAGCTGAAGATCAAATTTTTTAAGTAATCCATCTGTAGCAAAGGCGTCTAAAACTTGTGTTTCACCTTTTTCAAGGGCTGTATATCTAAGCCCACCATCTATACCTTTAGAATTTTTAAAATTTAGGTTATACAATTTTTTAACTCCAAGATAACCATCTGGTCTATTTGCAAACTCCATAGTAAATCCTGCGTTTAAAGTAGGACTTATTTTTGCTAAATCGGATATAGTATTTAAATTATTTTTTTTAGCAAGAGATTGTTTCACTGCTATTACATAGGTGTTATTAAATCCTAGGGGGTTTAATACTTCCACATTATAATTTTTAGAAAAATCCGTTTTCATAATATCATAAACCTTAGTTGGATCTTTTATAGTAGGTTTTTTTAGTATATTTACAAGACCTGTTCCAGTATATTCTACATATACATCAACATTTTTTGATTGCATAGCGCTAAATACTACAGCAGTTCCTCCTAAATTTAATTTTCTTTCAACATTAATATCTGTTTTACTTTCTATTAAAGAGGCTACCATATCTCCAAGTATTAATTGTTCATTAAAGTTTTTAGAGCCTACCACAATTGTGTTTTTACTTTTGCCAAAACTAGAAACTACGGAGGATACAATGATTATAAGAACGAGTATCAAGGCTCCAAGTTTGAATTTTTTATTGCTGAAAATTGTATTAGTTTTTCTTGCTTTACTAGGAGTAGTTCTTATTCCTTCAGGAATTACTATTTTTTCTACCTTACCTAAAATGAAGTCTAGAAAAATAGCAAGTAAACAAGCAGGGATAGCTCCAGCTAGTATCATATTATTACTAACAGTTGCAACACCAGAATATACTAGAAAGCCTAAACCACCAGCCCCAATGAAGGCGGCTATAGTCATAAGTCCTACTGCTGTAACTGAAGATATTCTAACACCTGACATTATAATCGGCATAGCTAGTGGGAAACGAACTTTGAGAAGTACTTGTGTTTGCGTAAGTCCCATACCATCAGCGGCTTCAATAAGTGAAGGACTTATGTTAGTGAGTCCTGTATATGTGCTTTTTACAATAGGTAGAAGAGAATACATAACTACCATAACAATTGCGGGTTTACTGCCGATACCAAGTACAGGAATTAAAAATCCCAGTAGTGCTAAACTTGGTATAGATTGAACTATATTTGTAAATCCAATGACAGGACCTGCAAGTTTTCTATATCTAACTATAAGTATTCCAAGGGGTATAGCTATTACCACTGCAAGTAAAATTGAAAATATAGTTAGTTGAATATGTTGTATAAATAAACCGGAAATTTCAGATTTTCTATCTATTACGAAATTTATAAAAGATGTTATACTATTCATTATCATCTACCTCCTCATCTATAAACTGGTTACTTAAGATAGATAAAAGGCTGCTCTTGGTAATTAAGCCTGACAGTTTTAAGTTTTCATCTATTACAGGTACAAAGCTTATATTTTCACTCTTTATCATTTCTAATATATCAATTATAGAATCTTCGTTGCTTACTGTTAAAAGATCCTTTTGCATTATATCTTTAATCTTTTTACTTTTATCTGGATTTTTTCTAATATGTTTTAAAGTAACAAGGCCACATAAAAGATTAGCTTTATCTACCACAAGTAAACTATCTACATGATTAGATTTCATTATTTCAATGGCTTGCAGAATGGTTCGCTCACCAACTGATTTTACAGGCATTTCTATCATAATATCTTTTGCCTTAATGAGTTCGGGTTGATTCCATATTCTGTTTTTACCTACAAAATCTCGCACAAAGTCATTAATGGGGTTTTTTAATAGTTCCTCAGGAGTGGCAAATTGAACTACGGATCCAGCTTCTAGGATACAAATTTTATCCGCTAGTTTTAAAGCCTCATCCATATCATGAGTTACGAATATTATAGTTTTCTTGAAATTTTGTTGTATGTTGAATATTTCATCTTGAAGTTGAGTTTTTGTTATAGGATCTAATGCACTAAAAGGTTCATCCATTAATATTACATCAGGATCCATTATAAGAGCCCTTGCAACTCCTACCCTTTGTTGTTGGCCTCCACTAAGCTCTTTAGGGTATTTATTTACATAATCTTTAGGATCTAGTCCTACTAGATTTAATAATTCAATTACTTTTTCCTCTATTTTATCTTTTGGCATTTTTTCTATAGATGCTATTAAACCAATATTTTCACCAATAGTTAAATGAGGAAGAAGTCCCGCTTGTTGAATAACGTAGCCCATGTTTCTTCTAAGCTTTATAGTGTTTTTTTCTCCAATTTTCTCTCCATTAATTAAAATATCACCGGTGGTTGGAGTTAGTAATTTATTAATCATTTTTAGTGTGGTAGTTTTTCCACAACCACTAGGTCCGATAAAGGCAACTAATTGTCCTTTTTCTATAGTTATATTTATATCTTTCAATATAACCTTACCATTGATGCTTTTGTTCACATTTATAAAATCAATCAAAGTGTAGCCTCCTTAATTATTGCAAGTAACAACTTAATCATAACATTGAGTTGTTACTTTGTAAAGATTGCGTTAATAGCTATAATTTATTATGTAATTATTGAAAACGATTTATACAAAAACTTTTTAAATTTTGTAAAAGGTTTTCATGGCAAAAAAAAAACCTACATCACATTGCTATAAAACGCTGTGATGTAAGGGCTTAGGTGGATTTAAATGAATTTTTAATTTCATTGTGAAATTCTTTAATCTTACAATAACTATTTTTGTTATAAATCACTATAAATATATTATTATCTTTAAATATTACAGCTCTAAAGTAGAGGATTTAATTCAAGTTATTTAACTAAATCTTCTATAGAATCAATATTCATATATTTAGGAACAACTAAACCTATTTTAGCTCCTTCTAGGTTTGGACCTAAATCTTCAAATTTACCTTTGTAATCAGCCATATATTTCGCATGAGTTCCTGGTAGCCATGCTGCAACAATAGCATCTACATCGCCACTGGCTACTGCAGCCCACATAGGGCCTGATTCTACTTGCGTAAGTCTAACCTTGTATCCCATATCTTCAAGTACTAATGCAATTAGATTAGTAGAGGCGATTTCTGTATCCCAAGCAACATAGGCAAGTTTGATTTCTTCACCCTTTACTTTTTTCGCACCTGCTGTCCATTTACCTACCTTATCTTTATTGTCAGTAATCCATTGTCTTGCTGTTTTCTTTACATCTTCACCATCATTAATCTTAAGCATAACAGCTTCCATATCCTTAGGCGTCCAAGAAAATTGGTTTAAAATTTTGTAAGCATCAGGCTTATCTTCTTTTAATTTTAAACGCGCAATTGTATTTATATGTTCAGAACCACCAAAAGATCCTTTAGGGTCCTTCAAGTATTTTAAATCATATTTACTAAACATCCAATGAGGTGACCAACCAGTAAGTACAATTGGTTCTTTATTTTTAATTGCATCTGAAAGAGCTTGTGTCATAGCAGCTCCTGAACTAGTTTGTACAGTATAATCTAATTTATAGTCTTTAATAGCTTTTTCGGAAGCTTGAACTACTCCTGCACCAGCATCTATACCTGTAATCTTATAATTCATTTGCTCACCATAAGTTGCATTAGCAGACTTTGGCTTAGTATCACTTTTATTTTTATTACTGTTACCACAGCCAACAAGAGTTAGGGCTACTAGACTAAAAGCAATCATACTAACTTTTTTCCAGTTATGTTTAATCATAAATTTATGCCTCCTTATATTACCTATATATTAATTTGTTAAGAATTAGTTTTTATATTTAGGGCTTGAGTAATACGGTCTAGTATCATAGCTAATATAACAATGGAGAGTCCAGCCGCAAAACCTTGTCCAGCTTCATTTCTTGTAACGGCCCTAAAGACTTCAACTCCTAATCCATCAGCACCAATCATAGAAGCTATAACTACCATAGATAGTGCAAGCATTATTGTTTGGTTAACACCTGCCATAATTGTATTTTTGGCAATGGGAAGTTGAACTTTAAATAATTTTTGCTTTGGAGTTGAACCAAAAGCATCTGCAGCTTCAATTAGTTCTGTAGGAACTTGACGAATACCGAAATTAGTAAGTCTTACAACTGGAGGCATTGCAAATATAACAGATGCAATAATCCCGGGCACCATTCCTATACCAAAGAAAGAAACAGCTGGTATTAAATATACAAAGGCAGGCATAGTCTGCATAATATCTAATATAGGTGTTATTATATCTTGAACTATTTTATTTTTTGACATCCAAACTCCAAGAGGGATGCCAATTAAAATTGATATTGAGCTAGATGTTAAAATCAAAGATAGTGTAAGCATAGTTTGTTCCCAATATCCTAGATTTTGTATTAACAATAATCCTAATAGTGCAAATATAGATAAGCCCCATTTTTTCTTGGTTATAAATATAGTTAATACTACGATAATTAGAATAAAAATTAATGGAGGAATAGCTATTAGTGCGTCACTTAAACCATTTACAACAGCGTTTAGTCCATCTTTAATGGGTTCAAAAAACCACTGAGCGTTATCTCTTAACCATTCTACAAACATATCAACCCATTCAACTATTGGTATTTGTGTCATCTAGATTCACCTCGTTTCCTGCAAGAGCCGCAAGTACCGCGCCTCGAACTATAATTCCCTTTAAGATTTTATTTTCAACAACAGCTACTGGTACAGGAGAATCGTGTATTATCTCAAATAAATCATTTAATGATAAATCTGGAAGAACCACAGGAACATCTGTATCCATAACATCATAAATATCTTTATTCTCGATTTTCACTGCCTCTGCCGCAGCATCTGCAGTTACAACTCCTAGGAACTCTCTATTTTTATTAATAACATAAATGCTTGAAATTCCAGCCTGTCTCATACGTTGCAATGCAACTCGTGGGCCGTGGTTTTCTACATTGATGGTTTCTGGACTCTGCATAACATGTTGGGCAGAAAAGACCTTGGATCTATCTACATCTTCAACGAACTTTTTAACATATTCATCAGCAGGATTTGTCATGATTTCTTCTGGAGTACCAACCTGAACAATCAATCCATCTTTCATAATTGCAATTCTGTCTCCAATTTTAAGTGCTTCATCTAAGTCATGGGTAATAAATATAATTGTTTTATGCATAGATGCTTGTAAATGTATAAGTTCATCTTGCATTTCTTTACGATTTAGAGGATCTAGGGCTGAAAAGGCTTCATCCATTAATAAAATATCTGGATCGTTAGCTAGAGCTCTTGCAAGACCTACTCTTTGCTTCATTCCTCCTGATAATTGACTAGGATATTGATCTTCATAGCCTTTAAGTCCTACCATTTCTAATGATTCAAGAGCTTTTTTATGGATTTCTTTTTTATCCATTCCTTGAATTTCTAATCCGAATCCGGCATTCTCCCAAACGCTGCGGTGAGGGAATAATCCAAATCCTTGAAAAACCATACTTAGTTTCTTTCTTCTAGTTTCTCTTAATTGGTTTTTATCCATTTTGGCTAAATCTTCGCCATCTACTAATACACTGCCTGCATTTGGCTCAATTAATCGATTAATTAATCTTACAAGCGTAGACTTACCACTTCCGGATAACCCCATAATTACAAAAATTTCTCCAGAATGTACTTCAAAGGATACTCTGTTTACACCTACAGTCATTCCTGTTCCTTTTAAAATATCTTTTTTTGTTTTTCCACTTTCTAAAAACTTTACCCCTTGTTTAGGGTTTTTACCAAAAATTTTGGTTAATCCTTTAACTTCAATTTTTAACATTTATCCACCTCTTTTATTATTTAATTTATGTATTTTTTGTAAAAAACATTTGTTTAATTTTATAGCCGATTTTTACATCATAACAAATTAAAACAAGAAGTTCAAATTTTCGACATACATCGACATTCAAGCATTTAAGCCGTTCAGCTATTTGCTCTAGATAACTTTATTTAGCTTGAAAGTGTGCATTTTCATTATTTTTGCTGCTAGAGTTTAGGAAATTAAAAAAAAGCCCCTACATCACATTGTTATAAAACACTGTGATGTAGGGGCCTGGGCATATTTAAATACATTTTTATTTTTCAGTAAGAAAGTCTTTAATCCTACAATAACTATTTTCGCTACAAATCACTATAAATATATCATTAGCTTTAAATATTGTAGTTGGCCCAGGAGATAGTATTAACTTTTCATCTCGTCTTATACCAATTATAGTTGCTCCTGTATTTTGCCAAAATTTAACCTCTGATATAGTTTTATCTATTATACTCATTTCAGAATGTATTTCAAATTCAAAAGGTATGAATGGATTACTATTTTTAAATCTGCTAGAATAATCTACTAGTTCGTCAATAGAATGTTCTATATTTTTATTTAGCTCTTTTTTCTTTTCAAGTAAATCCATAATATTTTTTTTAAGAGAACTTATAGAATCTATATCTTTAAATTTATCAATAAATTGCAAACAATTATCTACTGAGGTTATAACAATTCCGCTACCTTTTGTTACTTTCACTATATCCATATCACTTAAAAGACTTATAGATCTTCTTACTGTTTCTGGTGATACGTTATATTTACTTGCAAGGGAAGAACGACCGTGTAGCTTATCTCCTATTGAAAGATCCCCAGATACTATTCTATTGGCAAGATCTATAGCTATTTTTTGATAAACAGGTTTTAAAGTAGAGTTATTTGGCATTTTTGATTTTATCAAAAGTAAAATTTAAACCTTTGATAAATTCACCCCCTCAAACATATAATAGTTTTTCCAAATCAAGTATAGGTTATAATGACAATATTGTAAACAAAAAATGGTGCCACCCACGTGGCAAGTGGCAAGTTTAAGGCGGAAATAGTAAGAAAACTAAAGGGATTAATCCAAAATGAATATAAATTTTAAGTTTATGGTAATAATTAAAATATAAAAATAAAGTAATTTATAAAAGTAAATAACGATAGACTTATTATATTATAAAATGTAAAACAACGAAGGTACTTATTTTTTTCCTTGTAGGTGCATTCATTTATATACAGCTTATAGGAAATAATACTAGCTAAAGATGCAATGAGGGTTCCAAGGCCACCTATATTAACCCCAAGCAGTAGCTCTCTCCAGTTTGAGGTGAAGCTTGCAAGTAGTATTGAGCAGGGAACGTTACTAATAATTTGACTTAAGATAATTGAAGAAAAATAAGTTGTGGTTTTATCTTGCAAAACCCCTTTGGCATAGTGTTCTATAAAAGGTAAACTTGATAGATTGCCAATAAAAACAAAAAAGCATATAAAGGTAAGCAGTAAAATATAATCTACTTTTACTAATAAAGTTTTATTTAATAGTATAACCACTAAAATTGTAATTATAGTGGCTAATTTGTAATTTATAATATTAAATACAGATAATAATATAAATAGGAACAAAGCGAAAAAAACCAACAGGGTTTGCTTATTTTCAACAATTACCTTATCTAAATCAAAATCCAGTGTTCTATTTTTTTGCGTTAAATTTAATAGGAAAAGCCAAATAGCACCCAGAACCGAAAAAGGGATCATTATTTCTAGAAATCCAAAGGCTGTTAGCTTATAGTAAGAAAAAATAAATAGATTTTGCGGACTACCCATAGGTGTAAGGGCACAACCAATATTAGCGGCTAGTGTTTGAAATACAACTAATTTCATAGGATTCAATTTAGCTCTTTTGCTTATTATAAGAGCCAAGGGTACAAAGGTTATTAGAGCTACATCATTGGTTATTAACATAGAACTAAAAAAAGTAAGGAATATTAAAATAAATGAAATTTTTCTGGAACTATTGAACTTAGTAAGTAGTCCTACAGCTATTTTGTCCAATACTTTCATATCTTTAAAAGCACCTACAACAATCATAAGATTAAACAAGGTAAATAATACCTTAAAATCAATATATTCCAGCTTTGGGGTGGAAAATAATGAAGTGATAATAGCCAGAGTTAATGCTAAGGAGAAAACTATTTCATTTTTTAATATATTAAATAGTTGTGTTATGTTATGCTTAAGAGATATTGTGTTTAACATTGTTTTATCACTCACTTTATTTTTAGAATTTCAAACTAGGATAGTATATCATCTTTTAGCTTTGAAATCCATTGAAGGGTAACCTTAAGGTGAGGTGCTAAATGCCTAGTAAGATTTTATAATAAAAAAATAAGTTTAAGTATAGGAGAAATTTATGAAAAATAGATTGAAAAGAAAGACAATAGCTAAGATTTTATTTTGTGTTATTTGTCTTTGCGTGATTTTTTATAATGGTACAAGGCAAGGAGAAATATCACAAAAAGCTAGTAAAGAGGTTATAAAGGTAGCAAGTAAAGTTATGAATATTCCAGCGGAGGCCATTGGTGTACCTGGCATTAAATTTAGTGATGTAAACTATTATGTAAGAAAAAATGCGCATTTTTTTCAGTATTTTGTTTTTAGCCTATTCTTATGCAGTGCAGTAAGGCAATTTAAATTATATAAGACAAGCGAAATATTTTTATTGCTATTTATTCTCTTACTGTTTCCTGTACTAGATGAGTTTATCCAAAAGTATGTACCTGGGCGAACTTCAAATATTCTTGATATAATAATTGATTTTAGCGGTGGGATTTTAGCAATGCTAATATATAATATTGGTTATAAATTCCGTAAAAACAAGGTAGTAGCGAAGTATTAATAGTGCATATTATTGACTTAATATAGTCATAATAAGTGGGTACTAAAATTCGCTATGAGGAGACTAGAAAATGCAAAAAACATCTTTAAGAATAAAAATATTAAGTGGAATGTTATGCACAGGTTTAATATTTTTTGGAGAGAATCTTAGTTTTGCAGCAGTTAAAGATAATGGAAGTGTGAAGCTTGCTTCAAGCATGGATGTTAAAGTTCCTATGGATAAGGAAAAGCTAGAGGACGAAAGAAAATCAGATATGAGTTCTACATTAGAAACTGTAATTAAAGAGAGTGTAACAGGGAGTATTATCACACAAGCTGAGGGAGATAAGGTTTTAGAATATGCAAACACTAAATCCCAGAAAAGGTCCATGGAAAATAAAACAGATAGAAAATGTAAAAGTGGAAAATGCAAAGGTGAAAGAGGCGGATTATTTAAAGATCTGGTAGCCGATGGTGTTCTAACTAAGGAAAAATCTGATGCACTTAGAGAAAAAATGCACCTTAAAAATGCAGAACTTAGAAATCAAAAAAATCAAGATTAATAAAGTTAAACTACCAAAGTGTATTTAAATGCACTTTGGTAGTTTTGATTTTTGTTGCCTCATAGAAGTTCTATACTAGGAAAGGTAAGAATAAGGTGGCAAGTCCTAGGAAAAAGAAGAAGCCTAGAACGTCGGTTACTGTAGTAACAAATACTGCAGAGGCAAGGGCTGGGTCTATATCTAGCTTTTTAAGAACAATTGGAACTGCAAAACCTGATATAGTGGCTGCCATCATATTTAGCACCATAGATAAACCAATAACCACTCCGAAAACTACATTTTTTTCCCAAAACCAGCCTAAAAGAGCTACAGCGATACCCACTGAAACACCTGTACATAGACCTACACCAAATTCTTTTAACAATATTTTCTTGGAATTTTTAGCGTCTATTTCTCCTAGAGCAATGCTACGAATAATAATAGTTAAAGTTTGGGTACCTGCATTACCGCCCATTCCTGCAACTATAGGCATAAAGGTGGCTAGGGCTACAACCTTTTGAATGGTGCCTTCAAAAAGACTAACGGTAGCGGCTGCCATTATAGCCGTTACTAAATTTACAAATAACCAGGGTAATCTACTGCTGACAGATGCTTTAAGAGAACCAGTAACCTTTTCATCTTCTTTTAAACCTGCAAGACGATATAAATCCTCAGTATGCTCATCACTAAGAATTTCCATTATATCATCTGCAGTTATTATTCCTAAAATCTGCATTGCCGCGTTTACTACGGGCATAGTTAAAAATCCATATTTTTCAAATATGTGGCCAACTTCTTCTTGGTCCATATCAACGGGTATACTCATGGCATTACTGTTCATAATATCAGAAATTTTTACATCAAAGCTACTTACCACAATGTCTCTTAGGGATATAACCCCTTTTAAAAGATGATTTTCATCTGATACGTATATATAATAAGAAGTTTCTGCTTCTGGAGCTTCCTTTTGTAAATAAGCTAAGGTATCACCTATGGTCATATTTTCTTTTACACTGATAAATTCAGTGGCCATAATTCCTCCTGCACTTTCCGCAGGGTAGGTCAGAAGCTCTTTTACTCCATCCGCATCTTCTTTATCCATTTTTATCATTATGCTTTTAGCTTCATCTTCTGAAACTGATTCTAATAAGTCCACTAATTCATCGGAGGACATTTCGTGTATGATTTCCTTTTGAATTGTTTCGGGATGAATGGATAAAAGGTTGTACTTATCCTCATCCTCTGCTTCATCAATAATATCAGCAATGACATTTGGGGATAGGTTTTGGAATAAATCTAGGATATTTCCCTCATATTCGCTAATAGCCATTAAAATATCTGTAGGATGGATAAATTGAATAAGTTTATTTATTTCCTCTATATTTCCATTTATTAAAAATTCTGTTAGTGCTTCTCCATTTAATCCATGTGCCATGTAAACCTCCTAAATCTTATGAGAGGAAGAAGATATAGCTAAATCAAGCTTTAGTATAAATGAATTCTTCCTCTATAATAATATTAAATTTTATATAATAATTATGATGACTGGGTCCTGAATCCATTTATACCACCTCCAATAAAAAGATTAGGTGTTTAATCTAATCTATTATATGATAGCAGTGATTTAAAGTCAATTTCCTGCATGACTTGCAATAGGTTTTATATTAATTTAAAAAAAGTTGTACAAGCTTTCTTATAGATAGCATGTACAACCTTTTCAATTTTTTGTAAATGTTAGTTAGTTAAAACTAGTTGAACTCCATATTTGTCTTTAAAATCTTCGTCTTTATTACAAGAAGTTACATAAAAGGAGCCTTTTAAAAAAGTAGCTACAGAAATTAATATAATAAAATTTTTGAATATTAAATTAATTTTCATAACATTTCTCCTTTCCGATAATACTATATTATTATAATATTATTTTGCTCTAAAATAAAATTAAAACACTATTGAATCATAGGGAATAAGTTAAAATATATACATGGTTTAATTGTTAATTGCCAATATAGATAAAAATAAAATTACATAAAAACCCAAAAAAATTCACAAAACTACAAAAGTGTTGTATTGTAGTACATAATTGATATAGTTATGGAAACATAATTAGAGATTTAAGGGGGTATTTTGTTATGAAAAGATTTAAAATTAAATATATAAGCTTTTTTATCTTGCTTTTATTTGTTTTTCTTTTATCTGGATGTGCCAGTAGTGCTGGCTATAAAACCACAAGCGTTTCAAATGATAAACTGCAAAAAAGTAAGAAACAAGAAATAAAATCAGATAAAAACAGTAAAACAGAGGATAAAAACACCAAAACTACCCAAGATGTAGGTGAAAAAGCTAATTTAGCTGTAAATGGCAATTTAAAAGTTCATTTTATTAATGTAGGACAAGCAGATAGCATCTTAATACAACAAGGTTCGAAGTATATGCTTATTGATGCAGGAAACAATGGTGATGGTAAGTTAGTTAAAAACTATTTGTTAAAGCAAGGTATAAAGAACTTAGATTATGTTATTGGAACTCATCCGCACGAGGATCATATTGGGGGATTAGATTATATAATTAATGATTTTAAAATAGGTAAAATATATTTACCTAAAGCCACCTCTACTACAAAAGCTTTTGGAGATGTAATTGTAGCAATAAAAAATAAGGGACTTAAGGTAGCTGAGCCGAAACCAGGCGAAACCTTCAATTTAGGTTCTGCAAAATGTACTATTTTAGCACCAAATAATAGTAAATATAAGGATATGAATAATTATTCTGTGGTGGTAAAATTAGAATTTGGAAGTAATTCTTTCCTTTTAACAGGAGATGCGGAGGATATATCAGAAGGTGAAGTCCTTGCCAAAGGGTTTAATGTCAAAGCAGATTTACTTAAGGTAGGGCATCATGGAAGCAGTTCCTCTACTACAGAGAAATTTTTATCTAAGGTAAATCCAAAATATGCAGTTATATCTACTGAAACAGGAAACGACTATGGGCATCCACATAAGGAAACCATGGATAAGTTGAAAAATAAAAATATATCAGTATACAGAACAGATGAGCGTGGCACCATTATTGCAACATCTAATGGAAAAACCATAACCTTTAACACAAAACCAGGTAGTTATAAAGCAGGGCAGCGCTAATGCAGGTAACAATTATCAATTGTTACCGCCCACTTATGGAAGTGGGAGACTTTCCTTCTAAAATATGGTTAAAAAATAAAAACATCAAAATACCTGAGAGGTATTTTGATGTTTTAAATATTTTATTGGGGATAAAACTCATAATTTTATTTAGGAATTTCAATGTCCGGTGGAATTTCAAGTCCTGCCATTTTCATTAAGTATAATGCATTTCTAGTGGTAGAAACCCCAGGTCGCAATTTATAGTCAAAGTATAGTTTATCATCTTTATAATATTCTCTAAGGTGATAATTTTTAACTTTCACGTTGGTATTCTCTATTTCACCTAATTCCAAATCGTGGGTAGATACAAAGCCTAGTGCATTTTCATTACTTAATTTGCTTACCAAAACCTTAGCTCCTGTATGCCGATCTATAGAGTTAGTTCCTTTGAAAATTTCATCTAATAAGAAGAATATTGGGGCTTTATTTTCCGTAGCACTTACAAGTTTTTTTATTCGGAGTAGCTCTGCATAGAAAGAAGAAATATTCTTTTCTAAATTATCACTTGTCCTCATGCAGGTATAAATATCCATTATAGAGCAGTAAAAATCATCTGCACATACGGGAGCACCGGCATAGGCTAAAACTAAGTTAATACCTGTAGTACGAAGTAATGTGCTTTTTCCAGACATATTGGAACCAGTTATTAAAAGAATGTTTCGTGATTTTTCAATGAGAACGTCATTATATACTCTGCTGGTTCCCAGTAGTGGGTGTCCCAGACTTTTAGCTTTAAAAATAGGGGAGCCTTCCTTGAACTTTGGCATTGTCCAATTACTATGCTCATAGGCTATAGCAGACAAACTATTTAAGGCTTCCATTTCGCCTATAACCTCTAGCCAAGATTTTAAAGAAGCTCCACTAGCTTTTTTAAAGCGTTGTAAATTAATTAAACATTGATAATCCCACAGAGTAAGGATGTTTATGGGGATATAATACATGTTTTTTCTGTCAGATATTAAGGTCACTAGATTTACTAGTTTTTTTATCTGAAAAGAGGCCGTAAGTCCCTTGCTATTTATAAGTTTTTCTTTTAATTTTATCAAGTACTCTGAACTAAACTTCTTATTTTCTATATGCACAAGGAGTTTATTATATATAAGAATTGTATTTTTATATTGGTGTACTGTATCTAAATTTTTACTTACTTCTTTGTAGCCAAGTGAGAGAAGTATTATTTGAATCACGACGCCTATAAGTCCTATTTTATAGGAAATATTTGGAAAAATAAGGGAGGACACAAAAATTGATAGAGTTATTACTGGTAATATTCTTATTATAGCTATTACCCAGGATTTTAGAAAAAACTCATTTTTAGATTGTACCCATTTGAACAATTCTTCCGGGTTATGATTTTTATTTTCACTAAGTATTGCTTCCGCTTCAAATCTTTGCGTCCAACCAATATTGTTTGTAAGCTCTTTAATTGCTTCCTGTCTTTTATATATTTCTTCAATACTATAAATAGGAGCAGAGAAAGTATCCTTCAATTTTTTTCTGCCAAGATAAGTTGTGCAACTATTAATCCATTGGAAAAGGGAGTTATCACCAAATATATCTAAGTCTTTTGTATAATTGTGATTTTCATCAGAAAAATCCTCACCATTATCTGAAAACTCCTTCCAATTGTTAGTAAGACGTTTTATACAATTTTCATTAATTTTACTTAAAGTAGAACAACGAATTTTGTTGTGTTTTATCTTGCTATGTTTAATTGCTAGAAATACAAATATTAGAAGAGTGGCAATTAATACAGAGAGGCATAAATAATAATTAGGTCGCAAATAAAAGAAAATAGTAAAGCCGAGGCCACTTGCAAAGACTAAAAATCTTAATAAGCTTATAAAACTTACCATTTCATTCTGTTTTTTTAATAGATTATCGTAATGTTTTTTTCGATTAGCATAAAGTTTTTTTTCAGTTTCCATTATATCCTCCTAGGCATTCTTATTAGATATATAATATCATACTAAAGGCTTGGTTCGCAATTTTCAATTTAGGATAATATGACTAAATAAATACCATGATAAGGATAAATTATTTGTGAACTATCTTATTTGCAAGTTTATGTTGTATTATATGTGATAATATATAAACATTAAGAATAGAAGGAGCGATTATGGCTAGAAGTAAAAAAATGAGGAAAAACAGAGGAATATTGTTACTGAGTATTGTATTAGGAGCAATGGCAGTCTTTGCATACATGATTTTATATAATGGTGGGATAATTGTTAGAAAAACAGATTCCACAGAGATTGTGAGTAAACTTGCATATATTAAAGTAAGAGGTGGAGAATTTCAATTAAATCAAAAGGATATAGATGAACTTATCAATTTAAATTTTAAAAATCCTGTAAATAAGGGGAATATAACTCTACAGGGTGTTAACATAAAAGTGTTAAATGATGAACTTTTAATTGAGGCGCCTATAAGTTATAACAAACTTAAATTGCTACTTTCTTCTAAAGGTAAAATAAGTTTTTCTAATGGAGAAATTGTATATCTTGCAGACAATTTTAAAATCGGAAAGCTGCCGGTACCTAAAAGCCTGATAATTTCTCAAATAAAAAAACAGGATAGTAAGGTATTTTATGTAGAGGACAACTTAATAAAAATTAAAGAAGGTGCACTTCCTTTTAAGATCAATAGTTTAAAGATTGTAGATAATAAAATATTAGGAACCGCTGTGAAACTGGATATAAAAATGTTGCTTAAAGACTTGGACAAGAGCAGTTCCGCAGACGTAGACAAACAACTAGCGACCTTGGAAGAAAAAATGCAAAGCGCTGTTGTATTTATGAATGAAACACAAAAGGAAAAAATGCAACAAATTCAAAACATCCTTGATGAAGTCAAGGGTAAATCTATAGAAGAAAAGAAAAAAACCATAAATGATATTACAAGTGAACTTGATAAAGCTATGAGTGAATCTAAGAGACAGTAAGTCTTTACGCACAAAGACAAGCTTTTAAATTATAGGGATTATTTTAAAAAACAAACTATCAAAATACTTATAAGTATTTTGATAGTTTGTTTTTTTTTTATTTTTCTAGTTGCTTAATCAAGTGATACAACAATCTAGCACCTTCACCAGTTCCACCTTTAGATTTATAACCACTATCTTTTTCTGACCAAGAAGTTCCAGCTATATCAAGGTGTAGCCAAGGTTTTTCTTCTACAAATTCTCCAATGAATAAGCCTGCTGTTATAGTTCCAGCTTTTATACCGCCTAGGTTTTTAAGGTCTGCTACATCAGACTTTATTAATTCTTTATATTCATCAAAAGCAGGTAATCTCCAAACTTTTTCATCACAAATTTTTGAAGCTTGCTCTAATCTATTATAGAAGAAATCATTATTTGAAACTACACCAGTAGTTGTAGTTCCTAAAGCTGAAATAACTGCCCCAGTTAATGTGGCTATATCTACTACTTTAGTAGCATGCTCTTTTTCAATTATATAATTCACTGCATCTACAAGCGTTAATCTTCCTTCAGCATCAGTGTTAAGTACTTCTATGGTTTTTCCACCCATGGAGCCTATTATGTCTCCTGGTCTGTAACTGTTTCCACTAATCATATTTTCACAAGAAGCAATGACTGCCACTACATTTACCTTTGCTTTTAGTTTTGTTATAGCAGTCATGGCACCAATTACAGCAGCTGCTCCACCCATATCAGATTTCATTGTAAGCATTCCAGTAGTAGGTTTTATAGATAAACCACCAGTATCATAAGTAAGTCCTTTTCCAACGAGTCCTACAATTTCATCCTTATTGACCGGGTTGCCATTATATCTCATTACAATTAATCTTGGTGGGTTATCAGAAGCTTTTGCTACTTCAAGGAATGCTTGCATATTCAACTCTTTTATAGAAGCTTCATCAAATATTTCAACTTCAAAGCCACTTTCATCACCGGCTTTTGTTGCCTGGCTTGCTAGATTTATAGGACTTAATATATTAGCAGGTTCATTAACTAAGGTTCTAGCTAATAGGTTAGCTTGTCCAAGTATTATACCTTCATTAATTCCCATATCAATACTTTCTAATTCATCTTCCTGATTGTATATTATAGTGAATTGTTCTAAGACTGAAGCTTTTTTATCTGATTTATATTTATCAAATTTATAATCTGCCATGACAGTAGCTTCAGAAATAGTTCGAGTGATCTCATCTAAGTTCATTAGGCTAACTAAATTTTGTATATTTATATCAATAGATTTAGATTTAAGATTTGCTGCCTCTTTTACTGCTTTTGCTATATTTTTTCTTAATTTGTCTAAATTAAAATCTTCTTTTTTACCAATACCAACTAAAATTATATTTTTAGGACTTTCATTTCTAAATAAGTTGATATTTTGAAGCTCTCCGTTTTTACATTTAAAGTCTTCACTATCTAATGTAAATTTAATTTTAGACAATAATTCATTGTCTAAAATTAAATTTAGATCTTCTAATTTGGAATCCTCAAAATATGTAATAAATTTTGTTTCAGCTTCATTGGTTTTGGATTTTATATTTTTGCTATTGAATATCATACATATTCACCTTCTCTTTCATTTTTGGTATAAGGCATATTTATTATCATGTGCCTAGTTCATATAAAACGATAATGATTATCAAGTAATATCTAATTTGATTGTATGCTTAGTGACTAATTTTGTCAATAGATATAGAGATTTTTCTTAAAGAATGCTATAACAAAAGGTATATATTGCTAAAATGCGTTCATGTCGCCAAGGAATTCTAATGCATTCTACGCAATATATACTTTTGTTAGCGTAATATAAGAAAAAATGCATAACCCTATTATCTCCAAGTAACAGTCACCTTACTATTATTTCCAAGTCACAGTTGCCTTACTAGGGTAAATAAGTAATTGTATTTTGCACTATGCTTTATTTCATCAGTTATAATATTGAAAAGCATGTCTCTATAAATTGTAGATGGAAGTCCTCTTCTGATTTCCCTATATCTTTCTACAGCACTCAGTTCTCCAAATAAAGCTTTTTTTATACCATCAGGGTAAGAAATAGGCTTTACAAATTCCTCATCTTCACCAGAGGGTACAAAGGCACCAGTTATGCTTTTATATATTTGTCTAAACATTTTATTATGTCCACGTTCATCATCTCTTATAGAGGCAATAATTCTCTTTTCATCATCTGTAGGGGCAATGCTTATTAAGTAATCATAGAATAATTCATCTTCTTTTTCACCTTGAACAGCTAATTTAATTCCTTCTAAGGATTTTTCTAATAAATTCATATCATACATGGAATATGGGTTTGCAAACATTTGAAACCTCCTTTTAGTGCTTTTTAGGAAAAAACAATTATAAAATCAATATTATATATAATATGAAGAACCGTTGATATCTGTTACAAGGAGCAGTTCCAAAAAGTATATTTATGAAGTATAATTGGTATTATAATTTTATGGGGTATTTATTTTAGTGAATTAAAGTATTGGAGATGATTTTAAATTGAAAATAACTATAACAGGAGCCTTATATTCAGGTAAAAGCAGTGTTGCTAAGGCTATAAGTGAGGCTTTAGATTATACTTATTTTAGTGTAGGTGAATTACAAAGAAAGCTAGCAGTTGAAAAAGGAATATCTATAACAGAATACAATAAATATATGCTTAATAATAATTTAGATAATGAAGTTGACAATAGGACTACAGAAATTGGAATAGAAAATGAAAATTTTATTTTTGATGCTAGACTTGCATGGAATTTCATACCAGATTCTTTTAAAATTTATCTAAAGGTAGATATTGATGTTGCAGTGGAGCGGGCTATGAAGAATGAAAGAGGTACATCAGAGAAATATGCTTCAAAACAAGAAGCAAAGGAGAATATAATTGAAAGAAGGAGATTAGAGTCTAGTCGATTTAAGGATATTTATGATATTGATATAGATAATGAGAGTAACTATGATTTAGTTATTGATACTTCTCATATCAGTATGGAAGAGGTAATAAAAGGTGCCTTAGATAAGGTGAAAGAATAATTCCAAAGGTAGGAAATTTATTCTTCGAAATATAAGTGTAAAAAACATTCATAATTCCCTACAATAATTAATACTATTAATAGTGATTAGAGAACTATAAACAAAAAGGGGGATTTAAAATGGGAAAAGAATTTCGCGGTAGGGCTTTGTGGAAGTTGCCATCAAGAGGAAGAGGAACTTGTCCTGTATGTAAGACTGAAAGAATAAAGTTGTTGTATGATCTAATTATGGGTAGTGGTGAAAAAATTAAGGTTTGTAAGAGATGTCAGCATAAAAAAATAGATAATCTTTAATAATAAAATAAAGCATGGGATTTCGCCTAGGTGGCTTGCAATAAGAATTTCAAGAGTTTCTGCGCTTCTTATTGAAAGCCACTCCAGAGAAATCCCATGCTTTTTTTAGTAATTGTCATGTGTCTGGGCTTGCTTACGGGATTTTTAAGTACATAAACTAAGAGTCTGTAAAACTCATTATATTAGCGTAACAAGTAAATCCAAATCTAGTTTTTGGTATATTTTTTATCCCAGTCTCTACCTAAACTACCTCCATCCTAAGTTACTGTTGAAGAGTCCAAATTTATTGACACAACTTGATTTTTACCTAGAGATTTTGCTTGATACAGCGCTTTATCCGCCTCTACAAACAAATAATCTAAATCTTGTATTGTAGGAGTAATGGAAGCAACTCCAATGCTTAAGGTTATAGGTATCGAAGCTGATTTCCTAATAATTATAGGGTTATTTTCTATAGCACTTCGTAGGGCTTCACCAATTATTTCTGCTTCTTCAAAGGAGATAGTGGGTAATAGAACAATAAATTCTTCACCACCATAACGACCTAAAATATGATTCTTACTTAAAGTTTCAGAGCAAATTTTAGAAAGATGCTTTAATACCAGGTCACCAGTATGGTGACCTAAATTATCATTGACTTTCTTGAAATCGTCAATGTCCATCATAATGCCTGAAATGGTCTGTGCAAATGATTTTGCTTTATCAAAGTTTATATTTGCAAGTTCAAAAAAACTACGTCTGTTGTACAAGTTAGTTAGCGGGTCTATGCTAGCTAGATGCTTAGTTTTACCATGTAGTTTAGCATTTTCTATAGCCATTCCTGCATGGCATGCAAAGTATAAAGCTATGTCACAGTGATACTTAGTATAAATATTCTTTTGGGTTGAATCTAATGTTAAGATACCGACAATTTCGTTTTTAAACAGTATAGGTATTCCCATCCAACTTTCAATTGTAGCTTTATCTATAAATAGACTAAAACGAGGATCTTCTTTAACATCAGAAACTAATAGTGTAGTTTTAGTTGTACATATTTCTTTAAATAGCTTGTCATCCTCTTTATTAATAGAAATTTTATATATATCTTCCACATTTTCAAATCCATTTCCGGCCCTAACGTTAAAACGGTTATTTTCTTCCATGAAAAATGAGGCACTGTCATAAGGTACTAATTCTTTTAAGTTTTCTAATAATTTATCTAAAACCTCTTGTAAATTCAAGGTAGAATTTAAGAGAAAGGTAACTTTTGTAAGTTTTTCTGCTAATAGATACTGTTCTTTTTCCTTAGATAAATTTTCTATTTTTTTGTAAGCTTTAGATTCATTCATTGCCAACATAAAAGCATTAAAAAGTATGAGAAATAAGAATCCTGATAGTGAATAGTCATTGAAATTATTTAAACCTAGATGTCGTAGTATTGACATAGCGGTTATAGCAATAGGTACTAAACAACTAATTGCAATAATTAAGCTCCCTTGTTTTCTACTATTATATGATTTTAATATGATAAAAGAAGCATAAATAATCATTAATAAAGTGAATATTTGAAAGACCATAAGGAACTTTGAGGAGAGCAGGGGGGGGATAAATATAGTAGTAATTATAAAGAAAAAACAAAAAAGTTTGCAACCATTTTTAATCCATTTTGAATAATTATTTTTAAAAACTACATGTATGTAATTTATCATAAGATAAACTCCAACATAAAAAGTTAAGTATTCTAGTTTAAGTCCCAAGCTATAGCTTAAGTTATTATACATTGTGAAAAAGTATTTATTGCCAACAATTAAGGCTCTTAAAGATAAAGTTATACAGAGGGCGCCAAAATACAGTTTAGGCGTATCATCTGTTCTAAAAGCATATAACCACAAGTGATACAAGCCCATTATAAGCAATACACTGAAGTAAAGAATTTCAAGAGCAATGGAAGCTTCTCTTTTATTAGACATTTGAGTTTGTGTCCCTAGATAAATTTTGTCCTGGGTACCACCATCTTTAAAATTATAATTTGAAATTTGAAGTACTAAATGAATTTTATCACTTTTATTCATAAAATAACTGGTTATGGGTATAGTGCTGGGATGTTCGGAAAAACTGCTTGTACCAACAATTCCATTAGAAGAAAGGAGGTCTCCATTAACCCATAATTTATATGCAGATAACATATCAGGAACACTAATACCTAAAAGGGTGTCTTTATATTTATCATTTAATTTTATTGTTAAACTATATGTAGCATAGCCATTAGAACTATAAATTTTATTGTGTTTATTCCACTCCATAGGCATTTCTATATAAGAGGGAAGTGTTGAGTTAGTTGCAAAATCTTTTGGCGTCAATAATTGCTGCCAGTAAAATTCCCATTGACCTCCAAGGGAAGTATAACCATCTTTATGAAAATCCCAATTTGAAAGCTCCAATACTCCTTTTTGAGAGCTAATGTTTGAGGAGATATTGGTGGTGGCTAATTTATTTAAGGTGAAAATGACAAATAATAATGTTGCTAAAATAATAGTAGATAGAGTAATGATAAATGTTTTTTCTTTTTTTAGCATCATAATCTAGTCTCCCCCCAAAAATTAGTTTATTTCATATATTACAGTTATTATTTTACATTAACACAGATAAATTGTCAGTACTTTTCCTCTAACTTAACATTATTATGTATTGAAATTCATAATAGCTATTTATAATTGATATATTTAACAGTTTACTTTGAAAATATAATCTATATCTTCTGTGATTTTACAATCAATAAAGTTATTATTCTTCATATCATTTAATATTAACATAGCCGCTTTATGGGTTAAGGAAGGTCTATAAGGACGAGCCTCAGTTAAAGCTTGGTATATATCAAGACAAGCCATAAGTCTGGAATTAAAGTCCAGTTCTTTGTGGCTTTTTCCAAAGGGGTAGCCTTTACCATTTAACTTTTCATGATGGTTTGAAGCCCATTCCACTATGTTCTCGAAGCCACTTACTTCTTGCAGCGCAATTCTAGTATAGTAGGGATGTTCTTTTATAATTTCATATTGATCTAAGGTTAGTTTTTCTGGATTGTCTAATATAGAGTTAGGTACGGCTAACTTTCCTATATCGTGTAAATCAGCAGCAATAATTAATTTGTAGCTATCATCTTCATTATAACCATAGTATTTAGCTAGCTTTTCTATTTTAATTGCTAGTTCACTAGAATGTAATTGTGTGTAGGGAGATTTAGAGTCTATTATTTTTGATAAGATTTTTGTTATGTCTCGTATTTTTTTAAAGGAACATTCGATTGATAATGGTGGAACTAATTTTTTTAAAGCAGTTGTAATATACATACTTTTTAAATCTAACCAGAAACTTTTATGGCTAGATATATTGAGGAATGCGTTTGCTATATTATCTGAGAATATAATATTTCTATTCTCATTTATAAAAGATATAAGCTTATTAAGATCTTCATTTTTTAAACTTTCAAAATTAAAATTAATATCAAGAAGATCCGCAAGGTGAATTATTTGAGACATTAATGGTATGTAATTCCCTTTTATGTTAAAAAAACCTGTGCCATCATAGTTTTCATGATGATAAAGTAGAACATTCACTACATCGCCATTGAAAGGGAAAGTGCTAATATTTCTTTCGGATGCTGTACAATGTTCTTTTTTTCGTTCTATTAAGGTGAAGTTTTCCAAATTTTTTCCTAGTAATTTATCATGTAAGCTTTTTTCACTAACGCCATTATCATGAAGAATTGCTAAAGCGGTTAAATCATATAACTCTTTATTAGTTAGCCCTAAGTGTTTCCCCATTTTATAACATATGTAAGATACTCTTTTGCTGTGGTTAGAAGTAGCACCTGTAAGGTCCAGCTCTACAAAATCCAAAGCAAAGGATATTGACATTAAAAATTCATTTAAATTAAATAGCATGCGTTATTTCCTCCAATGTAATTATATTTATTATTAGATAGCAATTTTCATAAAGTAATTATAAGCTAAGTTTTGATAAAATTAAACATTTTTATAGAGGATATTACAAAATAGGAATAAAAATTCACGCAAAGTTTACAAAGTGTGAAATCCATTACTTAAAAAATTCCATGATATAATTAATAAATATAATTATTAAAAATAATTTAATCACTTTAGAGTGGTTTCTAATAAATGTAGTTACATGGAGGTTATGGATGTATAAATTATTAGCATTAGATATGGACGGAACATTATTAAATGATGAAAAGAAAATTTCACCAGCAAATTATGAAGCGATACAAAAGGCTAGAGAAAATGGAGTAAAAGTTGTACTAGCATCAGGAAGACCTTTAGTTGGTTTTAAAAAATATTTAGAAGAACTTGATTTAGTTTCTGAGGAGGATTATGCAGTAGCTTTTAATGGAGCGCTTGTTCAAAGCTCTGAAGGTGGCGAAATAATATCTAAAACAACATTAACGCTTCAAGATTATAAATATTTGTACAAGTTAAGTAAAGAGCTAAAAGTGAATATACACGCATTAACAGAGAATAGTGTAATTTCTCCTAAAGATACTATATACACTAGAGGCGAGGCAGAAATGAATGGTATATCCAATGAAATAATTGCTGTGGAAGATGTGCCTGAAGATACTACTATAGTAAAGGTTATGTTTGTAGACACGCCAGAGTTAATAGAGGAGATAATGCAAAAGATTCCCGAAGAAGTAAGTGGTAAGTACACAATAGTTAGAAGTGCACCTTTCTATTTAGAATTTCTTGATAAATCTGTTAACAAAGGCGCAGGAGTAGCAGCACTTGCAAAAAAACTTAATATTAAACAAGAAGAGGTTATATGCATAGGCGATGCGGGCAATGATATTCATATGATTAAATATGCTGGACTAGGAGTTGCCATGGGAAATGCCTTCCCAGAAGTTAAAAGAGCTGCAAATTTTATAACTAAAACTAATGAGGAAGATGGAGTTGCGTATATAATTAATAAGTTCATTCTAAATGGCGAAGAAGGATTTGCAGTATAATAAATATTAAATAATAATAGTTATTGACAATGGATTATATATAGTATATAATAAAAATATAGAAACTGTTAATACATTTAGTAGTGATCATCTTTATACCCCCCAGTTAAAGATAAATTTAATACTGAAAAAAATTTCCTCTTAAAACAAATATAGAAAAGCTAGTAAAAGTCCAATACTAGCTTTTTTTTATTTGTAAATAGTCACAATGGTGTTAAAAAAATCTGTAAACTGCTTTGGGATTCTGATATAATACAAAGGAATACAAAGGGGGAATTATAGTGAAAAAAAAGGATTTAATATGGATAGGGGCATTACTAATAATTGTTTTTTTATTGGCGTTTCCATCAACTAACGAAATATATACAGTAGCGAACAAAGCGCATCCTTACATAATGGGATTTGTAAAGGTTTCCATTTTAGCTACTATGGGAGAGCTTTTAGCAATTAGAATAGCCACTGGAAACTATAAGAAACCTGTAGGGATTGTATATAAATTTATAGTTTGGGGATTTTTAGGTATGGGGTTTGTTATAGCTTTTGATTTGTTTGCAAATGGAGTAATAGGTTCAATGAAGAAGGGATTATTACCTAGCGGTGCAGCTGATACTTTTTCAGCTAAATTATTATTTGCCTTTTTCACAAGTGCTTTTATGAATTTAATTTTTGGTCCTACCTTCATGACTTTGCATAGACTTACTGATACCTATATAGGTTTGGGACAAGGAAAATTTAGTGAAATTAAAAAAGTTAAGCTTAGAGCTGTAACAGATAAAATAGATTGGTATGGATTTATGAGCTTTGTTGTTTTTAAAACTATCCCTTTTTTCTGGATACCAGCACATACAATAACTTTCCTATTGCCAGGTGAGTATAGAGTTCTTATGGCTGCATTTTTATCCTTGGCTTTGGGTATAATTTTGGCTTATTCAAAAAGGAAAAATCTTAAAATTGTATAGGGGTAACAGAGTAGTATGAAATTTCGCTTGCGTGCCTTGCAAACGAGCTTAAAACTAGAAATTTGATTAAGAAATTCTAATCTTTTGCTCATATAAAATCCTCTAGCGCTCACATTCGGCGTCCTGCCTCAGTTCGCTAGCCTGCCGTCCTGGCAGGCTTACGAGGATTTTACATTCGCAAAAGAAGAATTTCTAAATCAAATTTCAATAGTTTCTGCGCTTCTTATTGCAAGTCACTCCGGCGAAATTTCATACTGACTATTTATATGGTGTTTTAAACAGCCATTTGGGAATTCCGCTGGGGGACATAACAATTACTAATGTCTATTCATCCTGAGTTGCTTAGGGAAATCAAATTTTAGAATGAAAGTAGTTAGAAAATGTGCAGTTTTATACCTGAAAAAGATATAAGAGGAGTATAAAATTATGGGATATTACGAGAAGTCACTAAGTAAGATAAACCGAGGAGGGCACTGGGACATGATAGTTATAGATGGTGTAGTTGGAGTGGGGAAGACCACCCTTATGAATATAATGGCAGAAAAGGGCTATAAGTGTTTTGAAGAGCCGGTGGTAGATAATCCTATATTAGAAAAATTTTATTATAATAGGGAGAGATATAGTTTTTCATTGCAAATATTTTTCCTTAATAAAAGATTTAAAAATATTAAGGCAGCTTCAAGAGTGAAAAATGCTGTTATGGACAGAAGTATTTATGGAGATGTAATTTTTGCGAAAATGTTGAATGATGCAGGAGAGATGTGTAACGAAGAGTTTGATTTATATTCTGAGTTATTCGAAAATATGATTGAGCATTGCATGGCACCGAAGTTACTAGTATATCTAGAAACATCTGTAGAAGCAGCTATGGATAAGATAAATCGAAGAGGTAGAGAGTATGAGAAAATTGTGGAACGTGGGTATTGGGAAAAGCTAAATTCTAATTATAGAGCTTATTTTGAGCAATATAATATATCTCCAATTTTAAAGATAAATGTGGATGGATTAGATTTTGAAAATAATGAAAAAGATAAAGAATATGTGTTGGGACTTATAGATGAAGCTTTGACAAAAATAAAATATTAAAAAGAAAAAGCAGGCAAAATCCTTAGGACTTTGCCTGCTTTTCTAAGTTAATCCATTCATTCGGTCTCTTCTGTTTTGCTGTTTTTCCTTCATGTTTTCTAGGACATCCTTATCCATATGATCTTTGTTATGATCCATATATCCGTTAGCAAAGGTATAGTTTTTTTCTAGGCCTTCTGACTCATTAGAGCGAGTTTTGTTTCCACTTACAATTTTATCTTTTAAAATCTCAATGTTATCTTCTCTCTCAGCTTGTTTTTCTCTTGCTTCATTGACCCTTTCTGGTGAAGCAATATCAGAGTGCTGCTCAAGATGTCGCTCTGTTCTAGTATGACTTTCTACTAGGTTTTCAAGCTCCTCTATTCTATTAGCTTTTTCGATTTTATCACGGTCATCATTCACGTATTTATCTTTATTTCGTGGCATGAAAAGGCCTCCTCTTTTTTAAAGTTCATCCTTTTTAGTTTAGGTATTTGGGCTTATTATAATACTATGAAATGCTTGGGATTTAACATATAATATTTTTTTGCATTTTCTAATAACTCCAAATAGGTATATACAATCTCATAAAGGAATAGTAAAATAGGCATTGATTATTATTTTTCAAGAGAAATTGTTAGGAGGATTAGAATGTCGAAAATTAAGAAAATTTTATTAAGTTTTATTTGTCTACCTATAATAGGTGGTGTATTATATGGGGCAACTTATGTGAACAAAGTAAAGGAAGAATACGTACAAGCTATAAAAATTAATGATGTAAATATAAATACTACTAAAAAAGCAGCAGTGTTAAAAGTGGAAAAAGAAAAAATAGCTATAGTAGCACAAAAGCCAACACCGGAGGTGAAGACTGAAACTAAAAAGCAAGTGAAAACACCAATAATAAAAAAACCTTCTGGCAAGGTTATTGTTATAGATCCAGGACATGCAAGTGTTACTAGTATGGAAAAAGAGCAGCAAGCGCCAGGCTCCAACATAATGAAAATAAAGGAGCCAGGTGGGGCTGAGGGTATTAATACAAAAACTCCTGAGTACTTGGTTAATATGGCAGTAGCCGTTAAACTAAAGGGTTTGTTAGAAAAAAAAGGCTATACTGTAATAATGACTAAAACAGAAAATAAACAAATGTTAGGGAATATTGCAAGAGCGAAGATTGGAAATACTTCTAAGGCAGACTTAGTTATAAGAATTCATGCGGATTCAAATGATAATTCATCTGTTAAAGGAGCCTCGATGCTCGTACCAGCAGATACTAAAAATACAAATGCTATATATAAAACAAGTAAAAGATATGGAGAGATAGTTCTTAACAGTTTAATCGGCGTTGGCATGAAAAATAGAGGCGTTGTGGAGAGAAATGATCTTACAGGTTTTAATTGGTCGGTGGTTCCTGTTATTTTAGTGGAAATGGGTTTTCAATCTAATGTGGAAGAGGACAAGCAGCTCACAAATGTGAATTACCAAAGTCGATTATCCAAAGCATTGTCAGAAGGGATTCATAAGGCATTAATAGAATAAGAAAAAATACCTAATTTCCGAGGGTTTCTTATTGCGAATCACTCCGTGGAAATTTCATATTTAGTATATATATTAATTTTTATAGATGTAATGATTCACCTTAATGATTTAAGTGAAAAGTTAAAAAAAATAAGTAAAGAGCACATAAGACATTTAAGTCTTATGTGCTCTTTATTACGTGGATTGCTAAAAAAAACTTGCAACATGCCACTTGCCACGTGGTTGGCACTAGGCATCTAAATTATATCTAGGACTTCCTTTATTGATTTTGAATCTTCAATTGCACTTATTAGTTTAGCTGAAGATTTGTTATCTCCTATTAGAATTCCACCAGTTATGATGTTTTCAGTGAAGAATAATGTTTTGTATATTTTGTTTGTATCATCTTTTAAGCTAATACAAATAGATCCTTCTTTTGAAATTTCTCCTACAGACAATAGTTCAAGGCCCATAGCATTAAAGGAAATGGCACTTAGGGAGATGGATAGGTCTTTACTTTCTCCTACTGCATTCATACCTGCAGCTTTACCCATTTCTACAGCAGCTGGCCAATTACCATATACTCTGTCTTTGAATTCTGCAATATCTCCACAGGCATATATATCTTTGATATTAGTTTCCATTTTATCATTTATTATTATGCCTCTGCCCGTAATTATATTAGTTTCATGGGCTATATTTTTATTTGGTGCAATACCTGTTGAAAATAGTACCAGGTCTGCATCTAGCGTTTTTCCGCTTTTTAGCTTAACAGAACAAACTGATTTTTCACCTACTATAGAGGTTACAGAATCGGAAAGTATAACTTCAATATTTTGGTTTTCAACTGCAGTCTTAAGTATAAGGCTACTTTCACTATCTAATTGCTTAGTGAGTAGGGAACTACTAACTTCTACCACAGAGACATTTAGACCAGACTTTCTTATCTCATAAGCTGCTTCAAGGCCTAAGAGTCCACCACCTACAATTACCACATTCTTTGCGGTTTTCATTTTAATTTTAATAGCTTCTAAATCCTTTAGATTTCTTAAAGTGAAGACACCTGCTTTATCTACTCCATCTACAGGAATCATGAAGTTTTGACTTCCATTTGCTAAAATTAGCTTATCATAACTTACAGTGCTGCCATCTTTAAGTGATATCTTCTTTTCTTCAGGCTTTAAACTTTGAACCTGAACTCCTAAGGTTAGGGTAATGTTATTATCTACATACCATTGTTTTGGAGATAGGTAAAAAGTATCTTCTTTAAGGTCTTCACTTATACCATCAGAGATGGAAGGTCTATAATAGGTTAAGTATGGTTCATCTGAAATTATTTCTATAACACATTGTTTATTTCTTTTTCTTATGGCATCCGCAGCATAATATCCAGCAGCGCCGTTACCAATGATTAGAAATTTTTCTTTTTTATCTGAACTAAAGGTCACTACATCTTGTGATACTTGAATAAATTGATCGGCGCTGGCTCCACAAGCAGGGCATATTTCAGGTGGTTTTGGTCCATCAAATTCTTCCCCACAAACTACGCATTTCCATCTTTTTTCTGTAGAAGGTTTAACGGGGCAACTTTTTATTTTAACCTTTTCAGCTATTTTCTCTGCAAAACTTTCTCCAAATTTAAAGGCGAAGTTTAAATCTCCTTCTGTAGGTTTAAAATTAATTGTCATGGAAGGATATAGATCTAGGTTAAGTTGTTTTAATCTATCCTCTATATTTGGAACGGCTTCTCCACTCCAACCATAGGAACCAAATGCAGAAGCTACTTTTCCGCCATGAACTATAGGGTTTAGATTTATTAAAATATCCCATATTGGTTTTAGTGCGTCTCCATTCATAGTAGGAGAACCAAAAATTACTCCCTGGGATTTATCTATACTATTTAAAATGTCATTCATATCATTATGTATAACATCATACATGTTAACTTTGAAATTACAATAAGTTTTTATACCTTGTTCTATTTTTTTAGCCACAGCCTCCGTATAGCCATAAGCTGATACGTAGCATAAGGTGATTTGTGGCTCCTGGTCAGCTTCAATTGGAAGGCTCCACTCTTTATACTTATTTACTATGTTCCAAGGGTCTTCTCTTAAAATAGGGCCATGTCCTGGGCATATCATATCTATTGAAAGGTCTTTGATTTTATCTATAGCTTTTAACACATAAGGTTTAAAAGGTCCCATAATACAATCAAAGTAGTATTTTAAGGCTTCCATATAATTTTCCTGGCTTTTATTTAAATCATTATACATTTCAGCATTACAGTAGTGGCTACCAAAAGAATCACAAGTTATGAGAATCTTGTCCTCCACAACGTAAGTGAACATTGAATCCGGCCAGTGAAGAAAAGGTGCTGAAATAAAGGATAAGGTTTTATTTCCAAGATTTATACTGTCTCCATCTTTTACAGTTATGTATTCAAAATCTCTATTTACAATTTCTTTGAGAAATTTAATAGCTGCAGCTGAACCTACGACTTTAGCATTTTTAGAAATTTCTAAAAGTTTGCCAACTGAACCTGCATGGTCTGGCTCCGTATGATTAACTACAATATAGTCAATATTCTCTATATTAATGTCTAAAGACTTTAGTCTTTCCAGATATTCATCAAAAAATTTCTCTTTTACTGTTTCGAATACTGCAGTTTTTTCGCTGCCACGAGCTACATAAGAGTTATAAGTGCTACCAAAAGGGGTATACATAACTATGTCAAAAATTCTAAGATTGGGGTCTAGTGCACCTACCCAATATATATCTTTTTTTACTTCTAATGCGTTCATTTACAACACTCCTTTAATTACTATTGAAAAACAATAGTTATTATTTAACATTATAGTATAGGCGTATTTATAAAGCAATAATAATTTACCCTGTAAATACAATTTCCTTTTACAGTGAACACTTTTTATGCTATAGTTTTTACAGTATTGTTTAACAAAATATTTGCGGAATTATAAAAATTAGGAGGAGTACAAATGAAAGATTTTGTTATAATGACAGATTCTTGCTGCGATTTACCGAAGGAGTATATTTATGGTAATAACATACCCTTTGCTATGTTACCATTTAGTTATAATGATAAAGAGTACTTAGATGATTTTGGACAAAGTTTAAGTCAAAAACAGTTTTTTGATGACCTTAGAGAAGGGGCACTTCCAAATACTTCTCAAGCGAATTCCGAAAGCTTCTATAATATGTTTAAGCCGGCTGCGAGGCGTGGACAGGATATAATTTATATTGGAGTTTCTTCAGGTCTTAGCGGAACCTATAATAGCGCTAATATTGGAAAGACTGCAATATTGGAAGAGTTTCCAAATGTTATAATATATATTATTGATGTGTTAACAGCATCACTTGGTCAAGGACTTATGGTTAGAAAAGCTGTAGAAATGAAAAACCTGGGATGCACCGCTGAGAAAATTGTATCTGAAATAGAAAAAATTATACAAAATTTAAATACATATATTACTGTGCAGGATCTTAATTTTTTAAAAAGAGGCGGAAGAATATCTAATGTAGCGGCTACCTTAGGGCTAGTTCTGCATATAAAGCCTATACTTACGCTTAACCAGGTGGGACGCGTAATGCCAGTGCTCAAGGTTCGCGGGCGTAAAAAATCAATAACTAAGCTTGCAGAAATAGTAAAGGATAAGATTATAGATCCTGAAACTCAAACCATAGCTATTTGTCATGCAGATTGCGTTGATGAAGCTGTAAGGCTTAAGGAGGAGATACTGGAAAAGGTTAGGGTTAAAGAAGTACTTATTCATTACATTGGACCGGTAGTGGGAAGGTTTAGTGGACCGGGAGCTTTGGCCGTGTTTTTTATTGGTGAGTCTAGACAACATCATGTAATTGATATTTAAAATTGTGAATATATAGTTAAATATTTTTTTGTTTATAATATCACTTGAAAGTATGTAATCATAATACTTATAATAGTATTGTGAATAATAGATTAAACCTCAAAAAAGACTAGTATGATGACTAGTCATTTTTTTTGAAGATGCGTTAAGAAAAAATGTAAATAAGGAGATTTTTTTATGGAATGGTTACAAGTATTATTACTGTCAGCAGTGCCCCTTAGTGAGATGAAATTTGCTATACCTCTTGGAATAAACGTGTACAATATTAATCCAATAACAGTATTCCTGTTAAGTTTTATTGGAAGTTTGCTTCCGGTTCCATTTATACTGATATTTTTTAATAAAATATTTGACTTTTTAGGAAAATATAAATTTTTTAGTGGCTTTTATAATTTAATTGATAGAAAGATAAACAAGAATAAAGCTAAATTTGAAAAATTTGAAGAAATAGCGCTTATAACGTTTATTGCAATACCTCTTCCAACCACAGGAGTTTGGACAGGGACTGCAATAGCTGCTTTTTTAAAGTTGGATTTTAAAAGATCTGTTATGTGTTCAGTTATAGGATCTTTTTTATGTGGAGTTATTGTTACAGGACTCGCTGTAGCTGCTCCAGCTTTTTTGAAAATGCTTTAATGATATTTCAGAAGGAAAGTCTCCCACTTTTATAAGTGGGGATCACATACTACAACAAAACAAAACTTTAGTGGGAGTCTAAGGCTCCTTCTGAAGTCATTAATTGCAGCTCCGCAGGAGATGCTTTAACTCATGATCTCTTACCTAACGGTGAGGGATTTTTTTATGGTTATAAAAGTAGTAATATTTACTAACGAATATGTTTAAATTAATTACTATATATGGTATATTGAAATTAAAGAAAATGTAAATATATAAGCTAATGGGGGGTTTTAAAATGGATACAAAGAAATTTGAGGAATTTAGAGGCAAAATTAAGGAAAATGTAGGTAAAGTTATAGTAGGCAAAGGGGACAATATAGATAAAATTATAGTGGCGTTTATATGTTCTGGGCATGTGCTTATTGAAGATGTTCCAGGACTCGGGAAAACTAAGCTTGCGAAAAGTCTTTCAAGCTCTATGAATTGCATGTTTAAGAGGATACAGTTTACCCCTGATTTACTACCTTCAGATTTAACTGGAATATATTATTATAATCAAAAAAATCAGGAGTTTGAGTTTAGGTCTGGGCCGCTACTCAGTCAAATAGTTTTAGCAGATGAAATTAATAGAGCTACACCTAGAACACAGTCAGCACTTTTAGAGTGTATGGAAGAGAGGCAAATTACTGTGGAGGGTAATACTATAAAACTCCAAAGACCATTTTTTGTAATTGCTACTCAAAATCCGGTGGAACAGTTTGGAACTTTTCCATTACCAGAAGCACAATTAGATAGATTTTTTATGAAGCTTTCATTGGGGTATCCAGATGCTATAGAGGAGAAGGCCATGATGAATAGATTTATGATAGCAGATCCATTGAATGATCTTCAGGCCGTGGTTTCGATGGAAGACATAGAGTATGTTCAAAATAATTATACTATGATACATGTTAGTGAAGAAATAAAAGATTACATAATAGCAATAGTGAGCGCTACAAGAAGTCATAGAGAAGTGGAGCTTGGCTGTAGTCCAAGAGCTACATTGAATATGATGAAGGGAAGCCAAGCACTAGCTGCTATAAGAGGGAGGGACTATGTAATTCCAGAGGATATAAAGGAACTCGCAGTCCCTATCTTAAGCCATAGGTTAATGCTTAAGAATGATCTGGGCCTGGGTAATAAGAGCAAAACCCTTATAGAAGAAATAATAAGTACTATTCAAGCTCCACTCGAAAAGTTATAGGGAGGGGGGGCAATGTTTATACAATTTGCTCTGATTCTGGCCATACTAACTATTATTTTTTTTATAGGTGAGTTTACACGAAAAAAAGGTTTTGATAACCTCAAAATCAGTAGAAATATTGATAAAGATAGACTTTTACCTGGTGAGGAATTCACTATTACTACAACTATTGAAAATAATAAAAGGCTACCTATATCATTTCTAATGTTAAGTGAGAAAATGCCAGGTGCCATAGAGTTTGTATCAGACAGTAATAGATTTAAAGAAGGGGCTGACTTATGGCATTTAAGTAAATACACCATAAGCTGGTATGAAAGAAAAAGAAGAATTTACAAATTAAAGTGTAACGTACGCGGCGCCTACATTTTAAGAGACATAAATGTTACTGTAGGAGATTTATTTGGACTTTCGGCAGAAACCATGCATGCAGAAGATTTTCTTGAGTTTTTGGTTTATCCTAAACTTATTAATATGAATAATGTTGAATTTGCAAATACCAATTTACAAGGGAATAATAATGTTAAGAGATGGATTCATAAGGATCCATTATATATTAAAGGAATAAGAGAATATAACGTAGAGGATAGAATGAAAGATATTCATTGGAAATCCAGTTTGAAAATGGACAGGCTTATGGTAAAAGAATATGATTTTACTTCAGATAGAGACCTTACAATCATTGTAAACGCTCAATGTGGAGAACCTTATTGGGGTACCATTCAACCACTGCTTATAGAAAATGGAATTACAGTGGCAGCCTCCTTAGCGTCTATAGCCATCAAAGAAGGAGTACCCACAGGAATGTGGACTAATTGTCAATTAGTAGGAATGCAAACTAAAATCACTAGTGAGGTTTATCCAGATATTAATGCTCTTAGAAAAATAATGGAACTTAGTGCTAGGATGAGTTATAGCATTACTATTAGATTTAGCGATTATTTAAGAAGTAAAATAAAAGAATTTAATCCAAATTCTACTTATATAATTATTACGCCTTATTTAGATGAAGAGAGTGTTGGTATTTTATCTAAACTCAAAAGACGGGGCATTTTAATTAAAGTAATAGACGTTTCGTTAAAATCTACTGTGACCTGCATATCAGGTATTGAAAAGATGGATTATAAAGGGGTGTTATAGGGATGAGCTGGTATAGAAAAGTCAAGAGTATTTATAGTATAAGTCTTGTTACTATTTCTTTTATAATTTGGTCAGCTTTAAGTAAATGGTTGTTTAAAAACCCAGTAGAATATAAACTGTTTTTAGTTTGTTTGTGTATTGTTTTTTTGACGCAATATCTTAAAAGTTTGAAGTTAAGAAAACCCCTTTTTATACTAGCGCTTTTAGGACTTAGTATATTAGCTTCTTTTATATTTTTCAAAGGTCAAATCATTTTTATAAATACAATTTTCTTGTTGTTTATGGCTTTAATAACCTATTCATTGGAGGATAATCCTATAGATTACTCTCAATATAAAGAAGATATAACAAAGTCTATGGTAGTGCTAATAGCCATTTGGGTGTTCTCATTTATCTTAGGGACCGACTTTGTAAATGCAATGTATAGGTTCCACGTTCTCTATATAATAATGATTATTATACTTATGAGAGAAACGCGAAGATATGTATATGCTGTTAAAAGCAATACTACTATGGTTACAAATATAATTATAGGAATATCAGTTCTTACTTTATCTTTGGATTATGCCAGCAAAATTATATCAGGATTATTAGATATGATTATGCATTTAGCAAATTATATATTGTTTATAATAGTATCCCTTCTAATTAAAATTTTTGGTGGCCCAATAAGTTGGTTGTCTGAAAAACTAAGGGGATTTTTTATTAAGTGTCAAAGAGTTGCAGGTAGTGCAGATACATCTAAAACCAATTTAAAAAAACAGCCTATTCTGACTAAATATGAATCAATTGAAATATCACCAGTGCTTATTATAATTTTTAAAATTTTGATTTTACTTCTTATTTTATATGTAATATATAAATTTTTATCGAGATTTAGAAATAAAACAAAAATTTGTAATGAATTTGTAGAAGAAAAGGAAAGAATTGTTAGCAAAAAGAAGAAAAAACATTGGGTTAAAGACTTGTTGCGTAAAATTTTTCAAGGCGGTCAAAGTAATAGAGATAAGATTCTTTATACATACAAAGGTTTTGAAAATATAACTGAAGAAGCAGATATTTATAAGACTTACATGACTGCCACGCAGCTAAAGAACGTTACTAAAATTAAAGTTGATAATTTAGATAGCTTAGATGAGATGACATCGGTATATAACGAAGCTAAGTTTTCAGTGCATCCTATGACCCAGGAAAATGTTGCGATGGTTAAAAAGGGACATAGTGATATTAAGAAGAAAATATAAGATCAAAGTACATGAAAATAAATAACAAGTCAGTATGTTAGTATACTTGACTTGTTATTTATTTTCATGTGCTTTAGTATAGTTTGTATTTAATTAGCCACACTAAATAGGGAGGACTTAGAATTCTCAACTAATTTATTAGAGTGGGGGCAATAGGATTATGAGTTACATGGATTATAATAATAAAAGTTATTTAAATAAGGCTTATAAAAATTTTTCAGAGCTAGTGTATGTTGTGTCTACTAAAGAGCTCCAGTATTTTATTACAAAAGGTGAATTCACTAGTTTTTTCAACTACAGAATGAAGAAAATGTTATCAGAAATTAGTGACCAGAAAAATGGTCTGGTAGATGCTAGCATTTTTTTTAACACAGATGGAGAAATAACTTTGATAGATGCCGAAATAGTTGGGAAGTTTATCCAAGATAATTATAGGCTGAAAATGTTGGAATATTACAAAAATACATCTTTAAATAGAATTGTTAGAGAGGTAGTTAATGGTAGTGAAAAAGCAAAAGGAGATTTTATACTAATTTCGTACTCCATATTATACAATACCTTAAAGGAACTATATAAAACTATTAGTTGCAAAAAAGATAATTCCATTGTGTATAAAAATCGATATGATTTAGAGGCGTATTACAAGGATGATTGTACTATGATTATTGCAGTATTATTAATATTGGAAGATTTATGTAAATACATTGGCGTTGATAGGTATAAAATGTTGAAAGAAATAAAGGAAAAAAAATACAAATAACATTATTGGATTAAAAAATAAACAAAATAGTTAGCAAAACAAACAACTATTATGCCAAATATTTACATAATAATTATATTTTTCATTATATTGCGGGTCAAATAAAAAATAGTTGCACTTTTTAAAAATATATTCAATTTATAATAAAAAAACTTTTATATATATTTATTATGATTTCGACAAAATAAGCTAGTGTATATATAAAGAGATGCCTGTGGATACTTTGTTAATAATAACATTATGGGCGCAAAGAGTTGAAGTTGTCACTTTTAAGAGATAATACATTTGAACCCATTTCATAAAATGACAGATTTTTCTGAAAAATAATGTTACTATATTTTCAATAACATAACACAAGGGGGACGAATATGGTAGTTTTAGAAAATTTATCTAAAAGAGTAACAGAGGTTGATGTAAAGCATAATTATTTTTATAGATTAGTAAAAAGTCAGGTTTCTGTTTCAATGGATAATGAATCTACTGAAGTACAAGCCTATGGTATTGAGATTGAAAGGCAAGACATCGTTGATGATACAGTAGTATTTATAGAGAGGGATTGTGTAGAAAACATAAGTCCTCAAAGACATAAAGTTAAAAATCTTATAAAAATGCTATATGAAAATACAGTATCACCTATTCATATGATTGATATACTAGGTGACTATATTGATGAGTATATTAGCGATTTTGATGAGATGTTAAAAAATATTGGTACTTGCTAATATTTTGAAAAATAGCTACGTGCTCTCGTTACTTTAGTAATGAGCTAGTGGCGATATATTATTAAACTAAACTAACATAGTGAGGAGGATTCTCCTCTTTTTGTTATATAAAGAAAAATATAGTTTGAAAATAGAAGCACATAAAATAACTTATGAATAATACTATAAATAATCATAAATTTATTATATTATGTTAGTAGCAGTATGAATATTAGTATAGTTAAAATCTGTGTTTAATTAAATATATAAATTATGGAGCAGAGATTAAAGAGCGGGAGTGAGAGTTTTGATTATTGGAGTAGGTACTGATATTGTTGAAATACGACGAATAAAAAATGCTATGGTCGCCAACAGTAGGTTTTTAGAAAAAATTTTTACAATAACTGAATTAGAATACCTTAAAAGTAGAAATTTGAGGCCGGAATATGTGGCTGGAAGATTCGCTGCTAAAGAAGCAGTAGCAAAAGCGTTAGGTACAGGGTTTAGGGGGTTTGACTTTAAAGATATTGAAATTGACAGGACAACCCTTGGAAAGCCAATAGTAATTTTAAAAGGCAAAGCAAAGTTAATAGCTAAAAAAGAGGGAAAGTATAATATTCATCTTAGCATATCTCACGGGGAAGATTGTGCGGTAGCTTATGCTATATTTGAAGTAGAAAAAAATGAAGAGGTGAGTGAATAGCTGCAGATAATGATTTTTTTGTCATTAGCTATTTTTGTAATAGTATGAAACCATGAGTAATAGTAATAGTAGTAGAGTGATTTGTTATGGTAGATAACAGGGGTAACCCTATCTGCTCTAGAGAAATGCTAGGAGGGTAACAATGAAAAAAAAATTACTATTATTTTTAATACTTTTACTTGTTTCTAGTTCCACGCTATTAACTTCCTGTAATAAAAAACCTAAGAATACGAATGATATTGTAACCTTTTTAAAAAACATGGAAAGCTATACTACAGAAATGAACATGGATATAAAGAATGATAAGCAGACTATTAACTATAAGGCAAGGCAATCCTATTTGAAAGGAGGCGGATATAAACTAGAGCTAAATAAAGACAGAGTATTTATCTATAAAACCGATGATAATATTTATATTAATGATAAAAACAATGGAACAAAGTATGTACAGAGCAAGGATTTTGATGAAGTTCTTAAACTGTGTTTTATTGGAGAATACATAGGATTATTGTATACTAATGAGGAAATAAAATATTCAATTGAAAAGATTAATGATATTGAATATTCAGTAATCAATTTATTTATACCTGGTAGCAATAAAAATATTAATAATGCATTGTTGTATGTTAATTATAAAAGTATGATACCAGAAAAATTGGTTATTTATGATATAAAGGGTAAAGAAAAAATCAATATAACATATACTAATTTTCTTACTAATGTAAAAATTGAACCATTGGAGTTTTCAATTCCTTAGTGCGAGTAAAAACATAAGCATAAGAATTAAATTTCAATATCAGAAGAGGTGAAGGTCGTGTTTAGACATTTAAGGCCCGTATGGGCAGAGGTTGATTTAGATAAACTAGCTTATAATATGAGAGAAATTCGAAGGGTAGCTAAGAGCGAAAATATAATAGCTGTTGTAAAGGCAGATGCCTATGGACATGGAGCTATAGATGTGGCGCCAGTGCTCCTACAAAATGGTGCTAATAGATTAGCTGTAGCGGTAGTAAGTGAAGCAGTGGAGCTTAGGCGTTCAGGCATAGAATGCCCAATAATGATTTTAGGGTTTACGCCACCAAATTTAATAGATGATTTATTAAAATATAACATTGAGCAAGCTGTATACTCTTATGAATTTGCAAGTGAATTATCAAAAATGGCTCAAAAGAAAAATAAAGTAGCTAAAATTCATATAATTGTAGATACGGGTATGGGTAGGATAGGTTATCTGCCAAATGATGGCAGTATAGAAGAAGTATATAGTATTAGTAAGCTACCTAATATAATTATAGAAGGAATGTTTTGTCATTTTTCCTCGGCTGATGAAAAAGACAAGACTTATACCTATAACCAAGTTAAAAAGTACAATTATTTTTATGAAAAGTTAAAAGAGAAAAAAGTGAACATAAATATAAGACATATGGCCAATAGCGCTGCTATTATAGATTTACCTGAAACACATTATGAGGCAGTACGACCAGGAATAATATTATATGGCTATTATCCTTCTGGAGAGGTAAATAAGGACAATATAAATTTAAAAACTGTAATGACCTTAAAAACAAATGTAGTACACATAAAAAGTTTGCCACCTGGAGAATACGTGAGTTATGGAAGAAAGTTTAAAACAGAGAGAGAAAGTATTATAGCTACACTTCCAGTTGGATATGCAGATGGATATACAAGGCTTCTATATCAAAAGGGAAAGGTTATCATAAAGGGAAGCTTTGCTCCAGTAATAGGTAGGATCTGCATGGATCAATGTATGATTGATGTTACTGATATTTCTGGAGTGAAGATTGGTGATGAGGTTATACTAATGGGTGAAGATGAGAAAAATAAATTTACAGCGGATACAATAGCGGAACTAATAGGAACTATAAATTATGAAATAGTTTGTATGGTTGGGAAAAGAGTTCCGAGAGTCTACATTAGTAAAGGTAAAGTTGTGAAAATAAGAAATTACGTGTAATATTAATGTATTATATGTAAAATAAACTATTTATGTGTAAAAATACTGTTGTAAAAGGGTTAAAATACCCATAATTTCTTTGACATATTGACATAGGTTGAATTATAATATATTTTGTACATATTGTTGCTTAAGCAAATGGGAGGTATTAAATTTTCTATGTCAACTTCAAAGAAATTAGTAGTAAACCTATCAGAAACACTCTATATTGAATTTAATAAGGCACTCCAGAAAGATTCTAAAAAAAGAAGTGAATTTTTTAGGGAAGCTATAATACTATATATTGAGGAAAAGAAAAGACTTAGTTATATAGATGAAATGAAACGTGGTTATTTAGAAATGGCTGAATTAAATTTAGAAATAGCTGACATGGGTTTTGAAATTGATATTAAAGATTTTAAAGATTACGAAGTTAAGCTTTCGGAGAGTGATTTGTCTAATGACAACAATAGTGAAAAGAGGAGATATATTTTATGCTGATTTGAGCCCGGTTGTAGGCTCAGAGCAAGGTGGGGTTAGACCAGTAATTATAATTCAAAATGATATTGGAAATAAGTACAGTCCCACTATTATAATTGCAGCTATTACGTCTCAGATAAACAAGGCAAAACTCCCTACTCATGTTGAAATTTCTTCAGAAGAGTATGGGTTAAATAAAGATTCAGTAGTTTTGCTAGAACAAATAAGAACACTAGATAAAAAAAGATTAAAAGAAAAAATTGGTCATATGACTGATAGCGATATGAAAAAAGTAGATACTGCACTTTTAATTAGTGTAGGTTTATAAAATTAATAAGGGCATTTATTGCCCTTATTAAAAACGATAAGGTCATTTATTGAACTTATTTCATTTTATGGGTTAATGGCTCAATGTATTTTAATAAAACTATAGATTTTAAAAAAAATCTATAGTTTTTTATTTTTTTTTGTAGAATCCTTAAGAAATATGTTGTTATAGTGTGTAATATTGTTATAATAATGGTGGAAGATAAATGGAATACAAGTAAATAACTATTATTAGTATTATTGATCTCAAAGCAATATTAGGAGGAAAACAATTAATAATTATTTTATACTCTAAAGAAATACTAGGAGGTACTTATGCAAAATACAGTAGAAAGATTAAAAGCAATTGCAAGGCAAGTTAGAAAAAATATAATAACTATGATCACAGAGTCACATTCTGGTCACCCAGGTGGATCATTATCCTGCGTTGAAATTATAACTACATTATATTTTAATGAGATGAATGTAAGTGTAGAAAATAAAAATGACCCCAATAGAGATAGATTCGTTTTATCAAAGGGACACGCTGCACCAGCATTATATAGCGTGCTTGCTGAAAAGGGATTTTTTGATAAGGATGAGTTAATGGGACTCAGAAAATTAGGGTCAAGGCTCCAAGGACACCCTAATATGAACACTGTACCTGGAGTAGATATGTCTACAGGGTCCCTTGGACAAGGTATTTCAGCTGCAGTAGGTATGGCAATAGCTGGAAAACTTGATAAAAAAGATTATAGAGTATATTCATTACTTGGTGATGGAGAGCTTGCAGAAGGTCAAGTATGGGAAGCTACTATGTCAGCTGCACATTATAAGCTTGATAACTTAACGGCTTTTGTAGACCATAATGGACTGCAAATAGATGGCAAAGTTTCTGAGGTTATGGGGTCTGATCCAGTAGATGCTAAATTTGCAGCTTTTGGATGGAATACTATATCTGTGGATGGGCATGATTTTGATCAAATTAAAAATGCTATAGAAGAAGCTAAAAAAACAAAAGGAAAACCAACAGTTATAATCTGTGAAACTATAAAAGGAAAAGGCGTGTCCTTCATGGAAAATGAAGCTGGTTGGCATGGTGCCGCTCCAAGTAAAGAGCAATGCCAAATGGCAATAGACGAAATTGGGGGTGCACTATAATGGGTAAAATTGCAACAAGAGAAGCTTATGGTAAGGCCTTAGCTAAATTAGGCCTGGAAAATGAAAATATAGTCGTTTTAGATGCAGATTTATCTAAATCTACTAAAACTGCAGATTTTAAAAAAGTTGCTCCGGAAAGATTTATTAATATGGGTATTGCTGAAGGGAATATGATGTCCGTAGCAGCAGGGATTGCTACTTGTGGGAAAATTCCTTTTGCAAGCACTTTTGCAATATTTGCAGCAGGAAGAGCTTTTGAACAAATAAGAAATTCTATTTGTTATCCTAAATTAAATGTTAAAATTTGTGCAACACATGCAGGATTAACTGTAGGAGAAGATGGAGCTTCTCACCAGGCTATAGAAGACATAGCTCTAATGAGAAGTATTCCTAATATGGTAGTTATAAGCCCAAGTGATGATATTGAAACAGAGGCAGCTATTGCAGCTATTACGAAATACAATGGACCTTGTTATGTAAGACTAGGAAGAATGGGTGTTGAGACAATAAATGATAACCCTGATTATAAATTCGAACTGGGAAAAGCTGTAACACTTAGAGAAGGTCGTGACGCAACTATAATAGCTACAGGTATTATGGTAGATGCTGCATTGGAAGCTTATAACATCTTAGCTGAGGAAGGAATAAAGGTTAAAGTGTTAAATATACACACTATTAAACCTATAGATGAAGAAGCGATTATTACTGCAGCTAGAAAAACCGGATTAATTGTTACTGCAGAAGAACATAGTGTTATAGGTGGACTTGGATCTGCAGTAGCAGAGGTTGTTTGTTCAAATCATCCAGTGCCAGTTATGAGAGTTGGAATCAAAGATACCTTTGGTGAAAGTGGCAAACCAGATGAACTTTTAAAAGCTTATGGATTAACCACAGAAGAAATAGTTAAAGCTCTTAAAAAAGGCCTGAGTTTAAAATAATTTTAAAGACCCTTATGTGTTTATACATAGGGGTCTTAACTATTCTACAGGATAATGTTTTTTGCGATGATTTATGATATAATACATCAAGAATAATAAGGGGGAGGGGGACAAGCATGAAAGAAATTTTAAAGGATTTATTACATTGTTTTATATTGTCATTAAAAATATTTTTAATTCCTATAATTTTGGGAGCTTTAATTGGCGTAATAGGTGGGTTAGCCTCAGGTGACTTAAATCTTCAAGGGGTATTAGCCTCAGTAGACAGGACAGCTATTAGAATATCTTGTTTTGGTCTTGCTATTTCAGGTATAGGTTTTGTAAAAAGAGAAATGTTAGAACCGCTTAATTATGAAGAAAAATGGATGGAGTACTTTGAAAAATTGAACTTAGTCGGTGTAATATTTTTCGTTTCCCTATTTATGTTAATTTATTCAACAATAATTGACTTAATATTATTTCAAATTTATTAATCAACAATAAGGTTACTGTAGACAGCAAGCTTATTGCTGTAGGTGGCACCTTTTTTTGATGAATTACTTTTTGTACTTTAATCGCACATATACTTCAAAATTAAAATTATGATAATTTTATAAGACCTCATAATTTTAGTTTTATAGGAAAACATAAAGATAAATAATATTTATGAATTTTTGAAAAAGTAAATCAACGTATTTTGAGTAATATTCACGAAAATTTTATAATAAAATTTATTATAGGTCTAGTCCTTATGATATAATGTTGTTATGGATTTTACTGAAATGAATTACATAAACGTAGTAAGGAGAATGAAATATGATAGAATTTAAGAAAGTAACTAAGATTTATGATAATAATGTAATAGCCTTGTCGAATGTTGATATTACTATTGAAAAAGGGGAATTTGTATTCCTTGTAGGTCCTAGTGGAGCGGGAAAATCTACTTTTATTAAAATACTTTTAAAAGAGATAGAACCAACTACAGGTAGTGTCATTTTAAACAATACGGATATAACAAAATTAAAAAGAAACCAGATACCTTATTTTAGAAGAAAAATTGGAGTGGTTTTCCAAGATTTTAGATTGATTGATACTTTAAATGTTTACGAAAATGTGGCTTTTGCACTGAGAGTTACAGAGTGTTCACCAAGGGATATTAGAAAAAGAGTGCCTTTGGTTTTAGATTTAGTTGGATTATCTAAAAAACATATGGCTTTTCCTCATGAAATTTCAGGTGGAGAGCAACAAAGAGTTTCTCTTGCTAGAGCTATAGTAAATAATCCTACATTGCTAATAGCAGATGAGCCAACGGGAAATTTAGATCCTGAAACAGCAATAGGTATCATGGATATTTTAAATGATATTAATAAGGCTGGTACTACAATAGTTATGGCAACACATGCAAAGAATATAGTAGACTCTATGAAGAAGAGAGTAATAGCTATAGAAAAAGGTGTTCTAGCTAGAGATGAGCAGAGAGGAAGATACGGTTATGAAGATTAGTACAATTAAATATTATTTTGTAGATGCACTAAAAAGTTTAAAAAGAAATAGAACTGTTAGTATGGCGTCAATCGCTACAGTGGCAGCTACTCTATTTATTTTAGGCGTGTTTTTATTAATTGTTTTTAATGTTAATGCAGGAGTTAAACAAGTAGGTTCTAAGTTACAGGTGCAAATTTTTCTTAAAGAGGATGTAACAATAGGTGATAAATCTGTTATTCAAAAGGCCCTTGACAATGTAGAGGGAGTTGCAGAGATTAAATTTGAAGATAAGAGCGATGCGCTAGAAAAAATGAAGAAACAATTTGGAAAAGATAGTAAATCCTTAGTACAAGGCTTTGATAAAAAGAACCCTCTTCCAACTTCATATATTGTAAGAGTAGAAAAACCTGAAATAGTAGATAATATAGTTAAGGCTACTGAAGGATTAAAAGGTGTAGATGAAATCAATGATGTTAGGGAAATTGTTGATAAAGTTATAAAAATAACAACTACTTTGAAGATAGTAGGATTAGTATTGTTTGTAATTTTAATAAGTGTATCACTGTTCTTAATAGGAAACACAATTAAGCTTACGCTATATTCTAGAAAAAAAGAAATAGGTATTATGAAATTTGTTGGAGCTACTGATTGGTTTATAAGATGGCCATTTATTATTGAAGGTATGATGCTGGGTTTATCGGGAGCAATTATTTCTACCGGAATACTATATTATGCTTATAAAATGGTTTTTCTAAAGGTTGCAGCAAGTGCATTATTAGGGGTTAATCTAATAAATCCTCATTTTATATTAAGCACTATTCTATGGCAATTTATGTTGGGTGGCATAGTTATTGGAGCCATAGGAAGTATAATGTCTATAAGAAAATTCTTGGTTGTGTAAATATAATATATTTATTTCATTATTAGTGTTATAAATTTATTATATTTACATAAATAATATATAGAGAATTACAAAGAGGTGTATAAAATGGGCGATGAAAATAGATTTGGACAATATAAAACTGTAGAATATAATGATGAGAAACACAAAACACGCAAAACAAAGAAAACAAAATGGATTATTTGGATTATAGTTATAGTAATTGCTACTAACCTCATAACCCTATTTGTTTCAACTCAAATATCCTTAAGAACTGCCAATGGAAAAGTAATAATTGGAAGAGATGCTTATGACCAAGTAGTAAAGTTTCAAAAGCTATTTTTAGTGAGAAATAAACTATATGAGTACTACGATGGAAAAATTAGTGATGATGTTTTAGTAGAAGGTGCTATAAAAGGAATGACTAATTCACTAGAGGATCCTTATACAGTTTTTATGAACAAAAAAGAGTTTACAGCCTTTAATACTCAAACAATAGGAACTTATATAGGTCTTGGTTTGCAAGTAGACATTAAAGGAAAAAATATAGTTGTTGTCGCGCCGTTTGATCCATCACCAGCTAAAAGTGCAGGAATACTTCCTGGAGATGTTATTGAAAAGGTTAATGGAATAGCTGTGACAGGAAAAGAACTAGACAAAGCTATTACAATGATGAAAGGCAAGGAAAATGAAACTGTCAAGTTAACTCTTAATAGAAAAAATAAAGGCAGTTTTGAAGTTAATCTTAAATGTGCTAAAATTGATTTGGTAACAGTTAAAGGTGAAATGTTAGATAAAAATGTTGGATATATTCAACTTACAATGTTTGATGAAAATACTGCTAAGAATTTTGAAAAAAAATTATCAGAATTAAAAGGCAAAGGTATGAAAAGTTTAATAGTAGATGTAAGAGGAAACCCTGGTGGACTTTTAGATCAAGTTGTAGACTTAACATCTAACTTTGTACCTAAAGGAAAGGTTATTGTATCTACAATAGATAAGAATAAGAAAAGAAGCGAAGATAAATCTAAGGGTGGTCTGGCTATAGGCATGCCACTCACAGTATTAACAGATGAAGGTTCAGCAAGTGCTTCAGAAATTTTTGCAGGAGCAATCAGAGACTATAAGGTTGGTACTTTAGTGGGAGAAAAGACCTTTGGTAAAGGGATAGTTCAAAGGATGTTTTACAGAGATATTGATGGTTTTGATGATGGTACTGCATTAAAAGTAACTATATCAAAATATTATACTCCAAGTGGTGAGAATATACATCATATTGGAATAAAACCAGAAATTGAGGTGGTTTATCCAAAAGCACTTAAAGAGAAAGCATATGATAGAACTTTGGATCCACAGTTTGAAAAAGCTTTAGAGATAGCTAAGGGTAAAATCAAGTAACAACATACCAAGTATCTACCAATAAATTTGGTGGATACTTGGTTTTTAACAACAGTTCAGCATCGCAGATGATTAGCTAAAGCTAAAAGAACAATTCCTATCCTCGTATAGAAGTGGGAGTCTCCTTGTTCTAAGTAAGATGAAAGGAGAATTTTATTCAATGGACATTGCAATACATACTTTAAGAGCAGTTGCTTCTGCAATTGTAGATCCTTCAAATGCATTTATATTAATAATGATCGGATTAATTTTTTATAATAAAAATAAGAAAATATCGGTTATGCAGAAAATGATAATGGGAGAAAGTTTAGATTCACCTTTTGAGTTGACTATATCTCAAATTGTAATAGGAATTATTGCAGGGACCCTAGCAAGTCTTATGTTTACATTTTTAGGTCTAGTTTTTGATGAGAATTCAAGTATTTATTTATTGTTTATGTTGTCATTGTTTTTTATGGCATTTAAGCCTAGATTTATATGCTTTTCTTATTCTGGTGCAGTTTTAGGTATAGCCAGCCTAGTGTTTAAATATGCAGCTATCATATTGCATATGCCAAAATTAGATTTTATAAACGTAGATATTCTTACCTTAATGACGTTGGTGGGTGTATTACATATTATTGAGGGAAGTTTAGTAATGATAGATGGATCAAGAGGAGCTATTCCTGTTTTTACAAATAGAGACAATAAAATTATTGGGGGATTTGCCTTAAAAAGATATTGGGCATTGCCAATTGCTATACTTATACTTTTAAGTTCTCAGAGCTCGGATCTGGTGGCAGGACAGAGCTTAATGACTCCACAGTGGATGCCTGCAATAAGAGGGACTATAGCGGGTAAAATCTTAGAAAAATCAATCATAGCTTCTATTGCGCTTTATGGGATCATTGGTTATAGCAGTATTACCTTTACTAAGAGTAAGGGCAAGAAAACTCTATTTTCAGGAGCACTAATAATGGGATATGGCGTGATTTTAACAGCTATATCACAATTAGCAGTATTTGGCGTAGCTATTCAAATTTTTATTTTGATATTTGCAGCTGCACTGCATGAAGCAATGTTGCAATTAGAAAAGCACCTGGAGCTCACTTTAAAACCTAAATTTGTTAGTGGCGATGAGGGAATTATGGTTCTAGAAGTAGCCCCTAAATCTCCTGCTTTTCAAATGGGAATTCAAAGTGGAGATTTAATAGTCGGACTTAACGATAAAAAAATAGAGTCTGAAGAAGAAATTTTACATATAGTTAAAGGTAATTTCGATTCAATATCTTTAAAAATCAAAAAAACATCTGGAGAATTAAAAGATATGAGTTATACCAATGTAGATGGGAACAAAAGACTAGGAGTAGTGATTGTACCAAGGGAGCTACCAAAAGACAATTCTATAGTAAAGATGGATGACGAAAGCTTTAAAGATGTACTGGAAAAAATGAAAGACAGAGATAAAAAATAAAGAAAGGTGCACAATTCTCTGGAGTGCCTTGCAAACGAACTCGAAACTAGAAATTCCATTAAGAAATTCTAATCTTTTGCTCGTGTAAAATCCTCTAACGCTCACATTCGGCGTCCTGCCTCAGGTTCGCTAGCTTGCACTTCCTGTGCAAGCTTACGAGGATTTTACATTCGTAAAAGAAGAATTTCTAAATGGAATTTCAATAGTTTCAGCGTTTCGTATTGCAAGTCACTCCAGAGAAATTGCATTCTTTCTTTTTTATGTAGATTTGGGGGGGAAACCTTGGGGGGACATAATATATGGCTGAGTTGCATAATCTTTTGCAACAGAGCAGTCCCAAAATATTTTAGCCGATAGGCTGCGAATTTTTTGTATAATAATATTGAAATATTATTTATTTTAATGGATAAGTCCAAAATTCTTTTAGGCGTTAGCCTTGTGATATAACGACTGCAACCTCAAGTTGACAAAAAAGCAAATTAAAATTGGTAGTGTGATAACCGAAGTTTAGGTATTATTTAGGTGTGGTGATGGAGTTGAGTTTTTCAGAAAAATTACAAGGATTGAGAAAAGAAAAAACATTGTCACAAGAACAACTTGCAGAATTATTGAATGTATCTCGTCAGTCAGTATCAAAATGGGAATATGGACAAACGTATCCAGAAATAAATATGGTGGGTGTTTTTTTGCCACTTGGCGTTCCTTATATTATTAAAGGAATCAAAGAAATGAAAGGGAAAATTTAAAAATATAAATATATACTGGGGCATTAGGACAATACTGTTAAAATTGACTGTAAAATTACATGGTCAATTTTGTTTTTTTGCAACAGAACAAGCCTAACTTACTGCATACCCAAAGTATGGCAATAAAAATACCGAAAAATATTAATAAAGGAATAATAGTATTAATGAAATCATTATATTCAGGGTCATCAAGGTTTTTAGTTTTAAATAATTCAAGTATAAAAATGATAATAAAATCCATAAATACAATTACACCTAATTGTTTACAAATAGGTTTTAAAGCAGCATAAAATAAAAATTCAATATAAAATATTTATTTAATTATACCATTATTACCGTAAATTTACAATAAATCATTAAACTATGATTTATTTAAAGACAACGCAATATGTGTAATTTGTATTTGCTAGTTTTATCTTTATTAGGGATTTTAAATTTCTGAAAACAAGAATTTTTTAGTATATAAGTGCTATAATACTAAATACTACTGCATCATATTTACCTTAGTGCTTTTTAATGTGAGTTTTAATAGTACTCAAAAAAAAGGGGGTGGATGAATACACTTAAATAAATCATAAAGTATATTATGGCGAAATGTAGATGTAAAATCAAAATAATAAGTAGTGGTTAAGATATAGCATATACTTGAATTGAATTTAGAATATAGAGAGAAGGTAAACTAATGAAAAAAAGAATAGCTCTTATAGTAACACTGTTTACAATAGTAAGTTCACAAATTGCATTTGCAGATAGTGGAGTAGTGAATACAGCCTCATTACGTGTTAGGCAAAAACCTTCACTGACTTCTTCAATTACAGGTTTTCTTTCAAAGAATACAAAAATAAATACCCTTGGAAAATATGGGGATTTTTATAAAATAAGTAATGGTGGAAAAACTGGATACGTGCATGGATCATATATAAACCTAGTAAAAAGTGCGTCTGTTCCGAAGAGCGTGCCAAGCGTAAAACCGGCTTACGTAGAAAAATATGGAGTTATAACAGCAAATATTTTAAATGTAAGGTCTGGAGCTGGTCCAAGCTATCCTGTGACGGGTACTATTAAGCTTGGAAGTAAAGTTACAATGTATGAAAACACAAATGGTTTTTATAAAATAACTTATTCTGGAAAAACAAGCTATATAAGTGCATTATATGTAAAAGTTACAGGGCAAAAGACTGTAAATTCAAATAGTACAAGCAGTTCTACTGCACCGACGCCTGTACCGAAAGCTACAGGAGTTGGGACTATTACAGCCTCTGATTTTTTGAGTGTAAGAAAAACAGCTTCATTGGCTAATGATGTTATTGTTATGGGTAAGAAGTATCCTAAAGAAAAAGTAGAGATATATGGAACTCAAGGTGAATTCTATAAAATTAAGTATGCTGGCGAATGGGGATATATATATAAATCCTATGTAAGCATGGTTGATGATACGTCAAACAAAGCTCAATATGTTGAAGATGGACAACAATATAATACAACAGCAACTGGAAATAATTTAGTGTCATATTCAAACAAATTTTTGGGTACACCTTATATATGGGGTGGTGAAACACCAGCAAAATTCAGCACTACTGGGAAATATTTAAGTGGTGGATTCGATTGTTCAGGGCTTGTGCAGTATATTTATAAAAACTTTGGTATGAATTTACCTAGAACGACTATGGAACAGGTAGATATAGGTGCAACTGTTAATATAAATAATCTTGAAAGTGGGGATTTAGTCTTTTTTACTACAAATTCAGCTGAACCTTCTCAAGTATCTCATGTGGGAATATATATTGGAAATAATAAATTTATACATTGTCCTAAACCTGGTGATGTTGTAAAAATATCTGAATTAACTGGTTATTACGTAGATCATTTTGTAATAGGTAAAAGAATAATAGAATAAATAAATTTATTATGTATATTTACTAAGCGGCAAGCCATTACTTATTGGGCTTGCCTTTTTATATGGAACAAGATAATGTATTTTTTAACTGCATTTCAGAAAATGGAATGTTGAGTAAGTATTTGCAACTAATATTTTATATTGGTTATAGATTGTTAACATTATTGACACCTGAATGCAACAATTATCTACTATTATTAATGAATAGACACTGATTTTTTTTCGAAAACAATATCAGCTCAGTATTAAATTGAAATTATAATATAGCCTTTAAAGGCAGAAATGAGGACAAATTATTATGGGAATCAAAGAAAAAAATGCATCTAAAAAATCAAAGGGATCTTCTATCTCAATTGTTATGTATCTTGTAGCTTCAGTTGTGGCAATGATTGGTGTTGCATTATTGGTTAATAATATTCTATTATTTAAAAGTACGGTTAGTCAAGCTGTAGCTCAGGGTTATGATATTGCTACTGTAAGAAAAGCATTATTGACATCGCAATTGTTGCCAGGAATGTTTGAACCAATTGGTATATATGGAGGTATCGCATTTGTTTTATTTGGTGTGGGTAAAGTGAATAAAAAAGTTTCGGATTCTTTTATGTTACTAAGTAAAAGCGAGATTGAACATGATGTTATTGAAGAAAATAATGTTGTAGAAAAAAATACTATAGAAGAAAATGTTATAGAAAAAAATGTTTAATTGAAATAAAACAAAAGGACTTGCCTTATCAGTTTATACTGAGGAGGCAAGTCCTTTTGTTTAAAAAGGGCATCTTTAGAATATATTAGTCGAATTAAACTACATATAATTAATTGGATTTGATGTTATAATATAGTATATTATAAGGCTTTTTATTTAAGTAATCATAGTAGCTGTTTATGTGGACGTTGGAAATAGATTTAAAAGCAATGAAATTATATTAGTTTAAGTACCTGGTGAAGGTAAGACGATAAGGTATGCAAAGGTGGAATTTTAATGAAAAAACAAAAATTATTAATATTAGCGCTAATAATTAGTTTGGTGTTTGGAACTTATAGCTTTTTTAGTTTAAACCAGCGAGAAAAAACTGCAAATGAATTATTTAAATACACTTTGTCCCAGGCCCAATTTTGTTTTGCAGGGGACTATACTATAATGAAGGATGATGAAAAAAATCATTATTATATAATGGCAGCCTCTAACTTATATACAGCTTTATCTATAGAAGATTTAACTTCATATGGCAAGAGTGAAAACCACAATGAATTAATTAGTGCGATAAAGGAGCTTTATTATTGTATGACAGAAACTAACACAACTAATAGTAGATTGAAGGCGATTACGGAAAAGCGAGTAGATATATATAAATACTTAACATGTATTGTAAAAGATCCTAATGATAAAAATAGTTATGATGCACTTTCTAGACTTTCAAATAATTTGCGTTTAGGTGTTGAAGATGTAGTAATTAATTATGAGGGCACCAGTGATAATTGGCATGTAGGTTATAAAATCGATGGTAATGAGTACTCACATGACACTTATTATACATTTAAGTACACTGGGAAAGAAGGTAACTTGGTAAAGGATGTAAAATACTCAATAGATACTAGGAGCGAAGGAGAAGAGGGCGAATTCTCAATGGATAATACCATGGTTCATACGGGCAAACTGATACTACCAACAGGATTTCCTAAGTCTACTGATAGAGATATGATAGTAAAAATAGAATGGAATGGAAAAAAAGAGTCGTTAATATTAAAAAAGTCTAAATAAGAAATTATAATTAATATTTACATTACAAGCTTTTTTCTAAGAGGATGCTGTAACAAAAAGTATATATTGCTAGAAATGCGTTCACGACCCTAAGTAGTTCAACGCATTTTACGAAATATATACTTTTGTTAGTATCATTCTAAGAAAAAAGAGTCAATCTAAAAAGGAGATATTGACATATTAAATACTTATAGTTAAAATAGAGTAGACGAACAAACGTTCAGATAGATGATAGCAATTAATAGTTGTTATCGCACCTAGAGAAATACAAGGGGGTGTGTTTATGAATGAATTCAAATTACATTCAAAGTTTAAACCTACTGGAGATCAACCACAGGCTATTGAGAGTCTTGTGGGAGGAATTGAAGAAGGTAAAAAGTTTCAAACTCTTAAAGGCGTAACTGGTTCAGGTAAGACTTTTACTATGGCTAATATTATTGAAAGAGTTCAAAAGCCTACTTTGGTGCTTGCCCATAATAAGGTTTTAGCGGCACAGCTTTGCTCGGAGTTTAGAGAATTTTTTCCTGACAACTGTGTGGAGTATTTTGTGTCTTACTATGATTATTATCAGCCTGAGGCTTATATTGCACAAACGGATACTTTTATAGAAAAAGACTCATCTATTAATGATGATATTGATAAATTAAGACATTCAGCTACATCAGCACTGCTGGAGCGCAATGATGTTATTGTGGTGGCTTCAGTTTCATGTATATATGGACTTGGAAACCCTGAAGAATATAAAAAACTTACAGTTTCTTTAAGGGAAGGTATGGAAAAGGATAGAAATGAAGTTTTAAGACAATTAGTTGATATACAGTATGAGAGAAATGACATTAATTTTATTCGCGGAACCTTTAGAGTAAGAGGGGACACTGTTGATATATTTCCTGCTTCATCCAGCAGCGAAGGAATTAGGGTAGAGTTTTTCGGTGATGAAATAGATAAAATTAGGTCTTTTGATTCGCTAACAGGAGAAATTATTGGAGCACGAAAGCATGTATCTATTTTCCCAGCTTCTCATTTTGCGACTTCAAAGGAGAAACTAGAGCCTGCTATAGAACAAATAGAAGAAGAGTTAGAGCTTAGATTAAAGGAACTTATATCACAGGATAAATTACTAGAGGCTCAAAGACTTAAGCAAAGAACTAACTTTGATATTGAAATGATAAGAGAGGTTGGTTACTGTAGTGGTATAGAGAATTATTCTAGAATTTTAGATGGGAGGCCAAAAGGAACAGCGCCTCAAACCTTGATGCACTATTTTCCAAAGGATTTTTTAATGTTTATAGATGAAAGTCATGTAACGCTTCCACAGGTTAGAGCTATGTTTGGCGGAGATAAATCAAGAAAGACTAATTTAATTGAGTATGGATTTAGACTTCCTTCTGCCTTTGATAATAGGCCTCTAACTTTTGAAGAGTTTGAGGGTACTATGAATCAGACAGTTTTCGTAAGTGCAACTCCAAACGTATATGAAGCAGAGCATAGTGAGAATACTGCAGAGCAAGTGATAAGACCTACAGGGCTATTAGACCCTGAAATAGATATTAGACCGGTTAAAGGGCAAATAGATGATTTATATGCGAGTATTCAGGACACAATAAAAAAAGGGTTTAGAGTTTTAGTTACAACGCTTACAAAAAAAATGTCAGAGGATTTGACTAAATACTTTAGAGAAATGGATATGAAAGTTACTTACCTACATTCGGATATTGATACTATAGAAAGAATGAAGATTATCCAAGATCTTAGGCTTGGTACATTCGATGTACTAGTAGGTATTAATCTTTTAAGAGAAGGCTTAGATATTCCGGAAGTAGCTCTTGTGGCAATCCTTGATGCAGATAAGGAAGGATTTTTGCGCTCTGAAACCTCTTTAATTCAAACTATAGGAAGGGCTGCAAGAAATTCAGAGAGTAAAGTAATAATGTATGCGGACAGAATCACAAAGTCTATGAAAAAGGCTATGGATGAAACTAATAGACGTAGAAAACTTCAAATGGATTATAATGAAGAGAATGATATAATACCAACTACTATTATTAAAGATATTAGGGAAGTACTAGGAGCTGTTACAGTGGCAGAGGAAGAAGCGGTATATGAAACCCTGGAAGCTGCTATGGAAGCAAATTACGATGAAACTAAAAAGTTAATGGATAAGTATGAAAGTGAAATGAAGCAGGCAGCTAAGGATTTACAATTTGAAAGAGCAGCGCAGCTTAGAGATATAATTTTTAAACTTAAAAAACAAATTAAGAATATTTAAGAGTTAAAAGTTGAGAGAGTTGTTAATTATTTAAGGGAAGTATACGAGGAGTGAAATTATGAGGGATAAGATTTTTATAAAGGGTGCTAAGGTTAACAATTTAAAAAATGTAGATTTAGAGATACCAAGAGATAAATTTGTAGTGTTTACTGGACTTTCGGGATCTGGTAAATCTTCGCTTGCTTTTGATACATTATATGCAGAAGGGCAAAGAAGGTATGTAGAGTCACTGTCAGCGTATGCAAGGCAGTTTTTAGGCAATATGGATAAGCCAGATGTTGAATACATAGAGGGGCTATCTCCTGCTATTTCTATAGATCAGAAAACAACTAACAGAAATCCACGTTCTACAGTGGGTACTGTAACTGAAATTTATGATTATTTGAGATTACTTTATGCTAAAGTTGGAACGCCTCATTGTCCTAAGTGTGGCAAGGTGATTTCTCAACAGACTGTGGATCAGATGGTGGACAGAATAATGGAAATGCCACCGAAAACTAAGCTTTTAATTCTTTCACCTATAATAAGGGGAAAAAAGGGCGAGCATGTTAAGATATTAGAGAATATTAAAAAGAATGGGTTTGTTCGCGCTAGAATAGATGGTAATATTGTAGAACTTATGGAAGAAGATATAAAGCTTATAAAGACTAAAAAACATAGTATAGAGATCGTCATTGATAGAATTTCTGTAAAAGAGGAAATTCGTGGTAGGCTTTCTGAATCCTTAGAAAGTGCTTTAAAATTAGCAGAGGGAACGGCAATAGCTAGCACTATAGGTGCTGGCGTCGTAGATGGAGAAGATATGCTTTTTAGTGAACATTTTGCTTGCCCGGATTGTGGTATCAGTCTAGGGGAACTGGCACCTAGGATGTTTTCTTTTAACTCTCCTTTTGGTAAGTGTGATACTTGTGATGGACTTGGTACCCTTATGGAAATCGACGAGGATTTAATTATGCCAGATAAAAGTAAGAGTATTTTGGGTGGAGCTATTTTGTCCTTTGGAGAAGGCAGTCTTAAAGAGGATTCCTGGACTTTTGCAGTATTAAAGGCACTAAGCGAAAAATATAAGTTTAGTTTAGATACGCCTATAGAAAAATATGATCCGGAAATCCTTAAAATACTATTATATGGAACTAATGGAGAACGAATAAAGGTAGAGTATGTTAAGGAGTATAGAACAGGAACCTTTAATCATGTTTATGAAGGCATTATAAACAATTTAAAAAGGCGATATTTTGAAACCTCTTCTGATTATATAAAAAGAGAAGTTGAACAATATATGGGGGATAATGCATGTCCTAAGTGTAATGGTGCAAGGTTGAGCCCCGAGGCATTAGCTGTAACTGTGGGTGAGAAAAATATATATGAATTTTGCAATATGTCAATTGTAGATGAAGTGAAATTTTTAGAAAATATTGAATTGTCAGAAAAAAATAAGATGATAGCTAATCAGATTTTTAAAGAAATAAATAATAGACTTAGTTTTCTTAAGAACGTTGGGCTTGATTATCTGAATTTAACAAGATCAGCAGGAACGCTTTCTGGTGGAGAAGCGCAGAGAATAAGACTAGCTACCCAGATAGGTTCAAGCCTTATGGGAGTTTTATATATTTTAGATGAACCTAGTATTGGACTTCATCAAAGGGATAATGCAAAACTTATTAAGACATTGAAACAGCTAAGAGATTTAGGAAATACGCTGGTAGTTGTAGAGCATGATGAGGACACTATGATGGCAGCAGATTATATTGTAGATATTGGGCCAGGAGCTGGAGAACATGGTGGAGAAATTGTGGCGGCAGGAACAATAGACGATATAAAAAGTTGCGCGGAGTCAATTACAGGGCAATATTTAAGTGGTAAAAAGATGATTGAGGTTCCAGATAAAACAAGAGTCTCTAATGGCTCATGTATAAAAATAATTAATGCGAAGCAAAATAACCTTAAGAATGTTAGCGTGGAGTTTCCACTGGGTGTATTTACTTGCGTAACGGGTGTTTCGGGATCTGGAAAGAGTACTTTAGTAAATGAAATTCTATATAAAGGTCTTAATAAAAAGCTAAATAATTCTAAAAAGAATGCAGGACTTCATAAAGATATTTTAGGGGTAGAGAATATAGATAAAATTATAGATATAGACCAGGGTCCGATTGGACGTACTCCAAGATCCAATCCAGCTACCTATACAGGGGTATTTGATATAATTCGCGATGTTTTCTCTATGAGCTCAGAATCCAAGGTGCGAGGTTATAAGCCGGGTAGATTTAGCTTTAATGTAAAGGGTGGAAGATGTGAGGCTTGCAAGGGCGATGGAATAATTAAAATAGAAATGCAGTTTTTATCTGATGTATATGTGCCTTGCGAGGTTTGTAAGGGCAAAAGATACAATAGAGAAACCTTAGAGGTTAAGTATAAAGGAAAGAATATTGATGAAATTTTAAATATGACTGTGGAGGAAGCAGTAAAATTCTTTGAAAATATTCCAAGAATCCATAGTAAATTTAAAACACTGATAGATGTTGGACTAGGTTACATTAGACTAGGGCAACCTTCAACTCAACTATCTGGTGGTGAGGCTCAAAGAATTAAATTGGCCTCAGAATTATCTAAGAGAAGTACAGGCAAGACTTTTTATATTTTAGATGAGCCTACAACAGGACTTCATATTGATGATGTTAGCAAACTTATTAAAATACTTCAAAGATTAGTTGACGCAGGTAACACTGTAGTGGTAATAGAACATAATTTAGATGTTATAAAGTGCTCAGACTATATTATAGATTTAGGGCCAGAGGGTGGAGACAAGGGAGGTTACATTATGTGTAGTGGAACTCCAAAAGAAATATCTTTAAATGTAAATTCATATACAGGACAATATTTAAAAAAAATGTTATAATTTATTCAAGGCTAGCATATTAATTCAATGCTGGTCTTTGATTATTTTTATAAAGAGGAGAAAATGACTTATGACTATTATAAGCTCGATCATGAAATATGCAATTATAGCGATTATATACCTCATAATAATATTTGCTTTGAGAATAATGTATAAAGACATAAAAGGTGGTGGAAAGAAGAAAACAGTAATAAAGAAAACTATGGGACTTGAGGTTATAGAAAGAGGAGAAAATTTCAACTTAAGAGTGGGTGCGGTTATTCCTTTGAATGATGAACTTACAGTAGGTAGAAAAGCAGATAATCTTTTAATATTAGGTGATAAATACGTGTCTTCTCAGCATGTAAGGATATATAGAAAGAACACAGATTATATTCTGCAGGATTTGGGGAGTACTAATGGTACATTAATGAACAATAAAAGGGTGAAAGACAGTGTGGCTATAAAAAAAGGTGACGAAATAAAAATAGGAACTTCAATTTTCAAGGTTATAGGATAAATTTCAGCACCGAAGGTGATGATTAACGAGGTGATAATATGGAAAGTATAAAGGAAGAACGGAAACTTCTAAGGTATACTTATCTTTTATGTATAGTTTTATTTGTAAATATGTTTTTTATTGGTAAAGAAGGATTTGATAAGGGCGCATTAATAATGGGTGTGATAATATGTATACTTTTTGCCTATTCTCACTTTATAATAAGAAGATTTTTCCCCGACGGAGATAAATATATTTTACTATTTTCAAATGTTTTGGCGGTTATAGGCATGGGCATTTTATATAGACTAGACTCGCCTACTGCCCTTAAACAACTTATATGGTATACCGTAGGCATTGCCATATTTATTTTAGTAGTAGTGCTTTTTCCTAGCTTGACTAGTTTTGGAAAGTATAAATGGGTTTATTTGGTATGTACTCTTGTACTTATGTCTATGGGAAGTATATTTGCAGATCCAACTTATGGAGCTAAAAACTGGGTAAATATTGCTGGATTTAGTTTTCAACCAACAGAATTTGGTAAATTATCATTGGTGGCATATTTAGCATCATCATTACAGAATTATGGTAAAGGTATTAAGGGGAAGTCAGAGCTTATAAAATTTAAGTCTCTAATTGAGCCAGGAATTGTAGTTATGGTTTCGCTTGGGCTTATGGTGATTCAAAAGGATTTAGGATCAGCACTCTTATTTTTTGCTATTTCAGTAACTATGTTATATATTGCTACTTCAAACTTTAAATATGTACTGGTATGTTTAGTACTTTTTATGGTAGGTGGAGTTATAAGCTATAAACTTTTTGGACATGTGCGCTTAAGGGTTTTAATTTGGGGTGACCCATGGAAATATGGATATGATCAAGGGCATCAGGTAGTACAATCCTTAATTTCTATAGCTTCAGGTGGCCTTTTTGGAACAGGTCTTGGGCTTGGATACCCTAAAATGGTTCCTGTAGTTAATACGGATTTTATTTTTGCAGCTATTTGTGAGGAAATGGGTGTGCTTACTGGGTTTGCTATACTTATTTTATACTTTTTGCTGTTTTATAGATGCATGAGAGTACCTGTTTATGGTAAGGATAAATTTTCAAGACTTCTAGCAGTGGGCTATAGCACAATGATAGCCGCTCAAGTATTGGTTATTGTAGGTGGTGTGGTTGGAGCTATTCCACTAACAGGTATAACCTTGCCACTAGTTAGTTATGGTGGGAGTTCTATGATAATAACTTTCTTTTCCCTAGGTATACTTCAAAAAATTTCGGAGGACGGTCAAAGTTATGAATGATTTTGTGATTAATATAAAAAAAGTAATGTTGGTATTTTTAATACTTTTTGTTGCTTTAATCTCCTATATAACCTATATTTATATGTTTAATAGTCAAAAGGCGGTGTCCAGTACTTTTAATCATAGACTATGGGCAGAAAGAAATAAGGTACTCAGGGGAACCGTTTATGATAAAGATATGACTCCCTTAACTAAAAGTACGAAATTAAGCGAAGTGTCTCAAAAACAAGAATATTTGCAAGGCGAGGTTTTTGCTCATGCTATAGGGTATATGAATCCTATATATGGACTTGCAGGACTTGAAAAAAAATATGATGCAGAACTTATGGGATCTGAAAGCACAGTAGCCTCAAAGCTTTTTGACTTTAATAAAAAGGAAGAAGAAAAGGTTGGTAATGGGCTGCGAACTACCCTTGATTCTAAGCTTCAAAAAAAAGCTTTTAATCTTTTAAAAGGTAAGCGCGGTTCAATAGTGGCTTTAAATCCTAAAACAGGAGAAATTTTAGCAATGGTGTCTATGCCATCTTATAACCCTAATAATTTAGAAAAGGATTGGAAAGGGATAGTTGCTAATAAGGATATGCCATTGCTTAACAGAGCAGTATCTGGGCTATATCCACCGGGATCTATATTTAAAACTATTACGGCAATAAGTGCCTTAGAGAACCTTCCAAATGTTTACAATAGGAGGTTTGAAGATACTGGTTCATTAGTTTTTAATGAAAGTTCATCACTTAGAAATTATGATGGTGAGGTTTTGGGAAATATAGATTTTAGAACTGCTTATTTGCATTCTAGTAATGTGTTTTTTGGATCCTTGGGTATTGATTTGGGAAATAAGGCACTAAAGGATACTGCAGAAAAATTTTATTTTAACAAGGATACTCCAGCTTCTGGTTTAAGCATAGAGAATAGTCAATTTCCAAGTTATAAAAGCAATGAAAAAGGTAATATAGCACAAAGTGCTATAGGGCAAGCTCAAGTTTTAACTTCTCCTATGGAAATGGCATTAGTTGCAGGCACGGTTGCTAATGATGGCATTATGATGCAACCAATGATGGTTAAAGAGATATTGAGTAGTAAGGGCAAATCACTAAAGAAAATAGCGCCTAAAGCATTAGGAGAAAACATGTCAAAAGAAAATGCTAAGATAATGAAAGATTTAATGAAGGATGTAGTGGCTGAAGGTACAGGGAAAAATGCAGCTGTGGATGGCATAACTGTTTGTGGAAAAACAGGCACTGCAGATCATAAGGGTGATGCCAGTAAACAGGTAGGACCACATTCCTGGTTTATTGGTTTTGCACCATATGAAAACCCTCAAATTGCCATAGCGGTAATTGTAGAAGAGGGCGGAGTAGGCGGCGGAGTTGCTGCCGAAATAACTAGAGAACTGATAAAAGTTTATTTGCAATAAAATTAAAAAAACATATAGAATGATGTGAAAACACTAATATTATAAAGTCAGATATGGAACGATATCTGACTTTATTTTCATATAATATGTCGTTACATTTTCACTGAAATACTTGGTCATTGAGCATTGTATATTGATTATTCTAAACTTGGATTAATATTTATTTTTAATTACCTATTAGTAATATAATGCATGTAGCAATTTGTAATAAATTGCCCAGGAAATAGGAATATATGACTAAAATAATTGATTTTTGTTATGTACTCCAGAAAGCGGCAAGGAGGTTTAATGTGTTTGATTTTGAATATCAACTAAAGATTCTTCCAGAGGCACCAGGAGTATATCTTATGAGAAATCACCTTGGTGAAATAATATACGTAGGGAAGGCTAAAATATTAAAAAATAGAGTAAGACAATACTTTCAAAATTCAAAGAATCATTCTGAAAAAGTGAAGGCTATGGTGAAAAATATAGCTGAATTTGAATACATAGTGACGGATTCAGAAATGGAAGCACTAATACTCGAGTGTAACCTTATTAAGAAATATAGCCCAAGATACAATATTTTGCTTAAGGACGATAAACATTATCCCTTTATAAAAATAACCATAAATGAGGAATTCCCAAGAGTCTTTGTAACTAGAAATATTGCAAATGATGGAGGGAAATATTTTGGGCCCTATACAGATTCGGCAGCTGTATATACCGTTATTGAGCTTATAAAAAAAATATTCCCCCTTAGAACCTGCAAGCGAGTTATTAAAGAAGGATTACCCTATACAAGGCCTTGCTTGAACTACCATATTGGGCTCTGCAAAGCTCCTTGTGCAGGTTATATTAATAGAGAAGATTATGGTAAATTCATAAAAGGTACAATGGAACTGCTTACAGGAAAAGATAGAAATATTGTGGATGGTCTAAAGCAAGAGATGGGAAGTGCATCAGAATCTTTGGAATTTGAAAAAGCAGCGGGTTTTCGAGATAAAATTTTGGCGGTAGATAAGATAAACGAAAAGCAAAAAATTGTAATAGGTAATTGCGAAAATGAAGATTTTATTAATTTATATGTGGATGAAAAAGATGTTTGCCTTCAGGTGTTTTTCCTTCGGGATGGAAAGATAATAGGCCGGGAACATTTTATTTTAAATGACGAAGCGGGTGAATTAGGAAGTGAACTTATAGAAGGATTTATAAAGAGATTTTACGGAGGTACAGCCTTTATTCCTAAAACTATATATGTTCCTTTTATAAATGAGGGAGAGATTCTGGAGCAATGGCTTAGCTCAAAAAAAGACTCAAAGGTAACAATTAAGGTTCCTCAAAAGGGAGAAAAGAAGAAGACTTTAGAAATGGTAGAAAATAATGCTAAGATAACTCTCCAACAATTCAAATTAAAGGATAGAGAGGATAAGGAAATTCATAAAATTGCATTGCAGGAGATTGTAGAACTATTGGAACTTGACGAAATACCAGAGCGAATTGAATCCTATGATATTTCAAATATAATGGGGGTGGATTCGGTAGGTAGTATGGTAGTTTTTGAAGATGGGAAACCTAAAAGTAGTGATTATAGAAGGTTTAAAATAAAATCTGTAATAGGAGCAAACGATTATGATAGCATGCGTGAAATTTTAGAGCGGAGGTTTAAGCGTGGACTTTATGAAGTGGAAGAAATAAAAGAGAGAAGTTTAGAATTAAGTAAAGGCAAGTTTTGTATATTCCCTGATTTAATTCTTATGGATGGTGGAAAAGGACAGGTCAATGTGGCACTAGAAGTATTGAATAGTCTTAATATAAATATACCTGTATGTGGAATGGTTAAGGATGACAAGCACAAAACTAGAGGTTTGATATATAATAATATAGAGCTAATTATGAAAAGTAATTCTCAAAGTATGCATTTAATTACTAGAATACAGGACGAGGTGCATAGATTTGCTATTACTTACCACAGAACCTTAAGAGACAAAAGAACACTATATTCTATATTAGATAATATACCTAATATAGGAGAAAAGAGAAGAAGAGAGCTACTCAAGAAATTTGGTAGCATTGATAATATAAAAAATGCAAGGGCTGAGGAATTAATGGACACTCCCTCTATGGATAGTAAAGCGGCACAATGTGTTTTAGAATATTTTAAAAAACAGTAAATAGTGTCAGTGGAATGAATAATGAATAATTTAAACTGTTGAAATATATTTAAAAAAAGGTTAAACTAAAAGAGCTATAACTTTCCTAATATTAATCATAAAATTTATGATAGGGGAGTATATAAATATATTAATATGTTCGAGGAGTGTATATGAAGCAATATGTAGAAGTATTTAAACAATTATATGAAGTAATAGACAGCGCAAACATAATGATAGATGAACCAATGCAAAACCATACTTATTTCAAAGTAGGTGGACCAGTGGATATTTTAGTAACTCCAGAAGATATTAGTGAAATTCAAGCTGTAATAAAAATTTGCAAAGAAAATGGAGTTAAATATTATTTAATAGGCAATGGTTCTAATTTGCTGGTAAAAGATGGTGGAATTCGCGGGGTAGTTATAAAACTATCTAAGATTGATAAAATTGAGGTAGAAGGAAGTAAAATAATTGCACAAAGTGGGGCTACATTATATAATGTGGCTGAGGTAGCTTTGGGTAGCGGACTTAAAGGCATGGAGTTTGCTAGTGGAATTCCAGGCAGTATTGGTGGTGCGGCAGCTATGAATGCAGGCGCCTATGATGGTGAAATGTCTATGGTAATGGAAAGTATGTTAGCTATTGATGATAATGGAGAGTTATTAACTTTAACTAATGGTGAAATGGAACTTACTTATAGAAGTAGTGCGATTTTAAAACATGGATATACAGTAGTATCAGTTACTCTTAATCTCCAGGTTGGAGATGTGGATGTTATAAAAGCAAGGATGGACACTCTTGCAAAAAGAAGAAGTGATAAGCAACCTTTAGAATATCCATCAGCCGGAAGTACATTTAAAAGGCCAGAGGGTTATTTCGCCGGTAAGCTTATAGAAGATTGTTGTTTAAAAGGTACTTACGTAGGGGGTGCTCAAGTATCTGAGAAGCATTCTGGTTTTATTATTAATAAGAAGAATGCCAGTGCAAAGGATATTCTGGACTTGATCCAGCTTGTGCAATACACCGTGAAAGAAAAATTTGGTGTACAACTTCATACCGAAGTGAAAATTTGGGGCGAAGAAAAAGAAGCCTCTAAGTAAGTTTAAAGAACCGCATTTCAGAAGGAGTTTCTTTTGAAATGTGGGTTTAATACAATCATAGTGATGCAGAAAAACAAAATGAATTGTTTATAGGGGCGTTAAGAGAGAGTTTATATAAAAAATAAGATTTTAAAATGTACAACGGGTTAATTTGTTGTGCATTTTTTTTATTTAAATATATATTGGGCACCTCTTCAAAAAAATATCCTTGTCATGGCTAACTTGTTATTTTTTTCAGATGCTTAATCACCCCTAAATGTGTTATAATAAAAAAATGAAACTGTATTATTATTAATCTTTGTAGAGGGGGTTTTAAAATGAGATTTGTTATATTAACGGGGCTTTCTGGTGCTGGTAAAACACAAACCATAAGAAACCTTGAAGATTTAGGATTCTTTTGTGTGGATAATTTACCGCCTACCGTAATCCCCAAATTTGCAGAGGCGTGTTATCAAACCAACGGAAATATAGATAAAATTGCACTAGTTATAGACATTAGGGGCGGAAAGTTTTTTGATGATTTGTTTGAAAGCTTAACCTTTCTAAAAGAACAAGGATATATGTATGAAATATTATTTTTAGAGGCTTCAGATGAAGTGCTTGTTAAAAGATATAAAGAGTCAAGAAGAAAACATCCTCTAGCGCCGGAGGGAAGAGTTTTAAATGGAATTGCCACTGAAAGAAAAAAACTTAAGGATGTACGTGAGCGTGCTGACCATATAATTAATACTACTAAGCTTTCTGCAAGAGAACTTACAGAAGAAATTAATAATATTTATGGTGAGGAAGGTCAGATGGAAACTAAACTTATGATAACTGTACTTTCTTTTGGGTTTAAGTATGGGATACCTGTGGATTCAGATTTAGTATTTGATGTTAGGTTTTTGCCAAACCCATATTATATTCCTGAGCTTAAGCAGTATTCAGGTAATGAAAAACCAGTTAGAGATTATGTGTTAGATTATGAGGGCACTATAGTGTTTATAGATAAGCTTCAAGATATGTTAGAGTTTCTAATTCCAAATTATAAAAAAGAAGGAAAAAGACAGCTGATAGTGTCTATTGGATGCACAGGGGGAAGACACAGATCTGTAGCTATATCCAACAAAATTTATGAACTGCTAGAGCAGAGTGGGTATAATGTTAATATAGATCACAGGGATATATATGAAGATGTGAATAGAGGTGGCGGGAAGCTATGATAACCAGGGACTTGCTTAAACCTGGTGTTAATATAAAAAGATGGGTTCTTGTATGGATTATAGGAATTTTGTTTTTATTTTATGGAGTTAATGAGTTTATTAATAAAAAACATTTGTGGCCTACAAATGTAGGTTTTACTATTTTTTTAATTGGCATTGGAGCTTTGATTTTATATGTTGCGACCATGCAAATTATTAAATCATTTATTATATTGATGAATATAGGAAATGTAGATGTAGCAATTGATTCGAAAAATATTGGAGATTTGATTTATGAAAAGAGGGCACTTGTAAAAGGTCCTAAAATTGTAGTAATCGGAGGCGGTACAGGTCTTGCAACTATGCTTCGTGGTTTGAAAAAATATACTAACAATATAACTGCAATAGTTACGGTGGCAGATGATGGCGGGGGATCTGGTGTTTTAAGAAATGACTTGGGTATTCTCCCCCCGGGGGATATTAGAAATTGCATTTTAGCCTTAGCGGATACGGAGCCACTAATGGAGGAATTATTGCAGTATAGATTTAAAGATGGGCGGCTCAAGGATCAAAATTTTGGTAATTTATTCTTAGCAGCAATGGATGGGATTTCAAATAATTTTGAAGAAGCTGTTCAGAAAATGAGCTCAGTCCTTGCTGTAACCGGAAGGGTTATTCCAGTTACACTAGATAATATGATTTTAAAGGCGAAACTCCAAAATGGAAAAATAATTGACGGAGAATCAAATATACCAAAAGCTGCTCTTGATTATAAGAGTCCTATTGAGGAGATTTTTATAGAGCCTAAAGATGCTAAAGCAATTAAAGAAGCGTTAATTGCTATAAATGGAGCAGATGCAGTAATACTAGGACCAGGTAGCCTTTATACTAGTATTATTCCAAACTTATTAGTAAGGGAGATAAGAGACGCCTTAGATAAAACAAAGGCCTTAAGAATTTATGTGTCAAATATAATGACTCAACCCGGAGAAAGTGATAATTATAGTGTATGTGACCATATAAATGCTATCATTAAACATGCTGGGTGCAAGGTTGTGGATTATGTTTTAGTAAACATAGGGAAAATAAGTGATGATTTAGAAGAAAAATATAAAAAAGATAATTCTAATATGGTTAATATAAATGAAAAAGAAGTTGCAAAACTTGGTATAGAGCTAATTAAGAGTGATTTTGTGAAGATTCAAAAGGGCTATGTAAGACATGATGAAGACAAGCTTGCAGCCAGTTTATTAGAAACAATTATGGAAAAAAAGCTATTTTACGATAAAAAGAGAATAGTGGAATATTTTTATTTATCACAGAGGCTTAAGGAACATAAAAATAAATAATAATCAATATTTATTTTTATGTTCTTTTGAAAATAAACGCAATAAGGAGTAAAATAATGTCATTTTCGTCTAAGGTTAAAAATGAAATTTGTAGATTTACAGAAATGAGTAAAAAAGAAGCCATGGCAGAACTGGCGGCTATAATGAAGGTTAGTGGAACTATTGGACTTGGTTCAAATAAACAAGTTAATTTTCAAATAACCACCGAAAATCCTGCAATTGCAAGACTTATATTTAAATTATTAAAGGAGCATTTTGCTATTCATGCTAGATTACTAGTTAAAAGAAGTAATTCTCTTAAGAAAAAGAATGTTTATGTGGTTATAATTACAGAAGAAATGGGTGTTAAAGACTTATTAAAGCAAGTGGCAGTACTAGAAGACGAGAACTTTTTTTCCATAGATTATACTATACCAGAAAGGTTAATTGATGCTGAAGAATGCAAACGTAAATATATAAGAGGTGCCTTTTTAGGCGGTGGAAGTATCAGTAATCCAGAAAAAAACTACCATGTAGAATTTGTTACACATGACAGTGATTATGCAGAGGAACTGTGTACGCTTATTAATAGTTATGGACTACTTTCAAAGATAATACAAAGAAAAAGTAGTTTTGTAATTTATATTAAAGAGGGTGAGCAGATTGTTGATCTACTTAATATAATTGGTGCTCACAACTCATTATTATTTTTAGAGAATGTAAGAATAATGAAGGAAATGAGGAATAATGTAAATAGGCTTGTTAATTGCGAAACCGCAAATCTTAGTAAAACAGTAAATGCATCTGTAAGACAAGTTGAAAGTATTAAATTAATACAAAAGGAATTAGGGTTCCAAAGGCTTCCTAAAAATTTAAGGGAGATTGCGGAACTACGACTGGATTACCCGGATGAATCACTAAAGGAACTTGGTGCAATACTTGAACCACCAGTGGGCAAATCTGGAATTAATCATAGATTAAGAAGAATAGAAAAGATTGCTGAGGAATTAAGGAAAGAAGGAAGGTAAAACATCTAATGTCAAAGCACGAAGAGATTGTTAATTATATACTTTCCCTAGAAATTGGAACTAAAATTTCAGTAAGGGGCATAAGTAGCGAATTAGGCCTTAGTGATGGTACAGCATATAGAGCTATAAAAGAAGCTGAAAATATGGGGATTGTTAACACTGTACCTAGGGTTGGAACTGTAAGAGTAGAGAAGGTAGATAAAAAAAACATTGAAAGCTTGACTTATGCTGAAGTTATAAACATCCTTGATGCAACGATTTTAGGTGGGAAAAAGGGCATAAATAGAAGTTTAAATAAATTTATAATAGGAGCCATGGCTGTTGAAACTATAAATAAATATATAAGTCCGGGGTATCTACTTATCGTTGGAAATAGGGAAGAGGCACAAGAGCTTGCCCTTGAAAATGAAGCCGCGGTATTAATTACTGGAGGCTTTAATTGCAGTGAAAAAATAAAGGCCTTGGCAAATGAAAAAGGTATTCCTGTATTGTCTTCAGCTTATGATACTTTTACAGTAGCAAGCATGATAAATAAAGCTATTTATGAAAGTATGATTAAAAAAGAAATTATTTCAGTTGAAGATGTAATGGAAATACATCCTAAGTATCTTAGTGGTACTGACACTATTGCCACCTGGAGAAAACTAATGATGGAAACTAATCATGAAAGATATCCTGTGGTAGATGAGAATATGAAGCTTATTGGCATAGTTACACTAAGAGATCTACAAGGACATGATGATGAAAATGAACCAATACATAAGGTTATGAGCAAGGATCCTATAAGTGTAACACCTAAAACAACAGTAGCTTATGCTGCTCACATTATGGGATGGGATGGAATAAAGCTCTGTCCTGTGGTTAATAAAAAGAAGTTAGTAGGAGTTCTAAGTATTGAGGATGTTATAAAAGCAATGGAGTTTTCACTCAGGCAGCCTCAAGTATCGGAAACTATAGAAGATCTTATTTTAAAGAATTTTAAATGTGAACATCAGGGGGATGGGCTACACTTTAATGGCCAAATTATTCCTCAAATGTTAGACCCTGTTGGAACTGCATCTTGGAGCTCATTGAATATGCTTTTATCAACTATGGGAATAATGGCACTAAGAAAAAATAATAATATCAATATTTCGGTAGATAGTATTATGGCATATTTTATGAAGCCTGTACAAATGGGTAGTGATATAGATATATATGCAGAAGTTCTGGATAAGGGTAGGAGTTTTTCTAAAGTAGAAATCAGTATGTATAATAGGCTTAAGCAGCCGGTGGCAAAGGCTATAATTTCCGCAAAGATATTTAGTAAATAATATATGCTTTTGATATTAATATAATTTTATGAGGAGGTACTTTAATGTTTACACACATAGTATTTTTCAAATTAAAAAGTAAAGATAAGGCTAGTGAAGCTAGAAATATTTTACTTAGTATGCAGGGAAAGATACCACAACTTAAGGGGCTAGAAGTGGGAGTGGATGTGCTGCATACGGAGCGTTCTTATGATTTAGCTTTGGTTACTAGATTTGATTCACTAGAGGATATGAATGCATATGCAGTACATGAATATCATGTAAATGAGGTATTGAAATATTTAAAACCAATGCTCGAAACTTCTAAAGTTGTGGATTATGAGGTTTAAATTGTGGGTTAATTAAGGTGTCTGTGGATAAAAAATATTTTTAAATGATTAATTATATGGTTTGAGGGGAAGTGAAGAAATGTGGAGGTTGAACCAGAGATAAAAGAGAAAGAAGATTTAGGAAGTTTCGTTCATCTTCATGTGCATACAGAGTATAGTTTGCTGGATGGCTCCGGAAAGATTAAAGACCTTCTTTCTAAAACCAAGGAGCTAGGTATGAAGAGTATTGCTATAACAGACCATGGAGTAATGTACGGCTGTGTGGAATTTTATAAAGAAGCAAAGAAGCAGGGAATTAAACCTATTATTGGTTGTGAAATCTATGTAGCAGCTAAATCTATGTACATAAAAGAGGCAGATAGGGAAAATAAAACTCATCATTTGGTGCTTTTAGTTAAGAATGAAAAAGGCTATGAAAATTTAATGCAGATAGTATCGGCAGCTTCTATTAAAGGCTTTTATTATAAACCAAGGGTTGATTATGAATTCTTGTCAAGGTATAGTGAAGGAATAATAGCTAGTAGTGCTTGTCTTGGCGGTGAGATTCAAAGCCATCTTTTACGGGATAATTATGAAAAAGCAAAGGAAATAGCGCTGCAATATAAGAAAATTTTTAGTGATGGATTTTACTTAGAATTACAATATCATGGTATGCAAGATCAACTTAAGGTCAATGAACTTTTAATTAAACTTTCAAAGGATACAGGAATTCCTTTAATTTGCAGCAATGATACTCACTATATTAATAAAGAGGATGCAAAGGCTCATGATGTGCTCTTATGCATTCAAACAGCCAAAACTGTGGATGAAGAAAATAGAATGAGATACCCATCAGATGAATTTTATCTAAAATCCCCAGGCGAAATGAAAAAGACCTTTGCCTATGTTAAAGAGGCTTTAAGTAATACGGTGAAAATTGCAGAGCAGTGTAATTTTGATTATGAATTTCATGTATCTAAATTACCCAAGTTTCCATTGCCTGGCGGTGTAGATCCTTACGAATTTCTAAGGGAATATTGCTACAAGGGTATGGTATCGCTTTATAAAGTATTTAGTGAGGTAGAGAAAAAAGAATTTTCTATAGAAGCTGTTAATGAAATAGCTGAGGTTAATGACCAGGCTAAGGAATATGTAGTGAGACTGGAATATGAACTTAATATAATAAAGCAAATGGGTTATATAGATTATTTTCTTATAGTATGGGACTTTATAAAGTTTGCAGTAGAACATGATATTCCAACAGGTCCTGGTCGTGGATCTGCGGCAGGTTCTATAGTGGCTTATGCATTAGGTATAACTAAGATAGATCCTATAAAATATAGTTTGATTTTTGAACGCTTTTTAAATCCAGAGAGAGTATCAATGCCAGATATAGATTCAGATTTCTGCTACGAAGGACGTCAAGCTGTAATTGATTATGTAGTTGAAAAATACGGAGCGGACAATGTGTCACAAATCATAACTTTTGGAACTATGGCTCCAAGAGCTTGTATAAGAGATGTTGGAAGAGCTATGAATTATTCTTATGCAGAGGTAGATAGAATTGCTAAGATGATTCCAACTGTAATTGGTATAAGTATAGATAAAGCTCTTGAGATGAATGCAGAACTTAACTCCTTATATGAGGATGATATACGGGTTGAAGCGCTTATAGATATTGCAAAAGCCTTAGAAGGACTTCCAAGGCATAGTTCTACTCATGCAGCAGGAGTAGTTATTGCCTCACAGCCATTAGTAACTTATGTTCCTCTTCAGAAAAATGAGGAAATGATAGTAACACAATTTCCTATGGGAACATTAGAGGAACTTGGTCTTTTAAAAATGGATTTTCTTGGTCTTCGAACACTTACGGTTATGAGGGATTGTGTGGACTTCATATTAGATAATAGGAAAGTGACTATAAATTTAGATGATTTAGATATTGAAGATCACAAAGTCTACAAGATGATTGGAGAAGGAAAAACTGTAGGGATATTTCAACTAGAATCTGCAGGAATGACCAGCTTTATGAAAGAACTAAAGCCAGACAATTTAGAAGATATTATCGCTGGTATAAGTTTATATAGACCGGGTCCTATGGCTGAAATTCCACGCTATATAAGAAATAAAAATAGTATGGATAAGATAGAATATGAAACACCACAACTTGAAGAAATTCTTGGTGTTACCTATGGCGTAATGGTATATCAAGAACAAGTTATGGAAATTGTTAGAAAACTAGCTGGGTATTCTATGGGAAGATCAGACCTTGTACGTCGTGCTATGTCTAAAAAGAAGCACAAAGTTATGGAAGAGGAAAGATATAACTTTATACATGGTATAGTTCGTGGTGATGGAACCATAGAAGTAGAAGGTTGTTTGAGAAATGGTATTACAGAAAAGGCAGCAAATCGTATATTTGATCAAATGATGGATTTTGCTTCCTATGCTTTCAATAAATCCCATGCCGCAGCCTATGCAGTGGTAGGTTATCAAACAGCATATTTAATGTGTTATTATCCTACAGAATTTATAGCTGCTATGCTAAACAGTGTAAAGGGTGCTAGTGAAAAAATAGCCTTTTATACCAGATATGCAGTGCAAATTGGTATTGGAGTGTTGCCACCTAGCATAAATGAGAGTTATGCTGGGTTTACTGTAAAAGGAGATACTGTAAGATTTGGACTTACAGCACTAAAAAATGTAGGGGTAAATGTAATAGATAGCATTGTGAAAAATCGAGAAGAAAAAGGTGATTTCACCGGTTTTATGGATTTTTGCAATAAAATAGACACTTCCTGTGTAAGCAAAAGAGCAGTGGAAAGTCTTATTAAGGCAGGAGCCTTTGATGATTTTAAAATTCATAGGTCTCAACTTTTGGCAATATATGAAAAAGTATTAGATGGAGTAAATAATGATAGGAAGAGGAATATTTCGGGACAAATAAATTTATTTTTAGATTTTGAAAATGATTATAATAATTTCGAAATAGAGTATCCTAATATTAAAGAATTTAAAAAGAAACACCTTTTAGCTATGGAAAAAGAAATGACAGGAATATATTTATCTGGTCATCCACTAGATGAATATGAAGAGACTCTCAAAATACAAACGGATACAAGGATATCAGATATTGTTGTAGATGAAAGCCTTGAAGAAGGAAATGAACTATTGAATGAAAGCTTTAAACTTCAAGATGGGGATAAAGTTATTATCGGAGGCATAATATCAACTGTTTCGAAAAAAGTTACAAAAAATAATGCAATGATGGCTTTTATTAATCTAGAAGACCTATATGCAAGTGTGGAAGTAATAGTTTTTCCTAAGACCTTTGAAAAATATAAATCCTTAATAGAAGAGGATGAAATAGTAATAATAAAAGGAAGAGTAAGCATTAGGGAAGAGGAACAACCCAAGATATTGTGTGAAGATATTAAACCCCTATTAAAAATTAACAGTGAAAAAATTTATATTCTGATAGAAAACGAAACTATGATGAAGGATACACTAAAAAAATTAAAGCAAAACTTGTCCATTTATAGGGGATATACTCCGGTATATATTTGTACAAAGGAGCCAAGAAAAATGTACGCTGTTGATAAAGCATTATGGCTAAGTGAGGAAACTGATACTATGGGAGTTTTAAGAGAAATATTTGGAGAAAATAACATAAAAATACAATAAAATCTTCTAATATTAGAAGTGCAACCTATGGTAACAATAGTGGGAGAAATATTTTTCTCCCGTTTTTGCTCATTGAAAGGTTTACAATACCAGAATAGTATGCTACTTAATAAAAATTTGTTGTTTGTGAATATAAAACGTTGAATATTTCGCGAATTTTGTATAAAATTAGAGTATAAGAAAAAATTTAACCAGTATTAATATTACGGTCAATAAGCATGGATATATTATAACCATAGTGGGACTACGTTTGACCCAATGGTACAGAGATTGTCCCAATAGTGCAAGGAAGAAGATTATAAGGATAACCAATAAATAATTGTTTATCCCCTAGATAACTATAAGGAGGTTAATGTTTATGAAAACAATTGCGGTATTAACAAGTGGAGGAGACGCACCAGGAATGAATGCGGCCCTTAGAGCAGTAGTTAGAATGTCTATATATAAAGGCATAAAAGTTATGGGTGTACAAAGAGGATATGCTGGTCTTATGAACGGTGAACTATTTGAAATGGATAGACGTTCTGTTTCTGATATAATTCATAAAGGTGGAACTATCCTTAGAACTGCCCGTTGTGAAGAATTTAAAACTCCGGAAGGACGCGAAAAAGCAGCTAATGTACTAAGAGTATTTGGTGTTGATGGCCTGGTGGTAATTGGAGGCGATGGTTCTTTCACAGGAGCACAGCTTTTATCAGAAATGGGTATTGCAACTGTGGGTATTCCTGGAACTATAGATAATGATTTGGCTTATACAGAATATGCTATAGGCTTTGATACGGCATTAAATACAGTACTTGATGCTATAAATAAGATAAGAGATACTTCAAGTTCTCACGAAAGAATTAGTGTAGTTGAGGTAATGGGAAGAAATTGTGGAGACATAGCCTTATATGCTGGAATTGGCGGAGGAGCTGAAAAAGTAATTATTCCTGAAAAAGGGTATGAAATAGATGATTTGTGCAAAACTATATTCGAAGGTAAGCTAAGAGGAAAAATGCACAACCTAATAATACTGGCTGAAGGCGTAGGTGGAGCAAATGAGCTTGCTAAGGAAATTGAAGAAATAACAGGAATAGAATCTAGAGCTACCATACTTGGGCATATTCAAAGAGGCGGAAGTCCAAGTGGGTTTGATAGAATGCTTGCTTCAAGAATGGGAGTAGCGGCAGTAGAAGTGCTTATGGAAGGCAAATCAGGAAGAGTAATTGGTATGAGAGATGGCAAAATAATTGATGAAGATATCAATACATCGCTTGCAATGCCAAGAAAATTAGATGAGGAACTTTATGAAATATCAAAAATTCTTTCTTATTAGAAATTAGCAAGAATATGTTAAAATAAGCCTATTTAAATAGATGTTAAATTTAAAAATAAGATTCAATAAGGAGAGTAATTTATGAAAAAAACTAAAATTATATGTACAGTAGGACCAGCTAGTGACAATAGTGAAACTATAAGAAGCTTAATCAATGCAGGAATGGATGTTTCAAGGCATAATTTTTCTCACGGAGACCACGCAGAACATAAGATAAGAATGGACCTGGTGAAAGAGCTTAGAGTAGAGCTTAATAAACATATTGCTATAATGCTTGATACTAAAGGGCCAGAAATTAGAACAGGAAATTTTGCAGCGGGCAAAGTTGAATTAAAAGAAGGCGCTAAGTTTACAGTTGTTTGTGGTGAAGAAGTTATTGGAGATGAGACTACTTGCTCAGTTACATATAATAGACTAAATCAAGATGTTAAACCTAATGATATTATATTAATAGATGACGGTTTAGTAGGACTTATAGTAAAAGAAGTAAAAGGCCAAAAAATTGAATGCATAGTTGCTAATACTGGTATGGTTGGCAATCATAAAGGTGTTAATGTGCCCGGAGTTTCAATAAAGCTTCCTGCACTAACAGAACAAGATATTGAAGATTTAAAATTCGGAGTTACTCAGGAAGTTGATATTGTTGCTGCTTCTTTTATAAGAAAAGCTTCTGACGTACTTGATATAAGACGTATACTTAACGAAAATGGTGGAGCAGATATACAAATATTCTCTAAGATTGAAAATAGAGAAGGCGTTAATAATATCGATGATATTATTAAGTTCTCTGATGGTATTATGGTTGCAAGAGGAGATCTAGGGGTTGAAATTCCTACTGAAGAAGTTCCAATAGTTCAAAAAATGATTATTGAGAAATGTAATGCTGCTGGAAAGGCAGTTATAACAGCTACTCAAATGTTAGATTCTATGATGAGAAATCCAAGACCAACTAGAGCAGAGTCATCAGACGTTGCAAATGCAATATTTGATGGTACAGATGCTATAATGCTTAGTGGTGAAACAGCTAATGGTAAATACCCTATAGAGGCAGTTCTCATAATGTCTAAAATAGCACAAACTGCTGAAAATGCTCTTAATTATGAAGAGAATTTAAAAAAGAAGATAAAATCCCATATTCCTAATGTGCCAAACGCTATTAGTTTAGCTACTTGCAATACAGCTATGGAACTAAATGCTTCAGCTATTATTACTGCAACTCAAAGTGGCAATACAGCTAGAAAAGTATCAGCTTATAGACCAGAATGTCCTGTTATAGCAGTTACTCCTTATGAAAAGGTAGCTAGAAGTCTGGCATTAAACTGGGGTGTTGTGGCAATATGTTCAGCTAAGGTAGATTCTACAGATGAGCTTATAGATAAATCCGTAGATATTGCACTAGAAGCAGGCTACGTAGAAAAGGGAGATTTAGTAGTTATTGCTGCTGGAATTCCAGCAAATTTTGTAGGAAGCACAAATATGATGAAGGTTCATATTGTTGGAGACATATTACTTCAAGGTAAGGGCAATATAAGTGCATCAGCTTGTGGTACAGCTCATTGTGTAAAAAGTGTAAAAGATGCTAATGATACTATGCAAGATGGAGATATTTTAGTAGTGAAAACATTAAACAGAGAATATATTGATATATTAGATAGAGTTTCTGGAATTATTGTAGAAGAGGACGAACTAAGCTCAAGTGTTGTTATTGAATGTACATCAAGAGAAATTCCAATAATATATAATGCAACTGGAGCCGCTGAAGTTATCAAAACTGGTTCATTTATAACTATGGATGCAGCTCGAGGTATTGTTTATAGCGGTAGGGCTAATGTAAAAAATTAAAAAGTAGCAACTTAGAAATAAGCAATGTTGCTAGTAAGATTGTCAGATAGCTGGCAATCTTTTTTTTTGAAATTTTAAAATACTTTGCATATTGAATAATATTATGTATAATTAAAACAATTATGGTTATAATTATAAATAAATACAAAGGCAACTGATTTCTATTAGAGCATCTATATGGTGCTTTTTTTTGATTTTATGTGAAAAAGTCATAAAAATTATAATTTTAATTATCTTTATCTTTCTTTTCTATAGTATAATAAAAGCAAAAGCTACAAACTATAATTAAAACTAAGTAGTGGGAGGGATAAATATGAACGGAGTTTTAAGTTGCAGCGCAATGAATTGTGTTAATAACATATCAGCGATATGTTCAGCTAGGACTATCCATGTTTCAGGATCAAGCGCCCATAGTAGTGAGGGAACACAGTGTGAGAATTTTGCTGAAAAGGGGTTAAAGAATTCATTAGTTAATGTGCTTAATATGAATGTAGTAGGTGAATTTAAACAAGCATTTAATAGTGAATCTATAGAGATGAGTCCAAGGATTAGATGTGAAGCTAAAAATTGTAAACATAATGAAAAAAAATTATGTTTAGCGGATAATATTATAATGTACGGTAAAGATGCTTTAAGTATTGAAAAAACAGAATGTGAGACCTTCCAAGAATAAGGTCATTTTTAAATTGTAAAGTGCAAGGGTTTTCTTAGATGATGATAAAAGGCATCTTGAAAGAAATTATTTTTTCAAGATGCCTTTAGTATGAGAAAATAGTTATACTTAAGGTAAAAGTAGGAGGAAAAAATAATGAAAAGTAATAAAAAATTTGATAATTATATTGTTCCAGTTGAAAAAAATGAGGACTATATAATGACTATAGATAATATGGGGTATGAGGGTGAAGGCGTAGGTAAGATAGATAACTTTACTGTTTTTGTAGCGGGTGCAATAGTAGGTGAAAAAGTAAAAATAAAAATTGTTAAGATTTCTAAAAGTTTTGCCTTTGGGAAATTATTAGAGATAATAGAAGCATCAAGCAGTAGAATAGAGCCAGTTTGTAGTATATATAAGAATTGTGGAGGGTGTAATCTTCAACATATAGATTACACAGGGCAATTAGATTTTAAAACTAATAGAGTAATACAAGTTATAAATAGGATAGGAAAACTAGAAGATGTAATAGTGCACCCTACACTAGGAATGGAAAATCCTTATAATTACAGAAATAAGGTTCAATTGCCTGTGTCTAATAAAAATGGAGCAATAGATATTGGTTTTTATGCAGCAAGAAGCCACGATATAATAAACATGGAAACCTGTCATATTCAAGATAAGGTAGCGGATGTTGTGGTAAAGCTTACAAAACAATGGATAAAAGAGTATAATATCCAAAGTTATAATGAAGAAAACCATAATGGATTGCTTCGTCATATTATGATTAGAAAAGGCTTTAAAACAGGAGAAGTAATGGTGGTGTTAGTTACCAATGGTAAGAATATTCCACATAAAGAAGAATTTATAGCCACCATGACTAAAAAGATTCAAGGGCTTGTCAGTGTAGTACAAAATATTAATAGTGAAAAAACAAATGTAATACTGGGAGCAAAATGTGTAACGCTATGGGGAAAAGATACTATAACTGATTATATAGGAGAATTTAAATTTGAAATTTCTCCACTATCATTTTTTCAAGTTAATTCAATTCAAACAGAGAAGTTGTATGGTAAAGCACTAGAGTATGCAAACTTAAGTGGTGGAGAAGTGGTGCTGGATGCTTATTGTGGTACAGGAACTATATCCTTATTCCTATCTCAAAAAGCGAAAAAGGTATACGGTGTTGAGATAGTAGCAGAAGCCATTAAAAATGCTAAAATAAATGTAAAAGAAAACAAGATAAATAATACAGAATTTATATTAGGTGAGGCAGAAAGTGTTATTCCAAAGCTTGTAAGTATTGGAGTGCGGGCTGATGTAGTGGTAGTTGACCCACCAAGAAAGGGTTGTGATAAAATTCTTTTAGAAGCCATAAGTAGTATGGGACCTAGAACTATAGTTTATGTTTCTTGTGATCCAGGTACTTTAGCTCGGGATCTTGGGATTTTAGATGAACTTGGATATAAGACTTTAGAGATTCAGCCTGTGGACATGTTTCCTCAAACGGCTCACGTTGAGTGTGTTGCAAGGTTAGAGAAAAAATAGGTTGGTGCCATCCACGTGGCAAGTGGCAAGTTGAGAATTTTAGGAAAAAATTTAAGTGTGTTTTATGTTCCCTCAGACTATTAGTCTGGGGGATTTTTGTTAAAGGTGAGAACAAATATAGAGAACTAAACAGGTTTAGGTATTTGTAAAAGATCATTTAAGAGTTATATTTCATTTTGACGTTGAGTTTTTTTACTTTAATTGATACAATTGGGCATGTTTCAAGTATTTGACACGCGAGACATTATATAATATAATTATGCCTGTCGACAAGAATAGACACCAAGTTCACAAACATTTATACGTTAAATGATTTGTGTTTACAGGGGTATTAGAGTTATGTCGAATATTAATTTATGGGGGGAAAGTATTATGGGTCTTTTGTACAAAACACCAAATTTTACTAGTTGGGGGATTTTAATTTTTGTCGTATTTGCTTTAATGGCTTTTAATGAGCTTGGTCGTTCTACAAAATGGGGCGGGATTATACTTTTTTTAATTGTTCCTATAGGGCTAACTATATTTGTTTGGCCAACAACGGCAGCACCAGGGAATGAATATGGTACAGGCACTTGGTTTAATTGGGTAAAAACTTATTCCGCTCTGGCAGGATGTCTTGGGTTTATGGCTCTTCGCTATATACCATCACTCCTTAAAAAGAAGTGGGTATTATGCTTTCCTGCATTTATATTGGCACTTAATATATTTGAAGCAGCTATTCGTGATTTCCAATGCTTTTCATACGGGGCATGGAATGGAGCATATGTAGACAACCTTTGGGTAATGTCAGGACCATGGAATATCATGAATGGTATAGCTGGATTACTTAATATCGTCACCATCTGCGGATGGGTTGGTATTTTTATTTCTAAAGACAAAACAAAAGATATGATTTGGCCTGACATGATTTGGCCTTGGATCATAGCTTATGATTTGTGGAATTTCGCCTATACCTACAATTGTATAGCGGATCATTCATTTTACTGTGGTTTGGCATTGTTGCTTTCCTGCACAATACCTGCTTTCTTTATCAAAAAAGGAGCGTGGCTTCAGCATCGCGCACAAACACTTGCCTTGTGGATTATGTTTGTTATGACGATACCTTCCTTTGCAGATCGCATAGCTCCAGTAGCTACTACACATAATTCAACTGCGTTTTTTATCGTAAGTTTGGTGTCTTTAAGCGGAAATGCTGCACTAGCAATTTATCAGTTTAATAAGATCCGCAAAAACAAACTCAATCCATTAAAAGACGAAATTTTCGTTGGAACAAAAGCGTACAAGCAGGTTATTGAAGAAAATAGATAATTAACTTTTGATGTTGCAGTAATCAATAAAATTATATGTATAAAAATTTACATTAAAAACAACCTCCAATTATAATATTGGAGGTTGTTTTTACTTATATATAAACTTAAGCTTAGAATATTAGTTAAACTTATTCATGGAGTTAAAGAAATCATCAAAGCATGACGGAACAAACTTGTATAATAATATTTACGAAAAATGAAAGATTATTGGAATCTATATCTCAAAAACATTATATGGGCATTATTAACCTAGGAAATAAAAAAATAATTCTTGAATGCAAGAAAATGACTAAGATAGGTGGGTTGAACTGGAAATCGAAAGAGTATATTGACCAAATACTTAAGAAAAAGTTTAAACATAATTGAGATTACATATTTTTTTTTGATAAGTTTTATAAAATAATTTGTCGTAAAATTCTGATTTATTGTAGATTCCAAATAATGTATAATAAGAGTGATAAAACTATAAAAGGAGGATTTTTTATGGAGTCATTTAGTCAACTAATTTCCCAAATTAATAGCTGGATATGGGGAATACCACTTATTGTATTATTATTTGGCACTCATCTATTTTTAACTTTTAGGCTCAAATTTATTCAACGTTACATTTTTAAGGCTATAAAACTTTCTGTAACCAAAGATGATTTTGGTGTGGGAGATGTAAGTCAATTTAGTGCTCTAACCACAGCACTTGCAGCTACTATAGGAACGGGAAATATAGTTGGTGTTGCAACGGCAGTTGGTCTTGGGGGACCAGGCGCAGTTCTTTGGTGCTGGTTAACAGGTGTATTTGGAATAGCTACAAAGTATTCTGAGTCTTTATTATCTGTTAAGTATCGGGTTAAAACTAAAGATGGTACAATGGCAGGTGGACCAATGTATGTTCTAGAACATGCACTTAATGCAAAATGGGCAGGAGTATTATTTGCATTATTTACATCCATTGCAGCTTTTGGTATTGGGTGTATGGTACAAGCAAACTCCGTATCATCAATGGTATATGAAACATTTAAAATTCCAACTTGGGCTACAGGACTTGTAATAGCTGTATTAGTAGCAGTTGTTATATTGGGTGGAATAAAGAAAATAGCTAAGGTTTGCGATATTCTAGTTCCATTCATGGCAATATTTTATGTTATTGGATGTATTATACTTCTTGTAATGGGATACAAAACTATTGGAAGCACAATAGCCCTAATATTTAGGGAGGCTTTCTCACCTCAAGCTGCAGCTGGTGGATTTGCTGGAGCAGGAGTTATGATGGCAATGAGATATGGTATTTCAAGAGGACTTTTCTCAAATGAATCAGGTCTTGGTAGTGCCCCAATAGTTGCAGCTGCAGCACAAACAAGAAATCCTGTTAAGCAAGCTTTAGTTTCAGCAACAGGGACTTTTTGGGATACGGTTGTTGTATGTGCAATGACAGGCTTAGTTATTGTAAATTCAGGGTTGTGGAAAGAAGGTTTAGAGGGTGCTGCACTTACTAAAGGCGCATTCGCGGCTATTCCTGTGGTAGGACCTATAATTTTAACAATTGGACTTTTAACATTTGTATTTTCAACTATACTTGGTTGGTCATACTATGGAGAAAAGGCAATTGAGTACTTACTTGGTAAAAAAGCAATCCTTCCTTATAGAATACTTTGGGTTATATTTGTTTATGTTGGTTCAGTTTTCTCACTTAATCTAGTTTGGAATTTAGCAGATATATTTAATGGATTAATGGCATTGCCAAATTTAATTGCTTTAATATTGCTCAGCCCTGTAATTATTAGTGAAACTAAAAAATATTTATGGGATGATAACCTTGAGGCAATAGATACTGATCCAATAAGGCAAGTTGATGAAAAGGGGAAATATTTACCAATGTAGAGGAATTTTATAAATAAAGCTCTTAGCACGCTAAAATGCTAGGGGCTTTAATAATTTTATAGGTTATGTCGTCAAAGCACTAAAAGTTTAAGAATTGTTTACATATACTAAATTTTAAATACTGCTATATTGTAAATATTGTGATAAAATATTAATGTGTTAGAATTGAGAGGAGATAATCATGGATATTATAAAAAAAGTATTTAAAGATTGGATATTGCCAATACTGGCAGCAATTATAATAGCATTTATCATAAATAAGGTTATTTTCTTTAACGTGTCTGTTCCAACTGGGTCAATGCTACCAACTATAAACCTAGATGATAAGATTTTAGTAACGAGAGTTCATAACAAGAAAAACCTTAAACATGGGGATATAGTAGTATTCCATTCTGATGAATTAAATGAAGATTTAATAAAGAGACTTATAGGACTACCCAATGATGAAGTTGAAATTAGAGACGATGGGTCACTGTACATAAATAAGGAGAAAATAGACGAGAGCTATGTTAAAAATCCAGGTGGCAAAGCAGGAGTAAAATTTAAAGTGCCAGAAGACAGTTATTTTTTTATGGGAGATAATAGAATAAACTCTTCAGATGCAAGATATTGGGTGAATCCTTTTATACCGAAGAAAGATATAATGGGCAAAGCAAGATTTATAATTAGTCCTTTTAGCAGATTTGGAAAATTTAAATAAGAAAAGAGCAGAGTATGAATGAAAGTTTGTACATCTGTTCTTTTGTTTTTTTTTGAAATATGCTTTTTGAACTGATAGTATGCATTAGGAATCTACCTATTTGCTACAAAAATAGACAAAAAAACCATATAGTGCTATAATTAGACATGGTATATAACATTAAAATCAAGAAATAATAAAGATAAAAATATAAGTTAAGATCCGTTATGGCTCTTAGCCATTTTGTAGGTTAAATGTATGTTTAATAAAAAAACAAAGAAAAAGTAGAAGAGAATTATATTAATAGATTAATTATGTTTCTAAGGTATTTATCTCGAAAGGGATGGATTACTTTTGAAAAATAATAATATATATCATATCTAAATAAACCACATTAGTAGGTTTAATGTGGACTATAAATGGAGGGAAACGAATATGGAATTAAATAAATTAATTGACGCTATGAAAGAGGATATTGTTAAGTCTACCCAAGAAGTCATAAGAATTAAGAGTGTAGAAAGTGAACCAAAACCTGGCATGCCTTTTGGCGAAGGTGTAGCTAAATCATTAGAATGTGCTTTAAATACTGCAAAAAATTTAGGTTTTCATACAGTTAACTTAGATGGTTATGTTGGATATGCAGAGTACGGACAAGGTGAAGATTATGTTTTAGCCCTAGGTCACTTGGATGTAGTTCCAGAAGGCGAAGGATGGATTTATCCACCATATGGTGCAGAAATTCATGATGGAAAAATGTACGGACGTGGAACTACAGATGATAAAGGACCAATAATGGCAACATTATATGGATTAAAAGCAATTAAAGATGCAAAATTGCCTGTGTCTAAAAGAATTAGAGTTTTATTTGGAACTAATGAAGAAACAGGAAGCAAGGAACTTGAATATTATTTAGAAAAAGAAAAAGCACCAGTTGCTGGTTTTACACCAGATGCAGACTATCCAATAATCAATGGAGAAAAAGGTATAACTATTTTCAACATTGTAAAAGATTTCAATAAAAAGAATTCAAGTGAAAACCACATTAAATATATCAAGGGTGGTCAAGTAGCTAATATAGTACCTGATTATTGCGAGGCAGGAATTGTAGCTAAAGACGCAAAAAACATTATTAATGCATTAGATACTTTTGCGAAAAAAATGAATTACAAGCTTTCAGCAGAGGTTAAAGAAGATGTGGTAATAATTAAATCTGTAGGTGAAGCAGCTCATGGAAGTACACCAGAAATTGGAGTCAATGCCATAATGCAATTATTTGCTTTCCTTGGAACTGTGGATTTTGGAACAAACGATGTGTCAAAATTTGTTGGATTTTTAAATAAGAACATAGGTATGGAAACACACGGAGAGTCTTTTGGAGTTTGTCTCGAAGATGAGAATTCAGGAAAATTATCTTTTAATGTTGGAGTTGTACGTATGGATGAAAATTCAGCTACAATGACCTTGAATTTAAGATATCCTGTAACAAACAAATTAGAAGATATGATGAATCCATTTAATAATAGAATAGAGGGAACTGGAATAAGAGTAGAAAAATTTGTTCATCAAGAACCATTATATTTTTCACCAGAGAGCCCAATTATTAAAGCACTTCAAAAGGTCTATACTGAGCAAACTGGAAAAGAAGCTAAATTAGTATCTATAGGTGGAGGAACTTATGCTAAAGAAATGCCTAACACTGTAGCATTTGGACCAATGTTCCCAGGAGAACCAGACACTATTCATAAGAAAAATGAATATATCACTATTGATAATTTAATTAAAAATGCAAAAATATATGCTCACGCATTATATGAATTAGCAAAATAACATACCTCTTATAAAATATGATGTATGTTTTGGTGGAAATCATATAACTTATAGGCCTATATCTTATAAAATAAGATGTAGGCCTTAGTATTTTAAAAATTAATTAATAGCAAAATTGTAGAATTAAAATGGATATAGAGGTATAATATAATATTAGGAACAAGTTAAATACTATAAAAAATATTATAATTTTAGCGAGGGATAATTATGAAAATAAAAGAAATTAAAATTGGTAAAATTACTACTCCTTTGAAAAAACCATATAGAGTAGGAAAGAGATTTCTTACATTTTCTGATGAAATAGTTATAAAAATGATTACAGATACAGGAGAAATAGGCTATGGTAGTGCAGCGCCGACTCCTTCTATAACTGGAGAAACAGAGAATTCAATTATTGGAGCAATAAACTATATTAAGCCAGAAATTCTAGGCCTGGACATTGATAATCTTGAAGAAATTATGAAAGTAATTCATAATTCAATTCATGGAAATAATAGTGCGAAAGCTGCTATTGATATGGCTATATATGATTTGCTTTGTAAAAATTATGGAGTGCCACTTTATAAATTTTTGGGAGGATACAAAACTTCATTAACTACAGATCTTACAATAGCAAATGATACTGTAGAACAAATGGTAGGAAAATCCCTAGAAGCTGTAATGCAAGGGTATACATATTTAAAAGTAAAAATTGGGAATGATTTAGAACATGATATAGAGAGAGTAAAAGCTGTAAGAAAAGCAGTAAGACGAGGGATAAAAATAAGGGTAGATGCTAATCAAGGTTGGAGACCCAAAGAAGCTGTAAGTATTATTAGAAAATTTGAAGATATGGGACTAGACATTGAGTTTGTTGAGCAACCAGTTAATGCTTGGGATATAGATGGACTAAAATATGTTACAGACAATGTGGAAACAAAGATTCTTGCAGATGAAGCAGTTTTTGGGCCTTCAGATGCCTTTAAGATAATTGAAAGAAGAGCAGCAGACCTTATAAGCATAAAGCTTATGAAGTGTGGAGGAATTAATAATGCAATAAAAATATACAACATGGCAGAAAATATGGGTATAAGATGCATGATGGGATGTATGCTAGAAAGCAGAATGGGCATAACAGCAGCAACTAGTTTTGCGGCATCAAAATCTAATATGATTAAAGCAGACCTAGATACTATGTTGTTATTTGAGAATGATTCGATAATTGGAGGGGCATGTATTACAGGAAATAGAATAACTATTAATGATGGTCCTGGCCTTGGTATTTCAGATGTTATTGGATGGCATGAAATTTTATAAAAATATAACCATTGAAATGGGGTGATAGTTTTGAATAATAATAAATATGATATGGACGCTAGTCTCATAGAAGTGGAATTAAAAAAGCAATTAGAATTTAATATAGAAGAAGAAAAACTAAAAGTGGATATTGAAATCATTAGTGAAGAAATTTTAAAATATATTGAAAAGAGAAAAGAAATTACAAAATATATTTTAGAATATAGGAAAAAAGTAATTGAAGACTATAGAGATGATGAGGATATGGTAATAGAATATTTTGATCATGAGATATATGTCAAGGAAGAAGCCTTTAAAACTATTGATAGAAGACTTAAAGAGTTAACTCAACTAAAGAGTTCTCCTTATTTTGGAAGAATTGATTTTTCAGAAGAAGATTATGGTATTAATGAAATGTATATAGGAAGATTTGGAGTTACGCCAGAGAATACATTTGAACCACTAATAGTAGATTGGAGAGCACCGATTGCATCCTTATTTTATACCGGAGCTCTAGGGGAAGCTTTTTATGAAGCGCCTAAAGAAAAGATGCTAGTGAATATTTTAGCTAAGAGGCAATATATTATAAAAAAAGAAAAACTTATGGGTATGTTTGACTCAGCGCTAGATATAAAAGATGAGATACTTCAAATGGTGCTTAGTAGCAATGCTTCAGAAAAGTTAAAAGATATAATAATGACAATACAAAAGGAACAGGATGATTTAATAAGACAACCAAGAACCAAAACTATTGTAGTGGATGGTGTGGCAGGAAGTGGGAAAACTACTATTGCTCTTCATAGAGTAGCTTATCTACTTTATAATTACAGGAAAATACTTCAAGATAAGGTTTTAATACTCGGACCAAACAATGTATTTATGGAGTATATATCTTTAGTGCTTCCAAGTCTTGGAGAATCAGGTGTTAAACAAACAACATTTAGAGACTTCGCCTTTGATATTTTGGAAATTGAAGAAGTGATGAGTCTAAAAGAATATATGGAAAAAGTGCTTAGTGGAGAAAGTGAATTTACAGAGGACATTATGTACAAAAATTCTATAGAGTATAAAAATTTCCTTGATGATGCAGTAGAAAAATTAGATAGTGAATACTTTAAAATAGAAGATTTATTTTTTATGAATGAGGTAATATTATCTAAAGAAGATATAATGGAAATGTTTTATAATTATTATAAAACTATGCCATTATTTAGGAGAAGTAAGAAAATTAAAAGAATTATTTATTCTAAGATTAGTGATGCTAGAGATGAAAAAGTTAGACTTATACAAAAGGAATATGAAAAAACTGTGTCTTCATTATCTGAGGAAGAAAAGAGCTTTAAAGTAAATGATTTAGAGTTTAATAGAAAACTTAAAATACGTGAAGTTATTAAAGAAGTAATTAAGTTAAAAAGGAATCTTATTTGGCTTGAAAATGGAAATTGTGTTGATTTATACAACAAAATTAATGGCTATAAAAGATTAACAGAAAATGATTTAGGCGGTATATTGTATTTTAAAAATAGGTTAGAGGGAATAAAAATTTCAGAAGAAATCAAACATGTAGTAATAGATGAAGCTCAGGATTATAATCAACTTCAATTCTTAGTAATAAAAGAATTAACAAGGTGTACTTCCTTAACCATAGTTGGAGATAGTAATCAACGAATTATTCCATATGAGGGAAGACTTCCTATGCATGACTTGAAAAATATACTTCCACAATGTAATGTTCAGGAGTTTAAACTAAATACTAGTTACAGATCTACAGTGGAAATAATGGAGTATGCTAATAAATATTTGAGCACAGAGCCTATTGTTCCTATAGTAAGAAATGGTGAAGCCGTAACAGAAAAATCAATTTTTGATAAGGATGAACTTACAAACTATATAGTACAAAAGGTTGAAGATTTTAAAAGCAAGGCTTATGAAAATATTGCAATTATATGTAAAGATATAAGTGAAACAGAAAAAATATTTAAGCTAATTAAAGGCATTGCTAAGATTAAAATTATTAGCAATGAAAATGCAGTTTACCATAGTGGAATTGTGGTTATTCCATCCTATTTTGCTAAGGGTCTTGAATTTGATGCAGTTATCATGCTATTAGAAGGTCCAAATGCTTCCGCAGAGCAATATAAGCAAGAGGATAAACTTAGATATGTGATGGCAACTAGAGCATTACATGAGCTTCATGTGGTTAAGAAGAGTTCATTTTAAATTGAACAGGAAATCTTTTCTTATATTATGTTATAACTAAAAGTATAGATTGCTAGAACGCTTTCGCTTTGCCAAGTAATTCTAAAATTTATTTTAATTGCTAAGGCTTGCTCAAATGCATTCTGCGCAATCTATACTTTTGTTAGCATAATCTAAGAAAAAAAGAACTTGTTTCAAAAAATGCGCTCATAATGCAAGCCTATAAATTTTGCTTTAATGTACAACTGCTTAAAGTTATAAGAAGTAGAGTCAAGCAGAATTATGCTTTTTAATTTGTTAGGATACATTTTTGCGTATTACTGTACACATAGTCCACCAAAGGAATGTCCCATTACTATTTTAATTAACTTTCACTGCATATTAAATATTAATCTTCTTCTTAATTCCATCAAAATAAACCTCTCCCTTAATATTTTTTTCGAAAATATACTCCTGATCTATCCAAATGTGATGGAATGTGTTTTCAGATATTGGATAAATGGGCATTACCCATTTATTGTTTTGTATAAAATATAGGTTATCTTCATCTCTTTTAACTTCAAGTATAAAACCATCTTCTTCATATATACCAACATAACTATCATAAACATTTAGATCCAAATCAAATTCTATAGGCTTTGAGGGTATATAACACTCCTCATCAAAAACTATTTTTGCAATGTTTTCATTAATATTAAATGAATTGGAAAATCCATAATTACTCAATACAAGAATGGTAACTTTATCATCTATATATCTATGGAATTGGTGGCTAAAGCCGCTCCCACCACCACTATGGTGAACCCTTTTACGATTGTGGTTTTTATCTATCATCCAGCCGTACCCATAGTTTTCTTTGTAGGGTGTGAAAATCTCATTCATTGTGTCTTTTGATACAAGTTTTTCACTGTATAGGGATTGATCCCACAAGAGCATGTCTTCTACAGTAGAATAGATGGCTCCTGCTGAAAAAACACTCATTGTATCTATTTCGCTGCATATTAACTTTTCCATACTTACATAATATCCACTTGCTTTATTAGGAAGAATCTAAATGTAGTCATCAAGACCAGTATTATTCATTCCTAAAGGCTTGAAAATATTATCTTTTAAAAATTCAATATAAGACTTTCCTGAAACTCGTTCAATTATAACACCAAGTAAATAATACCCAAAATAGCAATAGCTCCAACCTTCACCTGGTTGGAATTCCAGAGGCATATCTTTAAAAAGGTAAAATACTTCCTTATGCGTATATAAGCGTTTCCCAAGCATAAGATAGGGGTCAACTACTGAAAAATCACTACAAAGGCCAGAGGTATGTGTCATTAAATGATGAATTGTTATTCTTTCATCAAGTTCTGGATAATCAGGAAAAAACTTTTTCAGGCTATCGTAAACATTAAGTAGTCCTCTTTCCTTTAGGATCATAATGCCCATACAGGTAATCTGTTTTGTAAGAGAAGCAATTTTATACTTTGTTTTTGTTGTATTTGCAGCGCCGTGTTCTATGCTTGCCATACCATAGCTTTTATTAAATATAACTTGTCCATTATTTACTACTAAAATGGCCCCACTAAATGGCCATAGCTTAGTATACGCATCTAAATATTCATTTATTTTATAATTAATACTCATTAAACTTCACCTTCTGTTTATATATTTTATAAAATTATAGTGTTTGAAGAATTACTATATACGATAATTTTAACTTAGTACCCTATGAAGCAAAAGGGGAAGAACTTTTCTGCATTGTTTTTTACACAATAAAAGCTACCACCCCCAATGTGAGAGCAGTAGCTTTTAATCTACGAACCTTTTGTATATACAATTTTTTTAATACTATCAATTGAGAGGAAAAATTCCTTAGCTAAAACTTTGATTGTATACCCTTTTTTATGCCTTACACATATATCTTGATTTCTGTTTTTTATAAAATCTCGATTTCCTGAATTTTCTCCCCACTTTTTTCTTGTTTGACCTTGAGATGGAACATATAAATATCCACCTTGAATGTACTTTTGAATTTCAACAACTAAATTATCAGGTAAAATTACTCCAGCATTTACATAATTCACAAAGCTCATCTCCTTAAAATTATATTTTAATAAGGAAACAAAGCCTGTACATGTATGAGTTTTAATTATTAAAGGCGAGATCTATGTCTCTGTGCAAACTCGCCCAAGCCATACTTACAGACTTTGCACAGAGTTTTGTGTCCTTTTCATAATTATTGAATCCAATGCGCATATTATCACTTCCTAAATAAGAATGTTACATTACAAATAGTATCAAATTTTGTATAAAATATCAATTGATTTTTGTATTTGCGACTATAAAAGATTCTCTTAAAAGGATTGGGATATAGAAAGTATAATGTTTATTTTCAAAACAAACTCTTTTTTTCTTATATTATGCTAGCAATATATACTTTTAGTTATAGCATAATATAAGAAAAAATCTTTTGATTTAAAAGAACAGTATAAACTATCGCGTTAGTTCCTCCCAATTTTCAACAATCTCATTTAATTCTATTAGAGTGCTGGGTTTATCTTCAGCGGTTATGGAGCCGTGAAGTCTAGCTATATTTAAACTTATATTATATATTTCATCCCGCTCAACACTAAATTGAATGCGAGGTATTATTTTTTTCCAGGCAAAGTCTATACTTGCGATATCTTGCTGAAGCATATCCCATTTTTCAACTTTTGCATGTTCTATAGATAATTCTACAAGAGCAACCACATCTTCTGAGGAATTGTGAGGTTTTTTAAAATAATTACTGCCTAACATTAATAATACAAATATTGCTAAAGTAACTATTGGTATAGAATAGGATATAAATTTTTTCATAACTTTAATTTACTCCTTTATACTTTATTTATTATTATCTTTCATATGATCATCATAAAGATCTATATGTAAGCCACTGGTTGCATTGTAGGTAGCTAAGAACACTTGAGAAGCATCACTTATACCTTTCTTTTTTAATTTAGTCATTAGCCACTTTTCACTCCGATGTATGCTTTCTAAGTTATCTGGCACAATAGATCCATCATAAATTACTTCAAAATCAATACTAGCAGCGGAAGTTTTAATATTTAAATCCCTTGGGGTAACTGGATCACATTCAGGCTTTTTTAAGATGGATAGTTGACCGTCTTTTTCCAGGATTGCGTAAGCCACTTGCTCTAAGTCGAAAATACCTTTATCTCTTAACTGTGATAGAAGGTCGCCTATGGTGTATCGAAATTTTTTCATGGATTCTTCAAGTATTTTTCCGTTTATAATAACAATGGTTGCCTGTCCATCTAGGTACTTTTCAGCAGTTTTTGATTTAAGGGTTATTAATTGTAAAATTAAACATAAAGCAGTCCAAGTAAACAGGCCTACCCAATGAGGCCAAGCTCTACTAGTTAAATCTGTAGTTAGAGAGGAGGCGGTAGAGCCTATAGTTATACCAACTACATAATCAAAAAAAGTCAGTTGACTGACCTGCTGCTTGCCGAGAATACGGGTAAATATCAATAAGGTAAAAAACCCGATTACTCCTCTCACTAGTACTATTAGTCCCTCATTCATGGAAACAACACCTTCCTTCAATAATATTGTGTCCAAATTTATAATTTGTATTAATTCTAGAAAATTTAAATGAAATAGTTTAATTGGTTGTTAACTGTCCCCGGCTTTTAAATGAAATAATTTAATTAGTTGTTAACTGTCCCCAGATCTCCCCAGCTCTGGGCATGGCAAGAAACTTGCCACTTGCCACGTGGGTGGCAGCAGATATATAATGAGTGTGAATCTAAGTAAAAAGCAAAAGGATGATAAAGATGGATTTGATAAAAATTGTTTCAAATGTTCAGAAAATTTCTGAGGCAATATCAAGTGTCATAAGGGTAGATGTGACTGTTGTAGATAATAATTATAATAGAATAGCAGGTACTGGAAGATATAGAAATTGTATTGGTGAAAAAGTAAATGAAAAATCTGCTTTTGGTTTTTCTTTAACTCGTGGAGAAAGTTTTATTATTGAAAATCCAGGGCAACATTTTACATGCTTAGAATGTGAGAATGCACACAATTGTGAGGAATTTGCAGAGGTCTGTTGTCCAATTCATGTAGGAAAGGACACTGTTGGAGTAATTGGGCTTATTGCGTTTGAAGAAGAGCAACGGGATGCTATTATTAACAATAAAGAAAACCTAATGAATTTTTTAAATAGAATGGCGGACTTAATATCATCAAAGCTATTAGAACAGGAAAATACAGAGCAAATAAAGCTTTTAGTAAGTGAACTTGAGATAGTTCTTGATGCTGTAGATAGAGGAATTATAGCAGCGGATCACGCAGGAAATATTCTTCATTATAATACTAAAGCAGCGGAGCTTTTTAAGCTCCAGGGAAATCAAATTTTAAATACCAATATAAAAAAAATTATCGGTAGTCTAGATTTTGATCTGCTTATTGATGAACATAAGAATTTAAAAAACAAAGAATTCACTTATAATAGGAATGACCACCATTTTAGAGGCGTTTTTGATGCAAAGCCTATTAGTATTGGTGATAAAAGCTTTGGCATCGTATGTTCTTTTAGTAATATTTCTGATTTGTTAAAAACAGTAAACCGCATGACTACAGGGACTATAGTTACTTCTTTTGACAGTATTATAGGTAGTAGTTCTTGTTTAGAGCAGGTTAAAATAGAAGCCAAAAAAGCTTCTAAATCTACTTCTACAGTACTTATTCAGGGAGAAAGTGGAACGGGAAAAGAATTATTTGCAAGGGCTGTTCACTTTTATAGTGCTAGAGCTAAGGGGCCTTTTATTCCAATAAATTGCGCAGCTATTCCAGAAGGATTACTAGAAAGTGAGCTTTTTGGATATGAAGATGGAGCATTTACAGGAGCGAGAAGAGGAGGCAAGGCAGGGAAATTTGAACTGGCAAATAAGGGAACTATATTTTTGGATGAAATTGGAGATATGCCTATTCATCTTCAAACTAAACTTTTAAGGGTAGTGCAGGAATATGTTATTGAAAAGATTGGCGGAAAAGAATCCATTCCTATAGATGTAAGAATTATTGCAGCTACAAATAAAGATTTAGAAAAAAAAGTATTGGAAGGAGAGTTTAGGCAAGATTTGTTTTATAGATTGAATGTAATTCCACTTAATATACCTCCATTAAGGGAACGAAAAGATGATATAGTGGTTCTTGTGGATTATCTTTTGGAAAAATGCAACCTTAAGCTAGAAAAGCATATAAGTAAAATAGAGGATGCGGTATTAGATATTTTTGTGAACTGCCAATGGCCAGGGAACGTACGTGAACTGGAAAACACCATAGAATATGCGGTAAATATGTGTGGTAGTTCAGTTATAAAATGTGACGATTTGCCTAAGCGGTTGAAAGTTTCACCAGCTACTTTAGAAATCAATCAAAATATAGGGATTATACCTATTAAGGAATTAGAGAAAAAAGAAATCTTAAAAGCTTTAGAACATTTTGGACATAGCAAACAAGCGATTACAAAGGCAGCGGAGGCTTTAGAATTAAGCAGAGCAACACTATATAGAAAATTAAAAGAATATAAAATAGAACAGTATCAAAATGAGAAATAAATCTCATTTTGATACTGTTTTTACTTAGATTTTATCATTATGAGAAAAACAATATTGAAAGGGCTATTCCAAGTATTATTTTTTTGGCATGAATATTGCTTTAATATGTATTAGGCATCTGCAAAAAAAGAACATTCATAAGAAACACATAAGTTTTTGGTATATTTGATGGATCTTATTGGAATGCATAGTACTATAGCCTACAGTAGGCTAATACATAGAGGGAGTGATTTTATGAAATTAAGAAATCTTATAGTTGAAACACTGAAAGAAGAAGTAGTTCCTGCCATGGGATGTACTGAGCCAGTAGCTGTTGCGCTTGCTTGTGCAAAGGCTAAAGAATTAATGACCTTTAATTATATAGAGAGTGCAGAAGTTTTTGTTAGTCCTAACATATATAAAAATGGATTATCAGTTGGTATACCAAATACAAAGGAAGTTGGGCTTCATATCGCAGCGGCCCTTGGGTTTATTGGTGGAGAAAGTGAAAAGGATTTAAGAGTACTTGAAGGAATTAATGAAAGGCAAGTACAACTTGCGAAAGAACTTTTGCATAGTGGAAAAGTATCATTGGACATTAAAGATACTGAAGACAAGATTTATGTAGAAGTAAATCTTGTGACAGACAAAGGCAATTGTAGTGTGATCATAAGCGGAAAACATAATAGATTTGTTTATATTGAAAGACTAGGAGAAGTCCTTTTAGATTTAAGAAAAGAAGATAAAAAAAGCAATGTGGGAAAAAATATTTTATATGGTTTAAAAATAAGAGAAATTATAAAGGAAATTGAGAAAATTCCTCATGAAGATATTGCTTTTATGTTAGATGGAGTAGTGATGAATGAGGCTATAGCTAAAATTGGACTTAAAGAAAAAATGGGCATGGGAGTTGGATTTAGTCTTAAGAAAGGTATGGAGCAAGGGGTTCTTTGTGAGGACTTAATGACTTCTTCAATGATGCTAACTGCAGCTGCTAGCGATGCTAGAATGTCCGGAATAAATTTATCTGTTATGAGTAGTAACGGAAGTGGAAATAATGGGCTTACAGCGATTTTACCATTAGTAGCGTACAAAAATAAATTTAATGTGACTGATGAAAAACTGGCTAAAGCAGTTGCAATAAGTCATATTATGAATAGCTATATAAAACATTATATAGGAAGATTATCAGCGCTTTGTGCTTGTGGTGTTGCAGCTGGAACTGGTTCAGGGGTAGCTATAGCATGGTTAATGGGTGCGAGTGAAGAGCAAATAGATGGCGTTATAAAGAACACCCTTGCAAATACAAGCGGTATGATATGTGATGGTGCAAAAGAAGGATGTGCATTAAAACTTTCCACATCTGCATCAGTTGCTGTGCAGTCCGCAGTTTTGGCTATAAATGGTTCTATTGTACCGGCAAGAAATGGAATTGTGGCAGAAACTGCAGAAGATACAATTATGAATTTAGGAGTTTTATCTTCAGAAGGCATGAATATTGCTGATGTTGTTATATTAAAAACTATGAAGAAAATGCAAAAAGAGTTTGAGACCCTACCATCAAATGAATATTCGAAAACATGCTTAAAAAAACAAGGTATTATTGCATAGCATTTAATAAAATAAAGAATAAGTGAGAATGTATTATATTTTATATCATATTATCAATAAATTTTTTTATAAAAACCTTAATTTACTATTGAATTTTATTTTAATTCTGATATAATAAAATTAATAGATAGTAACTAAACTTACTTAAAAATTTTATATAAATCTATATTTCTGGGATATTCGTGAAGCTCTTATTTTCAACCTACAGTATTAATACGGGAGTTCAAGATCTAGATGCATATTAGGCCTATAAGACCAATATTTAAGTGGCAAGGACTGCTAAACATCTCTGAGGACACCCACCTATCATAAAGATAGGTGCAAAAATTGGGGCAACGGTACCTTGGATTATAAATTTTAAAATTTTGGTTCGTTTATAAAAGAGATAGAAATATCTCTTTTTTTAGTTTACAAAAAAATATTAAAATTATATTAAAATTGTAAAATATGAAATAGTGGGGACGAAAATAGTTGGGGACGGTTAACAACTATTTATACTTTTCTTTTTTATGGTATAATTGTATTAAATTAATAAGGCAGTTATAAAAAAATACTAGATTAATGAATAGTTGCTTTTTGAATATGCCTAGTATAGAGGTGAAGTTTTATGACAGATGATAAAATTCTTCAAATGATAGATAGTAACCCAATTATTATAAAAAATATTAAAGAGCTTAGTGAAGAAATGAAAATTAGGGCTATAAAAAAAGATGGGATAATGATACGTTATATAAAAAATCCTACAAAAGAGATGCAAGACATGGCAATAAAAAATAATTGTATGGCCATTGAGTTTATAGAAAATCCAACCTATGATATGCAAAAATATGTTGTGTCAAAAATCTGGAATGCTTTAGACTTTATTCAAAACCCTTGTGAAGAATTAATAAAGCTTGCTATTTCGCAAAAGGGGTATGCAATAAAATATGCTAAAAATCCCAGTGTTGAATTACAAAAATTGGCTATAGAGAGAGATTATGACTCTATAAGATTTATAGACAATCCAATTGAAAAAATACAACTTTTAGCTATAGAAAAAAATTATGAGACTTTAAGATATATAGAAAATGCAACTACAAAGGCGGAGATATTGGCCATTACGGAAAATGAAGCTGCTATAAAGTTCATTTCAAATATAGATGAAAATAAAAAAATATTGTTCTTAAAACACAACTCTCTGGTAATAAAATATTTTATTAATGACTTGCCAAGAGATGTTGTAGAGATGACTTTTAGAGAGGCCTTATCTAAAGAAGATATATCAGAAAAATATGTAAGGGATTTTATGAACTGTGAAAGTATAAATGAAAAATATGGGAATATATCATTGGATAAAACCATTTTTATTTATAAATATGGAAGTAAAACCTGCAAAAAAATAGCAGTTGATGAAAAACTGAAGATGATTTAAGAGGAGATAAATTATGAATTTTAAAGATACGCTGCAAAGCGCGGAACTTGTTATAGAAACGGATGAAGTACCAATAATTGTAGGAGAAAGCGGTATAGGAAAAACTGCCCTAGCGAAAGAGCTAGCAAGAAAGAAAGGTTGGAGCCTAGTTACTATAGATGGAAACCTTTTAAAAGAAGGGGAAATAGGCGGTCTCCCAACAGTTGAGAACTATAGTTTTAAGGATGATAGCGGTAGGGCTATTAGTAAAAAAAATACTGTTTATGCAGTTCACACAAAGCTGCAGGAAATAGACAGTTTGATAGATGATGGCAAAGAAGTGTTTTTATTTATTGATGAAATAAACCGTTGTGAGCATACTGTGCAACAAGAACTTATGAATCTTATACTAAACAGAGATATAAATGGGTATAAGCTTCATGATAAAGTAAAAATATTAGCTGCAATGAATCCTTCTAGTAAATATGGAGATGATGTTGATTATCAAGTAGTTGATATGGATGCAGCACAAGAAAATAGATTTGTTTGGCTTTATATGGAAAGCGATTCAAAAGCTTGGCTGACCTGGGCTATTGAAAATACAATAGAGCAAAAGGTTATAGAGTTTATATCTACTTTCCCAGAATATTTACAAAGTACACTAAAGGATGAGCAGATAAAAGCAACTCCTAGAAGCTTTGAAAGGGTTTCTAAGAGCTATAGGATTTACAAAACAAATAAAGATAAGATTCCTAAAAGAGTATTTTTAAATATTCTAAAAGGTAATTTAGGTGATAGAATTGCTCATGAGTTTATGGCGTTTGAACAGGAGAATAATAAACCTTTAATTTCTTATGAAGAGGTGTTTAATCCTTCAGAATTGACACAAGAAGTTATAGCGAAAGTAAAAAAAGAAAGCCACACAAGATTATATCTTATAGCAAAGAATATATTGCATAACTTAGATAGAAAAGAAATTTTAAATAGCGATATAATAAGATTTGTAGAATTTTTGGGGTTATATCCTGTGGACCTAGGGGTAGGGATTATGAAAGATGTTAAAGAGAGTTATAATAATGTTTATAAGTTATGCTTGGAAAATGAAGCTTTCGTTGAAATGTATTTTAAGGCCTATAATGAGATAAAAGGCTAGGTGATATTATGGGAAAAGTATTTGAAAGTCTTAAAAACTCACTTTACGACGAAATCTCTAATGTAAAAGCAATTGAAGACATGCCAAAAGATTTTAATGAAGATTTTTTGAAACTTGTCACCATGGTTGATTTTATGCTCATAGAAGACAATGAAAACTTCTATGGTTATTTTCTGCTTCAAATGTCTAGAGAGATAAAATATGATATAACTTCGCCTACAGCTGTAAATTTTAAATTGTCTAAATATGTAATTTATTTTAATCCCTATATTTTTTTGAATCTTACAGGGGATCAGATGAAAAGCACTATTAAACATGAGATTTATCATATATTATCATTTCATCTAAATCGTGCAAAAATACTTAAAACAAAATATAGTAGCTTGGCTATTAATATGGCAATGGATATAGTAGTTAATCAGCATCTAAAGGATCTTCCACACTTTGCTACAACTTTAGATAGTATAAATTTTAAGTATAGTTTAAAGATGCAACCCTATATGATTATGGAGTATTATGCGGATAAAATTCAAATGGCTCTAAATTTATTAGAGGAAAAAGATGAAAGTAAGGAAGATGAGTCTAAGTACGAGCAGATAAAAAAAGAATATGATGCTTCTAAAACTCATGATTTGTGGGAAGAATCCACAGAAATAGATGAGGAGACTCTTAAAAATTTTACCGAGAAATTTGTAACGTTTGCAGAGAAGGGCGCAGTTCCTCTTTATTTGGAAGGTATGATTAAGGGCCTTACAGGGAAAAAAGGTGAAATTCCTTGGAATATGTATCTAAAAAAAATGATGGGAACACTAGAAGGTGACAAAAAGAAGACTATTACAAGAAGAAGTAGACGCCAACCCAATAGATTAGATTTAAGAGGAGAACTTAGAGGGCATACAGCTAGAATTACATTGGCTATAGATATAAGTGGAAGTATTAGTGATGAGGAATTTCATGGAGCAATAAAAGAGGTTTTTAATATTGTAAAAACTTATAAACATGAAATAACACTGATTGAATGTGATACAGAAATAAGACAAGTATACAAGGTGAAATCCATTAATAATGTACGCCAGCGAAGCAGTACTGGCGGTGGTGGTACAAAATTTACACCGGTTTTTAATTATGTGAATAATACTGATACAAACATACTAATATATTTTACAGATGGAAAGGGTGAAGTGAACCTAGGGGTAACGCCAAAATGCTATAAAACCTTGTGGGTTATTTCAGGACGTGGTGATAAACTTTCATTAGGACAGCCATTTGGCACGGTAAAAAAACTAAAACCTGTAGACATAAAAGAGGACACTGAGGATAGGATGGATGTAATGGTGGATGGTTTTTCTGGGAATCACCATGAGCCAATATATTAAGAATTTTTTTCTATTTGTCCAAATTGATTTTTCTTAGGAATGGGCTTTAGATCATGTCCAACCTCTGCAGCTTCAACATTAGATACTAAGGAAAAGTCTATTTTATATTTCTTCATTGATGCCAAAACTGTTTCCTCTTGCATATTAAAATTAATAATTTTACCTATGTGTACATGTGAATCAATTTTCATTTATAAATCCTCCTATCAAAATTTCTTACAGCTTAAAGATAAAAAGGGGCATGCCTTTATCAATGACTGCCCCGCTTTTTTGTTGCTATAATTTTAATATTTCGAATTTCATAGGTTCTAATATTAATCCATTGTTTAATTTTACTTTCTGTGAAGTGAAAACATCTATAGCAGTGTTGTCTAAAGACAACTTAACAGTATACTCCTCGTCACTATTGTTAATAGCAATTAATAGGGTTTCATCTTCATAACTTCTTTGGAAAACCAATACGTTATCTTTGCAATAAAGTCTTTTGTAATCTCCATAAATTAAAGCTTTATTATTTTTCCTAAGAGATATCATAGTCTTGTAGTGGTTTAATAATTCTTTGTTTTGTTTTTCGGCGTCCCAAATCATGCATTTTCTACACTGAGGATCCTCACCACCATTAAGACCTATTTCATCTCCATAATAAATATATGGAACTCCTTGGTAGCAAAATTGGAAGGCAATTGCAAGCTTCATTCTGTCTACATTGTTCTCACATTCAGTTAAAAATCTCTTAGTATCATGGCTACCCATTAGATTCCAGAGTTGCCTTGTGATACTGTCCATGTAAAGAGTCCTATTAGAGGATAGTATGTCCTCAAATTTTTCTACAGGAATGCTTCTATTTGCGAAGAAATCCACTAAGGCAGATTTAAAAGGATAGTTCATTATGCTGTCCATCTGATCTCCTTTTAAGAAGGAATTTGCTTCATGCATTATTTCTCCAACAATAACAGCATCTTTGTTAGCGGATTTAACTACTTTATTAAAGGCCCTCCAAAAATCATGGTCAACTTCATCGCAAACATCCAGTCTCCAACCATCAATTCCTATTTCTTTTACCCAATATTCTCCCACCTTTAATAAATACTCTCTTGCCTCTTTATTATGAGTATTTAATTTAGGCATGCTGCTTACGTCATTAGCAAAAGTATAGTAGTTCACCTTATCAGTAGTAACCGGGTAACTATCTATAAAATACCACTCCTTATAGGTTGAAGCTTCTTGCTTTTCTAGTAAATCTTGAAAGGCAAAAAAGTCGCTTCCAGAATGATTGAATACAGCATCAAAAATAATTTTCATTCCTTTTTCATGACATTTTTTTATTAACTCTTTTGCTGTATCTAAAGTTCCAAACTGAGGGTCTATGTCATAATAATCTGCTGTATTATATTTATGGTTTGAGGAAGATTTGAATATCGGAGTTAAGTAAATTAAATCAACACCTAATTCTTCTAAATAGTCTAACTTATTAATAATTCCTTGAAGATCTCCACCAAACATAGATTCGACTTTTACTGAGGTGCCCCAGGGGGAAGTGTTTTTAGGGTCAATACACTTGTTCCCATTGTAAAAACGATCTGGAAAAATTTGATATACAACTGATTCTTGCAGCCAAGTAGCTTGTTCATATATATCTCCCTGTGCTAAATAGGCAAATTGAAAAGCTGTGAACTCTTTTAGAGTTGGAGCCCTATCTCTAAAGCCTCTTTCATCAAAATATATTATGTTATTATTCCAATCAATTAGCTCAAAGTAATATCTATATCTGTTTCTCTCTACAGATACTTCTGTTTCAAAATAATCAAACAAGTCAGCTTGAGCTGTAATTTTCATTTCTTTAACATCATATGGGTTATCCCAGTTATATCTATCTTTATAATGTAAATTACACTTTTTAACATCGTTTTTTGCGGTTCTTAAACGAAGCACTAGGGTGTTTAAATCTTTGCCATAGGCATAGGGTGTTTCAGTAATATGGTATATTGCATGTTTATTCATTTTAATCTACCTCACTTTTATGTTTAACCAAGGCATATGATAAAAATAAACAGTGGAAGTTGTCATAGATATTTTTTGTATGCCCTAGTATATTTATGAAGCAATTATAGCATAAGCATTTAGTGGTAATTGTATATACTTCGTAAAATATGTATATACACTATGCGATTTTATTTGTAGTTATTGACCGAAATTTAAAAAAATGTTAAAGGCATAGAATAATAAGAAAAGTGAGTTGATTATTTGGAATTCTATATATACAAAGGGAATTATCAGGGTAACTGTATATTTTGTGAATGCGTTTGCACAAAATAATTTCTATTTCATGAGAACATTATTATAATAGAAGTAAATTAAATTTGTAATTGAGAGACGTTAAACTAAAGATTATACTGTTTCTAAGTGATTTTATAGATATTTAATAATAATATAAGAAAAATGACTATATTTAAATAAATGAAATTTAACTATAATAGTGTTTGACAGTTGAGAAAATTCGGTTTATAATTAAATCATGCAAACGCTTGCAAGGATTTGCAATGACGTTACAAGAATACTATTTTAGGGGGATTAAATATGAAAAGAAAAGTATTAAGTCTATTATTAGCTTTAACATGTACTGTATCATTAGCGGCATGTGGCACTAAAAAAGTAGCAGAAAAAGCACCAGCAGCTAAAGAAGGAGTTACAACTGAAGCGAAACCTGAATCAGGAGCTAAACTAGTAGTTTGGACTGCTAAAGGTGTTGAAACAGAATATATGAAAGTTATTGGTACTGAGTTTGAAAAGAAATACGGAGTAAAAGTTACATACGAAGAAGTAGGAGCTGTTGATGCTAAAGGCAAAATGGCTACAGATGGACCAGCTGGAGTAGGTGCTGATGTATTTGATGCACCACATGATCACACTGGAGAACTTGTATCATCAGGTTTAATTTTAGAAAATAGCCTATTTGCAGAAAGAGTTAAGAAGGACTATTTAAAATCAGCCGTAGATGCAGTATCATATGAGGGTAAGGTTTACGGATACCCAACAGCAATAGAAACTTATGGATTGTTTTACAATAAAGATGTATTCCCAACAGCACCAAAAACTTATGAAGAGATAATCGCAAAAGCTAAAACGTTTAACAATGCAAAATCAAATAAATTTGCATTTATGTGGGATGTTGGAAATGCTTACTTCTCTCATAGTTTTATAGCAGGAGGCGGCGGTTATATTTTTAAAAATGGAACTGATAAAACTGACGTAGGTATTGATTCACCTGGAGCAATTGAAGGAGCAAAATCTTTGATGGACTTGAAAAAAGTTTTGCCAATTAATGCAGCAGATTCATCTGCTATTATTATGGAAGGTTTATTTAATGAAGGAAAAATAGGAGCTATGATAGATGGACCATGGGCAGTATCAGGTTGCGAAAAATCTAAAGTTAAATTTGGTGTAGCACCATTACCTAAATTAACTGATGGAAAACAACAATCAAGTTTATCAGGAGTAAAAACATTATTTGTTAGTGCTTATTCAAAATATCCAATAGCAGCTCAAATGTTCGCTAGTTTAGCAACATCGGATGAAATGTTATTAAAAAGATATGAATTAACTAAACAAATACCACCAGTAACAAAACTAATGGAAAACGCTAAAATCAAAGGCAATCCAATGGTTGCACCATTTTTAGAGCAAATAAAATATTCTGTACCAATGCCATCAATTCCTCAAATGGGACTTGTTTGGACTCCATACGGAGCAGCATTTTCATCAATGTGGAATGACGGAGTTGCTCCTGAAAAAGCACTTAAAACTGCAGCTAAAACTGTAAGAGACGCAATAGCAGCTCAAAAATAATTAGTTGTAAATAGAAATTAGTCATTTGCTATATAGCAAATGACTAATTTTAAATAAAATTCTATCCGATTTAGGAGGTATGAAATGAGAAAATCAAAAAAATCAACTCTTTTCTCTGTGCTCTTTATGGGCCTTGGACAAATATATAACAAAGAAATATTCAAAGGAATTATGTTTGCAATTATAGAAATAGTAGCTATATTTAATATAAGATATTTTTCAACATCAATAAATGGTCTAATTTCACTAGGAGATTCTGGTCTGAAATTTGTAAATGGGCTAGCAACAGGAGATCATTCTATTTTCTTATTGATTGAAGGGCTTATAGCTGTTGTTGTTTTATTTCTTGTAATTTCAGTATACATACTTAATATCTATGATGCAAAACGAGCAGGTGAAAACATAGAAAAAGGCAATAAACCACTAAATACAAAAGAATTTTTGAGTTATGTGTGGGAAAAATATTTTCCTCATATCATGCTAACACCTGGATTTTTGTTTATTGCATTTTTTATTGTAGTTCCTATTCTGTCCACCATAGCAATAGCATTTACTAACTATTCAAGTCCTAATCATTTGCCACCAAGGAACTTAGTTGATTGGGTAGGATTTGATAATTTTAAACAATTAGTAAATATGAAAATGTGGAGCAGTACTCTTCTAAGAGTAGGAATTTGGACAATTATATTTGCTGTAGTAACCACTGCTAGTACCTTTTTTGTAGGCTTGTTCTTAGCACTAATAACTAATGTTAAGGGAATAAGATTTAAAAAGTTTTTTAGAACAATTTTTCTTTTGCCTTATGCTATACCAGGATTTATATCCTTACTTATAATGAGATTAGCATTTAGTGGACCTGGCCCAGTAAATAATATGCTAGCTTCCTTTGGAATAAAAAAAATGCCTTTTTTTTCAGACCCACTACTTGCGAAAATAATGGTTCTAATAATAGCCGTTTGGTTAGGAGCACCTTATTTTATGGCACTTATGTCAGGAATACTTACTAATATAGACAAGTCTCTATATGAAGCTTCTGAAATTGATGGCGCAACTAAGTGGCAACAGTTTTCTAAAATCACATTGCCTTTAGTGCTTTTTCAAACATTGCCACTATTGACAATGACTTTTGCTTATAATTTTAATAACTTTGGAATGATTTATTTGTTAACAGATGGTAATCCAATTAATGGAAACATGCAATATGCAGGAGATACTGATATTTTAATTTCCTGGATTTATAAGATGACAAAGGATCAGAATCAATTCCATATGGCAGCTGTAGTTACCATTATAATATTTATTTTTGTTGCAAGTATTTCAGCATTTACGTTTAGTAAAACCAAAGCCTTCAAAGAGGAGGATATGATGTAATGAATAAAAAAATGAATTTATCTAGTTTAATTCGAAAAATATTAGTATATGCTCTATTGGTGTTACTATGTATAGTAACAGTGACACCTGTAATTTGGATTGTTATGTCCTCATTCAATAGCGGTACAAGTTTATTTAGTTCTTCTATAATTCCTAAAAACCCAACATTAATCCATTATAAAGAGTTGTTTACACAAACTGATTTTCCAAAATGGTATATGAATACATTAAAAATTGCTACAATTAATATGTTTTTGTCAGTTATACTAACAACACTTTCTGCCTATGCATTTTCTAGATTTAAATTTAAGGGTAGAAGGCAAGGACTTATGGCAATGATGATTTTGCAAATGTTTCCTGCATTCTTAGCTATGGCTGCTACATTTATTCTAATAAGTAAGTTAGGATTATTAAATAGTCATTGGGGGTTAATTCTTGTGTATGTGGGTGGACAAATACCATATAATACTTGGTTATGCAAGGGCTTTTTCGATGGTATTCCTAAAAGCTTAGATGAAGCTGCAAAAATAGATGGAGCTTCAAATATGACTATTTTCGTAAAAGTAATATTACCTTTAGCAAAGCCAATAATTACATTAGTTGCACTTACAAACTTTATGGCACCTTGGTTTGATTTTATATTTCCTCAAATAATATTAAAAAGCAGTGAGAAGAAAACGCTTGCTATGGGATTATTTGAATGGGTTCAGAAACAACAAAACACTCAATTTACAATGTTTGCTGCGGGTGCAATTCTAGTTGCTATTCCAATTACATTATTATTTGTATATTTACAAAAATATATTGTAGAAGGACTATCATCCGGTGCTACTAAAGGTTAGTTTTTATAATTAGATATCATCTAGACTAACATACTAATTAGTTATTTTAGATGATGTTTAAAACTTGAACAAGCTGGACTTGCAGAAATCAAGTCTCACAATATAATTAGCATAAATATTTTTAGAAAGTAGGAAGTGAAGTTTTCATGTCGATAACTATAAGAGAAGTAGCAAAGCTAGCAAAGGTATCACCCTCAACAGTTTCAAGAGTTATTGCGGATAATCCTACAATTAGTGATGCAACAAAGAAAAAAGTTTATAAAGCAATGAAGGAAATTAAATATCATCCTAATGCAATAGCTAGGAGCTTAGTTAGTAAAACAACCAAAACTATAGGACTTATTTTACCTAGCACTGATGAAGATTTATTTGTTAATCCATTTTTTATTCAAATTATGAGGGGCATAAGCCATTATGCTCAAAAAAAGGGATATTATATTATGTATGCCTACAGTAGTAATGAAGATCAAGAAGTAGAGTATATAGCAAGTTTAATAAATAGTGGAAGAGTTGACGGCATTATTTTGCCTTTTGTAAAAAAGGATGACAAATGCATCGCTTATTTAAAGGAAGCGGATTATCCTTTCGTAGTAATAGGCAAACCAGAAGATACAGAAGGACTTTTATGGGTTGATAATGATAACTTTCATGCCATGTATAGTGTTGTTAATTATCTTATACAAAAGGGTGAGAGAAAAATTGCATTTATAGGAGGACCAGCTACGCTTAATGTAACTATAAATAGGTTAGAAGGTTACAAAAAAGCTATGGAAAATATTGGAGTAAAAGTAGAAGAAAATATGGTACAAGTAGCAGAGTTTGCAGAAATTAGTGGTTATGATGCTATGAAAAGAATTTTAGATAAATCCAGCCCTACAGCGGTTGTCACTACTGACGACTTAATTGCATTTGGTGCATCAAAAGCTATAAGCGAAATGTCCAAAACACCTATTTCAATTGTTGGGTTTAATAATACACCATTAACTGCTTACAGAAATCCTACACTATCTTCAGTGGATATTAATTCTGAAGAATTAGGTTATTTTGCAGTTAAGCTATTAATAAACAAATTGGAAAATGAGAAAGAATATATAACCAATTATATTATTGATACAAAATTAATTGAAAGAGAGTCAACTAAATAACTCTAGATTTCTAGGGTTATTTTTGGTTATTAATTACATATTATAAATAAAATACATTTTAACAAATATTTATTTTAAAGGTGATCTATTTCATAAAGACTTTAAGGAGAGATTTAATAATGAAAAAAATATTAGAAAATCAAAAAATACCATATGATGAGAATGATTTAGGCGCAGTTTATACACCTCTTTATACAACATTTAAAGTTTGGGCACCTACAGTAGAAAAAATCGCAGTAATAGTTTATGAAAATTTCAAAGATGACTTAAAACAAAAATACCTTATGACAAAAGGTGATGCGGGCGTTTGGGAGCTTAAACTTCAGGGGGATTTTAAAAATAAGTATTATAATTATTTAGTAACAAATGCTGGGGTAGAAAAAGAAACACCAGATTTATATGCTAAGGGATCCAATGCTAATGGTGAAAGGGGTATGATTGTTGATTTCAATTCTATAAACCCCGTTAATTGGGAATCTCATAAAAGACCTTTACCTATTAATAGAACCGAGGCAATAATATATGAAATGCATGTTAGAGATTTTTCAGTTTCAAAGGACTCTGGGATTGAACATAAAGGAAAATATTTGGGATTTACTGAAAGAAACACAAAAACTTCTGAGGGGGTAGTTACTGGGCTGGACCACCTTAAAGATTTAGGAATAACTCATGTTCAATTATTACCTGTTTATGATTTTGCAAGTGTTGATGAAACTAAATGTGAATATAATTGGGGTTATGATCCTTATTTATATAATGTTCCAGAGGGTTCTTATGCTACAGATCCGAATGATGGTTGTGTACGAATTAGAGAATTTAAAACTATGATTCAATCTTTACATGAAAATGGTATAAGTGTAGTCATGGATGTTGTCTACAATCACACTTATACTATAGAAAATTCACCAATGGACATTTTGGTTCCTGGATATTATTATAGAAGGGATGAGAACGGCAACTATACTAATGGTTCAGGTTGTGGGAATGAAACAGCTTCAGAGAAGCCGATGATGACAAAATTTATAGTAGATAGCATTAAGTTCTGGGCTGAGGAATATAAGATAGATGGGTTTAGATTTGATTTAATGGCTCTTCATGATATAGATACAATGAAAGAAGTTGTGATGCAAGCGAAAATTATTAATCCGAATATTATTATCTATGGTGAACCATGGAACGGTGGATATTCTTCATTAGAGCTATCTAAACGAGTAACAAAAGGAAGTCAAAAGGGTATGCAAGTAGCTGTATTTAATGACGATATGAGGAATGTAATAAAAGGGGATAATGACGGTAACCAAGTAGGCTTTGTAAATGGTGGATTAGGCTTTGAAATAGAAATTAAAAAGGGCATTGTTGGTAGCATTAATTATAACAAGGAAATATATGGTTTCACACAAGAGCCTGGTGAAAGCATAAACTATGTAAGTGCTCATGATAATTTATGCTTATTTGATAAATTTGAAAAAAGCAATCCTAATAACACTCCTTTGGAAAGAGAAAAAATGAGTAGATTGGCATTGTCAATAATTCTGACATCTCAAGGAGTTCCATTTATTCAAGGAGGAACAGAAATACTAAGGACAAAACAAGGGAATCATAATAGCTATAATTCTGGTGACTTTATTAATGAAATAGGATGGAGTAGAAAAACTGAATACATGGAAACTTATGAGTATATTAAGGGTTTAATTGCTTTAAGAAAAAGCCAAAAGGTTATGACTTTAGATAATGATAAGTCAGTAAGAAAATCATTGATATTTCTTGAATCGCCTTGTAATTCTGTAGCTTATGAATTAACTTCCATATATAAAGCGGATTACAGTAAATTAATTATAATCCATAATTCTAACTGTGAAGTGATAAAAGTAACTTTACCGGATGATAATGAGTGGAAAATTTTAGCCAATGAATATGAGGTTAATAAAATGGGTGTAAGTAAAGGGCCTAAAATTTCTATTAATGAGGTAAGTGTAGCTGATCTTTCTACTTGTATATTATGTAGGTAATAACAAAAAGACGACGTAAAGGTTGTCTTTTTAATATTGCAGCATCTAAAAGGTGATGATTAAAATAGTGAGGTGAAAACATGCTAGAGACCTTTGAATCTGATATTTATATTTTTAATAATGATATATCCTTTTTGATCGAATCAAAAAATATACCAAAAGTATTAGGCACCCTAAAAGAAAAACATATCCAGGAAAAAGAAAATGGACACTCCATTAATAATAAAAAAAATGATTTAATTATATGGAATGCCATATACACAAAGGAAATTATAAAAAATGGTGTATCAAAAAGCGCTCTGCATCCACTATATAATAAATTCTATGATAAAATCCAAGGTATTACTGATTTAACTGAGTTACAAGCTTTAGAAATTAGTATGGTCACAGCATATTTTAATATTTTAATAAATGATATTGAAGTCACTGATAATTTCATGATTAATAAAATGCTTCAATACATACATGTTAATATCGAAAATCACTCTTCGCTTGATAAGTTGGCTAGAGATTTAAATGTTTCAGTGGGTTATGCAAGCGATTGCTTTAAAAAGAAGATGGGTGTTTCAGTAATGAAATATGTGCAAAAAATAAAAATAGACAGGGCAAAAAATCTATTGCTCAGTACAGATGAAAGTATTTTATATATTGGAATTTTATTGGGGTTTTATGACCAAAGTCATTTCAGCAGAACTTTCAAATCTATAGTGGGGGTTTCTCCAACAGTGTATAGAAATAGGAATTACGCATAAGTCATAAACCTAATAAAATTGAAGAGGGGGATAACGATGGATAAAAAATGGTGGAAAGAAGCAGTGGCATATCAGGCATATGTTAGAAGTTTTAAGGATTCAAATGGTAATGGAATAGGTGACTTAAAAGGGATAATAGAAAAACTAGACTATTTGAAAGACTTAGGAGTAGGTATATTGTATTTAAATCCTATAAATAAATCACCTAATGACGACAATGGATATGATATCAGTGACTTTAGAGACATAATGGATGAATTTGGGACGCTTACGGATTTTCATGAGTTAGTTAAAGGACTTCATTCTAGAAAAATGAAGTTAGTGATGGATTTGGTAATTAATCACACCTCTGATGAGCATCCTTGGTTTCAAATGAGTAGAAAGAGTAAAGACAATCATTATAGAGATTATTACATTTGGAATAAAGGTACAAATGGCAACCCTCCAAACAATTGGGGATCTTTTTTTGGAGGTAGCGCTTGGGAATATGATGAGATATCAGAAGAATATTATCTTCATATTTTTTCTAAAAAACAACCAGATTTAAATTGGAAAAATGAAAAATTAAGAGAAGAAATAAAACACATGATAAAGTACTGGATGGAAAAAGGTGTAGATGGCTTTAGAATGGATGCTATTAATCATCTCGGAAAAGATCATTCCTTTCCTGATGGAATAATAGAAGAAGGTCATGTATATGGCAATTGCATAGAATATATACAAAATCTACCAGAGGTTCATGATTATTTAAAAGAATTAAGAAAAGATGTATTTAATACTGGGTATCATGTAGTAATTGGTGAAACTGGTGGAGTAAATTATAAAAATGCCCATGTTTATACGGGCAAAGATAAAGGTGAATTAGATTTTACTTTTCATTTTGATATGCATAGTGTAGGCAAAGGGGAAACCGATTGGGAAAGGCAACCTATAAACTTAATAAAAGATATAAAGGAAAATATGAGTGGATGGCAAGTAAAGCCTGAAGAAGAAGGTTGGTGTCCTTTATTTTACTCGAACCATGACACTACAAGGACTATATCAAGACTAGGAGAAGAGAAGAACTACTTAAAAGAATCTGCAAAAATGTTAGCTTGTCTACAACTGACTCAAAAGGGAACTCCATTTATTTATTATGGAGATGAAATAGGAATGACCAATGCCTGGGACTTTAAATTAGAAGATTATAGAGATGTGGCTGTGTTTAATAAACACAAGGATTTAGTTAAGGGTGGGTTAGTAAGTGAAGAAAACTATCTAAAGGGACTACGCTATATGTCACGGGATAACTCAAGAACACCAATGCAGTGGAATAATAGTGAAAATGCAGGGTTTACTACTGGTAACCCCTGGATAAAAGTTAATTCAAACTATAGAAAAATTAATGTGGAGGAACAACTAGAAGACCCAAATTCAATACTAAACTATTATAAAAAATTGATAGCTTTAAGAAAGAATAGATCTGTACTGGTATATGGTAGCTTTGAGGAGATTAATAGAGAACATGAGGAGATATATGCATATCTAAGACAATTAGAGGGGGAGATTGTCTTAATCATAGTTAATTTCTTTGGAAATGAACCAATATTTGAATTTCCTCAGCATATCCATTATGAAAAGGCTAAACTATTGCTATCAAACTATGTGGTGGAAGGTTGCGATGCTAGTGTGAATATAAAATTAAGACCTTATGAAACACGGGTATATGAAATTTCTCCTGCCTGCCTTGCAACCGAACTCAAAACAAGAAATTCCATTAAGAAATTCTAATCTTTTGCGAATATAAATTTCATATGCCTACATGCTTTCATCTTCAACATTATAAAATCTTGGAGTTTATCTGAAATGTAATAGCTTTATTTTAATAGGAAAGATATAATTAAAGTGTTCATTGGGTAAAATTAAATTATGAATAATCAAATAAGTTAAAGGCGGATATATATATGAAAAATTTAAAGATGATACTAGAATATGATGGAAGTAGATATAAAGGATGGCAAAAACAAGAAGATAATGATTTAACGGTTGCAGGTAAAATTCAAAGTGTATTATCTAAGATGGCGGGAGAGACTATTGAACTTTCAGGTTGTGCGCGAACGGATGTAGGGGTACATGCTGAAAATTATATGGCAAACTTTCATACTAATTGTGATTTAAGTATTGATGAAATGCTTGATTATCTATATGAGTTTTTACCAGAAGATATAGCAGTGAAATCTATGGTAGAAGCAAGTGAAAGATTTCATGTGGCATATAACATAAGATCAATTACTTATGTGTATAAAATAAATAATAATGAATTAAGAAATGTATTTAACAGAAAATATGTTTATCATAGTGAGGTAAAACTTAATTTAGATGAAATGAGAATTGCAGCAAAATCTTTAGTTGGAACTCATGACTTTCAAGGGTTTGCTACGGTCACATCTGATAATAAATCCACTGTTAGAACTATCAATTATATAGACATAACAGAAAAAAACGGCATGATAGAAATAGAAATTAATGGAAATGATTTTTTGTGGAATATGGAAAGGATTATTATAGCAAGTCTTATAGACATTGGTGAAGGAAAACTAGAGTTAGAGGATATAGAAACATTGTTAACTGAAGAAACGGAGTCAAAATATAGCTTAATGGCTAAATCAAAAGGGCTATCACTTAGAAATGTTGAATATTAAAATATAAAAGTATGGAAGTTCTCCTGCGAGCCTTGCAATAAGAGCTCGAAACGTGAAATCTCATTAACAAATTCTAATTTTTTGCGAATATAAAATTCTCTGGCGCTCACATTCGCCTTCCTGGCTCAGGTTCGCTAGCTTGCCGTCCTGGCAAGCTCACGAGAATTTTATATTAGCAAAAGAAGAATTTCTAAATGAAATTTCAATGTTATTTCGCTTCTTATTGCAAGTCACTCCGGAGGGATTTCATACTTCCTAAAGGAAAGTTATAATAATTTCCTAAATTTGTATTTTGAAAATAATGTTTATATAAATGAATCTTATTATTAAAAGTTTAAATTATCTATTAAATTAGAAATAACAACTATAATTATACAAAAAATACCTGCATATTTAGTTGACTTATTTTGTTTCTTAATCCCATATATAATTAGACTTATACTGAATAATAATACAAATATTAATGGTACAAATTTCACGATATTCCTTCTTTCTTATGTGCTTTTTTTATTTAACTATTACTAGCTCATATTCGTCAGTGCCAATGCCAATAGCTTTTGCATGGGCTAGACCAACCTTCCAATTTGTATCAGGATGTATATGAGAAAATTTATCTTGGCCTTCATGGTAATGTCTATCTGAAAGCTCAGTTGAATTTAATGCAGTTGCACTGTTAACCATATCAACGCAGGCTTGATCTAAGGCTACTGGATCAAAGGAAGCAGCCATACCTATATCTGGAATAATTGCCACATCGTTTTCTGGAGAACAATCACAATTAGGGGAAACATTCATAATAAAGCTAATATGAAAGTTTGGTTTATCTTTAATAACAGCATAGGTATATTCTGCAATTTTTTCATTAGCACTATCAGCAGATTCATTCCACTTTACTGTTGCGCAGTTAAAACGACATACTGCAACACATTGGCCACAGCCTACGCATTTGTCATAATCTATGGTTGCCTTTTTATTTTCATCAAAGGAAATTGCCTCATGTAGGCAATTTTTAATGCACATTCCACAGCTTACACAGTTATCTTTTTTCATAAAAGGCTTAGATGCAGAATGCATTTCAAGCTTTCCTCCAACGGAACCGCAGCCCATACCTAAATTCTTGAGTGTTCCACCAAAACCGGTCATTTCATGACCTTTGAAGTGAGTCATAGAAATAATTATATCTGAATCGGCAATGGCTGCACCTATTTTAGCAGTTTTGCAATGTTTTTGGTTGATTGGAATTTCTCTATAATCTCCACCCTTTAATCCATCCGCTATTATTACGTTACATCCAACAGACATAGGATTGAAACCATTTTCCATAGCTGATTCAATATGGTCTACAGCATTAGATCTTCTTCCAGCATATAAGGTGTTCGAATCAGTAAGGAATGGCTTACCACCGAGCTCCTTAATAAGTTTAACAATACTGGCAGCATAGTTTGGCCTTATGTATGAAAGGTTACCTGGCTCTCCAAAATGAATTTTTATAGCTACAAATTGATCTTTAAAATCTATATTTTTCATACCTGCATCTACTACAAGTTTTTGAAGCTTATCTAATAGATTACATCCCGGTTTTGTTCTTAAGTTTGTAAAAAATACCTTTGATTTGTTCATTTATTTACCCCCTTGTATAATTTATTTTATACATTTTTATCATTATAACATATGGAAGCAAACTCTTCCAATTGCATTGGGATCACACTCAAGCATATTTTTATTAAATAGGAAATATTATAAATAAACAAAATAACAAAAAGCATATTAAATGAGAAATATTAATTATTATATAAACTCCAGTAATGATATTAAGAATAATGTTAGATTGTTTTAGCTGAGTCTCATTTGCTTTTTTCATTCTAATGCATATGTATAATAATAATACTGCAGGTAGTAAAATTTTCAATATAAAACTAGCAGATGCACTTTGCACTGCATTGATCATTAGGCGGTTTGCCTCCACAAATAAGCCTGTAGACAGGAGTAAAAGAGTAAAGAATATATCTGTTACATTCAGTAGGTATAATACTAAAAGCTTATGTTTTATATTTTCAAATGTATAGTTTTTTATAAAAAACATCAATGTAAGCGCCTCCAATGAAATGCTAGTATATCTTAGTGGAATAAAGAATATATTATTATATATTAGCTAAAGTTTATTTTTATGTGCCTAGTGTTTGCATATAAAAAATAAATATACAGAAGCATAGAGGTAGGAGTAAAAGAGGCTCATAATAATAGTTAAGAAGGTGATAATTATATGCATGAGTATTCTATAGCCTGTGAAATAATACGTATTGCGGAATGTAATGCAAGGGACAATGGTGCATTAAAGGTTTTGAAAATAGGGCTTGTAATAGGGGACTATTCTGGGTTCATAGGGGAATCTATTCAGATGTACTTTGATGAGATTTCAGTGGGGTCTCTTTGCGAGGGGGCAATAATAAGTATGAAACATATCCATCCGAGGCTTAAATGCAGAGAATGTCATAAATTCTTTGAAACACGGTCTTTTTCATTCATTTGTAGTTACTGCGGTGGTATTGGACAACCTACGGATATAGGTAAAGAATTTTATGTTGAATATATAGAAGTATAAAATTGAGGAGGTCAAAAATGGATAATAAAAAAATAGATGTGATGGAATCTATTCTGTATCACAATAATATAATTGCAGAAAAAATAAATTATACCCTAAAACAAGCAGGCATATTTGCTATAAATGTAATGGGAGCACCGGGAGCAGGGAAAACTTCCGTTATAATTTCTATGATAAAAGAACTTAATGATTTAAAAGCATATGTGGTGGAAGGGGATATAGAATCAGATATTGACACAAGAATTTTAACCTCACTTGGCATAGATACAATACAAATAAATACACACGGAGCATGTCATCTTGATGCTCCCACTATTTCATCAGTCTTAAAAGAATTCAAGATGGATAATCCAGGAGTTATGTTTATAGAAAACATAGGAAATCTTGTTTGCCCTGCAGAGTTTAACATTGGTGAAGATATTAAAATGCTTATAGTGACGGTTACAGAAGGAAGCGATAAGCCATATAAATATCCTCTTGCTTTTGAAAAGGCTGATATTATTATCATAAACAAATGGGACCTTATACCTTATGTGAATTTTGATGAAGAATACTTTATGTCTGGGGTGAGAGCTCTCAACCCTACCGCATTGGTAGCGAGGGTTTCATCCACAGAAAACACAGGATTTAAGGAAGTCACAGAATGGATAAGGAAAAACACGAAATCACTAAAATAGTAAATCACGTCTTAAAAGGTGGATTAAGTGCATATTAATGTGTATTAACTGCAAAGAGCTGTGTACAAGCACAGCTCTTTTTAAATTTACTTATTATTTAAATAATCATCTTCATATCCATTTATCTTTTTAATAAGCTTTGTCAAAACTTCGTCTACTTTAGAAAAATCCATATTTGGTATAAAGGAAGTTTCAAGTTCGTCATGTAGAGCTTTTGCTTCTTTTATTGTAGTTAAACCTTTGTTTAAAAGTGTGAAAAACTCAGTTGAATCATATTCCATTTCAACTTTGTTTCTCTCAAGGGTACTTAGATTTAAACAGTCTTTCATGTCAATTATAGTACCTGGGATATCTAAATTATTTATTTCATTAGAGGTTAAAATGGCAACATTTAAGTCAGGAATCAGTATATGCTCGATTTTTTCAGGAATAAGGGGTGTGTGGAAAATTTCTATATAGTGTCCACGCCTTAGGGCTTCAGAAGATAAAAATTCCAATATATTTGACTTTCCAGTACCAGGACCACCTTTTAACACATAAATGTTCTTATAATCTGAGCACAAGTTTTCAATGTAGGTGACAATACCATTAGGAGTAAAAGCTGTAGCAAATAAATGCCTATCATAACCTATATTAGAGGGCGAGGTAGTAAATAGTGATTCTTTTAGATTTTCTTTTAGTAGGTTTAGCTTATTAATATTTAAGGCTTCATTATTATAGGTATACCAATCATCATAAACTAATTTAGCTGCTCCAAAAAATCTATAGGCTCTTTTAAAAGTTTTCCCAACTTTTTTATTTATGTCGATTATTTTATGTCGATATTTCTTAAAGCCTTCCTCATCCCAACAATCTCCCATGTTTAGCACTTCATCTACGGCGCCTGGATTTACGGGGTCAACTACATGAGGTGAAGTTCCATCAAGTATTGCTACATTAAGTCTTTTAATAACTAATCCGTCTAATGAGCTATTATCAGAAGAGCAGTGATGGTATTCTATGTCATAGCCTTTCTCATTGAAGTATTTACCAACTTTCTTCATTAAGGAGGATTTACCTGTTCCAGGGCCTCCTTTTATGCATATTATTCTTCTTGCTTCATCCTGTCCTAGTATATACCTGTAGAAGGAATAGAATCCTCTTGAAGTATTGCCACCAGGGAAAATATTTTTAATAGTACCTTGCATAAATATCACACTCCATATTATCATATCAATATATAATATTCACAAGCATAGAGAATGGTGATATAAAAAACGTGTTGATATAATTTAGACACCGCCTAAGTTAGAAGGATATATAAATTAACAATTGAAAATAAGTTGAAAACTAGGGTTGACAAAAATAAAATATGGCATATAATAAAAACATAACTATTCCTATATGAATACTAATATATACAATGAAAAAGGAAAGTAATATGTTGCACGGGTACAGAGAGGAAGCGCTGCTGAGAAGCTTCTACCGAAAGATATATGAAGTGCCCTTTGGAGTATGGACCCGAAATTATAGTAGGGGACTACGGGCTCGCCCGTTAAAGCGATAAAGCATTTTGTGCTTGAAATTAAGTGAGATTTTATATCTAATTAGGGTGGGACCGCGAAGTTTATAGCTTCGTCTCTATAAAAGGAGACGGGCTTTTTTGACGTCAAAAATATATCTGTATTTTTGAAAAAGGTCTTAGCCACAACACTATTTTTTTAGTATGTTATGCAAAGATTAAACATAAAAACTAAATGGAGGCGATGTTATGGGTTCGTTAGATTATTTTAACGAGATAGCTAAAAGTTGGAATGTAATAAGAAGTGAATATTTTGAGGAAAGGTTAAAGTATGAGGTATTATCTAAAGTAAATATAAAAGATAAAGTAGTGGCCGACCTTGGATGCGGCACTGGATTTTTATCCTTGGCACTGGCCTTAGAAGCAAGTATTGTATTTTCTATAGATCAATCTATAAATATGCTTAGAGAATCTAAAAAATTAATGGAAACTAAAAAATTCAACAATGTATATCCAATAAAATCATCCATAGACAACTTGGTTTTGTTTGATGAATCTGTAGATGTGGTCTTTATTAATATGGCTCTTCATCATGTGAAGGATGCTAAAAAAGCAATTGAAGAGATGCATAGAATAATTAAAAAAGATGGGACTTTAATAATATCAGATGTACTAGAGCACAATGGACAGTGGGCAAAGGATGAGATGTTTGACGAATGGCTTGGTTTTTCAAATCAGCAGTTGGAACAGTGGTTATACGAAGCTGGGTTTGACATAGTGAATATTGAAAATACAAATTTAAAATGCAAAGGATATTCTAGTAAAGGTGAATTTACTGAAACAGGAATTTTCATTGCAGTAGCAAATAAGGGAGGACTAAATTATGAAATTTAATACATTATTAACTGAGGACATGATACCTAAGGAAAATGTGAAAGTTGAAAGCTTTTCATTAGATCACACAAAGGTAAAAGCACCTTTTGTAAGAAAATGTGAGGTGAAGATAGGTGAAAAGGGTGATATAGTAACAAAGTTTGATTTAAGATTTATGCAACCAAATGAAGAATTTATGGATATAGCGGCTATCCATACCTTAGAGCATTTGCTTGCTGGATATATGAGAGAAGTAATGGAAGGAATTATAGATATTTCACCTATGGGATGTAGAACAGGATTTTATATGATTACATGGAATGATGTGAGTGTGGATAAGGTTATAGAAACTTTAAATTATGGACTTACAAAGGTAATAGAGTCAAAGGAGATACCAGCAGCCAATAAATTTCAATGTGGAAATTATAAAGATCATTCATTAGAAGGTGCAAAAGAGTATGCAAAATTAGTTCTAAATAGAGGTGTTAGCAGTGAAATATATAAATAGTATATTAGATATTATAGGAAATACACCACTTATTAAATTAAACAATTTGGGCGTAAAAGAAGGCGTAAATATCTTCGCAAAACTAGAGGGGGAGAACCCCGGTGGTAGTGTTAAAGATAGAGTTGGAGTTTACATGATAAAAGATGCAGAAGATAATGGTATCTTAAAGGCTGGATATACTATTGTTGAAGCTACTGCAGGAAATACTGGCATAGGAGTTGCACTTGCAGCCTTAAATAAAAAGTACAAAGTAATATTTGTGGTTCCAGAAAAGTTTTCTGTAGAAAAGCAAACCTTGATGAGAGCATTAGGAGCAACTATTATTAATACACCGAGGGAAGACGGAATGCTCGGTGCTATTGCGAAAGCAAAAGAACTGCTTAATGAAATTCCTAATTCTATTTCACTCCAGCAGTTCGAAAATGATGCTAACCCAAAGGCTCATTATGAGACTACAGGACCAGAAATATATGATGCCTTAGAAGGTGAAATTGATTATTTTGTAGCAGGAGCAGGAAGTGGTGGTACTTTTAGTGGTGTTATGAAATATTTAAAGGAAATGAATAAAAATACACAAGGTATACTAGTGGATCCTTATGGTTCAACTCTTGGTGGTGGAGAAGAGTTTTGTTATGATATAGAAGGAATAGGAAACAATTTTGTGCCAGGCACCATGGATATGGATTTAGTGGAGGGCATTACAAAAGTATCTGATGAGGAAGCTAAAAGTATGCTAAACCTAATTGCGGTAAAAGAAGGGCTGTTTGTCGGTAGCTCTTCGGGGGCTGCATTAGTAGCAGCAGTAAAACTTGGAAAAACCATTAAAAATGGGAACATTGTTGTGATACTGCCCGATAGAGGAGATAGATATTTTAGTAAGAACATTTATAATTAATACTTGTGCTTATAAACATACTGTGATAAACTAGGAACAAATTTAAAAAGTAAACTACCTAGGGTAGAGGTGCTGTATCTAAAAGTACTTGTTCGGAGCTGACAGGCGAGGATGAATAAGGAAAGGAGCTATAGCCGAAGAAGATATATTTTGTGAAAATATTTTCTGGTTTTACATATAATATGTGTAAAATTGTCACTGATTTTTCAGTGGAGAACTACAAGGTACACAAGGTTTGTATAAAAACATGTATTTTTATGCAGCAAAGGTGTTCCTTTGCTGCATTTATTTTTTTTGAAACAATATCTTAATGTTTCTGGAGGTAATTTTTAAAATTTTACTACTTTATTTAACATTGTATAAAATAGGTGAAATCAATCAGTGCACAAGCAAGTACACTAGATATAAAGGGGAATGATTGAATTATGGCAGTAGTTGTTCAAAAATATGGTGGGTCTTCTGTAGGCACTACAGAGAAAATTAAAGGGATTGCACAAAGTATAGTAAAAAGAAAAAATGAAGACACAGATTTAGTTATAGTTGTATCTGCTATGGGAAAAACTACAGATGATTTAATAGCCCTATCAAAAGGTATAACTCAGCAGCCAGATAAGAGGGAACTCGACGCTATATTATCAACAGGAGAAATAATTTCAAGTGCCCTACTCGCCATGGCAATTAAGGCTTTGGGGTATGAGTCTATAAGCTATACTGCACACCAAATTGGCATTCAAACTAGTGGACAATATGGTAAAGCATTAATTAAGGATATAAATGATAAGAAAATTAAAAAAAGTATAAAAGAAGGTAAAATTGTAATAGTTGCTGGATTCCAAGGAATAAATGGAGAGGGTGATATTACCACTTTAGGTAGAGGCGGTTCTGATACCACAGCTGTAGCCTTGGCAGTGAAGCTGGAGGGCAGCTGTGAAATATATACGGATGTGGCTGGAATATATAGTGTAGACCCTAGGGCATATGGAGAGGCTAAGAAATTGGATGAAATAGAATATGAAGAGATGCTGGAGCTAGCGAGTTTGGGAGCCCAAGTAATGCATTCAAGATCTATAGAGCTTGCTCAAAAATATGGGATACCTATATATGTAGGACTCAGTAATAGTGATATTAAGGGAACTGTAATTAGGGAGGTTAAAAATATGAATATGGAAAGTAAACCAGTAACAGGAATAGCAACTAGTGATGAGGATGTGGCAGTAACTCTTCAACGTATACCTAAAGATGTGAATATATTGTCCACTATATTTGAAGCTATAGGAAGCAGGCGAATAAATATAGATATGATAAGTCAAACATCTCCTATAGATGGAACCGTAAATGTGTCCTTTACAATTCCTAAAGAAAGTTTAAAGGATAGTTTGGAAATTATAGAAAATATAATAATGGACAATAAAGTTATAGTAGACGCGGACATAACTAAATTTTCGATGGTAGGACTTGGAATGAAGACGACTGTGCGCCACGAAAGCGTGGTAAGCAACTCGCAAGAGTGGCTTAATATAGCTGTGCTATACAGATGATGGAGGAGGGCCCTCCGAAATCGCCATGCAGGTGGAGATTTCAAACTACCTTA
>NZ_JBOITL010000022.1:0-192234 GCF_050717515.1 Clostridium sp. | reverse complement strand
TTGCTGGCATGGCTCAACGGTAGAGCAGCTGACTTGTAATCAGCAGGTTGTAGGTTCAATTCCTATTGCCAGCTCCAAAAAAGTACTAAACATTTGTTTAGTACTTTTTTATTTTTTGAAAAATTACTTCTAACAATAAATAAAAAGTCTGACTATAATACGTCTACCTTTTTCTATTCTTTCTTTTATTAAACATTTACTAAGCTCAGTAATTCTCAATCACTTATATATACAGCCTTATCAACCATAGATTTATTGACAATTTTAGGTTCAGTGCTTATGGTGTACTATAGGTGCAATTGTAAAAGAAATATAATATATGCATTTAAGGGGGATTATATGCTTAAGAATAAAAAAGTTATATTTTTTGATATGGGTAATACACTTTTATATTTTCATTTTGGAAAATCAGATGAAGAGAAGGATAAGATAGGATTAAAACTTTTAACTAAATACTTGAAAGAATTTGATTGCAGAATAACTGTGAACGAAGTAAAAACAGAGTTCTACGATAAATGGAACAAAATTCTAGGCCTCAGAAAAGACACGTTAATTGAATATGAAGTAGATAAATTTTTAAATGAATTTTTAAAAGAATACAACGTAAATCTCAATCATGAGCAATGTATCAAAGCTATAGATATATTTTATTCAGAATATAGAAAACATATTTTTGTTGAAGAAGGTGTTTGTGAGTTATTAAGTAAAATTAGATCAAAAGGGTATAAGATAGGGATTATCTCTAATTCTTGTCGATATGATGAAGTTATGATTAATTGTTTTAAAGAAGCTAATATTGATTGTTTTATAGATAATTATACTTTCAGTTACTATTTTAAAATTTGCAAACCTAGATTAGAAATATTTAAAAAGGCTTTAGAAAAAATGAATATATCACCTAAAGAGGCTGTTATGATAGGAGACAATCTTAATGCAGACATTAAGCCAGCATTAACATTAGGAATGACTGGAATTTGGTTAAATAAAAATCTTAAAGAAAACAATACAAATATTTCACCACATATGGAAATATTAAGTTTAATGGAGTTAAATGAATATATATAAAGATGCTAGTGTGTATGAAATTTCCAACAGAATTATTGAATAACCTACTATAAGTACAGTAAATCAATGATAAAAGAATTATGGTTGTAAATTAAAATTGATAGAAAGAACCACTAAATGGACACCAACTCCATTTAGTGGTTCTTTCTATTTACTCAAATTTTTCTTTATTCTTATATCATCACAAAAGAATTTGCAAGCGGTAAAATTGCCAAGTAATCTAGAGGTTATTCTTTCAGAATAGGTATTCAATAAATTTTCAAGAGTTAAATTAGTAGAAACTAACATTTTCTTTTGTTTTAGTAACTTCGTATTAAGCAAATTAAACATTTCCATTTTAGTAAAATCTGAAATTTGCTCAGTACCCAAATCATCTATAATAAGTAAGTCACAATTTATTAGTAATTCCTCTAAAGAGCTGTCACCATTAAATCGAACTTCTTTTAACCCCTTTATTAATTCTTCCGCAGTCCTATATACTACAAAAAAGCCTTTGTCCATTAATTCCTTTGTAATGCAGTGAGACAGAAAAGTTTTTCCTGTGCCAGGACCTCCATAGAATAATAAATTTTCATCAGAATCGTTGAAATTTTTCAAAAAATTCATAGAAGTAGATAAAATCTTTTCCATGTTCTTTTTTGGAGATCCTGATGCATGTTCACTTTTTCTAGAAGGATAGTAATCAAGTTTAAAATTATCAAAATTATGAGTTTTTAACATGCCGCGGAGTTCAGAACCCGTGTAATAAACATCTATAACCTTTTGCTTAAAACAGGAGCATTTAGTATTTCCAATAAAACCTGTATCGCGACATTTATTACATCTATAATGTAAATTTAAGTACTCCATATCGAAACCATTAGAAACTAGTAGTTCAGATTTTTTCACCCTTAGATCTACTATTTTTTCTCTTAGATCACGTAAATATTCATCTCTATTATGGATGCTTTTCAAGGCACTAATAGATAATTCTATACAAAGCTTACCTATTTTGTGATCTAATTCAATAATTTCAGGATGAGTTTTTTCTATGTGAGTTTTTCTTTTTCTAAAGTCAGCCTCTTCTTCTTCTCTTATTCTATCATACAGTGCTAATATTTTCGTTTGGTACCCTTTAATCATTCTTATCCCATCCTAGTAATTTTTTTTCTAGTTCATCAAAGTCATAGGCTCTTTGTTCATAATCATTAAAACTTCCTTTGGCAGGTTTTCCACCAGCAGTATTATTTTTAGTAGTCACTAATCTTTTTTTATCTTTTTTCTCAATATCCTCTAGTGAGTTTATACCATCTTTAAACCAACTATTTAGAATGCCATCAATATATTTAAAATCAGCTCTATTCAGTCTATCAAAACAGATATCGCAAGCTTTAAATATTACTTCTAGGGAGAATTTATAAACATTAACCCATTTATCTAATATTTGTTCTTGAGGTTTCATTATTTCTGGGGCTTTTATTCCTAGGTAATTTAATATTTTCCTAATATTTATCCATTTATCCTCATGTTTTTTTATATAAGATTGGGCATCTTCAATATTTTTAATATTGGCATCATGCCATGCAATTGCAATGGTTTCAATATATCTATAGTCAACTTTACCTTTTGATACACAATATTGAATTAACAGAAGTATTAGCTCTGGGGCGAAACTGTAATCCTTTTGCCAGCTTAGGTACATGGTCATTTCTTTTGGTGAAAGAGGTTTGGCCAATAGTTTTTCAATATCTTGAAGCATACCTTTTATAGATGAATTGGCCAACTCTTCAAGCAGATTTATATTTTTAATATTTTCATCAGGAACATCTAGTAAATCTAGGAATTCAATATTAAAATTACCCATATTGTCAATGGGAGTCATTTTAATTATATTCTCGTCATTCCAATAGTTCCAAGCATTAACAACATCCGTCTCTAGGAGTCCAAGGGTATTTGCTATAACTGAAGATGTAGCACCTATTTCACCAGATGCACAATATTTCAGCCCAAGAAGGTAAACTTTAACGAACTCTCCCCTAGATCTGGGCATAAACTTATCTATAAAAATATTACTCACAGGAGTATATCTATAATTTTCATTTTTAAACATGAAGGTGCTCATAAAGTCACTACCTTTCTTTTTAGATTATGAACTATAATTTTAAACAGCAAAATTGCAATTTATTTATATGGTGTCCTTTATAAATTATATTTAATATCAAAGCCTATAAAAATTTTATTATTCAACTTATAGTATACCATATAGTTAAAGATAGAAATAAAAAAAATATTTCAATAATGTTTAAAATTAGACTTATAGGGCATATTAAGTAAGTGCCATAGGAGGTATAATGTTGAAGAATATAAGACGAAAAAAAATAAATGTAGGTGTTATACTCATAACACTTATGCTTACAGCTACTATTATGTATTTTAATGTTTATAGGTTTAAGGGCTATAAAGTTTCTATAGGGAAAAGTACCATAACCTATGTAAAAAGTAAGAAGGAGTTCAATAGAACATATAAGCAGTTTGAGAATGAGATAAAGTCTAAATATAGAAATGTAATTGTAAAAAAAGATTTCACTTTAGATAAGGCAAAGGTAGCTGATGTTGATATGTTTATAAGTGGTGATAACCTTAAGAAGGTAATGTTAAGAAAATTAGATGTAGTAGCGGATGGATTTCTAATGAAATCAGATAATAGAAAAATAGCATATGTGGCATCCGAAAATCAAGGAAAAGAAATTTTGAATTTTGTAAAAGACTATTATTCTAAAGAAATGAAGCTAAATAGTATTAAAAAAATAGACATAGTAAATAAAATCAGTTATGAATGTGTTGTGGTTAAAATAAGAAATTTATATGAAAGTTCTGAAATTATCAAAGAACTAGTAAAATATAACACTAGAGCACAAATACCATTTATAACTGTCAAAGTAGTAGGTAATACAAGTAAAGAGCAAGCCATATACCCAACTACAAATATAACTGCCTCTAGTACACTAATGAATGGGGTTACCAAGATTAAGTCTGAAGGTAAAGAGGGGATTAAAAAGGTTACTACTGAGATAATATCCCTTAACAATAAGAGGGTGTCTGAAAAGGTTTTAAAATCGGAAATCATAATGCCTGCGAAAAACAAAGAGATATACGTTGGAAATTATAAACCTGTAATAATTGGACTTACCAATATGAATAGTCCATCAAGAGGGAGCATAAGTTCAAACTTTGGTATGCGCTGGGGAAAAATGCATAAAGGCATTGATATAGCAGCGAGTTTTGGTGCGGCAATAAGTGTTGTATTAGATGGTACCGTTGCTTATGCAGCTTGGCAAGATGGCTATGGTAATGTAATAAAAATTAATCATGGAGGGGGAATAGAGACTACCTATGCACATTGTAGTGTTATCAATGTTAAAAAGGGTGAAGTTGTAAAATTGGGAGAAAAAATAGGAGAAGTAGGAAGTACCGGTAATAGTACGGGGCCTCATCTACATTTTGAGGTAAGAGAAAATGGTGAACCTAAAAATCCTCAAAAATACATAAAGTAAAAATAAATATATGAATAAAAATATATTAAAAGTAAAAAAATATATAATAAAGGAGTGATTTTATGCCATATAAAGAAATGAAGTCGCCAGCAAAAGAAAAAAATAATAAACCTAAAAAGCCAGAGACTATTGAAGATTCTGATATGCAGAAGAAAAAACGTAAGTCGGCAATAAGATTTGATGAATAAATAAAATACGCAATAGATTTAAAATATTTTTAATAAAAGGAGCTATCATGCTCTTTTTATTTTTGAAGAAAACAATTAATTACTATTAGCAGTATTTTGTATGGTAACATAAGTTACTGTGATTTTAGGTTAAATATATTATTATTAATATATAGAATAAATAAACAAATATTGGAGGAATAATAATGAGCGCTTTTTTAGCACCTATTCACACCTGGTTATTTAATAAAATTTTATTGGCAGAGGAATTAGAGAAAAGCTTAAAAGAAGTTTATATAGATAAATACAAAGACAGTGCAAAACAGGTGGTTGAGAAATCACTAGCTTATGGTAGTCCCATAGACATCACGAAAAATATAGAGGATATAATTGATAAATCAAATATACATGGTTGGTTACAAGATAAAATTAATAGTGTTGAAACTAGAACAGCATATGTAATAACAGAGATGATTAAAAAGTACGGAGAAGAGGCAGAAGCTATTGCTGAGTTAAGTTTTAAAAAGCAAGGTAAAAGTGTTGGAGAAACTTTAAAAGCAAAAGAAATGCCGGAAAATCCAGAAGAGTTGTATAACGCTCTTAATATTTATTTGTTAGAAGGCATGCCTTGTGATAGAGTGACAAGGATTATAAAATCAGAAAATAATGTATTAGAGTGGGAAACTACAAGCTGTATTCATAAAAAATACTGGGAAACGGTAAATGGAGATGTAAATATATTTTATAATCTTAGACATAACTTTATTAAAGCATTTATTGAGAATTCTAATGAAAAATATACCTATAATTTTATTGAGGGTTTAGAATATAAGGGTACAGGGGCAGTAAATCAAATTATAGGCAAGTAAATATTTTAAAAACTGAAGGCACCTTTAAGAGCAAAATAGCGCTAAGAATGTTTTAAACATTTTTAGTGCTATTTTATTTTATGATTTATAAAAAAAATGTTCGATTATAAAACAAATAGATGAAAACAAATACAAATAATGGTATAATATTCTTGTATTTACAATAATACATGAATTTTATTTACGATATCATTAAATTTCTGAAAATTATGAAAATTATTGTGCATTTTTTAAATAATAATACATAGGAGGCTAGGAAACATGGGTTTAAAAGAACAAACTATACATAGTGAGTATGAGCAGTTGCCTATTCCAATAATATCTTTTAATAAAGATATTAAAGTTAATTATTTAAATAGTGAAGCAAAAGATATACTAAAAAAGATAAATATATCTGAGTGTAGTGATGATAATAATGAAATAAAATTTGATATTCCAATTTGGCTTAATATAAAAACCCAAGAGTTTCTTAAAAGTGATGAGGAGTGGCAAAATTATATAAAAAAAATTGAAGCCAAAGAAACACTTTACTTCCTACAATTAATTTTTAAAAAGATACTTGATAAAGATAATAATTGTAATGAAATAAAATTAATTATAAATGATGTAAGTGAATATTTAGAATCAAAAGAGGAGCTTGAGAAAAAATTACAAGAAATGAGAAACTTATTTGAAGAACAATTAGTAAAATTAGAAAAAGTAAATTCTTTAAGCATTCTTGCAGCAGGGATTGCTCATGATTTTAATAATATATTAACTATAGTTTTAGGAAATATTTATATTATGAAAAGATATTTAAATATAAGCACTAATAAAGTATATAATAAAATTTATAATAAATTTTCACAAATTGAAAAATTAACATTACAAGCACAAGATCTTAATCAACAATTAATGAATTTTTCAAAAGATGGGGTACCTATAAAAAAAAATATATATATAAAAAAGTTAATTAAGAAGACCGCCAATATGGTATTAAGCGGATCAAATAATATGTGCACTTTTTCAATAGCTCAGGATTTATGGCCTGTGGAAGTAGATGAAGGGCAAATTCGCCAGGTCATTAATAATTTATTAATAAATGCTAAGCAAGCTATGCCAAATGGAGGCAATATTGAAGTATGTGCTGCTAATGTATATGTAGATGAAAAGAATAAAAACAATATAAAACAAGGTAAATATGTAATGATTAAAATAAGGGATAAGGGAAAAGGAATTCTTAAAGAAAATTTAGAAAGAATATTTGAACCTTACTTTACTACAAAGAATGATGGCACAGGCCTGGGACTTGCGGCTAGTTATTCAATAATTACCAAGCACAATGGATATATATACGCAGAATCGGAGGTGTTAATTGGTACAACCTTTTATGTTTATTTAATGGCTTCAGATGCAGAAGTGGTTATAGAGAAGATTAGATATGAAAAAGCCATACAAGGCACAGGTAAAGTGCTAGTAATGGATGATGATAAAAATATTAGAGAAATTAACAGACTTATGCTTATGGAACTAGGATATGGCGTGGATGTGGTGAAAAATGGTGAAGAGGCTCTTAAAGCCTATAAAAATTCAATTATACAAAATAATACCTTTGATGCCGTAATACTAGACTTAACAATACGGGGAGGTATGGGTGGAAAAGAAACCATTGTAAAACTTTTAGAGCTTGATACAAATGTAAATGCAATAGTAGTAAGTGGATATAGTAGTGATTCAGTAATGGATAATTGTAAAAATTATGGATTTAAAGACTGTATAAAAAAACCTTATACATTAGAACAACTGGGTAATGTGATTTACAGGGTTATAAATAAAATAAAATGATTTTAACATTTAAAACGCTTAATGGCGTTAGATGTTGAAATGTCGTTAAATTTTAAAAGATCATAGAGCATATAATCTCAGTTGTAATTTACTTTGTTTAGTTGTATGCTCCATTTTATCCATGTTATACACATATTAATAATTTTCATGAAAAACTCAGTTGTTTTTATTTTGGTGTAAATTTAGCACAAGCAAGTCCAGATGATTGCATTACTAGTATGGAAGGTAAATTTAAAGATTTGAAACCATAAAATTTACAACCTTTAGGGAATGCAGCATCCCAAGTTATATAGTAATATTTACATTTATAACAATTTATTTTTTCATTAACCATAAAAACTCCTTTTATAAAATTAATTTTATGAAAATTTAAAACATTGAAATTTAATTTAATAATAGCATATTTTAGCATATAAAAAAATAGATATAGTTTGTTTTAAAACATATATCTATTACAAAACAATAAAATGTTTAACGACATTTCAGAAGGAAAGTCTCCCACTTCTATAAGTGTGGATCACATACTGCAACACAAATTAAACTTCAGTGGGAGGGTAAATCGCCTTCTGAAGCCTTTAATTGCAGCACTGCAGGTGATGATTTAACCACCAAGAGTTACATCTTGCTGATTATACCAATTTAAAGCTGTTGATAAATGTTCGGGTTTGAAATCAGGCCAAAAGTCATCTATAACATAAAAGTCAGAGTATATGGATTGTAGTGGTAAAAATCCACTAAGACGCCGTCTTCCACCCCAACGAATAATTAAATCTACTCTAGAAATATCATTAGTTTTTATGCAATTAAATATATTACTTCTTTTGCTACTTTTATTTTTGCAAAGATTACTTAGATCCCATTCCCAACCATAGTTCACGAGAAAGTTTAGCTTTATACCTCCTTTTCCAAAAGTTCTACGCGAGGTATAAGGGAGTAGTTCTTTAGGAAACATAGGTGAGTCACTGTTGCCTACTACTAATAAATCGGCATCCTGTGTGCTTAAAAGCTTGACTGCATCTATGCAAGCTTTAACAAAAGCTTCCCTTTGCAAGGGTGGCCTCTTTGTATTATCAGTAGTAAACCCATAATAAGTTATTTCTTTTACACCCAAATCTTTGCAAAGTTTATATAGTGATAAACCAGGATCTAGTCCAAAGGTATATCCTTTATCTTTTGATAGTCCATTATCTACAGACCATCTTCTATTTCCATCGGGAATTACTCCGATATGATTTGGTATTCTCATCTTCATCACCCTTTATTTGTGAATTTTTATAACATATAAATCATAGTATCTCCACTATTACTATATTAATCCACGTTATTTATAAAAATAGACCACACTTCAGAAGAATATTGTTTAAGTTTTACAATAATTTTCTTGTTAAGGTATAGTTAATCTAATTTATCAAATATTAAAAATAATATTTATTTTTAATATAGATATATATTCCATAAAGGTATAAACTAGTAATATATATTTATATAGTGTACTGAAGGTTTTTATATATAGAAAAACTAAAAGTTGAAAATTCATTTTTAGATAATGTATAAAAATACTTTCAATTTATACTCAAGTAGTATAATATTATTTTAATATTGCTTTAAGCATATTCACATAAAATTTTATTTTATGATTATAATAGCAAGATAAGATAATTTTCTTATAAGTTGAGGTGAGTTAATGAATAAAACAAAAAGAGATATATTTGAGTCGGCAATAAAAACGTTTTCTACTAATGGCTATGATGGAGCTACTATGGAGGAGATTTCATCAAGTGCTGGAGTAGCTAAAGGTACGGTTTACTATTACTTTAAAAGTAAGGACGAAGTTTTTAAATATATAATTACTGAAGGGGTAGCCTTACTAAGGGAAAAAATAGAAACCATTATTACAGGTAAGGGAGAATACACATATAAATTAAGAGAATTAACCAAGGAACAGTTAAGATCGGTATATGAAAATAGGGATTTATTTAAGGTTATAATGAGTCAAGCATGGGGTGGGAAAATAAGACATTCTGAACTTAGGCAATTGATAAAGGGATATATGGAAGATATTGAAAAATTTCTAATCAAGGCTATGGAGGATGGTTCTATAAAAAAATGTGAATCTTCTTTTTTAACATACATGTATTTTGGAACATTAGGATCGGTAGCAGTTTATAATTTTATAAAAAACGATAGCATGAAACTAGATGAAATTACAGATAATTTTATGGAGAAACTAATGAATGGAATAAAATAAAAAAACACAGTAAGATAATTCTAGATAATAGAATGTCCTGCTGTGTTTTTATTTTGTAGAAAATTACAAAAAAATATTGACTTTATAATAAAAAAGTGTAATATATATATAGTGACTGACCAGTCAGTCGACAAATTGCCATCGCAAAAACTGCTGTAAAAAATAATTAAATACATAAAGGATGAGGTGATAATATGAACTTTTTAAAAGTGGCTGGGAGAGATATCTCAAGCATATTTAAAAATAGATTCATAAGGGTATCAGTAATAGCAATTATTATAGTTCCACTTTTGTATAGTTTACTTTATCTTGATGCTTTTTGGGATCCATATACTAGGATTAAGGATATGCCTGTGGCTGTGGTAAACCTAGATAAAGGAAGCACAAAGGACGGAGAAAAAGTTAACTATGGAGGGGATTTAGTAAATAATCTTAAACAAAAGGAAGAAGTAGGTTGGAGGTTTGTTACAAAACAGCAAGCTGAAGATGGAGTCAAGGGTAAAGATTATTATGCTATGTTTGTAATCCCAGAAGGTTTTTCAGAAAATGCGCTAAGTGCAACAAAAGGAAAACCCGTACAAGCTAAAATATTATATAGTGCAAATGAAAAGAGAAACTTTTTAGCAGCACAGATTAATGGCAAAGTATTAGATCAGCTTAAATCAGAACTAACAAAAAGCATGTCAAAGGGATATGTAGAAGTAGTATTTGACAGTTTGTATGAAATTAAAGATGGTATGAGAAAAGCTTCTGATGGAAGCAAAGAACTGGCAGACGGTTTAGTTACCGCAAAAGATGGTACCAGTAAGTTAAAAGATGGAGCTGGAAAGCTTAATAGCAGTGTTCCAGAAATGATGGATGGTGTAGGGAAATTACTAGCAGGTTCTAATACATTAACTAGTAAACTAGGGGAGCTTAAAGCTCAAGTGCCTACGATGGTAAGTGGAGTAAATCAGCTTTATGGTGGTGCAGACCAGCTGAAAAATGGATTGTCTCAGCTTAATAACCAAGTGCCAACTATGGCAACCGGGGTACAAAAGCTTAATGGGGCATATAAAACTCAAATTGTACCCAGCACTGGAAAACTTAAGGATGGAGCAGCGCAACTTGCTTTGGGACTGGGCGCAGCGAAAGAAGGAGTGGCTCAGTTATCAGGTGCAGCAGTTAAGCTAAATGGCGGTGGAGCACTTCTTACAGATGGCGCATCAAAACTTAATGCAGGATATGCTCAAATGAAACCAGGAATAACTTCTCTTAAAGATGGAAGTGGAAAAGTTGCTGGAGGAGTAGATGTTTTATTAGCTAATAGTAAAAAATCACAAGTAGCATTGAAGCAAGGAGTAGATGCTCAGCTTGGAGCATATTTAAAGGCTCATCCAGAAGCGATGAAAGATCCAAATATGCAAGGATTTTTATCTACACTAAGTGCATTAAATAAAACTTCTACAGATGAAAAGAACCTAGCTATGATTACTGAACTTCAAGCTGGTGCTCATAAAGTAGCAGCAGGAGCAGGACAATTAGAACAAGGGTCTACAGCCTTTGTAGAGGGTTCACAAAAATTTGCACAAAGTACTGTGGCTTTTGCAAGTGGAGCAGATCAGTTTTCAAAAGGAGCTGGGAGCTTTGCAGAAAAAACAGGTACAGCGGTGGTTGCAGCAACCCAAATTAGTGGAGGTCTAGATAAGCTATACTCTGCTATGAATGGTGAATTTGGAAATGGACTTTCACAGCTTAATGATAAGATTCCAACTTTAACTGGAGGGGTAAATAAGCTAGCTACAGGTTCAGGGGCTTTAGCAGGAGGACTTGCACAGTTTAATGAAAAAATGCCAGCGCTAGCAGATGGAACATCAAAACTAAGCGCAGGTTCAGCGGAGCTTACACAAGGGATTGGTACTTTAAATAGCAAATTACCTAAGTTAAAAGATGGGGTAAATAAGTTATATGATGGTGTTAATAAATTAGACGATGGTACCATTAAACTAGCAGATGGTTCTAAAGAACTTAATGAAAAGCTTGCAGAGGGATATAATGACCTTGGCGGTAGCTTAAAAAATGACAGTAAAACTATGGCAGCTACATTCTCAGAGCCAGTAGTTATGGATCAAAAACCAATAAACGCTGTTAAAACTTATGGGGAAGGATTTACTCCATATTTCATTCCACTATCCTTATGGGTAGGAGCTTTAATGATGTTCTTTGTAATTACAGACAAGGTAGATGAAGATATTAAAGCAAGCCCAGGGTCTGTAGTGGCAGGTAAGTTCGTGTCTTATGGAGCTATAGGATTTATGCAAGCAACACTTGCAAGTGGAGCTGTAATGTTATTGGGTCTTAGGCCGGATAATGTACTCTTATACTTCTTATTTAATATTTTCTTATCATTTGTATTTATAGCGATTATTCAGTGTATGGTATTCTTACTTGGACAAGTAGGAAGATTAATATCAATTGTATTATTAATTCTTCAACTTACTTCTTGTGCAGGTACATTCCCAATAGAAGTTGTACCAAAATTGTTTAGGGTCTTAAATCCGTTTATGCCATTTACTTATGCAGTATCTGGATTAAGAGAAGTAGTATCAGGTGTTGATTATGCGGTGTTTACAAAAGATGTAGCAGTGCTTGCAGCAATGTTGTTTGTATTCTTATTCATATCTATAGTAATGAAGGGACATGCAGATAAGGTTCAGAAATTAGTACAAGATAGAAAAGATGAAGCAGATGCCACGGCATAATTCAAATAAAAGATAAATTTAAAAACACAGGCTAATTTATAAAAATTAGCCTGTGTTTTTTACTTGTTACAGTATGAGTCACCTACTTATAGAGGTAGGTGATTTTCCTTCTGAAATGTCGTTAAACTTTTTTCTGTAACCGCACTTTCTACACAATTCTTCAACCGCTTCTCTTCTTGAAAAACCATTAAAAATGTCTTTTGCCCTTTTGTTTTCAATTATTTTGGAAAAAGAAGTTTCATGAATATTGCCTAGGTTAATTATACCTTCTCCATCAAGGCAGCAAGGGACCACTGTGCCATCTACTAATATGGCTACTTGGTTTCTAAGACCATAACAAAAACCTGGGCTATTATCTTCTGTTACGTTTAGAGCTGGCCATTGAAATTCATGATCTTGATTTAAATATACTTTATCGCAAATTTTAATGCCTCGCCCTGGATGTATTTCTTCTTCAATTTTATAAGGCAGATCGAAGGCATTTTCAATTACAGAAAGTAAGTCGCGATTTTTCTTAGCCTTAAGATTAGTGGTATTATCTACATCAAGATTCCATAACCTTAGTGAAAATAAAGTATCAGTGGTAGCTATAGCTTGTTTCACGAAGGAAATAATATTATTAACATATTCATCCTTACAGGTTGTACCTTCATTCCCGTCAAAGCTATGTAAAGAAAAATTAATTTGCCTTAGAGAGGGCTTTAAGATTATAATGTCTCGAACTTTGTTTATTAGAGTTCCATTGGTGGTTATATTAACCTTAAAACCTTTTTCATAACTTAAATCCAAAAATTCATCTAATTGTGGATGTAAAAGTGGTTCGCCTTTAACATGGAAATATATATAATCCGTATGAGATTTTATCTGGTCTAATATTTTACTAAAGGTTTCTAGACTCATAAACTCAGGAGACCGCTGTGTTTGTGGGCAGAAACTGCAACGAAGATTACATACATTTGTAATTTCTATATAAAATTTTTTAAACTTTTTTATTTCTTTCATTGTTTTCCTCCAATATATGTAAATATATAAATAGTAATATAATAATATCTACATATATTGTAGCATATAAAAATTTCAAACTATGATGTATTATAAAAAATTAATATACCCGTTCATGTTAATAGGCTCTAGTTTATAAATGAATAATAATTTAGTATACAGCTAAAAATATAATTAACATTGAAAGGGAGGAAGAAATTATGGCGTTATTAGGAAATCCATTTGTTGCAAATGTACCAAGGAAAATGTCAAATGAAGAGTTAGCGCAAGCAATTCGCGTGGACATTGCCGGTGAACTTGAGGCTATAATAGGTTATGAAGCCCATGTAATGTCTACAGATGATGAAAATGTTAAAAAGGTTTTGAATCATATTGCAGATGAAGAAAGAAGGCACGTTGGGGAACTGGAAGAAGTTTTATACATGTTATCTCCAAAGGACTCTCAGTTTATGGAGGAAGGCAAACAGAAAATTAAAGATCAAAAGGCTCAAAATTTTCAGCAACCAATGCAGTAATATTTAAAATTAGAATATTTGTTTGTAATAGGGTTATTTTGCCATCATATAGGGTGGCATTTTTCTTGTTAAAAATTTTTAGTAGCCTTTTTATACTCTTCCTCAAGAATACTCATATTAATTAAGGACCAATACTCATCATTTATTTTTCTGAAATCTCGTGAGGTTCCCTCGATCTTGAAGCCAACCTTTTCATAGCAAGCTATGGCTGATTTATTAAAATCAAAAACACCTAAATACACCCTATGTAATTTAAAAGTTTCAAATGCTATAGCTAGGATGCCATTAATCATTTCCATACCAATGCCTTTATTTCTAAGACTTTCATTCCCTACTAGAACTCTTCCTATACAGGCAGAGCTATTTACTAAATCTATGCCAAGTAGTTGGATATGACCTACCATTTCATTAGTATCGGCTATTCTAGCAGTAAACATTAATGTTTTTGGATTTTCACTGGACATCATATTTATCTCATCTTGTAGTTGATCTTTTGTTAAAGGGAATGTATAAGCTGGACCTGCCCATTGAAGCAGAAATTCTTTATTGGGAATCCATGATGCTAAGGTTCCCACATCACAAGTTTTAAATTTTTCAAGTTTTATTAACATAATTTATTCCTCCATTAAACGTGATTTTAATTCGGTGTTACATTTATCTAAGGCATAATTGCCGAATTAAATTTTGACTTGCATTTAATTTATTTATCAAACAAGGCAGTGTCAAGTCTATGCTTCAAACTATCAGTAATCTCAGTTAAAGGCAATCTTACTTCCGCCGAATTAATAATACCTAATTTATTTAGACAGTATTTAATTGGTGAAGGGTTAGGTTCTTCAAATAACAGGGGGATGAATTTAGATAGAACTTTCCACTTTTCAAGTGCTGATTGATGATTATTATTTTTCATAGAAGTATAAACCTCAATAAAAGCTTCGGTGTTTAAGTGTGAAGAAGCTAGTATTCCACCATCACCACCAAGAGCTAGAGTGGTATAAAATAATATATCTTCTCCTGTTAAAATGGAGAAGTTTTTCGGAGGATTTAGGAGTAGATTAGATGTTTGTTTTATATCACCACAGGAATCTTTAAGAGCAACTATGTTTTTCAACTCTGATAACTTATAAATAGTGTCATTTTCGATGTTTCTACCAGTTCTATAAGGTATGTTATATATAATAATATTTAAATTGGTGGCTTCTGAAATTTTTAGAAAATGCTCATATATACCTCTTTGGTCAGGCCTATTATAATATGGACACACAGATAATATTCCATCAATATTATGCTTTTCTACTAATTTCAATTGATCAATAACTTTACTTGTGCTATTACCGCCAAGTCCTATAAAGACTGGAACACGGTTATGATTATATTCCATAGTTTTTTCTATTATTTCCTCGTATTCATAGTCAGAAATAGTTGGACTTTCCCCGGTAGTACCTAATGGGATAATTCCACTGATATCTTTAGTTAAATAGTGGTCTATCATTCTTTTGTAAGAATTAAAATCAACTTTGTCATTTATAAATGGTGTTATAAGTGGAACATAAACGCCTTGAATTTTCATACTGTACCTCCGCTAAATTATAAATATTTTTTCATTTTAACAAATTCAAATTCTCCTCCATTTGTTTTTTGCATATATTCCTCTATAGGTTGAAATCCAATATTCTTATATAATCTTATTGCCCTTTTGTTAAAGGTAGCGACGGACAGCATGACATAATTATTTCTATAATTTGTTTTTTGAACTGCAAAATTCATACCTGAAATCACAAATTCATATCCAAATCCTAATCCTGCTAACTCCGGCTTAAGGCCAAATCCCAACCATATAATCTCATCTTCAAAGTAGAATGAATAAAATCCAATTAATTCATTTTCTTCATTTAACACTGCAAAATAATGATCATCCCAAGTTTTCTCATTAAGAAAATCATTTAAATCTTCTTCATCAGCTGTCATATCATAGAATGAATAAATCCCACGATACTTCCAGTTATATGAAATTTCATGTGAGTATTCTTTATTCATAGGAACAAAATTATAATGCACTGGTCATCCTCCATTCGCTTACTAAGCATAAATCCTATACTTTTACTTAAATCTATTACTTTGTAGCCATCCTTTTGCGAAATCAACTCCTGTTTTCATATTGAATAACTTACATTCTGCATTACCAACTTTACCAAGTACTACGCTATTTGTTGCTTCAAAGGCCATACCTATCTTCTCAAAATCGTCATCTGAATTATAATCAAAATCTTCAAACCACTTCCAAATCCTTTTATTATTTTCTATAATTGCCGCCCCCATTTTTCTTGTTGGCATTTTTTCATTTAATGATTCTGCAAGATGAAAGCATGTACAAGAATCATATCCTACTCCAAGTAGAAGTACTTTTGCATTTAAATCATACATTTTACCTATGGGAGATTCCATTCCGAATTGAGGTGTCAATTTATGATCTTTTGTAATATCCATGGCAAATTTACCTTGTGCTGCAAATGATACCTGTGGGTGGTTGGACCTATATATCTGAGGCAAAGTTCTAAATAATTCAGCAATACTACCCATTCCCCTAGTTTGTGTAAGATTTACATCAAAGGCTGGCATACTATCATATATTTGTTGTAGCCATTCCTTAGGCACAGGTGGATTTTCCCAATCCGCTGGATCAGAAATTGATCCGCTGTGAGCAGGCATTACTAGTGTTCCATTCTCATTAATAGCTTGCTTAAGCGCAACTACAACTGCTTGAGCAGCTCCACAAACCCAACCAATGCTGGATAGTGAAGAATGGACTAATAGAATATCACAAGATTTAATACCGAGATTTAATAAATCATAATGTATAGTATCCACCGTATTTATATGCCTAGTTAATTCAATTACACTTTGTTCACTCAATATTGTCATCCCCTTATTATAAGTTATAGGTAGTTTGTCAATTTTTCTACGGATTGTTTCAGACCTTCAATAGTTTTTATTTCAAGAACTACACGACAATTATGCTGCCTAGCAAGAGAAAATCTTTCGCTTATATTAATTTCGCCGGTGCCTAAAGGAAGATGGTTTTCTCTGTCCTTTGCATCGTGAGCGTGCATATGATAAAGTCTGTTTATATGCTTATTAATAAATAGTTCATCAATACCATTTACGCCATGAATATGACCAATATCAAGGGTTAATGCAAACACACTACTTTCTAGCAAAAGATCTATACCTTCCATTGTAAAGGCCTTATAACCGCTGCAATTTTCTATACATATTTTAATATTACTGTCACCTATGGCTTTTTTACACTTATCTCTAAATTCTTTTAGATTTGTCAGGTAAATATCTTTGTATTGATTAAACAAAAATACTTTTTTATTTGGCAAAGTAAAGTAAACTCCGTTTGGCATATGCATATTAAGCACAGGTATTTTCAGTTGTTTGGCAATATCAATGGTAGATAAGACAGTTTCCATATATGCCTGTGCAATCTTGTTGTTAAAATCACAAACATTAAGGTTTTCATCAAGATGAATTGTAAAGTAAATACCCTCATTTTGGAAAATTGATTTAAACTTTTGAATATCTATACTATCAATTTGATATTCGGGCAAATTCATATTTAGTTCGATGAAATCTAAACGGAGTTCTTTGCATAATTTAACACAGCTTTCAATGTTGTTGCTCTCAATAAGAGTTGGCATTCCAAAATCAATTTTTTTCATAATACCTCCTTTAAAACCCATTAATATACGAAGCACCATTACTAATCTTTCTTTTTAAGCCTAACCTTTTTTATAATTCAAATATCTCTATATTTTCCTTAAAGTTCTAATATCAACTACACATTTTTCGGCTATATCATTTATTTCATTAAGTACAACTTGAAAATTCAATATAGATAATATTTCTTCTTTACTGATATGGTCAAAATTCTGCTGAAACTCACTAATTATAGATGACAATCCTTCTACCTGAATTTCATTTATACATAAAAATTCAGGAATAATCAGATTTTCCTTAGTAAATTGGTAATGATTTATCAACTTACTATTTAAAACAGAATAATCATGGTAACATATTTTTATTCTTTTACGTTTCTCTTCGTCAGTTTTACCTTGTAAATATTGTAGATTAAAATTATTGAAACTCATAGTATCTGCCGCCAAGTGACAATAATATCCTAATGCAAAATCATTGAATTTACCCATCATATATTTATTTTTAAATGCTAATATATCATAATCATTACTTATTTTTTGAAAGTGAGATTTACGCCTTCCTTCCCTTGTTTGGTTATGAGCATCAGGTGCAAAACTTCCTATAGTAAATAGATTTCTATCCAAGTTAAGTAGCGTAAGAATCTTATTAGCTATACAATAATGAATTACTGGTGAAGGCATGCATATCACTCCTTGTACTTAAATTTTTTATCCGACTCAATGTGCTTGTGAAGTATTAAAAATTATAAATGTACAGATAGAAATAATGATTCCAAAGGCGGATTAATTTATGTGTACATTATACCATTTTATCCATTATTGTAATATATATATAAATAATAAATTCCACTAATTTCTAATACCTAAAAATTTATAATTAACTGATATTTTCAAAATAAAATGCAAGTAAAGTTAATTGTGAATGTATCTCTATTAAACTTCAATTTCAGTTAAAGGTGCTACCACTTCTCTATCCATATTTTTTATTACATTATTAATCCACTTATTTGAGAGTAACCTTTTTACTGCAAAATAACATTTAACTATTTCTTCAACTGTAACTAATGCAACAACTAAATAAACAGGCAATTTTAAAATAAATGCTCCTATAAGTGCTAATGGGACGCCTATTAGCCACATGGTAAGCCCTTCAATTAATAAAGAATATTTAGCATCACCACCACCTCTTAAAATACCAACTATCAAAATAATATCAAATACTCTAACAATGAAAATTAAAGAAGTTATATATAAAATTATTAAAGAATCATGTAAAACATTAGTTGAAACGTTAAAAAATGACAATATACTTGGGGCTGATAATGCTAACAAGCCAGCTAAAGATATGGCTACAATAATTCCTAAAACGCAAAATCGTTTAGCGTATATTTTTCCTGTTTCCTCTTCTCCAGATCCAATTTTATTCCCAATCATTATGGATGAAGCATTTGCCAACCCCAAAACTATTACCATAAATATATTTTGAATAGTTGTACATATTTGAACAGAAGCTACAGCTTCTTTACCTATTCTACCGTAAATTGCAGCATACATTAGGGTTCCTAATCCCCAGCATGCATCATTTAGAACTACATGTATAGCGGTCTTATATACACTAAATACAAAATTTTTAGTTATTTCTAACATATCACTAACTTTAGTAGCTAATACTTCATTATATTTATAAGTGTAGATCACCATTATAATAGCTTCGATGATTCTTGCAATTACTGTTGCAATTGCAGCTCCTCTCACACCCATAGTGTCAAAACCAAATTTACCGAAAATGAAAATATAATTTAATATGGTATTAATTAATAGCGCTATTGCACTAATTGTCATTGGAACTATAGCTTTTTCAACACACCTTAAAGCTGCACTATAAGCAAAGGTTATAGCTGTAAATATGTAACTTATACATACAATTCTTAAAAAGCCAGCACCTAAATTTACTACGGTTACATCTTTACTAAATATTGAAATTATTTTTTCAGGCATAATTATTCCTACTATAGTGAAAAGAATAGAAATACATACACCTGATATCAATGCAACACCTAGAACTTTTTTTATGTTTTTAGTGTCTTGTTTGCCCCAAAACTGAGATATAAATATACCACATCCACTGTAAAGTCCCATAACTAACAAATTGAAAAGAAAAAAATATTGATTAGCTATACCCACCGAAGCTATCTCAGCCACACCTAATTTACCTACCATTATAACGTCCATAAAATTCAATAAGCACCCTATAAGATTTTGAATAACTATAGGCAAGGCTATTATACACAAATTTTTATAAAATATTGAGTCTGTAAATAATTTTTTGAAATTATTCTTCATTAGATCCTCTCCCCTTAATAAAATAATCAGCCACCCCCATTTAAGCTTTATTTTGCTAAGGTATCCACCCTTAATTTTAAAAATGGAGGACTGAATGTAAAATTTTGTTAAAATGCATGTATTTTAAAACAAAAAAATACAACCACCTTGAAGTTGTTCAAAGTGGTTGCTTCTTCACTTATAAATAAAGTTTATATCTAGGAATATTATACCAAAAATATTTTTTTTTGCAATAGTTTGTGGTTATTAATAAAGTGAATTTCTTGATTACACAATATTTTACCGATTTTCGCTCAAAGTTAAGTGTTGCCCACGGCACTCTTTATTGAAATAATATATTCTTAATTTCTTTAAAATCTTCGATATAATAATCTGCAAATTTATTAATTATGTTATGTTGTTTTTTGTCCCTTTTTAATAAGTAACCTGTTAATACAGTCTTTATTCCTAATTCTTTTGCACCTTTCAATTCATCAGAACCACCATCGCCGATAAAAATGCATTCTTCTGGATTAACATTCATTTTCTTTAATGCAAATTCGTATATTTCTGTTTGAGGTTTTAAATATCCTACTTCATATGAGAATATTGTATCAGTGAACAAATTATTTAGGGGAGATTTATCCCAATGCATCACATCTATTATATCTGCATTACTAAGCAAACATATCTTCTTTCCACTTTTCTTTATATCTAAAAGAACGTCAAGAATTGTAAAATCTACATCAATTAATGATTTTTTAAATCTCTCTTCTCTTAATTTTAAAATTTCTTTTTTCTCACACTCATTAACCGTTATTTTCATTTTTTCAACAATACTTTCAATTATCTTTTGAGGACTTTTTTCTTTTCCTGTTGCTCTTTTTAAATATAATTCATTGTCTTCTGCATATTCTTCCCATTCAGCTTTTGTTATTCCTAATACATCATTTTCATTTCTTAAATCACTATACTTTGGGGTTACCAGTGTATAGAACAAGTCAAAAAATACAACTTTTACATCATTTATCATATTTAAATCCTCACTTTAGTTAGTTATCATTAATTACGTTTAAACAAATATTGAGAATTTCTCGTTCTACTGTATCAAATTCTTCAATTTCATCTTTTAAATCCCATAACTTTATTTCATTCATCTCTTCATTCTCACTAAATGATTCTAACTTATCTATTACTGTATAATATAACGCTTGATAGTCCATTAATTCTGTATTCGAATCATATAACTTAACTAATCCAATAAATCTTGCGTTATCAACAGATTGATTAGTTTCTTCATACAATTCTCTTATTGCACAATCTCTAGGACTCTCGCCCATCTCTATGCCGCCAGCAGGTAACTCCCATTGCTTACGCCTTGTATTATAACCAATTAATATTTTCTCATCACAGTCAACTACTATAAGAGAGCCTGTAATTGGATTGTACCTCTTAGACTTTAAATCTTGTTCTGACATAGAAATAAACTGAACTAAATTATACCCCCACATATTGCTAACTAGATACATATTTGCGCCCCCCAAAAACCAAGATTTTTATTAATTAAAATTAGTTTTTTACTTTTCTTGAAAATCCTTAAATAGTAAACTTGGCTGAATATCCGTATTATTCTGATACTTTCCACTTGAATACTTATCATATTCTCCTTCGATATTATGGTAATATATTTGGCATATCTCTACATCTGGGTATATTCTTATAGGTTGAACACAAAATATTTCTAATGTCCAATAACCACTAAATCCTACATCGCCAAATCCAGCTGTAATATGAATGAATAATCCAAGCCTGCCAACTGAGGATCTTCCTTCTAACATAGGTACATACTTATCTGTCTTTGTATATTCAACGGTTCTACCTAGGTATAACTTACCAGTTTCAAGAAGTAATCCCTCTGGGGGTATAATCAACTGTTTTGTTTTGTTTTCTTTCTTCATATCCAAAACAGAGTCTTCATAAACAAGTAGCCCATTATGTAGCCTCAAATTATAACTATTGGGGTTAAGCTGTTTATCTACAAATGGTTCAATAATAATCTCATTCCCTAACTTTTTTTTAATCTCTTTACCTGACAATATCATATAAATATCTCCTATCACTATTATTATTTTGTGAAAATATTCACTTTCTTAATTCAGATTACTAATCAATTCTAAAATAGGAGCATCGCAAATACTCCTATTTTCCTACTATAACATATGAAGAGTGTGTACTGGCATGCTATTTTAGTTTATTTAAATACAACGCATATGGAACTTCATAACATGTAGCATTATTACTAACATCAATATAATGGTTATCAATATTCTGTAATTTCACTAATTCTGAAAAACCCCATGACTTATACATTTTAGATAACCTATCAGCATCATTATTATCAGCACCAATAGTTGCTTCACAAAAGCCATTTTCAACAATCCGTTGTAATACTTTTTTCATTAGTGCCTTCCCTAAGCCAAGCCCTCTAAAATTTTCGTCAGTTCTAAAAGCACAAAGATAGGCCCTATCTTTACCATTAGCCTCCTCTTTATCTTCTGAGTTCCAAAATATATAAAGTTCGCCTATTAAGCGATTATTCTTATCATTTTCTATTGTCCAGAATTCTATATTTCCTTTCTCAATTCCCTCAATAAAATAGTTCTGAGTAGGTGAGTTGTTGTTCCCCCATAATAATTTAAGTTCATCTATTGAACCTATACGAATTAACACTTCTATTCCTTCTTTCTAATAATAGGTTATTATTTATTCAATACTTTATTAATTATAGAGTTTTGAAATTCGTCGCTAAGTATATCCATAAAAACTTCATCATACTCATTATTTCCGTATATAATCGATTTCCTTCGTCTGCCAATTTCCTTAAAACCACATTTTTTACATGCTTTTATTGCTGGTTCATTGAAAGAATAGGTTTCAATCATTATATTCTTTAGATTAAGAACATTAAATCCAAAGTCTAGTAATAAGTTCGTAGCTTCTGATCCTATGCCTTTGCTCCTGTCATTTAAATCGCCAATAAATATCCCCATAACAGCATTTCTATTTATAAAGTTTACTCTCATTAGCCTTGCGATTCCAATAACTTCATTATCATCTTCCCTTATAATATAAAATGCATAACCGCGACTATTATTCATGGTTTCAAGATATCCTCTTTGCGATTCATAGGTAATCATATCTGATATATCACCTGTTCTAATGGCTACTTCAATGTCATTACTCCACTTAGCAACTTTTTCTGTTTCACTAGCATCTACTGGTGATAAATAACACTTCTGTCCAATTAGCTTTCTTAAATGATTCATTAACCCCACACCCCTTAAATTCTGTATAATATTAGTAGTTTTACTTAAGCTCCAGTTTCTCTTCGTTTTTTAAATACCACTTGATAAACTTTTTGAAACAAGATTGGTCTTCTGTACTCAAATATTTTTCTCTTTCGGTATCGTTTAATTCAGCGATAGTCTTACCAACTTCTTTAACTTCAAATATATAACTTAATTTTGACCAATTTTGTTTATTATCTGATCCTCTTATTTCATTTGATAATTTACCTTTTGTTTCTGCCTCAAAGAAATTTATATTATTACCATCATAATAAACTAAGCATTCTTTAAATTTACAATTTCTATTTTCCTTACATTCCATTAGTTTTAAAATTCCTTCGATACCTACAGTCTCTAGAGCGTAATTCACATATGCCCTAGGAAACCCGTTTAATTCTTCAATGAAAAATCCTGAATCCATAGAAATACAGGGTTTTTTCACTATGTTATATGCTTGCATCGCTTTTACTTTTGAGATTTCTTTGATGTTATCACTTCTAGGTTCTACTAGGTCTAAGTTATATTGTATAACTTCTACATCTTCAAGCTCTCTTTGGGCTGATTTAATTTTTCCTAAATTAGATGTAACAAAAACAATTTGTTTTTTATTCATTTTAATAGGTCTCCTTACATAATTTAAATAAGCGGAATGATCTTCATTTTCGTAGATTTTGTAGCAATAAACGATTTTATATATTTATCTATTAATCTATCTCCACCAAAATCATCTTCATAGAAACCTGTGATAACAAATCCTGCTTCAATTTGCCCCCCAATTTGCTGCTCAAGACTATGTCCAAACTCTAAGGTTTGACCAGCTTCTAGACATTCATTAAGTTTTTCCTTTGATAACGCGGATAATGGTGAATAGGGAATAGAATATTTGGCTTGTAATATTCCTTCTTCTTCTTCTTGCTCGTCATCAAATAAATATAAAATGGGATTTGCAAAACCTGCAATTAAGGTCCCACCGTATTTTAAAACTCTAAAAGCTTCTTTCCAAACAGGAGAAATATCTTCAACAAATAAATTTGATACAGGATGTACAATTAAATCAAAGCTTTCGTCAGCAAAAATGCTTAGATCTGACATACCGAGCTTTACAGTCTTAATATTTAAATTATCTCGATTTGCAACATAAATATCCTGTTCTAATTGCTTTTCAGAAATATCAACTACGGTGACATCTGCACCTAAGGCTGCTATTACCGGACCTTGTTGTCCTCCACCTGATGCTAAACAAAGAACTTTTAATCCTTGGAATGGTGGAAACCAATCTTTAGGAATGCTTTTTTTACTTGTTACAGATATTTTCCATTCTCCTCTTTTAGCTTTATCTATAATTTCTTTGCTAACTGATTTGTCCAAATACTTCCACTCTCAACTTTTTTATCCCAAGCTTTATTATTGTGATCTATGATATCCATATAAGACCCCTCTCTTACTTTTATATAATCTATGCACCCTAACTATTCACAAGCTCTCCAATCCACTGATAACATTCCTCTAGCTCTGCATCGCTTATTAAATGAGACTTATGCTCAAATAAAACCTTATAATTATCATTAACCTCATTCAAAATTTTAAAATATGATTCCATATCTCCCCATCCATCAGCTACCTTCAAAGATTTAAGTGCTGGGTAATGAGCATTTGTTACATTTATGTCAACTTTCACATTCCATAAATGTACTAAATGAGTATACCTTCCAAACTTTCTAACTATCTCTTGTCCTACAAAATTATCATCCATGCTATCTTGCATATGTATTCTACCAAAATCAAGACATAATTTAATATTGGAGTATTCATCTAATAAACCCTCAAGTAAATTTGTTTCATATATATACTTATTTAATCCATCCAACTCTAATACTGGTGTGAATTTATATTTCTTCCCGTGCTCAGATAATACCTTGAAAAAATTTCTACTTCTCTCTTCGAAGTAATTGTAAGATATCTCTGATTCATAATAATATTCAGTATCATCACAAAATCTCCAGGATGACCAATCAACATTCCCATCTAAAATAACTGGCTTTGGATAATGAAGCAAAATATAATCTGGATTTAACTCCTCAGCTCTTTCAAATTCGCTCTCCATGTAGTTTATTGATTCTTCGTAAGTCTTATTATCTTTAGAAAGATATTGGGGGTCTCTTGCTTTCCATTGATTCTTTAATAGTGGAAAATGAATTCCTATCTTTAAATTTCTATCCCGAATATTATCTTTCAATATTTGCAATTCATAAAGTGACTCCATTTGATTAACTTCAATTCCAAAAAAGTAATTTCTAAAATCCCTGTTCTGTCTATTGATATCGAATCTATCGAATTGTCCGATCATAAATCTTTTCATAGTGGCCTCCTTGGAAACTAGCTTGTATGTATACTAAACAAAATTATTCAGAATTATCCAAATACTAAAGTTAATTTACATTTATTTTAGTATACTACCATTAAATGTTATTATCAACGAAACTCTGAACTCACTATATTGTTCATAAAAACTTATAATAATTTATTACTTCATATTGTAATTACATAAACCCTTAAAACATTAATGTATTTTTAAGAGTTTATGTTAAATATTAAGCATAAGACCCTGTATATTTTTTTGAAACTCAATTGATAGCATAGGAATATTATTACATCTATAAAGACCATATAGCCAAAATTTACTTTAAATAAGCCATATACTCATTGTTGGAAATTTCCCATAGCTCAATCATTTTATCTAGTTCATTACTCAGCTCTTCTCTTTTACAGTAAAGTTTATTCAATTCATCATGATTAGTTCCCAGCGCTACCATACTTTTATCGACTTCCTTCACTTCTTCCTCTAAGGATTCTATATTGATCTCTAGTTTAGACAAATCTATTTGATTTTTTTTATTATTATTAATAATTGTTTGCTTTATATTATTATCTTTCTTTATAATCCGTGGTTGTGTTATTGATTTACACAATTCATTTTTCTTATTTTTATAATGATCATAATTACCAAGATAATTTACAAAGTTGTTTTTTTCAATGGCAACTACCCTGTTACATACTTTATTTATAAAGTACCTGTCATGAGATACAAAAAATATAGTTCCTTTAAAATCTTCCAATGCTTCCTCTAGCGTTTCCATTGAGTCAATGTCAAGATGATTAGTAGGTTCATCCAGTATCAATAGATTTATTTCATCATATAAAAGTGTGCTTAATTTAAGTCTAACCCTTTCTCCTCCAGATAAATGTTTAACCTTTTTAAATGCTTCTTTACCAAAAAACATAAATTTTGCAAGATGTTCTCTAGCCTTTCCCTCTAATATTGACTTGTTTTCTCTAAAGCATTCTATAACAGTATCTTCTTCATTATTAAAAATAATATTCTGTGGCAAGTATCCAACTTTCACATTTGCACCTAGCGCTACTTCACCATTATCTACAGTAGTTTCATTGAGCAGCATCTTTAAAAAGGTGGTTTTACCACTGCCATTTGAACCTATAAGTGCTATTCTTTCACCTAAAGTAACATATAGCTTTGCATCCTTAAATATAACTTTATTGTCAAAGCTTTTCGATAGGTCACATACCTTTATTATTTCATAACCAGCCCTGTCTGTGGTTTTAAAATTCAACTTAATGTTCTGCTTTTCAAAAATAGGCTTATCTATTCTATCCATTTTATCCAGCTTCTTTTGAATGCTCACAGCTCTTCTAAAAAATTTATTGTTATCTGCTCTTAAAGCCCAATCTCTTAAATCTTTTATAGTTTTTTCCATAGATTTTACCTTCTTTTTCTGCTCTCTATAGTTTTCATATTGCAGAAGCATATTTTCTTCCTTTTGCTTAACATAGGCAGAATAATTTCCCTTGTAAGTTTCACATACTTTGTCCTCAACCTCAATAATCTTTTTTACTACATTGTCTAAAAAATATCTATCATGGGATACTATCATAACAATACCCTTGTAACTCCTAAGATAGTTTTCAAGCCACTCCACAGACTCCATATCCAAGTGATTGGTAGGTTCATCAAGAAGTAAAATATCAGGATTTTGTAATAGAATTTTTCCAAGGATTACAGTTGTTTTTTCTCCTCCGCTTAATATATTGAAGTCTTTTTCCAAAAAAACAGCATCAAGCTTTAAACCACTACAAACTTTACTTAACTTCTCTTCCCTCTCATATCCCCCTTTAGCATCATAGTTTTCTTGCATTTGACTATACTGTTTTAATGCTCGTTCAAGGGATACCCCTTGTAAATTCCCCATATTACTTTCTAGCACTCTAAGCTGTTGCTCCAAACTATAAAGATCCGCAAATGCTAAATTCAAAATATCATTTACCTTGAAGCCATCAGGGTAACTTGGTAATTGCTCAAGATAGGCTACGGATGTCCCTTTAGTCATTGCAATCCATCCTCTAGCTTCTGCCGGGTATCGATTATCTCTATCCGTTGGTTCAATTCCAGCTATTAGTTTTAGAATAGTACTCTTTCCACTTCCGTTAATACCTACTACACCAACCTTTTCTCCATCATAAACCTTAAAATTAATATCATTAAGAATCAAGGTATCACCAAAGTGTTTTATTATATTATACAATGTTAATTCAATCATCAAAATCCCTCATTTCATAAAATATTTATTTTCAAAACGCAAAAAGACCGTAAGAAGATGGTTTCTTCTTACGGTCTAAAAATAATTATAATTAACAAAATCAAAAGCATATAGATATAATCATCCCAATAAAGTCATTTTTAATAATGCCTTGGACTAATCAATAAATCCATATAAAAATCCTGTTTAACTACTTAAATATATTTTAGTAAAGTAAGTTACCATCTAATTACCAATTTCATTAAAGAGTACAACAAACAAGCCTACCTAAAACAAGGCAAAGCGAAACTCTTTAAGAAATAATTATTAATTTTAATAAATTAATGTTAGTAATTTGCTGGTGTCATAACTTACTTCCTCCATTCTATTACAATTTAACAACATTTTACACCTATATGTATTAATTGTAAATAGGTTTTTTATTTAATCTTTTCTACCATTACTATTTTTCATTTCCACGTTTAAAATTTCCGGTAACCTTGGCTAAAATTAATTGAGCCTCTTTAGAATTGGCGTTCTGTATTTTAGCTAGAAATTTTTCGCTTTCTTTACCTTTTAAAATCAATACTTGCTTGCCGTACCAAAACACAAACACTTTGTTATCTTTTGATACCTTATACGAAAAAAACTCTTCATCAAGTTTATTGCGCTTATCAATTTCATTCAATTTTAATGAGTCCCCCTTAAAACTTATATTAACAAATAATTTATTTGGTTGGATTGCATATATTTTGTATTTGATTTAGTTGTTTTTCTAAAGAAGCAATAACGGTATCATTGCTCTCAGTCTCTATTCCGTTATATTCTAGTGTAACTATATTTGGATTTGTGTAATTAAGAATCCACTCTAATAATTTGTAATCTTCATTTTCCATAGATTTATGTATATCTGCTGGAAAACCATCTTTATCATAACCAGAACCATTTACGTGAATTTCTACAACACGATTAAGTGGTAGCTTGCGAAGGTAATCATGAATATCCCAGCCACGATATTGTGCTGTAATCTTTGCATGTGTTAGATCAAGCAAAAATGACACATCATTATCTGCAAACAGTCGATTATACTGATCTGGCATAATATAAGGATAATGATCAAATAGTATACGATCTTGTGGCGAATCAGGAGTGTTCTCTAAGAGCAATGGTACTGCTAGGTTCTTTTTAAAAATCTGAATTTGTTTGCTCATATGTTCATATATATCTTCATCTGTCATACCTTGATGCATGTCCGAATTTTTAATTGAAAGATGCAGACCATAATGTGGAGAATTACAATTTTTAAGGAGACTATTTGCAAAATTAAAATCTATCATTTCTATATTTTTCATTCCTGTGTGCTCAAAATATCCTAGACCGTGTAGTAAAATTGGTCTCATTGAACGCATAGTTGAAAACTCTTCATTAAATGTTCCCCATGCACCAGACTTAATATAATCTATTTTAACAGCATCTTTTTCAATAAGATATTTTAGAGCTTTTGACCAATTGCACCCAATATACATATTTCACATCATTCTCCCATCACATCATTGATATTTTTATTGATAGTTCTTCGCATGGATAATAACATAGGACTAAAATTCTTCCTCCAAAATTTATTAGCATACAGATTTGCAGTTTCAAAATCCACATGAATACAGGATATATTGTTTAGACTGCAATATTCATTTATACTTTTTAACAATTGCGTCCCAACTTTTTTACCTCTATACTCTAGCTTTATGTAGGCGCCTATTTCATCAATTAATCCACAGTTGTAAGGGGTCATATCTATTGGGTTATTATTTTTTGATATACTTAAGTTAATAAACCCAACTGCCAACTCTTTATCCCAGGCAATAAATACATTACTTTTCGAGATGATTTCAGAGATTTCTTCTTTTGATATTCGGTCCCTTTTTAGAAACAATGGTGCAGACTTATAATAATCTTCTGATTCTTCTACAAGCTCATATAAAGTGGTTATATCTTCAGAACTAGCTTTTTTAATTTCAAATAGACACTCATTGTCCCCTTTAATATTCAAACCACTGAAGGCATCTATCAGGTATGAACCGTACCCTAAATCAAATAAAATATCTTTTAATTCTGTATCATTATAAAAGATGGTCCACATATGATTTAAGATTCCTTTATTAATCCATTGCTGTGAAATGTTCTTGTATAATGAAAGATAAGCGCTTTCTTTATATTCTTCCGCAGCACAATGCCCTATTGCAGGGCAAAACACTGAATCTTCGCCATTAAAAGGGAATTCGTCATAAGCCAAAAAACCTACTATTTCCTTATTTAATTTTGCTACTATAGCACTGTTATTTTCAATCTTATTATTTAAAAAACTTTCAAGCTCATTTATATTATTTACCCAATAAGAAGGAAAATCATTGTTATTACCACAATAGTTTTTATACTGATCAGTCCATATCTTTATAGCTTTGTTAATATCTGTTTTTTGCATATTACTTACTTTACATTCATAAACCATTTCTATTACCTCACTTGTATATTTGTTTTACTTTACCATTTTACAAATAATACTATTAAAAACAAAGGTAAAGAATAATTATAGTTATTCTTTACCTTTATAATTATTTAGCAGGAATATGATTTATAGCTTTTTCTTTAAAAAATACTGTACTATACCATTTGGATAATCAGCAAGCTTTGCGAAAACTTGATAACCACATGATTTATAAAATATCCCAATAAGATAAATTATATTTGTTTTTCTACCACATGAGCTATTACTTGTGGTAATTGTAAAATCTTATTTTTTATAAATAGTGGATATATATCTAAATCTTTAATCTTATCTATATCTTCCCAGTAAAAAGAAAGATTATGTTCTCCATTTTCTTTAAGTATAAACTCATTTCCTTTATTTATTAATTTGTCATCAATCAGATCTAATAAATAGAAAAAACATATTTCGTGAAAGTTCTCATGAGGATTTTCTTCGTGGAAGAGATTTTCATTGACCCACAACATGCGATTAACTTTAACTTCAGCATTTAATTCTTCTTTTATTTCCCTAATAATTGCATCTTCACTTAATTCATTCATGGCAACTCGGCCACCAGGAATATAATAGTAGGGTGAATGATCATCTTTCATAATCAATAATTTATTATGGTGAATTATAATACCAGCTACTCTATAATTAAATCTTCCTTCATCAGTTTTAAATGAAATATCCATATTTAAAATCCCCCTATATAATGAATTGTTTGTACTATATGGAATTATATATTTACACAATTCCTTAAGCGTTCAAAAATCTACCCATTAAAATAACATCCTTATATCCTTCATTTGTTTTTATAGCTTTTCTTTTTATTCCTTCTTTAATGAAACCAAATTTCCTATACAGCTTAATTGCTGAGGTATTATCTTCAAAAACCTCTAAATCAATTTTTTCAACTCCATTAAGGCCTGCCCATTCAATAATTTTTCCCATCAAAAGACTTCCTATACCTAGTCCACAGGACTCTTTCGAAATAGTTATACCAAATGTAGCAGTATGTTTTAACTTACTCAAAGTGCTCCTATCTAATGTAGCTGAACCTACTATCTTACCCTCTACTTCTACAACTAAAAAAAGTGCCGTGCTTTTTATGTACGCCTCTTCCTGCTCAACAGTAAAATTAAATTCATCAGCCGTTCTTGGAAAGAATGAGGTTCCATCAATAACTTGTTTAACTATCAGTATAATTTCAGCAGCATCTTTAGCTTGGGCACTTCTAATGAGTAAATTTTTACTGCACACTAAATTTTCTATCATCTTTTATCCTCCTGTATTTACTATTTGTCTACAATATGATTTTGCACTCAAGATGTTACTGAGATGTATTTTTCTTCGGCTGGGAAGTAACGTCTTTCGTATTTATGTTTAATAGCTTCTAATCTGCCTATATATACATCTCTTGCTAAAACATATGTATCATTTTCTTTATCATATAGTTCTACTAGCTTATCAATTTACTATATTTTAGCATAACAACCTTTATATTAACAGTTATTTTAAAAAAAAGGATGTACTCATAGTTTGGAATATATATAACTTTTGAAAATTAAACTGAGGTTAGAATAGGACATATTTACTGTTTTACCAAGTCACAGTTACCTTATATTTATTTTATGACAATAATACTATTTAAAATGACATACATTATTATAAAAATGACAACTTTTATTGACAAAATGATAATTATAATTTACACTAGAATTATAGACAGGAGGGAATTATTGTGGAACTTAGAAATAGAGTGAAGGAATTACGTGCTAGATACAATCTTAGCCAAGGTGATCTTGGTAAATTAGTTGATGCATCAAGGCAGACCATAAGTCTTATAGAAAGAGGAGACTATTCTCCATCTATTTTATTAGCTTTAAAAATAGCAAAAGTATTAAAAGTTACCACGGATGAATTGTTTTACTTAGAAGGAGGAGATCACAATGAAGAAATATAAGAATCTTATATTAGTAACGATGGTATCAGGTATATTGGGTGTATTTATGGGCTTTTTTTCAGAGGAATTATCAGAAGTTGATTTTACTTTTACTGGAAATATAAACAATTATATTTTCAAAATATTCTTAGGAATAACTTGCATTTTAACTATTTATTTGTTATAAATTTAATATACATAAGGACAAACTATAAAAAAATAAATTTAGATGAAATCCCAAAAAACATTGAAAGAAAAATAGCAAAAGTTATAAACTACAGTACAGTGCAAGTAGTATTAGGGTTAACTTGGGAGGCTATTGTAATTAATAAGAATTTTGATAGAAAATTATCATATTTAGTAATATTCCCAACAATGGTTATATTTGTAGGAGCTTTATTACAATCAATCACCATAAAATATTATAATTATTTATATCCTAATAGAAAATTAAATATCTTTGAAAATAAAGCCGAGGAAAAGTTTTTTCAAAAATTAGACGAAGGGGAAAAATGGGTTACATTCAATTGTAGTTATACTACTTTTAAGAAAATGCAATTGGTATATGCAGCAATAATTGTTATATGCATTATTTTATCTATAATTATCGATGTACCAATGATATTACCTATAGTAGTAGGTATACTATGGATAATTCAAATATCAATTTATATGTTTGAGGAAAAAAAATACGAAGAGTAATAAATTATTTGAAAATAACGGGAGGACTTCTAATGATAAAAAATAAAACAAATATAAAATCTAAAAAGAAAAATAATTTTTCCGCTGCAGCTATGTTTTTTGTGATTTGCGCAACCATTGGTGTTATCATGGGTATTCTCTCAAATACCTATTTAAAGGGTTTTAATGACCATATCGCTAGCAATAATCCATTTTTAATATTCTTTATATTCATTGTAGGATGCCTAATACACATAGTTATCCATGAATCAGGGCACCTTGTTTTTGGACTTATGACAGGATATTCTTTTGTATCCTTTAGAATTGGCTCCTTTACTTTAATAAAAGAAGATAAAAAGTTAAAACGCAAAAAATTCAATATACCAGGTACAGGTGGTCAGTGTCTTATGATGCCGCCAGCTTTGAAAGAAGGCAAGTATCCTTTTGTTATATATAATTTAGGTGGAGTTATAATGAATTTAATAGTTGCTATAGCAGGAATATTAGTTGCTGTTTTTGTACAAGGAGTGGCATTCCCAATGAATGTCATATTAATTCTAGTTAGTTCGGGTGGAATAATTATTGCATTAACTAATGGAATTCCAATGAAGTTTTCCGGAGTTCCTAATGATGCACATAATGTATTATCAATGCTAAAGGACCAAGAAGCTAGAAGCTCTTTTTATGTTCAGCTTAGGGTTAATGGACTACAAAGTTTAGGTACAAGAATTAAGGACATGCCCCTTGAAATGTTCAAGTTGAAAGAGAATTCAGACCTTTGTAATCCACTGAATACAGCTGTTAGGTTAATAGAATATAACTGGCATCTTGACAATATGGATTTTGACAGCGCAAAACAATGTATTGATTCCTTTATACCTTATCTTGATAAATTGGTTGCTTTATTTAGAAATGAAATCAATTGTGAGCGAATGTTTTTAGAACTTGCTAGCACTTGTGATAAACCTTTTATTGATGATTTGTATGATAAGAATCTTAAAAAATATATAAAGGCAGCAAAATTTATGATTGGTAAGAAAAGACTTCTTATGGCTTATGAAGGTTTTTATAATGAAGATAAGAATAAGGCTTTAGAATATTATGAAGATACAAAACGGTTAGCTAAAAAGTATCCTGTAAAGGGCGAGGCTGATATGGAGCTAATGATTGTAGAGTGGATTAAGGGAAACTTGAATTATTCCTAAAACACGGTGAAAAACTATTGTTCATAATTAATTAGTTGATTTACCGATTTAATATTAGCTAAATATAAAAAGAGCACCAGATTAATCCCAAAACAAATTGCAATGATTAACCTTACATTTAATATATCAGCTAATATACCACCAAGTGCCATGGCGATAGGTATGAGCATGGAAGACATTGTTCTTTTGAATCCAAAAACTTTTCCTCTTATATTTTTAGGTATAGCTACTTGAAACCCAGCTTGCATTAAAGCATTAGTTATTGATACACAAAAACCGTTTAAAGCAAGTAAAAATATTATTAGAGGGAAATATGTAGTTATTGATAAAAATATCATGGAAACAGCACTTGTTAATCCACTTAAAATGAATGCTGAAAACCTATTTATAACTTTAAAATTAATCATTGTTAGGGCTAGAAGACTCATTAGCACGCCAACTGTTTCAAAACTCATCGCTATTCCAAATCGTGCTGCTCCAAGTTTTGAACTATTATTAAAAAAAGGTAAAATCAATATTCTTGACATACTACCAAAAAAGTTTAAGAATGCTACTGTAATGTAAAGGTATTTTATACCATTATTATTTTTAATATAAAAAAAGCCTGATTTTAAATCTTCAATAAAGTTAACCTTTATATTTTCATAGTGGACATCTGGTATTTCTACAAATAACTCCGTAATAGCAGAAAAAACAAAGCTAATACCATTAAGTATAAACAATATTGGGGCACCTACTGATTGATATAAAAACCCTCCAACTGCTTTACCCATAATGCTAATTGTAGTATTCATAATAGAGAATGATGAATTTGCTTTTACAACTTTAGATTTTGGTACAATGTCCGGTATGGAGGCATCAATAGCTGGATTGAAAAAACAAGAGCATATTCCTAATATTATACCAACAACTAGTACCATCCAGGTTTGAATAGAACCCCAAATAGCTACAGCTCCAAGAAAAGTTACTGCAATTCCTCTAATACTATCAGCAATAATTAGTATCCACTTTTGCTATGTCTATCGACTACTGTGCCAGCTATGGGTGAAAGAAATATGCGGGGCAAAACTGTAGCGGCACTAAGTAATCCCATTAGGGTAGTTGAACCAGTGAAAGCAAGAATCCAAAATCCAAGAGCAACGCCGTAAACGGTATCGCCGATTTCAGAAACTAATTGACCTTGCCAAAGCAAAAAGAAATTCAAATTTAACAATTTGTTTTCTGATTTATTAATCTTTTTTTTCTTTACGTACATTTGCATAGTATTTATCCCTCCACAAAATATAAATGATATTCAAATACTTTTTTAGTTCTTCATATCTAATAGATAGCTAGGCAATCCTAATGATTGTAAAACATTTACCACAATTTGATGGGCCTGTAAGTAAAATTGCACCGCAACCCTCTGCGACTACTTTTTGAACAATAATTTTTATATTACCATCTAATATCGAATTATTACTCATTTCAAAACCTCCAAAATATTAATGGTTAACGCTTCTAGCAAAAACATGCTTAGATTTATCCCTTCCAAGGGAAAACTCAGCTTTATTATAAAATTTCCTAGTACTTTTGTAGTGATTATAACCTATAAATAGATTATAAACCAAAAATTTACATATTGATATATAAAAAGAGCCTACCAGTCCAGGCGGACTGCAACATTTTCTTATTTATAGTCTCGCAAGAATTTTTTCTCACCTTAGATAAAAAATAACTTTAAGGAACTAATGCAATCAGGTTCTCGGTAGCAACTTACTTAAATGGTACATTTTATTCTTTTACTATTGTATAAAAGTTATAATGTTTGATATAATGTTTTTATCAAACATTATAATAAAACTTAATTCATGGAAATTTTAGAATAGGTAATTTAGCGAATCGGCTGTCTACTGTAAAATAGGGGGGTGTAACATTTGAATGAGAAAATACAGTGATAAGGCTCAACTTGCTAAGTTTTAAAATTAGATTATTTTTTAAAATTTCAAGTTTTAAATTCTTATGTAAACATGTAAATGTTTGGTTAAATTAGTACATTGAATTTTTATACATTGCAATGGGATTAACATGCAATGTTACATTGAAAGAGGTGCCTCGTGGAAATACAAACGATAAAACATAAAAAATCTAAGAAAGTCGGTATAATTACTTTCTCTATTTTCTTTGCCCTTTATTTGGGTATATCAATATATTTTAGCACTCATTTTTATTTTGGTGCTGTAATTAATAACATTAATGCTTCAGGTAAAACTGTAGAGGAATTGGATAAAGAAATATCATCAAAATGTGAAACATATACACTGGAACTGAAAGAACGAGACGGTGTTAGTGAACAAATTAAGGCTGCTGACATTGATTTGAAATATAATGCAAAGGATAAAATACAAGGTTTAAAAAATAGTCAGAATTCTTTTACGTGGATTTATGGGCTTTTTAATCAAAAACATTCTGAAATATACAGCATAGTGACTTATGATAAGAAACTATTAAAAGAACGTTTTGATAAGCTCTCTTGTTTTGATAGTAAGAAAGTAATTGAACCTCAAAATGCTAGCTTAAAGTATTCAGATCTCGGTTATGTGATTGTAAATGAAGTTAAGGGAAATAAAGTAAATAGCAAGAATTTGTATACAGATGTAGTAAATTCAGTTCTCAAGGGAAAAACGGTAGTAAATTTGGAGACAACAAACTATTACATAAATCCCAAATATACTTCAAGTTCCAAAGAAGTTATAAACGCTAAAACTTTGCTTAATAAATATATATCTTCAAAAATTACTTATACCTTTTCTGGAGGTACAAAAGTTCTAGATGGATCTATAATACATAACTGGCTTGGAGTTACCGAAAACCTTTCTATTTTGTTTAATGAAAATGAAGTAGAAAATTATGTAGGTGAACTGGCCAATAATTATAATACATATGGCAAGGACAGAGATTTTGTTACATCAGTAGGAACAACGGTAAAGGTCAGTGGCGGAGATTATGGATGGTTAGTCGACCGCACAGGAGAAGTCAATGATTTAATTGTGGCTATAAAAGGGGGACAAACTATAACAAAGGAACCCAACTATACCCAAACCGCAGTATCTCATAATATAAATGATATGGGGAATACCTATGTGGAAATTAATATGACAAAACAGCATATGTGGTTTTATAAGAATGGTGCTATTCTTGTAGACGGAGATGTTGTTACTGGTGATGTAAGCAAAAAGTATTCAACACCAACAGGTGTTTATAAACTAAAATATAAAGAAAAAAATGCCACATTAAAGGGAGAGGGTTACAGTGTACCTGTCAATTGCTTTATGCCATTTAATGAAGGTATTGGAATACATGGTGCAAGTTGGAGAACTGCTTTTGGTGGAAGTATATATTTGACAAATGGTTCTCACGGCTGTATAAATTCACCAGACAAGTTAGCAATTACGATATTTAATAATATTGATACTAATACTCCTGTTATTTGTTATTAGCAATTAAAATTTCACCCCAGGGGAGTTGTGAGATGAAGTCCCTTTGCACTTCACTTACAACTAGTACAACCCAAAATACTCATAATCTATGATTATCATTCTTCTAAATTCAACAATCTCAAATGTTTTTTTATCTTGATTTTCAGTCATTTTTATTTACTCCTTATTCAGTCATTTTTCTAATTCAGAAATAATATCGGCATAACGTTTAATGGCATCTATTGTTCCTGTTACCTCCGCAGTTCTACTCCCAATCAATAATAATGGGATTGTCTTGACTCCACATAACATTTTTAGAATCCAAATCCCTATGACTAATAACCATATCTGATGCAAGTTATTTAAATTCATTACCTCAATTTTCACTACATAAAAAAAGAACATAAAAACACTTAACTTCATAATATAAATAATGTAGTTATATTGTGGAGGGAAAGCCTTGAAAAAATTAAATCCTGAAAAATTACAAGTTAAATTTGGTGCGATGACAAGTGAAACACAGCCGATTATACCCAGAAAATATACCCTTACTCATTCAGATTCTACAGGAGAACTATTTCTGACAATAGCAGCAAAATATGATTATGATAAAATCACTGTTATGAGAGATGAAGTGCTGGGGGAATGGAGTAGGGCTAATAATGACTATGCCCTCATGGTTAATGTTATGGTAGACAAAGAAAAGAACCCAGTAATGTCAGCTATCCGTAATGATATATTTGTGAAAGAGCTCCCTTTGGCATTAGAGGCAATTGTTTATGGAGATAGGGAGCTTTTAAAAGCTAATACTTTTTTATATAAAGCACCTATTTATGTGAAATTTAATTCTGTGTATCCTATGTTTAATCGCCAGGAACTATGGGGGACCCTATCAGATTATAAGTAAAGATTTCCCTTAGAAGGCGTTAATATGGCAGAACCACAGGCGATGATTTAATTCAGCATCCATATAGTACAGTTTAAAACCCCCGCAAAGGATACCCAAGCTATATAGGGAATCATAAGATAGGCAGAAATTTTATCTATCCTATGAAATTCAAAAGTAGTTAAAAGAATAAATACTAATAATAGAAGTAATTCTAAGAAAGCTATTGCATAGAGTCTAAATCTGAAAAATATAATGGACCAAAGAAAGTTGAAAAATAACTGGACAACATATAAAACTAATGCTTTTGTTACATCCTCCCCGGATCTACCTTTCATCCAAATTCTATAAGCGGCTATAGCCATTAAAAGGAATAGAATTGTCCATACTACAGGAAAAACCCATCCAGGTGGTGCAAAGGAGGGTTTATTGAAATTTTTATAATCGCTAGAGGCGGACATACTCAAAAAGCCACTTAAAAAACCTACACCTTCTGCCAGTAAAACGCTAATAATAAGAGCAATAATGCTTTTTTCACCTTTTACCTTAAAAATACTAAACATATATTATCTCCCTTTCTATTATTATTTTAAATAAGGACTCTAGTTATGTCAGCTTCAAAGAAGAAGATATAACTATATATTTTATAATATATTTATTTCGGAGTGATATTATACCTATAAGAATTTTAGGTACTTTGTGCTGATTTTTTTACTTTCAGAAGATAGCCATATGAAAAGTGTTGCTTTAAGTTATATTTTCATATAAGTTAAAGCAACACTTTAATTTTACCTACTAATTTTCCATACACATTCTGCATATGAGGTTCATTGCTATATAAATTAACCTCATCTATTGGAATCCATTTTACAGCACTATTTTCATCTTCTTTTACAACAAGTGGTTCATTTTCATCAGCCTCAACTAAATAAGCAACGGACAAATGTAAATGTGCGGATATGTAGTTGCCTTTTCTTACATGAGCAAGTACAGGTAATATATCTAGTGAGAATATATGGGAAGTTACAGGGTAAATATTTTTCACCCCAGTTTCTTCCCTTGCTTCTTTAATTGCAACAGCCAATAAATCATCTTCGCCATCTGCATGACCACCTGTCCATGACCAGGAATTATATATATTATGGTGTACCATTAAGACTTTATCTTTTGTTTTATTTACTACAAAGCCAGAGCTTGTTATATGAGCCATGCTGTTATCCCTAGTTAAAATATCTTCGAATTTATTTATGCAATACTCAATTAATTCTTTATCTTTATTTTCTTGTTGATTATAAGGGATGTAATCTTTTATTGACTTAATCCAATTCATGGTCTTTATCATCTTCTCTCTCAAGGATTATTATGACTATAGTTTTTATTTTTTAGGATTCGGTGCAACAGGCCTAGCTGGTTTTATAGTTTTCCACCTTTTTAATTTATGAGTATTTCTTGTTAAGAATTTTGCCACAAATTTAGGAAGCTTCATTTCTATTATTTTATTAGTTACCATTTCTTTCATTTCAATCACAGTAATGTCGGGCAAAGTAAAATCACCATTTTCATAGCAATGACGGCAATATATTTCACTTAAGCTTCCGTTAGCTTCAGTTCCAATATATTTTTCATCCTTATTCAAAGGCATTCCACAACTTTGACAATTAATCTCTTTCTTTTTCATAATTAACACCCCATTTCTAATATATGTATTAAACTTTTAATTACATTTTAAACTATAATATGTAACTTGAATATATAAATATAGGAAATTTTATATATTCATTTATTTGCGTCCACTCTCTTTTAAATAAAGCCATAAATAGCATATCAGTTCCTTTATTATCAATCATTGAGGTCATTTTCAGTCCCCTATAATTTATGAGAAATAAGCTACATATCAAACCATCCTTTACGTTTAAACCATAAAAGCATCTCTGTTGCAATAATGGCCATAATTAATAAAACTACAAAATAACCATGCTTCCAAGTAAGCTCAGGCATATTTTGAAAATTCATACCGTAGACTCCGACTATAAATGTTAAGGGTATAAAAATACTTGATATCACAGTTAAAAGCATCATATGTTTATTCATACGCGATGAATTTATGGACAAGTAATTATCGCGCATATCTGATGTTAGTTCTCTATCAGAAGCTATCATATCCGATAGTTTAATTAAGTGATCATGAATATCAGAAAAATATAATTTATGTTCATGAAATCCTATAAGCCGCTGAGAGTTTAATATTCTATATAATAAATCACGCATAGAATTTATGGTTCTTCGAAGGTTTAATAAATCGGTTCTTATTTCAAAGATTTCATCCATAAGGCTTCGAACATGCATTTTTTTAACGTTATTCTCAATTTTATCTAATCTATCTTCAATTTTATTAATAGTGGGAAAGAAGGAATCAACTATATTATCTAATATTTGATGAGCAATATAAGAAGGTCCTTTATCCCAATTTTCTTCATCTGTTTTTGCTCGCTCCCAGGCTTCATCCAGTTCATTTAATTCAGTACCATGATAAGACACGATGTATTTATTGCCTACGAAAAGAGAGACTTCTACTGGATCTAAAGTATTTTTATCTAAAGCATTAAGTACAAAAAAATTATAATTATCATAATAATCTAGCTTAGGGGTATTAAATGAAAAAACACAATCTTCTATGGATAAGTTATGAAAATGAAAATAACTGTCTAACAAGGATATTTCATCTTCGGTAGGATTATTAAAATCCATCCAATACCACATTATGTTATCTTTTGACAATTCATCTAAAGGTAAATCACAAATTAGTTTTAAATCTTTTGTAATGGCTATAACACGAATCAAATAAATCCATCCTTTCTTTGTGAATGTTTATAAAACAAAAATGCAATTATATTACTTGATAGTAAAATAAAGCTGCTACAAAGTCCCACCTGTTCACCAGTTAGTAAATTTAATATAGATAATATACCTACTGTTGAAAAACTAAATCCTGTTATAATATCTGAAATTTGTTGGCGTTTAAGATATTTATTTAGTAAACTCTTGTTTTGAATGTTCATTTTTATTATTTTTTTTGGAGTATCATAAATGCCTAACAAAATGAGTATTATCCCTAAAACTATTATAATTAAACTCATTGCTATTTTAAACATGCGGGTCCCTCCCATTACATAAGTATAATTGTATTTTTTTAACACATTTTTAAATATAGCGATTAAGAAAATATTTATTTTTTTAGATATGAAAGACTACTCACAAGTATCAAACTGTAACAATTCCATTATAATACAAGCATTCCTAATGACAACTAAAATATTAAATAAAAGTATATTAAAATAAATATTTTTTGAAATATAGTAAATACTAAAAAGTATGGAAATATAAAACTCTATTATTAAAAAGAATAAAAATAGTTATAAAATACTTTTGTCTTGACATACAATATAAAAATATATATACTTTGACTATCAAACTATTTGAAAATCAAAGTAAAGGGAGAGGGATAATTATGAAGTTACCTCCTTTAAAAATTGGAGAATTAATAGCAACTGTTCCTATAATTCAAGGCGGTATGGGAGTAGGAGTATCTCTTTCCGGTCTTGCATCAGCTGTTGCAAATGAGGGCGGGATTGGAATAATATCTACTGCTCAAATTGGGTATAATGAAAAAGACTTTGGAACAAATGCAAAGGAAGCAAATAAAAGAGCATTAAGAAATGAAATTAGGCGAGCTAGAGAATTAAGTCCTAAAGGTATTATAGGAATAAATATTATGGTAGCTATGAATAATTATGAGGAATTAATAACAACTGCCTTAGAAGAAGGCATAGATTTAATAATATCTGGTGCAGGTCTTCCACTTAATTTACCTAAAATAGCTAAAGGCTTCAAAACAAAGCTTGCACCTATAGTATCATCAGCAAAAGCAACTACAGTTATATCAAAGATGTGGGATAGAAAAGATAAGTGTGCCGCAGATTTAATTGTTGTTGAAGGACCAGAAGCTGGCGGACATCTTGGTTTCTCTATGGAATCATTAATAGAAAAGAAGGCTCAGGGCCTAAAGGACATAGTTAAAGAAGTTATTGAGGCAATTAAGCCCTTTGAAGAAAAGTATAACAAAAAGATTCCTGTAATAGCTGCTGGTGGAATTTATACGGGAGCAGATATTGCGGAAGTTATAAAACTTGGTGCGGCAGGGGTGCAAATGGCTACTAGATTTGTGGCTACTGAGGAATGTGATGCTTCTTTAGCTTTTAAAATGGCATATGTTAATTCAAAACAAGAAGACATAAAGATAGTAAAAAGCCCTGTAGGTATGCCAGGAAGAGCTATAAACAATAAGTTTATGAAAAGCGTCTTGGAAAAGGGATGTAAAGTAGAAAAATGTTATTTATGCATAAAGGACTGTGATCCAAGACAAACCCCTTACTGTATTACAGAAGCGCTAATACAAGCAGTAAAAGGAAACTTAGACAAGGGACTTATTTTTGTGGGAAGTAATGCCTGCAAAGTAGATAAAATTATTTCTGTTAAAGAACTTATGAGTGAACTTGTAGCACAGGCAGAACTCGAACTTTAATACTTATGGTAAAAAAATTGACAAATAACGCTGTCAAAGATATACTTTGATTATCAAAGTATTCGAAAATCAAAGTATGGGGAATGGAGATAAACATGAGTAAAGCTGTTAGCGTTGTCAATGAGCTTCTAGTAGAGACATTTAGTGATATATTGCAAATAGAGCAGAAGGCACTTAAAGAAGGGGTACTTAATGATCTATCAATAACGGAGATTCATACTATTGATGCAATAGGAATGTACCAATATAGAACCATGACGGAAGTATCCCAAGATCTTAAAATAACTTTAGGTACTCTTACTACAGCTGTAAGTAAACTTCTAAAAAAAGGGTATGTAGATAGAAAAAGAGGGGAAGAAGACAGAAGATCAGTAATGATTGCCCTTACTAGAAAAGGAAAGCTGGCCTATAGAATACATGATAAATTTCATTCTGAAATGGTGCATGCAACTATAGATGGTCTTAATGATGATGAAGAAGAGATATTAATAAAATCTCTTGAAAAATTAAATGATTTTTTCAAAGAAAAATATAAACTATAAGGTTAATGAAAGGGGCAATTAAGCAATGAATGAGGTACAAATAATTGGTACAGGAAGTTATGCTCCTCTAAACATAATGACTAATAAACAAATATCAGAATTTGTAGATACTTCTGATGAATGGATAGTTTCTATGACAGGCATTAAGGAGAGACATATATCACAAGGTGAAAATACTTCAGACCTCGCTACAAAAGCTGCCTTAGAGGCATTAAAGGATGCAAATGTTAAGCCTTGTGATATAGATCTTATAATTCTTGCAAGTACATCTCCAGATCAATTCGTTCCAGCCACTGCATGCATAGTTCAAGGAAATATTGGAGCAGATAATGCTATGGCCTTTGATATATCAGCAGCATGTACAGGGTTTATATTTGCACTTAATATAGCAATGCAATTTTTAAGAACAGGTGAGCGAAAAAGAGCCTTAATAATAGGTGCGGAAGTACTATCAAAGATTGTTGATTGGACAGATAGAAACACTTGCATACTCTTTGGAGATGGTGCAGGAGCAGCAATACTTGAGGCAGGTAGTAAAAAAGGAATTATTTCTGTGGAGTCAGCTTCAGAAGGTAAGAAGTTTGAACTTTTAACTTGTCCAACTGTAGATGTAAAAAACACTTATACAAATGGACGTGAAGATTTTAAAGCAAAAATAGATATGGATGGCAAAGAGATTTTTAGGTTTGCAGTAAATACTATTGTAAGTAGCGTAAATAAAATTTTAGATGATAATAAATACACATTAGAAGATATTAAGTATGTAGTTTGTCATCAAGCAAATTTTAGAATAATAGATTTTGTTGTTAAAAAATTAAAAGCTGACAAAGATAAATTCTTTGTAAATTTAGACAGGTATGGGAATACTTCGGCAGCAAGTATAGCTATAGCCATGGATGAGATGAATAAAACTAATTTACTTACAGCTGGAGATAAAATTATACTTGTAGGCTTTGGCGGTGGATTAACCTACGGAGCTTCATTAATAGAATGGACAATTAATAAATAAAATATTAGGAGGAATTAATAATGGTATTTGAAAAAGTTAAAAATGTAATAGTTGAACAATTAGGTATAGATGAGGTAGAGGTAACGATGGAGGCGAATTTTGCAGATGATTTAGGAGTAGATTCTCTTGAAATATTTGAGATTGTAATGTCACTGGAAGAAGCTTTTGAAATCGAAATACCAAATGAAGATATCGAAAACATTAAGGATGTAAAGGGAATTGTTAAGTATATAGAAGCAAAACTTAAATAACAGGAATTGTGGGGTTAGATAATTAGAGAGCTGAACTACTAAGTGTATTAAAATTTAGTTTCCTTCAGTGCATTAAAAAAGTATATATTACGTGAAATGTAGTTTTAGTAATATATACTTTTTTTATATAATTATCTAACCCTAACTATATTATTTTAACGACAGTTTAGAAGGCAGGTCTCCTACTCATATAAGTGGGAGTTGTATGCTATAACAAATATACAAATTCAATGGGAGTCTAAATCATCTTCTGAAGTCGTTAATATTGCAGCTGCGAAGAGGATGATTAAGAATCAAGGAGGGGTAAAATGTTTAATTCTGTATTTTTTAAAAGTTTAGGTGTAAAGTATCCAATAATTCAAGGTGGAATGGCTTGGGTTGCAGATAGTAGCTTAGCTTCTGCGGTATCAAATGCAGGGGGCCTGGGTATTATAGCAGCAGCCAATGCACCAGTTGATTATATAAGAGATGAAATTAGAAAAGCAAAACAGTTAACAGACAAACCTTTTGGTGTGAATATAATGCTTTTAAGTGAGAATGCAGAAGAAATTGCACATCTTGTATGCGAAGAAGGGGTTAAGGTAGTTACTACAGGGGCAGGAAACCCAGGAAAATATATGGATCTTTGGAAAGAACACGGAATCAAAGTAATCCCGGTGGTACCCTCTGTGGGCCTTGCTAAACGTATGGAGAGAGCAGGAGCAGATGCAGTTATTGCAGAAGGATGTGAATCTGGAGGGCATATTGGTGAACTTACAACTATGGCACTGGTGCCTCAAGTTGTTGATGCAGTTAATATTCCTGTAATTGCAGCAGGGGGCATAGGTGATGGACGTGGCGTGGCAGCAGCCTTTATGCTTGGAGTACAGGGAGTTCAAGTAGGAACAAGGTTTTTAGTAGCAAATGAATGTACAATACATGAAAATTACAAACACAAAGTATTAGCGGCAAAGGATATAGATTCAGTGGTTACAGGAAGATCTACAGGGCATCCTATTAGGGTTCTAAAAAATAAGTTATCAAGGCAATTTCAAAAGCTTGAAAAGGAAAATGCTCCAGTAGAGGCTTTAGAGGAACTCGGACGAGGATGTTTACCAAAAGCGGCAAAAGAAGGCGATATAGAGATGGGGTCTATTATGGCAGGACAAATTGCGGGTCTTGTAAAGAGAGAACAAAGTTGCAAGGAAATTATAGAAGAAATGTTTACAGAGGCAGAAGAAGCTATTAAAAAATTCATATAAAAGAGAATATTATTATTTGAAATAGATAGAAGTATTTAAGGAGGGAATTTATGAGTAAAATTGCTTTTATTTTTCCAGGACAGGGAGCCCAATATATTGGAATGGGCAAGGAATTATTTGAGAATATTGAGGAATGCAGAAATATATTTAATATAGCAGATAGAGAACTTGGGTTTGAGTTAAGTAAACTTTGTTTTGAAGGTTCGCAAGAGGAGCTAAATATCACAGAGAATACACAACCCGCTATTTTAACTACTAGCATAGTGGCGCTTATGGCATTAAGTCAGAAGGGCATAAGATGTGATGTAACCGCAGGACTTAGTCTTGGGGAGTACTCAGCACTTGTTTGTAGTGGAGTTATGGATTTTAAAGATGCTGTAAAGCTTGTTAAAAAGCGCGGAAGATTCATGCAAGAGGCGGTGCCTGTAGGAATAGGAACTATGGCAGCTATAATAGGCCTTACTACAAATTGCGTTGAAGAAGTTTGTAGTGAAGCTAGAAATTCTGGCATAGTAGAAATCTCTAATTTAAATTGCCCAGGACAAATAGTAATTGCCGGGGAAATAGCGGCGGTAGAACTTGCTTGTGCAGTGGCATTAGAAAAAGGTGCTAAAAAAGCAGTTATTTTACCAGTAAGTGCACCATTTCATACTTCTATGTTAAAACCGGCAGCAGAAAAGCTAGAACTTGAGCTTTGCAATATAAATCTTAAAGATATTACTATTCCGGTAATGACAAATGTTACTGGTGATTATGTAAATACGAAGGATGATATAAAAGCTAATTTAAAACTTCAAGTTATGAGCTGCGTTTTATGGGAAACAATTATAAGAAATATGATAAAAGATGGTGTTGATACCTTCGTAGAGATAGGTCCAGGTAAGGTATTACGTGGCTTTATTAAGAATATAGATAGAAAACTTACAGTGCTTAATGTAGAGGATTTGGCATCTTTGGATAAAGCAGTAGAAGTGCTTAAGTAGTAAAGTTGCTTAAATATTAGAATTGCTTAAACAGTAAAACTAATTAAGTGAGTGTATTATATTGATTAATAAGTGGAATCTTCGTAAGAAACAAAGCCACTATAAAAGACGTAAAGGAGCGCAGATATGTTAAAAGGAAAAACAGCAGTAGTTACAGGAGCTAGTCGTGGCATTGGAAGAGCTATAGCATTGAAGCTAGCAAAGCTTGGAGCAAATATAGTTGTTAATTATAGAAATAGTGTAGAGGCAGTACAGGAAGTAGTCAAAGAAATAGAAGATTTAGGAGTTAAGGCACTGGCAGTTCAGTGTGACATAAGTAGTTATAGTGATGTAGATTATATGATGAAAAAATGTATTGAACAATTTGGGAGCTTAGATATTCTAGTTAATAATGCGGGAATAACAAAAGATGGTCTTTTAATGAGAATGAAGGAAGAGGATTTTGATAACGTTATAGATATCAACCTAAAGGGTGCGTTTAATTGCACAAAGCATGTATCAGCAATAATGCTTAAGCAACGAAGTGGAAGAATAATAAATATATCTTCGGTGTCTGGGCTTACAGGGAATGCAGGTCAAGTAAATTATTCCTCTGCAAAAGCAGGGATTTTAGGCATGACTAAGGCTGTTGCTAGAGAATTTGCAAGTCGTGGAGTTACTTGTAATGCAGTAGCACCAGGATATATTCAAACAGATATGACTGATGGTTTGTCCTCAAAAGTAAAAGAGTCTATACTGAGTACTATTCCATTAAAGAGACTTGGCATGCCAGAAGATGTGGCAAATGCAGTAGCATTTTTAGCCTCAGAAGAAGCTTCATACATAACAGGTCAAGTTATAAACGTAGATGGTGGAATGGTAATGTAGTCTAAAAGCATTTAATACAGGACTTTAGGGTGATAATTAAAGGAGGTTCAATTTATGAAAAATAGAGTTGTTATTACAGGCATGGGAGCAGTTACTCCTATAGGAAATGATGTAGTTAATTTTTGGAATAATGTAAAAGAAGGTACTTGCGGCATAGATGTAATTAAGTCTTTTGATATTTCAGAGTTTAAATGTAAGTTGGGCGCAGAGGTTAAGGATTTTGATGTAACAGTGGCCTTAGATAAAAGAGAAGCTAGAAAAATGGATAAATACTGTCAGTATGCAATGGTTGCAGCAGACGAAGCTATTAAAAATTCAGGAATTGACTTAAATGCTATAGATAATGAAAGATTAGCAGTTATAGTTGGCTCAGGAATAGGTGGACTTGGTACTATTGAGCAAGAGCATGCAAAGCTTATGGAAAAGGGACCGGGTAGAGTGTCACCATTTTTAATACCTATGATAATAGGTAATATGGCAGCTGGTAATATTGCAATAAAGTATGGCGCTAAAGGCAAGTGTACTAGTGTAGTTACTGCTTGTGCTACAGGAACTAATGCCATAGGAGATGCTTTCCACATGATTCAAGATGGAAGAGCAGACATAATAATAGCTGGAGGAGCAGAAGGCTCAATAACTCCACTGGCTTTAGCAGGGTTTACTTCTTTAACAGCTTTAACTAAAAGTGAAGATCCATTAAGAGCATCTATTCCTTTTGACAAAGAGAGAAGTGGTTTTGTTATGGGCGAGGGTGCAGGAATAGTTATACTTGAATCTTTAGAGCATGCTAAAAAAAGAAATGCAAAAATATATGCAGAGATGAGTGGTTATGGAGCAACTTGTGATGCTTACCATATAACTTCACCGGCTCCAGATGGAGAAGGCGCTGCAAGAGCAATGGTAATGGCTCTTAAAGATGGGGATGTTAAGGCAGAAGAAGTATCTTACATCAATGCTCACGGAACCAGTACTCCCTACAATGATAAGTTTGAAACTGCAGCTATAAAATCTGCTTTTGGGGAATACGCATATAAAATACCTATAAGTTCAACAAAGTCTATGACGGGACACCTTCTGGGAGCATCAGGAGCTATAGAAGCTATAGTATGTGTAAAAGCCTTGGAAGAAAGTTTTGTACCAGCAACTATAGGATATAGTGTTCCAGATGAAGATTGTGATTTAGATTACGTTCCAAACATTGGACGCAAACAGGGGCTTAAATATGCAATGTCTAATTCACTAGGCTTTGGTGGTCACAATGCTACTATACTACTTAAAAAATGGGATGGTAAATAATTATGGATTATAAAAATATTCAAGAGCTAATAAAAACTGTTAGTGATTCACAGCTTACATCCTTTGAAATTGAGACAGAGGGTATCAAAATAAAGATGGAGAAAAAAGAGCAGCAGGTGGTAGTCCAGAAAGTACCTGTAAATGTTGAACCTGTCCAATCAGTTATTAATGATTCATTAAATAGAGAAAATATAGCTACGAATGGAGTGGCGATAGAAGAAATACAAAGCAATATATCTAGCGCTATAGAAAATGAAGCCAAGATAATACCACAGGAAAATCTATTTGTAGTTAAATCCCCTATTGTTGGAACTATGTACTCCTCACCTAGTGATGAATCACAGAATTTCGTAAAAGTTGGGTCTGTGGTTAAAAAGGGAGACACGCTTTGTATTTTAGAAGCTATGAAGCTTATGAATGAAATTGAAAGTGAAGTAGATGGAGAAATTGTAGAAGTATTGGTCTTAAATGAAGATATGGTAGAGTATGGGCAGCCATTATTTAAAATACGTAAAAAATAGTGTCGGTAAAGTAACTGAGATATGAGTGAAAGGTGGAAGCAATAATATGGAAAATATAAAAGGTACTACTTTGAATATAAAACAAATTCAAGAAATTATTCCTCATAGATATCCATTTTTATTTGTGGATAAAGTAGAGGAATTAGAGCCAGGAAAACGAGCTGTAGGATATAAGAATATTACTATGAATGAGTATTTTTTCCAGGGACATTTTCCTACGGAACCTGTACTTCCAGGGGTAATAATAATTGAAGCTCTTGCACAGGTTGGAGCAGTAGCACTTTTAAGTATGGAAGACTACAAAGGTAAAATTGCTTACTTTGGTGGTATTAATAAAGCTAGATTCAGAAAAAAAGTTGTTCCAGGAGATGTACTAAAGCTTGAGGTAGAAATAATCAAAATGAAGGGACCTGTTGGAATTGGAAAGGCATTAGCTACAGTAAATGGAGAAAAGGTTGCAGAAGCTGAAATTACATTTGCAGTGGGAATCTAATAATAATTTTAAGGGCAGGGAAGGTAAATACTATGTTTAAGAAGATATTAATTGCTAATAGAGGCGAAATAGCAGTAAGAATAATTCGGGCTTGTCATGAAATGGGCATCCAAACGGTAGCAGTATATTCTGAGGTAGATAAAACTGCTCTCCATACCCAAATGGCAGATGAGGCTATATGTATAGGACCAGCTAAATCTAAGGATAGTTATTTAAACATGCAAAATATTTTAAGTGCCACAGTGCTTACAGGGGCAGAAGCAATTCATCCTGGATTTGGATTTTTATCTGAAAATAGTAAATTTGCACAGATGTGTGAGGAATGTAATATAAAATTTATAGGACCGGATTCGCAAAATATCGATAATATGGGTAATAAGTTAAAGGCAAGAGAAATGATGATAAATGCTGGAGTGCCAGTAGTACCTGGATCAGATGGAGCAATTGCCACTGAAGAAGATGCAATAAGCTCAGCTGAGAAAATAGGATACCCTGTAATGATAAAAGCTTCAGCAGGTGGCGGGGGACGTGGTATAAGAGTTGTTACAAAAGTAGAAGAGCTTATACCGGCCTACAATACTGCAAAGGCAGAGTCAAAAACAGCTTTCGGTGATGACACAATGTATATGGAAAAATTTATAGAAGAGCCAAGGCATATAGAGTTTCAAATATTAGCGGATGAGCATGGAAATGTTATTCATCTTGGTGAGAGAGACTGTTCTATCCAAAGGCGGAATCAGAAGGTAATAGAAGAGGCGCCAGGAGCTGCCATGACGCAGGAACTTAGAAAACAGATGGGTGAGGTTGCAGTTAAAGCAGCTAAGTCTATTAAATATAAAAATGCTGGAACTATAGAGTTTTTATTAGATAAGTATGGAAAATACTATTTTATGGAGATGAATACTCGTATTCAGGTAGAGCATCCAATAACAGAAATGATTACAGGGATAGATTTAGTTAAAGCTCAGATAATGATTGCTTCGGGACAAGTGCTTCCTTATAAACAGAAGGATATAAAAATTCAGGGGCACGCTATTGAATGTAGAATAAATGCAGAAAATCCAAACAAAAACTTCATGCCTTGCCCAGGTGAAATAAAATCACTTCACCTTCCTGGAGGAAATGGAGTGAGAATTGATAGTGCGGCATATCAAGGTTATAAAATTCCACCTACCTATGACTCTATGATAGGAAAACTAATTGTACACGGAAAAGATAGGCAGGAAGCACTATGCAAAATGAGAAGGGCCTTAGGAGAGTTTATAATTGAAGGTGTGGATACTAATATAGATTTCCAATTTAAAATAATAAACAATGAAAAATTTATAAATGGGAACTTTGATACTAGCTTTATTAGTAAAGAATTCAGAAATCTTTAAAAAGTAGCTAAACATATACTGGAATTTATTACCTGAAAGTTTTATACTATAAGAATGAGTATAAAACAGAGGTGAATTGGTATAGGGAAGTTAGTTTACAACTTTCAAGGTTCAATTCTAAGTTGAGTGATGGTATGTTTTTAGAAAGGGGCAGCTATATGTTTGAGTTTAAAGGTATATTTAAAAAGAGTAGATATATCGAGGTTAAAAATTTAGAAAATGAAGATGGCGAGAAAAAACCTAATATCCCCACCGGAATGTGGGTTAAATGTGAGACTTGTGGTAAGATCCTTTATAGTAAGGATTTAGAAAATAGTATAATGACCTGTGAAAATTGTAGAACACATTTTAGAATTGGGTCTAGAGAAAGAATAAACTATACTATCGATAGTGGAACTTTTATAGAATATGATAAGGATATGATATCAGGTAATCCTATAGAATTTGAAGGATATGAAGATAAACTTCAAGATCTAAGAGACAAAACATTACTAAACGAAGCTGTGATAACTGGAGAAGGAAAGATAAATGGTCAGGATACTGTAATTGCAGTGATGGATAGTAATTTTATGATGGGGAGCATGGGGTCTGTTGTTGGAGAAAAAATTACAAGGGCTATTGAAAGCGCAACAGAAGATAAAAAACCAATTATTATATTTACAGCTTCTGGGGGAGCTAGGATGCAGGAAGGTATATACTCTTTAATGCAAATGGCTAAAACTAGTGCTGCTATTGCAAGACATAATGATAAAGGGTGCCTTTATGTAACAGTTCTTACGGACCCCACTACCGGAGGGGTCACTGCAAGTTTTGCAATGCTTGGAGATATAATAATAGCTGAGCCCAATGCACTAATAGGGTTTGCAGGTAAAAGGGTTATTGAACAAACCATAAAGCAGCAATTGCCTGATGGCTTTCAAAGAGCTGAATTTTTGCTCCAAAAGGGTTTTATAGATAAGGTTGTGGATAGAAAAGCTATGAAGGATACCTTAACTGAGATACTGAAAATTCATAGCTAATATAGATTGAAAAAGTAACATATAGGGAGGCGATTTTATGGGAACTTTACCTTTTGAAAAGCACATGTATGAACTTAAAAGTAAAATTGATGAACTTAAAAATTTAGCAACAGAGCAAAATATGGATTTAGGAAAAGAAATAAGGCAGATGGAAGTTAAACTTTATAATATGCAAAAGGAAGCCTATAAAAATTTAACTGCCTGGGATAAAGTAAGCATTGCAAGGCTTGTGGAACGGCCTACTGCGCTTGATTATATAAATAGAATTTTTGAAGACTTTATGGAGCTACATGGGGATAGATATTATGGAGATGATTCTGCTATTGTAGGTGGAATTGCTCGACTTAATGGCATTCCTGTAACTGTTATAGCTCAGCAAAAGGGAAATAACACAAAGGAAAATATAAAGAGAAATTTTGGAATGCCAAATCCAGAAGGATATAGAAAAGCTTTAAGACTTATGAAACAGGCAGAAAAGTTTAAAAGACCTGTTATTTGTCTTGTAGATACTCCAGGAGCATATTGTGGACTAGGTGCAGAAGAAAGAGGGCAAGGCGAAGCAATTGCTAGAAATCTTATGGAAATGTCAAATTTAAAAACACCAATAATCTCCATAGTTATTGGAGAAGGCGGTAGTGGTGGAGCTTTAGCCTTGGCGGTGGCGGATGAGGTTTGGATGCTCGAGCATGCAATTTATTCTATTTTGTCACCAGAGGGTTTTGCAAGTATATTATTTAAAGATGCAAATAGGGCTAAAGAAGCGGCTAATGCAATGAAAATAACAGCTCAAGATTTAATTGATTTTGGAATAATAGATAGAATTATAAAAGAGCCACTAGGGGGAGCCCATACTAATGTAGATGAGATGGCATTAAGTATTAAGCGTAATTTGGAGGAGTCAATTAATAGATTAGCAGCGGAACCAATAGAATCATTACTTACTAAAAGATATTATAAATTTAGAAAGATTGGTAAAGTTGTGGAATAAATAATAGCTTAAAAGGATAAATAATAGAATTAATGTGTTTCATTTTAGTGCGGTTAAGAAAAGTATATATACTTTTCTTTTTTTTTGTATTGAAGTGTATGTATAAATCATACATAATAGAAGATGAGAATAATATTTATCAGAATGGCAAAGGGGAATTGAGTTATGAGTAAAAAACATAGTGAGACAATTTTAGTAATAGATTCAGGATGCGATTTACCTTTAGATTACATTGGACAAGAAAATATAGTACCCATAGGTTTAGTATGCAATTTTAAAGGTAAATCAATAGAGGATGACTTTGGAAAGAAATTTATTCGTAAGGACTTTTATGATGCTTTAAGGCAAGGAGAAATGCCTACTACTTCACAGATAAATAGCGAAAGATATGTAGAAGTTTTTAGAAAGTATGTGAAGAAAAAAAAATCTATTATATATATTGTAATGTCTTCTGGAATATCAGGAACTATAAATAGTGCAAATCTAGCAAGAGAAACAATACTTGAAGAATTCCCAGAGGCAGATATAAGTATAGTTGATAGTAAATGCGCAAGTCTTGGACAAGGACTTTTAGTTTATTATGCTTATGAAATGCTAAGAAAAGGAAGTTCGAAAGATGAAATAGTTAACTGGCTAGAAGAAAATAAACTTAAGATTAACCACTGGTTTACAGTTAATGATTTAAACCATTTAAAAAGAGGTGGAAGAATATCAAGTTCAGCTGCAACAGTTGGTACATTATTAAATATAAAACCTGTTTTATTTATGGACAATGAAGGACTACTTACTCCTTTTTCTAAATGTAGAGGAAGAAAAAAGGCAATACACACCTTAGCTGAAAAATTTAAAGAAAGAACAAATCCAAATGTATTGCAAGTTATTGCTATAGGTCATGGGGATTGTATTGAAGATGCTCTAACTCTTGAGGGCTTGGTTCGCGAGAATGGAAATGTTAAAGATGTCATTTTAAATTATGTGGGTACAGCCATAGGGTCTCATACAGGTCCAGAAATATTAGGATTATATTTTATAGCTGATAAAAGATAGGGGCTAAAGGATATTGTGGAAAATAAAATCGCAATTATAATTTCATTTAATAGATAAGAAGGGGGATGTCTGTGACATCCCCCTTCTTATAATGCTAAAACTATTCTGTTTCTTTTCCTAATTTCTTAGATTCTTTAGAAACGCCTATTTCATTTGCAGTTTCCATTCTCATTTTAGATAATTCTTGTTTTGTTTTTGGATTAGCCTTTTTATTATCTTTGCTGTTTTTGTTATCTTTATGTGACATTGTATAAACCTCCTTGTATTGCTTAAGAGTAGAAAACAATTATTTAATTGCTTTGTCTCTTGCTAATAAATATGTTCATTAATAATATAACCAAAATTATAAAATGTATTCGAGAAAAATGTATTTTAAAATGATATAATTAGAATTATTTTAAAAATGACTTAGGAGGAAAGGGTTATATGAATAAAACAATAGGATTTATAGGCTGCGGTAATATGGCACGAGCTATGATAGGTGGAATAGTAAAATCTAATTTAGCTGCTAGTGAAAAAATAATAGCAAGTAATCCATCAGATAGGAGCTTAAATAAGGTAAAAGAAGAATATAATATTTTAGTAACTAAGGATAATGTGGAAGTTGCACAGGTTTCTGATATAATAATATTAGCTATAAAGCCTTATAAATATTTTGAAATTATCCATGAAATCAAACCATATTTAAAGAAGGAGGTAGTCATAGTAACTATAGCTGCAGGTATAACGCTAGAGGGTATGAGTAATACCCTGGGGGCCGATGCAAAGGTTATTAGAACTATGCCAAATACTCCAGCACTTGTAGGCGAGGGAATGAGTGCACTGTGTGCTAATAGAAATGTAACTAAAGAAGAATTGCAAGAGGTAGTAAGTATTTTTGAAAGCTTTGGTAAGATAGAAATATTAGAAGAAAATCTTATTGATGTAGTTCCAGCGGTAAGTGGTTCATCTCCTGCTTATGTGTATATGTTTATTGAAGCTTTAGCAGATGGAGCTGTACTTCAAGGAATGCCAAGAGACAAGGCTTATAGAATGGCAGCTCAAGCAGTTTTAGGAGCAGCTAAAATGGTTATAGAAACAGGTGAACACCCAGGAAAACTAAAAGATGATGTATGCTCACCAGGAGGAACTACTATAGAGGCAGTATATACCTTAGAAAAGAAAAATTTTAGGGGCTCAGTAATTTCAGCTATGGAGAGTTGCACACAAAAGGCAATTAAGATGGGTAAAAGTAACATTTAATAAAGAAAAATAGGATTTTAATTGTAAAACGGTTTAAGAAACAGCTTGCACTTTCTAGGCTGTTTTTTTATATCCTAAAATAGTGCATCATCTATAGATGCACTAAACCTAATGTAAGGAACTAGAGTGAGTTTGCTATAAAGATAAACAAAGTTTATACTTTGTTTATAATTTGTTTATAGAAAGTAGAGACATGTATTCTAAAATAGAATTATGAAAGGCTTTCATGTTATAAAGCAAATTTAAATAAAAAGGGGATTCAATAAAATGAAATTAAATAAAAAAACAACAACAATAATAAGTTTTGCTCTAGGTACAGTAATGTTTACAACTACTGCTATTGCTCAAGTATTATCTAAAAGTGGGTATGATCAACTTAAAGATTCTGTAAAGTATACAGCAGAAAGTTGTACCACTAAACTTTCAAGCTATACCATGGATATGTCATTTAGTTTAAAGGATAATGGTACAGTTATTTATTCTGGTAATTCTCTTAATAAAGTTGATGTACCAAAGGGAGCTAAAGAAACTGTATCAACAAAATTAGAAGGATTAACTAAGAGTGAAGACTATAATTACTCTGATAAAAATGGTTCTATATTTAAAGACAGTACAAAAAACATCTATTATGCAACTGAATTTGCAAGTCCTCAGGAAATTATAACTTCTAAAAACCCTTTTAAAGAAAAGGGAGCTGATGATATGGAGAAAATTGCAGATGCTCTTGTGGGTAATTTAAAAGATGCAGTTGTAGTTACCGAAAATTCAGATGGAACTAAGACTTTATCTGGTTCTTTAAGTGAAGCTCAAATACCAGCACTTGTTAATGCAGTGGTATCTTTTCAATCTAAAAATGAAGTTGGTAGTAGATCTAATAATCCTAATAATGATAGTAGCATACCTAAAATAACAAAGGATGTATTTGTAAAAGAAGTTAAAGGTAATATGGTAACAACTAAAGAGGGATTAATTCAAAATGTTCTTGGCAGCGGAGTGATTTCTGGTAAAGATGACAGTGGTAAAGATCATAAATTAACCTTCGAACTATTAGTGAAGATGACGGGTATTAACTCAACTAAGGTTAGTAAACCAGATCTTACTGGTAAGAAAGTAGAAAAAAATATACTACAAGATCGTAGTAAATTAACCAATCCTGAAAAATATATAGGAAAATACAAATCAGATATTTTAATAGAAAAGGATGCTAAATTCGTAAGAATAGGCGAACGATTTATAGATGTTACTGCTGTAGATAATAAGAGTATTAGTGGAAGATGTTATGAAGAATATGTAAAGGGATATGAGGAATATGCAACCAATAAAAAAGACTTTAAGTTTGATGCAAAATTCGGAAAAGAACAGTTTAATGGAACATTTATTGCAGAAGGTTCTTCAAATAAAAACATAAAAGGTAATATATCTATTAACCAAGGTTTAGCAAAAATATACTTTTATATAAATGGAAATGAAAATACAATTAATGATGATTCTTACAGTAAAGTGTTTAACTAATAATAAATAAGCTCACTGGTATTAAGGGGAGGGGCTCTAAAAGAAAATATATAAATAAGGCACATGAAAATAAATAACTACATACTGACTAGTTATTTGTTTTCATGTGCCTATGGCATAAGTACCCTTCCTATTAATTATGTGATAATTTATTTTTTATTTTACAAAAAAATACTGCTGCAACGCTATAATCAGAAGGGTTATAAAACTAAATTTGGGGGGTACACAATGGAAAAAGTAATTGAAATTAAAAACCTTTCCAAGATATATAAAAATGGAAGAGGTATAACAGATATTAATCTTGATATACATAAGGGCGATATATTTGGGTTTTTAGGACCTAATGGCGCTGGGAAGACTACTGCTATGAAAGTCATGACGGGCCTTATAAAACCAGATAGTGGAGATGTTAAAATTTTAGGACATAGTATCTCTGAAGAATATCAAAAGGCTATGGGAAAAGTAGGTTGTATTATAGAAACTGCAGAATCCTATCTTTATCTAACAGCCTATGAAAATTTAAAACAAATTTCAAGATATTATAAAAATGTCGATGATGATAGAATAAATGAAGTTTTAGAACTTACGGGACTTTTTAAATATAAAAATGAGAGACCAAGAAAGTTTTCTCTTGGAATGAAACAAAGATTAGGAATCTCCGCTGCAATTTTATCAAGGCCTGAAGTAATTATTTTAGATGAACCCTTAAATGGACTTGATGTTGAAGGAATGATCGCTATGAGAAATATAATAAAAAGCTTAGTAGAAAAAGAAAATGCTACGTTTTTCATATCAAGCCATCTTATCCATGATGTTGAACTTACTTGTACCAATATTGGGGTATTGTATGATGGACGAATGCTTAATGTAGATACTATGAAAAATATATTAAACAACTATGCAACCCTTGAAAATTATTTTGTCAGTGAGGTGGAAAGAAATGGTAGAATTTAAAGCTGCTTTAACAAATGAAGTTGAAAAGCTATATAAGAGAAAAAAAATTTTAGTTGCTATGGTTATATCACTTATTTTTATAATAATAGGACAATTATCTATGGTGGTATTAAGAAGTGGGTTTGGGGTGCGTGGGGTTTCTAGCATGGAATTTCCTATGCTTGTTCTTTCTTTAGCAGTTAATACAATTCTGCCACTATTTACGGCTCTTGTTACAATAGAAAGTTTTTCTGGGGAGTTTTCACAAAATACTATGAAAATTGCACTTACAAGGCCTATTTCAAGATTTAAATTTTATGTATCAAAGTTAACTGCAATTATGTTATTTATACTTGGCAATCTTTTATTCTTGATGATTTTTTCAATACTAGCTGGTTGTCTTTTTAATTCGAATTCCTTGGCATTAGGAAGTGTTTTTAAAATTTTACTCTCATACATTGTAACATTAATGCCTATGGTTATTTTATCAATAATTATCGCTTTTTTCACCAATATAATTAGAAGTGGAATAGGTGTATTTTTCCTATCTATTTTTGTTTTTGTTACCTTTAAAGGATTAGGAATTATATTTTACAGATATTCGGGTATGTTTATTACCACTATGATGGAATGGTATACGCTATATAATATGCAAACTATACCTGCTCTTAAAATTTTTCTTCAATTTATGATGATGCTAAGTTATGGTATAATATTTTTTACAGCAGGATATTATTTATTTGATAAAAAAGAATTTTAAAAGTCCAGATTAAGCGAATTTAGAAGGTCTTTGAGGTGAAAAATGAATATAAAAAAACGGTTAATTATCTCCAATACTATAACTATATTAATTCCTTTTGTCATTACAATTATAGCGGCAATGCTATTTATTTTTGCTTCTTCAACAATTTTTAATAAGGATGTAAGTTATGATAATTTTAAAAAATTTATATTTTTAAAAACGGAGTTAGCTGATACTAAAAGTACCATATGGAAACAAAATCCTGATGATATAGAAGATCTAAAGTTTCAGAAGTATTTGTATCATAAGCTATCAAATATAGATGGAGACCTTATAATACTTAAAAACAATAATGTTATTTTCACATCCAAGGATGTAAATAAAATAGATATAGAAAAATGCTTATTAGAAGCTGAAAGTAAATCTCAAAAGAAAATAGTTGTAATTGATACTAAAGATTATATGGTGGAAGTAGCACCACTTAGGTTTAAAGATGAATCTTTAGGCAATGCTATATTATTGGCACCAACTTTTGAGTATTCAAGTATTCTTGAAAAATTTATTGTATTTATCATTGTGGTATTCATTATGACTTTTATAGGGGTTAATATATTTATGTCCTATGTGTTCTCAAAAAGAATAATAAAGCCCTTGTCACTTTTGAAAACAGCTGTGAGAGATATTAGTAAGGGTGATTTAAGTTTAGAAATCATAGAAGGTGGCGATGAAGAAATTGTGGAGTTATGCGCTGATTTTGAAAAGATGAGAGTACAACTTAAGGATGCTGTTAGTTTGAAAAAAAAGTATGATGATAACAGGACAATGTTAGTTTCTAGTATATCTCATGATCTTAAAACACCTATAACCTCAATAAAAGGTTATGTTAAGGGTATTTTAGATGGTGTGGCTAATACTCCTGAAAAGGAAGAACGATACTTAAGAACTGTTTATTCAAAAACAGAACAAATGGATGTTATGATCAATGATTTGCTTTTATATTCCAAATTGGATCTTAGTCAACTTCCCTTTAATTTTGAAAAAACTGATATTATAGATTATTTTAATTACTGCATTAATGAAAGTTCTATAGAACTTGAAAAATCTAATATAAAAATCTGCTTAAAAAACGATTTAAAAGGATCAAAATACGTTAAAATAGATAGAGAAAGATTAATGAGGGTTATACTAAATATTATTGATAATGCTCGTAAATATATGGATAAAGAGCAAGGTGAAATTACCATACTGCTTAGAGAAACTAATTCTAGCATTATTATTGAAATAAGGGATAACGGTTGCGGTATTGATGAGAAGGATGTAAATAAAATCTTTGATAGGTTTTACAGAGCGGACTGCGCAAGAAGCGAAGCAACAGGAAGCGGCCTTGGACTTGCAATTGCAAAACAAATTGTAGAGGGACACAAGGGCACAATATGGGCTGTAAGTCATGAAAATCATGGTACAAGCATTTTAATATCATTCGGTAAAATACTAGAGGGATAGAGGAGTATTATGAAAAAAATTTTAATAGTTGAAGACGATGTGTGCATTGCTGAACTTGAAAAGGACTATTTAGAGCTTGAGGGTTTTGAGGTTAAAATATGTAATAATGGGGTAGATGGATTAAATGCCTTAAAAACAAATCAATTTGATTTGTTAATTCTTGATGTTATGCTTCCTAAAATGGATGGATATACTATCCTTCGTAGTTTGCAAGAGGATAAGGATATTCCAGTTTTAATGGTTTCTGCAAAAAAGGAAGACATTGATAAAATAAAAGGTTTAAGTCTTGGTGCAGATGACTATATTACAAAGCCCTTCAATCCCAGTGAATTAGTTGCCAGAGTTAAGTCACATATTCGAAATTATGAAAGAATAAAGAATAAATTTAATGGCAACGTCAAAAACAATACTCTCATAATAAGAGGGCTAGAAATAAAAAAAGATTGTAGACAGGTATTTATGAATGGAGCTGAAATAAATTTAGCTCAAAAAGAATTTGACCTATTGCTATATCTAGCTGAAAATCCCAATAGAGTATTTAGCAAAGATGAATTATTTGAAAAAATTTGGGGGTTTGATGCTATAGGAGATACTGCAACTGTTACAGTACATATTGGCAGAGTCAGAGAGAAAATTGAGGTATCTACGTCTACTCCTCAATATATTGAAACTGTTTGGGGCACTGGGTACAGGCTTAGGGTATAAAAAATATTCTAAACTTGTACCTTTTTAATTATTGAGGTTCCATTAAATATTACTCCTAATACTTATTAGGAGTAATATTTATTATAGGACAAGCATATATAATTAGAAAAGATATCAAAAATTTATGAAATCTATTGACATGAGAACAAATGTTCGCTATAATGTGAATATAGTAATAAAAATAAAAATACCTGTAAAGTATTTTTTAATATATAGTTATTGTATTTTATAGCGGCTTAGATTTACAGCTGGACTGCATTTTATTGACCACTTTAGTAGATGATTTAACTGGAGGTAAAACAATATGGAAACAAAGGATTTATGGGTTAAGATTAATTATTCAAAGCAGGGTAATGACAGTTTAGCAATAACTTATACTGCGAGTACAAACAAGGTTAATCATTCTTCTAAGTATTTAATTTGTGGGGGAATGTATAATAGAAATGGTGGAACTATAATGTTTAAGGCAAAGAATATTGAAGAAGCTACAGAAATAGCTAATAATAATTTAGTAGCCAATGCAGGTTCTAATAAATATGAGTATCTTAAAAGAAGTGTATAGTAAGACTCCCAATAGCTCAAAGGTATAGTGGCTTATAGCAAACTATAAGTTAGTTAAATAGTCTAAGTTCTAACTGACTACGTTAATTAATGATTTTTAATAATAAAGGGTATTCTGATATTTCAGAATACCCTTTATTACGTTTAAGAAACCTGAGTGTAAAACATTAAATGGCAAATTCGATATCTTCAATTACTATATCTAAATGTTCTACTAATGAAATAGTTGTCCCAATTTCTTTTGAATTAGCGGTGATTCCACTTTTCACGATTTTAACTTGAGGTCTTAAAGCAAAGTTAGGAAATACATCTGTGACTACCCCGATATCACCAGTGTTAAGTTTTACTAGGGTTCCAGGGGGGTAAGGAACAACTGCCTTAGAAAATGCTTTAACCATTTCATAATCAAATTGGGTGTCACCATGGGAGAAAATATATTCTACAGCATCATTAGGGCACATAGCTTTTCTATAAGGCCTGTCCGAAGTAAGTGCATCATACACATCTGCAATAGCAACGATTCTAGCGAATCTATTTATAGATTTATCTTTTATATTATCTGGATATCCGTGTCCATTTATTTTTTCATGATGTTGAAGAGCTACAATTCTGGCGGGAGCAGATATATCCAAAGAACCTTTTAAATAATCATAGCCTTTAGTAGTATGCTCCTTTATAATTTTAAACTCATCATCAGTTAAGGGGCCAGGTTTTAGAACTATTTCTTTTGGAACAAGAACTTTACCTATGTCATGTATCAGTGCGCCCATACATAAAGTATAAAGTTCATCTTGGTTTAGTTGCAACTGAACACCTAATACTAGAGAAATTACAGCTACATTTACACTATGTTGGTAGGTATAATTATCCATACTTTTAATATCTACCAGATTAATCATTACATTTTTCTTGCTTATAATTTCGTCAATTATATCTCTCGCAATACTTCCTATAGATTCGAAATAGGATTGTTTTTCTTTTGCAAATTTTTTTTCGTTAAAATTTATATTATTAGAATATAAACTGTATTTTTCAAAACTATAAAAGGTGTCTTTTACAGCTTTTATAGCAGTTTGGCGTAACTCAGGTTTTATTACATCTTCAATTATAGTTTCGCTATATTCATCATTAATATACACAGAATAAATCTGTAAACCTTTAATTCTTAACAAAAATTTTTCGGTTAAAGTAACACCTTCTCTTAATAAAATCCTTCCATCATTATCAAATATAGTTTTAGCCAAGAAATTTCCTGGTTTTGCAAATTCGATTGGTACAAGTCTCATAACTACATCACACCCCAAATATAACAATTAAGTAATTTATACAATTTTAATGAGTTCTAATATTTAAATTAATATTAAAGCTTGTTTTTAGTGAAAAAAAACCACACATACATAATAATTTAAATTAATGGAATTTAAAGACATAATAATATATTTTACACTATTAAGGGCTAAAATCACAGTATTACTTATTAATAAGGTATAAATAATATATTTTACAACATAAGTTGCAATTTTAAGTGTAAATATATACAGTATTTACACTTAAAATGAAAATATATGCAATTACAAATATAATACATATATTATAAAAAATGGTATAATATTATTATGTAATTTCGATTTAATTAATATGTAAAGTGGTGATGTAAAATGAAAAAGTCTATTAAAGCACTAGTAATTATATGCATCTTCGTAGCGACACTTATCAGCGCAATAACTATTAATATCAAGGGTGATAATTATAAAGCCAATAAAGATCCTGAGGTTAATAAAAAAGAGGTTGAAAAAAAATTGCCAGCAAGTGAGAAGCTAGAATATAAAGTGGCAAGCGTTATAGCCGTGGGGGATATATTAATTCATGAAGATCAGTTAAAAGCACAATTTAATAAGGACACAGGAGAATATAATTTCGAAAATAATTTTAAATATGTGAAATCACATATAAAATCCGCAGATATTGCTCTTGCAAATTTTGAAACCACCTTAGCTGGTAAAAAGGAGAAATATACAGGATTTCCGCTTTTCAATTCCCCTAGTAGCATAGTTGATGCTATGAAGGATTGTGGTTTTGACATTTTATCTACAATTAATAATCATACTATTGACAAGGGAAGTGCTGGAGTTCTTAAAACCCTTGAAGAAATCCAAAAGAGAAAACTTATAGCCCTTGGCACAAGGGAGAATCTGCAGAAGCCGTCTTACCTAATACAAGAAGTTAAAGGCATAAAATTAGGAGTTATAAGCTATAGCTTTGAAACACCAAGAAAGGGACAAGATAAGACGCTAAATGCAATAAAAATCCCAAGTGATATTGTAGATTTATTGAACACCTTTAGTTATGAACACATTGAAGAGGACCTGCGTAAAATTAAAGCACAAATTGATGAAATGAAAACTAAGGGAGCAGAAGCAATTATTTTCTATATTCATTGGGGGAACGAATATGAGAGAGCGCCTAATATCCATCAGAAACGAATTGCCAATGCATTATGTGATTATGGAGTAGATATTATTTTAGGAAGTCATCCACACGTTGTTCAACCTATTAAATTTATAACTTCAGAAAAAACAGGTAAAAGGTCCTTGGTGGTTTACTCAATGGGAAATTTTATTTCAAATCAGCAATATGAAAGAACTAATAATAGATATACTGAGGATGGGATTATTGTAAATATACAAATTAAGAAGAGCAATTTATCTAATAATATTACAATAAGTGGAGTATCTTATATACCTACTTGGGTACATAGATATACTGAAAATAATAAATTTGTTTATGAAGTTTTACCCTTAACTGATGCACTGGCAAGTAAAGAAAAATATAACCTTAATGAGAGTGCAGAGGTGTGGAGAGCTGAAAATTCTGAAAAGAGTACTCGAATGCTAATGGGCGAAAGTGTGGAAATAATAGAGGGTGGAGCGAAAGAAGTTATGAATTAAATCCTTTGCTGTTGATAAGTTATTAAGTTAATTACAGAGTTAGGGTTATTATATTTGGTGGCTGTTATACCTTCTCTTAGAATAATTTATAAAAAAGATTTTAGAATAAGGTTGAATACTTGCAATTATAAACTATAATTAAGGGTGAAACTATCAATATAGCATATTATCTTGAAAATTCAAGATCACTTAGAAATAAGCATATGCCGTTAAACTAAATTGTAATTGATGGCTTGAATAATTCTAATTGGGAGGAAATATAATGAGCATACTATCACGAAATGATATTTGCTGGTGTGGCAGTGGTAAGAAATATAAAAGATGCCATATGGAGCAGGATATATTTATAAGTAATATAGAACAAAAAGTAGGTTATAAAATACCTAGGGATATTATGAAAACAGAGGAACAAATAGATGGTATAAGAAAGAGCTGCAAGCTAACTCATGAAATACTTGATATGGTGGGTGAGCGAATAAAAGTGGGAGTAACTACAAATGAAATAAATACTTGGGTGCATGAATATACTGTTGAGCATAATGCATATCCAGCACCATTAGGCTATGGTGGTTTTCCTAAGAGTGTATGTACATCAATAAATGATGTAATATGCCATGGCATACCTGATGATACAGTTCTAAAAGATGGTGATATAGTTAATGTGGATGTGACTTGCATATTAGATGGCTATTATGGCGATGCCAATAGAATGTTTATTATGGGTAAAGCTTCAAAAGAAGCAATAGATTTGGTACGTGTATCAAAAGAGTGTCTAGATCTTGGAATACAGCAGGTTAAACCCTACAATACCCTTGGGGATATAGGAAATGCAATTCAACAGCATGCAGAAAGTCATGGATATTCTGTAGTATATGATTATGGTGGGCATGGTGTTGGACTTGAGTTTCATGAAGAACCTTTTGTACCTCATATAGGCAAAAAGGGAGAAGGCACAATATTACTACCTAATATGACCTTTACTATTGAGCCTATGCTTAATATCGGAAGCCCTGAGGCTGATGTGCTTGAAGATGATTGGACAGCTGTTACAATAGATGGTTCATTGTCATCTCAGTGGGAGCATACCATACGTGTTACTGAAACTGGATATGAGATATTAACATAGAACTACATTGTATATTAAAAACACCTCCAATTATTGGGGGTGTTTTTAAGGTTACATTAATAATATGGGTAAAAGGTTAGTCTTATAAATATCATCAAAAGGAGAGATATATTTGAAAATTAATAATTATAAAGATAAAAACAAGGAAAATAGAATTAACAAAGATAAAGAAAGCATAATATTTAATAAATCATATATAATTATGATTTTAGCACTTATAAGTTGTTTTTTATGGGGAAGTGCTTTTCCATCAGTAAAAGTAGGTTATCAGATATTTTCTATAGGAGGAAATGATACTTATCAAAAGATACTTTTTGCAGGTTTTAGATTTTTAGTATCTGCTCTTATGGTATTCACATTTTGCATAATAACAGGAAGATCTTTAAAGGTAAGAAGGGAAGATATATTTAAGGTAGCCTTTTTAGGATTTGTACAAACCTCCATACAGTATGTATTTTTTTACATAGGTCTTTCAAATACTAGTGGTACAAAGGGCTCTATATTGGCAGCTACAACCACATTTTTCAGCGTTATTATAGCTCATTTTTTTTATGAAGAAGATAAACTTAGTTTTAGGAGAATAATAGGAGTGGTACTTGGATTTATAGGTGTAGCTATTGTAAACATGAGTGGTGGGGAAATTCAAGGTGGATTTACATTAACAGGAGATGGATTTGTAATAATTTCCAGTTTGGTAGGTGCCTTAGCTGGTATATACACTAAAAAGATTGCAAAGGACATACCCACCTTTGTAATTTCAGGATATCAGCTATTTATTGGTTCTATATTTTTGATATTGACAGGATTTGCTGGAGGAGCCAGGGGATTAGATTTTAGTCCTAAGGGTTCAGTATTGCTTTTATACTTAGGATTTATATCCGCAGCAGCCTTTTCAATATGGACAGTTTTACTTAAATATAATGGAGTTGGAAAGGTTACTATATATAAATTTTCTATACCTTTATTTGGTGTGTTTTTATCCTATGTGTTTCTAGGCGAAAGGGTGGTTGGGACTAAGGTTATAATGGCGGTTATTTTAGTTATAGTAGGCATAATAATTATCAATACAGAAACAAAAAAAGTTTAAAAGTTAGGTTATTCAATTCTTATGCATGCAACAACAGTATTGGATATGTTGTTTTAGTAGTAATATTTGACGTTTTACAAAAAAAAAAGATAAAGTCTATAAGGATTTGTTATAATGATAGAAAAGTACAAATTTTAGAGAGATTATAAAAAATAGAAAATTATAGAAAAATTTTTCTGCAAAGTGATGATGATATACAAAAAATATGTTATATTTGTATTGTGGTACAGGGTCAAAGCTGATTTTAGTATTGTAGCACTTCAGGTTATAATTTAATTAATATTTAAGGAAGTGATTTTAATGGAAATTATTAACAATAGATACAGAATAGTTAAGTGTATAAAACAAAATAGGGTAGTTTCCAGTTATGTAGTTAATGACATAATAAAAAATTACGATACGGTACAATTAAATATTATTAATTCAGAATATCTAAAAAAAGAATTAATAGAATTCTATACAAAAGAGTTCATTAGTTTAACTAACCTAGACTGCAAAAATATAACATCAGTATATGATTTTGACCTAGTTAAGCTTTTAGATAATAAAAAATTAAATGATAAAGTGTATTTTTACACAAATGAATATGTGCAAAATAACTTTAGCATTTTAGATATTGCAGATGAAATGTCAAATGAAGATATATTAGATTTGTTTATAGAAATCTGCCAAAGTATAAATTATCTTCATTTAAAAGGTTTTATTTATGGAGGTATAAATTTATCGAATATTATAGTTTCAAGTATAGAAAAAGGTGAAGAAAATTGCATTAAATTCAAAGATTTTGCCACTATTGAACTTGAAACACAGGGTTTCTGGAAGGAAGAAAATAAGGTTGATTATTTTAAGGCGCCAGAAATATTAGCAGGTGGAAAAGACAGTATTTCTAGTGATATATATTCTCTAGGGGTATTACTTTTTATTATATATATGAAAAGTGAAGATCATAATTTCATTATTGATGAAGACATTATAGATCTAGATGAGTTCAAACTTTGGGAGAAAATTAATGAAAATGAAAATTTTAATGTAAAATTTAAAAAGATAATTAATAAAATGATTTATAGTGATGCCACAAAAAGATATAAAAGCATTTCAGAATTAGTAATGGATATAAATATTATTTTTAGTAAGAAATACGTACCACATAGAAAAAAAGAGATAGAAAAATTGAATTTCAATTTGAAGTTGATAGGTAGAGATGATGAAGTTGAGAAAATTATTAATATATATGAATCTATCAAAAATAAAAATAATTATAATTCTACTATTTTAATTCATGGAGAATCAGGCATTGGTAAAACTAGGATTCTTAATTCACTAAAATACATTTTTTCTTTGAATAAAGTAAACGTTTATAGCAGTTTTATGTTGGACGCTTCTACTAAAAATAGTAATAAGGCTTTTGTAGATATATTAAAACAATTTATTTCTGAATGTGAATCAGAGGTGCTAGAAAGATATGAGTCGGAACTAGTAAAATTTATCCCTGAACTAGGTGGTAAAAAGAGTATAATACCATCGGAACCATTAAGCGGTCATAAAGAAAAGTTTAGACTTATACATTCCGCAACAGGGTTTATTGAAGAATGTGTCAATAATATACCCATAGTTATTATTATTGATAATTTCCACTTAGCTGATGATTTTACCATAGAATTAATGGATTACCTTATGAGAAAAAAACTACCTAATAAAAATATCATGGTCATAATGTCCTACTGTGACGGAGAGTGTGTGCTAAATAAGAAATTCACGGAATTTAATAAAAGTATAGCTCAGAGCAATGATGTAACTAATATTTTTTTAAAAGAGCTAGATGAGAAAGAAGTAGGAAGAATGATTCAAAATATCCTTGGTATGCCTAATATACCCTATAAATTAGCAGCTAGTATATATGAAAAGACAAAGGGTAATCCATTATTTGTGCAAGAAATTATAAAGAGTTTTTTCAGTAAAAAATACATTTATGTAGATGGTGAAGAGGGGCGTTGGACTAAAGAATGTGAATATTCTGATTTTATACTACCGACAGATATGCATGGAGTACTATTAAATCAAGTTAAAGAAATGGGAGAATTGAATTACAACATTTTACAAATAATATCAATATTTAATAGTGCTGTTTCTTTAGAAATAATTGTTAGTTTTATTGATAAAGATAATAAAGGTTTAGAGAAAGCTATTGAAGGGCTTATTTCCTCGGGAATACTATGCAAAAAAATTGAGGATAGAGGTTTCGTATTCGATTTTTACAATAAGTTTCTTAAAAGTCTTATGTATGAAAAAATCAGGTCGGAAGATAGAAAAGCTATGCACAAATTAGCCTCAATAGTACTTGAAAACCAGTATAAACAGGGTGGTACGGAATATATTGATGAATTAATTTATCACTTAGAAAAATCTAATCAAGAGGGAAAGATTATTGATTATTGCATTGAAAATGCTGAAAAAATGAAGCTCCTAAAAAATAGAAGTGATGCTATAAAAAATTTAACTAAAGCCGAATCTATTATAGAGTATTCATGGGATCCAATTAAAAATATAAAGCTTATTATGGACCTTGCAAATTTGCACGAACAGGAGGGACATATTGATTTAGCTGTAAAATACTATTTATCAATACAGAAATATAAGGAAAATACAGAGTTTTACAAATATATAATAGATAGCTTAGTTAAAGTAGCAGAGGTGTATTTAAGTAAAAATAATATAGATAGTACAGTTTATTATATTGAAAAAATTCAGACTATGCTTTCAAAAGTAGATTATCTTGCAGGAATGCTTAGATGTCAGGGGATACTTGCTTCTATATATGACATAAAGCAAGAGTATGAAAGTGTACAAACTATATGTAATAATTGTATAGAGAAGTGTATAGGGGAATATGAAGAACTTAAGACAATATTTTATAACCATAAGGGATTAGCTTATTTAAGAAGTGGTAGAGCTCAAGAAGCGTTAGTAATTTTTGAAAAAAATATAGAAGTTTGCAATAAATATAATAATATTGAGGGGTTAATAAAATCCTTAAATAGAATAGGTGTTATTTATGGAGATTATTATCAAGAGGATGATAAGGCCATAAAATATTTCCTAAAGATGAAGGATATATGTGAAAAAAACAATATGAGCTCAAAGGTCATACTTGCTTTAATAAATATAGGTGCTACATATTTTTCCAAAGGGCAGTATGAAACATCCTTACAATATTTTATGGAGACACTAGAAATGTGTAAAAAATATGAAGATGAATTCCATACTTTTTATTGTTATAGTTATATTGCTAGTTCTTATTTGAAATTGGGTAATTACGATAATGCATATAAATATTATGAACTTTGTAATAAAGAGCTAGAAAATTATCCTACTCAAGGAAAAGAAATAGGGGAATTCTACTTTTTAGCGGCTCAAATAAACTATAAAATGGGTGATTTGAAAAAGGCTCAGTTATATATACAGCAGGCACTAAATATATATGAAAATGACGAATGTATTTTTAAATGGCAGTCTCAGATTTTAAATGAATATATATTATTTCATTTTAGAGAAAATGATGATAAATCTAATGAAATCATCGAAAATATTATAACTATAGCAAGTAAAATATCCTCATTAAGTAGTAGACTTAACATATTTTATGAGGTTATAATTTTTTTATATGAAAATGGAAAACGAAAGCTTATACCTACCATTTTTAGTGAAATTAACAAGATTGACATTGATATAAAAGAGCAAAGAGTGTATGTTAAAAAGTTATATGTCGATGGATTAATGGAAAAGAAGAAAAACATTAAATTTTTCAATGAAGCATTAGAATATTCAAATAAATATAATGAAGTTGATATATATTGGAAAGTATATACTGCAATGGGAGATTATTATTTTAATAAAAAGGATTATTTGTATGCAGTAATATACTACTTTGAGGCTTGTGGTATATTAAAGGATATAATTCACAAGTTACCGTTAGAGAGCAGATTAACTTACATTCAACTAAACAATGCATTGAGGCCTTTCAATAAATTTTTAGCAATTAATAATTATTATAAAAACAATAAAGATACGAAAGTATTAGAAGCTGATCCTTTTATTATCAGCGATGAGGCAGGGCTATTATATTTATTAGACCAAGTAAATCACAAAGAAATTTTAAAAAACAAGAACTTTATAAAGTCCATAAAAAAAATATATTCATCTGCCCTTCATGAAGATATTCATGACATTAGTGATGTATTAGAAAATCTACAAGGGGATAATGGGAAAAACTTAGAGCTTATAATTGATTATTTATCATATATAACACTAGCCACAAGGGGAACTATTATTATAAATGATAATGACAATGCCTATAAAGTTATCGCATCTAGTGATAGAAGATATGAATTGCCACAAAACCAAGAGGTATTATCTAAAGTTTTAACTGGAGAGAGACCAGTTTTAGTAGGGGATGTAACTCTAGAACAAAATGTAAATGGGGGTGCAAATAGTATTCATAATACCTTAAAAGCCTTTATTTGCATCCCTATTATTATAGAAAATACTAATGAAAAAGGCTTTATTAAAAATGAAAGAAGGAAAAATATACTGGGCAATAAGGATGTTATTGGATATGTATATATTGAATCACAAAGAGTATTAAATAATCTTAATAATGATAGCATGAAAAAATGTATTGAGCTCAGTAAAGTTATAGGTATAATAATTGAAAAATATAAATTTAGATTAACTGCGTCTATTGATAAATTGACAGGAACTCTTACTAGAAAATACCTAGAAGAAGCCTTAGGTGAGCAAATTGAAGTAGCAAGCCAAACAGGGAGCGAATTTTCACTTATTATGTATGATTTAGATCATTTTAAAACAATAAACGATAAGTTTGGACATAGGACAGGAGATTATGTGTTAAAAAGGGTTTGCGATGTGGTGATGAGCAATTTAAGAGAAACAGATATTGTAGGTAGATATGGCGGTGAAGAATTTATTGTTATTCTTCCAGGAACTAGTGTTTGTGATGCTGAGCTTATAGCTGAAAAACTTAGGACTAAAATAGAAGGAGAAAAAATACTAGACAATAGACGAGATGTTACTGTAAGTTTGGGTGTGGCCTCCTATCCTCTTCATGGTGAGTGGCAAGAAGAATTAGTTGAAAGAGTAGATCAAGCTTTATATGTGGCAAAACAGCAGGGGCGGAATAGATATGACATTTGGAACCGTGAGTTCTCTAAAAAGGCGAAAAGAACAGATAGACTTGCTGGAATAATATCTGGTAATGCAATACAAGACCATAGAAATGTACTTGCTATGATAGAATTAATTGAGCTTATAAACATAAATACAAGCAGAGAAGATAAAATATATACTTTATTAGGTAGAATAATTGAAATTACAGAAGCAAAAAAGGGAATCTTATTTATTTTGAAAAATGGAAATATTATAGATAAATATTCAAGAAAAATTCTTAAAAATGAATGGATGGATATAAATACCTATAATGAGAATATAATAAAATCTGTAATTGATAGTAAACAAGGAGTATGCAAGATAGATTGGGATACAATAACTGAGTATGATACAGTTACAGGTGTTCCGAACTGGCAATCTGTAATGGTAATTCCGTTGATTCAGGGTGACATAGTAAAAGGAGTATTATACTTAACGGAATCTACGGTGGCAAAAGAATTTGGTTTTGAGGATTTTAATTTTGTAAATACACTGGGGAAGATAATAGTTCCAATACTATAACAATATTTTGTTTTTTAATTATAGTATATACAAAATAAAAATGAGGGAACATAGATGTATAAAAGCATTTATGTTGTTAGCTCTATGGAAGTATATGGTGTATAATAATGTTAGGTGCCACTCACGTGGCAAGTGGCAAGTGGCAAGTTTGCAAGAGCTAAAACACACAATAAGTGTTTTGAATTTTCGAGAGATAGTATGAGGAGGAGAAAAATGAAATTTACAATTGGTACTACATATCATGGCTTTAAGTTAATCCAGGAGAAAAATATAGAAGAGTTAAATTCACAGGCAAGATTATTTGAACATGAGAAAAGTGGAGCTAGACTATTGCATTTAGAAAATGATGATGATAACAAGGTGTTTTCTATAGGATTTAGAACACCACCTAAAAGTAGCAATGGACTTCCACATATATTAGAGCATTCAGTGCTTTGCGGCTCTAGGAAGTTTCCTACAAAGGAGCCTTTTGTGGAACTCATAAAGGGGTCTTTAAATACATTTTTAAATGCTATGACCTTTTCAGATAAAACAATGTACCCTCTAGCTAGTAAAAATGAAAAAGACTTTTTTAACCTTATGGATGTTTATTTAGATGCAGTTTTTTATCCTAATATATATTCTAAGCCAGAAATATTAATGCAAGAGGGTTGGCATTATGAATTAGAAAACAAGGAAGATAAGCTATCCTACAAAGGTGTAGTTTATAATGAAATGAAGGGTGCGTTTTCCTCACCTGAGGGATGCCTTATGCGTAAGATTCAAGAATCCTTATTCCCAGACACCTCTTATGGCGTAGAATCGGGTGGAGATCCAGAGTTTATTCCAGACTTAACCCAGGAGGAATTTATAGAGTTTCATAAAAAATATTATCATCCTTCAAATAGTTATATATTCCTATATGGAGATGGAAATATTGATAAAGAGCTACAATTTATTAGCGAAAAATATTTAAATGACTTTGATAAAATAACAGTAGACTCAGCGATACAACTTCAGAAACCCTTTAGTAGTATGAAAGAACTTAAAATAGAGTATCCTATTTCCTCAGATGATGATGAGAAGGACAAAAGCTTCTTAAGCATGAACTTTGTATCAGGAGATAATATTAGTCAGCCTGAACTTCATTTAGCTTTTGAAATTTTAGAGTATCTATTACTAGAAAGTGCTGCAGCACCGTTAAAGAGAGCACTTGTTGAAGCGGACCTTGGCAAAGATGTATTCGGAAGCTTTGATAATAGCATATTGCAACCAGTATTCAGTATAGTAGTAAAGAACTCCAATGAGGCTAAAAAAGAAGAATTTAAAGAAGTTGTGTATACAACATTAAAGAATTTAGTTAAGGATGGAATAGACAAAAAGCTAATAGAGGCTTGTATAAATATAACGGAATTTAAATTGCGAGAAGCTGATTTAGGAGGTTTTCCAAAAGGATTATTCTATTATATAACTAGCATGGACAGTTGGCTTTATGATAAAGACCCAACTATGCATTTAGAATATGAAAGTTATTTAAGCAAGATAAAAGCTGCATTAACTACTAATTATTTTGAAAACCTTATAGAGAAGTACTTAATAAACAATACCCATAGTTCTATGGTTATTTTGAATGGCAAAAGGGGTCTAGCAGAACAAAAGTCTAAGGCAGTAGAAGAGAAGCTCGCTAAGTATAAGGCTAGTATCTCAGATAGTGAGATAGATAAAATAGTGCAAAGAACAAAAGCGCTTAAAGAAAGACAAATGACACCAGATACTAAAGAAGTGCTTGAAACTATTCCACTACTTGAACGTTCAGATATTGAAACTACAGTGGAACATTTACCCCTAAAGGAAAAGGATGAAAATGGAGTAAAGGTATTATCTCATAATATATTTACTAATAAAATTGCCTATATAAATATATTATTTGATGCTAAAAAAGTAGATATGGAATTAGTCCCTTATGTAACATTACTATCAACTCTTTTAGGAAGAGTAAGTACAGAGAGTACTAACTATTCTGATTTATCTAATGAAATTAATATCCATACAGGCGGAATTCATTTTACAACTGAAGTGTATGGTGATAGTGAAAATTTTGAAAAGTATAGTCCAAAGCTTGTAGTAAAGAGTAAAGCACTAGTTCCAAAGCTTCCTAAACTATTTGATATTATGGCAGAGATAATTAATACTACTAAATTTGATGAAAAGAAGCGTTTGAAGGAGCTAATTCAACAATTGAAATCAAGGCAGGAAATGAAAATCCTTGATAGAGGACATATGGCAGCAGCTGGAAGACTTACTTCCTACTTTTCACCAGCTTCAGCTTATATAGAAAAAACTACAGGAATATCTTTTTATGAATTTATAAATGATATCGAAAGAAATTTTGATAATAAGGCAGATGAAATTATTGAAAATTTAAATAAGGTATCAAAACTTATATTTAATAAGAATAATCTTATAGTAAGTATTACAGGAGAAGAGGATATTTATACTGCTTTTGCGGCAGAGCTACCTAAGATTATAAGCATCTTAGGACAAGAAGAATTGCCAGATGCGAAATATGATTTTGCCCTTAATAAAAACAATGAAGGCTTATTATCTTCATCAGATGTTCAGTATGTAGCTAAAGGTTATAACTTCATTAAACAAGGTTACGCTTATTCAGGTAAGATGCTAGTGCTTAAAACTATAGCAAGTCTGGACTACTTATGGAATAGAGTTCGTGTTCAGGGCGGTGCCTATGGTGGGTTTGCAAACTTAGCTAGAAGTGGTAACATAGTATTTGTATCTTATAGGGATCCTAATGTTGCAGAGACATTAAAGGCTTATGACGGAATATGTGACTATATAGGTAGTTTTGAGGCCTCCGAAAGGGAAATGACCAAATATATTATAGGAACAATTAGTGAGCTTGATTCACCACTAACACCTTCTATGAAGGGCGAAAGAGCTACAGCATACTATATAAGAGGTATTACTGAGGCGCAAAGACAAATGGAAAGAGACGAAGTTTTAAGTACAAAGTCTGCGGACATTAAGTCATTTAAATCATTACTAGATGATATTATAAAAGAAAATTGTTTTTGTGTACTTGGAAATGAAAATAAACTTAAAGATAACAAAGATATATTCACGAGTTTAGTAAATGTATTTAAATAATGTAAAGATGCCTGGTGCCACTCGCGTGGCAAGTGGCATCTTTTTTTTAACACTCTGGTGCCATCCACGTGGCAAGTGGCATACTTATTTTAAAAAAATTAGATAAGTTTGTATGAACTTTATAAAATATAGAAGTTAACTGATTGCATTTGTAGTATATTATAGAGTAATGATTTAACGAAGGGGAGGGGTTTGGATGTCTATTAAAGCACTTTTCACATACAACTACGGCGGAGATAAAATCAAAGATATAAAAGCCTTTGGGTATGATGTAAAAGTTATACCAGAGGAAGGTTTAATTTATAATGATGATTTGGAGGAGGTAGAGGTTTTAGTTTGTTATGACCCATTTAAAACCCTAGACATAGAAAAAATGAAAAAGCTAAAATGGATTCAATTATCTAGTATAGGCATTGACCAGCTACCAATAGAGTATGTTAAAAACACTTCGATTATAATTACCAATAATAAAGGTGGTTACAGTATACCCATGGGGGAATGGGTTGTATTAAAAACCCTAGAGCTTTTTAAGAATAGTAAGATGCTATATGAAAACCAAAGCAAGAGGAAATGGAAGATGGATACAAGTATTATGGAGTTATATGGAAAGACCATAGGCTTTATTGGAACAGGCACTATAGCTACTGAGGCAGCTAAAAGATTTCAGGGTTTTGGGGTAAATATAGTAGGTGTGAATACAGATGGTAGAGATATTGAATATTTTAATAGATGTTATGCAGATTTAAATGAAATGCTTAAATTGTGTGATGTGGTTGTTGCTACAATACCATATACAAAAGCTACTCATCATTTAATTAATGAAGAGAGATTTATGGAAATGAAAACTGGTGCTTATTTTATAAATGTAGCTAGAGGCAGTATTGTAGATGAGGGTGCTCTATTGAAAAACTTAACGAATGGCAAATTGGCAGGGGCGGCCTTAGATGTGTATGAAGAAGAACCTTTAAAAGAAAATAATTCATTATGGGATTTAAGTAACGTTATATTAACTTCTCACAATTCCTGGATTTCAGAGATGAGAAACGAGAGAAGGTTTGATATTATTTATAAAAATATGAAAAAATATCTTAAAGGGGAAGGGTTAGTGAATACAGTAAATCTGAAAAAAGGGTATTAGATACAACTAAATAAATAAAAAGTAAGATACTAGATTGTTATTTTTTAAGGGGATAGGATAAATGGAGAAGGATAAAAAATTTAACAACTTATTTTTAACGAGTATGGCTATGGTTGCAATTACAGCGTATTTATCAATTGCTTTAGGAAAAAACATAAATGAAATATATTTTTGGGGAATAAGTATTTCCATAGTTTTGCTGATGCTTGGACTAGTAGCGAGGAGTAAATCAATATTCTACAAGAATTTAAAACAGGTTAGGGAGAACTATGGTAAGGAGAATAAGAGAGAGAGAGAATTTGAAGATATCAAATTATTGTTTGATATCTTCAAATATAAAAATCCAGAAGATATATATATTGATGATCAAACTTATTTAGATTTTAATATGGATAAGGTTTTTAATAAGGTAGATAGAACTTTGTCTTCTCCAGGGGAGCAGTATTTATATCACATTTTAAGAAATCCGATTTTGAAGCAAGAAAAACTAATTAATAGAAATAAGAATATAAGTTTTTTTCAACATAATAAGGAAATAAGAGAAAAAATCCAAGTTAGTTTATTAAAGCTTGGAAGGCCGCGTAATAATACCATAACATCTTTTTTATGGAATGAAATTTCCTATAAAACATCACTTTTGCCATTGCTATATTTGCTTAGCATATTAGCATGTGGTTCTTTAGCCTCAATAGCTTTTATTGGTATATCTAGAGCATTTCCTTTTATATTTATAATTTTAGCGGCTAATAGCTATATTAGTATTAAGATTAAAAAACAAATTGGTTCTGAAATTGAATCTATGGGCTATTTGGGTAAAGTTATTTCTATAGCTGAGGTTATGGGTAAAATAGAGGATAAGGAGATAAAAGAATATACTTTAAAGCTTAAAGAAAAAGCAAAGGTTTGCAAGGTAATAATGAAAAAAGCTACCTCCATTGGAATAGGTAGAATAGAAGGCGTAGATATTCTTTATGAGTACTTTAATTTGTTTTTTTTAATAGAAGCTAGAGGCTTTTATAAAATAATAGATGAGGTTAAGTCACATATTGAAGAAATAAGAAGTGTTTATTTAATCTTAGGGGAAATTGACGCATTAATCTCTGTAGCATCCTACAGAGAGGGACTTTTAGAATATGCAGAGCCAAAATTAACAAAAGGATTTAAAGCAATAAAAGCTGAAAATATAAAACACCCATTAGTAGAAGCTGCTGTAGGTAATTCTTTAACTATAGAAAAAGGTGTTATTATAACTGGTTCAAACATGTCAGGCAAATCTACTTTTTTAAGAGCTATAGGCTTGAATGCGCTATTTGCCCAAACTATATTCACATGCCTTGCTACAAGCTATGAAGGTGGATATTTCAATATAGTATCATCAATGACTGTAAGTGATAATGTAATTAGTGGGAAAAGTTATTATTTAAGCGAGGCAGAGGCAATATTTAGAATAATTAATGATTGCAATGAGGAAGTAACAAATTTATGCCTTATTGATGAGATTTTTAGGGGAACTAATCCTATTGAGAGGGTAAATGCTTCTACTGAGATTTTAGCTTATTTGTCTAGACATAATTCCTTGGTTGCAGTAGCTACACATGATCTTGATATAACCAATATGCTAGGAGATTTATATGAATGCTATTATTTTACTGAGAATGTGGGAGAACAGGGATTAGAGTTTGATTATCAAATAAGAAAAGGAGTATCTTCTACTAGAAATGCAATAAAGGTACTTGAATTTATGGGATATCCAAAAGAAATCACTTATAGAACTAACGAAAGAATTTCAAAAAGCCAACATAAGGAATAAAAAAAAATACATAGATGCCACTTGCCACGTGGGTGGCACTAGGAAAGAGGAGATAATTATGAGAGCAGAAATATTAGCAGTAGGAACGGAAATATTGCTGGGGGATATAATCAATACAAATGCGCAATATATAGCCAAGAGACTTGCAGATTTAGGCATAGCAGTTTATCATCAGTCAGTAGTTGGAGATAACCCAGAGAGGCTACTCGAGGCATATAGACTAGCTTTTAGTAGAGCTGACTTAGTTATAACTACTGGGGGACTTGGACCTACAAAGGATGATTTAACTAAGGAAGTAGCTTTTGAGTATTTCGGGAAGAAGAGTGTAGTTCATGAAGCTTCTATGAAAATTATTGAGGGATATTTTAAGGAAATGAATAAACCAATGGCGAAAAGCAACGTGAAACAGGCATATTTCCCAGTAGATGCAGTTATACTTCCCAATAATAATGGCACAGCACCAGGATGCATAATTGAGGAAAATGGGAAGATAGTTGCACTTTTACCTGGACCACCTAGAGAAATGAAACCTATGTTTGAGGAGGCTGTAGTTCCTTATCTTGAAAAGTTTCAACAGGGTGTATTAGTTTCAAAGGTGCTTCGTGTTATAGGTGTGGGAGAGAGCTCAGCTGAGGAAATGATAGAAGATATATTAGATAATCAAACAAATCCAACTGTGGCACCTTATGCTAAAGATGGAGAAATGCTTTTTAGAATTACAGCAAAGGCAAATACCCAGGAGCGGGGCATAAAACTTATAGAGCCTATGGAAAATGCAATACGTAGCAGACTAGGCAATAACATTTATGGGGAAGGGGATATAACCCTAGAGAATGTACTTGGCGAAATGCTTATAAATAAAAAGTTAACTATAGCTACTGCGGAGTCCTGTACTGGAGGAATGGTAGCAGCAAAGCTTGTAAATTATCCAGGTATATCTTCTGTGTTTATTGATGGCGTCGTGACTTATAGTAATGAGGCTAAAATTAATAGACTAGGAGTTTCGGCAAAAACCTTGGATAAGTATGGCGCAGTAAGTAGTGAAGTGGCGGCGGAAATGGCACAAGGCATAGCGAAAACATCAGGCACTAAGATTGGGATTTCAACAACAGGCATTGCAGGTCCAGATGGTGGAAGCGCTGAAAAACCAGTGGGGCTTGTATATGTAGGCTTATATATGAATGGGGAAGTTAAAACAAAGATGCTTAAATTATCAGGAGATAGGCAGAAAATAAGGGAAAGAGCAACTATGCAACTTTTGGACTGGCTTAGACGAGAGCTACTATAATTCTCAACTGAAAAAGGTGGGGTATAAATGCATAATAAAGAAATAAACATATGTTTAGTAGGATTTGGAAATGCTGCACAGGAATTTTGCAGAATGTTAATAACTAAAAACCTAGAAGTTAAAGAGAACACTGGATATGATATTAAAGTCACAGCTATTGCAGGCAGGTCTAAGGGTGGAATTATTAATGCTAAGGGAATAGACCTTACGAGGACTCTTTGCGATGTGGAAGACAGTGGAAAGTTTGATTCTACTGCAGAAGATACTGTGACTATGGAAACATTACAGATTATAAGGAATTGTAATGCTAACCTGCTCGTTGAACTTAGCTCCTTATCTATTCACGATGGAGAGCCGGCAATAACTCATATAGAGACTGCCTTTGATAGAGGTATGCATGTTATAACAGGAAACAAAGGGCCTATAGCCTTTAAGTATCAAAAACTTCGTGATAATTCAAAAGATAAAGGTCTACAATTCTTATATGAAACTACTGTAATGGATGGCACCCCTATTTTTAATTTTGTTAAATACACACTGCTAGGATGCAAGGTGTTATCTTTTAAAGGAATATTAAATTCTACAACCAATTTTGTGTTAGAACAAATGGAAAGTGGAAATAGTTATGAAGATGCTATTAAAGAAGCTAAAAGAAGAGGGTTTGCAGAAGCTGACCCAACCTTAGACATTGATGGATGGGATGCAGCTGCAAAAACTGCAGCCTTACTAAATGTGTTAATGGACACGAATGTAAATCCTACAGAAATAGATAGAAAAGGGATATCACATATTACTTTACATGATATAAAAAAAGCTAAGGTAGAAAATTGTAAAATTAAGCTTCTATGCGAAGGATATATTGAAGACAATAAAGCAAAAGGACGGGTACATCCAGTTTATATAAACTATAAGGATACCTTTAGCAATATAGATGCAACATCTTCGATATTAGCTGTAACAACAGATTTAATGGGAGAAGTGCAAATAATTGAAAAGAATCCTGAAATTCAGCAAACAGCTTATGGTATATATAGTGATTTGCTAACACTTATAAAAACATTATAATGTCACAGATGATGGTTTAAGAGAGTTTTAAGATGAAAAAACCGCATAAGTATAAAGGCACATACCAATAATGGTATGTGCCTTAAAAAATATGTTACTTTAACGACATTTCAGAAGGAAGTATCTCACTTCTATAAGTGGGAGTCAGAATCTCCTTCTGAAGTCGTTAATTGTAGCATCGCAGATGATGATTTCATAGATCCATAAATTTTATCTAGTAGTAACAGGTGGAACAAAAACTCTTGCTGCAAGTTCTGTATCTAGTAGATAAAGACTTGTAGGGTCATCATTAATTCTTTCAAGTCTTTTTATTAGACCACTAAAGTTAGATTCTTCCTCAACTTGCTCATCAATAAACCACTTAAGTAAGCTTATAGTAGCATGTTCTCTTTCTTCTGTAGCAATGTCAGTAAGGTTGTAAATTTTACTAGTTACAATTTTTTCATGATTATACGATATTTGGAAAGCTTCAAGAAGTGATTTAAAATCATTTTGAGGATCAGGCATCCCTTCTAAAACTATTCTTCCATTCATTTCATTTACATAATTATAAAATTTCATAGCATGGAATTTTTCTTCTTCGGCTTGAACTTTAAACCAATTAGAAAAACCATCAAAATCCTCTGATGCGCAATAAGCCGCCATAGCTAAATAAATGTGTGCGGAATATAGCTCAAAGTTTATTTGTTTGTTTAGTTCATTTAATAATTTTTCGCTTATCATAATAATCCTCCTCGTGTTCCTTTGGGGGCACATAACAATAAGTATGCCCTTGAAAACGTAAATTCATAATGGTATATAATATTGTCCGAGTATTGATAATCATTTTTAATTAATTATCAATATTAATGAATATCTATATTATACACCTAATCAATTGTACTGTATATATTATTAACTAATGTTTAAAATATATTAATATATGATTTTTAGGGTTATGATTTAAGGCACATAAAAACAAATAATAAGTCAAATACGTTAACATAGGACTTATTATTTATTCTCATGTGCCTAAGGTAATAGTTTTTCTAAATTTATAATTCCTGACCCTTGCATATATTTCGGAAAATTTAATAAGTTTGAAGATATCTTTAGTAATGCCAATGTATCTTTGAAGCATAAATTTTTATTGTTTTCATAGAGGAGAGCGCATATACCACTTATAAAAGCAGCGGAGCATGAAGTTCCTGTATAGGTGGTATATAAATTAGTGATATGAGGAGGGTAAAGCTTCACACCATTTTTTTCAGAGATGAATTTTGTATCTGAAATCAAGGAACAAATATCAACACAGGCAGAAATCAAATTTGGTTTATCCTGTTTTTTAAAAGGGCCACAGGAAGAATATTCATATATTTTTGTGCTAAAAGTGTTATCATACCCACCTACAGTTATACAATTATTAAGGGTAGCTATGCCTCGTATTGAACTTTTAATACTTTTATTACTTCCACTAGGAACAATTACTACCAGGCCTTTTGATATTGCAAGGTCAAAAAGCTTAGAAAACAGTGAAAGTATAAATTCATCAGTCTCAAGAGTTTCAAAGGGGAGGCAAATAATTTTAATATTGAAGTCACTACTCTCCACAATTAGAGTTTCTAATGAAAATAAAATATCAGATATAAAGCCCTTCCCTAGTTTATCAAAGGCCTTAATCACATAAAGGTGGCTATCTTTTGCCACACCTTTGTACATACCCTTTGACCCAGAACCACTACCACAAATTAATCCACTCATAAAGGTGCCGTGACCATTGTCATCATAAGGATAATTTAAATTGTTAACAAAATCCACAAATTTTTTGATGCTATTGGTAGGATTCAATAAGTCAACATGTGGATACACACCACTGTCAACTAGTCCAACGCCAATACCCTTGCCAGTTAAATCATAGTTTGTTTGAAAGGATATACCATTAGATGACAGTATGCTATTACCACACAAATGGGCGTAGGAATCTAAAGTTATATATGCTACTTGTGGATATTCTAGTAATTTGTCTATAGCACTTGGTGTTAAAATAGCACAAATACAGTTTACACCGGAAATATGACGTAGGATATCGCATTTTAAGGATTTAATTTTATCCATGGTTTTAATTTCAAGGGACTTGCAGTATATTATTACCCTATAATTTTCATATAGGTTACTGAGCAAAGCATGATTTAAGGTAGGATCTAATTTATGTTTCAAGGAAAACATGTATGCCTCCTAAGGTATTGTTACATTATTATAGTATATGCGAATTTTGAAAATATGTTAATAAAAAAAGCATATATTACCAAATAAATTTAGTAATATATGCTTTTTAGCCCTCATATTCTATTAGCGAAAACATCTCATTGCACATGTTAAAAAATGCATTAGCAATAGGGGTTAATGTTCGTTTTGAATTAACAATTAAATATAGATTTCTTTTTAAAAGTAAATCGTTAATTTTACTTATCTTTATTTTACTCTTATCAATATAATCAAGAGAAATTTTTTCGGAAATGATGGATACACCTGTTCCTAGCTTTACAAATTGAAGAAGGTTGTCCAAAGTATTTACTTCACAAAATACGTTTAATAAATTAGGGTTCAGACCCTTTGATTCAAGGGCTGTATCAAGGGTACTCCTAGTTGCTGAATTTTTCTCTCTAATTATAAACTTATATTGAAGCAAATCCTTTAAAGTTATTTCATCAGGAATATTAAGGCTTGTACTAGAGATTAGAACAAGATTATCTTCCATAAGCTTGTAGCTTTTTATCTTTTCGTTTTTAATTGTAGTTCCAACTATAGCAATTTCACACTGAAGATCTAAAATATCCTTAATTATATCCCCGGAACTTTGTTCTGTAATATTAAAACGAACATCAGGATAGGATTTACTAAATTTTTTTATAAGCTCAGGCACCAGTGAGTTGCAGGGAGTTGTGCTGGCTGATAAATTTAATTTTCCAGAGATTGTAGTATTAAAGTTAGAAAGATTAGAAACAGCATTATTTCGAATATTTATTATATTAATTGCATATTCTAAAAAAGAATGGCCGGCAGGCGTTAAGTATACTTCTTTAGATGTTCTGTCAAAAAGTTGAACATTTAATTCTCTTTCTAAGCTAGCTATATGTGAACTTATTGTAGGTTGCGATAAAAAAATCGTATTAGCCGCTTTAGAAAAACTTTTAAACCTGGCAACATTAATGAAGGCTTCAATCTGTTTGAAATCCATAAGTATCCTCCTTGTATATTGAATATATATATATAGTAGTTAGATTTAAATTTTAATACAATTCATAAAAACTTATAAGCAAACCACTATACCTTTAGGGTAGTGGTTATTGACATATAATTGTGGGGGTATTTACAGTTAATTTCAATAGGGAAGATAAAAAATAACACTGATTTTCCGAAAAAATAGAAAGAGCCTATTACCCTTTCCATTTGAATATTATTATTCCTACAACCATTACGCCAACTCCTATAAACTTAGGTAGGGTGAATTTTATTTGCTCTGCGCCAAACATTCCAAAGCTATCAATTATACCAGCTGCAAAAAGTTGAGCAACTAATATAGTTGCAATAGAATAGGTTGGTCCGAGCTTTGTTATACCTTGCATAACAGAAAATATAATTATAGCACCTAGGAGTCCTCCTAGTAAATACAATTTATTTACATCTTTTATAGCTTTTAAATTACCATTACCAACTACAAGGAGCATTATTAGGGTGAGAATTAAACCAGTGGCTTGAACAAAAACATTAGTTTCCCAAAGCCCAATTTTTTCACTTACCCTTGTATTAAAAACACCTTGAAGACTCATGCAAACACCTGCAATGATAGAAAATATTAATCCCAATTACAATCACACTCCTCTAGGTTAGTTTACCCAGAATGTATTGTAATATTAAAAAAATATAATTATAAAATTTTAAAAAGACGGGATTTAATATCCATTATCCTGTCTTTCGTGATTGATGTTGTTTTTATATAAGTACGCATTTTCAATATCTTTCTTGGAAAAGCCTAAATTTTCACCTAAACTTAAAAAATCCTGAAAAATGTTTAAGTAGCTATCCAATGAAGAACAGGTTATAAAATCTGAAATATTTGTATATAAGTTTAAAAACTGCTCAGATAATTCAAATGTAATATGTTTAGTTTTTAAAGTAATATCTTCAAAGTTTTTTTCTATTCCGATGCTTAAAATAAAATGCAGACAATCAACATACTCCTCTAGAATTACATCATCATTTGAAGGAGATTTTGTACTCCAAAATTTAAAACAACGTGTTTCATTTGCTAGTTCCCCTAGTTCTACTTGAAGGGATAGTATTTTTTTTCTAAGTAATGGTATTCCGCACAGGTTATGTTCTGCTTCTATTCTTTTATCTAAAGCATCTTGCATTTGAAATAATCTCTGTAAGTTCATGTTTAAACCGCCTTTTTACTAAATCGTATATTTTATAAAGTGTATTTTTTAACCACCATTTCATCATTATCATTTATAGGTTTCCAAAGCTCTACGCAGTGGATTGTAATAGTTTTTAACAATTTCTCATCCTTAGCTAATTTACAAGCGTCTAAATATTCACTATCAGACCACTCTCTATCAGCAAAAGTTGTGTTAGCTAGTGAAATATGTAAATTCCAATTTTCAATATGTTCACGAACATTATAACCTTGTGATTTTAAAATAGAATTTATATTCTTAGATAATTCATATATAGTGCCTGTATTATTAATGTTTAAGTTTACGGATTTAAATGGAGGGTCAAAGCATATTACACCATTTAATTCAACTTGGAATTCAGTATAATCTAGGAGAATATTTTTTAAAGAAATATCCAAATCGAAAAGATTGGGATCCGTTATTATTTCTAGAGTTATATGAAGCATAGGTAAATCTGTTCCGGACCTATACAGGCTATATTTTTCACAAAGTGTCTTTTGCAGTGATTCCACATACGTATAAGAATCACTGTCAAATAAAGCAACCAAATAGTAAACCATTTTTATCACCCTCAAACTTAAAACATAACTTTATGTTCTTTAGTATTCTCTTAGATCATAAGTTTTAACTATCATTTCTTTTTTAATACTAACCTGTTTCCATAATTCAAGGCGGCAAACCTTTGCAAACTTAAAAAAATCATCCTTATCTAAATTAGCATCAATAGTAATTGGTCCTCCGTTATATAATTTTTTAATAATGTGATTGGCATTAGATAAGAGAATTCGTAGATCAATATTATCATTCTCACTTTTAACGTTAAAGCCATGTAAATCTAAAGTATCTGTAATACTTCTAGCTAAACGATAAATATATCCTTTATCTTCAACTTTAAGATTAACTTGAGTAAAATTTTCGGTTAAACTAATACTATTGTTTATGTTAACTTTGAATTTCTTATAAGGAACCATAATTTTAGAAACAACTACATCTAATTTTTCTAAATCAGGATTCGTTATACTACATATTGATATATAAAGATTAGGGGAGCTTTTGTATAGTTTATATTTCCTACAAATATCTCTTTGAATATTTTGAATTGTAGAATTAGATTCATCATCAAATAAAGCAACTAAAAAGTATTTCATATTTTTCCTCCGAATAAAATTAATAACCAAGATTGGTTAACATTATTTTAATTAAATTATAAATATATTATAACATATTTTTTTAGTTTTGTATTTTCTATGTAAATTTATGTATACTATTTTACTAGCATAATTAATTTTAATTATGTTAATAATAATTTTATAATCAATTAAAGGAGGTGCTTTTAATATGGAGCATAATGACAGTATAGGTTGTATAGTAAGTGAGTGTAAATTTCATTGTAAAGATGATAACTATTGTACTTTAAACAAAATCGAAGTCATAAAACATGAAAGTGTTGCTAAAACACAAGAATGTACAGACTGTGGAAGTTTTAAAACATCATAATAATATAAAAATCACCGGCCTATCGCGGGTGATTTTTATATTATTATGAAAAAACTATGGCTATTTAAATAAATTATATATTAAACAAAATAATATCATTTCATATTTTCAAAATAAATGTTAGAATATAATTTAGGTATGTTATAATGGCATGTATATATAAAAATAAAAGTAAAATAAAAAGTAAATTATAAAGTAAATTAATATATAAAGTATAGTGAGGATGATACGAATATGGATAAATTGGTAATTAACGGAGGAAAACCTATACTTGGTCAGGTAGAAATAAGTGGTGCCAAAAATGCAGCAGTAGCAATTCTACCAGTAGCTATAATCGCAAGTAAGGGAAAGTGTATCATTGAAAATATTCCGGATATAGAAGATGTAAATTGTATTGAAAGAATATTAGAGGATCTAGGTTGTGAAATTAAAAGAGAAAATAATTCAGTTTCTATAGATAGTACAAATATAATTAGCATGGATGCGAGTACTGAAGATGTAAGAAAAATGAGAGCGTCTTATTATTTAATTGGTGCACTTTTAGCTAGATTTAAAAAAGCTAAAGTGGATCTCCCAGGGGGTTGCCCTATAGGTGTAAGACCAATAGATCAACATATAAAAGGATTTGAGGCACTTGGAGCAACCGTAACAATTGAGAATGGTGCTGTAAATGTTGAGGCGGATAGACTAATTGGAACCAGTATTTATTTTGATGTTGTTAGTGTAGGTGCAACAATAAATGTAATGGCTGCAGCAACTCTTGCAGAAGGTACAACTATTTTAGAAAATTCTGCAAAAGAACCTCATGTGGTTGACGTAGCTAACTTTTTAAACTCTATGGGAGCTAATGTTAAAGGTGCAGGTACAGATGTTATAAGAATCATAGGTGTAAAAGAATTAACAGGATGTACCTACAGTGTAATTCCAGATCAGATTGAGGCAGGTACCTTTATGATAGCAGCCGCTGCTTGTGGTGGTGAAGTAACTGTAAATAATGTTATTCCAAAACATCTTGAATCAATTTCTGCAAAGCTCATGGAAATGGGGGCAGAGGTACATGAAGGTGGAGACAGTGTTACGGTTAAAGCTAAGGGAAGACTTAAGGCTGTAAATATTAAGACGCTTCCTTATCCAGGATTTCCAACGGATGTGCAACAACCAATGAATACATTATTATGCATTTCAGAGGGCAGAAGCATAATAAATGAAAGTATCTGGGAAGCTAGATTTAAACATGTGGATGAATTAAAAAAGATGGGGGCTTCCATTAAAGTAGAAGGAAGTGTAGCTACAGTTGATGGCGTAGATAAACTGATAGGAACAGTTGTAACAGCATCAGATTTAAGAGCCGGAGCAGCACTAGTTATAGCAGGCCTTATAGCAGAAGGTACTACAGAAATTTTAGGAATAGAACATATTGATAGAGGATATCCAAACATTGAAGAAAAATTCAGGAGTATAGGGGCCGATATAAGTAGAGTTACAATTTAAAATTAAAGGAGACAATTATGATATTTTGTCCATTATATAGTGGAAGCAGTGGGAATAGCGTATTTGTAGCGTCAGAAAATACAAAGATTTTAGTAGATGTTGGTATGCCAGGAAAAAGCATTGAAAGTGCTCTTAACCATATAAATCAAGACCCTAACCATATTGATGGTATTTTTATTACTCATGAACATTCTGACCACATAAAAGGTGCCGGGATTATTTCTAGAAGATACGATACACCAATATATGCCAATGAGGCCACTTGGAAGGCTATGGAAAATAAAATAGGCAATATAAAAGAACATAATATAAGAATTATTAATAATAATTCTGTGGACATAAATGATATGCATATAATAAATTATAGTATATCACATGATGCTGTAAACCCTATAGGGTATGCTTTTTACAGCGGAAAAAAGAAGGCATGTATAGCTACTGATTTAGGCTACTTTTCTGAGGAAGTAAAGACTATAATAAAAGATGCAGATGTAATTTTACTAGAGAGTAATCATGATGTGGAAATGGTAAAGTTTGGCCCTTATCCATACCCATTAAAAAGAAGGATATTAAGTGACGTGGGCCATTTATCCAATGATGCATGTGGAAATGCTATAGTGGAAATAATGAATGACAAACAAAAACGCATTATTCTAGGACATTTGAGTAAAACGAATAATTTTCCAGAGTTAGCATATCAAACAGTGGTTAATATACTCAAAGACAATTATATTGAAATAGGTAAGGACATTTTTTTAGATCTAGCTAGAAGGGACATGCCAAGTGATGTAATTGATTTTTAAAGGAGAGGTCAAATATGAAAAATGTAACAAAATTACTATTATGTTCATTACTTGTTATTTCAACAGTAGCATTTTCTGGGTGTGAAAAAAAAGATAGTAAAAGTGTAGTAAACAAAGAAAAGATTGAGAATTTAAAACTTCCCCTAGAAAAAGATGACTTTATCCAATTTGGTATTTATTTTGATGGTACAAAAGATGATTCTAATGTAGAAGTAATTAAAGATGAGAGAATTATCAATAAAGAAGAACTTATTGGGGAAGCTATTATGCAAGAACTTATAAAAGGACCTACTGTAAAAAGTGAGTTAAAACCAATACTCCCTAAAGAAACTAGATTATTAAGTTTTTCGATTAAAGATAGTATCGCTTATGTTAATTTGAGTAAAGAAGCTAGAATAAAGATGTCAGTTGCAAAAGAAAAAAGTTGTTTGCAAGGTATAGCTGCGTCATTAACTCAATTGCCATCTGTACAAAAAGTAAGAATAACTATGGAAAATAAAGATATTGAAACAATAGGTGGGAACTTTGATATATCTAAGCCCTTTAGTAAAGAAGAAATAGTACTAATAAAAAAATAGGAAACTAGCTATGGAAAATTCATTTAATTTAAGATATTTAAACATAAATGTTGAAAATTAGTGAAATATTTATTATAATAATGGAATATAACAAAATACATTATGATTCGAAGGAGAATGAAACATGAGTTTATATAAAGAGTGGACAGATATGGTGGTTGACTATGTTAAACGTAGAGGAGAACCTGCGTTTTGGCAAGAATATGGAGAAGTAGAAAAACGCATTTACACTAAATTATTATCAAACCATAAAGATGAGGTTAAAGGTACAATAGGAGAACTTGCAAAACACTTTGATGTATCTAACATTTATTTTATGGGATTTACTGATGGAATAAACGACAGTCTCTTAGAACCAGTAGTATTAGAAGAAACTGAAGAGGGCACTGAAGTAGATTTTAAAATAGACTATGAAAAACTTTATTTTAATATGTTAGACGCAAAAGCAGATTATCTATATGAGCTTCCACAATGGGAAGGGATTTTCTCAAAAGAAAAGAGAAAAGAAATTCAAAGAGCTTATAGAGATTCCAAAATGGTAGTTAATACTGATAAAGTTGGAAGAAATGATGTATGCCCTTGCGGAAGTGGAAAAAAATATAAGAAATGTTGTGGAAAATAATTACAAGAAATTACGTAAAATTATAAATAATTATAATAAATAAAACCTTGCATATTTGTGTAGGTTTTATTTATTTTTTTTGAATTTTTATAACACAAAAGTTATTCATATATTGTTAAAAATAGTAAAATAACAATATTTTTCCTGTAGGGGGGGTTGTTTTTTCCAGTCATCGGCGTAATATTATGACTATACTAGTCAGAAAGGAGCTTTATATGTATCAGATTTTTTATAAATTGGATGAAGAAAAACAAAATCGGATTATTAATGCAGGAACGAATATATTTTCTACAAATGATTATAAACATGCATCAACAGATGATATTGCAGCAGAAGCAAAAATTGCAAAAGGTTCATTATTTCAATATTTTAAGAATAAAAAATCATTATTTATTTTTTTGTATGAATATACTATGAAAATTTATGAAAAAAAAGTGTACGAAAAGTTTAATTTTGATGAGACAGATTATTTTGAAATGCTTCGCCAAAGTCTGAATTTTACAATGGCTCTTTTAGAGAAATATCCTTATATGTACAAATTTGTTATCAAGGCAAGTTACGAGAAAATGCCTGAGATTGTTGAATCTATTAAAGAAGTCAATGAAAAAATAGAAGAAAAAATGTATAAGAAAATGTTTGAGAAAATCGATTTAAGTAAGTTCAAAGATGGCACGGATATTGAAAAATTGAATAAAATGATTTCATGGTGTTCGGAAGGTATCTGGAACGATGGTGTTAAAAATCATTCAAGTATGAGTGAAATGTATGAACAGGCACTCGAGATTTATAATTTTTATAAAAATGCGGTATATAAGGAAGAATTTCTATAATAAAAAATATAATTGAAATCGACTATTTTGTACTGTATATAAAAAAATCATAAGGAGGGTTTAAAAATGAATGTTATTGAAATCAAAAATTTGACTAAAAGCTATGGCAAAGCAAGAGGGATCACTGATGTGAGTTTTAATGTGCAGCAAGGAGAAATTTTTGGCTTTATTGGGCCTAATGGTGCAGGAAAATCAACAACAATAAGAACATTGTTATCCCTAATTTATCCGACGTCTGGTAGTGCTACAATTTTTGGTAAGGACTGCGTTAAATTTGGACCGGAGATAAAGAAGGAAATAGGATACCTACCATCAGAGGTTTTTTATTATGACAATATGAAGGTTATTGACCTTCTAAAGTATTCAGCTAGTTTTTACAAGAAAGATTGTACCAAGAGAATTCATGAATTGGCTGAAACAATGAACCTTGATCTTAATAAGAAAATTGATGATTTATCTTATGGTAATAAAAAGAAAGTTGGTATTGTCCAAGGGCTTTTACACTCACCTAAACTTATTATACTTGATGAGCCTACTAGTGGACTCGACCCCCTTATGCAACAAAAATTCTTTGAACTTCTAGAGCAGGAGAATAAGCAGGGTGCAACAATTTTACTTTCTTCGCATATTTTAAGTGAGGTTCAGAGGCTATGTAATCGTGTTGCCATTATTAAAGAGGGAAAGATCATAAAGGTTGAAAAAATTAGTACGCTACAAGAAAGTAACCATAAAAAGTTCAAAATAGAAGTGGCATCAAAGATAGAAGATAATTACTTTAATATAAGTGGTGTAAGTGCTTTAGATATAAAAGGTAAAATAGTAAGCTTTTTATTTAGGGGTAATATTAATTTTGTTATGAAAAAGATTTCAGAAATAGATATAACAAATCTTTGGATTGAAGAGCCAGACCTTGAAGAAATCTTTATGCATTATTATGCGAAGGAGGACTAAAATCTATGAATATGTTTTTACATGAACTTAAGGCTTATAGAAAATCCACTATAATATGGACAGGGTCTTTAATTGCCCTTGTTACAATTTTCTTGTCAATGTATCCAGCTTTTTCAAATGAAGTTGAAGCATTTAAAAAGTTGATGGAAGGATTTCCAGAGCCAGTAAGAAAAGCATTGGGTCTCTCTGTAGATAGTATGTCTTCTATTTTAGGATTTTACTCCTATACATTTTTATATTTAACACTTTGTGGTGCAATTCAAGCTATGAATCTAGGCACCTCCATTATATCAAAGGAAGTTCGCGCAAAAACAGCAGATTTCCTTTTAACTAAACCTGTTACTCGCAGGGCAATTATGACATCAAAGTTAATAGCTGCAGTAACCTGTCTAATAATTACTAATACAACTTATCTAGTGGTTGCTAGTATTATGGCGTCTCTTGTAAAAACAGAAGAATATAGTTACAAAATATTCTTTATGATTTCTATTACATTATTTTTCGTCCAGATTATGTTTCTATCGCTGGGAATTATAATTTCTGTGGTGGGACCTAAGATTAAATCTGTGCTACCTATTTCCCTTGGTACGGTATTTATATTTTTTATTATTGGAATGTTTTCATCCACAACCGGGGATGTTGCTATGCGTTATATTACGCCCTTTAAGTATTTTGACACGGGGTACATTATAAAAAATTCTAGTTATGAGGTTACATTTATTATAATAGAAATAGTGTTTATTATTGCAGTAATTTCTGCTAGCTATTTTGTGTATGCTAGGAAGGATGTCCACGCTGTTTAAGGGTGATTAACAATTTATAGTTATCTAGGAATATAAGGAGGTAAGGTTATGAATATATTTATTGTAGAGATGAGAGCTCATAGAAAAAGCCTTATTATATGGGCTTTTGGTATACTATTTATGGTTGTGGCTGGTATGGGGAAATTTGCTGCTTTATCATCCTCAGGGCAATCTATGAATGAACTATTGGATCAAATGCCAAAATTTATGCTAGCAATTATGGGTGTCGGTACGTTAGATTTGTCAAAGGCTAGTGGTTATTATGGAGTGCTATTTTTATACTTAGTACTTATGGCGACGATTCATGCTGCTATGCTTGGAGCTGATATAATTTCAAAGGAAGAACGAGATAAAACAGCAGAGTTTTTATTGGCAAAGCCGATTTCAAGAAATGAAATCATCACATCAAAATTGTTGGCTGCCACAATGAATATTTTGATATTTAATGTTATTACTTTGGTATCTTCAATAATTATAGTAGGAAAGTACAGCAGAGGTGAAGCGGTAAGTGCAGACATAGTAATATTAATGATGGGAATGCTTATTTTGCAGCTTATGTTTATGCTTATTGGCACAGCCATAGCTGCTGTGAGCAAAAAACCTAAGATAGCTACATCTATATCTACAGCCATACTGTTAATAACATTTATACTATCTATAGCCATAGATATAAACAGTAAACTTAAAAATCTTAAATATCTTACGCCGTTTAAGTATTTTGAAGCTAAAGATTTGATGAATGGCTGTGGATTTCAATGGAGCTTTGTGATATTATCAATTATAATTATTTTGGTAATGTTGTGCATCACATATGTGTTTTATAAAAAAAGGGATTTGAATATATAGAAATGTTAAAAAGGAGACCTAGAATGAACATAACTATTATTTGTGTAGGAAAAATAAAGGAAAAATATTTAAAAAGTGCTATAGATGAATATACCAAAAGACTATCTAGATACTGCAAGCTTAATATAGTTGAATTAAGTGACGAGAAAACTCCAGATAATGCTTCAGAAAAACAAGAGGTTTTAATAAAAGAAAAAGAAGGAGAGGCAATACTTAAGAGCATAAAGGATAATATGTTTGTAATTGCTCTAGAGTTAAAAGGAAATATGCTATCCTCTGAGGAACTGTCAAATTATATAATGGAATTGGGCGTCAAGGGTGAAAGTAATATAGCTTTTGTCATTGGGGGATCATTAGGATTATCGAGGGCTGTTTTAGAAAGATCCAATTACAAATTATGCTTTTCAAAGATGACTTTCCCACATCAATTATTTAGAGTAATGCTTCTAGAACAGGTTTATAGAGGGTTTAGAATAATAAGTGGAGAACCGTACCATAAGTAAATGAGGTTTATAGCTTTAGGCATTGATATAACTTGCCTAAGGCTATTTTTATAGGTGAAAATACCGTATCACAAGTAGGTAAAATGATTTTCGTATGTAATATTTATGAAAAAAGTTATAATATACATTATAAATAGGGATGTGTAAAGAAGAATAAGAGTGATATTTACAAATGGATAAGTACATTAAATGTATGTAAAAAACAATTATGAACTGTTTTTTACATAGTTAATAGTAATTTGTTATGCTAAAATATGTAATATAATATAAATTAGTAACTATTCAGCCTTAGAGTTAATTTTTCATTCAGCAGTACGCATTGTAGGGAATCAACGCAGCAGCAACATTGAAAAGAGGACTTTTTTCCTTATTATTTAATTTAAAAAAAGTCCCCTTCTTAGGAGCGCAAGTGATTCAAGACACTGCGTACTGCGTAAGAATCTTTTGCTAGCTGAATAGTTACATAAATTATTTGGAGGATAGAAATGAGCAAACATGAATTCAGATTAATTACTATTGATAATATACCTGCAATGGCTGACTTGCTAATACACAGGCAAAATCTTGAGAGCCAAACATTTCCATTTATAAAAAATAGTTGTCTTAATGTGGAATATATCACGAATACTCTTCAGGAACTGTTCGCTGATAGTAAAGTCATTGGGATGGGGGCATTCGATAATAATGAATTGCTAGGTTACATAATAGGAGAGTTAGGGTTTGATGCTATGAGAGGCAGACATGCATGGGTGCCCTATGAGGGTATTGCTATCAGAGTGGACCAATCCTCTGAACTTATTCGCAGTCTTTATGCCAAGGTCTCAGCTTTATGGCTTCAGCAAGGATGCTTCATCCACTATACGTTTATACCACTTGGAAATCAGGAGTACTATGAAGCCTATCAAAGATTAAGCTTCGCTATTCAACAAGTATTTGGAATAATGAATATGAACGATTACAAGCTCTTTGAAAATGTATCTGATGCAGAGGTTCGATTCGCTAACAAAAACGATAGTGAAATAATGGCGAAGATGTCCAGTATAATTTTCTCACATCAGAATAAAGCACCAGTTTTTGAACTTGCACTACCGGAAGTTATAAATAGAATAAAAACTGGATATGAAAAAATGGTTGAAGATGATGACACAACGATCCTTATTGCAGAAAAAGATATGAAGGAATTAGGATTTCAAGCATATGGACCGGCCGATTCAACGTTAATGACACCTGATAACGGAGTAGAGCTAAGTATCTCAGGTACTTGCGGTTCTCAAAGGGGAAATGGTGTTGGTAAAAAGTTAATGAATGAAGGTTATAGAATCATGAAAGAAAAGGGATACGATTATATAACAGCAGATTGGAGAATAACGAATCTTACCTCTTCAACATTTTGGCCTAAGTGTGGATTTAAGCCTATAGCCTATAGAATGGTTAGACATATTGATAACAATGTAGCATGGGCAAACTTTGATAACCTGAATATTAAGTCGCTGGATTAATAAGTAACAGACACCGTACTTTCGTACTTATTTAAAACCGCAGTTACAGTGATACGGAGAACCGTACCATAAGTAAATGAGGTTTTGTTAAAATGGATAAAGGTAGGGAGGAACGGTAAACCGCACCTCCACTCCACTATGAAATCTACGAATACATAACCAGGGCTACAACAGTTGCGTTAAGTTTACCTTCGCAAAATTACTTATTCTATAAATTGGTAGAGTAAAGAAAAATTAATAATAAATAAGCCAATGATATTAAAAATGTCATTGGCTTATGTTGTATGAAAGATTGTAGTATTGTTATTGTAGATGTATAATATATGCAAATAAGTGTAAAAGCGGGTCCATATTTTTTTACTGATATAAAAAAGAATATGTTTTTAATTTTTAAGTTAATGGGGGTAAATTAAATGGATAATAAGAATCTTAATGAGTATAGTGGATGTTCATATTGTTTTCTATTTTATAAAAGGGGAATTGCAGTTAAAGAACATTCTAAGTTCCTATCAACTAGTGAAGTTGAACAATTGGGAATTGACAATTCAAAATTGATTTATATAGGTACAGCAGAGGGTAATGATTATTATGCTATAGGTGTAAATAAGGAGGACATTGTTAAAGGATATTCAGTAATGGATATTGGAGATATGCGTGATGAGGTTTCTGAAAATGTATTTTCACTTGTTTTACGTGGATTACATTTTATAAACTGGTTAGATAAAACAAAATATTGTAGCTGTTGTGGAAGTAAAGTTAATATAGAGCATAAAAAGGCCTACATTGAATGTTTAAATTGTGGAAATCTTATGTATCCCTTTATAAATCCATGTATTTTAGTTGCTGTTTTGAAAGATGATAAAATTCTTTTAGCACATTCACCTCATTTCCCACCTTATTTATATAGTACTTTGGCTGGGTTTGTTGAGCCAGGGGAATCCTTAGAGACATGTGTAAGGAGAGAAGTGAGAGAAGAAGTTGGAATTGAGATAAAAAACATTAAATACTTTGGCACTCATCCATGGCCTTTTTCTAATTCAATTATGATTGGTTTCATAGCTGAGCATGCATCAGGAGAAATACAAATAGATAATAATGAAATAGAAGCAGCTGATTGGTTTTCATTAGATGATTTACCAAATATACCAGAATATAAGTTCAGTTTTGCAAGAATTGTTATTGACCACTTGCTTGAATCAAGGAAAAAACAATAGCTAGAAATTAGGTAGTAATATTTGATGTAACTTATATATTAGTATTTAAAGATAATGAAGGACAGAGAGTTAATAGCTACTGTCCTTTTTGCTTTATTTATGTTTAAAGGAAGAAATGGAAAATATATAATGGATAACTGCCTAAAGCATAGTATAAGGTGCTTTAGGCTAGAAAATCTCAATTATATTTATTCTGTGATCTTTTGCACCTGTGGAGGTAGTATGGATATGCATGTCACTATCCCTTTATATTGTTTACGTCCTTTAAAATTTTCTCAAGCTTTTCGATTTTTACAATTCGGTCGTTACACTTCTTACTATCTAAACATAGATCAAAGCCAATTGACCTATAGGCATCTTCCCCTGTTGTTTTGCAGATAGGTGAAACAAAGTCTACTTCATTTTCGCCAGCTGAGTGATTGCAAAGCACACATCTATGAGCGTTATTGGAGCCACAACTTGAAAGTCTACATGCCATACCTATAAGTTTACCATCCATATTATAAGCTACAAATAATTTTCTGATGGATTTATCAATCCAACCTAAATACACATTCTTTGAAGCCTGTGCAGTTAGGCTTGGTAATTTAAATTTCTTTTCCTTTTTAAACAATCTATTAATTTGTGCATTTGTAATGGTTGGCATTCCATATACATATTCATTCAATTCAGCTAAATATTTATGGATATGCACGGGGGTGTTTATTTTACCAATATCAAGTAGTTCTTTTTCTTCCTCGGATAAATTTGTGAAAATATTTAATATTTGCTGGTGTTTGTATGCTTTAGTAACTTCAATAATATTAGGATCTAAACAAACCTTAAAAGCATTCTCTAAATCATATAAGCGCTTTCTTATATAATTATACTCTTGTTTTTTAATAAAAGTTTTCAAAAAACCTAGCACCTCTTTTCAAATAAAATCATAACATAGTTTAAAATAAAAATTCAATCTAATAAATGATTCTGTAAAGAGTATGAGCATTGAAGTTTGTCTCAATAGTTTAGGATTTTAATTGAAATGTATAAAAAAAAAATGTATAATATAAATGTTGTTTCTTAATATAATTAGAAGTTAGTATTTATGAAAGGTGTGAATTGTATGATTTACAAAAATGAATTCGGATTAAAAGAAACTCCTTGCGAAGGCCATAAGAACTAAATCGGCTATGCTTTGCTTGGAGATTATTTTGTTAAAATAGCTGATGTTGAATTATATGGTCTTGCTAAGTTCTTTTTGATTTAAATTAAAGGGCTTTAGTCAGTGCGCAATTATTCAGCATTAGCCGATTTAATAGATGATTTCATACATTCCTTCCTTTATATAAGAATGGAAACTGTTGCAAACTTAGTTTTGTGACAGTTTTTTTGGTCTTTGCTTCAACAAAAATTAAATTTTTGAAGGAGTAAAGATATGAAATATAGTAATGCATACAATGTTTTACCGATTTATATAGTAAAAGTTATTCAAAAATACGTGGACGGGGAATATTTATATATACCCAGAAAAGAAGAAGAACAAAAGAAATGGGGAGAAAAAAGCGGCTCAAGAGATACTTTTAAAAAAAGAAATGCGGAAATTTATTTAAAAAATATAAAAGGTGCTGAAATTTTAGATTTAGCTCAGGAATACTATCTTTCAGATAAAAGTATAAGAAGAATTATTAGTCAGCAAAAGAAGATTATGCTCGAAATTAATGCAGAATAATAAACGAGATTGAAAGCCACCATTTGGATACATCAAATAATAATGGTGCTCTAAGGCGTATCATAATTTAAATAAATTACAGAAATAGTAGCTATCCAATTGCAACTGGGCTGCTATTTTTTAAAACTTTTTTTATGTAGCACCATTAATGTTAATAGTGTTATTAAGAATTATCCTGCCTAAAATAGCAACAGTAAAACGTCGTTACTATTTTGTAAGTTTAGAATAAATCAATTCAGACAAATTAAAGCACAATAAGACAGAAACAAAATGTTATCTTCTGATATACTTTAGTGTAGGTAAGAAATTAGGAAATGATTAAGGTTATTATAGGGAGGACGTATTAGATGGGGGATTATTATAAAATTAGGGGAAAAAATATCTATACTGAAATTCTTGGAGAGGATTCATTACCAGTATTGTTATTTATTCATGGTGGGCCCGGTGGAATTGGTGTTGCAGATTTTATTCAATATCAGGGGGATAGATTATCAAAAAACTTTAAAGTTATAGCCCCAGAGCAAAGGGGAGTATGGAGATCTGAGGCTATTTTAGATGAAGAATATATTTCACTAGAAGATATTATTGAAGACTTTGAAGAATTAAGAAAAAAATTACATATAAATAAATGGTCACTGCTTAGTCACTCATTTGGTGGGTATCTTGCTGTTCTTTATGCTAATTTATATCCTGATTCTATTGAATATATGATATATGAATGTCCGTCTTTTAATTTTGCACTTTCAGAGCGTTCTATGCTAAAGGCAGCAGCAAATGAATTGAATAAATTAGGAAACAATATTTTGGCAGAAGAATATTTAAAAGAATTGAAAGATATTACAGATTACAAAGAAATTAATAAACTTCTTATAAAGGCATTAAATGAGCTTGGAGAGAACTGTAATAACTTTATGTGGTATGGAAATGATAAGCAAATAATTGAAAAAATAGCTGTGGCTACTAAAGATGGTGGAGCCTTATGGCGTAAATCTATCAATACAAGAATGAAATTACTAAAGGATTGGCGAGTATATAATGATGTATTTACTGAATTATCAAATGTAAATAAGTCTTCTTTATTAATTAAAAGTAAATATGATCCGATAACTTGTGAAGTGCAAACAGAAGAATTTATGAATCGAGTGAAAGACAAACAAGTGGTTACATTTGATTTTTCTGGTCATTATGCTAGGGTTGAAGAACCTGATAAGTATTGTGAAGTTATAACAAATTATATATATAAGAAGATGAAATAAGTGGAATTTTTATATAATGATTTTAAAAGGAGATGAGAAAGTTGGAAACAATCACATTGCTTAACAATACACTTGAATACATTGAAAGAAATTTGGACGCAGTACTTAATATAGATGAAATATCAAAAGTTGCATGCTCATCACGATATCACTTTCAGCGTGTTTTTTATGCATTAACAGGATTTACAGTAACTCAGTACATAAGAAATCGCAGACTTACCCTTGCAGCAGAAGAGCTGGTTGCAACAGACAAAAGAGTAGCTGATATAGCATTGAAATATGGTTATGAAAATCCAGAAGCATTTACTAAAGCTTTTAAAAGACTGCATGGAATATCCCCATCGGCTTTAAAAAAACTTAATGGAAAAATCAAAGCTTTTACCAAAATGTCTTTTCAGATATCAATAAAGGGAGAATGCGAAATTATTTATAGAATAGTTGAAAAGGGAGATTTTAAAGTATTTGGTGCAGAATTTGTAACAACGTCGGTTAATGATGCTGCGTATGGGGAGATACCAAAATTTATTAATAAGATTTTTAAAAATGGAACACATGATAGGATAAATGAACTTCTAGGAAACTCCAAAGGCACTTTGTTAAATGGATTTCATTATGGGTTTGAAGAAGATGGAACAAGAAAATATATAATGGGAGCTGAACAGTTCGAAGAAGATATACCAGATGAATTTACTATACTAAAGGTACCAAAACACACATGGGCAGTATTTGAAGGTAATGGAGATGTGCCCAATAATTTAATTATACAAAATATTTGGAGACGTATATATTCAGAATGGTTCCCTTCTTCTGGATTTGAACAAGCAGAGGGTCCATGTATTGAAAAAAACTTTTGGAATGATGAAAAACAGAGTGGATATAAGTGCGAAGTATGGATTCCTATAAGGAGAAAATAGATTAATTAGTATAATATATTTATATCTTGTAAAACCATATATGAAATTCTTATTAAGAAGCTTAGTATGAACGTTGAAGAATGTGTCTATGCTGATTAGGGAATTGAATTATTTAAAGCTACCACAATGTGTGGTAGCTTTTTGTGTAAAGAACAATATAGAAAAATTTAATATCTTTTATATGGAGTATTTAAAGAGTAAAATTAAGCCATAGTGAAGCCTATGTTGCAACAGGGGATTTTGATCAAGCAGATTTGCTTTAAGTTTGTAAACAAAATCAAGTCCAAAATGGAGATGTAATATGAAAAAGAAAAAATATTTTGGTTCATTTTTAAAAAAATACCTTAAAGGTGAAAGAAAAATCATGATATCCCTGGCAATATTTTTTATTGTTAATATCGTGCTTCAAATCGTTGCGCCACAGGTGTTGAGTTATTTTATTGATTCCGCACAATCCGGAAAATCCTTCAAATATATCAGCTTGATAGTTTTGATTTACCTGGTCATAATCATTCTGAAGATGGCTGCGGGCGCATGTGAGTCATATTTTGCACAGTGTTTCGGCTGGAAAATCACCAATTCATTCAGAAAAGATGTATTGGCGCACTTTCTTAAAATAGATATGGAACAACATGAAAAGTGGACAAGCGGTGAGGCGATAACAAGGTTGGATGAAGATGTCGAAGGGCTTTTCTCATACTTTTATACGCTGATTTTCAAGCTGGTAGCAAGCACCGTGTTTATGGTGGTTGCTCTGGCAGTTTTGGCACAGAAAAATCTGTTAATTGCTGTTGTTATGCTGTTGTTTTGTATCGCTACGGTCTGGATTTTTAAGGCCATACAGGATTACGGTACGAAATTATATGTCTGCAGGTCGGCAGCCACTTCTAAATTTAACGGAATCATGAAGGAAAGAATCGACAACGCTGTTGAAATACGAATTAACGCTTCAGAGAAATATTCGCTTCACAGCTTGAAGGTGGCAATGAAAAAGCGGTTTAAGGAAAGCTTTCCTGCGGCAATGATGTATTCAAAACTATGGAGTGTATCAACGATTCTCGATGCTATCGTCACTGTGCTTTCGCTGGGTATTGCAGTTGTGCTGTGGGGCAAAGGTCTTATCACACTGGGAACAGTATATCTCATTTATACATATTCGAAATTGATTTATAACCCGCTTCAGGAGTTCAGAAACAATATAAGTAGTCTGCAAGAGGCAAAAGCCGGGCTTATAAGGGTAAAGGAAATGCTAGACATCGAGAGCGGGATTGCTGAAGGATCGCGAGAAACAAGCGGCAGGGATATCACGCTTACGGTAAAGGATCTGAGTTTCGGGTATTCTGAGGATAATGATGTGCTTCATGATATCTGCTTTGAACTTAAGCGGGGAGAAAGGCTGGGTGTCATGGGCGAGACGGGCTCTGGAAAAACCACGCTGGCGAAGCTTCTGGCAAGATTGTACGAGTTTAAATGCGGTGAGATACTGCTTAGCGGAGTAAGTGTAAAGGAACTGAAAGGCGAAAACCTACACGATACAATTGCGTACTGCACTCAGGAGGTTCAGTTTCTTCACGGAACCTTACGGGACAATATAACATTATATAACGAGGATTTTTCAGACGAGGCGATACATAACGCCATAAAACAGATGGGGCTGGAACAGTGGTTCGGAAAGTTTCCTGAAGCGCTTGACACATATCTTGCGATGGGGGAAAATAATCTATCAGCAGGCGAAGCGCAGCTGATTTCTATAATCCGTTTGTTCTTGAAAGACCCAGCAATCGTTATCCTGGACGAAATTTCCTCGCGGCTGGATTATGTGACTGAGCAGAGAATTCTGTCTGCAATCGACGTTCTTACACTCCACAGAACGGTCATTACCATTGCACATAAACTTTCGGCACTGAGATGGACCGACAACATAATGATACTAAAGGACGGAAAAGTAGTTGAATACGGCAGAAAAGAAGAACTGGAAAAAGATGAATCTGGAAGGTTTTACAGCCTGTGCAAAGCGATGGAAGTTGAATATGGAGGTGAGAACAAATGAAAAAGTCAAGATATTCTAAGCTTTTGCGGCGATTACTAGTTTACAGGCCGTGGATTTTCATTATCAGCCTTCTTTGCAATATATTGATTTTTTCACAAGCCGCAGCAGTGGCATATTTTGTGCGTGAGATTCTGAACACCGTTGAAGCTGGATCACGCAGTGGCGCAAGTGAGCTTCTCGGAGTAAAGCTGTTTCTCGCAGGGATTCTTGGAGTTGCATTGCTGAGAATTGCTGCCATCAAGGTATGTGCAGTAATGGATACTACTCAGAGATTCTATTATGAAAATCTTCTGAGAAACAACATAATGAAAATTATATATAAGCAAAAAAATATCAAAAACATCGCCGGCAGATCAGAAAAGGCGTTTGAGATTGTTGACGATGATGTTCCGGCCTGCGCTTTTCCGGCGGAACTTCTGTCGGAAGTGCTGGGATATGTGGTGTATTCTTTGATTGCCATCGCATCGCTATTGATAATCAACTGGAGAGTAACGATCTATATCTTTATCCCGTTGTCCCTGGCGATACTGATAATCGGCATTGCTTCAAAGAAAATCAAGGAAAACCGTAAGGTTAACCGTGAAATTCACGAGAAGGTAAGCGAGACAATCAGTGACATAGCAAATCTTGTTCAGACAATCAAAGCCTCTGGTGAGAACGACAGCGTTTTGAAGCATTATGAAAAGTTGAATAGAAAAAGGCTTGATGTTGTGCTGAAGGATAAGTTGTTCGAATCAAGCTTGCAGGCTGTAACGGGTAGCACGGTATATATAGGTACTGCTGTCATGTTGCTTGTTGTTGCGAAGAGTATGATGAAGGGAGAGTTTCCCATAGGTGACTTTAGCATGTTCGTGTATTATCTCGGAACTCTTGCAAACTGTGTGGAAAGGATTACGGAGCTAGTGTCGGAAACAAAGCAGGCAGAGGTTTCATATGACCGTATCATTGAACTTGTGGGGAAACGAAGCGAAAATGAGCTGACCGCACATTGCGACTTAAGCGCCTTTAGAGACATCAAAAAATTCGAATATGGATGTATGGAAAGAATGCCACTTACGGAGTTTAATGTAAGAAATCTTACATACTCTCATGATGACAGAAATGGTATATACGATATAAGCTTTACGTTGAAGCAGGGAGAGGTTCTTGTTGTGGCAGGTGGGATTGGTTCGGGAAAATCGACTGTGCTCAATGTTCTGACGGGCGTCGTTCCGAAAGATTCGGGGCAGGTTTTCTGGAACGGTACCGAGATTCAACACCAGAAGGAGTTTTTCGTACCGCCGAATGTTGCATACACGCCACAGATTACAAGAATGTTCAGCGATACGATACGTGAGAATCTGCTGCAGGGCAGACATGCAAGCGAGGTCGAAATCAGCGAAGCCCTGTATAATTCAGTGTTTGAAAGTGATGTTGCCGAAATGGAAAACGGACTTGATACGCTGGCAGGTAGCCGAGGCAACAGACTTTCGGGAGGTCAGAAGCAAAGATTTGCGCTGGCACGAATGTTAATTCATGATGCCGAGCTGTATGTGATGGATGATAGCTCCAGCGCAATTGATATCGAAACGGAAAAGGAATTCTGGAACCGTTTTGAAAAAAATATTGTCAAAAAGAAATTCGCCTGCATAATCGCATCAAACAAAAAGTATGTATTAGATCGGGCGGATAAAATTATATTTTTGAAGGACGGCCATGTCATAGGTTGCGGAAAAGCCGATGAACTGTCAATACGTTGTGAGGAATTCGCTAGGATTTATGAGGGGTGATTCAAAAGCTTGTCTAATATAGAAAAGAAACGAAAACAGAATATAATAGGGGGTAATTATGGAAGGTTTAAAAATTGTAGAATACACTCCAGCCTATGCAGGGGCTATTGCAGAAATGTGGCAGAAGAGTACTGAAGGATTTAATGGGGAAAACTGTAACCAAACAGAGGAAAGTGTACTGGCTGATCATGCAAACTCAACTGACATAAATACATATCTTGCTATACTTGGTGATGAGGTACTTGGGTACTGTGCATTTTCAAAATATTTAAAGGATGAGGGAGCACTACATATTAGACTTTTAAATGCTAGATATGATTGTCATGGAAAGGGAATTGGTAAGGCACTTGTAAAGAAGGCAGTAGAAAGAACTATTGAACTTAAGTGGTCTCGTCTGGATTTATATACATGGCCTGCAAATACAAAAGCAATACCTTTATACAAAAAGTGTGGCTATTTCTTTGAAAATAGGCAGGATACTACTCATCTTATGAATTTCATTCCAACTGTTATGCATACTGAGGCAGTGAAGGACTATTTTAAGGATGCAGATTGGTATAATGACATGAAAAGAACAATAAATATGGAACCAGATGGAAGAGGTGAAAACGGTTTTGACTTTTATGAGTACAACTGGGATAAGAATGGGAAAAAGCTTAGGGTGGAATTTGAAAGAAGGGGTAGAGGGGTAAGACTTATTGAAACAGATGATTATAAGATTTCGCTATCTGCTGATTCGCAAAATCTAATTTTTGGTAGGAGCTACAAGGCTACTTATGAAATTATTAATAAAACAGGTAAACCATTAAATGTTGAAATAATAGGTAAGGATGATAAGAACATTAAATTTTCATTAAATAGAAAAATTGACGTTATAGAAAAAGAAATAGTTGAAGGAGAATTTTATATATCAGAAATGGCGACGGAGTTTGGTAATTTTAAAACTCATCCTGGAGTTGTAGCTGAGGTTGTTATAAATAGTAAGAAAGCACTATTTAAGCTTGGGATAGTTCCTAAATTTCCAGCAAAAATATCCTTAGAATGTGATGACTTAGAGAGATGTAGTGGAGAAAATGTCAATATGTATATTGACATTGAAAGCTACATTAATGAGAATGGAATATTTGAATTTGAGCTTCCTGAATGCAGTGATATAGATTTTTCTAAAAGAATGTTTAAAATCGAATTAGCAAAAAATAAGAAAGTTTCAATACCTGTAGAGTGCTTTTTGAAAAAGCCATCTATTTATGGAGTAGAACTTGCTATTAAGGTAACATTAGAATCAGGGGAAAATATTCAGTTTAAAAAGAATACGGGAGTGATTTTTAGAGGACAAGACTCTGCCTTTGGTGGAGAAATTAATGGCAAATACGTAATTGTAAATGGAGTGTATAAATTAACTCTTGATAAAAATTATAATGGAGTAGAAATATTCGTAGGAGAAAAGAAAAAAGATACCTATATAGTATATCCAAAGCTTGGGATGCCATATTCTGAAGAGTTTAGCAGCGTAATTAACACAAATACAGTAAAATCACGACTTTTTAAAGGAAGAGAAAAGCTCAAGAAGATTATGGATAAGTATGAGGAGTGTGCAAAATGAAAAATGAAACTGATGAAAGAATAAAAAAGGCCCTCCTAAAGGTCACTAAAGAAGCAGTTGAAATTAAGGACAGTATTTGGACTAATATTGATAACGTAGTGGATTATAGGGTTAATGTGGAACCACAAAGATACAGGAAACCTAAACTCAGAGGAACCTGGGTCAGTATCTTAGCCAAAGGGATAGCAGCAGCTGTTCTTCTCATTTTTGTAGCAGTTGGAACACCACCTGGAGTTTCAGCAATAAATAAAGTTAAATCCATACTTGCTCCAAAGAAAAATGTAGTTCAGAGTCTGGAGGGACAGGGCTATAAGAAGGAAGTGACATTGGTAGAAAGCAAAAGTGGATATACAATATATATTGATGAAGACTATTTTAAGGTAGAACATCTAGCAGGCATAGATAAGATTACTCCAAAGAATAAGTCAACGGATTCTAAACTGCCGGAAGTTTATATGGAAATTCAGCAAGTAAGCGGCACTAAACCTCAAGAAATTTATTCCAAACTGGAAAATGAACTTAAAAGCAGTAATATGGTAGTGCGCAACACTGGTAAAGTAAATACCCCAATGAATGCTTTGAGAATTTCAGCTTCAGTAGGTACAAAATGGAATGATAAAATGGTTGTATATTATATTGCCTCTAATAATAAAGGCGGAAGCTTTATTATTAAAGAGCAACTTTTTAATGAGGCAGAAGAAGGCCTTGGAGGCAGGTTTGATAATTCCTTGAAGGAATTTAGGGTGGAAGATTAGTGTTATAATAAAAGTAGGTATTTTAAAAGTAGATATGAATAATATATAAGCCATAAAAATATAGCTATAAACAAATGGAGTAACTATAGATAAAAACAGATAATGCAGTAAAATCAACGGCCAAACAAGAAAAGGTGCTAATCTTTGAAGGAGAGAGCGCTTTTTTTTGTTAACGATATTTTAGCACTAAGGGATATAATAGTAATTAATTAACATATCACGTTTTTTTGTGATAAAATTAGGGTATAAAATTTGGAAGGATGTTTTATATGCTGAAAATCAAAGGTCTATATAAAGAACAAAAGAATAATGTGATAAGAGATATAGATATTAATATAAAAAAAAGTAGTTCTATAAGTATAGAGTGCAGCAATGAAATAAGCGATTTGCTGGTGAATTTGGTTTTAGGAAAAGAAACACCAGCAAAAGGTGAAATATATATAGAAGACGTAAGAAATGACCAGTATCTTAAAACTAATATTTGTAGTATTGGAGTTGTACTAAGAGAAGACACTTTTTATGAGAGGATGACTATAGAGGAATATATGAAGTTTTTCTCTAATATTTTAGGCTTGAAAGTAGATTATAAAGAAATAATGCTTAAGCTTGCGCTCTTAGACATTGGTAATATAAAAATAAAAAACTTGAATTACTCTCAAAGAAGAAGAGTAAGCTTTGCAAGAGAAAGATTAAAACAGCCCAAACTTTTAATATTTCAGGAGCCAATTCTTAATATGGACAGGAATGGAGCTAAAATAATAATAGAAAATATCGAGGAATTACGATCTGTTGGAACGGCTGTGTTAATTACATCTGTGCTTTTTAAAGATACTCTTATGCTTTCTGAAAAGGCTTATAGATTAACTGATGAGGGATTGGACGAGCTTAATAATGACAGAGAAGAAGTTATTAATGATACAGAAGTAGCCCAGGATAAAAATTCAATTTATAAAATTCAAAAAATTTCTGCCAAGGTAGAGGAAAGAACATTGCTGTTTGATCCTAAAGAGATTGACTATGTGGAAAGCGAACAGGGAATTAGCAATTTATACATTAGAGGAGAAAAGTTCCCTTGTACTCTTTCGCTTACAGAGTTAGAGGAGAGATTAAAATATTTTGGGTTTTTCAGATGTCATAGATCTTACCTTGTAAATTTGCAGAGAGTTAAAGAAATGATCACCTGGACAAGGAATAGCTACAGCCTAAGTCTGGATGATAAAGTAAAGAGTTCCATTCCTTTGTCTAAAGGAAGATTAGAGGAACTAAAAACTGTACTAAAATTATGATTTCCTGAAATTTGGTAGAAAAATTGTTCCATTTAGAAAATATATGCTCCAATTAACCCTTAAAAGCTGTCATTCAACCAATAGAATACTCTTTTGGTAGTTATTTTATGGTGGTGATATTTAATTTCTGTAATAATTGAATTATGGAAAACAAAAGGGGGTTTTTAAATTGGAAAATATTATATCTATGAAAAATGTAAGAAAAGATTTTAAAGAAAACACGGCTTTGAAGAATTTAACTTTCAGTATTAAAGAAGGTGAAGTTTTTGGTTTCTTAGGACCAAGTGGATCAGGAAAAACTACTACTATTAAACTATTAACTGCTCAATTAATAACAACTAGTGGTGAGGTTAAGGTGTTTGGAAAAGAGGTATATGCTAATAAAAAATATATTGTTAAAAACATTGGAGTATTATCTGATACTAGTGGAATGTATGATAGGCTATCCGTTTTAGATAATCTTATGCTGTATGCAGATATAAATGCTGTCCCTAAGAAAAATGTTTTGGAAATATTAGAGAAGATAGGTATGAGTGAAACTATAAAAAAAGAAGCTAAAAAGCTTTCAAAGGGTATGAAGCAAAGACTTATGATAGCCAGAGCCGTGCTTCACAAACCAAAATTACTATTCCTAGATGAGCCTACCTCTTCATTAGATCCAGGCACAACTTTAGAGATTCACAAGCTACTTAGAAAGCTTAATGAGGAAGGAACTACTATATTTTTGACCACTCACAACATGGAGGAAGCAGATAAACTCTGTGATAGAGTAGCCTTTTTAAATGCTGGTGAAATAGTGGATATAGGAAATCCGGAAGCTTTAAAACTAAAATACATCAATGATGATATAAAAGTAATTTTGAAGGACAATCATAAAGAAATTATGCTGAAAAATGATGCAGAAGGTGCTTCCAAAATTAAAACTTTGATGGAAGAAGGGCAGCTGCTAGCAATTCATTCATTAGAGCCAAGCTTAGAAAAAATATTCTTAAACCTTACAGGGAGGGAACTATAATGGAATTTTCAACAAGAAGAGTAAAAGCATTGTTTAAGAAGGAAATAAAGGATTTAGGCAAAAACATGAATGTTTTGCTGATGTGCATGCTGCCAATTATGTTTAGCATTATCTATTCAAAGCTATTCGGAGGAAATACATCCAGTGATCAAATAGGAAAGGTAGATATACTAATTATGTGTCTAGGTATGAACCTTACAATGGTATCTAGTTTTGTTATAGCGATGCTGATTGCTGAAGAAAAAGAAAAAAATACTCTTCGAACGCTTATGCTTTCAGGTGTATCACCCTTAGAATTTTTAACTGGAAAGGCGCTGATAACACTTTTGGTGTCGGTAATTATCAATGTAGCAATGTTTTTTATAGTTGGGTTTAATGCCCAGTATTTAGGGAAATATATATTAATAACCACTTTAGTAGTTTTTAGTATGATAGAAATTGGGGCTGTGATTGGAGTGATTGCTCCTAATCAAATGGCTACAGGAGTAGTTGGTATGCCTGTGATTATGATTCTTTTGATGATACCAATATTTGCAAAATTAAATAAAACACTAACAAGAATAGCAGAGTTCCTGCCTAATTATAATATGAACCTAATGCTGGAAAAGGTATTTAAATGTGAAACAATTGGTATTGAGTCCGTCTATAGCCTATGTGTAGTTTTGGTATGGATATTAATTGCTGCAGTTGCGTTTGTTTGCACTTATGATAAAAGGGGATTAGATAAATAACAATGGTTTTCAGTAATATGCTTAAAACATGTAAAATAACAGGTATTCTTAATATTCAAAAGTTGTTGTTTCAACTTTTGAATATTAGGTGACGTAAATGTTAAAATTGAAAGTGCGAACAAGTTCAATAAAGCAGAACTAAAAGATTTTTATAATTGGCATAAAGGTAAATAGTAATTCAATTCAGAAGGGAAGATATCAGATGGATGGAGTGGCAAAATTAATAATACTAAGAGGTAATTCTGGAAGTGGTAAGACTACTACAGGCAAGGCTTTACAAAGAAAATTTGGACATGGTACAATGCTAATTTCACAAGATGTCGTTAGAAGAGAAATGCTATTTGTGAAAGATGGAGCCAATCCAGAAGCGAGTAAGTTATTGTTGGAACTTGCAATATACGGAAAAAGCCATTGCAATATAGTAATTTTGGAAGGTATTTTAAATTCAAAGTGGTATAAAAAATTATTTGAAAATTTACTTAATAAATTCAACAACCAAATTTGTGCATATTACTTTGATATACCTTTTGAAGAAACTTTAAATCGTCATAAACAAAAGCCTAATGTACATGAATTTGGAGAAAAGGAAATGAGAAAATGGTGGAATGAAAAAGATTTATTGGATATCATTCCTGAAATATGCCTGCATAAAGAATTAATGTTAAATGAAATAGTGGATATAATCTATCAAGATGTTATAAAGTAAGTAATAAATTTCAAATGATTTTAGCTTAAGTTATGTCGTATTTTTCATAAGTTGCATCACAACTGTAGATAAGTGCAAAGCAACTTGAGCAGGCTAGAATTTAGAAATGAAGTGGAAAATTAAAATTATCATACATAAAGAGGTAAAAAAATGAAAGTAGATAGATTACTTGCAATTACAATGCTTTTAATAAACAAACATAAGGTCACGGCGAGTGAACTTGCGGAGTATTTTGAAGTATCGGTGAGAACAATACATCGAGATATGGAGTCAATTTGCAAAGCTGGTATACCCATAATTTCTTGCCAAGGAAAAAATGGTGGCTATTCCATAATGGAAAACTATAAGGTGGACAAAAACTTTTTAAAGGAAGATGAAATATTGTCATTAGTTACGGCATTAAAAGGAATTAATAAAACTTATGAGGATAAAAATATAGGAAATATTATTGAAAAAGTATGCGGGTTGATACCAAAAAAAAGTATTGAGAATTTTAATAAAAGAAGGAATTATTTTATTGTAGATTTTACACCATGGGGTGAAAGTAATACTCAAAAGAGAAAAATTCAAGAATTAAGGCCTGCGTTAGAAGAAAATAAACTAGTTTCATTTTGCTACACTAATTTAAATGGAGTGCAAACGGAAAGATGTATAGAACCAATGTCTTTAGTTCTAAAAATATCTTCTTGGTATTTGTATGGATATTGCAGGTATAGAGAGGATTATAGATTATTTAAATTATCAAAAATGAAAAAACTAACTATTTTAGAACAGTTTTTTAAACAAAGAGAAAAGACATTAACTGAAGTACCCTTTGAGAACGGATGGAACAATGATAGAATTCAGCACATAGTAATGAAATTCACACAAAAGGTAAGATCAAAGGTTGATGATTATTTTGATGAGGAGCAAATGGTCCTTACTAAGGAGGGGGATATAATAGTAACAGTAGATTATCCTGAAGATGAATGGGTTTATAGTACAGTTTTAAGCTTTGGAAGTGAAGTTGAAGTAATTGAGCCTGCTCATATAAGAAAAATTATTAAAGAAAGGGCAGAAAAAATTTGTGATATATATAAGTCATAATCAAAGAAATAAATAAAAAATTTTAATTTATAATTAAACAGGACATATTGTTGTCATGTTTGTTTAGTTATAATAAAAATATAATAATCAAATGCAAAGTTAAGCATTTGTATGTTGAAAGGGGATAATATCATGGAAAATTCAATTTGTCAAAGCTGCGGTATGCCTATGAATTCTAAGGAGGTTTTTGGTACAAATAGTGACGGAACTCCTAATACTGATTATTGCACTTACTGTTACCAAAAAGGAAATTTCACTTCAGTAAACATAACTATGGAAGAAGAAATTGAGATTTGCGTTCCTTTTATGAAGGAAGATGGAATGGATGAAGACGAAGCAAGGGAGCTTTTGAAAAAAACTTTTCCTAAGCTTAAAAGATGGGAAAAATAATAGCGATTATTTCAAAATTGTGAAACTTAATAAAGAATAGAAAAATGGTACCACATATAATATGACATAATGTTGTCAGATTATATGTGGTATCATTTAATGAAATAAAGGGAGAATTATTATGGAACTTATTCAGATAACAAAAAACAATATAGATAAAGAACATATATGTTGTGCTATTGCTGAAAAAAAAGGGGAATGTTGTGCTAAGTCTAAAAAAGACTGGCTTAAAGAACGATTTAAAGACGGACTTATTTTTAAAAAAGCAAATGTAAGAGGTAAAGTGTTTATTGAATATATACCTGGTGAAAAAGCTTGGTATCCAATTAACGCAGATGAATATATGGTTATTGATTGCTTTTGGGTTTCTGGACAATATAAAGGAAAAGGAATATCAAATCTATTAATAGATGAATGTATTAAAGATAGTAAATTTATAGGAAAAAAAGGAATTGCTGTACTTTCATCAAAAGATAAAATTCCATATCTAAGTGATGGAAAACATTTGAAATATAAAGGGTTTAAAGTAGCTGACACTGCCAAGCCATATTATGAACTTTTGTATCTTCCCTTTGAAGAAGGTGTAGAAAAACCATCTTTTAAAAATTGTGCCAAAGAAAGCAAAATTTTAGAAGATGGGTTGGTAGTATATTATTCCAATCAATGTCCACATACAGAAAAATATGTTCAAATAATAAAAGAAATAGCTAATAAGCGAAGTGTTGAATTAACTATACATAAATATGAAAATTTAGTTAGTGCAAAAAATGCACCATCACCATTTACAACATATAGCTTTTTCTTTAATGGTGAATTTGTAACAAATGAAATCTTATCAGAAAAGAAATTTATTAAATTTCTTGATGAAAATAGCCTGTGATATTTCACCACTTGACCTTCGCCTAAGGTAAAGGTTTATACTATAATTAAGTTAGAGATTAAGCTTAAAACTTACCTTCTAAAAAATCTATTGGTATGAGGTGGAGAAGTGGAAATAAAGTATAGTATTAAAGAAGTGGCAGAATTGTTTAATATAACAACAAATAAGATTAGATTTTACGAGAAAAAGGGGCTAATAATAGCTGCGCGGGATGAGGAAAATAATTATCGCTATTATACAGATAAGGACTTAATAAAATTACAGACCATTCTTATGTATAGAATATTAAATATACCTATAGAAGATATAGAAGATATATTGAAGAATGATTATAAGAATAATGTATTAAATCATTTTTATAAGCAGTGGGAAATTATAAACAATGAAGTTCATAGAGCAAAACTGATTCAAAGTTCTCTGGAAGAAATAATGGATACAATCTATGATGCAAATGATGAAAAATATCATATAAGCATTATTGAATCCATTAAAAAGATGAATGAAATATATAAAATAAAAGAAAACTGGAAGGATAAATGGGATTTTGATGGATGGGCAAAAAACTATGATAAAGATGTAAAAAGAGATATAGGTAGTTTGAAAATTTATAAAAACTATGAAGTGATTTTAGATACGATTTTTAAAAAAGCAACCAGGGATATAGATAAAGAAGTTGAAATATTAGAAATAGGTGTGGGCACCGGTAATCTTGCAAATCGATTTTTAACACAAGGATTTCATATCACAGGACTAGATCAATCTAGGGAAATGCTAAATGTGGCAAAAGAAAAATTTCCAAAGCTAAAACTGAGACTAGGAGAATTTTTAAAGATTCCCTTTGAAAATAATACTTTTGATATTATTGTATCCACCTATGCATTCCATCACTTGAATGAAGTGGAAAAGGGAATTGCCATTAAGGAAATGCTAAGGATTTTAAAGAATGATGGAAAGATAATAATTGGAGACCTTATGTTTGAAAATGAAAATCAAAAGCAAGAAATCATGAAAAGTCTAACAAAAAAACAAATTGATGAAATTGAAGACGAGTATTATTCAAACATTGAGTTATTACAAAATGAATTTGGAAAGTATGGTAAAAGGTTAAATGTGTCTCAAATTGATGAGTTCAATTTTGTAGTTCAAGTAGCCTGAATAGTAAGCTCAATCGTTCTCTTTCGAAAACACCCCTGGGATGTTTATTTTTATAAGTATGTAAAAATAAACAAATAAAGTAGACACAGGTAAATGCCTGTGTCTACTTTATTTGGGCTCCGAAACCTTATACAATGGTAATGTTACGGTAAGGTAAATCGATAGTTGAAAAAATAGAATAATGGTAAAGTAGTGTAAGAGATAAACAAGGAGTGATAAAGATGAATACGATATTAAAAGTTAAAGATATTGAAAAAAGTATATGGAAATAAAGGAAATGCTACCAAAAGTTATGGTACTTATGGGGGTTAGTAGGCTATTGTTTTATTATACAGCTTCTAGTGTAATTATTGTTGTGATGATTATTAAACATAGAAAAAACAAAAAAAATTATCAAAGAGAATATTGCGCCTTAGTTAATTTATAACAAATCTTAAGTAATTATTACAAATTGTAAAATAACTTGAAAATTAGAAAATTATGTTATAACATTAACATGATTGAGGTTTTATGAAAAGTAGTAAGGGTGGCACTACTATTTTATTTTAATACTATAAAATTAATATTGGAGTGACGCAATGTTTAAATTAATTTTAAGAAAAATAAAGAGCAATTTTTTTCATTATTTTTTAATATATATAGGTTATTTTTCAGCTATATTAGTGATTTCATTTGGATTTACTTTTTTAAAATGTAGCAAAGATATAAATATTGACTATACAAATGGTAAATTAAGCCACCAACAGTTGATTACCGTTAATATTAATAAAGATTTAAATAACATATATTATGATAAATTAACGAATATTTTAAAAAAGCATTCAAAAACAATAGCAATCAGAATAGACGGTTTAATGGCAGAAAAAGCTGGTGGAGGTGGCGTGTGGCAAATCCCAATTCAACCAGTACTATTTGATGAAACACCGGAATGGATTCCCACAATTACTCGCGGACGATACTTAAACCCACATGAAAGTAAGTCAAAAGCTAAAATCGCTGTTATAGGTACTGGTGTAGAAGCTAATAAAATAAGTGAAAATAACTATATTAATTTAGGCGGAGAAAAATTTGAAATTATAGGTACTGCAGGTAAGTTACGTAATTTTTCTAATTATCTAGGTTCTGTTTTTATTCCATTAGAATCTTTGCCTGATAAAATGAAAAAAAATATAAAAACAATTAACATATACTTATTGAAAAACAATGATAATTGTAAAAATGAAATGAATGAAATATTAAATGATGTTAATAAGTTACCCAATATAAAGGCAGCCCAAGTTGAAATAGGCGAAAACTTATCTCAGTTTTATACTACGGTGTCAATAACTACAGTTGTAAGTTGTTTAATTATATTAGTATCTGTAAGTAATATAATTATTTTAGTGTTTTATTTAATGTTAAAAAACAAAAAAAATATTTTAATTAGTATTGCTTTAGGTGCAAACAGAAAAATAATTTGGAAACAAATATTTATCGAACTTATATTAGTATCATTATGTGCTATTGTTTCTGCATTTATAGTTGCAAATTTATTAACGCCATTTGTTAAAAACAATTTCACAAATATTTTAAATATACAAGATATGCAATTTAGTTATTTAAATATAATAGTAACTTCTTTAGCTACTGTTATAATGAGTTTTTTAATATCAATAATAAGTGTGAAAAAGTTTTTCAAGTTAAATCTTATAACAGAATTAAAAGGGGAGTAGTATGTTTAGATTACGAGTATTGATTAAATCTATAACAAAGCAAGGTATAAAGTTTAAATTAGTTTTTTTTCAATTAATTATAGTATTTATATCTTTAAATTTTGCTTTTACTTTAATAAATAAAAACATAGAAGTAAAAAATAACATTAATAAACTAGTTAATAAAGATACATCAGCACTACTTAAAATTTCAGTAGGTTCACAAAATGAAGATCCTCTGAATTCAATTAATAAAATACATGAACAAATTTCAAAAAATAAAATGGTTGATAAAATAGGAAGTTATTGTATAGACGAAGTTAAAGTCGATCAAAGCGAGATTAATGCTGTTTTTTTCAATAGAGGTGCTATTGATTTATATAATATCGATATTTGTAAAGGTAGCAATAAAATTTTCAGTTACAAAAAAATCCAAAATGAGCTTCCAATTATAATTAGTAATAATTTATCAAACAAATGGGATGTAGGTGATGTAATTACTGCTAAAATGCAGCAAAATAACCGACCAAAAGATTTCAAATTAAAAGTTATAGGAATAACAAATAAAAATGCTGTTTTTTGGAATTCTAGGATAGGTGATAAATCATCGATTACTTCTTTAAAAAATTCTATTATTATACCATTTGATAAACCATACTTTTTTGATGAGAGTATTGATATTAGAATGAAATCTCGTAACACTGTTGTTTCAACAAAAAAAATGAAGGACTTAAATGAATTTATAACTTATTTTTCAAAACTTAAGTATAGTAATACATCACTTGAATTTTTTAAAGTTAATGAATTGATAATTCAAATATATAGGATTAGCAAACCTTGGATTATGATGACATTAACATTCTCATTTTTATTATCTGTTTTATCATGCATAGGATTTATAGGTATATTAATAAGCTACATTACTTTTAGAAAGAGAGAATATGGAATTAGATTCGCATTAGGATCAACAAGTAAAGAATTATCAAGATTAGTATGTGGAGAAATATCTTTGTCACTGTTTATAACTAATTTTATATCTATTCTTATTCTAATTGTTACAAATTATGTAGTAAAAATGGACTTAAACACATTATTAATTATTAAATCTAGTATACCTTCTTTTATCATTTCTATTACTCTAGTTTTTATAACATTTTTAATATATAAATCCAATATATTAAAGAAAAATATTGTTGATTTAATAAGGGGGAATTAATTTTGAGTTATATAAAATTAGTAGAAATTGTAAAAAAATATGGAGATGGAGAGGAAACTCTTTATGCGTTAAATAAGGTTAATTTAAGTATAGAAAAAGGGGACATGCTAGCAATTATAGGAACATCAGGCTCTGGGAAATCTACATTGTTAAATTTGATTGGATGTCTAGACAACAGTACTAGTGGAAAATTTGAATTTGATGGTAAAGATATTACAAATTATAATGATAAAGAATTAGCTATAATAAGAAACACTAAAATGGGATTTATATTTCAAAATTTTTCTTTGATTACAGAATATAATGTTATTGAAAATGTTGAATTACCTCTTATATATAGAAACCTACTTTTAGGTAAAAGTAAACAATTAAGCAAAACTAAAATAAAAGAATTGGCAATAGAGTCTTTAAAAAAAGTTGGTATGGATGAGTCTATAAATAAAAAAATCACTCAATTATCCGGTGGACAACAGCAAAGAGTTGCAATAGCAAGAGCTTTAGTTAATAAACCAGATATAATTTTAGCTGATGAACCAACAGGTGCATTAGATAAAAATAATAGTTTAAACATTATTAATATATTAAAAAATATTAATGATACAAGTAATACCACAGTAATTCTTGTTACTCATAACGAACAACTTGCAAGCTTTTGCAAAAAAACTATTATAATAGAAGATGGTATTATTGTAAAACAGTAATTGTTACTATTTTCAGTCTCTGATTCATGCATTAATTGGATTTATAATATTGCTTAGGTGATAGCCCAAATTCTTTTTTAAAGGCCCGTACAAAGCTAGAATAATCCCCAAAGCCACATTGCGCGCAAACCTCTCCAGATTGCATGCCACTTTTTATAAGATTGGCAGCCTTTATAACTCTCTTTTTTAGAATATAGCTATATAAGGTGTAGCCTGTCTCTTCTTTAAATAAGTGCATCAAGTAATATTTATTTAAATAAAATGCTTTTGAAAGCATGTCTATAGATAAATCCCTATCTAGATTTGAATTTATAAAGCTCAGGATAGCTTCTATTCTAGGGTCATATTTAATGTCATCAATATTTTCATGTATATCCATTCCAAGAAATAATCTATTTATTTTTACCATGAACTGAATAAATAAAGCATTTCTTAATATAGTGCTACCGAAAGCCACATCTTGCATCTCTTGTTCAATGTCAGCTAGGTTTTGTTTTAATGAAGTTATATGGTCATTGGTTAATCTAATAAGGTTGAGCTTTCGCTCAGATGCCAATTGAAAACAACTTAGTAAATCACAGTTGTTTTTATTATGGCCTTCTAAAAACAATGGATTTAGCCACAATATCATTCTTACGTAAGGCACAGTTGGGCTTATTATTGGTAGATGAAGGTCATTTTTACCAACTAACAATATATCCCAAGGTTTTAGCTTATAAGACTTTCCTTCAATTATATATGTAACTTCTCCTGAAATAAAAACAATTATTTTATTAAAATCATGGTAGTGAATTTCAAATTCATTTTTTTTCTGATCTTTTAGATTAAAGAAAAGAAAATCTTCATTAAGGTACCCTCTTTTTATATTTTGCGTAGAATCATTATTATCCATATAAACACCTCAGATATTAATATTATAGCACTTTATGCAAGATATTAAGCATTATCTACAATAAAAATAGTAAATCTGTGGCATATAATAATTATTAGGAACTAATGGTAAATATTGCAGCATCGAAGATGATGAACAGCTGCAGCAGATGATAATTTAATAGGAGGAAGTAGTATGAAATTGTATGAGTTATTAAAAGGAATAGATCATGAGATATTAGTGGGGGATCTCAATTTGGAGGTATGCAATATAACTTGGGATTCAAGGAAAGTAGATAGCAGTTCACTTTTTATTGCAGTAAAAAATAAAAATATAGATAGACACAATTTTGCATTAGAGGCTATAAACAATGGTGCTATAGCATTGGTTGTAGAATATGAAATTCCCAATATACCAGGAAATATTACAGTCATTAAAGTTAAAAAAGCAAGAAAATCAATGGCTATAATAGCTCAAAACTACTATGAAAATCCAACAGAAAAACTAAAAATCATAGGTGTTACAGGTACCAATGGAAAAACTTCAGTTAGCTATTTTATATCAAAAATACTTGAAACGTTTCAGATTAAATGTGGAATTATTGGTACTATAGAAAATGCTATTTCAAGGCAAAAATTGAAAACGGAAAAGTTGAATCCAACTACACCTGATTCCATCGAGCTTCAAGGATCCTTTGCAGAAATGCTGTGTTATGGAGCAACCCATGCAGCTATAGAGGTAAGCTCCAGTGCATTATCTCAAGATAGAGTCTATGGATGTGAATTTGATGTTGGTGTATTTACAAATTTAACTCAAGATCATTTAGAAGAGCATGGAACTATGGAGAATTATAAAAATGCTAAGTTAAAGCTTTTTCAGATGTGTAAAAAAGCAGTAATAAATATAGATGATGCAGTTGCAATTGACATAAGGGCCACCTCAAATTGTGAGATTATAACTTATGGTATAGAGAATGCCTGTGATTTTAGAGCAACAAATATCAATTATACAAGTAGTGGCATGAATTTTAAACTTGATCATAATGGCGAAATTAGAGAAGTTAAGCTTAATATACCAGGAAGATTTAGTGTGTATAATGCATTGGCTGCAATTGCAAGTTGCTATTGCCTAGGTCTAAATTTAGATGACATAATAAAGGGTGTTAGGGCGCTGAAGGGGGTACCGGGAAGATTCCAAGCCATACCAAATAGTAAAGGCATTTTAACTATAGTAGACTATGCCCATTCACCAGATGGACTAGAAAATATACTAACCTCAGTTAAGGAAATTACTAAAGGTAGAATAATTTTAGTTTTTGGTTGTGGTGGCAATAGAGACATAGGTAAAAGACCAATAATGGGTGAAATAGCAGGAAGGTATAGTGACTACTGTGTTATTACTTCAGATAATCCTAGAGTGGAAAAGCCAAACTTGATAATTGCGGATATTGAGATAGGAGTGGCTAAAACCAGTTGTAGCTATGAAAAAATAGAGGATAGAAAGCAAGCGATTTTTAAAGCACTTAGTATGGCAGAAGGCGATGATACGGTTATAATTGCAGGAAAGGGACATGAGGATTATCAAATATTAAAGGAGGAAACTATACATTTTAGTGACGAGGAAGTGGTTGAAAAATATTTTTTAAGTCGTTAATTGCAGCATCGCAGATGATGATTTAATATAAAAAGGGGCTAAATATATATGAAGAACTTTTTAAAGAATTATAAGATGTCCTTAGTGTTACTTTTATCAATATTAATAGGCGGAATAATAGGCATTATTTTAGGTCCCAAGGCTTTAGTATTAGAACCTTTTGGACAAATATTTATAAACATGATGTTTACTATAATAGTGCCGTTAGTGTTCTTTAGTGTAGCATCATCTATAGCTAATATGGGTGGTACGAATAGGCTTGGTAAAATAATGATAAGTATTGCAATAATTTTTGTAGCCACTGCATTGATATCTGGTATATTGGCTATTATAGCAGCATTGATTTTTAATCCAGGTAAAGGATTAGATGCGGAAGTCGTTAAAACTATTTTATCTAAGGTGGGAGGAGAAATTGGCAGGGAAGCTGAAAAAATATCTTTAGCTGAGCGACTAGTAAACACAATTACAGTGGGAGATTTCTCAGGACTATTCTCAAAAAATAATATGCTTCAAATAATCATTTTTTCTGTGCTATTTGGAATAGCAACTACATTAGTTGGTGAAAAAGCAACAGTTGTAAAAACCTTTTTAAACTCGATTACAGCTATAATGATGAAAATGGTAAACATTATTATGTACTATGCCCCAATTGGACTTGGATGTTATTTTGCCTCCGTTGTTGGGCAGCTCGGAGCACAGATATTACAAGGATATTTAAAGGTCTTCCTCTTATATTTAGGGATTTCAGTAGTATATTACATTTTTTAGCATATATTCTTATTTATCAGCAGGGGAAATGGGCTTTAGAGCATTCTGGAAAAATGCAATTTTACCAACAGTAACAGCACTAGCTACTTGTTCAAGTGCTGCATCAATTCCGGTTAATCTTGAAGCTACGAAGAAAATAGGTGTACCAAAAGACATTGCAGAAACGGTAATACCCTTTGGAGCTAACACACACAAGGATGGTTCAGTTATTGGCGGAGTGTTAAAAATAGTATTTCTATTTGGCTTATTTGGTAAAGACATTAACAATATTCAAACGGTATTATCAATACTTGCAGTAAATTTTTTAGTAGGAGCAGTTATGGGAGCAATCCCAGGTGGTGGAATGATTGGAGAGATGCTTATAATAAGTGTTTATGGATTTCCACCTGAAGCGCTTCCTATAATAGTTGTTATTAGCACAATTATAGATGCACCAGCCACAGTATTAAACTCAACAGGAAACACAGCCTGTGCAATGCTCGTTGCAAGATTTGTTGATGGGGATAAATGGCTAAAGGTTAGTTAATTTACATAATTACGCCAAGCAAATATTGACAAACAAACTACTATGCTATAAAATGTGACTATCATGTAAAGCATGGTAGTTTGTTTGGGGGATGATAAATATGAATAGGATAAACAGGAAGGAAAAATATTGTCTTAAGGGAGAGTATTATGAAGCGCTTGAAGTGATAAACTCAAAACTTATGCAGGTTGTTCCAAATTTGTTTAGAAATGAAGTATATTCTGATTTAATTGATCTTTTTTACAGGAATCAAAGTCAGGGTAAGTCTTTTTCAGAGGCGATTGGGTCTAGTATAGATGATTTTGTTGCTGAGATTGTAGATACTTACTATTCAACTTTAAGTATAAGGAAATGGATAGGTCATTTATTTCAAAATGCGCTTTTATTATCTTTAATATGTACGTTTTTTTATATAGTAAATTCTTTAGTAACTCGAAGTTCAGTAGCACTTTCTTTTGCCACTATTATTATTTCCGCAATTGGGTTTATATCAGGATTAATATGTTTTTATTGTAATTATAAGATTGTGTATAAATTAAAAGGTTGGACCAGAAGTTTAGTACAACTTTTTTTACAGTTGACTCCAATGTATATAGTTATTTTTGGGGGAGAGTTAATATATAATTTGACACAAGATATTGTAGTTTCAAAAAAACTTATAATGGGAATGATAATATTACAAATTCTATTATATGTTGTACTTAAACTCAGTTATAGATTTAACGGAAAGCGTGAGCAAAATGGCAATTAGTTCTCAACTATTAAAAGGACTTATGGATGGAGTAATTCTCAAAATAATATCTAAAGAACAGACTTATGGATATGAAATTTATATAAAACTACAAGAAGTGGGATTCAAAGATTTTGCGGAAGGTTCATTATATCCATTGTTATTAAGACTGGAGAGAAAGGAATTAATTTCAGGTGTAAAGAAAAAATCACAAATAGGTCCATGTAGAAAATATTATACTTTAACTCAAGCTGGGGTAGAGGAAATGGAGCTTTTTAAATTGACCTGGGATAAAATAGCTGATGCGGTTCAAGGGGTTTGGATGGTATAATTACTAATTTTGTGCGGAAAGCACACTTTCGCAAATACCCTTAGTTACATTATTTATACATGTATGTAAAAATAAGGTAACTAAGTATTTTACGTTGTAATAGTTGGAAATTATATGGGGCCTTAAGTGTTTCTGAATTCATTAGTATTATAAGGAGGTTTATAAAAAATGAAGGATAAAAAAACCATTTTTATATATTTAATTACTGCTTTAACTGTTTTGTTAAATTGCTTAATGCTATTTATTACAAGGTTAGAGAACGAGGATATATTTTCTAATATATTTGTAATAATTATTGCATTATTTTGTCTTAAAATTTATATGATTGCAATTAAAACTAATCAAACTTTAAAAATGAGACCAGAATTTTATGGCATTTTGTTTTTGTTTGGTGTTTCTGCAATGAGGTTTTTAAATAGAATAATTCAAATTTCAGATGCAATTAATTATTCTAGTATTATTGTTTTCATTGGTGCAGGTACATTTTTTTTGTTTATTGCTATTGGCAGAATTGCATCCAATAAAAAAAACAAGTAAAGGAAATTACTGGGGCAAACCTAAAAAAATATTGCGATGACATGAGAAGATGGATTTTCCTTACCTAAATTAAAGAACTATCTTCATATACTTCCTTGTAGTAGCAATAAAATAACCTATATATACTACAATAAAAATAACAATGCTCCAGATGGCAGGTACCATTATATTGAAATCCATGAGTTTGCTTAAAACAGACATTGCAACGCAACTATGAATTATACCTACAATTAAAGGTAGCAGATATGACATTCCTATTTGCCTTGTAGTAGCTCTGAAAATCTCCTTCTTCGTCATTCCAAGCCTTTTTAGTAAAATATATTTGTCCTTATCTAAATAAGCTTCGGATACAAGTTTAAAATATATAATGCTTCCTGTAGCAATTATGAAAACAAGTGCGAGAAAAGCTCCAAGGAAATAAATTATTCCAAAAATGCTGTAGGAAGACTTATCTTTACTAACATTTACATGTAAAGATTCTTTAATGGGTTTAATTTTAATTAACTCCTGTTCTAGTAATTTAATATTGTCTGTATTATTTATTTTTATACCATTAAACTCATATATGCCAGCAGTGGGCCTAAGTAAATTATAGTCTTCATCATTTAATATCAGACAAAGGGGGATAGCATTCCCGAAAATAGGGGTTTTAAGTGTATTTTTTATAGTATAATCTTTATTATTTATAGAAGCTTTTACATTTTTGTAATCATAAAGACTCATTATAACACTAGGGGGTGATACATATAAAATTTCACCTTTAGACAATTTTTCTTCTTTAAAAATTTTTAGATTTTTTGCTTTTAGATCAGAACTAATTTTTATAAAATCCGAATATTTTAATGCCACATATTCTTCAATTGGTGATTCATTTTCTGCATAAATATGGGGTTTTATAATAAGGACTTCAGTATTTTCTTCAAGGATTATATCTTTTTTAGATGATGTTAACTTGTCTCTTACCTGCTGCTTCAATTTATCATCCGATGACATATAAGAAATTTCATAAGGCTTTTGTATATGATCTCTTATTTCAACAAAATATTTAAGAGATGCTACTGTTCCATAAGAAGTTAAAGTAATTGTAGCTAATATAGCAACTGCTGCTAAAGTTCGATAATTATTTTTAATTCTAAAGGCAATGTTAGACATGCACACTATATTTACTCCATTGTACAATATTTTCTTTCGGTTTATTATAAATTTCATTATTATGGAGTAGACAGAGCCAAAAAACCAATAGGTACCTATTACTACAAATATAAGGGCAAGAAGTAAATTTATTTCAAACTTTTTACCAAGAGCATGCAATGCAAAGTAATATCCTACAGACATACATATCAGAGATAACAAGCCCTTTACATAATTAACCTTTGGAAGTCTTTCTTCTCTTTTAGATGCATTAAACAAATCAATTAACTTACTTCTAGATATATTTATATAACCTAAAACTGCATTTACAAAGAAGACTGCAAAAAATGTAAGCGCAGTTTTAATTATTGCTTTAGTAGATATGAAAAAACCTATTGTCATATTGAGTATTGCTACCTTAGCCAGCATCATCAAAAATAGCTTGCAAAATACAATTCCAAGCAAAAGCCCCGCAGCCGTTGCAGTTATCCCCATAAAAATAAGCTCTATAGAGTAAATAAGGGCTATTTGAGTATTGGATACTCCCATAAAAGCATAAATTCCAATTTCTTTTTTTCTTTGATTTAAAAAAAAGGAACTTGAAAACCAGATAAAAAATATAATAAATAAAAGGAGCAAGTAAGAAACTGCAATTGATGTTCCTTTAATATAATGAGTAGTTTCATTAGCCTTTTGAAAATCAGGATTATATGTTAGTGCTACAAAATTGTAGAAAACAAGCACAGAAAAAATCATAGACATTATATAGAGACTGTAAACTTTTATATTTCTCTTGAAATTATCGAAAGCTATGCCAAAGGAGTTCATTTGAAATCCCTCATGTTTTCTTCCTTTTGCGCGTAATAATCTGTACCGCCACTCATGGATGCTCCCATGTCCATAATTCTTTGGAAAAATTCTTTTCTTTCTCCGTTTTTGTCAAGTTTTGCATGAATCTTTCCATCTTTTATAAACATTATTCTTCTGCAGTAGCTGGCAGCAAAGGCATCGTGAGTCACCATTACTATAGTAGTCTTAAATTTTTCATTTAGATGCATAAGACATTGCAGAAGTTCTGCTGCTGATTTCGAATCCAATGCTCCTGTAGGCTCGTCTGCAAATATAACAGAAGGCGAAGTTATAAGTGCTCTAGCTGCTGCAGTCCTTTGCTTTTGTCCTCCTGAGAGTTGATATGGATATTTGCTTAGATGATCCTTTAACCCTAAAAAGTCAGCTATTTCATTTACTTTTTTTATTATTTCAAGATGATTTACTTTACTAAGGGCAAGCGGAAGCGCTATATTATCCTGAACAGACATTGTATCCAGTAGGTTAAAATCCTGAAATATAAAGCCTATTTTGTCTTTTCTAAAAGTTGAAAGGGACTTTCCCTTAATATCTTTCATATCTTTTTCTTCAAAGAAATAACTCCCACTAGTAGGTGTATCGATGGTAGAAATGATATTTAAAAGAGTAGTTTTACCCGAACCAGAAGGGCCCATTATACCTAGAAATTCACCCTTTTCCACTTGCAAGTCAAGTCCGTCTAAAACGTTGGACGTCATACCTTTTAAGCCGTAAACTTTTTTTAAATTCTTAGTTTCAATAACAATACTCATAAAAATCCTCCTCATAAAATAAAAGCTTACCACTATTCTACCTATTGACTGCGCTTCCTGCCATCGAATTTAGGTTACATTTAATGTTTTAAGGTTACATTTATGTAACTTTAAAGTAATCTGATAGTTTATAAAAACATATGCTAAACTCCGTACCCAGTCCTTCCTCAGATTTAACATATATATCATGACTTAATTTATGAGCCATCTTTTTAGATAAATATAAACCCATGCCCGTAGATTTTGCGAGGCATCTTCCATTTTCTCCTGTAAAACCTCTGTCAAATATTCTCTTTATGTCTTTTGTTTTTATTCCAATACCACTATCTTTAACATAAAGCACAATAACTTTATCTTCATCTTTAGCGTAAATATTTATTTTTCCATCATTAGGTACATATTTGCAGGCGTTATTAATAAGCTGATCAACAATATATGAAAGCCATTTTTCATCTGATATAACAGTATAGTTTATATTTCCAAGTTCTAAACTCACATTTTTTGATATGAAAAGGGTAGCATTTCTTTTTACAACTTCTTTGACCAACTTTTCAATATTAACTTCACTGATTTGTAAATCTTCTGAATAGCTAGAGGCGCGACTTGTATAAAGTACCTGGTTAATAAGAAATTTTATCCTGTTAAATTCTAGTATAAGCTGCTCTGACACATCTATTTCCTCTATTTTATCAGAAAGGAGTTCACATACTGAAACAGGTATTTTTATTTCATGAACCCATTTTGTTATATAATCATCTATTTCCTCAAGGGCTAATTTTACTTTTTGAACTTTTCCTTCCATTTCAGCATTTTTAAGATTAATTATGTCTTTCATAAGCTGAACTTCAAAAGAGTAACTGCTATTAGGCAAGCTTGCATCTATGTTATCTTCCTTATTTATTGCTTCACAAATTCCTTTGTAATTATATTTCGACCTTCTATAATCAATAAATGCAAAGATTAATGATATGAAAATCAGTAAAAAATCCATGTATACTATATCAGTAAGCTGTGAATGTATAGGCTTGCTACACAATAGGACTATATTTATAGTAAACAAAATACAAATGAAATATAAAATTTTTAAGGTTGAATTTTTTATATATGTCATCACATTCATAGGAGTATGTACCCATAGCCTTTTTTAGTAACTATATAATCCTTAAGGCCTATACCACAAAGTTTAGTGCGAAGCCTGTTAATATTTACGGTGAGAGTATTGTCATTAATAAAATTATCATCATCCCAAAGGACCCTCATTATCCTCTCCCTAGATATGGTCTTACCCCTGTTTTTCATAAGCAGTAGCATTACTTTGAATTCATTTTTTGTAAGCTCAATTTTATCTTCTTTATATAAAAGGGTATTTTCCATTAAGTTTAGTATTACTCCATCACATTCTATTAAATCAGAAGGTTGCTCACCATAAAAATAGGCTCTTCTGAGCAACGCATTTATTTTGGCAATTAAAATATCCATAGAAAAAGGCTTGCTTATATATTCATCACCACCGGTATTCATAGCCATAATAATATCCATATTAGTATCCCGCGAAGAAACAAATATTATAGGCACATTTGATACTTCGCGAAGTTTACTGCAAAAGTAAAACCCATCAAAATAAGGTAGGTTTACATCCATAATAACTAAATCAGGTTTTTTACTAGCAAACTCTGCAGTTATGTTTTCAAAGTTATCCACAACAGCCGTATCAAACCCCCACTTTATCAACATTTCATTCATATTAGTGCACAGTGCTTTATCATCTTCAACTATCATTATCTTATACATTTTCCACACTCCTAAAATAAAGTGAAACCTTATTGTTTAGTTTCTCCTAATATTATGTTATATAAATTTGAGATTACTTAGTTCAATCTTGCCTTGTTTAGTATAATTGTAACATTTATTTATACAATAAATCTATATATGTAAAGTCCAAAATATTTAAAATGGATTTTGCTTTTCAAATAATCTTTTTATTTTTACCGAAAAATACTTAAAACAACGGGTAATTTCTGTTAGCTAACAAAAAAAGAATATATTGACATTATATTCTACAAGGCGTAATATAAAGTTATTCTACGCCTTGTAGAGGAAGGAGTGATATTATGGAAAATAAAAATCTGAAAATCTCCGAAGCTGAAATGGAAATTATGAAAATAGTGTGGCCTAGTAGTGAAGAAATAACCACTAATGATATATTGAATTACCTTCCAAAGGATAATTCGTGGAAGTTAACTACGGTATTAACTCTTGCTAGTAGGCTTGTAAAAAAAGGAATACTAAAAATCGATAAGAGAGGAAAAACTAACTTTTACACTGAGGTTATGTCAGAAGAAGAGTATAAAGAAGTTCAATCAAGGGTATTTTTAGAGGAGATGCATAATGGGTCTATTAAAAGCTTTATAGCAACTCTGTATAACGGAAAAAAAGTTAATAAAAAAGACCTGGAAGAATTAAGAGAATGGTTTTTAGAGGAGAAGTAAGAGATGTTAACTGAGTTGTTTTATAAGATTTTAATATTATCTTTGTCAGGAACGATAATTTTTTTTATATTAACTATTTTAAAACCAATAACTAAAAAGGTAATTACACCTTGTTGGAATTATTATTTGATTATTATAACAGTAATAACTTTTATAATTCCTTATGGTGCATTAATACCAAAAGGGGAGAAGTCTTTAATTGATATACCAACCTTTATAGAAGAAAAAAGCTCTATAGAAACTAATAAAGACACTGAAGTAATGAAAAAAAATTATACATATACTAATGATAAATCGAAAGAAACACTTCAGATAAACCCAGTGAAAGCTCAGGATATAGGTAAAACATCAAGAGTTAAGGAAAAAATGATAAAGGTTTTAAGCTATATTAAAGATAATTTATGGGTTATATGGATTTTAGGAGTGATAATTTTAAGTTGCAGTCAATTGGCAGGAGTTATTCTTTTTAAGAAAAAATTGAAGTGTAGTAGTAAAAATGTTGAAAGGCAAGAGATAAGGGATCTATTTTATGAGTGTTGCCATAAGTTGAGCATTAATAGGAAAATTACCCTAAAGGTTTGTGAGGAGATTGGAACTCCTATGGCTACAGGGTTATTTACTCCTGTAATAACAATTCCTACTGGGGAATTTGACTCAAATATATTAAAGATGATATTTTGTCATGAATTAATGCACCATAAACGTAAGGATTTATACATTAAAGGAGTGTCATTTGTAGCTTTAGCGTTGCATTGGTTTAATCCTGTGATTTATATGGTACATAAGGAATTAAATAAAAATTGTGAGCTAAGCTGCGACTTTCAAGTTATTAAGGATATGAATAGTGATGAAAAAAAATATTATGGGCTTGCTATTTTAAATGTTATAGATAAATCATTAAATAAAAGAATGACCTTATCAAATGCTATGGCAGCAAGTAGTAAAAATCAATTAAAGGAGAGATTGGAAATGATTAAGAATGGTAAAAGTCCTAAAAGATTAGTAAATACAATAGCATTAGGAGTAGCAGTAGTTGTAATTGTTACAGGTGCATTTGTAGGTAGTGCGCTAGGTAAAACAAAAGATAATAAAAATTCAAAGGATTTTGCAGTAATGGTTAAGGATAAGAGTTTATGGGCAGTAAATTTATTAAAATCAGATAAGGAAGTAATAGTAGATAAAGGTGGAGTATTTAAAAATCCTAGTATTTCACCAGATGGAGTAAGTGTTGCTTATACAAAAGATGGAAGTCTTTATATAGCTGAAATTGACTTAATAAAAGGACAGAAAAAGGCTATAAAAGTTGCGGACAAAGTAGTAAGTTATGCATGGGGAAATAATACTGATTTAGTATACGGAGCAGAAAAGGGCGGACTTAATGGGTTTAATTTAAAAACTAAAAAATCTTCTGTTTATATTAAAAGTGAAGAACGTTATGAAGAGATGGTAAGTGATAAAAATGGAACTATATATGCAGAAGTATATAGATATTATACAAAGGATGATGGTCAATATAGTGAAGCAAAAGGGCTTATAAAATATGATGTAGCTTTAGGAAAAGAAAGTTTAATAATAAAATCTAGGCCTTGGAATGACGAAACTGGAGACATGGGCTTAGTACCTAGGGTTGCTGGAGTTTCAAAGGATGGAGCTTATGTTTATATATGGTGCAGAGTTCACTCAGGATCAACAAATACTGATGGAGTTCCTTTTGGAGTGTATGATGTGAAAAATAATAAGTTTACACCTTTTAATAATGAACAAGTATATGCATTGGCTTATAAAGATAATTTAGCGATAAATCCTATAGATGGAAAGATGGCTGTAGTTAATAATGGTGGCGTAAGAGAGATGAATCTTAACAAAACTATAGGAACAGTAGATATAATAAAGGGCACATTTAGTCCTATTTTACCAGAGAGTATGATTTCTACTACTAATGACCCATACAACATGATTGCTAAGGGGGTGGTTACAATGACACCATCTTTCTCACCAGATGGGAAAAAAGTTATATATTCAGCATCTAATGCTAATGAGGATGTTCAGCAGTGGTTAAAGGCACCACACAATATTTATACTGTAGATGTGAAAACTAAAAAGGTAGAAAAAATAACTAAAGGAAATAATTTTGATTTTGCGCCTAAGTATATTTCAAAAGGACAGGGTATTATTTTTGCTAGAGATACTGGTGAAAATGTGATTTCGCTATTTAGATTAAAAGGAAATAAAGAAGAATGTGTAGCAAAAGATATTAAATTAGATTGGAAACTAGAAGGTAGTCTAGATATTTATATTAATTAAAATCGAAATGCCGTAAGTGTTATAATAAAGGTAGGTACTTTAAAATAAGATATGAATAATCTATAAGCCGATAAAAATCATATCTATAAACAAATGGGGGAACTATGGATAAAAAATTATTAGTAATTGCACTAATTTCTACGAGCTTTTTTATGGCAGGTTGTACAAATCAAAAGACAGCAGAAACACAAAGTCAGCCAGTCATCAGTATTCAAACAAAAACAGATAATGCAGTAAAATCAACTGCATCAAATAGCCCTACGAGTAATTCCACAGGTACAGAAACGGTGGAGCAAGCGCCAAAGAATAGCTCTACTGCTAACCAAACAAACACAGTAATAGAAAAGTCAACTACTAAGAGTAGTGCTACAACAAATTCCAAAAGAGAAGTAAAACAACCACAAGAAATATTTTATGGTCAATGGGTTATTGAAAAACCATTGGCATATGGAAAAGTTGGAACTTATGGAAGTGATAATATTACACAATTGATTGGTAGAAAATTAAGTTTTTCAAAAGAAAAAGCGACTTGCTTTGGGGACACGATAAAGGATTTAGATAATGTTGTTATTAACCCTTTATATAAGAAAACTGTTGTTTCAAAAGTTGACTTTGATGTTGATAATCCGGGTATTACCTTTGATAAATTAGGTATAAAAACTGATTCTATTATCCGAATTCAGACTACTGATTCAAAAGGTAATGGATGTACGTTCTTTATTAAAGATAATAACACATTAATTTTAAGTGGTGGCATGACATTTTTTAAACTTGTCAGATAAAATACCATGGTTATCGGTCATCGATTTTTTTTAAAAATCAATATAACATAAATAAGACAAGTGATATATTATACATGTATAATATATCACTTGTCTTATTTATCTAGAGGTTCATGGAAAAAGTCAAGCGTCTCTTATGTTTTAAATTATAGTAGGCTGGAGTATAATAGGAAATAAGTGAATTTATAGTAAGATAAGTATCGGGAAAAAGTAAAAGTTATGGTAATTTTCACTGGGGAGGGAAATATCTATGAAATCAGATATTAATATATTAGTAGCTGAGGATGATGCAGATATCAATGAACTGCTGTGCAATATATTGAGCATAGAAGGATATAAAGTGAAAGGTGCATATTCTGGAACAGAAGCTAAGATGTGCATAAAGCTGTATGATTATGATATTTTACTGCTTGATTTAATGCTACCAGGAATCAGTGGTGAGGCATTAATATCAGAAATAAGAAAGATGAAAATTATGCCCATTATAGTTATATCTGCAAAAACAGCTCAGGAAGACAAAATCAACGTATTAAGGCTTGGAGCAGATGATTTTGTTGGCAAGCCATTTGACATTAATGAAGTAATAGCAAGAGTGGAGGCTCAGTTAAGGCGCTATAAACAATTTTCTGTATCGAAGGTAGAGGATAATAAATTAAAGTATAAAAATATAGTTGTAGATATAGAAGCAAGGGAAGTGCTGATTAATGACAAGCTTGTTACTTTAACCCTGAGAGAATTTACAATTTTAGAGTTGTTAATGAATAATCCTAAAAAAGTATTTACAAGGGCTAATATATTCGAAACTGTGTGGAAGGATGAGTTTTTAGGAGATGATAATACGATAAATGTTCATATGAGTAATCTGCGTTCAAAATTAGCTGGAGGGGACAGTGAAACAAAATATATACAAACAGTATGGGGAATAGGGTTTAAATTACAGGAGTAAAGTTTAATACTTTCTTAAGATTTGCTTTAGCTGGTCTTATTGTTTGTAGTTCATAATGTAAACATAAGATAAGTTAAGGAGGGAAATTCATGAAGGAAATAGTATTAAAAACTCATAATATTTCAAAAAAATATGGAAATCAAGTGGCTGTCAATAATGTAAATATGACAGTGGAAAAAGGACAGATATATGGATTTATAGGAAAAAACGGAGCTGGTAAAACTACATTAATAAGAATGATAACCGGATTAATTCATAGAACCAGTGGGGAAATTGAACTTTTAGGGGCTAACGGTAACAATGGGCTAGATAAGGTTAGAACAATGGTAGGGAGCTTAGTAGAAACGCCCGCTTTTTATGGCAATATGACAGCCAGAGAAAATCTTGAGGTATCAAGATTAGTCAGAAATATAGCAGGAAGACAATGTATAGAGGAAGTTTTAGAACTTGTAGATTTAAAAGATGTAGAAAATAAAAAGGTCAAGAATTTTTCGCTAGGTATGAAGCAACGTCTAGGAATTGCAAATGCACTCTTAGGAAATCCAGCATTTATTATTTTAGATGAGCCTATAAATGGACTTGATCCTGTAAGTATTGTTGAAATCAGGGAACTTCTAAAGAAGGTAAATAAGGAAAAGGATGTAACTATATTAATATCAAGTCATATGTTAGGTGAGCTTTCAGAACTTGCAACCTGTTATGGCATACTAAATAATGGTGAATTAGTAGAAGAAATTTCTGCGGAAGAGTTAAAAGAAAAGTGCAAGCAGTATATAGAAATTGGAGTAAGTGATGCTAAGAAAGCTACTGTGTTATTAGAACTGGAAATGAATATAACTAATTATGTGGTAATGCAAGACAATATAATTAGAGTGTATAGCCACCTTGATATTATTGGAGAAATTAATACTCTTCTATCTGTTAATGGTATAGTTGTAAATCATATAGGGGTAAAAGGTCAGAATCTTGAAGAGTATTTTTTGAGTGTAGTAGGAGGTGGTAGAAATGCTTAGATTAGTAAAAGCAGAAATATATATATTATTTAAAACGAGAACCTTTAAGGTATTATGTGTAATAGCTTTATTCTTAGGTCTACTTTTATTAGGTCAATCAAGTAGTACCCAAAATAGGTTAAAGGCTATGTCACCTGAGCAGCAGAAGCAATATGTAGAAAATGATAAAATTGCCAATGAACCAAATGTATCAGTAGAGCCGTCAGGAAGTATCGGGATTCATCTAGGTGCTAAGGATATAGTTCATCCTAGGGCAATGGAAATATTTTATAGTTCATTTGGTTCTGGTGTAGTGGAAATTTTAATGGCCATATTGATAGGTGCAATGGTAGGTAGTGAGTATTCTTCAGGGACAATAAAGAATATAGTAGCTTATGGTAAGAAAAGAGAGTATTATTACATTTCGAAATTGATTGCTTGCAGTGTTGGATTTATTATAATACTAGGAATAATAGTTAGTATACCTACTGTGGGTTGGAGTTTCATGTTTGGATGGGGAGAACCATTTACCTTTATGCAGATAGTACAAATAGTTGCCGTGTTTGCTAGCGCTACAGTGGTAGGAATGGGGATTATTTCATTATTAATGCTGCTAGCAACATTAGTAAAAAGTAATGGATCAACTATAGGAATAGGAACAGTAGTAATGTCTATTTTACCAATAATAATTACACTTTTCTATGGAAAATATGTTTGGTTTGATAAAATGTACGAGGATACATTATCTTATAATTGGGCTTTGGCAACATCTATAAGGTCAACTAATGGTGAGATTTTAAAGGCTGTAGTGGTTGGATTTATAACATTAGTAATAGCTACTGCCGCTGGAATAACTATATTTAAGAAACAGGATATCAAATAGGGTTTATTTTAAAAAAGGAGTGAGTAAAATGCGTTGGTTAATTATGTTTCTGATTATAATCATTGTTATTTTGGTTACTCTTATTTTTAGATATAAAAGAGATATTAAATATATTTCAAAGCAAATTACAAAAAATAAAGATGGATATCCTAATATTAGAATAAATACATTAGATAAGGATATTGAAAATTTAGTTTTGTGTATTAATGATTTATATGAAAAGAATCAAAAGATAAATATTAAAGTAAGACATAGAGAAGAAGAGCTAAGGCGCAGTATAGCTAATTTATCCCATGATTTAAGAACCCCTCTTACATCTATAATGGGATATATGCAGCTGGTAAAGACTAAAAATTTGAGGGTAGAAGACAGTGCAAAATATATTGATATAATTGAAAGAAGAACTGTAACATTGCAAAGTCTTATTACAAGCTTTTTCGAATTATCAAGAATTGAATCCAATGAATATAAGTTTGATTTGAAGGCTGTTAATTTGAGTGATTTGTTATGTGAAACTATAGCATTGTTTTATAATGATTTTGTTAATAAGGCTATTGAGCCGGATATCAAAGTTAATGAAAAGGTTCCTTCTATAATTGCTGATGAAAAAGCAGTAATGCGCATATTTTCAAATTTGATAGATAATATGCTCAAATATGGGGAAAAGAATGTAATTATAGCCTTAAGAAAAGAAAAAGATTATATAGTTACAGAATTTAAAAATTATGCTCCAAACTTAAAAGGAGAACATGTAGAGCATATTTTTGACAGGTTTTTCACTGCAGATTTAGCAAGGAGTGATAAGCATACGGGGCTTGGACTTAGTATAACCAAGGCTCTGGTTGAACATTTGGGTCACAAAATAGAGGCTGTGCTTAATGATGGAATGTTAATCATAAAAATAATATGGAAATAAGGTTCTTCTAAGTAGTACATTTATTTTAGCAATTAAGATATCCATAGAATAGATGTAAATTATAATTTAATGACTCCTTAAATTTAAGGAGTCATTTTTGTTAAGATTAAGCTAATACTTCAAAGTTCCTACATTTTTTATAGATTTCTTCATGTACCAAAGCTTTGATATGAGTCCCTCCTTCAATATAATCCTCATTAATAACATTAGAATTTTCATGAAGTAATGAAATTAATTTTTGCTCATCATAAGGGATAATAAATTCTCTTTCTATTAATTTAATTGGAATTTCTATACCTATAATATGCAGTAATTCATGTAAATTTAGTTCCTTTAGAGCACTGACTTCTATTACTTTTTCACCTTTTAAGAAATCACGTACTCCCTTTAAATTTTTATGGGAGGCTTTATCAACTTTGTTTAAAACAATTATAGTATTTTTATCTTTAGCATTAAGCTCATTAAGAACTATATTTACTGACTGTATTTGTTTTATTGCCTCTTCATTGGCTGCATCTACCACATGTAAAAGTAAATCAGCGGAAGTAACCTCTTCTAAGGTGGATTTAAAAGCGTTAACAAGCTCATGAGGAAGTTTACTAATAAAACCAACAGTATCCGATAAAGCAATTTTTCTGTTGTCACTTAAAGTTATAGCTCTAACGGTAGTATCTAATGTTGCAAAAAGCATATTAGCTTCTAGAACGCCTTCTTTATTTATATTATTGGATGAAGAAATTTCACAGAGCTTATTTCTTAAAGTTGATTTGCCTGCATTGGTGTATCCCACAATAGCTACATTGCTTATATTATTCTTAGTTCTTTTTATTTTTTGGACAGCTCGCCCCTCTATTACCTTAGACAGTTGGTTCTTTATTTCTTCTATTCTGTATTCTATGTGCCGTCTATCAGTTTCAAGTTTTTTCTCTCCAGGGCCTCTTGATCCAACGCCACCTTTTACACCGACACCACCTTTGATTCTTGAAAGGTTTGCATTGGCATCTCTTAATTTAGGAAGCTTATGATTAAGAATAGCAAGCTCAACTTGCAGTATACCTTCCTTGCTTTTAGCACGTCTTGCAAAGATATCTAGGATCAAGGTAGTTCTATCTATTACTTTGCATTTAATAACTTCTTCTAAATTTCTAACCTGAGAACCTGATAGCTCATCATCAAATATTACTACATTTGCATTTTTTATCTGTGTTAAATGTGCTATTTCCTGAACTTTACCTTGCCCTGTATAATAAGCAGAGTCTACTTTATTTCTCTTTTGAAGTACTTTGCATACAGAAGTAACATTGCAAGCCTGGGCAAGATTGTCAAGTTCCTCAAGACTTTCTTCGCCATCAGTTCCCACTAAAATAGCCCTTTCTACATCATCTTCATAGTTGATTAGGTTACCAGTTAGCTTATCAATATAAGTTACTTTATCTCTAAAATTTAATTGTAATGAAGCGTCGACGCTTAAGCTTTCAAGCTCTTTAAAGGTTAGGATATTATTAAAAACATCACAGAAACCTATATTTATCTTAACATCTTCCATGTTTTCTTTAACACCAATTGCAGCAATAGCATCTAACTTTAGGTCTACTAAGGCTGAAGTGTCCATTGAAGATAGTGTGCTGTCACCGGTAGGATGGGTATGAATTACCCTAAATCCACTTAACTTTTTACCGGGAATATCCATAGAAGGTATTTCAGCACTATTGATGTTACCAACTGAAATGGCAGTGAGTTTACCTCGCCTATTAATAACCACGCATAGTTCTTTTTTTATTGCTTTACTAATTTCATTCATTTCTGCCACCAATTCATAAGAAAAAACGCTGTCATTATCTATTGTTAATTTATATAAGTTTTCTAGTCTTTCAAGTATTATTTTTTTTATTCCATTAATATTTCCTGTTATCATATAATTTCCTCCAATCAAAATATATTTATAATATAAATTCTTCAATTGTTTCTATCTATATAAATTTAAACCTCATTTTTTTAGCCTCCTATGCAGATTTTTAACTTTTTATTGATCAGTTAATATTATTATTTTAGGCTCATTTCTAACTCCCCCTAAGGTGATTTTGTGCTAGCTATTTTTTAAGCTGCATAAATATATAAAAGCCGCAGAAACAATGTAAACTACAGAAGTATACATTGCTTTGCGGCTAAAATATTGATAAAAATCTAAAATCAAAAAACCGCAGATTTTCTCTGCGGTTTTTTTATACAAATTTAAATAGATGCAAAAACTGAAAAAACAATTCAGCTTACTTTCTATTTAATAGGACCAATTTCTAACTTGGTTCCTTGAAATATAACAAAACCGCAGATATGAAGTCTGCGGTCGAAATTTTTAAACATCAAATAATATAGTATATTAAATCATAATATACTTAAATTACCGACAGCAGACTGTATATTTTATTGATTGAGTGAGATTTAATCTTATCTTTATAAATTAACATTTTACAGTCTCCTTTCAGAATCTATTAATATATTTTATGTTTTTATTATAACCCAAATTTTCTCGGTTGTAAATACTTATTTTAGAATAAAAAGAATATGTAGGTAAAAATAAGTATATTTACTAGGGTATTTTTTATATGAAAGCTTACTGAAAATTTCAATTGATACTATTATTAAATATACTGCATGGAGAAGTGTTTGTATTATGGTACTGTGCCTTACCATAAACAAATTCAAAACAATACTTGGAATACGGTTTATAATATAATAAGATATATTATAAATAACTATTTACTTGTACATAACAAAAATGCAAATAAATTGTAAAATGTGGGTTCGGTGTGGTGTACAGGTTTTAGAGGGAAAATAAACTTAAAAAGATCGTAAATTTTGAGGGGAAGGGAGGGAACGTTTATATTATGAGAGCAGAAAGATTTTTATCAATTTTAATAATTATTTCTCAAAAAGGTTTAGTGACGGGAAGAGCACTTGCTGAGCATTTTGAGGTGTCTCTAAGAACAATATATCGGGATATAGAAAAGATAAGTGAAGCAGGAGTGCCTATAGCAGCTACTGGCGGTAAGGGTGGAGGCTATTATATTATGGAAAATTATACTTTAAATAACCTATTTTTAAATAAAAAAGAAGTTGAGCCGTTGATTGCTGTAATGGATAATTTAAAGTTTTTATTTGGGAACAACCCACAATTTAATGATATAGTGCTTAAGTTTGAAACTTTACGCAACAGTGAAAAAAAGGAATGTGATAATCTTAGTATAGATATGTCTCACTTTAGTATGGAGAAGGAACTCAGGGAGTATTTATTTTTGATAAATAAAGCTATTGAAGATAATAGGATATTGGAATTTGAATATATAAATAGAAAAATGGAATATTTAAAGAGAATAGTGGAACCAATTCAGATAGAATTCACCAATGGACATTGGCATATTATTGCCTTTTGTAGGATAAGAAAAGACTATAGAAAGTTTAAACTTGTTAGAGTAAGAAATATGAAGCTAGGTGGGTGCTTTATAAAAAATCCAATTTCAAAAGAGGAAATAGAAAATATATTTAGTAAAAGTTATGAAGAAAATAGTATATTAGTTACATTAAAGTTTTCTAGTGAAATAGGTGGGCAATTAAGTGAATATTTTTCAAAAGAGAAAATTATACTTTTAGAAAATGGAACATATATAGTTGAAGATTTTTTTCCAGAGGATGAAGGACTAAAGAAATTCATTTTAGGATTTGGTAGTGACTGCGAAGTAATAGGTCCAGATAAATTAAGAAGAGAAATGGTGGAATACATAAAAAATATATATAGCAAGTATAATCACTGACATATAGGTGTCAGTCATTGTATTTTATAATAGAAGAATAGAACTTTGAAGAAATTAAAAAAATATTTAACAAGCAATAAATTAAAGGAAGAAGGTTATAAAATGAATGTATGTGTTTTTTATTATGATGGTTTTTGTGAATTTGAAGTTGTGTTTGCAGTTAATCAGTTTAGGGATAATATTTGCTCAGTAGCTTTAGAAAATCGCGTATATATAAGTGAAGAAAAACAAAAATTCTTGCCGGATAAAACAATACAAGAAATAAACCCAGAGGATATTGATCTTTTTATTATTCCTGGTGGAAACCCTGTGCAACTTTATGAAAAAACAGAACTAAAAGAATTTATGTTAAAATTAAATGAAAAAAATAAATTCATTGCAGGTATTTGTGGTGGGGCTGAACTTATGGCATATCATGGATTGCTTAATAATAAAGAAGCTAACGGTGATACTGAGGGCTTTAGAGTAGATGAAAGTAATAAGCACATATATGAAAAAATAAATATAGTAGATAAGGATGTTGTTCGAGATGGAAACTGTATAACTTCAATAGGACAAGCATTCATCGAATTCTCTGTTGAATTAGGCAAAGTAATGAATATTTATAAAAATGATGAGGAAATTAAAGATACCTATAACTGGTTAAAAAATATTAAAGACAAAAAATAGAAGTGGAGACATAAAATTATATGAATTTAAGGAGTTTTAAGTGAAATGTTAAAAAGAGAACTAAGACCAGGAATAATACAGTATATATTTGACCCACTACCTGGGAATCACTTTGGAAACAGCATAACAGCTTTGATTAATGATAATAAAGCTCTTCTGATAGATACTGCATACGAGGACCAAGCTTTACTGGTACTTCAAGATATGAAAAGCAATGGACTATATATTGAAAAAATAATCATCTCGCATTTTCATGATGATCATATGCAAGGGCTAAAAGTATTGCCCAGAGAATCAGTATATGGTAGCAAGCATTATAAGACTACATTAGACCTGTGGACAGAAAGGGAAGAGCATAAGTATTTTATTCCAACAACCTTAATTGAAGAGCAATTTTGTATTAAATTCGGCAAACATCAGCTTACATTGATTCCTTTTCCAGGACATTCATTATGTACTATTATTGTAAAAATCAATGAGCAGTATATATATATTGCTGATGAACTAATGTTTTCGAATGATGGTAAGCCACTACTACCCTCAACAGACCCCAATTGTATAAAAAGGCATATGGAATCTTTAAACAAATTAAAAGAATACACTTCTTATACTTTGTTACCAAGTCATGGGTTGCAAATTAGTGGTAGGGAAAGAGTAGAAAATGAGATTAATAATAGGATTGCATATTTTGATGCAATCCTAAGCAGTAATAGAAAGATTTCCTATGAAGAAGCTATAAAAGATTGTGACTGCGAATTCTTAGACAGTAAATGGCATGAATGTGTTTATGATTAAGAGTTAAGTATATTTTTATAAAGACGGTTGATATTAATCCATTGAATCCTATAGGGACTATCTTTTGAGATAGTCCCTATAGGATTTATATGCTTTTTATTGGAATATAAATTTTCATTGAAACCTTATCGTATTCCCATGGGTGACAATGCTCGTCATAGTGCTCAAAGTCAAATTTACTTTCATCAATTTCATATTGTGAATTTGGGAACCATTGCTGAAGTATATAGGACCAGGTTCCATTAATGGAATCTACAAAGTCATCTTCATGTACCTGTGGAGATGTAAATATAGCATAGGTAGCAGCGGGAATCTCTAAGTTGTACATATCATCAGTGGCTTTATCAAAGTTATCAACACCAACGGCCATTAGATATGAAAAGTCATCAGTAGCCATATTAGTATTAATACAGATACAATACTCTCCATGTTTTGGCGGATTTAGCTGCTTATACAATTTTTCCTCGCAATTGTTATCATCAAAACCACGTTGGGCCCAGAAGGCTGGAATATCGCTTGAACGTAATATATTTTTAAGGTTATTTTTAAATTCATACCCAACCACCTTAAAGCTAGGCATTTCAATTATTTTAGGTTCCATAATTATCCCTCCAGTTAAATTTTCTTTTAAATATTTTAAATTAATTTTTGGTGGTAATCCCTTTGGAGCATGAAGTCTGTATAGACTTGGGGGATAACCAAAAGCACGCTTAAAGGCTTTATTAAAACCGGCATGAGTTTCAAAGCCATAATCCATTGCGATATCAATTATCTTTGCTCCAGTGGTTAGGTCATGTAAAGCAAACTGTAGTTTTCGCTTTGTCACATAATCCATTACTGACATATGGACAAAACTACTGAATATTTTATAGTAATGGTAGGTTGAAAAACTTGCAATTGAAGCTAGCATATCTACAGATATATTATCTTGGATATGATCATCAATATAATCAATAGTTTTTTGAATGGAGTTAATATAATTCATCAAGTCACCTCATTTAAAATCCTTAATTCCCGTACGGTAATTATATAATAACATTTATAAAAAAAATGTCTTATCCTAATTTGTTAATATTGAAATTAAAAAATAGGAAAGGAAATTATGGACTAAAACCGGTTAAAGATAAAAAATAGCTTCAACAAAATAAAAGTTATTTAATTTATTTTGTTAAAAAAGATTTATAAAGGATTTATAACTAAGATTATTGAAGTAGAGTAAAGAATATTTAAATTTATTTATTTGTTGATTAACCATTTTATAAATGGCGTCACTATATATATGAAGACAATAAAGGACCGCAAAATTAATTTAGGGAATTGGTGAAATATGGACAAACAACAAGTTGTTTATGAAAAAATAATAGATTGTATGAAGACTATATTTGCTTTTTGTCTTTCGCGGACTTCAAACAGTAAAGATGCTGAAGATTTGTCACAGGAAATAGTGAAGGAAGTTTTAAAGAATGCGAATTCACTTCGTGATGAACAGGCTTTTTATGGTTGGATGTGGGCTATTGCAAATAACGTGTACAAAGGGTACCTGCGTAAGCGTAAAAAAACAGAGCATTATGGTATTGATGAAAACTTGGTAGATAGCTTATGTGAAATGCCTGAAACAGTAGTGGTTCAAAATGATGAACTAAACATTTTAAAAAGAGAGCTTTCTTTGTTATCAGAGCGTCATCGAAAAGCCACCATAATGTACTATATTGATAATAAAAGCTGTAACCAAATCTCACAGGAACTCCGAATTTCTTTGGAAATGGTCAAATATTTGCTCTTCAAATCTAGAAAAATATTGAGAGAAGGTATGAATATGACAAGAGAATATGGAGAAAAAAGTTATAATCCAGGAATTTTCAGTGTGGATGTGTGGATAAATGAAATGGAATATAAGCTTTATTATGAGTTGTTTGAGAGAAAATTACCAGGAAACATTTTATTAGCTGCATATTATAATCCAATGACAATTGCAGAAATGAGTATTGAATTAGGGGTAGCAGTTCCTTATTTAGAAGATGAGATTAAAATTCTTATGAAACACAATTTAATAACGCTGCTTCATAAGGCTAGATATCAAACAAATATAATTATTTTTACTCAAAGCTGTGAAGAAGAGGTATATACGAAAACGAAGGATATTTATCCTTCGGTAGCAAACGAGCTTTTTCAATGTATTGAAAAGAATGAGGATAAAATAAGAAAGATCAATTTTATAGGGGCTGATTGTAATAAAAATAGGATTTATTGGTTAGCGACTCATATAGCTTTATTGAGGGGTTTGTCACAGGCGAAAGATGAGGAACTTGAAAATACAGAAGGTTTTCCGTTATTGTCTAATGGTACTCACGGGTATATTTGGGGGAATAATAACCTTAGGGGAAACGATTTGTTTAATGGATTATATGGAGAATGTGAAGTGAAAGCTGATAGTGACTGGATTAATGTATGCAATTTTAGAATTATAGAGAAGTGTCAAGAATTTCATCCAAGAGATGATAAGGTTGATATGCTTATAAAAACGGCAAGACATGATATAAAGGAAGATAATAACGAAGTTCTTGCCGAACTTATTAGTGAAGGCTATATTACAAATAATAATAGAGAATATAATGTTAAATTTCCTGTGTTTACGGAAAGTCAGTACCATGCTTTTGTACATTTAATGGAGCCGGCTATTAAAATAATAAAAGAAAATATAAAACTAACGGCTTTTGAGTCAACAAAGGTTGTACAAAATCACGCACCATCACAATTGATAGATATATGTCCTGCGGTTTCGCAAATGAAATATAAAGTGGATTCAGTTGGATATATCGCTGAACAAATGTGTACCAAGGGATATTTAATTGTACCTAATTCTTTAGAAAAACTAGGTATGTATGCAGTATTGAAATAGAAATAGTAAAAAACATGGGGGGCTATTTTAAATGGCAATAAAGTGTAGAAGATTTCAAGGGGAACAGGATTATTTTAAGTTAAGAGAGTTTTTGCAAGAAAGCATTTCAGTATCAGGACCTAAGTTTTATTTTAATTTAAATGAGTTAGAATTTGGCATTGATATTGTGGAAGGTAAAAGCTTTTTAGAGTCAATTACTGAAGAGCTAGGTAATTCATTTTTTTGGTTTGAAGATGATAAACTTATTGGAGGTATATGGCCATTTAATAAAATTCAGTTATTTATAAATCCTAAAAACAAGCATCTTTTTAATGAAATGTTTAAGACTGCAAAAGAAGCTGTAAATGAATTTATAAAAGAAGGCAGTGAAGACATTGGTATTAGTGACTTTAATGAATGTTCATGGTGTCCTTTTGATGGTGATACTGAGTTAGAAGATGTTTTAATAGAAAATGGATATTGTAAAACAGATGAGTATTGGGTTCTAAGATATTTTAATTATAGTGAACCTGTAGAGGAGCCTAGATTACCAAAAGGATATTATATAAAAACGCTTGAAGAACTTTCAGATATAAGTGAAGTAATTCACATATATAGCCAATGTCTTGGTATGGATTTTAATGAACAGGCATTAAGAAATACAAGAAAGTTTGATACTTACAGAAATGAATTGGATATCATAGTTATGGGGCCAGAGCACACACCAGTTGCATTATGTAGTGGAAGATATGATGAAAAGAATAGAATGGTGAGTTTTGAGGCTGTTGCTTGTTTCCGTGAGCACAGAAAAAAAGGTATAAGTAAGGCAATGATGCTATATGCATTAAAGGCGGCAAGAGGTTTAGGCGCGGAGGTATCAACAGTGCTTACGCTTACTCCAGAGCAGTTTCCAGCACCAAATAGGTTATATGAAGCAGCTGGATTTAAGTTAGTTGGAAACAGATATACATGGAAAAAAGCGTCTAGTTGATAACTGAACCACGCACACTCGTTACTTAAGTGATGAGTAATGTGAAATTCAGATTTGCAAGGCAGGAATGGTATGAGATTTATAGGGTGGCGGGTAATAAACTTCCATAAACAGGTAACATGAGTTTAAATTATCTAATGATGCAAGTTAAGTCTACGTTTACTCGGTACGATGAATCGTATCACAAGTGACGTAGACTTTTTTTAGCTAAGTACTTATATCCGTTGCTATTAATATAACATCATCTATGGAGTAGCCATGGATGCTTTCAAAACTTGAATAATTATTCTTTATCTTTTTATAAAGATTTCTCGTATAGGACATTCTAAAAGGATAATATTTCTCAATATTTTTAATATATTCTTTACTATACAAGTTATAGTTTTGTGAAATTGCTTCAAAAATAAGAGAAACTAGATTTTTATTTAAGAAAGTTTTCATTTTATGAGCTTCTTTTGAAGTAAAACCTTCATCTAAATCTATTATTTTGTTGGAAAAATGAAATAGAGCATTGGTAATATTATCTAAAGGCCATTTTTCTGAGGTCCCCGAAAATATAGTCATATGCCCATTTTTAAAATCTTCTTTTGCATCTTGTAAATCATCACAAAATTGAAGCAGTGCGCCATAAGCAAATATAAAGTCTGCTTCCGCTTCAGAAAGACTTCCATGTACAAGATAAGCATCTGCAAGTACGGAACAACCACCTTTTTCAGTGCTTATTCCCAGAATATCCTTCTCGTAAGGTGAAGTCATACCTTTTTGTTGTGTAAGACTATCACATTGAGCAGCATGGATGCATAAAAGACTTTCATATACTTCACTATAGTGTGACCTAGGATATTGAACCTCAATTATACTAACTAGTTTAAATAGTGCTTTTTCGTAGGAGTTACTCCATTCTATTTCTTCACCTTCTAATCTTAATTTGAATCTCTCATTAATTAATTTTTTATCTTCAAATGATATTTCAGTACTGTCTAAATAATTATCAGTATAGGGATAAAGCATGCTATAAGCAAAAATTGAGGGGGTGTATTCCACCTTAATGTTAAAAAGAACTTGGAGTATATTCATAATCCAAACATTCCTCAAGGCTTGTACCATTTTATCTAAGGTTATATTACTATCAAATTCTTTTACATTACAAATAAATTTATGAGTTATAATTGGAAGGGATTTTGAAAAATCACCGTTAATTTCATCTTCAGTAAAGCCAGAAGTGTGACCAAAGTTTTTTATCATGGTCCAGAGTGTATTTCTCCAATCTGCGCGATCTTTTTCATCTTTAGGGCATTTCTTTAAGTGAGAAAATAGAGTATTCAAAAACTTATTCATAAGCTTTTCTCGTATAATTTTCTCTTTAAAACTAATTTCTTCGTTAAAGATAGGAGAACATTTATCTGTGTCCCACCATAATTTCATATATTTACCTTTAAGCTTTTTTACCATATTGCATACAACAAAGTTACCCATAATTAACCTCCAAATCTAATTTTAAAACTAGTTCTATCATTCATTAAATTAGTTCATAGCCCTTTGTATAAGTTTTCAAACTGTATCCTTTATTTTAAATATTTCCTACTATTGTAAGATGTGTAATACATGTAACCATTTAAATAAATCTCTTTACGTTATTATTTTCCACATATTTAAAATATAACACAAAACACATAATATAGAAATGCCTTACATACGCTTCATGCCATAGCACCAGCGCAGCTGTTCATCTTCTTTGAAGTGGCAATATTAAATATATAAGTCTCTGTATTTAACTTTATTTGACATTTGCACTAAAAGTATAGTAGAGTATACATATAACGTATAGTTAACTATACTTGGACTAACGTGAGAGGAGGCTTAAATGGGAAATAAATATATTATATACAATAGAGTAAAGGATTTACGTAATAAAAATAATTTGACTCAAGAGCAGTTAGCGGAGTTGGCGGATGTAACTCGACTTACAATTATTTCTATAGAAAAGCAAAGATATGAGCCTTCACTAGGCTTGGCTATAATGTTGTCCAAGGCTTTAGGAACATCTATTGAGCAGTTATTCTGGATGAAGGAGGAGTAAAATGACTTATCTGTACCGTTTCTTAATTAAAGTAATTTTGTCTATTGTACTGATATCACGAAGTTTCTCTCTATTTACTTATTCGCTATATGTGCAGGGAGGGGGTTATTGGGTTCTACCTTTGATAACAGTAATATTTGTTGCATGGACTGTAATTGAATATATATCGCTTTTAAAATCAGGAATGTGGTATAAATTAGTAAGAGATAAAGATGAACGGATAGAAGCACATGCACAAAAAGCTGGATATATAACATTTTGGATAAATATGATTGGGAATGTTTTTATGTTTGTATTATATTCCTATATAGGAATTAATAAAATTAACCTTCTCAATTATGTAGGTATAATGTTTATTATTAGCATAATAAGTTTTATCGGTCTAAAAACTTATTTCATTCACGAAAAGTAATGATGGAGGTGTTAAACATGAACAGAAACAATGATGTACCAATAAAACATACCTTGATTGGCAAGATATCAATTGGAATTGCATTTATTCTTGTAGTGATTATTATTAATGAATTTGTTCAGATATTTCCTACACATAAAACTAAATTACAAGGATCATTAATCTTATTACCCTTATTTGTTGCACCTATTGGTGTAATTCTGGGGTTGATTCCATTAAGAAAAAACAAGGATGATATTGCAAAGTGGGGTTTAATATTAAATATTATTTTATTCCTTTTTCCAATGCTTTATATGGTGTTAGGAACTCTGATATTCGGAGTTTAAGTCTTCATTTTATAATAAGCCTGTACTCCACATAAGATATTAACTTTATCTTATGTGGAGTACTATTTTTTTACTGACACGTTACGCTCTCTTTAGACAATCAATGTATAAAGGGCGTATTTTTTATGTTATTAAAATCAGAAGGTCTTACTAAAATATTTGGTTCTTTTGCAGGATACATGATATCTGTATCTATGAGAGCTTATTTATTAAAATATTAAATATTTCTAAATTGTTGGAAAAAATATAAAAATATGGTAATATGTACAAGAAGAGTATAAACAAAATATTACCAATTTACTATAAAAAGTAAAGGAGAAAAAGGGGGATTATTATGAAAAAATTTTTATCATCTATTTTGATCATGGCTACATTATTTTTAACCACGACACCTGTTTTTGCATTAGGTGGAAATGAATTAGTGCTTAAAGCACCAGAGAAGATAATAGAGCAACCACAAAAATCAGTCCAAAAGGAAACAAAGAAAGTATCAGAAGTTATTGAAAAAGTAAATGAATCTGTAGTTGCTGTCATAGGAAAAAATACAAAATATAGAGAACAAGATGCGATATTCTCTAAGCTACCTAAAAATTTACAACATGGTTCTGGAGTTGTAATAGGCAAGGAAGGGAAAATTCTGACCAATAATCACGTAGTAGATGGCCTTGAGGATATTTATGTGGTTACATATGATGGTAATGTTTACAAAGCAGAACTTTTATATGCAGATAAGGAAATTGATTTAGCATTATTAAAGATCAATAAGACAGATTTAAAGCCTATAAAATTAGCAATTGAAAGTGAAATAAAAGTTGGAGATGATGTTGTAGCAGTAGGAACACCTTTGTCTTTTGGATATAGAAATAGTGCTTCTAAAGGAATTGTAAGTGGACTAGATAGACCTGTAGAAAGTATGTACACATATTTACAGACAGATGCAGCTATAAACCCAGGTAACAGTGGCGGTCCGCTTATTAATATGAACTGCGAGTTAGTTGGTATAAACACATTAGGATATATGTTTTATCAAGGAATGAGTTTTTCAATTCCTGTGGGAAACATTAATTATTTTGTAGACCATTATAATAAATTTGGTAGAATAAAAAGATGTTTTATTGGTGTTGAGTTTGAAGAAAACTGGGCAGCAATGCTTGGACTTCCTACTAATCAAGGGTTAAAAGTAGTTACACTTCAAAAGGATGCAGTGGTAACGGAGGGTCAGGTAAAAGAAGGAGATATGTTGGATTCTATAGATAATAAGCCTACTAATTCTATAGCTCATTATAACGAGATTTTAAAAGCACATTTGCCTGGTGATAAAGTAAAATTAACCTTTAGTCGCCAAGGTAAAAAATTTGATGTAACAGTAGTTTTAAAGGAAGAAACAAGTAAAGAAAAGAAAAAAGGAAAGGAGCAATAGTTATGAATAAGAATAAGGCTACGGCAATTGTGCTTACTCTTTGTTTATCGATTGGGCTAAATGCGCAAGCAGTTCAAGCTAAAGTAGATGATGGGAAAATTGATTTATATCAAGTGTTTTCTAACAAAGCAGATCAAAATAAAACTGGAGTAGGAAGTCGCATATATAAATGGTCTATGCACCTACCTGACGATGGGATTGTTTTTAAGTCAGAGGGTGCAAATGCTTTCAATATGGCAACAGCTAGTTATAAGGCTGGGGTTCAATTACAAGTGGAAAAAAACAAGGATGAGCTATCATTGGAAGAGTTACTATATAAAATGCAAAATGCTACAACAAGGGATTTATTTAGAGTTGAACAGGAAAAAGAATTGGTTATAAATATAGCTAAAGATAATTCAGGAGAACAATATATTCGTATAATTAAATCTAATCCATTTATAGATTATCTTTTAGTGGACGAGGCAGCGCAAGAATTAGGAGAATATGTTGAAAATAGAATTTATATAAAAAATAATTATATATACAATTTAACAATAACTATGAAAGGAGAATTTTATAGAGGGCATCAAGAAATGTTTGATAAATTGACAGCTTCTTTTAAACTTTCTTTTGATGAAAAAAATACATTAATTAAGGAATTATCAGACTCAGTTAGTACTACTAGAGAATATAAAAATACAAGCTATGGCTGGAAAATGATAATGAGTCCTTACTGGAGAGTGGAAGGAGTACCTAATGCACGTACTCAAAAATTCACTCCAGTATATAGTGATGAGGAGCTAGAACAGGTAGAAAAGAAAGTGAAAAATGATGAAAAGGAATTTAAAGTACCGGAAGGGGTAGCTGTTAGCTTGATAAGTTCAGCAGCAAAAGATGAAACTGCTTCAAAATGGGCAGCAGAAGAAATACAAGTACTAAAAGATAAGTATAATAGTGAGGTTTATGAAATACTGAGAAATGAAACAAAAACACAGGCAAATATTAATCTTCATCATGTAGTAATTCGCTATAAAACAGTTACTAAAAATCAGTATATTGTACATCAATTGTACGTTGTAGGAAATGGATATAAATACTTAGTCACTGCTACAATGAAGGAAGAACAATATAATGATGCAAAAAAGAAAAATGCTTTTGAAAATATGATAAATTCATTTAGCTTAGATAAAAAGTGTATAAGTGAATATTTAGGTGAAATTATTACAGCTAAGTCTTTAATAAATTTAAAAGATTCAAAAGAAGTAAAAATGAAAAAGTATGATTTTGGAACAAAGGTAACAAAAAGTTTTAATACTTCTAGAAATGGATATGATTTTAATGATAGCTATGCTGGAACTAACTATATGTACGCTGATCCAAACTATAGAGGGGATATCAGTAACAATGAGTATATTAGTGCACTTGAACCCACTAGTAATGTGCGTGTAGATATGTATTCAGGACTCGATACAAAGGAAATAAGTGATACTATTAAAAATAGAGTTGAGATCTATTTAAAGGATGACGAAATTCGCATGGGACTCGCAAATATCAAGATTCAATCAGGTGAATATAATGGGTCACAATTGTATTATATTGAAAAAGAATATGATTTGAATGCTATTAAAAAATTTGTAAAAGAAGATGAAACCAAGATATATGATCTAGAAAGTCTAAAAAACCAGTATGAATATATCATAAAAACAGGAAAAGATATTTATACTGAAAGTATAACTCTACCTGTTTCTAATATGACATCAAACAACAAAGCTAAAGTAAATAGTATCTGGGAAAATACTACTATAAGTAAAATAAATTATAGCAAAGTAAGTATTCAATGGAAGCACCATAAACTTTCTGAGTTTGATAAAGAAAAAAACAAGTAAAATAAAATAGACAAAAGACAGGGTGAAATTTACACCCTGTCTTTTGTCTATTTTATTTATTTTCATGGGCCTAAATTTTTTATTAGCCCATGTGAGACATAGCTCCAGAGATAAAAGGAATCAACCAAATAATCCAAACTATTATACTGAATTTATGAAATTTTGATATCATATCTTCATTTTTCCGAGTAAGAACCACTGCGGCCCATATAGCATGAATGAGCATTAGAGCTATAGCAATAACACCAGTAATTCCATGTGTATTAAAGCCTGATACTACTCCAGCTGAATTACTTGCTATACTCTCCATAAGTAATGTACCGGTTGTATCACAGACGAGACCAATTAGGAATAAACCCAAATGCCATGGTTTAAGCGTTCCTTGAAGTTTTTCACTCCAAACACCAATTGTATAAAATACAAGAGCTAAGGTTATAAAAATAATTGCATAAATTAACATATTACATCCTCCATTTTTTTATATATTTAGAATTTGAAAATAAGATTTTTTTAATTGAATTACACATTATGAACTATGTTCATATAGATTTAAAAGAATATCTTATATTACTTTCTAATATAAGATAAATATTTACTATTAAATTTTTAAATTATCATATAGTTCATCAAAGCTTATAAATTTATTTTTGTTAAGATACATTAAGTTAGAAACAATAAGTTCTGCAAGTTTATAAGAAGAAAGAGCGGAGCGTACATTACCCTTAGATTTTTCAATATCTAACAATTCACTTATTTTAGTGTATAGAACATCATATCTATTAGATTCTCTACATCTATAATCATTTCCACTAAGCATAGCCATTTCATAAAAAATTGGTATGTAACTATTTACAAACATTCCAATAGATACATATATTTTTCTGATTTTTTCTTTGCAAGGCTCATTCGTAAGCTTTAGATCCTCTACTAGATTAGATACTTTTTTCCAATCTTCTCTAAAGATTTCTACTACAAGTTCTTCTTTAGTGGAAAAATAATTATAAAAAGTCCCTGTGCCAATGTTGCAACTTTTAGCAATTTCTCTTATGCTTAAATCTTTAAAATTATGATTTAATAGAATGTTTTTAGCTTCTAAGAGTATAGTTTCTCTTAAATTTTCGATAACTTTGGGCATATTGTCACCTCTTTTATGAACTGTGTTCATTATATCAGTATTATTTTAATAATTCAAGTATATAAAAAAATATATTAGCATATTTGACTTGTTATTTATTTTCAGCCACCTAATTGTAAAATTCATAAAAAATCCTATTGAAATTTACATAACCTTGCAGTATACTAATTATGAAAGCGGTAACATATTTCAGAAAATTAAGTAGTTAATATAGCATACTCAGGGTATGATGTAATACTTGTATACTGGATTATAAACTAGGCTTTATATTTATTCAGAGTCCTGTAAGCGTTTTCTCTAATGTGAGGAGGATTAAAATGACAGTGACAATAAGTGATATTGCGGTAAGGGTTGGTGTATCCCATGCAACAGTATCAAGAGTTCTAAATAGTTCAGGTTATGTAAAGGATGAAACAAGAGAAAAAGTTCTAAAGGCGATAAAAGAGCTGAATTATACGCCAAGTGCTATAGCTAGAAGCTTGTCTACAAGTAAAACTAATACCATTGGAGTTATAATTCCCGATATAAACAATCTATTTTTTGGTGAGATAATTAAAGGTATTACTGAAATTGCTGATGAGAATAACTTAAATATAATTCTTTGTAATACTGATGAGGATAAAGATAAAGAATTAAAGGCTATTAATGTTCTTAAAGAGCAAAGGATTCAAGGCCTCATTATAACGCCAACCTTCTACAGGAATTCAGACAATAGTGAAAACTTAAATGTGCTTAAGAACCTAGGAATCCCAATAATTTTAATAGATGGTCATGTTGAATATCTGGAATTTAGTGGGGTTTTTATAGATCACATAAAGGGCGCTTATGATGGAACCCTTGCTTTAATAGAAGCAGGTCATAGAAAAATAGCTATAATTACAGGGGACATGAAGTCTAGACCAGCAAAAGAGAGATTGCTAGGATATGAAAAAGCATTAGAAGCTAATAATATCCCTATAGATAATGAATATATCTTTTATGGTGATTATACGCACCAGACTGCATATAAAATTACAAAAGAAATATTGAAAATGAATAAGAGGCCTACTGCTGTTTTTGTAAGTAGTAATACCACTATTTTAGGATGTATGAAAGCTTTTTATGAAGAAAAGATAGATATACCGCGCGATATGGCTATTATAGGGTTTGATAAGGTTGATGTTTTAAATATAATAGGTATGAATATTAGTTTTATAAATGGCCCCTCCACCGAACTTGGTAGAATTGGTATGAAAATGTTATTAGAAAATCTGAATAGCAAAGAGCCCAGGTCGATAAAAAGACAAACCATTTTGCCAGAGCTTATTTTAAAAGGATCGGAAAAACATATAGAAAAATAGACAGTAAAATAAATTTATAAAATATAAAGGAGAAGATTAGTATGAAAATAGAACAATATATAGACCATACACTATTAAAACCACAAGCAAGTGAGGAAGATATTATAAAAGTTTGTGATGAGGCTAAAAAATACGGATTTGCTTCAGTGTGCGCTAATGCATATTACGCACCACTAGTAAGTAGTGAGTTAAAAGGAAGTAACGTAAAAACTTGTATCGTTGTTGGATTCCCATTGGGAGCTACTACTAAGGAAGTAAAAGCATTTGAAGCTAAACAAGCAATTGAAAATGGTGCAGATGAAATAGATATGGTAGTTAATATTGGAGCTATAAAATCAAATAAATATGATGTAGTAAAAGAAGACATCAAAGCGGTTGTTGAAGTTGCGAGTGGCCTGGCAATAGTAAAGGTAATAATAGAAACTTGTCTTTTAACTGACGCGGAAAAAGTTAAGGTATGTGAAATAGCTAAAGAAGTTAGTGCTAATTTTGTAAAAACTTCAACAGGATTCTCAACAGGTGGAGCAACAGTTCATGATATAAAATTAATGAGACAAACTGTTGGACCTGACATGGGAGTTAAGGCTTCTGGAGCAGTAAGAACAACTGAAGATGCAAAAGCTGTTATTGAAGCTGGTGCTAGTAGAATAGGGGCTAGTAGTTCTATAGCAATAGTTGAGGGAACTAAGGATTCAAATTCTAATTATTAAATTTGAATACATGCGAAAAATAAAATAAATAATTAGGAGTTGAATACCATGAGAATGTACGATTTAATAATGAAAAAAAGAAATGGCGACGAACTTACTACAGAAGAAATTAATTTTTTTGTAGGTGGATATACAGATGGGACTATTCCAGATTATCAAGTTTCAGCACTGCTTATGGCTATATACTTTCAAAAGATGAATAAGAGGGAAACAGCTGATTTAACAATGGCAATGGTTAATAGTGGTGAGACTATTGATTTATCAGCTATTGAGGGTGTAAAAGTTGATAAACATAGTACTGGTGGTGTAGGTGATACAACTACACTAATACTTGGGCCTATTGTTGCAGCCGCTGGCGTACCAGTTGCTAAAATGTCAGGAAGAGGACTTGGACATACTGGTGGAACTATTGATAAGCTAGAAGCTTTTGAGGGCTTCTCAGTAGCTATGTCCATTGAAAAGTTTATGCAAAATGTAAATGAAGTTAAAATTGCAATAGGCGGTCAAACTGCTGATTTAGCACCAGCAGACAAAAAGCTATATGCACTTCGTGATGTTACTGCAACTGTTGATAATATGTCTTTAATTGCAGGGAGCATAATGAGTAAAAAAATAGCCTCAGGTGCAGATGCTATAGTACTTGATATAAAAACAGGTAGTGGTGCATTTATGAAAAATGAAGATGATGCGTTTGAACTTGCAAGAGAAATGGTTGATATAGGGAATAGTGTTTCCAGAAACACCATTGGTGTAATAACTGATATGGACCAACCATTAGGATTTGCAGTTGGTAATGCATTAGAAGTAAAAGAAGCTATAGATACATTAAAAGGTGAAGGCCCAGAAGATCTTACAGAACTTTGTTTAACATTAGGAGCACATATGCTTGTACTAGGGAAAAAAGCAAAGGATGCACAGGAAGCAAGAAAAATACTTAAAGACATTATAAAATCTGGAAAAGGTCTTCAAAAATTAAGAGAACTTGTAGTAGCACAAGGTGGAAATCCAGCTTATGTAGATGATCCATCATTATTCCCAGTGCCAGTTATTGTAGAGGAAGTTACATCAAAGGTTGAAGGTTATGTAAAAGCAATAAAGGCTGATGATATAGGAAGAGCGGCACTAGTTTTAGGCGCTGGCCGTGAAACTAAAGAAAGTATAATAGATTTAGCAGTAGGTATTGTTCTTCATAAGAAAATCGGCGATTTTGTAAAGAAAGGCGAGGCTATTGCAACTATTTATGCTAATGATGCGCAAAAACAAAAAATATCTACAAAAATGATAATTGATGCATATGAAATTGTACAAGAAAAAATAATAGCTAAACCATTAATTAAAGGCATTGTTACAAAAGATGGCATAACAAGATATTAATTAAATGTTCTAGAAAGCAGTGAATAGAAGGTTGTATACCTTCTATTTTTTTATTTTATATTCTTTTAGTATATTCCAATCTTTAGCCGGACAAGAAAAGTGCATGTTTGAGCGCTAGCGAGTTTGCACTTTTTAGCATCTTTCAGTAAAATTAGTTAAGAATTTCTCAGCGATGCGAAATGAAGTTGTAATAATATATACTTTCCCGGCACTTTCGAGTTACAATGTATATAGGACTTAGGGGGAGGCGTAGATAATGAATATTCTAATTGTAGAAGATGAGCAGGATATAAGAGAATTGCTAGAGATTCATTTATCAAAAGAAGGATATAAGATTTTCACAGCAGAAGATGGAGTACAAGCCTTAGATATATTTCAAAATAAAGATATAGATATAGATATTGCACTACTTGACGTTATGATTCCGAAAATTGATGGATTTAAGGTTTTAAAAAAGATTAGAGAAACTAGCGAAATGCCTGTAATTTTTATAACAGCAAGAGAAGAAGAGTCGGATAAAATCCTGGGTCTTGGACTAGGTGCAGATGATTATGTTATAAAACCTTTTAGTCCTATTGAAATAATTGCACGGGTTCAAGCTCAACTGAGGCGGTATTATAAATATTCTAATAAAACTCATAAAACTGTAATAATAATTGGTGAGATAAGGTTGGACAAGGAAAGTTGTAGCATATATAAAAACAATATAGAGCTAGCTTTAAATCCAAAGGAGTATAGGCTACTTGGGTTTATTTTAGAGAATCCGGGAAAGGTATACACTAAAAAGCAACTATATGAAATAGTTTGGGAAAGCCCATATTATGGAGATTCGAATACTATTATGGTGCATATAAGCCATATTAGAGAGAAAATTGAAGATGATCCTAAGAATCCTAAATATTTAAAAACTATAAGAGGCATAGGGTATAAAATGGAGCAACACCATGATTAATAGAAAAAAAATAAAAAAAGTAGCCACATACTTTAAAAGCAAAAAAATGGAGACTCAACTATTTAAAAATTATATCCTATTTTTGATTATTTTAATTGGAATATTTCTTCTAACCATGGGAGCTTTATTGTTTTATTTTTCTATTAATTATGTGGGAACAGCGAAAGATAATACTAAAGCCTTATATATTATAAAGGAAAATTATAAGGATATTAATGTTTCAAATTTTATAAAGTATAAGGGCTATGTTGAAGTGCTTGATAAAAACCTAGTCATTGTTATGGAAAATGGAAGCAATCATAAAGCAGGATTTAAATACTCACCGCAATATTATCAAGAGATGATTACTAATAATTTAAAGGATGGCTATTTTTATACTAGTAAACATGGGGAGAAGGAAGACTTTATTTTAATTACAGCTATGCCTAACAGTATTTTTGATACCTATACCTGGGGACTTGAACATAAAGAACAACTAGAAGGCGCGAATAAACATAAAAAGAGTGGCCTAACTTTTTTAAGAATATTTCCTTTTATTATAGTTATATTTTTAATATCTACAATGGTGCTTTATTCTAAGCTTACATCAAGGATTTTTGTTAAACCCCTAAAAAAACTTTTAGAAGGAGTTAATACACTGAAAGATGGCGAATATTCAGCGAGGGTTGAAATTAATTCTTTAAATGAAATAGGACAATTAAAGGATGCTTTTAATCTAATGGCAGAAAAAATACAACAAGAAAAATTATTAAAGAAAAAAGCAGAGAATAACAGGAAAAGAATGATTCTTAACATATCGCATGATTTAAAAAATCCGTTAACTAGTATATTGGGGTATTCAGAATTTTTACTAGAAAATAATGATATTTTACAAGAAGATAAAAACAAGTTATTAAAAGTTATTAACAATAATAGTAGACGAGCAAATGACTTAATTCAAGATCTTTTTGAGTTTTCACGTGTTGAAAGTACGGAATATAAATTAGATATGGCCAGGCATGATATAGGTGAATTTTTAAGAGAACTTATTGCAGGCTATGTCCCCGTGATGGAGCAAAAGGGTGTGCAATATCAATTTGATATTGCAGAAGATGAAGTAGAGTTTTTATTTGACAGAAAAAACTTAGATAGAGCCTTAAGTAATATTATACTAAATAGTATTAAATATAATAATCCAGGCGTTACTATTAGTATCAAATTTTTAATGGCTGACGGAAAGGCCGTAATTATTATTGAAGATGACGGAATAGGAATACCTAAAGAATTTGCCAGGAATATTTTTGATCCTTTTGTTAGAGTAGATGCTACAAGAAATTCCAAGAATGGTGGTACAGGGCTTGGGCTTGCAATATCAAAGTCCATAATTGAAAAGCACGGTGGAAATATATGTTTAGTGCAGGACATAGATAAAGGTTGCAAATTTATAATCAAATTGTAGGAAGAAGAAAATACTTTTGGGGCATAATTAAGTATAGAGAGTAAAATTAGTGCTACAATAAATAGAAAGGAACAAGATTATGATTATAGGTACAGGTAAAATATATTTATATGCAAATTGGGTTCATTCCTTAAAGGAAAAAAGAATGATACTAAAAAGCACCATAGCCAAAGTGAAAAACAAGTATAATGTTTCTATAGCTGAGGTTGAAAATCAAGATTTACATCAATCTATTGTAATTGGGATTGCCTGTGTTAGTAATGATTCAAGACATGCCAGTAGTATGATACAAAATGTGTTGGACTTTATAGAAGACAATACAGAAGCTATTGTGGAAAAAGTAGAGATGGAAATTTTATAAATTTTATCTTATCCAAAGGGTTTTAGACTTAAGTGTAGAAATATTATATATGAGTAGTTTTAATAAAACAAATAATTTATTTACTAGAAGTCTGATATTGAAGGGAGAAATGAAATGTTACAAAGAATTAAAGTGAATTTAGAAGCAGTAGAGGCCATGCTTTATTTTTGGATGGCTGCAAGTGAAAAAGAAAATGTAGCAGAAAAATTTTTCTACGATGTAGCTGAGATGCCAGGTTTAACCTGTGCCTATGATGAGGAATTTAATGGGGAATCAGTAAGAAGAGCTTTAAGTGCAATAAAGAATAGGGAGCCTTTTTCTGGAAATAAAAAGGAGCTAAAATTTTGGAACAATAACATGTGGATGATGGAGGATTTCGAATATACAAATGCTATGGCGTCTCCAGTAAAGAAACTTAACTTAGATAATCTAGTAGGAAACCTGGCGCAACTTGCAGGTGCTAATAAATATGATGAATTAGAGGTTATATTTTCACCATTGCATTCAGATGAGTATATAATTACAGAAAATAAATTAGTGATTAATTTCTTTAGAGTAAGGCCTGATTTTGTAGAGGGCAAAACATATATCGGAGAAATTGAACTTAATGAATACATAGAAGAAAAGTTAAAGGAATTAATAAATAAATAAATGATAACCAATATAGGAGTTAACGTAATGTTGGTATTTTTTGTTTCATAATTTATATTCTTTAGTAGGTTTAAAAGCCTATATTATGACTAATGTATTTGTAATAATATAGGCTTTTTTTGTATTAATCATGGTTTTTGTGATAAACTTATAGAGTTAAATATACAAGGAGGAGATTAGTTGGATAAATCAAAACAATTAGGGGAAGAAAATATAGGCAAGCTACTTATGAAGTTTTCTATTCCAGCCATCGTAGGCATGCTAGTTAATGCACTATATAATGTTGTAGATAGAATATTTATAGGACATATAGGGGGAGGCGTAGGAAAACTTGCCCTAACAGGAGTGACAGTTACGTTTCCCATTTCTACTATAATTATGGCTTTTGGAATGCTAGTAGGAATTGGAACTGCTGCACTTATATCTATAAAGCTTGGGCAACAAAAAAAAGAAGAGGCGGAACATATTTTAGGAAATGCCTTTACCCTCATTATTATAACCTCACTTATAGTAACTGCTTTAGGGCTTATATTTTTAGAACCCATGTTACTAAAATTTGGAGCTAGTAGTGAGACCTTACCTTATGCCAAGGAGTACATAACAGTAATACTTATCGGTGTAATTTTCCAAAACATAGGTTTTGGATTGAATAATACTATACGATCTGAAGGAAATCCACGAGTGGCTATGTTTACCATGTTAATTGGTGGAATATTAAATACAATTTTAGACCCTATTTTTATTTTTGTTTTTCATATGGGAACTAGAGGAGCAGCTATAGCAACTGTTATTTCTCAAACTGCAAATACTATATGGGTATTATACTATTTCTTTGGTGGCAGTAGTGTATTAAAAATACGTTTGAAAAATTTGAAACTAGATTTTAAGGTTGTAATGGGCATTTTTGCTATAGGTATGTCTCCATTTTCCATGCAAATAGCGGCAAGTGTAGTAACTATTATTTCTAATAGAAGTTTGGTTAAATATGGTGGTGATTCAGCGTTAGGGGCTATGGGAGTCATTATGAGTATAGTAATGATGGTGCTAATGCCGATTTTTGGAATAAACCAAGGATCGCAACCAATTATTGGCTATAACTATGGAGCGAAAAAGTATAATCGTGTAAAGCAGGCTTTAAAACTGGCTATATTATCAGCTACAATCATTACGACAAGTGGATTTATAATCATACAGTTATTTCCGAAACAACTTATAAGCATATTTAATAATGATCCGGAGCTAATAGCAACAGGTATTCATGGTATTAGAATTTACCTGCTTATGTTGCCTATAATAGGATTTCAAATAGTTAGTTCTAACTATTTTCAAGCTATAGGTAAAGCTAAAATATCCATATTTTTAGGCTTAAGTAGGCAAGTAATAATTCTTATACCATTATTACTTATACTGCCAAGGTTCTTTGAATTAAAGGGTGTATGGATGTCAGGGCCTATCTCCGATGCATTAGCATCAATTTTAACAGCAATATTCTTATTTGTAGAAATTAAGCATTTAAATAAATTGCATGGTGAGGATAATGAAGTAGTTATATAGGACACATTCAAAAAAATAGAAAAAATAGTAACGTATGATTGTTGCTATTTTTTCTATTATAGAAAGTTACTATTTTTTATTATCAATTTTATGGAGTTCCTTTTCAAGGGTTTTTATACGGGTTTCTATTTTCTTTAAGGTATTACAATAATCTATTAGGGAATCGTCAATGTGTTTGTTATTTTTAAAAATTGTGTATAATTCTTTTCCCATATCTTTGTAGAGATCCTCCATACTATTTTCCTGCGAATGAATTTTATATTTAAGTTTAGATATTTCAATAAGATTTTCAGACTTGTTTGAGATAATATCAAAACTATTGCTAATTGAATCTTTTATTTTGTTTATTTTAGGTGACGAATGCATAATATTCTCTCCTTTATGTTATTATTTAACTAAATGGATAGACTTAATAATATATTATTTAATGGGATGTATATATGTGACTTAAAAATTTGGTTAGGGTAATATATAGCTTCTGTTTTATAAATTAAATGTACAATTTATAATCTTAATATGGTGGTGATAATGTGAATAATAAAGAAAGACCAATAGGTTTTTTTGACTCAGGGGTTGGTGGGATAAGCGTGTTAAAGGAATCCTTAAAAATACTTCCAAATGAAGATTTTGTGTATTTCGGAGATTCATCAAATGCGCCTTATGGAACTAAGGATGTAAATGAAGTTAAAAAATTAACCTTTAATGCAGTAGATTTTCTTTTGGACAAAGGGGTAAAAGTAATAGTAATTGCTTGTAATACTGCCACTAGTGCAGCTATAGATGATCTTCGAGGGAAATATAAGGACATACCTATAATTGGTATAGAGCCTGCACTAAAGCCTGCTGTAGAAATAAGTATGGGTAAAAGTATAATTATTATGGCTACTCCAATGACACTTTCTGAAAAGAAGTTTAGTAATTTAATGGAGCAATATAAAAAAGAAGTGAATATGATATCTCTTCCTTGTGCAGGTCTTGTTGAGCTAATAGAAAATGGAATTATAGAAGGAGATCAAATCCAAAGTTATTTAAGGGATAAGTTAAAAGAGTTCGTAGGAATAGACATTGCATCTATAGTACTTGGATGCACTCATTATCCATTTATAAAAAAGGAATTAAGTAAAATAGTTGGAGAAAAAACAATTATAATTGATGGAAGCATAGGCACGGTAAATCAACTAAAAAGGCAGCTTATTCTTAATAATATGTTAAATGAAAAGAAAACAAAGGGGAGTGTAACTATATATAATTCTGCGATAAATACCAGTTCAGCCACAAGTAGCGGTTCTGATATAAATAGTAGCATGATAGATTTAAGTTATAAATTATTAAAATCATAAATACATTTTAATGTGGATACATGTAAAAATAGTCTAAAACTAAATTAAGTATAGCAACATCACTACTAGGTGAATACACTAAATTATGGCACATGAAAATAAATAACAAGTCAATTTATACTAGTATACCGACTTGTTATTTGTTTGTTTTTGCCTTATATGAAATAACATCAGAAATAAGGTGATGAAGAAATGAGAGTATTCAAATTAGAAAAAAACAATGAACATCACATAGGTCATGATATATTTAATATGAAGATTGAAGAAAGAAAAAAAATCAATTGTATAATAATTAATAATCCAGTGCAAAGTAATTGTTTATGTGTTATAAATCATCTAGTATGTAAATCTGAAGAAAATAAAAATATTGCACATTTAATCATTGCAAGTGAGGATAAACAGTTAGAAGATATAACTAGATTCGGTAGTTTAAATGTTGGCTATGAATATGATAGAGCAGAAGCTTCTGGTAATTTAGAAATAGATATAGTTAATATTGATAAAAATCGAGAGATAGATATGCTAGAGGAACATTTTCTAATAATACTTCCAGGAGGAAATATTCATATAAAACTCGAGGAACCTCAAGAAAAGATGTTTTTGAAAATAAGCCTGGGGCAACAAGTTATTTAGAGCATTATTGGTTAAAGCGCCTAAAAAAAATTATTAGGATGATTTGCGAGTAATTTTTTTAGGTGCTTAAATTATAAAAAATAGTAAATAATATAAAATGTGATATAATTTATAATGAATACATAATAAAAGGAGAGATAAATATATGAATCCAATAGTAACAATTAATATGGAAAATGGCAATATCATAAAGGCAGAATTATACCCAGAGGTTGCACCCAACACAGTAAATAATTTTATTAGTCTTATTAACAAGGGATTTTACAACGGAATCAGTTTTCATAGAGTAATTCCAGGTTTTATGATTCAAGGTGGATGCCCTGAAGGAACAGGAGTTGGCGGACCAGGATATTCAATAAAAGGAGAGTTTTCTTCTAATAAATTTAAAAATGATTTAAAACATTCAACTGGTGTTTTATCAATGGCTAGATCTAATGATTCAGATTCAGCAGGAAGCCAGTTTTTTCTTATGGTAGCTAATTCTCCTCATTTAGATGGAAGTTATGCAGGTTTTGGTAAAGTGATTGAGGGTATGGAACATGCTTTAGAAATAGCTAAGGTAGAAAGAGATTTTAGAGATAAACCAAAGCAAGAGCAAAAAATCAAAAGTATGAGCGTTGAAACATTTGACGCTACGTACAGTGAACCACAAAAAATGTAATAAAATTATAGACGTCTAATTCTAAAAAAATAACAAATTGTATACAGGGGGGAAGATAGTGTGGAGATTATTAATGAAAGACTTATCCTTGCATATGGATTAACTGACATGGAAAAAGAAAAACTTAATAGTGTACTATCAAAACAAGGTATATTACCTTGCAAAGTAATTGAGAAAAACATGGGTGAACTAACAATTAAAGAAATATTATGTAACATAGAAGCTAAGGAAAGTAATATTGAATTACCCCATGAACAATTACTTTTATTTCACAACTATCAAGATAAGCAGCTATATGATCTAATTGATAGCATAAAAGAAGTTAAAAACCCTCAGACTATACTAGCCGCTGTAACACCAAGATCTATAAAATGGACCCTTAGGTATCTTTTGCAGCACTTGATGGAAGAAAGAGAAGCTTACAGGGAAAGGTAATAGGATACATGGAAATATAAATCTTCTGCTATATGTAGAAGATTTATATTTTGTGCTAAAATGTAATAAAGGCTTTTATATGGACTTAAAATGGTGTATACTTCCACATAACTGGAATATTTAGAAATGTTTTAAAAATAATTATTCAATTGGAAAGGCGGAGAATTATGAGCAGGGTAGGAGATAAGATTAAACAAGTGAGAGAGGCAAAAGCAATAACTCAAAAGCAATTAGGTAAGAAAATTGGAGTATCTGAAAGTTTTATTAATGAAGTAGAATTGGGCAAAAAAGTTATAAATGAAAAATTTCTAGAAAAAATATCTAAGATTTTAGGAGAAGAAATTGAAGATACTTCTGTATCCTTTCAAGCTGATGCCTATGTGGAGGAAAGAAAACCTAAATTTGAAAGACCGAGTACGGAAAAAGTACAAGAGGTGTGGAACGATGCATTTAACTCAGTTTTAAAAGATGTTGCCATTTATAAATATGATTTAGCAAAAGCTATAGGTATAAAACAAATGCCTATAATATCTAATAAAGTAGACGGCTATGCTCAAGATAAAGTATTGTTTTTAGAAATAGAGAATGACGATATGAGTGGGTTTAGAATTTGCAAGGGAGATATTGCTTTTGCTCATTTGACACATGAAATAGAAAATAACTCTATTTCACTAGTTGATTATAATGGAGAAAGAGTATTAAGACAAATAAAAAAACTGGAGGCTAATAAAATATTGCTTCTAAGCAATAGAAGCTCTATAAGAACGGACACCGTTAAACATACAGATATTAAAGTAATTGCAAGGTTAGATAGAGTAGAGTTTAAGGTATAGTTAACAGTAATTCATGAGAAAATAAAATGAAATTCATGAATTAACGACAAATATTATTAACAAAGTGTTTGTATTAGGTTATAATGTGTATTAAGGAGAAGAACTTAGTGGCATATTAAAGAGAAGACTTACTTAATAATTTATATAACAGAAAATTAACAATAGACAAAATAGGGGGATTAACATTATGAAAGGAACAGTAGTAGCGACTTGGATGAAAACTTGTAGAAAACTTTATGGTGAGAGTGTAGTTGATAGTGCTATGGAATCTGTGGGGTGGAATTCCAGTAAAATATTTTCACCAGTGGAGAATGTAGATGATGGACAAGTTAAGAATGTAATTGGTAATATATCGAAAAAACAAAACATACCCATTGATAAATTGTGGGGAATCATAGGAAAAGACAATTTAATAGCTTTTCATAGAGACTTTCCTGCGTTTTTTGATACTGAAAATGTATATTCATTTTTAAAATCGCTATTTGATATACATGTGGTAATGACGAAAAAATTTGCTGGAGCGAAACCACCATTAGTAGGTATAACACCTATTTCAAGTCGCCAGGCTATCTTTACTTATAATTCTAAAAGAGGAATGTTTGATTATTTTCTAGGTCTTTTAGATGGAACTTGTGAGTACTTTAATGAGAAAATCGAAATTGAACAATTAGAAAAAACATCAGATAGTTTAAGTTTAAAGCTTACCTTTGAAAAGGATATTTATTATAAGAAAACATATAAAATTAATAAAATGTTATCTTTAGGCTTTATTAAGAATATACCCGGAAAGGTAGGGGCATTTACTTTTATTATATCTTTACTAGTAGCTATGCCAATAGTGGGATTAGATAATATGGTAAAGGCATTAGTCCTTGCTGTAATTTCTGGAACTACTTCAAGCCTTGCCTCTTTTATAATGGGAAGACCTGCAAAACTAATTTCACAAACTATAGACCAAATTAATAGCAATAATTACGTTGAAGATGGAGATATAGTTACTGGAGATGAATATGAAGAGCTATATAAAAAACTTAAAGAGTATAAAAAAGGGTTTAGAACAGATTTTGTTGAGTTTAAAGGTGTAACTGATGAGATGGATACTTTCGCTGAAAATATAAATAAAATCTCACATACTATGAATAATACCTCTGAAGACATATCAGGAGTGGTTGATCAAATGGCTAGCTGTTCTGTAAGTCAAGCAGAGAATACTGAAAATGCTGTCTTAATTTTAAATGACAATATTAGATCACTGAAGGATATTGTTAAAAATGAAAATGACAATAAGGATGAACTAGAAAAAGCTATTGTAAAGATAAATAATAGCTATGAAAGTGTTGATAGTACGAGCAAAAATATACTTGGAACATTAGAGAAATTTCAAGAGGTTAAGGATAATGGTATTAGACTAGAAACAAAGGCTCGTGACATTACCAATATAGTATCAATTGTTTCTCAAATAGCGGAGCAAACAAATCTACTTGCCCTAAATGCATCTATAGAAGCAGCCCGTGCAGGTGAACAAGGTAGGGGTTTTGCTGTGGTTGCAGATGAGGTTAGAAAACTGGCAGAACAGTCTAAGAGTGCTGTAGAAGAAATTAATAGCAATTTAGTACAATTTGCTAAGGATATAAATATACTTGTTGATAAAATTGGTGACCAGTATGATATCCTCCAAAATGAAACTAAGGGGCTAGAAGACGTAAGAGATATAAGTTATGAAGCTACAATGTCTGTTAGAACAGTTTCAACATCAATGATAAATACTATAAATGACTTAGACAGAGAAGCAAAATCTATTGCAAGTATATATGAAACAATAGAGTCTCTAGCTGCAATTGCAGAAGAAAATTCTGCATCTTCAGAAGAGGTAAGTGCAAGCGTTGGAAGTTATACAAATGAAATAAAGAAGCTTATTGACAGTATATTTGAATTTAAGAAGATAACAAGCTCTTTTAAAGATGAATTGAAAAGATATAAAATATAGTTTTTATAAAGGTGTTCATGATTAAAATCATGGACACCTTTTGCTTATAAAAAATCATTATTTTCAAGAAAATTAATACTTAACTTAAATCAAAGTCAGGTACAAAGTCAATAGATGCAGTTCCACTTTCTTGAATGAAGCATTTAGTTATACCTAGGTTTATGCAGTAGTCAATTAGAGTATCATAATGATTAGGGTTTAAGGGCTTGTTTATTTCAGGATATTTATTCGCCTTATGCATAGGGATATATTGATTCATTAAGCTGATATACACTGAATCATTAAAGGTAGAATATATAAAATCTATTACTTTTTTAGAATCAAATAATAAGCCTGGTAGCATTAGGTGTCTAATTATTACTCCCTTTTGAATTAGTCCTGCATCATCAAATTTAACTTCGCCTACTTGGGAAATCATTTCAGTGATAATCTGGCTAGCTGTGTTAAAATAATTAGGAGCATTTGAATATTTAAGTGCATATTTATCTTTATAATATTTTAAGTCTGGTAAATAAACATCAATAAAACCACTTAAGGCTTTAATTGTATCTATACTTTCATATGCATTTGAATTATAGAGAATTGGAATGTTAAGACCCCTTGCTTTAGCAATTTTTAGTGCTTCTATTATCTGTGGCACATAGTGGGTTGGCGTAACTAAATTTATATTGTGGGCACCCAGCATTTGTTGCTCTAAAAAGATTTCACTAAGGTTATCTATTGATACTGTTTTACCAGTACATTCCTGACTTATGGTATGATTCTGACAGAATACACATTTTAGATTGCAATTGGAAAAAAATACAGTTCCAGAACCAAATGTACCAGAAATACAGGGTTCTTCCCATTGATGTAAGCTAACTTTAGCTATTTTAACATCCTCAGAAGCGTTACAAAAGCCTAATTCTCCATCTAATCTATTAACAGAGCATTTTCTAGGACATAAAGTGCATTTTTCTAGCAGACTTAAAAAACTGGAATTATTTAATTCTTCTGTACATTTATTAATCATTTTAATCTCCTTGCACTATAAGTTTAATTTATAGGTGCATTTAAATAAATAGCAAATCAGCGTATTAAGCATAGTGAGCATCTTTCATTTGTTATTCAGTTTCATGCATCTTAGAATATATAAGAATTGTACAATTGGATATATATAATGTCAATTCTGTTTTTTAGTGGTTTTCATATAAAATATAATACATTGAATTAAGAAAATAAGACTTATTGCACCAAAACCGGGATAAAGGACCTTAATCAAATTTTTAAAGCCAATTTGAGAAATAGGTAAAGCTACGATAAGTATTAAAAATACAGCTTTTTTATAAGAGATATTAAACTTTTTCTCTAGAGTTTTGCCTACACTATAAATATCAGAAACTTCAGTGGAAAACATCTCAAACCAAATTACGCAAAGTAGAAGTATTTGCATTAATACACCAAAACGGTTTGTTATATATAGTAGTGGAATATCGTATTTGAAAATTTGAGGTATATTTAATAAAAGCATTATATTTATCAAATAGCATAATATGGTTAAACCTAAAGCGCCTATAATAACTCCGGGAATAAGAATACGTTTATGTTTCATTTCCTGACTTAGTGGGACTAGTACCCCACTACAGCATAGCATATTAAAACCAGCATAGAGTAAGGTTGAAAAAAACCATTGAGCAGGGATCATATTAATTTTATAAGAAGGAATTTGTTTTATATAGGAAGCACTTACCATATCTTTGTAGAACACTAAATATAAAACGAATATAGTTATAATAATTGTGGTAAGAACAGGCACTATAAATGAATTTATAGTTATTAGGCCTTTGGTATCCTTAAGCAGTGTGTATAAAGAAATTATAGACATAAGTAAAATTCCTACCCATTTTGAGATACCAAAATACTGATGAACAAGTGCACCGCTTCCAGCTAAAATTATGGCAGCACCGCTAATTAAAAAGAAACTGGTAAAAATATCTGTAATTACACCAAAAAAACCTGGGCTTACAAGAGTTATAAGTTCAGTATAGGAACTTAATTTATGTTTTATACTTATAGAAATTATAATTGAACTAATTAAGATATAGATTAAACCGCATATGAGAATTCCCCAAAAGCTTATATATCCATAAGTACTAAAAAATTGAGTTATCTCTTGGCCGGAAGCAAGTCCAGCACCAACTATTGTGCCTATAAACACAGCTGTAGTTTGAAATATTGAACGGATGTTTTTTTTCAAAATATCTCCTCCATAAAATTATTAAATTGTGAATTATATACAAGAAAGATGCTTGTCTTTATAAATATATGTATATTAATTAATAAAAAATAATGATTTTATAAATTAAAATTTTATTTAGTGGGAAACTATAATTAGCATAATGAATTTAACTTTGTAAAGTTAAAAAATAAGAGCAATTATATGATCTATCATTGAAGCAAAGTTGAATTAAAGAGGAGTGAAAATATTGAAAAAGATTTTAAGTTGTTTATTAATAGTATTTTATGTTTTGTCTTTTACAGGATGTTCAAAAAAAGAGAGTGAAGAAAAGCCAAAAGTAAATGCTTTTGAGATTAAATCCGCAGCTAATGTAGTCCAGAATTATATGAATTTTATAATGAAGGAAGATTACGAAAATGGTAAGAAGTTATATACTAAGGAGTTATTTAAAAAAATTTCAAGTATGCCCCTTAGTGATACCAAGATAAAGGGTTATAAAGTTACAGAAAGCAATGAAGTCGGTAGAACTGGAGTTTTTAAGGTCAGAGTTACAAGAACCTCTATGGTTAGTTCAATGTGTAGCTTGGATGAATATTCTATTAAAGTTGTTAAAGATGGTGCAGAATACAGAATAAGTGAAGTTAATAGCATGCCGCAAAAGGAAGCTTTTGTTGAAGGAATAGGTATTAGATTTAGAGATAAAAAAAATGTAAAGACCAATTTGATTATTGATGTAGCTGGGTTTCCTAAATATGTATATTCACAGGAAGATATAGCACAGTTGTATAAAATAATGGTGCCTTTAAAAGAATTCAGTTCAATAAATTTTAGCTATGAAGGAGAAAAACTTGCAGTTAGTACCTATAACAAAAATTCCTTTATTGGTATTGTTAATATTGATGAATCTCTATCGGTCCAAGGAGATGCTGGAAAATCAGGGAGTCAGTCCACGCAAGGTGGAGGATCTGATGTAATAGCTAAGGAGAAACCGATTGGAAAGGAGCTAATTCCTGTAGATTTGCTTGTCAATTGCAAAGTGGAGTTTATGACATTTTCCTTAGATGAAAAGTTTCTGCTTGTACAATATACTAAGGAAAACCTGGGAAAATATATTAGGGTTTATAAAGTAGATAGCGGAGATATGATTCCTGTTAATTTTGAAAAAGATTATCCTATAGAAAAAGTACAAATAGTATTTTCTTCTTTTGGTGAGGATACTATGATATATGAAGTAATTCCTAAATCAAATGTTAATAGTTCAGAAACAGACATTATTGGCAAATGGAAATTAGATTTAAAGGACTTTACATTAGATAAATTATAATTAATACATTCTTTATAGGCTATAAGGTATAATTAGCATAGTCTTTAATAAAATAACTAATCTAATGATTAGTTATTTTATTTGATTATGTAATAGAGAAAGGGTGAGATTAATGCAGAAAACATGGGGTGACAAAAGATATCACAGTTTGAATTATTTTTTAAGGGAGAAGTTCGGTGATAAGGTTTTTAAGATTGCTTTGGACGCTGGATTTTCTTGTCCTAATAGAGATGGAACTATTAGCAGTGGAGGATGTTTGTTTTGTAGCGAGCGGGGTTCAGGAGATTTTGGTGGGGATAGGAGATTTTCTATCACAAGCCAATTTGAAGATATAGTTAATATGATGAGCAAAAAATGGAAAACAGGAAAGTATATTGCTTATTTTCAGGCCTATACCAATACCTATGGTTCTATAGAAGTATTAAGAGAAAAGTATGAGGAAGCAATATCACAAGAGGGGGTAGTGGCACTTGCTATAGCTACTAGACCTGATTGCTTAGGCGAAGATGTATTAGATCTTATAGAAGAATATTCGCGCAGTGTATACACCTGGGTAGAATTAGGACTTCAGACCTGTAATGATGAAAGTGCGGAAATTATTAATAGAGGATATAAATTATCCAAATTTGAAGAGGCTCTAAAAGGGCTCAATAAAAGAAATATTGATGTGGTGGTTCATACTATTTTTGGCTTACCTGGAGAGACTGCAGAGGATATGTTAAAAACAATAGACTATGTGGCATGCAAAGATATAAAGGGCATTAAAATGCATTTACTATATCTAGTGGAAAATACACCAATGGTTGAGTTATACAACGGTGGAAAGCTTAAGTTTTTGGAAAAAGATGAGTACATAGATATAATTACCAGATCAATAGCTATGCTTCCACCTAACATGGTTATTCATAGATTAACAGGGGATGCACCAAGGGAGCTGCTAATAGGGCCTATGTGGAGTTTGAAAAAATGGGAAGTCTTAAATTCCATAGATAATAAATTAAAGGAATTAGATTTATATCAAGGGAAAAATTTTGAGATTTAAAATAAGGGCATTTGTGTCTTTCTACAAATTAGCTTTACCACTTTTGGGGGTTTTGCAAATAGATAATTGTGGTTTAAAGGTTTACAATATGTATATATAGAAAAACATATAGAATATAAATGTAGGAGGAATATATTATGTCAAATTTATCATTAAGGCACTTATACAAGGTTTATACTGGAAATGTAACAGCGGTTAAGGATTTTAATCTTGAAATAGAAGATAAAGAATTTATAGTTTTTGTAGGACCATCAGGTTGTGGTAAATCAACAACTTTAAGAATGATAGCAGGTCTTGAAGAAATATCACAAGGTGAAATATATATTGGTGATAAACTCGTAAATGATATGGCACCTAAGGACAGAGATATTGCTATGGTTTTTCAAAACTATGCATTGTATCCTCATATGTCTGTATATGACAATATGGCATTTGGACTAAAACTAAGAAAAATGCCAAAAGATGAAATAAAACAAAAGGTCACTGATGTAGCTAAAACACTTGATATAGAACATTTACTTGATAGAAAACCAAAGGCATTATCAGGTGGACAAAGGCAAAGGGTAGCACTTGGAAGAGCTATAGTAAGAAATCCAAAGGTATTCTTAATGGACGAGCCACTATCAAATTTAGATGCTAAACTTAGAGTTCAGATGAGAACAGAAATAGCAAAACTTCATCATAAACTTCAAACAACTTTTATATATGTAACTCATGATCAAACAGAAGCTATGACTATGGGAACAAGAATAGTTGTAATGAAAGATGGACTCGCCCAACAAGTAGATACTCCTCATAACATATATGAGCACCCAGTTAATATGTTTGTTGCTGGATTTATAGGAAGTCCTCAAATGAATTTTATGGAAGCTATGGTTTTAGAGCAAAAGGGTGAAGTAGTGTTATCTTTTAATAATGAAATTATAATACTACCAAAGGGTAAAGCTCAAATTTTAAAAGAAAAATCCTTCATAGGAAAAACTGTTGTAATGGGTATTAGACCAGAGGATATTGATGATGGCGTTGATTTTATTGAAAAAAATAAAAATTCAGTTATAGAAGCAAAAGTTGAGGTTACAGAGCTTATGGGAGCAGAGACTAATATTTATTTATCAAAAGGAGATACTAGTATCGTAGCTAGAGTTAATGGTTCGTCGTTAGCTAAAGTTGGAGATAAAATTAAAATCGCTTTAGATACAAATAAAATTCATGTCTTTGATAAAGAAACTGAAAACACAATAATATAGGGGGAAATTCAATATGTACAATTTTACAGAATTCTTGAAGGATTTAAGTCATTCTTCAAACATACCATTTAATGTAGTTACAGAAGATGGTATTGCACTATATATTAGTGACTTAGATATTAAAAATTCACATACAACCAACTTTACTATTATGCTTGGAGCTGTTAAAGGCATAATAAGTTTAGAAAAGAAGTATGAAAATTGTACATCTTTACTTCAATATATTATCGAAAACAAATATACAGAGCATTTTTCAACTAAAGAACAAGCGGTAATAGATATTTTAGAAAATAGAGAAATTTCGATTGATAATATTAATCACAATTTACCTTTTCTTAAAAATGGGTGTTATATCCTATTAATAAGCGTAGATGGAAGTAAGTATGAATCTCTTAATATAATAAAGCAAATATATGATAGTGAGCCAGTTGTAAGTTTAATGTATAATGATAGTATAATTGTAATTGGTGATTTTGATGAAGTCGAGGACCACACAGAAAGTATAAAGGAATCTATCTCATCAGATTTGTATTGTAAATGTTATGTAAGTTATGCAGATAGATCTTATGATATAAAAGGTCTTAAAAAAGCTTATACTGATTCTGTGCAATGTATGGAACTAGGAAAAAAATTTGATATAAAAGACCATACATTTAGTTACAATAAAATGCTATTTGAAAAAATTGTATATAATGTAGACATTAAAATTAAGCAGGAATTGCTAGGGATGCTCAAAGACAAATTCGATGCTATGGATAGTGAAATGATAGTAACTATTGAGCAATTTGTAAATTGTGGTCTTAATATCAGTGATGCCGCTAGGAAACTATATGTTCATAGGAATACTCTTATCTATAGATTAGACAAGATTAAGAAAGAAACAAATTTTGATATCAGAAACTTTAAAGATGCATCTGTGTTTCTTATAGGTTTTTTGATATGGAAAGAAAATAAGGAATAGGTGGGTAAGAACTTATTTCAAAAATGCACAGTGCGTTTTACTATTTGAAAATTAATTTATTAAGTAAATATTATATGATAAAAATCCACCAAATAGTTAAATGTTTGGTGGATTTATTATTTAGTGTAAAATAAATGTATACATATTTATATTTGAAACGTCATAATAACAGAAGTACTTCAAAACTAAAACTACTAAATAACTTGCTTTATGGAAGGGGGATATGATGAGCAATGAATTAATCAATGAGATGTTCGACAAAAAGATGAAGCTCATACATAAGTATTTGATTAAACTTGGATGTAGCCAAGTCAATGCTGAAGACATAGTCCAAGACACCTTCTATAAAGCACTAAAGTACATTGATGGTATACAGGCAGATAAGTTATCCTCATGGCTTTTTAAGGTAGCTACCAATAAATATTATGATTTGTGTAGAAGAAATAGCAGAAATGTTCATCTGAGTATTGATGAAGAAATTTTTAAAGAGAGCCTAACAGATAGTAAGTTAGTTGAAGATTTCATATTGGATCTAGAAAAAAAAGAAGAAATTCTTGTGATTCTAAATTCCATTAGTGATATTCATAAAAATCTGTTATTTTTTAAATACGACATGGGCTTGTCTTATAAGGAAATAGCGGAACTCTTAGATATAAATGAAAATACAGTTAAAACCTATCTCTTTAGAGCTAGGGAACAATTTAAAAAAGTTTGGAGGGATAAGTATGAAAAGTGATGATGAAAAATTAAGAGAATTGTTTGAAGTGAAAGAAAAACCTACTTTTAATAATGCCATTAAAAGAGCAAAAAATTTTTCAATAATAAGAAATATAATAGTAAGTTTTATGATACTCATTATCGTTAGCTTTATAGTATTAATGTTAAATGCAACTATTTTAAATACGATGAGTAATAAAACGGAGGATGACTTAGAAGATTGGTTTAATGTAGCCATGCCTAATGCTTATGTTGGGAATATACAGGTTGATGACAGAATAATGGTTGGTCAAATAGATTATGTTAGGTATAGATTTTTAGGAAATAGGCCTATAACTGATGGAAATTATAAAGAGGGGTATACCTATATGCCTTTGATTAATGGTATTTATGGTGACATGAGTGAGTATTTATTTACTAACTCTGGTGAATCATCAAAAGAATCAGATGAGATAATAAACTATAATAAAGTAGACAAGCGTGTTATGAAGTTTTATAATCCATCAATAAAATATGAAAGCTATATAAATGATTTAGAAAATCTTAATGAAATAGTTAGCAATAAATTAATGGAGATATCTCTATCCTTTGATAAAACTTATAGCCTTGAACAAGTTAAAACGATGATTCCCAGGGGCATTACTTTAAATTGGTATTGGGTAAATACCTTCTCTAAAAATGATAAACATGATTCAAGTAAATCAATACTTGAGGAATACGATGTATATGGGATAAAAGTTTTGGATAGTGGAGGAACAACAATTAAGGAGCCTGAAAAAGACTTCATAAATGCAATTATTAGAGGAAAAGAGAAAAAAGATCATAGCAGTATATATGAAAGTATATATGACACTTTGAGTAATGGAAAAGGTGAAATTAATAAAGAGGATTTAAAAATAATAGGAGTAGTTGTAAGTGGAAATGTGGGGGATTTAAAAGCCTTAAAGGATAAAAGTTATATTAAGGCGGCTACAATAGGCGCTGTAACAGATAAATATTAATAAAGGAGGCACATACATGAAGACATACTTTAAGCTAGAATTTAAAAAAACCATATTTTCCTTGCGAACTATAATTTTCATTTTAATAATTTTAACATCACTTGTGATACCTTATTTACAAGAAATAGCTTTTCCATTTCCAGGGTTAGATGGGGTGGATTATTATATAAGAATTTCTAGTTTTTCCTATATAGGGTTTATAGGACCAGTGCTAGCAGGTTTAATTTATTCTACATCAATAATTAAAGATAAGGAGTCGGGATTTATAAATAAGTTACTGGAAATTATAAATATAAAAACTTATTTTAAAGTTAAATTAGCAGTAAATACTTTAATAACTTTCATTGTTTTTGCAGTTGGCCATGGTGTTTTTATGGTGTATCTTATTATTACCAAAGGGGTAAGCAATACAGTTGTAAAAGATATTGCTTTCGGTGCATTTACCAGTATATATGATGTTTCAAAGATATCATATATTATGCTAATGTTGTTAGTTATATCTCTGTCTTCAGCTGCTTTTTCAATCTTTATGTTGGGAGTAATAACAGCTACACAGAAGAAGTTTATAGCATATATACTACCTGGATTTTATGTAATAACTACAGCAATCTTATTTGAGATATGGCCACTCAATAATATAGTTGACTTTAATGTGACAAAATTGTTCAATTTGATAATGAATAATAATACAAGAGGGGGAAGTGTAATAATATATGATTTAATATTAATGTTACTTGGAGTGCTTCTATTATATAAATTTGGATATAAGCGATTTTTAGCTTTAGATGAGGATACTACATATAAGTTAACATAAGCATATATGAAAAAGTACACATTTAATTCATTCTAGACTATTATATAAAATAGAAATATGTACTATAATTATATGTAGGCCACATAAGGCAAAAGAAGTGTTAAAGTGAAGGAGAGCAAAACATATGAAAATAGATATAATAGTTTCTGCGGATGATATAAAAAAAGAGAAAATAGCAAATAAAACAGTGGTAGTAATAGATATGCTTAGGGCAACTAGTGTAATATCTACTGCAATGAATAATGGATGCAAAGGTGTTATTCCTGTTTTAACAGTGGAAGATGCAGCGGGTATTGTGAGAAATAACAAAGAAGAGTTTATGCTTGGTGGAGAGAGAAAGGCATTGAAAATAGAGGGATTTCATTATTCTAATTCTCCATTAGAATATACCAGAGAGAGCATAGAAGGTAAGACTCTTGTTATGACTACAACTAATGGCACTAAAGCTATAAAGGGCTGCGTAAGTGCCAGCAATATTTTAATAGGTGCCATGGTAAACGCTAAGGCTACTGCAAAAAGAATAGTGGAATTAAATAAAGATGTAGTAATAGTTAATGCTGGAACTGATGGTGAATTTTCTATAGATGATTTTTTATGTAGTGGGTACATAATAGATTGTGTATTAAAATTGGTACAAGCAGAGCTTTCAGATATAGCTTTTACTTCTCATTATATTTATAAAAACAATGAAGATATTCACAGATTTATAAAATATGCAAGTCATTATAAAAGAATTACAGAGCTAGGACTTGAAGCAGATTTGGAATACTGCTGTAGAAAAGATATTATAGATAAGGTTCCAGAATATAAGAATGGGATTATAGTTTAATAAAAATACGGTGCTATATTAAAATAGCATCGTATTTTTTTAAATGTTTTCTTTAATTGGTGAACCAATACAACTATATTTGTGTCTAATATATGTAAACAAAAACTTGCAAGTTATTTTGTTTTTAATTTAATATTTATAATTTTGTATAGGTGGTGTAAAGTTGGAACTAGAATTTGAAATCAGACAAGCAATTGAAGGAAATAAAGACTCATTCGTAAACTTAATTAAGCGCTTTGAACAGTTACTGTATAAGGTTGCAAAATCTATGCTTGAATCAGATGATGATTGTGCTGATGCAATTCAGGAAGCGATTCTTAAAGCGTATAAGTCAATTGATAATCTAAAAGAGATACAGTTCTTTAGAACATGGCTAGTAAGAATTTTGATTAATGAGTGTCATAACATTAATAAGGTGAAAAGCAAGATAATTCCTGTCAATGAAATTAGAGAAACGGCTTGCGATAAGTCAATGATTACAACTATTGATGATAATATTGAAATGCAAGAAATACTTAATTGTTTAGAGAATGATTTAAAAAGTGTAGTTGTACTATATTATTTTGAGGAATTCTCTATAAAAGAAATATCTAGTATGATAGGTATACCCGAGGGTACAGTAAAATCAAGACTTTCAAGAGCACGATTAAAACTTAAAGGTATTTTGAATAACCACTTTGATGGGAGTGAATGCTATGAAAGATAAGCTATTCGATATGGAATTTATAAACAAGGCAAAGAACAGTAAAACTAATTTACCACCTGTGGTTTTAGACAGGATAGACAAGACTCTGGCCCTATTACCTGAAAAGAAAATAGAGAATAAAAAAAGAAAACATGGAAGCAAAATTCTTAAAAATAAAAGGGTAAGACAGTCCATAGCCGCGGCCGCCGTAACGTTAACAGTTTTAACTATTTCAGCTACGATATCACCAGTAATGGCTAATACTCTAAGTAATATTCCAGTAATAGGTTCCGTATTTAAATTGTTTGGAGATAAAGGATTAAAACTTGCCAGTGAAAAAGGGGTATCGTCATTAGTAGGGCAACCAAAAGTAGATAAAGGTATAAAAGTTACAATCAGAGACATACTTTATGATGGTGCAAGGATGTCTGTTGGATATACTATGGAAGGTAATAACATTGGAGAACTTGGCAAGTCTGATTTGCTGGTTAATGATACGCCTATAAACGCCGCAATGTCCTATACTGGAAGCGCGGTAACAAAAAACACTTATGCAGGAGTAATTAATGTTAGTCCTACAAGTGAACTACCAGAAAATTTTAAACTTACAGTATTACTTAATAAGATAGGAAATACAAAAGGTAACTGGGAATTTAAAAATATTCCTGTAAAAAAACAAAAATCTTCGGTTAATTCTAAAGTTACAACTCCGATGGTTACTAAACCAATAGGAAAAGGAAGTATAACTATAGAAAAAATACTTGTTTCGGATACTACAATAAAGTTAAATATTATTGAAACCAATTTACCAAGAGAAAAATTTTACAGTTATCAGGTAATAGATAACTACGGTAATGTGCTAAAACCTTTAAGCGGAAGTGGACTTGGCGAAGGTAGTATTATGAACCAAGAATATACATTTGAGCCCCTAAATAATAATCCTAAACATTTTGTTATAAAAGTAAGCGATAGAAATGAAAACGCGGGATCTGAAATTATAGATGTAAAAGTAAAAGTAGAAGATAAATTTCCGATTATTCTTTCACAGGGTGATAAAGGAGGGCAAGTTTCTGTAAACAAAATAGAATATCTAAAGGATAAAACTTTAGTACATTATACTTATAAGGGTAATGACCCATATGGCAATGGGCTGTGTGTTTGGGTAGAAGATAAAAAAGGTAATAACCTTGATAACCCTAGACAATCCACTCAAAGGAATATAGATGGTTCATATATATTAGAGTGTTTTCGTATTAATAAGAATAAGAAAATTAAAGTTGCAACAAGGGAACTTTCAGAATCAAAATTTCTTTTGGAGTTTGAAATACCATTAAAATAGGCCTAAAGGATAAAATAAGATTTAACTTTAAGCGCGTTAAAAAAGTATATATTACGTAAAATGCATTTGAATAAGCTTTAGTAATTTTAAAATAAATTTTAGAATTACTAAAGCAAAGGGAAAGCATTTGTAGTAATATATACTTTTTTTCTTTTAAACCACTTGGAATATATAGAATTTTAAGTAGTAAGATTCATCAGAATTCCATAGTATAGGATGATCTGCTGCTTGAGTTCTGAACTCTACTTGTCTAAGAGTTCTTTTAGCATCTAATGCAGCTTCAGCTATGGTATCTCTAAATAAATCAGGGTACATAAAATGAGAGCAAGAGCAAGTTACAAAATATCCGCCCGGCTTAACCAATTTAATACCACGTAGATTTATTTCTTTATATCCTCTTGTAGCACCATCTATAGTAGAACGGGACTTTGTAAATGCAGGTGGATCTAGTATTACTACATCGTATTGTCTTCCTTCTCTAGACCATTCGCGTAGCACGTCAAAGGCATTATGGGATTCAAATTTAACTATATCTGAAAGTCCGTTAAGCTCTGCATTTTTTCTAGAGCATTCTACTGCATAATCAGAAATATCTACTCCAAGTACACTTTTAGCACCAGCTATACCTGCATTAAGTGCAAAAGAACCTGTGTGAGTAAAACAATCTAAAACATCAGCATCCTTGCATAATCTCTGGATAGCCGCTCTGTTTTCCTTTTGATCTAGGAAAAATCCAGTCTTTTGGCCATTTTCGATGTCAACGTTATATTTAACACCGTTTTCAATAATTTCTAAATTAGTATCGAAGGGCTCTGTTAAAAAGCCTTTTGTCTGCTGCATACCTTCAAGTTCGCGTACTCTAGCGTCACTTCTTTCATATACGCCCTTTGCATTATATTCATCTGTTAGTAGCTTAACAATTATATCTTTATATTTATCTATACCTAGTGCTAAAGATTGAATAACATAATAGTCTTCATATTTATCTATAATCATTCCAGGTACAAAATCTGCTTCTCCAAACAAGAATCTACAACTAGAAGTATCTATAACTGTTTGTCTATATGTCCAAGCAGCACGAAGTTTTTTTCTGAAAAACTCTTCATTTATTTCTTCGGTAATATCTCTGGTCATTATTCTTATGGCAATTTTAGAAACGTCGTTTATAAAGCCTTTTCCAATAAACTCTCCTCTAAAATTATAGGCTTCAATTATATCTCCATTTTCATATTCACCATCAACGTTTTCGATTTCGTTGGCATATATCCAAAGGTGACCATTTTCTGCATTTCTGCCTTTACCTCTATATAAGTAAAATTTACAACTCATTTTAAATTCCTCCTGTATTGTTAGATAGTGTTAACACCATCTATATGTTTAGGGTAATAAAGTGATTTTTAATTGAAAATATCAAGTTATTTATCTATAGTAGTATACCACATTGAATTAACTTCTAATATAAAATCCATAAAATTCTTTTGACAAAAGTGCAGTTATAAATTACACTAATATATGTGCCATTTTTAAATGCACACTTGGATTAAGGGTATTTAGATAAAAACTGGAGGAATTTTCTTTGGTTGAGAATTCATATATAATATCCAGTTATTAAAAACAAATAAGTGTATGAGTAGAAATACTTTTTAAATATAAAAAAATAAAAATATAAAAATTACACTATATTAAGGAGAAAAACAAATGAGTAGATTAGTAGTAAAAAACATGAGCCATGGATTTGGTGACAGATCAATATTTGAAGATGTATCTTTTAGATTACTTAAAGGCGAACACATAGCGCTTATAGGAGCTAACGGAGAAGGTAAATCAACCTTTATGAATATTATTACAGGTAAGCTTATGCCAGATGAAGGGGAAGTTCAATGGTCAAGCAGCGTAAGAGTAGGGTATATGGATCAGCATACCGTTTTGGAAAAAGGAAAAACTATTCGGGAAGTTTTAAGGGAGGCCTTTAAATATCTTTTTGACTTAGAAGAGGAAATGATAGGTGTAACAGACAAGATGGGAGATGCATCACCTGAGGAGCTAGAAAAATTATTAGATAGAATGGGAACAATACAAGATCAGTTGGATAATAATGGATTCTACGCTATTGATTCTAAAATAGATGAGGTAGCTGCAGGAATTGGACTTAAAGATGTTGGCCTTGAAAATGATGTTGCAGATTTAAGTGGAGGACAAAGGACGAAAGTTCTTCTTGTAAAACTTTTATTAGAAGCTCCAGATGTTTTGCTTCTGGATGAGCCTACTAACTTTTTGGATGAGCAGCATGTAGAGTGGCTTAAGAGGTATCTTCAAAATTATGAAAGCGCATTTATCCTAATATCCCATGATATTGAATTCCTAAAAGGTGCAATTAATATAATATATCATGTAGAAAATAAAAAGTTAACTAGATATATAGGCTCTTATGAAGAATTTTTGAGGATTCATGAGGCTAAAAGGCTACAAATGGAAGCTGATTATGAAAGACAGCAAAAGGAAATTACTAGACTAGAGGTTTTTGTTGCTAAAAATAAAGCAAGAGCTTCTACTAGTGGAATGGCAAAATCAAGACAAAAGAAATTGGATAAAATTGATAGAATAGAAGTTACAAAAGATAAACCAAAACCACAATTTAATTTTAAATCTGCAAGAGCTTCAGGGAAAATAATATTTAAAACTGTGGATTTAGTTACTGGATATGATAGCCCATTATCTAAGCCCTTAGATTTATATATGGAAAGAGGACAAAAGATTGCTTTAACTGGTGCTAATGGTGTTGGAAAAACAACACTATTAAAGAGTCTTATGGGTGATATAAAAGCTCTTTCGGGTCATACAAACTTAGGAGATTATCAATATATAGGATACTATGAACAAGAAATAAAGGGAGTCAACCGCAATAATTGTATTGAAGAATTTTGGCAAGAATTCCCTAGCTTCACTCAAGGTGAGGTAAGATCTGCACTTGCTAAGTGCGGACTTACTACAAAGCATATTGAAAGTAAAGTTACTGTGCTTAGTGGTGGAGAGCAAGCAAAGGTAAGACTTGCGAAACTTCTAAACAGGGAAACAAATATATTAATCCTAGACGAACCTACCAATCACTTAGATGTAGATGCTAAAGATGAGTTAAAAAGAGCCCTAAAAGAATATACAGGAAGTATACTCTTAGTTTGTCATGAACCTGAATTCTATCAGGACGTAGTAACAGATGTATGGGATTGCGAAGAGTGGACAACTAAAATAGTTTAGTAGTTCCATAATAAAAGAGTTAGTTTATACAACTAGCTCTTTTATCATATTAATTAAAAATGGGCTTTGTGATGTAGTGATACACTCTTAATTGGGTGTATTTTTTTATTGCAAATTCATTAAATGTAACAATATTTTATAAATAATAAAAAACTACTTGATAATGTGAAGTAGTACACTTTGCTCCTGTTTAGAAAAGATAACAATTATTTAAGGGGATTTCTTAAAGTAAATAGTCTAAAGATTCTACATAGTCTAAATCAAGCGAATCATTAATAAAGTCCCTTAACAGTTTTAAATGGCCTCCTCCATATAAGACTAATATACGGTCGTCACTATTACAAATATGCTTTAAATTAGAGAAAATATGAAGATTTCGTTTATACCATGAAGCAACAAAATCAATTCCTACGGAGTCTTCTCCTATTTCGATATAATTAAAGGGTAAAAATGAAGTTGTATGCTGCAATTCATTAGTTTCTTTATTATTTAAAAATCTATATATTTTTTCTATACTGGTTTCTTCAGTAAACATGTCATAATATTTATTTGCAAATTCCATAAATGATTCATTGAGTTTTTGGTATAAAGCATCATTTTCCTTTGCTTTCTCAAATACAAGGGGTTGAGTCCAACCATCGTAGTAGTCAATACCATATATATGATTAATTTTATTGTATTTAGCTAAGTTGAATGCAAACTTAATGCGTTCATCTATATGATTAGTAATGTTATAATCGGCTCCTTTTATACTGATTTTAGATAAACTGTTACTTAAATCCAAATTTGGTTTATGTAAAAATTCTTGAAAAAGTTCATTGTGTTTTTCTTCTTCACTAGGTCTTAATTCAATACATAATTTATTAGGGTTAAATTGTGAAATTTTTTTTGTAATTTCTTCTAATTCATTTTGACGATTTTCATTTTGAATTTTAATAATTTTAGTGCCTTCTTCAGTACCAAAGTGGAAGGTACCTAAAATCATAATTTTTGGCTTATTCATATTGTCTCCTTTCTGATTTTGATGTTAAAACATTGTTTATTTTTAAAGTGTTTCCCAATGACTTTTAAAATTTTACAATTATACAATATAAAACTAATAATTAATCCTATTTTATGTAATTAAGCAATAATTGTCAATATAATCCTTCGTGAATGGATGCTTTTAGTTTTTGCTATTAATTTCATAGCATTATTATTTGTATATTGAACAAAATAGTAGGGTTATACTAGAATTAAATTTTTATCAAGGGAGGTATAAATGCTATGGGTGAAAAAAAGGATCCTTCTTGTGCAAGCCAACAAGAAAAGGAGAAAAAGGTAAATAATTTAGGAACTAAACATAATAAAAAGACACATAAAAAAGATTAATGTTAGATTAATTTTAAAAGGCATATATTTTAAAAATATATGCCTTTTGCTGATTTTAAGAAACTGTATCTTCTTGGTTATTAACAGTGTCATCTTGGGTAATTATGATATCTTTTTTTATCCACCCTCTATTATTAATGTTAGTCTGAGATTTTATAGATACCTCATACCATGAAATATCAAAAATCTCAGCACAATCTTGAATTTCTACGGAAGTGCTTTTAACTAGATTAGATAGAACTGGTGAATTTTCCATAGGGCTTAGATATAGACTGCAAGCCTCTTTTGTAGTTCCTGATTTAAAGAGTGGTGCCTTGTATTTTATTATAATAGGTCCCTCAGCACTTCGCGCGCTTGCAATTTTTGATTTGAATTCTCTATTTTGTCTAGAAATAATCTTTAGTTGAGTTTTTTGCGTTGATAATTTTTGGTTCATTAAAGTATAATATACGCCAAAACATATCAAAAGAACTGAGATTATAAAAATATTCAATAGTATCTCTCCTTCAAAAGTACTTATTTAAAACAACTATGTATTAATATAATAGAGGTTAACTCAAAAATTTGTGCATATGTTATATTTATGCTTAGTATATACTATTCTATAGAAAACCAAAAAATTCATAAAAAAAACCCATGTAATTACATGAGTTTTAAATGGCTGTAGTTAATTCATGATATTCAATTATAAATAGATCTGCATGATTAATAATATCTTCTTTTTGTTCTTTGGAAAAATCATCATATACACCTACTACCTTCATTCCAGCAGCTTTTGCACCTTTAACTGCAGGGAGTATATCTTCAAATACAATACATTCTGTCGGCTCTACACCTAATCTTTCAGCGGCAAGTAAATATACATCAGGAAAGTTTTTACCCCTAGATACTTCACTCGTAAGAGTTATAGAATCAAAATAGTGATAGATACCATTAGCCTGAAGAACAGCTTCTAGCAGTTCTTTACTATTACTTGTAGCAAGTCCAATTTTTATATTCAAAGTTTTAAGTAGAGATAAAAACTCAACTACTCCAGGCTTTAACTTTACATTGTTAAGATATTCTACATAGGCAAAATCCGTCCATTCCTTTTTAATTTCTTCTATAGTATCTAATATACCAAAATTACTTTTAAAATATGCTGCAGTGTCATCAAAGCTAAGATGTTCTATTTGGCTTTTTAGATTGGAAGGTAGATCCATATTTCTAATTCTAAAATAATCTTCATCTATTTTGCCCCAAACCCACATAGAGTCGATAAGGGTACCATCTAAATCAAAAATTGCAGCTTTAATATTTGTTAGCATTTAATCACCTCTTATAAAATTATAACATGAATAAATATAGTAATATACTGAGATTTGAAAAGGAGTTATGGGCATTAATTAATAACAGCTACCAGGAAAATTGAGCTGGTAGCTGCTCCTAATTATTTTTATAGGTCTTAAAAAAATCTGTAAGTAAGAAAAGAACAGGTAATTCCTAAAAAAGCACCCACAATCACATCTGTAGGGTAATGAACCCCTATATACATTCTTGAAATCCCTACACAACATGCTAAGGGTATAGTTATAAATCCAAAAATAGGGAAATATAAGGCTATTATCACAGCTAATGAAAATGCACCGGTAGTATGACCTGATGGGAAGGAGTATTTATCTATACCTATTTTTTTTATATTTAAATTTGGGATATTTATAAAAGGTCTTAATCTAGTAACGCTTATCTTAAGAAGCTTACCAATGCCAGTACTGATTGTTATAGAAATCATAGCGCGAATAGCCATGACGTGAATCAGTGTATTACCTAACAAAAAGAGAACAGCGCAAAATATAAACATAAAAGAAAAAGATCCTAAGTAAGTCATAGATGGCATTACAATATCTAAGAACCTACACTTCCAAGAATTATTTATAATTCTAAGTATGTTAATGTCTCTATGACTTATATATTCAAATAACGCTTTCATAAAACCCTCCCATCTGCACAGTAAATTATTTTTTAATTACTTAATATTGTATCATATTTTAGCTCTAATTTATATTGTAAAATATTTACTAAAACTCTCTGTGAAATATTTTGGTCTTATCTTTATCTTTAAAATCCGCAGCACTATTAATTCCAATTCTATTTAGGATTTCATTCATACAATCGCTATCTATGGATACTCTAATCTTTGAATTTTCTGCGAATTCATCTACTCTAACTTTTCCCGAACTTGCATGGATTAATGATTTAGGTCCTCCAACGCAACCACCAACACAGCCCATTCCTTCTAAAAAATTTGCGTTAATTTCATCGCTTTGAGCTTTAGTAAGCAATTCTTTACATTCTTTCACACCGTTTCCTTGAATAGGATTAAATAAATTGTATTTTTCAGGAAATAATCTTTCGATAACCTCTCCAATAGCTATAGATACGCCTCCCGTCCTGGCATAAAGCCTACCGCCCCTAGAAGCATATTCACTAGATATATCTGCTTGAAGTTTTTCAGGCTCAATATTTAATGTATCAAAAATATCCTTAAGTTCGGAGAAGGTAAGCACATAATCTATGTCACCTAAAATGTCCCGATCCTTTGCTTCGCCTTTTTTTGCAATGCAGGGTCCTATAAAGACTACTTTGCAGTCAGGATTTAGTTGTTTTAAAATTCTACCAGCAGCAATCATAGGAGAAATGGAGGGAGATACATGTGTAACTAAATTATGGTATACCTTCTTTAACATTCCTACCCACATAGGACAACAGCAAGAGGTAATCATTAAATCTTCTTTTCCTTTGACATGTTCATCAAATTCGATAGCCTCTTTTAATGTAAGCATATCTGCGAAAAAAGCAACTTCAACCATATCTGTGAACCCAATTTTTTTAAAGGCAGTTCTAAGATTATCTATACCAACATTTTCTCCAAATTGTCCAGTAATGGCAGGAGCTACAGCGGCTATCACTGTAGAATTATCTTTTAACAAATTTAAAAGGGGAATAAATTCTACTTTATCCATTAAGGCGCCAGTAGGACATGCATCTATGCAAAATCCACAGTCTATGCATTTATCATTATCAATATAGGTAGTGTTACATTTACTATCAATTAATATAGCATCGAATGGGCAAGAAGCTTGACAAAGGGTTTTTCCATGCTTATCTGCACACTCCATGTCACAATGTTTAACTTTATTTACAATTTTGTGATTTGATTCATAACACTGGATAGCTTGTTTTAAATCTTCTATATAATTAGTTGAAAAGACTACATCAACACCACAAAGTGAAGAAATTATAGAACTTAACTCAGTTTTATTAATATTATCTTTTGACAGTAACTCATGTAGCTTATTTTCAAAATTATCTTCATGATAGGATTTAATTAGGGTCTTAAAAATTTCATTATAGATTTCATTCAAAATAATCACTCCTAAGTTGTTATTAGCCACGTAATAATGTTGGCATAATATTTAGAAAAAACAATAAAATAGTATAATATTGTTTATCTTGTGAAAAAGGAGTGGTTTTATACTTAAAGCATGAAAAATTAACAATAAAAAAAGAGTTGCCGTTAGACAACTCTTTTTTTGGTCGGGGTGACAGGGATTGAACCTGCGACCTCATGGTCCCAAACCACGCGCGCTCCCAGCTGCGCTACACCCCGATGACTTCTTTATTATATAATAGGAAGGTATAAATGTCAACAGTATTTACAAGTATTTTTCCATATGCAAGAAATATAGGATTTATGTATTGTAAAATTATTTAAAAAAATAGAGCAGTGTTTCAGATGATATTAAGACAACATCATCTGAAACACTGCTCTATTTCTATTATTTTTTAACATCCCTCTCTTTATCGCCAACACCTCTGGTAGGTACAGTAGACATAATGAAACCTACTAGTATAGACACTAAGGCAGGGGCTACTACGTTGATATATACTATATATCTTGTTTTGTACAAAACTAGTGCAGTAAGAGCAGTGACTGATGCGCTAGCTACAAAAATAATAATTATAAATTTTGCAAAAGAACTCATAAATTTTTCATATAATCTATGACGAGTTGGGCCGCTTATAACACTTCTAAATAGAAAATAAGAAGAGAATATTATTATTATATCTACTATAGCCGAAACTAGAAAATTTTTCATTATACATACCTCCAAAATAAATTTTCCTAGTTAGTGTTACCAAAGATTAATGCTTTTACGCAATATAATTATAAAAAGTGAAACTAAAATACATAAATATAAGTATTTACATTAGTAGATTATTTTGGTAGTATAAAATTCTGCTATTTTTAAATGTAAAAATAATGAAAAACACAAAGGGGGGTATTATGTCACAAATCATTGTCAAAAACTTAGTAAAAACATTTCAAATAGCTAAACGAAAAACAGGTTTATGGAATGCCACAAAAGGGCTTATTCATAGGGAATATAGTACTGTAAACGCGTTGGAAGGAATTTCATTTAAAATGGAGGAAGGAGAATTAGTAGGCTATATTGGCCCTAATGGAGCTGGGAAATCCACTACAGTTAAAGTGTTAAGTGGAATTCTTGTTCCAGATTCAGGACGTTGTGAGGTTTTAGGTAATATACCTTGGAAAAATAGAATTTCTCACGTTAAAAACATAGGAGTTGTATTCGGACAACGTTCCCAGCTATGGTGGGATCTGCCTGTTATTGATTCTTTTGAACTTTTGAAGGACATATATAATGTACCTGAAAAACAGTATAAGATTACTAAGGATGAGTTAGTTGAAAGATTAAACCTTCAGCAAATATTAGAAGTTCCTGTACGTCAATTAAGTTTAGGTCAAAGGATGCGATGTGAAATATCAGCATCATTACTTCATACACCACCAATTCTCTTTCTTGATGAACCAACTATTGGCCTGGATGCTGTATCAAAACTGGCGGTGCGAGAATTTATAAAAGAACTTAACAAAAAACATGAAACAACTGTTATTTTAACTACTCATGATATGGATGATATCGAGGCATTATGTTCTAGAGTTATGGTAATTGGGAAAGGGCAAATTCTTTTAGATGGAACTATTAATGAGATTAGAAATACAGTCTCTAAAGAACGAAGACTAATAATAGACTTAGAAGAGCAAATTACGGAGATATCTATAGAGGAAGCTAAAGTAGTAAAAGTAGAAGGGAATAGAGCTTATTTAGATTTTAATCCAGACAAAATAACACCAGCACAATTAATAGGAAATATATCATCTAAATATAAGATAAAAGATTTATTTATTGAAAATCCACCTATAGATGAAGTAATTGCTAAATTTTATGGAGAATTTAAGATATGAGAGCATATGTATCCATTGTAAAATTAAGATTTATGTTATTAATACAGTATAGAGTTGCAGCTATAGCGGGGATTTGTACACAATTTTTATTTGGGTTTGTTAGAGTTATGGTTATTGCGGCATTTTATGCCTCAACTACAGCTAGCCAACCTATGTCCTATGTGCAAACAGTTACATATATATGGATTAGTCAAGCGCTCTTAGGGATACAACCTTGGAATGGAGATGCTGAAATTCAGCAAATGATTAGCTCTGGTAATGTGGCTTATGAATTGTGCAGACCTTTAGATTTATATAATCATTGGTTTTGTAGGGCATTTGCACTGAGAACTGCACCCACCTTACTTCGCGCAATACCACTATTTATAGTTACTTTGTTTTGCTTGCCACAAAAGTATAGTATGCAGCCACCAAATTCATTTGCTTCCTTTGGAGCCTGGATTTTGGTTACATTTGGTGCGTTGATGCTTTCCTGCTCCATAACCAATTTATTAAACATTTCAATGCTCTGGACTATATCAGGCGATGGAATTAAAAGATTATTGCCTTCAGTAGTCATGATTTTTTCTGGTATGATAGTGCCATTGCCATTGTTCCCCACCTGGATGCAGCCAATACTTAAAGTACTTCCTTTTAGTGGGCTCGTAGATACACCTATGAGATTTTATTTAGGGCATATAAAGCCAAGTAGTATATTACCATTCCTTTTTCATCAGCTCATTTGGACATGTATATTAATTTTATATGGGAAATGGTTAATTTCACGAGGACTAAAACGTGTTGAGGTACAAGGAGGTTAATAATTGAAGAATGCTATTAAACTTTATTTAAGATATATAAGTGTTTCAATTCAAAGTCAAATGCAATACAAGGCATCCTTTATAATGATGGCTATAGCTCAGTTTGCAATAACCTTTATAGATTTTATAGGTATTTGGGTTTTATTTGATAGGTTTGGTGCTATAAAAGGGTGGAATTTACCTGAGATTGCGCTTTTCTATGGAATGATACACATGGCTTTTGCTATAGCAGAAACGGCAGCTAGAGGCTTTGATACCTTTGAACGTCAAGTTAGAACAGGTGAATTTGATAGAATGCTTTTGAGACCGAGAAGTCTTGTACTTCAAATTGTTGGGCAAGAATTTCAATTGATGAGAATAGGTAGATTTACACAGGGGTTTGTAGTACTCCTTTGGGCTATGTGGTCCTTAAATAATAGCTTAAGCTTTATTAAGGTTATGCTTATAATTATTTCAATCTTTGGAGGAGCATTTTTGTTTTCAGGATTATTTGTGCTTCAAGCAACCATATCCTTTTGGTCTGTGCAGAGCCTTGAGGTTGTTAATATGGTTACATATGGAGGAGTCGAGATAGCTCAATTTCCTGTAACTATATATGATTCTTGGTTTAGAAAGTTTTTTATATTTGTAGTTCCACTGGCTTGTGTTAATTATTTCCCAGCCATGGGAATTTTAAATAAAACTGATCCTTTAAATTCGCCGTTTTGGTTACCTTGGGTATCACCATTTGTAGGAATAGTTTTTTACACTCTTGCATTGCAAGTGTTTAAATTTGGAGTTAAACATTATAAATCTACTGGAAGTTGAATCATAACCATGTATTGACAAATAGGATAAAAGAGAATAGACTATGTTTAATGGATTAAACAAAAGAACGGAGTGTAATTATGAGTAATGAAAAAAGTCCTCACGCGGAAACCTTGAATATGTTTAGGGAGGCAATCCCTTTACTACAAGTTTTATCTGATACAACAAGGCAAGATATTATTTTAGCCTTAGCAGAAAATGAAAGCTTAAATGTCAATCAGCTTGCAGAAAAATTACCATTATCTAGGCCAGCTATTTCACATCATCTTAAGAGTTTAAAGCAGACTGGACTTATAGATATGGAGCAAAGAGGTACAGGAAATTATTATTTTTTAACTCTCAGAGACTCAGTAAGCATGTTGAAAGGACTATTAAATTCTATAGAAAAAAATTGTATTATTAGATAATTAGGTATGTTTATAAAATAATGTTATAGGGGGAGAGCTAAATAATGAACAATATACAGATGGTTTTAGAAAAGCAAAGGGCCTATTTTCATACAGGAGCTACAAGAGATATAAATTTTCGATTGGAGAAATTAAATAACTTAAAAAAGTCTATACAAAAAAATGAAAAGCAAATATTAGAGGCATTGTGGTCCGATTTGCATAAATCTGAATTTGAAGCTTATGCTACTGAAATAGGAATAGTTCTAGAAGAAATAAGTTTTGTTATGAAACATTTAAGGTCCTGGTCAAAAACTAAAAAAGTAAGAACTCCATTAACACATTTTTTATCTTCTAGTTATATTTATTCAGAGCCTTATGGAGTAAGTCTAATTATTTCTCCATGGAATTATCCATTCCAATTAACAATGGCACCATTGATTGGCTCCATAGCTGCTGGAAACTGTTCTATGTTAAAGCCAGCAAAATATTCTCCTAAAACAACTGAAGTTATTGGTAAAATTATTAAAGAATGTTTTTCAGAAGAATTTGCTTGTGTGGTTGAACCTTATGGGGGCAGAGAATCTATTCAAGCACTACTAGAAGAAGAGTTTGACTATATATTCTTTACAGGGAGTGTACCTGTTGGTAAAGTCGTAATGGAGAAAGCTTCAAGGCATCTTACTCCTGTAACTTTAGAATTAGGTGGAAAAAGTCCTTGTATAGTGGATGCGGATTCTGATATAAAACTAGCTGCAAAAAGAATAACTTGGGGTAAATTTTTAAATGCGGGACAAACTTGTGTTGCACCAGATTATTTACTAGTTCACAAAAGTGTTAAGAAAGAGCTTTTAAATGAAATAGTGGGTTGTATAAAAGAGTTTTTCGGAGAAGACCCATCAAAAAGCAAGGACTTCCCAAGAATAGTAAATGAAAGACAATTTGAAAGGCTTATAGGGCTTTTGGATAAAGGTCATATTGTGACTGGAGGAGAGTACAATAAGGAAGAACGCTATATGGCACCAACTATTATCGATAATATAAGTTGGGGAGATCCAGTTATGTTAGATGAAATATTTGGACCCATAATTCCAGTTATAGAATTTGAAGACTTAGAGGAAGTTATAAAAACGGTTAACTCAAAGCCTAAGCCTCTTGCATTATATTTCTTTTCTGATAACAAAAAGCACCAAGAAAGAGTAATAAAAATGATTTCTTATGGTGGAGGGTGTATAAATGATACAATTATACATGTGGCATCTGCATATGCACCTTTTGGTGGAGTAGGGGCTAGTGGTATGGGGTCCTACCATGGTAAAGGAAGCTTTGATCTATTTTCACATAAAAAAAGTGTAATAAAGAAGAGTAATATTATAGATATTAAGATTAGATATGCGCCATACAATGATAAAATTAAATGGCTAAAGAAACTTATGAAATAGTATAATACCCTAAAAAAGCCCTGCAAAATAAAGTGGACCCTGTGTCAAGGACATTTTAAAAAAAGAGCCTTAAGAATACCCTTAATGTCACAATTGTGATATAAGGGTATTCTTTTTATATTTTTATAGGGTACTCACCTGTTTTTAAATA